>JBFWVA010000010.1:0-150528 GCA_050246995.1 Rhodospirillaceae bacterium | reverse complement strand
GCTTCCTGAACTCCAACGGCACGGCTATGGCCGACGGCGGCAAGATGCCGGTGCGCTTCGGCACCTGGTTCTGGGGCCTCGGCATCGACGCCGGGATCTTCGTTCCGAAGAAGGTGGGCCTGGACTACGACCTCCCGGACCAGATCGCGTCCTGGAAGAACATCAAGCAGCACGTGAACCTGTTCACAGGTCTGACGGCGTTCCGCGACACGGATCCGAACCTCTGCCACTACTCGGGCTGGGTGATCGGCATGAGCGGCACGAGCCCGAAGGCCGGCGGCGACAAGCCGGGTGAGACGATCGACACGACGATCTCCAACCAGATCGGGCGCACGACGCGCTTCAAGACCTTGACGGCCGCGGCGACCGGGGACGTGCGCTCGACGATCTCCTACGAAAGCGCGATCGCGCCGACGATCCCGGAGGTCTCTCCGATCAACTTCTACCAGCGCCTGTTCGGGCCTGACTTCCAGGACCCGAACGCGGCGAACTTCACGCCGAACCCCAAAGTGATGGCGCGCCGCAGCGTGCTCTCGGGCGTGATCGGCGAGATCAAGTCGATGGAAGGCGAAGTGGGCGCGGAGGACAAGATCCGCCTCGACCAGTACATGACGGGCCTGCGTCACCTGGAGCGTCAGTTCGACCAGCAGCTGACGAAGCCGGAACCGATCGCGGCGTGCATCGCGCCGAAGGCCGTCACATCCGAGCCTGAGCTCGGCGGTGAGTCGGGCCTGGTTGCCCAGCGTCACAAGATGATGACCGACCTGATGGTCATGGCGGTGGCGTGCGATCAGACGCGGGTGTTCAACATGAACTACTCGAGTGCTTCCGCTAACACGATCAAGGCGGGCTACGAGAAGCCGCACCACACGACGACCCACGAAGAGCCGATCGGCGCGCATGGGTACCAGGAGAACGCGGCGTGGTTCCTGCACCGCTCGATGGAAGCCTGGGCGTACTACGTCGAAGCGTTCTCGAAGGTGAAGGAAGGCGACGGCACGCTGCTGGACAACGTGCTCCTGTACGGCATCACCGACCACGGCTATGCGCGCGTGCACTCGCTCGACGGCATGGCGGCGATGACCGCGGGCCGCGCGGGCGGACGCCTCAAGACGGGCCTGCACATCAAGACCGAAGGCGCGACCATCGGCCGTCTCGGCTACACCGCGCAGCGCGTCATGGGCCTGGACATCAACTCCTGGGGCACGCGCTCCAATAATACCTCCAAGGAGTTCGGCGAAATCCTGGTGTAAGTCTCGATCATTCGGCGGACCCTTGGGAGAGCGGTCCGCCGAATGTGATTTCACTTTCTAACGCACGCAAAGGGTAGGTATGCGACACGATTGGTTCACGGCGGGGCGGGTCATTGGCATCATCGCCGCCTCGGTTTGCGCTGTAAGCGCGCACGGTGCATTGGCGCAGTCCAAGAAGGACGCCGCCGCATTGGAACACTATGTGCGTGAACCGACGCCGCCCGGGATAAAAGTATTTCCTTCGAAGCTCGACGGCCCGATCTACACCGACGCCGATGGGCGCACGCTGTATCAGTGGCCGCGCAAGGAATTGCGCAACGGCGGCACCGGCGACATGAAGGGCGCCGCTTCGATCTGCGACACGACGGTTTCCAAGGAGAATGTGGGGCTTATGAGCCCGTATCCGGCCGGCCTCACGCTGCCGGACGTCGCGACGCGCAAGAGCTGCGAAGCGATGTGGCCGCCCGCGATCGCGGCCGACGACGCCAAACCGGTCGGCAAGTGGTCGGTGATCAAACGCAAGGACGGCCGCAACCAGTGGGCCTACGACGGCTTCGTCCTCTACACGTCGGTCATGGATAAAAAGCCGGGCGACACTATTGGCGGCACGAATGTCGGCCGTAAAAGCAACGATCCGCCGGGTTCGCCAGGCGGTGACTCGCCGGTCGCGCGCGTGCCGATCGGTCCGTCGCCCGACGTGCCGGGACAATTCATCGTCGATCAAAGCCTCGTGGGCCGTCAGCTGGTGCTCTCGAATGGCTTCATCGTTTACGCGTGGGACGGCGATAAGCCGAACAAGTCGAACTGCACGGGCGATTGCCTGAAGACCTGGCAGCCGGTGCTCGCGCCTGAAATCGGCGTCACTGCCCGTGAAGAATGGTCTGTGATCGAACGCGCCCCGGGCGTGAAGCAGTGGGCCTATCGCGGCCGTCCGCTCTACACCTACATCCCGGACGGCAGCCCAGGTGTTCAGCACGGCCTTGACGTTCCGGGCTGGAGCACGGTGTACACGCAGTACACGCCGGCCGCGCCGGCCATAGACTTCACGACGCAGGAAACCGCCGCCGGGGTCACGCTCGCCGATTCCAAGGGCAAGACGATTTACATCTACAACTGCGGTGACGATGCGGCCGATCAATTGCTCTGCGATCATCCGGACACGCCGCAAGAATACCGCTACGCGGTCTGCGGCGGCGGGGATCCGATCCGCTGTGCGCAGACGTTCCCGTATGTGATCGCGACCAATCCGAAAGCCGCGAATGAAGCCTGGACTGTGATGGCGATCGATCCGGCCACCGGCCATCGCGCCAAGCCGGGCCAGACCGATGCGATCAACGTGTGGGCCTTCCGCGATCGTCCGGTGTTTACGTTCATTCGTGATGACCGGCCGGGTTCGATCCGCGCCCAGAGCTGGGGCGAGTTCTACGGACAGCGCAACGGCTACAAGGTGTTCTTCCTGCGCGAAGAATTCCAAGGCCGCTAAAGCAAGAATTGGGAGAAAGACCATGAAGCATCAAACCAAGCTCCTCATCCTCGCGCTGGCGTCCGGCACCGCGCTGAGCGCGCCTGCGTTCGCGGCCGACGGAAGCAACACGAGCCCGGTGCAGGACCGCCGCATCGGGTACGTCATGACCAGCGAATACAAGGCGATCTGGGATACCCCGGACGGCAAAGCCGAATGTCCGCAAGGCATCAACAACGGCCCGCGTGAGGAGTTCAAGATCCTCTACCCGGACGACAAGAAGTGGACGATCCTTGAAAGCCAGCTCGAACGCGAAAGTGAAGTCTGGTTCCCGAAGCTGACGGCGCAGCCCAAGCTTCCGTATTATGAGTCCGTCGCCAAAACGTCGTTCGGCATCGATCTCAACGACAAGATCGATGACAACGACTACACCGATCCGGACGGCAACAAGGGGATCGATAACCAGACCCAGCGCGCCTGGGGCTGCACGGCGAACTACCGTTCGACGTCCTACAATCTCGGCGCCTTCAACAACTGGCGTAAGTATTCCTACAACATCATCGTGATCGAACTCACGGACGTCGACGATCTCGTCAACGACCCGGACATTACGCTCACCACTTATCGCGGCATGGATAAGCCGATGACGGATGCGACCGGAGCGACCTATCTCGCCGGCGGCACGCAGCGCGTCGACATGCGCTTCGGCAAGATCTTCGTCCAGAAGTTCAAGGGCAAGATCGTGGACGGGGTGCTCACGACCGAAGGCGCCGACTACACGATGCCTTCGGCCGGCAACGGCTCGAGCGTCGCGGATGTGCGCTACTACGGCGCCCGTTGGCGTCTTGCCCTGACGCCCGACCGCGCCCAGGGCATCATGGGCGGCTACATGGACATCAACGATTGGAACGCGGCCGCCAATCAGGGCCGCTCCACGCACCACCAAGCCTATGGCCAAGCTGCAACACCTTCCATCTATCGCGCGATGGTCAAGAATGCGGACTATGCGGACCCGAAAACCGGGGCCATGATTGGCATCTCGACGGCTTTTAAAGTTGGCTTCACACAAGTCTTCGTGAAGCACCCGGATATGGCTGTCAGCGCCAATGGTACGGCGCCTGCGGCTTCATCGATCAGCCGGGACTAGCACCGGCGAAACATACCGCCGCGGGAGGGCCGCGGACGGTGTGGGAGAATAGGGTTCATAGGGTGCGCGGCGCCGTGGCTGCGCGCCAGCGAGGGGGAGACAGCGAACGCGCTTAGCCGAGCGCCCGCCACTCACGCGCCTCCAGGCGCGTGGAAGCGTGGGCGTTGTTCCGTACCAGACGAAAAACAGAAATGAGCGCAGCACTGGCGGGAGCCGGCCGCTGCGAGGGAGAATGTTTTTGCGTGTTATCGGGGGAAAGCATGGCCTCGCGTACGGTTCTTCAGGGAACCGGAATTTTCGCAAAGCGGCCGCGCACCGGTGCGGCGGCGCTGTTATTGCGAACACACACTCCCGTGTCCAGTCCGATCCAGCGCCCATCAGCACTTTCAAGCAGAGGTTATTGATGCGTGTTTTCCTCGCGGCCAGCGTGGCGTTTTCGATCGCGTTCGCGGCGGCCCCGTCTTTTGCCGCCGCCGCGCCGAAGAAAGAAGAACTCGTCGAATTTGACCGGATGACGTGGCCGGAAGTTAAAGCCGCGCTCGCCGCCGGCAAGACCACAGCGCTATTTTATACGGGCGGCACCGAACAGCGCGGGCCGCATGTCGTTAACGGTGGGCACAATTTGCTTGGACCGCTCATCGTCAAGGAAATCGCTCTGAAGCTCGGCAACGCCATCGCCATGCCGGTGCTGCCGTGGACGCCGAATGAGGCAACGGCCGAACTGCCGGGCACGATCGGTCTTACCAACGACATCCTCTTCGCGGTGCTCGAGCGTGTCTCCGAGCAAGCGATCAAAACGGGATTCAAGAACGTGGTGCTGATGGCCGATCACGGCGGCGGTACGCAGCCGAACGGCGGCGTCTACGCCGCGGTGGCCCAGAAGCTCGACGCGAAGTACGCGCCGCAAGGCATCCACGTCTATTACGCCGACCATCCCTATACGAAGGCGCGCGAGGACTACACCAAGATCCTGAAGGAGCGCGGCTATCCTGACTCCGGGCATGCCGGTCTTCCCGACACCTCCGAACTGATGGCGAAGGAAGACGGGACCTGGGTGCGCAAGGAGCTGGTGCCGACCGCCGTGGGCACGCCGATGGTCGACGGCAAGGCGAAGCCCGGCGGTCCGGACGATCCCAAGAACGGCATCATGGGCGATGCGCGGCGCTCGAACGTCGAGATCGGGAATCTGCGCTTCAATATGAAAATCGATTATGCGGTGAAGCAGATCAACAGTCTGATCCCGCCAAAAAAATAACGCGGCGTCGTCTCAAGAGGCGCCGTTTGGGCTGGAACGATTAAGGAGGAAGAGAACGTAAAATAAGTTACGAAACGGGCGAGCGGCTCCGCATTGCGTGGAGTGTTCGCCTTCGGAATTCCGGGGTAGGTGCATTCGCCGCTAGGGAAAGCGCGGCGACGCCATCATCCGGTCAATCTCACTCACTGGGGAGGAAAACTGTGAAGACATCACGTCGCATATTCGCCGGACTGTCGTCCGGAACGAGCCTGATGGCGTTGACGCTGGCTATGAGCGTCGCCGGCACGGCTCATGCGCAACAAAATGCAGCCGCCGCCAACGTTTCGGAACTTGAAGAAGTTGTCGTGACCGGTTCGCGTCTGACCACCGGCTTCGAAACCGCAACGCCGGTTACGGCGATCACCACTGAAGCGCTGGTCCAGGCCGCGCCGGTGAACCTTGCGGACTCGCTGAAGCAACTGCCCTCGCTCGCCGCGTCCGCCAGCGCGAACCAGACCGGTTCAGGCACGGGCGCCTCGGGTTCGAACAGCCAGAACCTGCTGAACCTGCGCAATCTCGGCACCAACCGTAACCTCGTTCTGCTCAACGGCCGCCGCACGGTCGCCTCGAACCAGAACAACTCCGTCGACTTCAACATCCTGCCGCAGAACCTCGTCAGCCGCGTCGACGTGGTGACGGGCGGCGCCTCGGCCGCGTACGGCTCGGACGCCGTCGCCGGCGTGGTGAACCTCGTGCTCGATACCGAGTTCGTCGGCTTCAAGGGCGATGTCGGCGCCGGGATCTCCACCTTCGGCGATGTGCCGAACTACAAGGCCTCGCTGGCTTGGGGCGGCAGTTTCGCGGGCGATCGTCTGCATGTGATCGCCTCGACACAGTACGCCCGTCAGGACGGCACGCGCGTCAACGTGCCTAACGGCCGTGATTGGTGGGATAAACCCTGGGGTCTCATTTCGAACACGACTGGTTCGGGCCCAACCAACCTCGTGCTGCCGAACATCCGCAGCTCGCTGATTTCGGACGGTGGTCTTATCTCCTCGGGTCCATTGAAGGGCACGCAGTTCCTCGCGGGCGGCGTCCCGGCGCCTTTCACCTACGGTTATAGCAGCGGCTCGACCTGGATGAGCGGCGGCGACGGTTCGTGGATCAGCTACAACCTCACCGGTGACCAGGAGCGCAGCGCCAACTTCGCGCATGCGACCTACGACCTGACCGACAATACGCAAGCCTACTTCGAAGTCGGCTTCTCGTATTCCAACGCGAAAGACCCGAACCAGAAGCCCATCCAAACGGGCGCGGGCTTCGGCTACACCATCTTCCGCGACAACGCGTTCCTCCCCGCCTCCGTGGCCGCACGCATGGACGCGGCGGGCGTTACGTCCTTCCTCATGGGCCGCTACATGATGGAGTATCCGGACGTCACCATCCGCACGAAGACGAAAGTGCTCCGTCAGGCCATCGGCCTGAAGGGCGACGCTTTCGACGGCTGGAACTACGATGTGAACTACTCGCACGGCCGCACGAACCAGTTGTTGGCGCAAGATAACCTCAACATCGCGCGTCCGACCTATGCGGCCGCCGACGCGGTTGTCAATCCGGCCACCGGCCAGGTCGTCTGCCGCTCGCAGTACTACAGCGGCAATACCTTTGTGCCGGGTGGAACCGGTCTCGATGCCGGCTGTAAGCCGCAGAACCTGTTCGGTCCGGGTTCGGTTGATCCGAGCACGATCCCGTACACGATCGGCGATTCCTGGAAGCGCTTCACTCTCGATCAGCACGTGTTTACCGCCACGATCTCCGGTGACCTCGGGTTTGGTCTCGAAGCTGGCAATCTGTCGCTTGCGACAGGCGCCGAATATCGTACGGAGGATGTGCGTCAGATTAACGACCCCATCTCAAGCCAGACGATCGATTTTGCGGGGATCCGTGGCGGGCCGGCTGCGCTGCAGGGCCGTCTCGGGCCGTTCCGTTTCGCCAACTTCCAGCCCTTCAGCGGCGGGTTCAACGTGAAGGAAATCTTCGCCGAAGTCGGCGTGCCGCTTGTGCGCGACGTGCCGATGGTCGAGAAGCTGAACGCCGACTTCGCCGTACGCTACACCGACTACTCGACCTCGGGCGGCGTGACGACCTGGAAGGCCGGCGCGGACTATCAGATCGTTCCGGATGTGCGCGTTCGTGCAACGGTGTCTCGCGACATCCGCGCGCCGAACCTGCTCGAGCTCTATAACAGCTCGACCTTCAACAGCCAGAACCAGTTCTATCCGTCCTCGACCAACGGCGTCGCCACTACGGTGGTTCAGATCACCTCCGGTAACCCCGATCTGGTTCCGGAACGCGCCTTGACCAAAACCTATGGCGTCGTGTTGACCCCGACCTTCTTCGAAGGGTTCAACCTCTCGGTCGATTATTATAACATCAAGATCAAAGGCGGGATTCAGACGGTCGGCTCGCAGCAGACCATCGACAACTGTTACCTGAACGTTCCTGGCTTCTGTCAGTATGTCACTCCGGTGGCTGGAACGGTCCGCGTGCGGTCGCCCTTCTTGAACCTGTCGGAAATCGCGAATGCCGGCTTTGACATCGAAGCTCGCTATAATACCGATCTTTGGGGTGGCGACTTAACCCTCGGTGCGCTCGCCACACGCCTGACGGCTGCTTACACGCAGGCGCTGGGCGGCAATCGTATCCCGACTCTTGGCGGCGATAACGATCCGAAGTGGCGCGTCAATCTGCGGGCAAACTACGAGTATGAGAACTGGAAGCTCTTCATTCAGGAGCGCTTCATCGGTCCAAAACTCGTGTCCGCTCAGCGCGTCGAAGGTGTGTTCGTCGACGACAACACCGTCGACGCAGCCTTCTACACCGACATCACGGTTACTTACGGCTTCGAAGCGTTTGGGTCCGACAACGAGTTCTACCTCTCGGTCAACAACGTGACGAACCAAGAGCCGCCGAAAGATGTTGGCGCGCCGTCCTCGTTCGTCCAGCCGGGTAATCGTACGACCTACGACTTCCTGGGCCGTTACTTCAACCTGGGCCTGCGCTTCAAATACTAAGAACTAAGGGACTCGCGGCCGCTTCCGTCAAAGTGGCCGCGGGTATCCATCGACCAGGGAGCGCCCCAGCACAAAATGCGAAGGCGCTCTCTTTATTTCAAGGGAGACCACGCCCATGACCTCTGTATCCAGAACAGCCATTCTCGCCCTTGGCCTGAGCGCCGTCGCGCTCCCCGCCGTGGCGCAATCCGTGACGTGCAATATGTCGGGCTACAAGGCGGTGGAGGGGCTCACTGCGGCCTCCGATGCGCACGGGCTCGTTGTCACCTGGGCGGCCGACGCCGGCCAGACCGGACGCCTTCATATCGCTGTTCAGAACGGCGCGCCCGTCATTCAGGATATTTCCCTACGCGCCGGCGACGGCGCATGGACGCCGATCGTCGTCAACGCCGTGCCCGACTACGCCGTGGTCAGCGGCCTGCGCCGCATGAGCAATCAGCAATTGGCGCCGCTGCGCGACCTGAAGCTCCCGATCAATAAAGAGAACGTCGACAAATACCGGTTCGATCCGTTCTGGGATGCGCCGCTCCTGCGCGCGAAGCCGCCGGCGCCGGGCGCATTCCCCGGCAACTCCATTCCACCGGTCGAAGGCATCCCCGAAGCGGGCCAGCCGGGCCTTCCGCGCGACGCCTCCGAGATTCAGCGCGCGAACGTCGTCTACAAGATCACGGGTTGCGCCGTGCGCTCCGAAGGCGCGCGCATTGTCGTCGACTATCCGGGAGTCGAGCTTGGGGTGTTCAACGGCCTGCTCCGCTACACCATCTTCCGCGGCACGAATCTCATCCGCCAAGAAGTCATCGGCAAGACCACGAAGGAATGGGTCGCTTATAAATATGACGGCGGCCTCAAGGGCCTTGCGATCGAGAGCAGTTCGCGCGTGGCCTGGCGCGATACGGCCAACACCTGGCAGGACTACAAACTGCGCGGCGCCGTGAACGCGAATTCTGTTCCGTTGCGTGCGGCAAATCGCCTTGTCGCGGTCGAACAGAATGGCGGCGCCATCGCGGCCTTCCCGCCGCCCCATCGCTTTTTCTGGTCGCGCGAGATCGCCGTCAACGTCGGCTACAATTACTATCGCAAGGATGCCGCGGATTCCTATGCGTTCGGCGTGCGCCAGAACGAATACGAAGACCACGCGCACGAGAATTTCCAGGAAAATTGGTCGCTGTTCAGCGCCCGCCCCGGCACCGAACAGCTCATGACCGTGTTCCTCTACCCCAATTTGGGCAAGGCGGAAGACGCGATCGGCAAGTCGCTCGCGTTCACCAACGGCGATGTCTATCGCCCGCTGCCCGGCTATCAGGTCATGAGCCATCACTATCACATGGACATGTCCCAGCGCCTCGAGAAGGCCGGTAGCGCCGATGTGAAGCTCCCGGACTTCATGGCTTTGAAAGCTGCCGGCATCAACATCATCGCGCCGGTCGACGCCATCCAATTGTCACTCTGGAATGAATCGGGCGATCCATTGCCTGACGCCAATACCGCCGAGGCGGTCAAACGCCGTCAGACCGCCAACGCACGCCGCCTCGCCGTCACCAAGTGGGCCATCGCCGGATCGAAGGCGCATTCCGACGACAGCTTCCTCATCCTTCCGGCGCAGGAGCTGTTCCGGGGGCCCCTCGGCGGACATACGGATATTATTTTCAGCAAACCGATCTTCTGGGACGAGCGTCTTCCCGGTCAAGCGGCCGAGGAAACCCATCCCGAATACGGCAAGGTCTATCACGTCGGCGGCCCCGACGATCTCATGAACATGGTGCGCAAGGAGAACGCGATCATCTCGATGCCGCATCCGCGCACCAAAGGCTCCACCGGCTTTCCTGACGCCGTGAAGGATCGGCCCTACTTCAGCGACCCGCAGTACAACGGCTTCGGCGCCCGCTGGGGCATGGGGGTCGACGGGTCCGAGCGGCGTCTCTGCGACTATCGCTGTTGGCCGCTGCTCGACGAGATGTCGAACTGGATGGCGGACAAGAACGTACCCTTGAAGCGTGTCCTGTCCATCTCCGAAGTCTACGACCAGATGCCGGGAGACGACTCTTACGGCAGCTCGCCGGTCACATATGTGAAGCTCGACAAGCTTCCGTCCCCGGACGACGTGACCCCGCTCATCGAAGTACTCAAGACCGGATACACCTTCTGGTCTTCGGGCGAGGTGGTGATCCCCTCTTTCGAGGTCCAAGGCAGCGGCCGAAACGCGAAAGTGGTCGCCAATGTGTCGTGGACCTTCCCGCTCGAATTTGTCGAGGTCATGACAGGCGACGGAAAGACCACAACGCGCCAGGTGATCCCCGCCACGGACCTCGCGGCTTTCGGTTCGCATCGTTTCGAGATCCCCTTCGACGCGCGTGGCAAGAAGTGGGTCCGCTTTGCCGCCTGGGACGTCGCCTCGAACGGTGCGACGGTTCAGCCCGTCCGTATTCCACGATAATTCACGGCTGAGCGCTTGCTCATCCTCGCGAATTCCGGGGATACTTGCGGGTGAGTGTCTGGGAGGACATACATGGTTAGAGCTTTCATCATGGGCGCCGCGTTCGCGGCGCTCAGCACCGGCACGGCGCTGGCTGACGTCACCATCCCCTATAATGAGTACAGTGAGTCGCCCACCGTCGGGCGCGGCAACGGCACCTCGACTAACCCGAAGGACCCGGGTTACGGCGCCATGCGCATCTTCATCGAGAAGGTGCTGGCCTATACCGACGACAAGGGCGCCGATGCGCTCCCGGCCGGGCAGCAAGTGATCTTCAAGCCCGACAACACCGTGAATCGTGGTGTGAACGCCTTGCGCGCCGGCATCCAGTTCGGGAAAAACGACGGTCAGGAAAAGCCCGCGTTCAACGATCCGTCCTGGGGCTTCATCTATAATTCCGTGCCGTTCGGCATCACCTTCGAGCAGATGGTGGCGTTCCTCACCACAGCGAAAGTCGACGCCGCCGGACACAACGGCACCCAGCTCGCGCAGCAAGTGCTCGACAGCCGGGGCGGCACACAGATCGTGATCCCTGTCGTCGGCAGCACCGCGCAGAACTCGGGTTTCTTCCCGAAGCCGATGGGCGCCGCGCAATGTGAGAAGGGCGACGCCGAATGCCTCGCGCAAAAGGGCGGCGTCGGCCTCGCGGGCCTTTGCACCTCCGGCTGGCGCATCCGTTACCTCTCGCCGCCGCAGGACGTGGTGGACCGCGCCTGCGATATCCTGGTCGAGAAGGGCACGATTAAGCAAAAAACGCTGACCTACTATCCCGCCGTCGGCGGACAGCCCGTATTGCTGCCGATGCAAACCGGCACGATTCAAGGCTTCGAATACATCAATCCCAGCGACGACCTTGTCGACTTCTTCCCGGTGAAGGAACCGACATCCGACCGTCCGCTTGGAAACCCCGATGCTGGCGATCTTGATTGCACACCGGCTGTGCCGTTCCCGATCCCGGCAGGCACCAAAAGCACGTGCACGCAGAACATCGGCCAGATGGGTGCGCGGTATGCGCACACCCCGGCCTGGCATCAACCGTCGTTGGTCTCCTGGATGCATATCGATAAGGCGGTATGGAACGGCCTGACCGACGGTCAGAAGGCCGCGATCCAGCGCGCCGCGAAGGAATCGGTGACCGAGTCTTATAAGGCGACCGAATCTATTCAATGTGAACGGCTTGAACAGATGCTGGCGCTCAACGCCGGCGTCATGCAACGCAATCACGACGGATCGCAGAAGGTCGTCGACGGCAAACCGGTCAGCGCCAAGATGACTCTCGCGAAGTGGCCGGAGTCCGACCTCAAACTGCTGAAGCAAGCGACGGACGAGTATTTCGCCAAACTGGAAGGCGGCGCCCAGAAGACCGACGCCCAGCAAGACTTTTCGATCATCGCCACGGCCTGGAAGAGCCACGCGAAGGCCGTGGGTGGGGAGACATTCAAACCGGGCACATTTCCAGCGCCCGGCTGCAAACTCGTGAAATAGGGAGAAGAAGATGAAAATGGTTCAAGCCGCCGGCGTGTTGCTGGCTCTCGCGATGGCCACCTCGGCTCCGGCCTACGCCGCCGCCGCGCCGAACACCGTCGAGATCGAGATGATGACCTGGCCGGAACTGAAAGCCGCGATCGCCGCCGGCAAGACCACGGCGCTTTTCTATACGGGCGGCACCGAACAGCGTGGGCCGCAGAACATTATCGCCGGGCACAACTTCATCGGCCGTCAGGTGGTGAAGCATATCGCCGAGAAGCTCGGCAATGCGATCGCCCTGCCGGTGCTGCCGTTCAGCCCCGCCAATGGCAACGCCGAGATCCCCGGCGACATCGGCATTCCGCCGGCTGTGATGGGTCCGGTGCTCGAAGCCGTGTCCGAACAAGCCATCGCCAACGGGTTTAAGACCGTCGTTCTGATGGGCGATAGCGGCGGCGGGCAGGGCCCGGATGGCGTTTATGCGGAAGTCGCCAAGAAGCTGACCGCAAAGTACGCGGGCAAGGCGCGCGTGCTCTATGCCGATCACCCGTACACGGCGGCGCGCGACGCCTTCAACAAGATCCTCGTCGAGCGCAAGCTGCCGGTCGGTCAGCATGGCGGCATCCAGGACACGTCCGAGATGATGTACCTCGAAACGATTGCCGGTAATGGCGAGTGGGTGCGCAAGGATCAGCTCCCGAACTCCGAAGGCGCTCCGGTCGTCGACGGCAAGGTGCAGCGCGGACCGAACACGCCGAACAACGGCGTCACGGGCGACGCCCGCAAGTCGAGCGTCGAGCTCGGCAAGCTGCGCCACGAAATGAAGGTCGACTTCGCCGTGAAGCAGATTCAGGCGCTAATGGCCGCTAAATAGTATTAAATATCAATAAGTTATAAGCCTAAAAGCGGCCGCGCCGGGATGACATCCTGGCGCGGCCGCTCCGTTATAGACTGAAGCCCAGGGCCGATTCTCTTGGGGGGACATCATGAGCCTTCTTCTTCGCCTTGCGCTGGTCATTCTCATGGCCGGCGCCGCGTCCGGTGCCGGCGCGCAACAGCGCGCACCCGAGCAACCCATCGGCCAGTTCTTCGACGCCTTCACCGACGCGTGGATGCGCTTCCACACCGACTTCGCCGCCAGCGCCCGTTATTTCACCGGCGAAGAGCAGGATCGTGTCGAGCGCATGTTGATGCCTCAAACCCGTGACGCCGCGCTGCAGCGCATCGCGCTCGCCAAGAAAGGCCTCGCCGACCTGCGCCGCTATGACCGGTCCAAGCTCTCGCCGCAGGAGCGTGTCTCGGCGAACCTGATGGAGTGGCAGCTCGACATGGTCGTGAAGGGTGAGCCCTTCCTTGATCTCATATTCCCGCTCGAACAGTTCGGCGGGGCCAATATCAATCTCGTGAATACGCTCACCGTCCAACATGTCCTGCGCAGCGAGAAGGATGCGCAGAACTATTTGGCGCGCCTCGCGCTTGTGGGCCCGCGCGTGCAGGAAGCGGTGGTGGAAGCGCGCGCGGCCGGCGCGAAGGGCATCCGCCCGCCCAAGTTCATTCTCGAAGCCACCATCAACCAAATGAGGCAGTTCATCGGTGGGCAACCGGCGGAGAACCCGCTCGCGGGGACGTTCGACGACCGTCTGCGCGCGGGCAAGGTCGTCTCCGACGCGCGCCGCGCCGAACTCGCGCAGGAAGCCCAGCGCATCATCGCCGCCACGGTGTATCCGGCGTGGCAAGAAGGGATCAAGGCCCTCGAAGAGCAACTGCCCGCCGCGAATGACAATGCCGGCATTTCAAACCTCCCGAACGGCGACAAGGCTTATGCCTGGCACCTCGCACGCTTCACCACCACGAACCTCACCGCCGGGCAGATCCACGAGATCGGCCTGCGCGAAGTCGCGCGTATTGAATCCGAAATGGATGCGATCTTCAAAAAGATCGGCCGCACCGAAGGCTCGGTCAAACAGCGCATCGCACAGCTTAAGAAGGATCAGGCTTATCCGCTGACCGCCGAGGGGCGGGCCAAGATCATGGCGGATATCGACACCTTCCTCGCAGATGCCTTGAAGCGTTCGGCGCTGGTGTTCGATCATATGCCCAAAGGTGCAGTCATCGCGCAGCCGTACCCCGAGTTCCGCTGGTCCAGCGCAGCGGCCAGCTATACCGCGCCGCCGCTCGACGGTTCGCGGCCCGGCATTTTCCAGATGCCCCTGCGCGACGACGAGATGACCCTCTTCGGCCTGAAGACGCTCGTCTATCACGAGACGGTGCCCGGGCATCATTTTCAAATCGCGCTGATGAACGAGGATACGTCGCTCCCGAAGTTCCGCCAGATCCGCGCCTTTGGCGGCATCTCAGCCATCACTGAAGGCTGGGCCCTCTACGCCGAGCGCGTGGCCGCCGAGGAGGGTTGGTACAAAGACGACCCCGAAGGCTATCTCGGTTATCTCGATGCCGCGCTGTTCCGCGCGCGCCGCCTCGTCGTCGACACCGGCCTTCACACCAAAGGCTGGACGCGCCAGCAAGCCATCGACTACGGCATCGAGCCCAGCGAGGTCGAGCGCTACGTTGTAATGCCGGGCCAGGCGACGTCGTACATGATCGGCCAGCTGCGCATCTACGAGCTGCGCGAAAAGGCCCGTAAAGCCTTGGGCCCGAAATTCTCACTGCGCGCGTTCCACAACGCGGTGCTTGCCGCGGGGGCCTTGCCGCTCTCCCTGATGGAAACGGAAGTTGACGCCTATATCGCGGCGAATAGATAGCTCACGAGCGCTTCGTTTTTTCATCCGCCCAGGCGGCCAGCACCTCGGCTTCCTTCGCCGCCGTGATCCCCGCGCGCCCCGCATTCGCGACGCGCTGCTGCTCCTCGGGCGGGCGTGTCTTGTGCCATGCCAGCGTATCGCGGGCGGTCACGGCGAGGGGGCGGAACGTCAGACCCCTCGCTAAAGCCCGCGCATTGCTGCGTGTCAGGAGACCCGCGCTTGGTCCATCAGAGGGCACCCAGGCCGGCATGTTGATCCACCCGTTGATGTCGCGCGCGCGCAGGAAATCGGCGGGCACCCACACGAACGCCGCGTCGCTGCTGACGGCGTCTTTTATGCCGTCCAGTATCGCGCCCATGGTGAGCGGTTTGGCCGGTCCCACCGCATTATAGGTGCCGAAAGCCCGCTGCTCGGCAATGCGCACGGTCCATTCGGCGATATCGCGGCTGTCGATGAATTGCGTGGCGTCGCTTGGATTTCCTGGCGCGAGCACGGGGCCACCTTTTGAAATACGTAGCGGCCAATAGGTGAAACGGTCCGATTGATCGCGCGGGCCGACGATGAGGCCCGGGCGGATGACGGTGTTGATGCCGGGGTAGTGCGTTTCGACTTCCTTTTCGGCGAAGGCTTTCAAGGGGCCGTAGTACTGCGGCGCGAGATGTTCGCGCGCGAGCGTGTAAGGATCGATGCCGGCCGCCACGGGCAGCGTCGCAGCAGTTTCATCCTGACCTTTGACGCTGTTGTCGGCGTACACCGAAATCGTCGAGATGAAGATGTAGTGGCGTGTATGGCCTTTCAGATATTGCGCCGCGTTGCGCACCCAGAATGGAAAGGTGGTCGGATTGTCGATCACCACATCGAAGTCGCGGCCTTTCAGCGCGCTCACGTCGCTGCTGAGATCGCCGACAAGGTGCGTCACCTCGTCCTTGAACATGTCCGGGCGATTGTTGCGGTTGAGCAGCGTGACCTTGTGTCCGCGTGCGAGCGCGTAGCGCACTTGCTCGGGCCCCGTGAAGCCCGTCCCCCCTAGGATGAGGATATTGAGCGGCGTCGCCGCTTTCGCGATCGCGGCCGTGTCGGGGGCCGCCTGAGCTGTACGGGCCATAACCGCGCTCGCGGCGGCGCCTTTCAAGAAAGCGCGACGCTCGGACACGGTGGGATGGAAATACATGGGCCACTCCTCTTCACTTCATTTTAGCCGAATCAAAACCAGGGCCCCACCGCTGTTACATAAGATTCCCGGCAATTGCTCCCAGCGCGTGCCGGGTGCTAGCGTTCCTCTGTCGGGTACGATTTCGGGGGATTTCGGAGCCATGGCTGCCAGGAAAGCGCGCGATCTTGCCGCCGCCTCGGCTTTTCTGGCTCCCCCCGCACTGTGGATCGGCGCGCTCTTCATCCTGCCCATGGCCACCATGGCCCTCCTCAGCTTCTGGAAGGTGGTGGACTACAATATCGTCGCCGACTGGACTCTCGCGAACTACGAGCGCCTGATCCGCCCGCTCTATCTCGGAATTTTCTGGCGCACCATCAAGCTCGCGCTCATCGTGACCTTGTTCTCGATGATCATCGGTTACCCCGTCGCCTATTTCCTCGCCCGGAAGACGAAACGTTTTCGTCTGACACTCTTGGTCCTGGTGATCCTGCCGCTCTGGACCAGCTATCTCGTGCGTACCTATGCCTGGATGCTGATCCTCGGCACCAACGGCGCCATCAATCAGGCTCTCCAAGCTTTGGGCCTCACCAGCGAACCCGTCGCCTGGCTGCTCTATAGCGACTTCGCGGTGACGATCGCGCTCGTGCACATCTATGTGCCCTTCTTCATTCTCCCGCTCTACGCCGTGCTCGAAAAACTCGATCCACGGCTGCTTGAGGCGGCGAAAGATCTCGGCGGCGGCCGCTGGCGCACCTTCCTGCATGTCACACTGCCGCTCAGCCTTCCCGGCATCGCCACCGGCTGTCTGTTCGTTTTCATCCCGTCCATGGGCGCCTTTGTGACGCCGGAGCTTCTCGGCGGCGCACGCAGCATCATGATCGGCAGCGTCGTCGCGCAGCAGTTCGGGGTGTCTTTCGACTATCCGCTAGGTTCGGCGATGTCGCTCGGAATCCTCGCCGTCATCCTGGTTTTCGCCACGCTCTTCCTGCGCGCGGGCCGTCCGGCGGGCAGCGCATGAGGGCCAAACGCAATACCTCGACCTTGCTCCTGGGCGCATGGACGGCGGTCGTTCTGTTTTTCCTGTTCGCGCCCCTCATTCTGGTCGCGCTGTTTTCGTTCAACAATTCCGAGATCAGCGTTTTCCCGATCCGGGAATTCACCTTGCGCTGGTATACCCGGCTCGCTGAAAACGAGGACTTCCGCGTCGCCCTCGGTAACAGCCTTTTTGTCGCGGGTCTGACGGTCGTGATCGCCACGACCCTTGGCCTCCTCGCCGCGACCGGCGCCCACCGCTATGCCCCGCGCCTGCGCACCGCGCTCCGGTCAGGGGCGAGCCTGCCCATGATGGTGCCGCATCTCATCCTCGGAATTGCGCTGCTCGGCTTCTACAACCTCGTCCAGATCGACCTCTCGCTTGTTACGGTCATCATGGGCCATTCGGTCGTGGCTTTTCCCTATGTTTTCCTGATCGTCTCCGCCCGTCTGGTCGGTTTCGACTCGTCGCTGGAGGAGGCGGCCCGCGACCTGGGGGCGAGCCCGGCGCGCATTTTCTGGGAAATCACGCTGCCCCTGCTGGCGCCGGCCATCCTGACCGCCGCGCTCATCTCCTTCACCCTTTCGTTCGACGAGGTGGTCGTGACATTCTTCACCACCGGCACGGACAACACGTTGCCGATGGTGATCTGGTCCATGCTGCGCGTCGGCATCACACCGGAGATCAATGCCATCGCGACCTTGACCGTGGTGGTGAGCTGCGTGATGGCCGGCATCGCCGAAGTCATCATCCGCCGCTCGCGGCAGACGACAGTTGGCAAAGGTGAGTAAGTCCATGACGGAGACTCTCGACCTCAATCTGCTCCTGCCCGCCGGGATGTCCCGGCGCAGCGCCCTGCGTGCTCTCGCGGCGGCGGCCGGTGTGAGCGCGCTCCCGCATGCGGCCTTCGCGCAAGAGCGCACCCTCAACTATTTCACCTGGTCCAGCTGGGCCGAGAAGCCCTTCATCGAACAGGCTAAGGCGAAGGTGAAACTCGATGTGAAGCCCACTTTCTATTCCAGCTCGGACGAGATGATGGCCAAGCTGCGCGGCGGCGGCACCAAACTTTATGACATGATCGTGCCGGTGCAGAACTACGTGCACATCGCCGCGCGCGCGAATTTGCTCGAGCCGCTGGACCCCGCGAAGATGACCCACCGCCATCAACTCTTCCCGGAATTCCAGGATGATCCGCGCTGGTCGCTCAATGGAAAGCTCTACGGCGTGCCGTTCGTTTGGGGCGCTAACGCCATCGCTTACAATCGCAAGGTCACCGGCGACATCGATTCCATGAACGCGCTCTTTGATCCCAAGTTCAAAGGCCGCATCGCGCTGCGTGACGAGCCGGAAGACTCATTGGGCCTCGCCGCGCTCAAACTCGGCATCAAAGAACCGTACAAGATGGACGAGAAGGCGCTGCAGGAGGTGAAGAAGCTTCTCATCTCACAGAAACCGCTGCTGCGCGCCTATTGGAAAAATATCGCCGACGTGCAGAACATGCTCGCCTCCGGGGAAGTGGTGGTAGCGTGGACCATGCTCGCGGTTATCGAGCCCCTCAAGAAAGCCGGGATCGACGCCGGCTGGGTATGGCCCAAGGAAGGCGCCATCGGCTGGAGCGAAGCCGTCTCCGCCGTGAAGGGCACGAAGAAACTCGCCGCTGTCGAGGAGTATGCCAACTTCACGCTCAGCCCCGAGCACGGTGAGATGATGGCTCGGTACCTCGGCTATGCGCCGTCGTCGAAAGCGGCTGTTGATCGCCTCGAACCGGAACTCGTGAAGAATTTGGGGATCGATCCCAAGACGGTGAACCGTCTCACCTTTAAAGACATACCTCCGGACCGTTCCCGCTGGAACGACATCTGGAACGAAGTGAAAGCGGCGTAGCCGGGAAAGGCAAGCGAATGCGTGAGAAGCTCGATCTCAACGTTCTTCTTCCTGCGGGCATGACGCGCCGCCAGACTATAAAGGCGCTCGCCGCCAGCTTAGGCATGAGCGCGCTTCCCGGTTCCGCTTTCGCGCAAGATCGCACCCTCAACTATTTCACTTGGTCGAGTTGGGGCGAGAAGCCGTTCGCCGATCTGGCCAAGGCGAAGATCAATATCGACTTCCGTCCGACCTTCTTTTCCAGTTCGGATGAAATGGTGGCCAAGCTGCGCGGCGGCGGCACCAAGCTCTACGACATGGTCGTGCCGGCACAGCACTTCGTGGCGCTGTCCGTACGCGCCGGTCTGTTCGAGCCTCTCAACCCGGCCAAGATGACCCATCGGGGCGGCCTCTTCCCCGAGTTCCAGAACGACCCGAATTGGACCGTCGACGGCAAGCTCTACGGTGTGCCCTTTGTCTGGGGCGCCAACGCCATGGCCTTCAATCGCAAGGTCACAGGCGATCTCGATTCCATGGGCGCCTTGTTTGATCCGAAATGGAAAGGCCGCATCGCCCTGCGCGACGACGCCGAGGATACTTTGTGCATGGGCGCGCTCATGCTCGGCATCAAAGACCCGACCAACATGGATGAGAAAGCGTTGCAGGAAGTGAAGAAGCTTCTCATCTCCCAGAAGCCGCTCTTGCGCGCTTATTGGAAGAACGTGGCCGACCTCCAGACCATGCTTGGCTCGGGCGAAGTGGTCGTCGCCTGGTCCTTCCTCAACGTCATCGACCCTTTGAAAAAAGCCGGCATCGACGCCGGTTGGGTCTGGCCCAAGGAGGGCGCCCTCGGCTGGAGCGAAGCGGTGTCCGCGGTGAAGGGCACGAAGAAGCTCGCCCTTGTTGAGGAATTCGCCAACTTTACCTTGAGCCCCGAGCACGGCGAGATGATGGCCCGCTACAACAGCTATGCGCCGGCGTCTAAACTCGCGGTGGATCGCCTCGAGCCGAAGCTCATCGCCGATCTCGGCATTGATCCGAAAGCCTTCGGTCGCCTGACCTTCAAAGGCAATCTCACGAACCGGGCCCGCTGGAACGACATCTGGAATGAAGTGAAGGCGGCTTAAGACAATCTCATGGGGGACACGCAGCAGCCAGACGTCCGCATCCGCGGCGTCGTAAAACGTTTCGGCGCGTTTGAAGCCGTGGCCGGCATCGATCTCGATGTCGCCCCCGGTCAATTTGTCACGCTCCTGGGCCCCTCCGGCTGCGGCAAAACCACAACCTTGCGCATCATCGGCGGCTTCGAAACGGCCGACGCGGGCGAGGTGCTCGTCGCCGGCGCTCCCGTGGACGACGCCGCCAAGCGCCACACGCGGATGGTCTTCCAAAGCTACGCGCTCTTTCCGCACATGACAGTGCGCGCGAATGTGGCCTTCGGCCTGCGCATGGACAAAGTCCCGAAGGCTGAGATTGGTCCCCGCGTCGAGGCCATGCTTGGAAAGCTCGGTCTCGCCGATCAGGCCGATAAATATCCGCGCCAACTCTCCGGCGGCCAGCAGCAGCGTGTCGCGCTCGCCCGGGCGCTCGTCACCCAGCCGCGCGTGCTCCTGCTCGATGAGCCTCTCGGTGCGCTCGATTTGAAGATGCGCAAGAAGATGCAGGGCGAGCTCAAGGCGCTCCAGCGCAATGTCGGCATCACCTTTATATATGTGACTCATGATCAGGAGGAGGCCATGAACCTCTCCGACATCATTGTCGTCATGGAAAGGGGCAAAATCGCCCAGGTCGGCACGCCCGAGGAAATCTATCGCCGCCCCGCCAGTTCTTACGTCGCCGATTTCGTCGGCGAGACCAACTTCATGGCGGGCGGCTTTGCCGTTCGTCCCGAAAACATTCTGCTTGGCGCGGCGCTTCCTGCCGGCGCATCGCGCGGCAAGGGCGTCGTACGCGGCAAATCCTTCCTTGGCGCCAGCACCCGGATCGAGATTGACGCGGGGGGACAAACACTTTTCGCCACAGCGCCGGGCGCGGTCGCGCTCGAAGTCGGCGATGCCGTCGAATACGGCTGGCGGAACGAAGATTCGCTCAATCTGACTATGACAGGGGATCAGGGATGACTTTTACAATCGTGGGACGCTGCAAGCGGACCGGACAACGCGGCCTTGCCATGGCCACCAGCTCGCCCGCCGTCGGCAACCGCTGCGCCTTCGTCTCGCACGCCGGCGCCGTCGGATATCAATCCATCGCCGAGCCGCGTCTCGGTGCGCTCACCTTGAAACTCATCGAGCAAGGCTATCATCCAACCGGCGCCATCAAGCTCGTGACCGAGACCGACCCGTGGTTCGGTAAGCGCCAGATCGGCATCGTCGATTCCGATGGCCGCTCCGCCGCCTTCACGGGTGACGCCAACATCCCCTGGTGCGGCCATATCATCGGCGAGAATTTCGTTGCCATGGGCAACGTGCTTGCAGGGCCCCACGTCGTCGAAGCCATCGCCGAAGGTTTTCATGAAAAAGAAGACGACATTCTTGAGGAGCGCCTGATCCGCGCCATCGAAGCCGGCCGTGATGCCGGCGGGCAGCCGGAGGGCCAGACCTCGTCCTCCATCCTCACCTTCGGCCATCAAAGCCAGTCGCGCTGCGACCTGCGCGTCGACGTGTCCGAGGAGCCGGTGAAAGAACTGCGCCGCATCTTCGATTGGTTCAAGCCGCTGCTGCCCTATTTCGAAGAGCGCATGACCACGTCCACCGTGCCCCGCTTCAAGGACTTCTTCAAAGACAACGGCCACGTGCGTGAATACGGAAAGCCCGTCCCGGTCACGCGCGGCGGCAGCACGAAGTTTCCGTACAAGGGATAGAACCGCCGACTCCCTTACTTCTCTCCCCCTGTAAGGGGGAGGATCAAGGTGGGGGTCGTTTTCTAGTTTCTGTTTTGGCCGGGCCAAACAAATACCGACCCCTCCCTCCGCCCTCCCCTTTCAGGGGAGGGGACATTAAGTGAGCAAGCAACAATGAATCGCATCGGTGTCGACGTTGGTGGAACCTTCACCGACTTGGTCGTGGAGCAGCAGGGCGGCGCCATTTCCGTCTTCAAAGTCCCCTCAGTCCCGGCGGACCCCAGCCGCGGCGTGCTCGATGCGGTCGCCGCCGCCGCCAAGGGCCTTGGTGTATCCGTCGCGCAATTGCTCACCGACTGCGAATGGTTCGTGCACGGCTCCACCATTGCCACCAACACCGTGCTCGAAGGCAAGGGCGCTAAGGTCGGCATGCTCACGACCGAGGGGTTTCGTGACAGTCTCGAGATCCGCCGCGGCATCCGTCCCAATCCCTGGGACCACCGTACGCCCTTCGCCGAACCGCTCGTACCGCGCTACCTGCGCAAAGGTATTCGCGGCCGCATCGATGTAAACGGCAAGGAGCTTGTGCCGCTCAATGCGGACGATGTCCGCGCCGCGCTCGCCGAATTCGAGAAGGAAGGCGTCGAGACCGTCGCCGTCTGCTTCCTTAATGCTTATGTGAATGGCGCCCACGAAGAGCAAGCCGCCGAGGTGATCCGCGCCGCCGCGCCAAAGCTGGCCCTGTCCCTCTCGTCGCGTTTAGCGCCGATCCTGGGTGAGTATGAGCGCGGCTCCACGACCGTCATCGATGCCTTCATCCGTAAACGTGTCGTCACCTATCTCGAGGCGCTGGGTGCGCGTCTTAAGGAACTCGGCTTCAAGGGTGAGGTGACTCTCGTCCAAAGTAACGGCGGCGCGATCAGCCTTTCGCGCGTCAGCAAGGCTCCCGTCGCCCTCTGCCTTTCCGGTCCCGCCGCCGGCATCGGCGCCATGCGTTACTTCGGCCGCGCCTGTGGCAGCGACGATCTCATCTGCATGGAGATCGGCGGTACAAGCTGCGACGTCAGCATGCTGCAGTCGGGCCGCGCCCAAATCATCGACGGCTTCGATATCGCCGGCTACTATGTCGCCATGCCCGCGATCGACATCCACACCGTCGGCGCGGGCGGCGGCACCATCGCGCGCGTCGACGGCGCGGGGCTGCTCCATTGCGGCCCGAAGGGCGCGGGCGCGATGCCGGGACCGTCCTGCTACGGCCGCGGCGGCACCGACGCCACCACCACAGATGCGCTTGTCGTCCTCGGCCGCATGCGCGAAGGCCCCATCGGCGACGGCTCCGTGATCATCGACGGCAAGAAAGCCAAAGCGGCCTGTGCGGAGAAGGTCGCCGCGCCCTTGAAGCTCAGCGAGCAGGACGCCGCCGTGGGCATCATCCAGCTCCTTGAACAGAACCTTCTGCACGCGGTCGAGGAGATCAGCGTCAAACGGGGACTCAATCCCGCGCGCTACACTCTCATCGCCGCCGGCGGGGCCGGACCCATGCACGGCGCTACCGTCGGCCGCGCGCTCGGCTGCAAGAAGGTCTATGTGCCCCGTCACGCGGGTGCCTTCTGTGCCCTCGGCATGCTCGACAGCGACATTCGTCACGACGCGTATAAAGTGTTCGACGCGCCGCTGGCCGACGCCGAGCTTGAGGAGCTTCCCAAGATCTTCGCCGATCTCTCAAAGGCCGCACTCGATGAACTCAAGGGCGAGGCGAGCGGGGCGGAACCCGTCCTGAGGCGTGTGATCGACCTGGTTTACAAGGGCCAGATGCGTTCGGTGCAGGTCGACTACGACCCCCAGACCGACACCCTGGCGACCCTCAAGGGCGCGTTCGAGGCCGATCACCAGCGCCTCTACGGCCACATCAAGCCCATAACTCCTATTCGATTCACGGCCTTACGGGTCATCGCGACCATTTCGGCCTCGCCGCTCGCCGCACCCGCCTATGCGAAAGGAAATGGCACGCCTACGCCGCGCGGTAACCGGCGGGTCTTCCTGGACCGGCGCCGGGGATGGCAAGATATCCCCGTGTATGACGGCGGCGGTCTTGGCGCCGGGCACGCCTTGCAAGGCCCGCTCATCATCGAAGAGCGCACCACGACCTTGTTCGCGGGCCCTGACGACCATGTAACCGTGGACGCCGCGGGCAACTTCCTGATCGAGTTGAGGTAAGCCATGGCGAAACCCGATCCGATTTTGATGGCGCTGACTCAGAACCGGCTCGATCACATCTGCCGCCATATGGGCTGGGTGATGTCCCAGACCGCCCTGTCGCCGATTTTCAGCCAAGCGCACGATTTCAGTTGCTACATCACGGGCCGCGACGGCCAGATCATAAGTCAAGCGGACGGCCTTCCCGCGCATGCGGCCGGCGGCGGCTTTGCGATCCGCGCGCTGCTCAAAGCCTTCGGCGACGATATCCACGACGGCGATGCCTTCCTGATGAACGATCCCTACGTGGCCGGCGGGAATCATCTTCCCGACTGGGTGATGGCGAGCCCAGTGTTTGTCGCGGGCAAGCTGGTGGCCTTCTGCTGCGACCGCGCCCATCAATCCGATGTCGGCGGCTGCGTGGCGGGAACCTACAACGCCGAGGCCACGGATATCTTTCAAGAGGGACTTCGCCTCCCGCCCGTGCGTGTGATCTCCCAGGGTGAATATTGCAAGGATGTCTGGCAGCTCGTCCTTCTTAACACGCGCACGCCGGAGCTCATTGATGGCGATCTCCAGGCCATGGTCGGTGCGACGCGTGTGGGCGGCGAGCGCATCGTGGCTCTGGCGCAGGAGCTTGGGCCTGAAACGACCGCGGCGATTTTTGACGCCGTGCTCGATCATGCCGATGCAAGATTTCGCCAAGTCATCGCGGCTCTGCCGGACGGTGTGTACACCGGCGAGGAACATACCGACACCGACTGTTTCAATACCGGCAAGTTCAACATCCACGTCACCATCACGATCGCCGGCGACAAGCTCACCGTCGATTTCACCGGCACCGACAAGCAGATGAAGGGCTTCAAGAACAGCCCGGTCGCCAACACCCATTCACTTACCTATGTCGGCCTTGCCTCCTTCCTGGGCGGCGACTTCCCGATCAACGAGGGTACCTTCCGCTCCGCGACGCTCATCTTGCCAAAAGGATCGCTGGTCAATCCCGATGCGCCGGCGCCGCAAACCATGAGCACCGTTTATATGGGGCACGAGATTGTGCACGCCGTCTGGAAGGCGCTCGCAAAAGCCGATCCGAGCCGCGCCTGCGCCGGTTGGGCAAAGAATGCCCACGGCTCTTCCACCGGGAAGAACGCGGCGGGCGAAGCTTATGTCCTTTATCATTGGAACGGCGTTTCCGCCGCCGGCGCGGTGGCCGAGCGGGACGGTTTCCATCAGATCGGCCTTCTCGGCGCGCTCGGTGGGCTTACCATCCCTAACGTCGAAGCCTACGAACGGCTTTACCCGATGCGCATCCACCGCCAGGAAATTCGCACCGACAGCGCGGGCGCCGGCGAGCGCCGGGGCGGCGCGGGCGTCCTCTACGAGGCCGAAGTCGATGGCGAGGTGGTGCACAACTTCCGCAACGAAGCCATCACTTATGCGGCTTTCGGCGTGAACGGCGGCGGCGAGGGCGGCGTCGCCGAGTTCTCTATCGAGAGCGACGGCAAGCGCATGAACGACCTGCCGCGGTACGGCATACGTCCCCTCAAGAATCCCAAGTTCGTGTTGTACTCATCGGGCGGCGGCGGTTGGGGCGATCCCCGCCGCCGTGATCCCGCGCTGGTGGCGCGCGACGTGAAAGACGAGATTGTCAGCGTGGCCGCCGCCCGCGAGCTCTACGCCGTCGCGGTGGACGCAAACGGCAAGCTCGATGGGGCCGCCACCTCACGCTTACGCGCCATGGCTGCGGAGTGACTGTCATGACAAAAAAACCCGACCCCATTCTGATGGCGCTCACCCAGAACCGGCTGGACCACATCTGCCGGCACATGGGCTGGATCATGTCGCAAACGGCGCTCTCGCCGATCTTCAGCCAATCTCATGACTTCAGCTGCTACATCACAAGCCGCGACGGTCTCATAATAAGCCAGGCCGATGGTTTGCCCGGTCACGCCGCCGGCGGCGGTTTCGCTGCGCGTGCGCTCATCAAGGCTTTCGGTGATGACATCCACGAGGGCGACTCGTTCCTGATGAACGATCCTTACGTCGCCGGCGGCAACCATCTCCCCGATTGGGTCATGGCCTCGCCGGTCTTCGTTGGTGGAAAATTGGTGGCCTTCTGCTGTGATCGCGCCCATCAGTCCGACATTGGCGGCGGCGCGCCGGGCACCTACAACGGCGACGCCACCGAGATCTTCCAGGAAGGTCTGCGGCTCCCGCCTGTGCGGGTTGTTTCCAAGGGCAAGCGGCGCGAAGACCTCTGGCAACTGATCCTTCTCAACAGCCGCACGCCGGAGCTTCTGGACGGCGACCTCCAGGCCATGATCGGCGCCACCCGTGTGGGCGGTGAACGCATCGTGGCGCTGGGCGAGGAACTTGGCCGCGAGATGGTCGGAGAAATCTTCGACGCCGTGCTCGATCACGCCGACGCCAGATTCCGCCAGGTCATCGCGGGTCTGCCCGACGGCGTCTACACCGGCGAGGAATACACCGACAACGACTGCTTCAGCGCCGGTAAGTTCTCGATCCACGTTACATGCACCATCAAAGGCGACCGGCTCACCGTCGACTACACCGGCACCGACAAGCAGATGCGCGGCTTTAAGAACAGCCCGGTCGCCAATAGTCATTCGTTGACCTATGTCGGGCTGATCTCCTTCCTCGGCGGCGACGTGCCCATAAACGAAGGCACATTCCGTTCGGTGGATTTGGTTTTGCCGAAAGGCTCGCTCGTGAATCCCAACGCGCCCGCCTCGCAAACCATGAGCACCATGTATATGGGGCACGAGATCGTGCACTCCATCTGGAAGGCCCTCGCGAAAGCGGATCCGAACCGGGCCTGCGCCGGCTGGGGCAAGACGGTGCACGGCATCTCAACAGGCAAGAACGATGCCGGTGAACCTTATGTGCTCTATCACTGGAACTGCCTTTCGGCGGCGGGCGCGGTGGCCGAGCGTGACGGCTTCCATCAGATCGGCCTCATCGGCGCCCTCGGCGGCCTGACGATCCCGAACGTCGAGTCTTATGAGCGGCTCTATCCAATCCGCATCACGCGTCAGGAGTTGCGGGTCGACAGCGCCGGCGCCGGCGAGCGGCGCGGCGGGGCGGGGGTCGACTATGAGGCCGAGATCGACGGCGAAGTGGTCCACAGCTTTCGCAGCGAAGGCCTCGGCTATGCGGCCGCGTATGGAGTCAATCAGGGAACGGACGGTAAGAATTGCGAGCTTATGGTCGAAAGCGACGGCAAGCTCATCAACGATCTCCCGCGCTTCGGCAAACGCACCTTCTCAAACCCGAAGTTCAAGGTTCACTCAGCCGGCGGCGGCGGTTGGGGCGATCCGCGCCGGCGTGATCCCGCCCTGGTGGCGCGCGACGTAAAGGACGGCATCGTAAGCGCCGAAGCCGCGCGCCGTCAGTACGGCGTGGCGTTCGACGCGGCGGGCGCAATCGATATGAGCATGACGCAGCGCTTGCGGGCTATGGGGGCGGAGTAAGTATACTCCCCTGTATGAAGGCTCTTTCCTCGATCCCGGCGCCTGCCGGTCTGACGCTTCTGCCCGGTGGGCGGCGCGACCAGCTCCTGCCGCATCGGCCTCTGCCCGACATCGCCCTTGCTGAAACGGACGACGCGCGCCTTCTGCAGTTGCTGGCCTACGCCGGCGTCTCCTACGCCGCGCCGGATTCACCGGCGGCGCGGGTCGGCTTGGATATCTTCAACGCCGCACGCGCACTGATTATGGAAGGCCGCCATGACGCGGTGACCTTCGATTGGGATCATACCTTCAACAATTATCAGGTTTTCGAAGACCTGACCGAACTGGTGAAGGCGCGCCGCCTGCGCACGCCGCCGCGCGCGGGAAAATCGCCCATGGTCGCGATGGAGGTCACGCGGCCTTTCATGACCGAACTCGCGTTTGGGATGATGGTGGGCTTCGCGCGGCGCCAAGGCCTCACGCGCTTCTCGCAATGGGAAAGCTATCAGCCGCGTGTGGGTGTTGCGTCCCTTACGTGGCCCGACCGCCTCGCGCGGCTGGCGACACACTATATGCCGGTCCTCGCGCTCATGGAGGCTCTCGTCCCCGGCGACCCCCGCGCGTATGAAATTTTTATGTCATCTTCCGTGCGCAGTGTGCTGCACCTTCATCACTTCCTCGGTTACTGCGGCGATCTCTTTCAGCGTTTCGTGGCCGGCAGCGATCTGACGCTGGTGGAAGGGCAGGAAGTTATCGCTTACGCCCTCGACCGCAAGGCCCATAAGCGCAAACCGTTGGGGGTCTGGACCGCGCGCGGTTGGGATGTCCGCCGGCTTCTCCATATCGATGATTCGACCGTCATCGTCGCCGATTTGGCGCGCCAAGCAAGGTTGCGTGGTCATGTGGGCGCGCGCTTCCTGCATGCGCCGCACCCGCATTCCAAGCTCTTCCGCAACGTGCGTGAATGGCACAAAGTTTCGTTACCGGCGTTTTGGCGCTCGCGCGCCGCGGCGATGACCGGCGTCGTGACCACGCTTGTGCGGCAGGAATGGACGCGCTCGAATATCCCGGCCCTGCTCAAGGGTCTCGGTGTGCCCCACGCCGCCCAACACTGGCCGCGTACGGGACTGCCGAACGGAACCACGCTTGCGATCCACGAGACGCCGACGACCGTGGGCGCGTTCTGGGAATATTATGTGGAACCTACGCACCGGATGCGGACGCTCATTCGAGATGTAACAGGAGGCAGCGGGGGCTTGTCACGGCTGCGCCAGCGGTTTACCCACTCGCGCGCTGCCTAGTGATTTGAGAAGAGGGGCTTTCGTGCCGCGTCAGAGGTCGTCGCTTTCGGAACGTTTTGAGGAAGCGGCGTTCCGTTTCTTGACCACCCGAAATCTCGTTTACAATACGTCGTGGGAAGATCCGGCGGTCGATCGCCGCGTGATGAACCTGGGTCCCAATGACCGGGTTCTGGTGATCACCAGCGGCGGTTGCAACGCGCTCGACTACGCGCTCGATGCGCCGGCCGGCGTCGTGGCCGTTGACGTCAATCCGCGTCAGACCGCGCTTCTCGAACTGAAACTCGCCGCGATCCGCCATCTCGACCATGCTGACGCGTTTTCGATTTTCGGGCGCGGGTGGCACAAGGATTTCACGGCGCTGTATCAGAGCAAGCTTCGCCGCGACCTCTCGGCCTTCGCGAAGACCTACTGGGACGAACGGCAGAACTGGTTCGCGAGCGCCGAGCAAAATCTGTTCACGCGCGGCCTGACCGGTATTGTATTTCGGATCTTCCGCTCCCGCATGCGGCCCCACACCGCCCTTGGCGCGGCCGTACGGAAAATGTTCGCCCAGACAGACCTTGAAGCGCAGCGCAAAGTCTATCTCGAGGAAGTGCGGCACCGCTTCTTTACTCCCTTTGTGCGCCGGTTCCTCGCATCCCCGGTTTTCATGGCCATGATCGGCGTGCCGCTGCCGCAGCGGCGCCTGGTCAGCGAGAACGATGACGGCGACGTTGCGGGCGGCATCCAGCGCATGCTCGACGATTTGTTCTGCACCGTCCCTGTGTCTGATAACTATTTCTGGGGCGTCTATACCTTCGGCCATTACGACGAAGACCGGTGTCCGCGTTATTTGACGCCGGATGGGTTCGCGCAGCTGAAGGCCGGGCTCGTGGACCGCATCGAGGCGCATACTTGCACCGTCACCGAATACCTGCGGCGGCCCGGCCCCTTGCTCACCCATGCGGTGTTGCTCGACCATATGGATTGGATGAGCTCTTATTATCCCGATGCGCTCGAGGAAGAGTGGGATGCGCTGCTCCGGCGCATCAAGCCCGGGGGAACGGTGTTGTTCCGTTCGGCCCACAAGACCCCACCGTTCCTGGCCACCACACGCGTCGGCCCGGCCCGCAAGGCCATGCGCGACGCGCTGAAATTCCGCGACGATGAAGCGGACGAGCTCGCGAAGGTGGACCGCGTGCACACCTACGCCGGTTTTTGTATTGCCGAGATCCTGGCCCACACATGAACAATCCGTCTGTCATTGGGAAAGCGACGTGGCGGGACGATGCCCGAGTGCTTCTCCAATTTCTGCACGGGCGGCGCCGCGGCGCGGATCACGGCGCCAACCTCGATGCCTTTTATGGTCCGCAGGCCGACGTTTACGATCGCTTTCGCGAGCGGTTGTTACACGGTCGCGCCGATCTGATGCAGGCGCTGGATCTGCGTGCGGGTCAGCGGGTCATCGACTTCGGCGCCGGCACCGGGCGTCATTGGCTTTTTGTCGAGCCGGAATTATCGCAGCTCGCACGGGTCGATCTTGTGGACCTTTGCGCGCCGCTTTTGGAGGTTGCGCGAACACGCTTCGCGCGCCATCCCAACGTCCATACGGTTCGCGCCAATGCGCAAGCCTGGCGGGCGGGCGAGCCGGTCGACGCCGTCATCTTTTCCTATTCGCTGTCCATGATCCCCGACTGGCGCGCCGCGCTCGCGAATGCCGCGGCCCAACTCCGCCCCGGCGGCCTTATCGGTGTCGTGGACTTCTATTCGCTTCCGGAACAACCGCTTCATCCGTTCAAGCCGCTGTCCGGTTGGGACCGCTTCTTCTGGCCGCGCTGGTTCCGTCACGACGGTGTGATGCTCCGGCCCGAGGTTCACGCCGCCTTGCTGGATGCGGGCGCCACCGTCCACCTGCAGCAGGATAAGGCGCGCCTGCCCTATCTCCCCATCATCCGTGCCCCTTGGTTCCTCTGGATAGGGCGAGTTCCGGGATAGGCCTTTCGCAAGGCCGTGCCACGCAGACAGGCCGGGCCGTGCTCCAATCTACTAAATACGACCTGCGCAGAATTTGCTCTGGACGAAAAATAGGGCCGCGGCGCATCATAATGCGATTATTGCACGTGTTGGCGCGTGCGCGCTCTTTGACATTGTAAACAACGGATATTTGGCTTCGACCGGTCACGCTCAATGGCGACTCGCGCAAGACGCATCGCCTGGAAGACGCGTCTTGCAGCACGACTGCAGCATAAAAAAATTCCGCGTAAGCCCGTGAGGATGTTTAATAAAATCGACTTGCAGCATTGCAGCGTGCAGCATTGGCGACGTTACAGCCGCCGGCTATGACGGCGGCGTTCCAGCGTTTATGCTCCAATCCCGGCCGATGTTGTGAATGATAGGCGCCCATGACCATACAGATTTCCCGCCGTACCGCGATCGCGCTCGGGTTCGGCTTTTCCTTCTCCGCCTACGCCGGGTCCGCGCCGCTGCGCATCGGCACGGTCGGGGCCGGCCGCATGGGCAGTGCGCTTGGTTCAGTGTTCGTGAAGGCGGGACACGAAGTGATGTTCTCCTCGCGCAATCCGGACGAACTCAAGGACATGGTCGCCGCGTTGGGGCCCAAAGCAAAAGCCGGGACGGTGGAAGAGGCCATCGCTTTCGCCGAAGTGCCGATCCTGCTCGTGCCCTACAGCGCCATGCCGGAGATCGCCAAATCTCATGGCGCCGCGCTCGCCGCGAAACCCCTTGTCATCGATGTGAGCAATCCGATTCTCCCGCGCGACGGCGAGATCGGGGAACAGGCACGCCAACAAGGGCCTGGCACATTCCTGGCTGGCTTGATGCCCGGCGTGAAACTTGTTCGCGCCTTCAATGCCATCAACTTCGCAGCAGTGGGCGAACTGTCCGCGCGCAGCGAAAAGGTCGGCGTTCCTATTGCCGGCGACGATCCCAAAGCGCTGGAACTCGCCTCCAGCCTGATTCGCGGCATCGGCTTCGAGCCGGTCACGGTTGGAAACTTGGCCTTTGGGCGCCACCTTCTGCCGGGCGAGCCCCTAGCCGGCGTTCACGCGCCCGCCGCGTTGAAGCAGATCGCTACAACCCTGAAGTAAAAGATAGCCTCTGTGACGCAACAGTCGGCGGTGTATTCTCCCGCCCATGTTGGCTGGGGAAATCGAAAGTGCGCCGCCGCCTGGTGATTCGGGCCGCGCCGCATCCAAACATGCGCTCGTATTCATCTACGCCTTCGTGGTGCTGGACGTGCTGTCGTTCGGGCTGATTATTCCGGTCTTCCCGAAACTCGTTGAACAATTCAGCGGCTCGACCGCCGCCGCCGCCAGCATCCTCGGCGTCTTCAGTGCGAGCTGGGCGTTGATGCAGTTTCTGTTCTCGCCCATGGCCGGTGTCTTGTCTGATCGCTTCGGCCGCCGCCCGGTGCTGCTCATCTCCTGTACAGGCCTGGGCTTCGACTTCCTGATGATGGCGCTTGCGCCAAACCTCTGGTGGCTCTGGCTAGGACGAATCATCTCCGGCCTCACCATGGCCAGTTTCTCCACGTCGAGCGCATATATCGCCGACGTTACGCCGCCGGAAAAACGGGCGAGCGCTTACGGTATGCTCGGCGCGGCCTATGGATTAGGCTTCATCCTAGGGCCCGCGTTGGGCGGCGTGCTCGCCAGCATCGACTTGCGTCTGCCGTTTTTCATCGCTGCGGGCGCCGCGCTGCTGAATGCGCTCTACGGGATTTTCGGACTTCCGGAATCCCTGCTGCGCGAGCGCCGCGTGGCCAAGTTCGACTGGCGGCGTGCCAATCCAGTCGGCGCGCTCGTGCTGTTGCGGTCGAACAAGCAACTCACCGGCTTCGCCGCCGTGCACTTCTGCCTAACGTTGATGTACAACGTCTTTCCCAGCATCTTCGTGCTGTACGCGGGCATGCGTTATGGTTGGGGCGAGATGCAGGTCGGCCTTGTGCTGGCCGGTGTCGGCCTGTGCAACATTATTGTTATGGGGGGGCTTGTGAAGCCCGTGGTCAAACGTTTCGGCGAACGCGCCGCGATCCTGACCGGGCTTTCGAGCGGCGCCGTCGGTGTGACCCTTTACGCTTTCGCCGATACGAGCGCTTCGTTCTGGTTCGCGGTGCCCTTCGCCGCGCTGATGAGCCTGCAGGCCCCTGCGATGCAAGGCATGATGACACGTTTGGTCTCGCCGTCGGAACAGGGCCTCTTGCAAGGCGCGACCTCGAGCATCAACGGCATCACGGGTATGGTCGGGCCGATCATCTTCACGCAGATATTCGCCTATGCCATCGCACCCGAACGCGCCGCGCCTTTCCCCGGCGCGCCGTTTCTTCTCGCGGGAATAATATTGTGGTTCGCGCTGGGCCTTGCGGCTTGGGTTACACGCTCGCGTGAAGCGGACGATGCCGCGGTGATCGCGGATGCGTGAGCGGCCGCAATGTCTCGAATATGTCGCAAATCTCGGTAGGCGGATAAGATAAGGATGCGGCGACTTGCCAAAGGAGCCTCCGCATGATCGGCCGCCGTCAATTTGTCCGTAATGTCTTCGCCGCCGCCGCTATTGCGCCCCTGGTGAAGATTCTCCCGGCGCACGCGGACGCGCCCACGATCCTTGATCCGGTTCTCAAGGCGACAATCCCGCAAGGCATGTCGCTCCGCGCGGTCGCTTATTCCGGTAAACCCGCTGTCAACGGCGGCAAGTACCTTTGGCACGCAGCGCCCGACGGCGGCGCATGTTTTGGGGCGGCCGACGGCGGTTGGATTTATGTCTCCAACAGCGAAATTGGAAAAAGGGGCGGCGGCGCCGGCGCGCTGCGCTTCGACGCGATCGGCGCTATCGTCGATAGCTATCCGGTTCTGCAAGGCACGTCCAATAATTGCGCCGGCGGCAAAACACCGTGGGGCACGTGGCTTTCCTGTGAGGAAGACCAGGACACGGGCCTTGTCTACGAGTGCGACCCTTCGGGTACGAAGGCTGCGATCGTGCGCCCGGGACTTGGTGCTTTCAATCACGAGGCGGCGGCTGTCGATCCCGCGACCGGCATCGTCTATCTCACCGAAGACCGCCCTGACGGCTGTCTCTACCGCTTTGTCCCGCAGGCGATCGGCGATCTCGCGAACGGCCGCTTGGATGTCGCGATCTTGGATGGCGCCCGATTGATCTGGACCGCCGTACCCGACGTGGGCGGTACATCCGCGCCGCTCCGTAAACAGGTGCCGGGCGCCGCGCTGTTCAAGGGCGGCGAAGGGATCGTCTATACGCAAGGCAAGGTCTTCTTCACCACCAAGGGCGACAACCGCGTATGGTCGCTTACGATCGCGTCCGGAGAACTCGCGGTCATCTACGACGTCCGTACGTCGAGAACACCGATCCTGCGCGGAGTCGACAACATTGAGGTCAGCCCGAACGGCGAACTACTCGTCGCCGAAGATGGCGGCGATATGCAGATCGTGGCGTTGGTGAATGAAGGCGCCGCCGGCTACCGGCCGATGGCGCTTGTTACACTTCACGATCAGAACGGCTCGGAAATCACCGGACCATCTTTCAGCCCGGATGGAAAACGTCTCTACTTTAGCTCGCAACGTGGTCCGGAAGGTAAGTCCGCGTTTGGCGTTACTTATGAGCTGAGCCTGGGGTCGGCGACGCTGGCCGGCTAGAGGGTGCAACGTTGCGGGCGCGCCGCTCGTTCTTAGCAACCACCGCCTGTGCTTTGCTGTATAGTGGCGGACGGACTTCGAAGAGGGGCATCCGATGACGTATCTACGCACATTATTTCTAGCGCTTTCACTCGCCGTTGGTTTTGCGACGGCGGCGGCGCCTTCCGTTCAGGCCGCATCGGCGGCGAACATCAATAGGGACGCCGATCAGGCGCTCGCCACCCTTACCAAGAACCATGAGATCGCTTCCGCTATCGCCGCGAAGGCGCGCGCCGTACTCATCTTCCCGAATATTGTGAAGGCCGGTCTCGGCTTTGGCGGAAGTTATGGGGAAGGCGTGCTGCGGCAGGGCGGCAAGAACATTGCTTATTACAACTCGGTCTCCGGCTCCTTCGGCCTTCAGATCGGGGCCCAGACCTACGGCTACGTTGTCTTCTTGATGAACGACAGCGCGGTCAAATTCCTGCGCGAGTCGAAAGGCTGGGAAATCGGCGTCGGCCCGACGGTGGTTGTGGTCAACGAAGGCGTGGCGAAGAACCTCTCCTCCACGACGCTGCAGGATGATGCTTACGCCTTCATCTTCGGCCAACAGGGCCTGATGGCCGGGGTCTCCATCGAAGGCTCCAAGGTCTCGCGTATCGAGCGCTAATTTCGGCGTGACCGGCTAAAGAACGCTTTAGCCGGGTTACCGAATTATTCAACTAACTCAATCCCTTGTCGGCATCATCACGATGCTGCGTGCCTGCGCGTTCGGCCAATTTTTGGCAATAATTTGCGCGCGCCCTGCGCTAGGCTCGTCGCCCTGTCACGCTCGTGACTGACCGCGTCATTTCAAAAGGTGGGGACCGCAAATGACCAAATCTCTCGGCATCAGAACTATGGCATCGCGCTTCGCACTCGCGGCGGCGTTAGGCGCCGCGCTTTTCACCGGCGCACCGGAAGCCTCCGCGCGTCCCGTGGATATGGAGCTCGCGAGCGTCGCCGAACTGAAGGCCGCGATGGAGGCCGGGTCTCTCACCGCAGAGAAACTCACGCAGCTTTGTCTGGATCGCATCACCGCGTATGACCGCGCGGGCCCCAAGCTGCACGCCGTGATCTCGCTCAATCCCAAAGCCCTCGAGATCGCGCGCGCGCTCGATGCCGAGCGCAAAGCCGGGAAAGTGCGCGGGCCGTTGCATGGCATTCCCGTGATCCTGAAGGACAACATCGACACGGTGGATATGCCGACGACCGGCGGCTCTGTCATGCTCGAAGGTAATATGGCGCCCGACGACGCCTATCTCGTCAAGAAACTGCGCGACGGCGGCGCGATTATCCTCGCCAAAGTGAATCTCGGCGAATTCGCCAACGGTTCGCAAAGCTCCTTGGGGGGGCAGTCGCACAATCCGCACGATCTCTCGCGCATTCCGGCGGGCTCGTCCGGCGGCACCGGCGTCGGCATCGCGGCGGGCTATGCGCCTGTCGGCATCGGCACCGACACCGGTGGCTCGATCCGCGGGCCTTCATTTGTGAACGGCATCGTCGGTTTGAAGCCCACCCACGGCCTCATCAGCCGCGACGGCATCATTCCGCTTGGGCTGTCCCTCGATACGGGCGGGCCCATGACCCGCAGCGTCTCCGATCTCGCGGTTGCGCTCGGTGTCATGACCGGTATCGACGCGGCCGACGACGCCACCAAGAAAAGCCAGGGCAAGTTCGAGAAGGACTACACGAAATTCCTCAACGCGGGCGCGCTCAAGGGCGCGCGCATCGGCGTCCTGCGCGACTTCAAGGGCGACGATCCGGACGTCGACTGGATTTTCGAAGCGTCGCTGAAAACCATGCAAAAGGCGGGCGCGACTCTCGTGGATGTGCGTTACCCGAAGTGGTTCCTGGATTCGCAAACACAGGCCACGTATTCGATCTTCCCGCCCGAGTTCCGGGTACAGCTCGCGCAGTACCTTAAGACCACGGGGCCGAAGTATCCGAAGAGCGTCGAGGAAATGCTCGCGCGCGCGTATGAGATGCCCAGCATGGGCAAGGACGGCGCAGGCCCCAACCCGTTCCGTTGGAACAACTTCATCACCCGCGATCTCGCCATGGGCACGATGGACGATCCCGCATACAAGGCCGCGGTCGACTATTACATGCCGATGTCGCGCGCCCTGGTCGAGGGCCTGATGGCCAAGGACAAATTGGATGCGTTTGTCTATCCGACCCAGACGCGCCGCGCGGCGCTAATCGCCGAGCCGCTGGGCGGTGGGATACCTTCGGCGCCCGCGCCGACGGGGATCGCCAATCTGACCGGCTTCCCCGATCTCATCGTGCCGGCGGGTTTCACCACAGACGATCTGCCCGTCACAATCTCCTTCTTCGGCCTCGCGTTCAGCGAACCGAAATTGATCGCCCTCGGCTACAGCTTCGAGCAGGCGACCAAGGCGATCCGCCGCCCCGTGAATACGCCGGGCATCGCCGGCGCGACCGTCGACGTCGCAAGCAAATAGGGGGCGATCATGAAACATCGGGTCAGTACATATGCGCTTATCGCGGCGCTTTTCGTCGCCGCTCCGGCCGCTGCGAAGTCGGTGGAATTCGATCAAGCGACCATCGGCGAGCTGAAAGCCGCCATGGATTCCGGGTCGCTCACGGCCGAACAACTTACTGAAATGTGCCTCGCGCGCATCAAAGCTTTCGACCGCGCCGGCCCCAAGCTGCATGCCGTTATCACCTTGAACCCTAAAGCGCTGGAAACCGCGAAGCAGCTCGACGCGGAGCGCAAGGCCGGCAAAGTGCGCGGGCCGCTTCATGGGATCCCCGTGGTGCTCAAGGACAATATAGATACCTTCGACATGCAGACCACCGGCGGGTCTGTATTGCTTGAAGGCTCTGTCCCGCCGGACGACGCGGCGCTCGTGAAAAAACTGCGGGATGGCGGCGCGATTATTCTGGCTAAGGTGAACCTCGGCGAATTCGCCAACGGCTCGCAAAGTTCCATGGGCGGTCAATCGCTCAATCCGCACGATCTGACGCGTACGCCCGCGGGCTCGTCGGGCGGCACCGGCGTGTCCATTGCGGCCGGCTACGCGCCTCTCGGCATCGGCACGGACACCGGCGGTTCTATTCGCGGCCCGTCGAACGTCAACGGGATCGTGGGCCTGAAGCCCACCCACGGCCTCATCAGCCGCGACGGCATCATCCCGCTCGCGCTGTCGCTCGACACCGGCGGTCCTATGGCGCGTAGCGTCTATGACGTTGCGCTCGCGCTTGGCGTGATGACCGGCGTCGATCCCAACGACGACGCCACCAAGAAAAGCCAAGGAAAGTTCGAGAAGGACTATACGAAGTTCTTGAACGCGGGCGCTCTCAAGGGCGCGCGCATCGGAGTGGCGCGCGACTTCACGGGCGCGGATCCCGATGTGGACTTCATCTTCGAAGCGTCCTTGAAAGCCATGCAGAAGGCGGGCGCTACCTTGGTCGATGTGCGCTATCCAAAGTGGTTCCTCGATTCAAACCGCACCGCCACCTACACGTTGTTCCCGCCTGAGTTCGACAAACAACTGGGCGATTATCTCAAAACCTTGAAGCCCGGTTTCCCGCGCTCGCTCGATGAGATGATCGAGAAGTCCTACACCTACACCAGCATGGGCGAAGATGGGAAAGGCCCGAATCCGACGCGCTGGCGTGCGTTCGTCGAACGCGACAAGGCGAATGGCACTATGACCGATCCTGGGTATCTCGCCCTGGTGAACTACTACATGCCCATGACCAAGGCGCTGACCGAAGGCATCATCGCCAAGGATAAGCTGGACGCGATCGTTTATCCGACCAGCGCGCGCCGGCCCGAACGCATCGCCGACGACGTGTCCACGCCGATGCCGCGCGGCCCGAGCGTCGGTTCACCGACCAGCATCGCGAATCTCTCGGGGTCACCTGATCTGATCGTGCCCGCGGGGTTTACCACCGACGATTTGCCGGTCACGATCTCCTTCTTCGGACCGAACTTCAGCGAACCTAAACTGCTCGCACTTGGGTACGCGTTCGAGCAGGCGACACACGCGATCCGTCGGCCGGTGAATACGCCGGCGCTCTTCGGCGGCACGATCGAGGTGCCCGGCCGCGATATGGCTTCTGCGAAATAGTTTTTGTAAGTGGGGATACACATGAAACACGGCATTTCCAAATTCGCGCTCGCCTGTGCACTGGCGGGCGCTCTCTTTACCGCCACGCCCTCGCAGGCGCGCCCGGTGGACTTCGACCAGGCCAACATCTTGGAACTCCAGGCGGCCATGGCCGCCGGCACGTTGACCGCCGAGAAGCTCACGCAAATGTGCCTCGACCGCATTGCGGCCTACGACCGCGCAGGGCCCAAGGTGCACGCCGTCATGGCCGTGAACCCGAAAGCCCTCGAGATCGCCCGCGCGCTCGATGCCGAACGTAAGGCCGGCAAGGTGCGTGGTCCGTTGCACGGCATCCCCGTGCTGATGAAGGACAACTACGACACCGTCGACATGCCGACCACCGGGGGATCGGTGCTGCTGGAAGGCAACATGCCGCCGGACGACGCCTATATGGTGAAGAAGCTGCGCGACGCCGGCGCGATCATCTTCGCCAAGGTGAACCTCGGCGAATTCGCCAACGGCGGCCAGAGCTCGCTCGGCGGCCAGTCCCTGAACCCGCACGACCTCACGCGCACGCCGGCAGGTTCGTCCGGCGGTACGGGGGTAGCGATCGCCGCCGGCTTCGCGCCTCTTGGCCTCGGCACCGACACGGGCGGTTCAATTCGCGGGCCTTCTTCCGTCAACGGCATCGTGGGTCTAAAGCCGACTCACGGCCTTGTCAGCCGCGACGGCATCATCCCACTTGCGCTCTCCCTCGACACCGGTGGTCCGATGGCCCGTAGCGTCTCGGACATTGCGGTTTCGCTCGGTATTATGACGGGCGTCGATCCCGCCGATGACGCCACCAAAAAAAGCCAAGGCAAGTTCGAGAAGGACTACACCAAGTTCCTCAAGGCGGATGCGCTTAAGGGCGCGCGCATCGGGGTCGCGCGCGATTTCACCGGCGCCGATCCGGACGTGGATTGGGTATTCGAGTCCGCTCTAAAGGCCATGGAAAAGGCGGGGGCGACGCTGGTGAATGTGCGGTACCCGAAGTGGTTCCTCGATTCCTCGAACCAGGCCGTCTTCACCCTCTATCCGGCGGAGTTCAAGGTTCAAATCGCGGACTACCTGAAGACCACCGGGCCTAAGTATCCCAAGAACCTCGATCAGCTGATCGATGCGGCGGAGAACTATCGCAGCATGGGCGCCGACGGCGCAGGTCCGAACCTGTCGCGCTGGACATACTTCAAGAATGTGGAAGCCAAGGGAGACGCGCTCACCGATCCGCGCTATCTCGCCCTGAAGAACTACTACCTGCCCATGACTGCGGCGCTGATCGAAGGCATCGTGGCCAAAGACAAGCTCGATGCGATCGTCTATCCCACCCAGACGCGCCGTCCGTCTCAGATCGCCGCGCCGCCAGGACCGCCGCTTGGTTCCACGCCAAGCCCGACCGGGATCGCAAACCTTGCCGGCTTCCCGGATCTGATTGTACCTGCGGGTTTCACCACGGACGACCTGCCGGTCACGGTCTCATTCTTTGGCACGGCGTTCAGCGAACCAAAGCTGTTGGCGCTCGGTTATGCCTTCGAGCAGGCGACGCATGCGTTGCGCCGCCCGGTGAACACGCCGGCGCTCGCCAACGCGACCATCGAAGTGCAAAGCCGCGACGCCGCGGCGGCGAAATAACACCACGTAATAAAGGGAGCCGGTGAGGGACCTCACCGGCTCTTTTTTATTGGGGAGGTAGGGCCAGCATTGCAAGGGCCACATGACGCCATCTCGCTGTTCCCGACTGGGACACGCTCGCCGTACGCCGGCACCGCTGAAAGGCCTAAGCGCTTCACATTTCTCCCGCCGGACGGCACAATCTCCCCTTCATTGCAGGAGAAGCCGATGCGCGCGTTGTTCGCCGCTGTTGTTAGCGTGTGTGTGTCCTTCTCGGCCTTGGCGCAGAGCGGGCCTGCCGCCGCGCCCATGATCCATCCCGAAAAGCTGAAACAGATCGCGCCAAGTGTCTGGATCATTCCCGACGAAAGCCGGCCGATGGTGCCGAATGTCGGTCTGGTGGTTGGTCAAACCGGCATCCTGGTCGTCGATACGGGCATGGGAGATATGAACGGCGCCATCATCGCCGGGGTCGCGCGTAAACTCGCACCCGGCCTCCGCGTCTATCTTGTGACCACGCATTTCCATCCCGAGCATGATCTCGGCGCCAACGGTTTCCCGCGTGGAGCTCGCATGCTCGACGGCTCGACCATGTTGCGCGCCACGACGCAGGAAGAGGATATCGCCGAGTTCGGACTTTCGCTGGCCAAGACTTTTTCAGACCGCTCACCCGCCGCGGCAGAGCTCCTAAAGGGCGCCAAGTACCGCGAAGCCGATATCGAGTTCGAGAACGACCGCACCTTGGATCTCGGTGGGGTGCGCGCCTACATCTTCGCCGCCGGCGCCAATCATACGCGGGGTGACACCGCTGTTTGGGTCGAGACTGAGCAGGTCCTTTTTGCGGGCGATATCGTCATGAAGCCGCAGCCCGCTCTCGCCAGTCCTTACTCGACGGTCAATCACTGGCTCTCCACCCTCGACAGCCTCGCCCAGCTTCGTCCGCGCACAATCGTGCCGAGCCATGGGCCGACCGGCGGCGGTGAACTCATCGAGGGCTATAAAACCTATTTCGCCGAGATTCAGCAGCGGGCCGCGGCCGAAAAGAAGGCCGGCAAATCGCAGGATGACGCCGTCGCGGTCGTCACCGCCGCCATGGCCGAGCGCTATCCCGACAAAAACCGACTCGCGGGCGCTATCCGCGCGGCCTACACCGAAGCCCCGTAAAAGCTTTTCTCTACGGGCGCTGGCCCGTATATGTCCCGGCCATGCGTATCGCCTATCTAATCAACTCTCTCGACGGCTACGGCGCCGGCTTACCTGTACCCATGATCACCGGCTTCATGCGGGAGTGGGGCGCCGATGTGCACCTGTTCGCGCTCACCCGCCGCGATGGCCGAATGGAGCCAATTCTTGAGCGTCATGGACTGCCATTCGACGTGCATCAGGGGTCGGTCCTGCAGTCCTTCGGCTGGTTGCGCGAGAAGCTTGAGCTCTATCAGCCGACGGTGCTTTGGACGTCGCTGGCTCACGCGACGCTGGTCGGCCGCTATATCGGCAAGAAACTGGGCCTACCCGTCGTAAGCTGGCAGCACAATGTGTTCCTCAAGCGCGGCAACATCGCCGCGCTGTGGCTCACCAAGCATATGACCGACCTGTGGGTGGCGGACTCCCGCTGTGTCGCCGACGTGACGCGCTCCCGCTTCGGGCTTGCGGCGGATGACGTCACGATATGGCCGCTATTCTCGGCGGATCCGAATGCGCCACGCGCGCGCGGCGCCCAGCCTGACGAAATTTTTCGTTTCGGCAGCCTAGGCCGCCTGCACCCGCATAAGGGCTACGACATCCTCGTGCGCGCGCTGGCCAAGATCAAAGAGGATATGCCGGGCCTCGCGGCCCGGTTTACGGTGACCATCGGCGGCGACGGCCCTATGCGGCGCGAGCTTGAATCGCTCTCCAAGGAACTGCGCGTCACCAATTTCATCCTCGCCGGCTATCAGGACGCGCCGAAGAATTTCCTAGCTACGTTGCACGCCTATGCACAGCCCTCACGCGTTGAAGGCCTGTGTATCTCGGCCCACGAGGCCATGCAGGCGGGCCTGCCCGCCGTGGTCTCCAACATGGGCGAGATGCCGCTCACGGTGCGTGAAGGCGAGACAGGATACGTGGTGCCAATTGGCGATGTCGACGCTCTGGCGGCCGCGCTCGTGCGCGTGGCATCGGATCCGGCGCGCGCGGCGCTTATGGGCGAGGCCGCGCACCGGCACGTGAATGAGCGCTTCAGCGTCGCGCGCTTTCGCGCGGCCGGCGCGGATATCCTCGCCAAAGCCGCTACGCTCTCACGCAAATAAAAACGGCACGGGATGCTGCCCGTGCCGTTTCAACTTACCGCTGTCGCCGTTGAAGCTTATTTCTTCAGCGCGCTGACGACCGAGAGCGACTTGTCGACGTGATCGGTCGGGCTGATGCCGTCGTCGGCCGACGAAAGGGTCGCGACGATCTTGTGATCGGGCGTGATCACGAAGGTCGTGCGTTCGGTCGTGCCGGCGCTGGTGATATCGCGGCCCTTCGTATCCTTCATGCCGTCGCGGCGCTCACGTACCGTGAGGTTGAAGGATTTCGAAATCGAGCCGTCGGCGTCGGAGGCAACCGGGAATTTACCGGCGCAATATTCCGGATCGGCGGAAAACTCGTTGAGCTTCGCGATCGGATCTTGCGACACGCCGATGATCGTCGTGCCCACGGCGTCGAACTTATCTTTGCTTTCCGCGAAGGTGTGCGCTTCGAGATTGCAGCCGCGCGTATAAGCGGCCGGATAGAAGTACACGACCACCGGACCCTTCTTGAGCGCGTCGGCGAGCGAGAAATCGAATTCCTTGCCGGCCAGCGAGGCGCGCGTCTTGAAATCGGGAGCCTTGTCGCCGTTCTTCAGCGCGGCATATGCCGGGACTGCGAACGCGCTCGCAAGCAGAGCGCCAACAATCAGTTTCTTCATAAAATTCCTCCTCCACGAGGATAATAGGCCTGAACGCCCACTCATTTTTACAGGGCAGGCATTTTAGCGGGAAGCCTGAAAGGCGACGGTGGGGTCACATCACCGTGGGCGCGCAGCTCGGCTGTTACATAGCGGTTATGTATAGACAATTTGTCGCAAACGAAAACCGGCGGCTGCGCGGGCAGCCGCCGGGTCTCTTAACGTACTAACTTAGATTCTAGTGACGACGCGGGTTGCGCGGGAAGTCGTCATAGCGGTTCGGCACACCGTCGCCGTCCCAATCGCGGCGGCTCGGGCGGTAACCATAGCCGCCGCCCGGGCGGTTTGGACGACGGTCGTACACATTGGGTACGCCATCGCCGTCGCGGTCGCGGTCATAACGGTCCGGCACGCCGTCCCAATCCTGGTCCCGATAACGGGAGGCGTAGCGGGCGCGCCATTCGCGCTGTTCACGCGGGCTGGACCAATAGTGGAAGCGGCCGTAGCGGTCGTAGTAACCGTTGCGGTACGCCATATCGACGTCGCCGACGCTGAAGCTAAAGCTGAAATTATCACGGGCTGCGGCGGGCGCGGTATGCGCATCAGCGATCGCGAGCGTGCTCACAGTCCCAAGAATAGCAGCAATCATTGCCAGCTTTTTCATAGTCAAACTCCTTTGCAGGTTCGCACCCGCCACCGGCGGCATTCGCCCCCAGTGGTGGGTGCTCGCTAAAGGAAACGATCCCATTGTGGAGAGTTCGTGGCGTCCCCAAGGCGTTTTGTGGGAACTGAAAGGAGTGGCCATCCCGCCCATCGAAGCTGAGAATAGGTGCGATCAATTCGCGTTCACGTTAGGACTGGCGCATCATGATTACGCGTATATGGCGGGGCGAAACGCGGCCTGAGAATGCTGACGCTTATCAAAGCTTTGTCACAGGTCAGGTCTTTACGGCGCTTACGAAGCTGGAAGGCCACCGCGGCGCTTATCTGTTGCGGCGCGCCGAGGATAACCGCGTCGAGTTCCTGGCCGTGACCTTATGGGACACGCTCGATTCGATCCGCGCTTTCGCGGGCGATAAAATCGAAACCGCGGTCGTCGAGCCTGAAGCGCGCGCGATCCTGTCTTCGTACGATGATTTTGTGCGTCACTATGACGTCGCCCACGGAAATATCTGCACCGGAGACAAGCCGTGAAACACTTCCTTTTGTTCTATGAAACCTCGCCCGACTATCTCGAGAAGCGTCCGCTTTATAGGAAGGCGCACCTTGAAAAGGTGTGGGCCTCGCATGATCGGGGCGAGCTTGTGCTCGGCGGCGCGTTGACCGAGCCCACCGATACCGCGGTGCTTTTTTTCAGGGCCGACGACAAAGCGGCGGTCGAGGATTTCGCTCGCACGGATCCTTATGTGACGAACGGCCTGATCAAGTCCTGGCGGGTGCGCGAGTGGATGACGGTCGCGGGCGCGGACTCGGTCAATCCGGTACGCCCGGAAAAGCTCTAGTCGACGAAGGCGATCCAGCGGCCCGAGATCACCGCCAAGGTCCAGATCGCAAGGGACAGTCCCGCGTGGACCTTGGCCCCCGCGGTCACGGGACCATCCGTCAGCGCCTGCTTCCACGCGGCCGTCCTGTGGAGAATGAGGGCATTAATGATCCCGCAGGCCGCGAGGCTTATTTTCACAAGGAAGGCTTGGTTCGCCGCATAGGCTTTCGGCTGGACGCTAAACAGGAAGAAGCCCGTCAACAGCGTGAGACCCGCGCCAATCGCTGCAACGCGCGCAAGGGGCGGCGCCAGTTGGCTCAGCGAGGATGCCCGAAACGCCCCAAGCAAGCGCAGGTCAAGTGTACCGATGGCGCCCACGATCATGCCGATCGACAAAATGTGGAACGCGTTCAGGAACGGATAGAAGACTGTTGCGCGCCGCAGCGCCGCGGCGAAGCCCGCATCGTGCAGCGCCTGTAGGAGCTCCATAAGCTATTTTTGCATGCGCTCCGGATAGAGCAGGAAGTCCTTGCCCTCGACAGTGATCTTCACGGCTTTCATCAGCTTCTGATCCTTCCGAGCGGACCGGTTGCCGAGGATCACAACCTTATTCCCGGGCTGGGCTGAGCCTTCCGCGAAACCGGAGCGCGACGTCTGGCTCGGGTTGGCGAGGTCGATCTGCCACACACCGTCCTGGGCCGTTTCCACCTTCAGCGTCGGATGCGGTGGGCCGATGTAGATTTCCCGAATCGTGCCTTCCAAAGTGGTTTGCTTTTCCTCGGCCCACTCCCAGCCGTGATGGGCGAAGGCCGCGGTGCCAATGGTGAGCACCGCGGCGAAAACGACAACGGCGGCCGGACGGGAGAATCGCGCAGTCATGGAAGCCTCCTTTTCGCCACTCGGGCGGGACGGCCAGCGTAACATAAGCCCACGTAGTATTGAAAAAGGGCCGTGTAACAAGGGGGTCTTGCAGGCTGCCTAAGGTCATGCTTATTGCGGGTCGCCCTTTTTAGAGGAACTTAGCCGATGACCGTCTCGCAGCCGTTGCTGCCCTACGCCCGCCCTATCGTCGACGAGGATGACATTGCCGCCGTTGTGGCGTTCTTGCGCTCCGGCGCGCCGATGACGGACGGTCCGGCCGTCGACGTATTTGAGGCTGATCTGGCCAAGGTCTGCGGCGCGAACGAAGCGATCGCGTGTTCGTCGGGCACCACGGCTCTGCATCTCATGATGCTCGCGCTTGGCGTCAAAGCGGGCGACCAGGTCATCGTGCCGACGGTGACGTTCCTCGCGACGGCCAACGCCGCGCGTTATGTCGGCGCCGACGTGATCTTCGCGGATGTGGATCCCACGACCGCGCTGATGACCCCGGAAAACTTTGAGGCGGCAATCAAGCGTGGCGCGCCCGGGAAGATCAAAGCGGTTATCCCCGTCCATATGAACGGTCAGTGCTGCGACATGCGCGGGATCGTCGCCATCGCCAAGAAGCACAACATCGCCGTCGTGGAAGACGCCTGCCATGCGCTCGGCGGCACCTACCCAGGGAACGAGAACGTGCCCGTCGGGGGTTTGCCCGACGTCGCTGGCGCCTGTTTCTCGTTCCATCCGGTGAAGGCTTTCGCCACGGGCGAAGGCGGCGCGATCACGTGCGCCGACTCCAAATTGGCCGAGACGCTGCGTATCCTGCGTTGTCACGGGATGGAGAAGAACTACGACGATCCCGTCATGAAGGAATTCACCCACGCCTCTGACGGCACGCCTAATCCGTGGTTCTACGAGATGCCGGAGCTGGGCTGGAATTTCCGGCTGTCCGACATGCAATGCGTGCTGGGCAGCAGTCAGCTCAAGAAACTGGCGGGCTGGCTCTCGCGGCGCACGGAGCTCATGGGCCGATATGAGAAATCCCTGAAGCCGCTCGCCCCCGTCATCCAGCCCATTCGCCGCGTCGGCGGCAACCCGGGCTGGCACCTCAACGCCATTCTCGTCGACTTCCCCCAGATTGGCATGGAGCGCGTCCACTTTGTGACGCGCCTCAAGGCCGAGGGCGTGGGCGTCGGGGTCCAGTACCTTCCAGTCCACCTTCAGCCTTATTATCAGGGCTTGTATGGCCGACAGACGTTCCCGGGCGCGGAGGCCTACTACGCGAAGTGTGTGAGCCTGCCGCTGTTCCCCGCCATGGCGGATGCCGATGTAGACCGGGTGGTGGCGGCTGTACGTAAGGTTTCTGGTCTCTAGAGGCTCTAGAGGCCCACCAATCGAGCGAGCGCCGCCGACGGCCCCAAGCCCCGGCGCGCTATGCCTTTTGGGCGGTTGCAGAACCGCTCCAAATTTAGAGTCTAGGTGGAACATTCAGAGAGCTAGAGCGTTGTGGCCAAACGTAAAGCCACAACTTTTCACCTAGTTCTCATGCCCATCGAAGAATTGGAAAGCCTCGAGCCGCTTCTGCCGCCTGACAAGCCTGAAGTGGGCGCCCATCCTGCCCCTTGTCCCGTCATTGGCCTCGGCGCTTCCGCGGGAGGCTTAGAAGCCTTTCAGACTTTCCTGACGAATGTCTCGGACGATTCCGGCTATGCCTACGTGCTGGTCCAGCACTTGGACCCCAATCACGAGAGCATGCTTGCCGAGCTCTTGAGTCGCCGCACCTCGATGCCGGTGCGCCAGGTCGTTGATGGCACGGCGGTGGAACCCAACTGTGTCTACCTGATCCCGCCAAACCAAAGCCTTGTCATGGAAAAGGCGCGCCTGCGCCTCAGCGATTTTTCCGAGCCGCGCGGCTTCCGCCGCCCGATCGACGTCTTCTTCCGCAGCCTCGCGGTCGACCAAGGCCCAAACGCGGGATGTATTGTGCTCTCGGGTACGGGCGGCGACGGCGCAGAGGGTTTGCGGGCGGTGAAAGAGGCCGGCGGTCTTACCCTCGTCCAGGAGCCCGACAGCGCGAAGTACGACGGCATGCCGAAGGCGGCCGTTGCCACGGGGCTTGTCGATAAGATCCTAAGTGTCCGCGATATGCCTTCGGCTCTACGCGACTACTTCGAGCGGAGCCAAGCCGGGCCGCCGGCGTTGTCTGAAGGCGGCGAATTCCTGATGAAGGTCTGCGAGGAGCTGCGCCGCCGCCTCGGACACGATTTCAGCCAATATAAGCGCTCAACGATGCTTCGCCGCGTCCAGCGGCGTATGCAGGTGCTCGGTCTTTCACAAGCCGACGACTACCTGCAACGGCTTAAGGCCAACGAGAAGGAAGCCGAACTCTTATTCCGCGACCTTCTCATCAACGTCACCTGCTTCTTTCGCGACGCCGAGGCGTTCGACTTCCTGCGGCGCGAAGTGATCCCAGAGCTTTTGCGCGACAAGGGCGTCGCCGACACGGTCCGCATCTGGACGCCGGGCTGCTCGAGCGGCGAGGAAGCATACTCGATCGCGATTCTAGTTTCTGAAGCCCTGGCGCGCATGGATGTGCGTCCACGGGTGCAGATATTCGCCACCGACATCGATGAACCGATGCTCCAGAAAGCGCGCGCGGCTAAATACCCGCCCGCCGCTGTCCGCGATGTACCCGTCGAGCTTTTGGACCGCTATTTCTTTGCTCAGGAAGACGACTTCGCGCTCGTGCAGTCGATTCGCGATATGGTGCGCGTCTCCAATCACAATCTGATCAAGGATCCGCCATTCTCCCGCGTGGACATGGTGGTGTGCCGTAACCTGCTCATCTATCTCAATCCGTCGCTGCAGCAGCGCCTCGTTCCGGTGTTCCACTACGCCCTGCGCACGAATGGCTGGCTGTTCCTGGGGTCGGCCGAGAATATCGGCGGCCGCACCGATCTATTTGATGCCGCCGACGCCGCGGCGCGTGTCTTCAAGCGCAAGGGCGGTGTGCGGCAGTCGGTACACATGCCGCTTTCGCTCGATCCCTCCACCGGCGTGCTGATGCCCGAGAACGGAAGCGCGGAGTCGCACAATGATCGCGCCGATGCCATGACCCGCGCGATCATGGAGCACTACGCGCCCCCGCACGTAGTGGTGAATTCACTCAATGATGTCATCCGGTCCTCCACCCGCACCGGGCGATTCCTTGAATTGGCCGAGGGCACGCTTTCGCCCCGAATCACGGACCTTGCTAAGCGTGCGCTCCGTTCACCCATACGCTCTGTGCTCGATACGGTACGCCGCACCGGCAAGCGAACCGCGCGGCGGAATATCCGCGTCGATGAAACCGACGAGACGCTGCTCGTTAGTCTCAGCGCTCATCCGCTGAATAAGGATGAAGTGCTTCTCGTGTTTCAGGAATCGGCGGCGCGTATCGAGTCCGTGGAGGACGAGGATGCGCCTCAGACGGTGGACGAAGACAACATCAAACAGCTGGAAGACGAACTCGACGAAACGCGGGTAAAGCTGCGCACCACCGTTGAGGAGCTTGAGACTTCCAACGAGGAACTCAAGAGCACCAACGAAGAAATGATGTCGATGAACGAAGAGCTTCAATCGACGAACGAGGAGCTCGCGACGGTCAACGAGGAATTGAAGAACAAGGTCGACCAGTTGGCGCGCGTCAACAGCGATCTGCAGAACTTCATCGAAAGCACCGAGATTCCGACCGTCTTCCTCGACAATAAGCTCCGGATTCGCAGTTTTACGCCTGCGACCCGCTCGCTGTTCCGGTTTCAGGACCAGGACAAGGGCCGCCCACTCTCCGATTTGGTGTCGCCAGCCGGTCAGCCGTTCGAGAAATGGGCGCGCGAGGTGTTGGAAAAAGGCGAGGCGGTCGAACACGAGTTCAATGTCGACGAGACGCGGGAAAGTTATGTCGTGCGGGTTCTGCCGTATCGGGCTGTCGATGAGTCCATCGACGGCATCGTTATTGTCTTCGCCGATGTGACAAAGATTCGTCAGGCGCAGGCTGACCTCGCCCGCAACGTCGGGCTTGCGCGCCAGCGCTCCAGCGAAATCGAAACGCTGTATAAGACGGCGCCCGTGGGCATGGCGCTGATCGATCGTAACCGCCGTTTCTTGAAGATCAATCAGCACTTTGCCGATCTCAACGGTCAGTCCGTGGAAGACCACATTCGCCGCAGCCTTAAGGATATGGCGTTCGGTCTGTTCGAGAAGTTGGACGGCCCTATGGCGGACGTCTTTCAGCGCGGCACTGAAGAGGTCAATCTTGAAGTGACCGTCAGGGTAGCGTCGGGCGGGATGCGCGACTTTCTCATAGACGTTTATCCCTACGAGGAGGATGGACGTGTTACGGCCGTGGGCCTAATCCTCAAGGACGTCACCGAACTGCGGCATCTCGAGAAGGAGATGCGCCGTCTCATGGACGAGCTGCAGCATCGGGTGAAGAATACGCTGGCGACGGTCAACTCGATCATCAATCAGACGGTGGGCACCAAGGCCGACCGCGCCGAGCTGGCGGAGACATTGAAAAGCCGTATCGGGGCGCTCGCCGCGACGCACGATCTCCTAACCACGGGAGATTGGACCGGCGCTTCGCTGAAGCAGATCATCGAAGCGGAGATCCTGCCGTTCGGTGAGTCAGAGCGTGTGATCCTTCACGGGCCGAATATCGACTTGCCGCCGAAGCATGCGCTCGCGCTGACTCTGACGCTACACGAGCTTGCCACCAACGCCGCGAAATACGGCGCGCTCTCAAAGAACGGCGGCAAGCTCGAGATCAAATGGATCGTGAAGGTCGACGCGGCAGGACGCGAGTTGGTTCTGGACTGGATCGAGACGTTGGACAAGCAGATCACGGTCTCGCGCGTCGTGGAAAGTTTTGGAATGCGGCTTATCCGCAATGCGGTGGCGCACGATCTGCGGGGGGCCTGCGCCCACAATTTGGAGTCGGGTGGCCTTACTTGCAAAATCAGTTTCCCGTTTTAGGTCCCAAATGAAAACTATTGCCGGTCTTAATGTTTTGTTGGTTGAAGACGAGTTTCTCATCGCCTTGGACGCCGAGGAAATGCTGCGCGAACTCGGCGCCGCTAGCGTCACAATCGCCAGCACCTTTGAAGACGCAGAAAAACGTATCGGCGAGCAGACCTTCGATCTTGCGATCCTTGATGTGAATCTGAATGGCCGCAAAAGTTTTCCGCTCGCCGAGCACCTTCTTAAGCGTGGTACGCCCGTGGTGTTCGGTACCGGATACAATCTCGTGACTCGACAGATGGACGGGTACGAGGCGGGGGTGTGCGTCACGAAGCCCTATACCACCACCTCCCTGCAGAAGGGGTTGATGGCGGTCTTGAAGACAAAAGCCGAGGGTCGCGGCGCGGCCGCCCAATAGCTCTCCGCTGCGGCAGCGCCGCTCTTCTACACGTTTCGCGTGTGTCTTAACGTTGGTAGACTTGCCTCCAGCGCAACGATAACAATTTGATGTGTGGGAAGTCCGCGCCCGACCAGGGGGCGTGCGACGGAGAGGCCGGTGACCGGCAGGGCTGAAGATGGATACCCATCGCGACATAGCTCCCGAAGCTGCCGACCGTCGGCGGGCCGGCGGTTTTGTACTCGTGCCCGGCGCGCGGTCATTCTCGCTTCATGTGCGCCTTGGCCTGCTTGTCGCAGGCACCATTCTGCCGGTCCTGCTGCTGGCCGGATTCATCGTTTACAGCGGATATGAGCGCACCCGTGACGAAGCCGCCGAGCGCGTCCTTCAGATCACGAAAAGCGGCATGGCGGCGGTTGACCGCGAACTCCAGAACCAGCTTTCGGCACTGCAGATTCTCGCGCTCGAGCCCGAACTCGCCGAGGGCGACTTCGAAGAATTCCGCGACGACGCCGAACGCTTCATTCAGGTGCGCGAAGGATATGTTGTCGCGATCAGTGACGCGAAGGGCAATCATGTCTTCAACAGCCGGCGTCGCGGCTCGCTCGCTCCGTGGGTGAACCGCGATGCATTCGATGTCGTGATGAAGACCAAGAAGCCCGCCGTCTCCAACATTTACGTGGGCGGTATAACGAACGGACCAACCTTCACCGTGAATGTGCCGGTCATGCGCGGCGGCGAGGTGGCCTATGTTGTAGGCTATAGTCCGCCGCGTGAAATCTATTTCGAAATCTTGCGTCGCCTTGCGTTACCCGACGGATGGGTGGTTTCGCTGTATGATGCCGAATCGCATCACGTCGCGCGGCAGCCGCGCCCTCCGACAAACGAGATCACGGGAGCGAGCAGTTATCTCAGATCCGAATTCGCCAAAGGCAGCAGCGGCCTCGTGCCCGCCACCACGCTAGAAGGAGGGCCGACTCTCGCCGCCTTCACACGGTCTGAGGAAACCGGCTGGGTCCTTGCGATCGGCATTCCTAAAGCGAGCCTCGACCGCCCGGCACGCGATTCCCTCGTCCTGACGATCGCGACGGGTGCGACGATGCTGCTGCTAGGGCTCCTCTTCGCCAGTAAGCTTGCCGGCCAGCTCGTACATGCCGAAGGGCATCGGTCCTTGCTGATGAACGAGCTCAATCACCGCGTCAAAAACACTCTGAGCGCGGTGCAAGGCATCGTTGCGCGCGGCCTTCCCGATATCCCTGAAAACGCCGCGTACCGCACGGCCGCGGAATCACGTCTGCTCGCGTTGTCCAGCGCGCACAACATCCTGAGTAACCAGAAATGGGAAAGCGCGGTCCTGGCCGATATCGCGTGGTCCGTGATTGAACCTTACGGCACGCGCGAGCGTCTGCATCTCGAAGGACCGGAAGTCATTCTCGCGCCACGCATCGCCATTCCGGTCGCAATGGTGCTTAACGAGCTTGCCACCAACGCGGTGAAATATGGCGCGCTATCGGCTGGAGCCGGTCATTTGCATCTGATCTGGTCGTACGTGGCGGCGGATCGCTTGCGCCTCACATGGCGCGAAAGCGGTGGGCCGGTTGCGCAGCCGCCAGGCAAGCTGGGTTACGGCACACGCTTCATCGAACGTGCGGTCAATGCCGAGCTTAAGGGCACATATTCCTCCGCGTATCCGCCGGAAGGGTTCACCTGCACCATTGAAATCCCGCTCTAGGAACGCACACATATATGACCGGTGTAGTAGCGAAACTTCAGGGCCTTGATGTCCTGCTCGTCGAGGACGAAAGCCTCGTCTCATTTCTGATCGAGGATATGCTGCTTGAACTCGGGGCGGGAGGCGTACGCCACGCCAGCCGCCTTGACGCGGGTTTCACGCTTGCGGCGGAAAAGAAACCTGAACTTGCCGTGCTCGACGTCAACCTTGGCGGTGTCGCGATCTTTCCGTTAGCCGAAAAGCTCGCGCAGGACCGCGTGCCGATCCTTTTTATCACTGGATACGGCCGCGAGGGCCTCAGCGACGCTTGGGCCGACTATCAGGTGCTGCAAAAGCCGCTGACCCTCGCACAGCTCGAAGGGGCGGTGCGCGAAGCGCTTGGCTAACGAACGTTATCCGACCAGCGCCAGGGCTTGATCGAGATCGCTCACCAGATCGTCGGCGCTTTCAATTCCCACCGACAGACGCACCACATCCGGTCCCGCGCCGGCGGCAACCTGTTGCTCGGGCGTCAACTGACGGTGCGTGGTGGAGGCGGGATGAAGGATCAAGCTGCGCGTATCGCCGATGTTGGCCAGATGCGAGAACAGCCGCACCGATTCCACCAGCTTTGAACCGGCATCGAAACCGCCCTTCAGGCCGAATGTCATGACACCGCCCGCGCCCCGGCGCAGATACTTCTGCCCCAGCGCGTAGTACTTGTTGCTGGGAAGGCCGGCGTACGACACCCACGCGACCTTCGGATGCTTTTCCAGGAATTCCGCGACCACCTGCGCATTCTTCACATGGCGTTCCATGCGCAGCGCCAGTGTTTCGATGCCCATGATGGTAAGAAAAGCGTTCATCGGCGCTTGCGAAGGACCGAAATCGCGCAGTGCCACCGCGCGCGCCTTGGTCGTGAAGGCGAAGTCGCCGAAGTTCTCGTAGAATTTCAAGCCGTGATACGCGGGCTCCGGATCGGTCAGGGACGGGAACTTGTTGCCTTGCGCCCAGTCGAAACGCCCGGACTCGATCAGCATGCCGCCCAGCGCATTGCCGTGCCCCGACAGGAACTTGGTCGTCGAATGCAGCACGATATCCGCCCCATAGGAGAAAGGCTGGCACAGATACGGGGTCGCGAGCGTGTTATCCACGATCAGCGGAATATCGGCTTCATGCGCAATATTCGCGATCGCTTCGATGTCAAGCACGATGCCGCCTGGATTGGCCAAGCTCTCGATGAAGATCGCCTTGCACTTCGGCGTCAGCGCCTTGCGGAAGTTCTCCGGGTCGTTGGGGTCGACGAAATGACAGTTCCAGCCGAGCTTCTTGAACGAAAGGCCGAACTGCGTGAGTGAGCCGCCGTAGAGGTTACGCGAAGCGACAAACTCATCGCCCGGCGAGAGAAGCGTAAAGAAGGTGATAAATTGCGCCGCGTGGCCTGACGCGGTTGCGACCGCCGCGCGGCCGCCTTCCAAACTCGCCAGACGCTCTTCGAGCACGGACACGGTCGGATTGGACACGCGGGTATAGAGATAGCCGAAGTCGTGAAGATTAAAGAGCGACGCGGCGTGATCGACGTCTTTAAACACGTAGGATGCCGTTTGATAGATCGGCGTTATGCGGGCGCCGGTGACGGGGTCCGGCATCGCGCCTGAATGCACGGCGCGAGTCTCGAAACCGTAGTCGCCCGCCGCCACTGGGCGAGGCGCGCCGCGCACGGCGCCGGCGGTCGGGGCCGCGGGCGCGCGGTTTGAGATCAAGCGCGAGTTCACTCCACTCCAGGACAGCTCTCCCGCAAGACGGCTGAATTCGATTTTGGGACAGCGGTTCATGATGACGGTAATACCCGCCGCTTCACCCTTCTTGGCGGCTTCGTCGTTGCGCACGCCGAGCTGCATCCACACCACCTTGGCCCCAATGGCGATGGCTTCTTCGACAATGCCAGGCGTGTATTCCGAGGCGCGGAAGACATCCACCATGTCGATTTTGTCGGGAATGTCCTTCAGCGAGGCATAAACCTTTTCACCGAGAAGCTCCTGGCCGGCCGTCTGCGGATTGACCGGAATGACGCGGTAGCCCTTGGCCTTGAGGTACTTGGCAACGAAGTAGCTGGGGCGATTCCAGTGCGAAGACGCGCCGACCATGGCGATAGTGCGCACCTTCTGCAAAATCGAACGCAGGAAGTCGTCGCTGTAATTTAGAGGCTCCGTCATTAGCGAATCTCTTGTGTGACTATGTAACAAAGGCGAACGCGGTCATATCAGCCGTCAAGTCCCTACGCCAGCGGATGCCCGCTATTGACGGCTATGTCAGCGGAAACAGGCGCATATCGCGAAAAGATAGTTACATACGGGCTTCCCTACTACCGCCGCTGAATTTCCAAGCTAGCATTTTCTTCTACGCTTGCGTCGTTGGCACGTGTTTGCACGCGTTGGCATAGGGGTGGATACCGCATTTCACGCGAAATGAAGTTGTTTGTGGTCGGGTTCCCAAAATCGGGAACGTCAACAGTGCACGAGGCCTTGGAGCGGTCTGGCTTGAAGTCGGCCCACTGGAAATGTCCGCGCGGCCTTGTTGGCCAGATCATTTATGACAACTTTTATATGGGCCGAGAACCGTTTGCATCGCTCGATGAATACGATGCGATCACGCAGGCCGATGTCTGCCTTCCTCAGGACGGCATCAATTATTGGCCAAATCTCGATTTTAGCATCCTCGCGTGGATTCGCCGCTCTCATCCCGAATGTCTCTTTCTCCTCAATTGGCGCGAGCCCGCGTTGATTGCTTCATCGATCGTCAGGTGGGGAAATTTGCAAGATCGCCTTGCGGTATCTGACATACCGGGGATGCCTCGCGGTTACGGCGTAACGACGGACCATCTCGTGCGATGGATTGAAGCGCACCATGAGGCGGTGAGGAAGTTTTTCAAAGATTCCAGATTCTTGGAATTGGATATTGCAGCAGCTGACGCCGGTATAAAACTTAGTGAGGCCTTGGGTGTCCAATTGGCTTGGTGGGGCCGTGCCAACGTCAATCCCACGTCAGCAGACGCGAAACTATCCGCACATTAGGCTGCGCGCGAGCGGCTAGGTTTGGCCTCGTCGGCTACCTGTTCGGCGGCGTCGCGCATGAACATCTCTTCCAGTTCCTTGGCCGCGCTCTTGGCCAGGCTGCGCATCTTTTCCTCATCGTTATAGTGCGTGTGGTGTTCGGCGAGGCGGCGCTCGTCGTGCTCCTGGAAAGTCTTCACCGTACGCTCGGCTTCCTTCGCGCTGATACCGAGGCCGCGCAGGACTTCCTTAGTAAGGTCCAGGGCCGACAGGAAGGTCTCACGGCGCAGCACACGCACGCCGAGGTCCATCAGGCGGTGTGTGTGCTGGCGGTTACGCGAGCGCGCGTAAATTTGCAGGTGCGGGAAGTGCCGCGACACGGTTTCGGCAGTCCTTAGCGAGGCTTCGACATCGTCGATCGCCAAAACCAAGATCTTCGCGCTTTCCGCTCGCGCGGCGCGTAACAGTTCCAGCCGCGAGGCGTCGCCGTAATAGATTTCCGCGCCGAACCGCTTCACGAAGTCCACCTGCTCGGCGCTTGCGTCCAGCGCGATAAACGGGATGTGCTTGGCGGCCAGGATGCGTCCGGTGATCTGCCCGAAACGCCCGAAGCCCGCGATGATAACGGGATGGTCCGTGATCGGCGCGACGTCATAGTCGGGATCGGCCGGCGGCACGAGGCCGCGCGTCAGCCAGTCATAACCGATCCGCGCGAGCGGCGTGGCGGCGATGGAAAGGCTGACCACCAGTACCAGGAGATCGTGGATGTCACGCGTCATCAATCCGGCGCCGATGGCCGCCGCGAAAATGACGAAGGCGAATTCACCGCCTTGAGGAAGGGCAAGCGCAAAGTCGCCAGCGGCTTTTTTGTTCAAATCCCAGATTCGTCCGACGCCGAAGAGGACGGCGCCCTTGACGATCATAAGGCCGGCGACCAGCAGCGCGACATCGCGCGCGTTATTCTTCATCAGGCCAAGGTTCAGTCCCATGCCGACCGACATGAAGAACAGGCCGAGCAGCAGACCCTTGAAAGGCTCGATGTCGGCTTCCAGCTGATGGCGGTATTCGGTATTGGCGAGCAGCACGCCGGCGAGGAACGCGCCCAGGGCCATCGAGATGCCGACAGAATTCATCAGTAACGCCGTGCCGCTCACGATCAGAAGCGCGGTGGCGGTGAACAGTTCGGGAATGCGCGTGCTTGCGACGATGCGCAAGATCGGGCGCAGAAGGAAATGGCCGCCGATCACGACGGCGGTCAGTACGGCGGCCACGCGCGCGGCCCCCAGCAACAGCGAGGCGGCATCGCGTTCGATCTGGTCCGGGGCCAGGAACGGCACGGCGGCGAGAAGCGGGATCGCCGCGATGTCCTGGAACAGGAGTACCGCGAAAGCGGCGCGCCCGTGACGGTCTTTCAACTCGCCGCGCTCGGCCAGCGTCTGCAGCACGAAAGCGGTCGAAGAAAATGCCAGTGCGACTCCGATCACGATGGCCGGGCCCGCGCCCAGCCCGAAATAGACCCCCGCGATCGCCAGCAGCGCCCCGGTCACCAGCACCTGCACGCTGCCCAGCCCAAACACCATGCTCCGCATGGTCCAGAGGCGGGTCGGGTTGAGTTCGAGCCCGATGATGAAAAGGAGAAGCACCACGCCGAATTCGGCGAGATGCGCGGCGGCTTCCACGTCGGCGATCAGCGACAGGCCGTAGGGTCCGATGACCGCGCCGGCCGCGAGATACCCCAGCACCGCCCCCAGCCCCAGGCGGCGGAAAATCGGCACCACGAGCACCGCCGCGCCGAAAAACACCGCTGCCTGGGTAAGCGTATCCATGGGAAATCCTGTGATGGGGCGGCGAAGAGGTTGGCCAGTATATCCCGAGGCGCGGCGTCATCCGCAAGCGCGCGGGGTTGACTTTCGCCGGAGGGAGCCCATGTTCCGTCCATGAATCTTTGTACGCTCTTCCTAGACCACGGCATCGCCGGTCGCCTCATCGTAGGCGGCGGGGCCTAAGAAGTTGCGCGCGCGCCGATAGGCTCGCATCACAAAGCGCCGCTTCTTAGGCGCTCCCTTATTCCAGCCCTAACCAAAACGGCCTCGCGCTCCGGCGCGTCGGCTCATCTTTATTTGAAGGATTCCCCTATGCTCGCCTCTTACGAGCCGCCCTTGACTGTACTTGCCGGTGACTTCGAGAAACTCTCGAAACTCGCCGATCTCGCCGCCGATACGCCCGTCGGCCGCTACCTGGAACATGAACTAGATCGCGCTGAGGTCGTTCCGGCGACATCCAAACCCGTCGTGCGCCTCGGCGCGCGTGTTCGCTACCACGACCTCGCACGGCCGTCGCCGGTCCTGATCACATTGGTCATGCCGCACGAAGCCGATATCACGGAAGGACGCGTCTCGGTGCTCACGCCGGTGGGCGCCGCCCTCATTGGCCTTACGGAAGGCCAGCGGATTACCTATTCGATGCCCTGGGGGCAGGAACGGACGCTGGTGGTGGTGAAGGTCGAAGAACCGGTGGCCGCTTAGCCGCTAAGGTCCGACGCGTCGTGCACTTTCTTCAGGCGAGGCTCATTGGACTGCCAGGAATTCGCGGTCGACGGTTCGCGGAATTCGCTTTCCACCTGCGTGATGCGCCGGCGCAAGGCTTCGACTTCGTTGAGCAGGGCCCCGATCGCGCGCGAGGTTGGATCGGCTTTGTCGTCGCATGAGCCGTAGGGAACGAAATTATCGACCTGCACGGCGCCCCGCGGCAGAGCCTCCTGCGCGGGGATGCCGACGACGGTGACGCCAGGCGGCACAGTACGCACCGCGACCGCATTGGCGCCCACGCGCGCGCCGTGGCCCACGGTGATGGGTCCCAGCACCTGCGCACCCGCGCCGATGATCACCTTGTCTTCGATGATAGGGTGACGGCGCAGACCCGTCTGGGCGGTGGAAACACCGCCCAGCGTGACGCCGTGATACATCGTGACGTCATCGCCGATGATCGCGGTTTCGCCGATCACGACCCCCGTTCCATGGTCGATGAAGAAGTTTTTACCGATGACCGCGCCCGGATGGATTTCGATGCCAGATAGCCAGCGGCCGACCTCGGACACAAGGCGGGCCAGGAAAAAAAGACGCATGCCCCACAACGCGTGCGCGACGCGATAGAACGCCATGGCGCGAATGCCGGGGTACAGCAGCGCGATTTCGAATAACGAACGCGCTGCAGGGTCGCGCGCTTTGATCGAGCGCAGCATTGAAACAAGGCCACCGGCCATCGCGAACTCCACCACATCCAGCCCCGGGGCGATCCACATAGGGAGTCGCCGGGTAAATTTCGAGTCCCATGCCGGATAGCAGAAAACAGGAAAAGAGGGAAAGAAATATCTTCCTAGCCTGGACAATCATCTCAAAAAGAGATGAATATTCCCCTTATTAACAGCTCTATCGCCTTTCGCCGTTTGTGCTGTGCACCCAGGACCGAGGCGCCTCGCGCCTCTAGGAGTCGCCATGCTCGATCCCATCGACCGCAAGATTTTGGCCCTTTTGCAGAATAACGCCGGCCTTTCCATCGCGGAGATCGCGCAGAAGGTTGGGCTTTCGCAGACGCCGTGCTGGAAGCGCATCCAAAAGATGGAGCAGGCCGGCATCATCAAGGCGCGGGTTGCGCTGCTCGATGCGAAGCGGCTCAACCTCGGTCTGACGGTCTTCGTCATTATCCGCACCAGCCAGCACGACGATGTCTGGCTGCAGAAGTTCGCTCGCGCTGTGAAGGAAATGCCCGAGATCACGGCCATCTGGCGCATGGCCGGCGATATCGACTACCTGCTGCGCGTGGTGGTGAAAGACATGGACGCTTATGACTCGTTTTATAAGCGCCTGATCAAGCGCGTGGCGTTGAGCGACGTCAGTTCGACATTCGTCATGGAAGAGATCAAGTACTCGACCGCGTTACCGCTCGAACTGTCGACGCCGATGACCGCGGCGCCGGTCGCCTAAGCGTCCTTCTGAAAGACACCGTAAAAATAGCCGCCGCCGGCAAATGAATAGGCGTCGGCCATCATGGCGCGTGCTTTCGGTGAGGCGTCAGCTTCGAACGGCGCGGGCTGCATCCAGTTGAGGAAATGCACGCCGCGTGCACCAAGCGCCATCTCGAGCGCCGAGGTCGTCAGCGTCCCGAAGCTCTGGTTCAACATCTCGTGGAAAAAGATGGTGTCTTGCGTACTCGACACCTGCTGCAGCACGCCCGCCATCAAGCGGTGATCTCCGGCCTGGCGCGCGATGGTATCCCCGATAACCCTGATCTGCGCGCGGGCGGTGCGCACTTGTTCGGCGGGCGACTCCGCGTTGTCGGCGCTCGCACGAAGCACTTTGTGCAACCCGGCCATCAGCAGCGGCACAGTGCCGGCATAGTAGCTGATGACGGCGATGCCGCCTGGCTTCAAGCAGTCCGCGATAAGGCTCAAAAGATGCCGTTGTACAGGCGGCGGTGTCACGTAGAGGACGCCGACGTGGTAGATCAAATCGAATTGACCCAGGCTTTCCGCGTCGAGGTCCAGAAAATCGGCGCACATGAAACGGCAGCGCGATCCAAAGCGCGCCGTGCGTGCCACCGCCTTCACATAAGCCGACTGCGACAGGTCGGTGCCGACGATCTTCCCGGTCGTCAGGCCCGCCGCGCGCTCAAGCTGCGCGCCAGTGCCGCATCCGAGATCCAAGACGTCGATGTTGCGGGGGGCGCGCGCCGGGCTGTAACGGGCTGCCAGCGCAAAGACATGTTCGGGATCAAGGCCGGGGCTCGCCGGTTCATCGTAGGGGACAAGATCGTAGTTGCCCGCGATCAACATATTCAAGCCGCGCAGAATATCGTCATCGCTGGCATCGCTCGGCATAAGGCCTTCCCGCTCCCTCATTTGATACCATCTGCATTGCATTTTTGCGCGGGCGTGAGAAGCTGAAAGACGTTTCTCACACGACCGTTTTCCCCGACATTCACATGACCGTCCTATCTCTCGAAACCATCTCGAAGCGCGAAACCTGGGCGGCGCTAGCGCCGCGTCTACATATCGAGGACGAAAGTCTGCTGCGGGCCGCCCCCGGCATCGCGCTCGAGCCCGCGCGCATCATTGCTATCCGCGAGCAACTCCTGCTCGACGGATATTTCCAGCTGCGGGACGTTCCCTTCAGCGTGGATCTCGCCCTCATGGCCGAGACGGTGCGCAAATTCTGCAGCCAGGGATTGTCTCCGGTCTTCGCGTTTCTTTACGACGAGTTCTGGCTTCCGTTCTGCCAGCTTGATTCCCTGTTCCGCGAGCTTCTCGGCGGCTACGCCATGCTCCCGGACTTTTGGGTGTGGAACGTGGACCCACAGAAGGGCGATTCCGGGTGGACGCCCCACCGCGACAAAGGCGGTGCGACACTGCGTCCCGACGGCACGCCCAATTCCATCACCGTGTGGATTCCGCTCACCGAGGCGACCCCGTTGACGAGCTGCATGTATGTCGTGCCGGCGCGCCATGATCCCACGTATGGAACTAACCGCGAAGGCGAGTGGCGCTTTGAGCTTCCCAGCATTCGCGCGCTCCCGGCCAAGCCGGGCGACGTACTCGCGTGGAATCAGGCCGTGCTGCATTGGGGCAGCAAAAGCTCGCCGCTCGCCAAGGAGTCCCGCGTCAGCATGGCGGTCGAATTCCAGCGTACCGACGTTCCGCCGATGAACCCGCCGCTCTTGAAACCGGCGCACCTTATGTCGTTCGAGCAGCGGCTGAAGTTGATCGCGAAGCAAGTGCTCCAATACCGGCACATGTACAAAGTGACGCCGGAACTCGAGCAGATGATGATGAAGCTGGTGGCTTAGTCCCGCGCGGACATCAGCGCGTTGATGTCGCGGCCACTGGCCGCCGCGGTGAAACTCCCGAACGTTCCGTGCTCCGCGATTTCGCGCGCCGCCGTCATGAACGCCCCCCAGGCGCTGCGCGCCAGTGCGCCTCCCACGCTAATGCGGCGTACGCCAAGCGCGGCGAGGCGCTCAACCGTAAAACCGGCTTGTCCCACCAGGACGTTCACCGGTTTGGGCGCGACGGCCTGTACCAGCGCCGTGATCTGGTCGTCAGTCGTAAGGCCGGGCGCATACAAGCAATCCGCGCCGGCCTCAGCGTAGGCCGAAAGGCGCGCGATGACATCGTCGAGATCGGGCCGGCCCGCGATGAAGTTTTCCGCGCGGCCGACGAGGATCACATCGCCGCCGGCGGCGTCGATGGCGCGGCGCGCGGCGCGGATGCGGGCCGCGCCATCCGCGATGCTCCGTAGCTGCTGGTCGGCATGAGGTGTGGAATCTTCAATCGAAAGTCCGGCGATACCGGTCGCGCACGCGCGCGCGACATTAGCCTCCACGCCCTCGGGAGTATCGGAGAAACCGTCCTCGAAGTCGGCGTTCACGGGCAGCGGGATGGACCCTGCTAGGCTTTGAAGATGCCCAATCACGTCCTCGACGGCGACCCTGTTGTCGGCGCGCGCGATCGTCCAGGCGAAACCGGAGCTGGTGGTTGCCAACGCCTTGAAGCCCAGACTCGCGAGATAACGGGCGCTGCCGAGATCCCAAGGGTTGGGAATGACAAAACAACCGGACCGATGCAGGTCCTTGAACTGCGCCCGCTGAAAAGCGATGCGATCTTTGGTCAGCATGCCGCGCCTCCGATTTCGTTCGAGGGATGTATATCCCTCAAAACGCCGGCAACTTCACCAATTTGTGGCAGAGGCGCTCGGTTTCCGGTTCCGCCTTGGCGGCGGCCTTGCTGTGCGCGGCCATGAGGGCATCGCCGGCCTTTTTCATCCGGCGCCGCTGGGCCGGGGTTGCGCGCGCGGACACCAGGGCGAGCGTGCGTTCCGCGACATCGAGATCGTTGAGATGGCCAAGGCTATCTTGCAATCGCTTGAGGACGGCATTGATGCGCGCGGCACGTTTCTCCGGCAACACCGGCGTCAGGAATTCGAGGCCATAACGAAGCTTCTTCACCGCGATGCGCAGCTCATGGCGCTCTGCGATGGTGAGTTTGTCGGCGCGCGCGGCGACGGTTTGTATTTTCTTCAGGCGCTTGTTCAGCGCGTCGCGTGCAAAGGCGCCGACGTCGGGGATTTCAGCCCCGTCAACATACCACCCGTGACCGTCCAGCCACGTCTCGATGCGTGCGGCGAACCGCCGCATGCGGGGGCCGCGCAGCGCATTCACTGCGCTGGCGCGCGCGCGGCTGCGCGCGGCGCGCACGGCGTCCCCGAGCGCGGTGGCGGACGCATCGTCCTTCGGACTGCGCTTCTCAAGGTCGGCGAGGAAAACGTCCATATCGCGGACCGCACCCAATTGATTGGCAAGCCACTTTCCTTCTGTATTCAGCCAGTCGCGTTGGTTTTCGGGCACGAACGTTTTGAACAGCGAAAGCGCCGAACGGAAGCGGCGCAGGCCGACTCGCACCTGATGCACGCCTTCCGCATTACGGCCGTCCAGCGCGGCTGGAAGATTGATCTGCCAGTGATCGCGGCAACCGGCGATCACCGTGGCGATCGCATCGTCGAGGGTCGAGCTTGTCTTGAAGGCGATGGGCGCGGCCTTACTCCAGCGCGGTGCGCGGTCGGGGCGTGTAAAGCGCTTCTTGTTCGTCGTCTTGCGCATGCGTGCGCCTGCGCCCGGCGTGGCGCGAGGGGTCTTTGTCTCTCCGCTGTGCGTGTGCGCGCGAATGGCCATCCCCGAAACTCATGCGCGCCGTCAGCGCTCTATCCGTTTTCACGGCTTTTGGCGGACGGCCCGCGTCGGAACTGTCTCAAAGTCCGGGATGTTATGCAGCAGTTTTATGACGATGTCATAGAACAGTAATGTTGCTTAATATCAAAGGGTTGGCTAAGTATCTGTGGATAAGTCCGGGGGCAAGCTGTGGATAACCCAAGTGGGGGTTGGCTAGCTGCACTTGGAATACCCGCAGCTCGTGCAGGTGTCGCAATCTTCCTGTCTGAGAAGCGCATATGTCCCGCACTTCGGACACGCGCGAAAGCGCCGATCGCGTCCACCGGCTGCGTTTTTAAGGTTCACGATTTTGGTTTCGCCGCGCTGGCGCGCCGAACGCTCCTGCGCGAGGAAACCGGTATCGAGCATATGCTTCTCGATCACATCGCCGATGGCGGCGAGCAGCGAGGGCACGTAGCGCCCGTTCATCCATTGCCCGCCGCGCGGATCGAAGACCGCCTTCAGCTCTTCGACCACGAATCCGACATCTCCGCCGCGCCGGAACACCGCCGAGATCATGCGTGTGAGCGCAACTGTCCAAGCGTAGTGCTCCATGTTTTTTGAATTGATGAACACCTCGAACGGCCGGCGAATATTTTTTCCGCGCCCGTCGGGCGACAGGATGTCGTTCACCGTGATGTAGATCGCGTGGTCGCTCTCCGGCCAGCGCAGCTTGTAGGTGCGACCGGGCAATGTTTCCGGGCGCGCTTCCGGCTCTTCGTTGCCGCCGAATGAAGGGGGAGCGTCGGTGCGTTTGACTTCCAGCACCGCGCCGCGCACCGCATTGGGCCTATAAGTCGTGCAGCCTTTGCATCCCATGTCGTAAGCGCGCATGTACACGTCGGCGAAACGCTCGAACGGAAAATCTTCCGGAACGTTGATGGTCTTGGAAATGGAGCTGTCGATATAATCCTGCACTGCGGCCTGCATGGCGAGATGGTCGCCCGGCGCGAGAACTTGCGCATCTACGAAATACTCCGGCAGCGGCGCCTCGCCGTTTTTCTCGCGGAACACGCGGTAAGCGTAGTCGCTCACATCCTGCTCCTTGCGCGTCCCGTCCGGCATCAGGACACGGCGCGAGTGCACGAAGCTGAAGACAGGCTCAATGCCCGAGGACACGTTGTCCGCGAACAGCGAAATCGTTCCCGTTGGCGCGATCGACGTGACCAGCGCGTTGCGGATTCCGTGGGCGGCGATGCGCGCGCGCAGGTTCGCCGGCAACGCCGCGACGCTTTCACCGGCAAGGTAGGCATCCGCGTCAAACAGAGGGAAGGGGCCTTTTTCAGCGGCCAGGTCTACGGATGCGCCATAAGCTGCGTCGCGGAATAGTTCCATCCAGCGTCGGGTCGTCGCGACGGCGTCGGCGCTGCCGTAGCGCTGGCCGCACATGATGAGCGCGTCCGCGAGACCGGTGACGCCGAGGCCGATACGGCGTTTCTGCGTCGCTTCCGCCCGCTGCGCCGGGATCGGATAGTTAGAGGCTTCGATCACGTTGTCCATCATGCGTACGGCGACCGCGATGGTCTCGGTGAGCCTCGATTCGTCGAGACGCGCAGACGACGTGAAGGCGCCCTCAATTAGGCGCGCGAGATTGATAGAACCGAGCAGGCATGTCCCGTAGGGCGGCAACGGTTGTTCGCCGCAGGGGTTGGTCGCGCTTATGGTCTCGGCGTAGGCCAAGTTGTTCCGCGCGTTAATGCGGTCGATGAAGATGACGCCCGGTTCGGCGTAGTCGTAGGTGGCGCGGATGATCTTATCCCACAACGCCTTTGCCTTCAGTGTCCGCGTGACCTGTCCGCCGAAGGATAATTCCCAGTCTTTGTCTTCCTTCACCGCGGTCATGAACGCGTCCGTGACCAGCACCGACAGATTGAACATGGTCAATCGGCCCGGCGTTTGCTTGGCGATGATGAATTCCTCGATGTCGGGATGATCGCAGCGCAAGGTCGCCATCATCGCGCCGCGCCGCGCGCCAGCGCTCATGATGGTACGGCACATCGCGTCCCACACGTCCATGAACGACAACGGGCCGGAAGCGTCCGCGCCGACGCCTTTCACAGGCGCGCCCTTCGGACGCAGGGTCGAGAAGTCGTAACCGATGCCGCCGCCCTGCTGCATCGTCAGCGCGGCTTCCTTGAGATGTGTGAAGATAGAGGACATGTCGTCTTCGATCGTTCCCATCACGAAGCAGTTGTGGAGCGTGACCTTTCGGCCCGTTCCAGCGCCCGCGAGGATTCGGCCCGCCGGAAGGAATACAAAATCGTTCATCGCGCGTTCGAAGCGCGGCGTCCAAGCGCCAGGGTCTTTCTCCTGCGCGGCCAAGGCTTTCGCGACGCGCGCCCACGTGTCCGCCACCGTCTGGTCGACGTGCGTACCGTCAGACGCGGTGAAGCGGTATTTCATGTCCCAGATCTGCTGGGCGATGGGCGAAGGGGTGGTCATGGATATGTCCCCTACACGTAGGTGCTTGAATTTTAATTAGCAACGCGGTCGCGCGCCTAGGGTTCTCTGTTACGGCGGCTGTAAGTCATTGATTTAAAGTGTTAAGGTCGAGTCGCACAAGCCGGGGAGGGCAGGCATGGCCAAGCGAAATCAACCAGGAACCGATCTCGAACCCGTGGCCGGCAACGGTCTCCTGCACCGGCGCATGTTCTTGCGCGGCGGCGCGGTCGCGGGCGTTCTCGGCGCGGCGAGCCTCGCCCAGGCTGAACCGCTCTCAATACCGGAGTGGGTGACGAAACCGGGCAAACGGCCGCTGCCCTACACCCAACCTTCGCGGTTCGAGGAAGGCGTTCAACGTACGCTGCCTGATCAAAATCCGCTCTACGAGCCCGGCTCCGCGTCCGGGCGCACCCCGCACCAGTTCCTCGAAGGCATGGTGACACCCAACGGGCTTCATTTTGAAGTCACGCACAACGGGGTTCCAGAGATCGACCCCGCCCGGCACATGGTCGTCATCCACGGCCTCGTTAAGCGTCCGCTCAAGTTCACCGTGGATTCGCTTCTGCGCTACCCTATGACCTCGCGCATGCACTTCATCGAGTGCGCGGGCAACAGCGCTTCTCTCTACGGCTCGACGGCGGTGAAAGGTTCCGTGCAGCAATTGCATGGCCTCCTCTCCGCGGCCGAGTGGACCGGGGTGCCTTTGTCTGTACTGCTCGATGAAGCGGGCATCGACCCGAAAGCGAAATGGGTCTACGCCGAGGGCGGCGACGCCTCCGCGGTCACGCGCTCGATCCCGCTGACCAAGTGTATGGATGACGTACTTGTCGCGCTCTATCAGAACGGCGAGCGCCTGCGCCCCAACAACGGCTATCCGGTACGCCTGTTGGTGCCCGGCTTCCAGGGCAATATGAACATCAAGTGGGTGCGCCGCCTCCGTCTGACCGAAGAGCCGATGCAGACGCGTTATGAAACGTCGCGTTACTCGCTCCTGCTTGCCGATGGAAAGACGGCTCAGTTCAAGTTCCAGCTCGACGCCAAGTCGATCATCACGCGGCCATCGCCCGGCTACCAAATGCAAGGGCCGGGTCTCTACGAAATCTCCGGTCTCGCCTGGTCCGGCAACGGCACGGTGAAGCAAGTCGAAGTCTCGGCCGACGGCGGAAAAAGCTGGGCGGTCGCCGCGCTCTCGGGTCCCGTGCTTCCGAAAATGCTTACCCGTTTCAGGGCGCCATGGAAGTGGGACGGCGGGCCCGCCGTTTTGCAAAGCCGCGTCACCGACGATACCGGATACCTCCAGCCGACGCGCGATGCCCTCATCGCCGCGCGCGGCAACAAAGCGAATTATCACTACAACGGCATGACGACGTGGAACGTGGCCAATGGCGGCGAGGTGACCCATGTTTATGCGTAAGGTCCTCATCCTCACCGTCCTCGCATTCCCGGCCGCCGCCGCGGAAGCGCCGCGTCTCGGCCAGCCCATCACCGAAGCGGACATCGCGCCGTGGGCCATCGATATCGCGCCGGATGGCCGCGGCCTTCCCGCCGGCAGCGGCACGGCCGCCAAGGGTGAGGACATCTATGTCGAGAAATGCGCCGCTTGCCACGGCTTCGACGGAGTCGGTCAGCCGGCCGATGCGCTCACGGGCGGTCAAGGCACTCTCGGTACGGCGAAGGCGGTGAAAACCATCGGCAGCTTCTGGCCCTACGCGACCACCATCTTCGACTACACGCGCCGGGCCATGCCGCTGAACAATCCGCAAACCCTCACCAATGACGAAGTCTACGCCCTCACGGCCTATATCCTGAAATTGAACGGCATCATCGGAGCGAAGGACGTCATGAACGCTAAGTCCTTGCCGCGAGTGAAGATGCCGAACCGCGACGGTTTCGTGCATATCTGGCCGGGCAATTTGAAATAACCCACGTCTTCCCGCCGTAGGGAAAACGTCCCGCCTCTTCATCTTCTAGGATGGGGAGGCTGGATGAGGCATGGGCACTGCGGGCGTGGTGCCGGGCCGTGAGTGCGGCGCGTGTAGGGTGTGTTGTATCGCACCGACGATTGACGACCCGGAAATTCAGAAACAGTCCGGCACGCGGTGCCGGCACTGCACCGACAGCGGGGCAGGTGGCTGCGCGATCTACGACAGCCGCCCAACGCCGTGCCGCGCCTTCTATTGCGCGTGGCGGCGGCTCCCATCCTTTCCAGAAGATTGGCGCCCCGACCTCACCGGCGTCTTTGGGACCCTGGATCCCGCAGTGATTCAGGGCCAAAGCGGTATTGCGCTGACCCTCACGCTTTTGCACAGCGAGATGAATATTATCCGGCACCCGCCGTTCGTCGAATTCATCCGCGCGACGGTGCGCGACGGTTTACCTATCTATCTCGCGCTGGCTGGGCCGCCCGGCCATAGACCGCTGCGGACGCTGCTCAATACGGCGGCGATGCGTGCGGCCGCAGGAGCAAGCGACGAGGATGTATGCCGGCTTTTGCAGGACGCAGTGCGTACGATTAAGGCGCATCCCCCCATTCCTTACACGCTTCGCCATCGTGGCAATGATACGGGTGGTTAGTTGAGCTTGTTGCCCGTTCCGCCCGAATCGACAACCTCGGTATCGGGCCGATCGTTCCCGTCCACCATCTCGGTGTGCCACCGGCTCTCGCGGTCCTGATAGGAAATCGCGGTGGAGAGTCCACCGAGATGTTGACGCTGCGAGGCCTTCCGCGCCGCATCAAGTGCGCGGTCATGAGTTGGAAATGTTTCGGAATACACGCCCTTCACGCGGTAGGCCCAGCCGCCATCGTGTTCCACCACTTCGTAGGTGACTGTCATGGGGTGCTCCTCCTGATATCTAAGAGGAATGCACCCCACGCGGATTTGTTCGCTAAGTCGATTTGCGCTTCAAGGCTTCCGCGAACGCTGCGCCGAATGCGCCTTGCGAGGGCGCGGCGGGCTTGTTTTCGCGCTTGTTGAAGTTCTGCACGGACGGCCCACGCGGACCTGCGTCGCGCTTTTCGCCGCGCGGCATGGGAGCGGCGCTGCCGTCCTTCTTCATGGTGAGGCTGATGCGCTTGCGGGCCATGTCGACCTCCAGCACGCGCACTTTCACCACATCGCCCGCCTTGACGACCTCATGCGCGTCTTTGATGAAGCGGTCGGCGAGCTGCGAGACATGGACCAATCCGTCCTGGTGCACACCGATGTCCACGAAGGCGCCGAAGGCGGCCACGTTGGTCACGGTGCCTTCCAGCAACATGCCCGGCACCAAGTCCTTCATTTCCTCGACACCCTCGGCAAACGTCGCGGTCTTGAAGGTAGGCCGCGGGTCGCGGCCGGGCTTTTCCAATTCCGAGATGATGTCGCGCACGGTCGGCAAGCCGAACTTCTCGTCCACGAACACCTTGGCATCCAAGGCCTTCAAAGCGGCGCTGTCGCCCATCAGTTCGCGCACGTCGCGTCCGCAGGCCGCGACGATCTTCTTCGCGACGTCATAGGCTTCCGGGTGCACGGCCGATGCATCCAAAGGCTCCGTACCGTTCGGGATGCGCAGGAAGCCCGCGCACTGTTCGAATGTCCGCTGTCCGAGGCGCGTGACCTTCAAGAGCTCCTTACGTTCCTTGAAGGCGCCCGAAGTGTTGCGATGCGCGACGATCGCGTCGGCAAGTGACGACGTCAGACCCGATACGCGCGCCAGCAGCGAGGCCGAGGCGGTGTTGAGGTCCACGCCCACCGCGTTCACCGCGTCTTCCACGACGGCTTCCAACGAGCGGCCGAGTTTGTACTGGTCGACGTCGTGTTGATATTGGCCCACGCCAATGGATTTCGGCTCGATCTTTACCAGTTCCGCCAGCGGGTCTTGCAGACGGCGCGCGATGGACACGGCGCCGCGCAGCGACACATCCAGTTCCGGGAATTCTTTAGCAGCCAACTCGGACGCGGAGTACACCGAGGCGCCCGCCTCGCTGACGATAACCTTGAGCGGCTTCGCGCCCGGAATGGCCGAAAGCATGTCAGCCACCAGCTTTTCCGTCTCGCGGCTGCCGGTGCCGTTGCCGATGGCGATCAGCTCAACGCCGTGCTTGCGGATCAGGCTCGCGAGTTCCATTTGTGTGCCGCGCACATCGTTACGCGGCGGGAACGGATAGACCGTCGTCGTCGCGAGGACTTTGCCCGTGCTGTCGATGATCGCGACTTTCACACCCGTGCGGATGCCGGGGTCGAGACCCATGGTGGTGCGGGAGCCTGCGGGCGCGGCAAGTAAAAGATCTTTGAGGTTGCGGGCGAAGACGTTGATGGCTTCTTCTTCGGCGCGCGTGCGCAAATCTGTCATCAAATCGATGGACAGGCGGGTGAGGAGTTTCACCTTCCACGTCCAGCTCGCCACGGTCGCCAGCCACTGATCCCCGGGCAGCTTTTTTCCAATCGCATAGGTGTCTGCGATCATCTGTTCGGCCGGTTTGACGGTCGCGGGGTCGTCGGCGTCCACCTCGAGGTCCAGCATCAGGATTTCTTCATTGCGCCCGCGCAGCATAGCCAGCGCGCGGTGACCGGCGACATTGGCCCAGCGTTCGGAATGATCGAAATAGTCGGAGAATTTCGCACCCTCGGTTTGTTTGCCGTCGGATACGCGCGAGCGCAGCACGGCGCGTTCCTTCATGTAGTTACGCAGACGCCCCACGAGATCGGCGTTTTCGGCGAATTGCTCGGACAGAATATCGCGTGCGCCTTCCAGCGCGGCTTTCACGTCCGCGACCTTCTCGTTCACATAAGCGGCGGCCATTTCCGCCGGGACCGCGGCGCGGTCCGCCAAGAGACCTTCTGCGAGCGGCAGCAGGCCGTTCTCCTTCGCGATCTCCGCCTTGGTGCGGCGCTTCGGTTTGAAAGGAAGGTAAATATCCTCCAGTTCGGCCTTCGTTTCGGCGGCGGCGATCTTCTTTTCAAGCTCTTCCGTGAGCTTTCCTTGTTCCTTGATCGAGGCCAGGATTGCATCACGGCGCGTATCCATCTCGCGAAGGTAGACAAGGCGCTCGGCGAGTACGCGCAGTTGTGTATCGTCCAAGCCACCCGTCACTTCCTTACGATAGCGGGCGATGAAGGGCACTGTCGCGCCTTCGTCGAGGAGGGTGATGGCGGCGGCCACTTGAGCCGGTTTTGCAGTGATCTCGGCGGCGATGGTCTGAGCGATACGAAGCGCGGGAAGGACGTCGAGGGCCATAAGATTCCTAAAAGGCGAACGCGGAATGAAGCCGGGGCTACCCCCGGCAGAAAAACAGCGCCGCAAAATAGGAAAAATCCGTACGGAATTCCAACGCGAATACTGCTTGATTTTTCGTGACCCGGCTACGTTCGGCTTGCGCCTGCCCCGCGCGCTCGCTACCGCCGTAAGGACGGCGAGCCAGGCCTTGCGCGAGGGCTCGTCGGCGCAGGCCGTTTTCAAGTCCCAGGATTTCAAGACGGCGGGGCTGTTGCAACGCAGCACCGTCCGGCGCTTGCGTCCCAACGGGCGAGCGCATACCTTCGAGATCCTTCCTCGTCTTGGTCCCCTATGTCTCCGATCCTTTCGATCTCGAACGTCAGCAAGACCTATGCGTCGGGTCTTCAAGCCCTCAAGCGCGTCGATCTTGAGATCAACAGAGGCGAAATATTCGCGCTGCTCGGGCCCAATGGCGCGGGTAAATCCACGCTCATCAATATCGTCTGCGGGATCGTGACGCCGAGCACGGGCAAGATCGTCGCCGACGGGCACGACATCCAGAAGGATTACCGCCAGGCACGCTTCAAGATCGCGCTCGTGCCGCAGGAACTGGCGACAGACGCCTTCGAAACGGTGCAGACGTCCGTGCGCCTTTCGCGGGGTCTTTTTGGCCGGCCCCTCGACCCGGATCGCATTGAGCAAATCCTGCGTTCGCTCACCCTTTGGGAAAAGCGAAACGACAAGATCATGACCCTTTCCGGCGGAATGAAACGCCGCGTGATGATCGCGAAAGCCTTGGCGCACGAGCCGAAAATCTTGTTCCTCGACGAACCGACCGCGGGCGTCGACGTCGAATTGCGCAAGGATATGTGGAACCTGGTGCGCAAGCTGCGTGACGAAGGTGTCACCATCATTCTCACCACCCACTACATCGAAGAGGCCGAGGAAATGGCCGACCGGGTTGGTGTCATCAGCAAAGGCGAGTTGATCCTGGTCGAGGAAAAGACCGCGCTCATGCAAAAGATGGGCAAGAAGCAACTCACCCTGCAGCTTCAGGAGTCGCTTGCCGCGCTGCCGCCGGAACTCGCCGACTGGAAACTTGAGCTCAAGTCCGAAGGTTCCGTTTTGGAATATACCTACGACGGCAAGGCCGAACGCACGGGCATCCCATCGCTGCTGCGGCGCATGACCGACATCGGGATTGCGTTCAAGGATCTCAACACGCACCAGAGTTCGCTCGAGGATATCTTCGTCAGCCTGGTGAGCGAGCGAAAATGAACAGCGAAACGAACATCCTCGGCTTTAACCGCTACGGCGTGTGGGCCATCTACCGTTTCGAGATGGCGCGTTTCCTGCGCACAGCCGGGCAGAGTATCCTGACACCTGTGCTGACCACCTCGCTCTATTTCGTCGTGTTCGGCTCGGCCATCGGCGGTCGCATGTCGGAAGTGGGCGGTGTGCCTTACGGCGCTTTCATCGTGCCCGGCATGATCATGCTAACGATCCTCGCGGAAAGCATGTCCAACGGCTCGTTCGGGATCTACTTTCCGAAATTCACAGGCACGATTTACGAGCTCCTTTCGGCGCCGATCTCGCCTGTTGAAACGGTGCTGGGCTACGTCGGCGCGGCGACCACGAAATCCGTCGTGCTGGGGATGATCATCCTCGGCACATCGACGTTCTTCGTCGGCCTGCACATTGAGCACCCTATCGCCATGTTCGCGTTCCTGGCGCTCACTGCGGCGACCTTCAGCCTACTCGGATTCATTATCGGAATATGGGCGAAGTCGTTTGAACAGTTGAGCTTCGTTCCGATGCTGGTGGTCACGCCACTGACGTTCCTCGGCGGCGCGTTCTATTCCATCGATATGCTGCCGGGCGCATGGCGCACGATCACGCTCTTCAACCCCATCGTTTATATCATCAGCGCGTTCCGTTGGTGCTTCTACGGAACGTCGGATGTGGGTGTGGAAGTCAGCATGCTGATGACCGCCATCTTTTTCATTGGCGGTCTCGGCGCTGTCAGTTGGATCTTTAAGACCGGCTACCGGCTGAAGAACTAGTACCAGCGCCCTGGCTTGGGGCTTGCCGCCTTCTGCATCGCGATGGCCGCGAGGCTCGCCGTTCCGAGAAGCTTGCTAAAAGCGCCGGCGCGCCGGCCCCGGCGCTGCATCAGGGATTGGGCGACACCGGCGATCGCCAGCAGCGGTACGACCTTCGAGAGCAGCCCGCGCTTTTTCCGAGTGAACATAACAAGAGCCTCCATGACCGAAATACCCGGCCATAATGCCGCAGGGGTCCTCGGTGTTCCGTCTAGGGTCGGAGATCCGCGTCGGCGGCTTCGATGCGGCGCCGCAGTTCCGCCAGCATTTCATCGCGGGGCAAGCCCTTAGGCAGCGCCGGCAGATAGCGGAACACGATTTCGCCCGGGCGCTTGAGGATGCGGGTCTTGCCCCAACTGTAACCGGTATTCAGCGCCATCGGGATTACGGGCGCGTCGCAATGCGCGTAGAGCGCCGCAACACCCGGTTTATAGGGCACGCTGGCGCCCGGTTTTACGCGGGTGCCCTCAGGAAAAATGATCACTTGGTTTCCAGCCGCAAGAGCTTCTTGGGCCTCGCGGAACATCTTTCGCATCGCCGTTGCGCCGGCGCCGCGGTCGATATGCACGAGACCCGCGCGCTGCATGTACCAGCCGACGACAGGGATATAGATGAGCTCCCGCTTGAGCACGAACACCGGATTCTTGAGTTCGAGGAACATCTCGTACGTCTCGAATGATGACTGGTGCTGCGCAGCGACGATGCATGCCCCCTGAGGAAGGTGCTCGCGCCCCTCGCTCCGGAAGGTCACGCCGCAAATGACACGGGCAAGGTTTCGGACGCCGTGCACCCACACCCGGATGGCGCCCAGGGTGGTGCGCCGCCAAATGAGCAGCGGGATGCACGTGAGCGCCAAGCCGATCGTCCACGCCAGGAACGCGAACAGATAAATCCAGGATCTGATGAGAACGAAACCCATGTCGGCGCTGGTCTAGGCCGATGCGTCGGTTTGAGCAAGATGGGGGGAGGCGTCGGACTCGAGACTCTGGCGCGCCCAGGTCAGAAGGAACTTCGTATATTCGCGTGCGATCAGGCTCGCGGTGCCAGGCCAGCGCCACCAGTCGCGTTTGACGGCGGTGGGGAACACGGCGTGCGGTACGATCTCGACCTCGGGCATCGCATCGTGGAATTCCAGAAGACTCCGGCGCATGTGATAGGCGGCCGTGACCAGCCGGATGGAGCGCATGTTAAGGCTTCGCACCCATTCTGCGGTTTCGATCGCGTTGCCCGGGGTATCGACCGCCGCCTTGCCGATCGTGATGTTGGCCGCGAGGTCCGGATTGATCGGCGTCGAGCGCCCCAGAATGTCGGCGGTGCGTACCTGTTCTCCCGCGCCTGAAACGAAGAGACGCTCAGCCAAGCCGTCGGACAAGAGTTTTACGCCGGTCTCGATGCGCTCCGCGCCGCCGGTGAGCGCGACGATGGCGTCGGTGTGCGTCGAGGTGTCCCCGACATCCGACGGTATTGTCGAGGCGAACCACAGGAAGCCCACCGTCCATGCAACAAGGACAAGGCCCGACACCGCGACTAGGGATTTCCACAAAACGGCCTGCATGGCGCGATGCTACACTATCTCGGCGGTCAAAACAGAGATCAGACTTTGGTGCCTAGACCTTCGCCCCGAGGGCGCGTCTGACGGTGACATTCGCCGTGATCGTGGCGATGGCGCCCGCCGCGACGGGCAGGACCGCGAGTGTGATCCACAAGCTTGGGGGAAGCCGTACGTCAGGCAGGATGCCCTCTTCGATCCGGCCCGCTAGCCAGACAATGAAGCCCAACGTCGGCGCAAAAATCGCCAGACCCGCGGCGCCGCCCAGTAGGCTTTGCAGAAGCGCGCGGCGTGCGAACTGTCCGGCGATGTATCCGTCTTTCGCACCCACTACATGCAACACGTCGATTACTTGCGCGAACTCGGCAAGGCTCGCGCGGGTTGCAAACACAATCGTTAGACCGAGCGCGCCGGTCACAAGGGCCATTGTTGTCAGCGCGATGGCGCCTAGACCTTCGGCGAGACCGATGACGCGGTTTAGCCACGCGCGATGATCGTCGATTACCGCGCCCGGCGCGGCGGTTTGCACCGAATTGGAAACCGCGGTGATAGCCGATGGTTCGCTGGTGGACATGCGCACGTCGATCAGTACCGGCAGCGGCAGATCGGCGACCGCTTCGCCGGGTCCGAACCAGGGCTTCAACAGCTCGGTGACCTTTTCGCGCGGCACCGCCGCGGCGCTTTCGACAGCCGGGTGACGGTGCAGCACGTCGAGAACCTTCTCGGTCGCCGCGGTCGAGGAGGGATCTTTCGCGTCCAACATCACGGGAATTTGGATCGTGAGCGTACCGGTCACGCTCTGACCCCAATGACCCAGCAACGCGCCGATGTAGGCGTTGGTCGTTACGGCGATAGAGGCCATGAACACCAGCACCATCACCAGCCACACCACGAAGCGGCCCGACGCGTCGCCTTTGAGCGGAAGTTCCGAGCGCAAGGCGATCATGATGTCACCGCGCCGATTTCCGATGGCTGCATCGGCGGTAATGCCGTCACCTTGCCGGCGTTGAGATGAAGGCGCGGGAACGCGAAGCGCGCGACGAGATGTTCATTGTGCGTGGCGATGATCACGCTCGTGCCCAATTTGTGCAGTTCGACAAAGAGCTGCATCAGACGTACGGCGATCGCATCATCTACGTTACCGGTAGGCTCGTCGGCCAGGATCAGTTTCGGGCGATGCACGACGGCGCGCGCGATGGCGATGCGCTGCTGCTGCCCGCCGGACAGAACCGAGGGCCGGGCCTGCATCTGCTCTTCGAGACCGACCCATTTCAGGAGTTCGGAGACATTGCGCTCAACCACCGCTTCGCTGACCTTTGCGATCCGCAGCGGCAGGGCCACGTTGTCGAATGCGGTCATATGTTCAAGGAGGCGAAAATCCTGGAACACGACGCCCAGGCGCCGGCGGATGGCCGGCAACCGGTTGCGCTTGGCGTCGGTCACGTCGTCGCCGAACAGCATCAGCTTGCCGCAGGTCGGACGCTTCGCGAGGTACATGAGGCTGAGCAGGGAGGTCTTGCCCGCGCCCGACGGACCCGTCAGGAAGTGGAAGGAGCTTTGCGGGACCGTGAAGGAAACATCGGAGAAGATCTCCGGTCCGTCCGCATACCGCAGTCCGACAGCCTCCAGTTGAACTGTGTCGCCGACAAAGTCGGTCTTTTTGCGGACAAGCGCCATCCGGAGTGATCCGATACTATAATTTACGCTTCGGTAACCCTCTTGGAGAGGCGTTTAGTTCCCATTAACACGACCGTTTGTACTATAGAAGATTGACGTTCGTACGAGCGGTTAACGAATGCGGATTACCTGTCCGAGCTGCGCTTCCCACTTTGAGCTTCCCAGTGAGCTCCTTGGCAAGAAGGGCCGAGCCCTAAAATGTGCTACCTGCCAGCATTCCTGGTATCAGGCGGCGCAGGTGGAATCGCTCGACCTCGCTTCGGTGATGGGTGACGATTACGCCGCGCAAGCCGCTAATGCCCAAGGCAACGCACAAGCCGCGCGTCAACAGCCGCAAGCGCAGCAACGCGCGCAACAGCAGCGCCCGCAGGGCATTCAACGTGTGCCGCCTATTCCCAACGCGCAGGCCGCGGCCGCACAGAACGCTCGGAATCTTCTCGCCAGCGCGCTCGGCGCCGTTGAAGGCCAACGTGGCGCACAAGCCGGCGCGCTCGGCGCGCCGCGCGAACCCGGCCGCAACGTGCAAGCCGCGCCGCTTCGCCAGCAGCAGCCCAATCCGGCTGCGCCGGCGCCCGGCACGCCTCCTGTCCCCCCCGGCGCGGTCTCCATGTTGTCCCGTCGCAATCAATTCCAGCAGCGTCCTAATCAAGGCGCCGGCGCGCCGCCGACAACCGCGCAGTCGTGGTTCGCAGGAACAGCCCGCGGCTCCCAGGCGCCGCAACAGCAGCAGCCGGGCGCTACGGGCGCTCCCGGTGCTCAGCCCCAGGCCGCCGCGGTTCTCGCCGGCAACCGGGCCGGGCTGCCGCCGGCGCCCAACGCGCCGGGGCAGGGCGCCGTCTCCTGGATGCAGCAGCCGGGCGTTCAACAGCAGATGCCGCAAGGCGCCCCGCTGGGTATGCCCGGCGCCCACGCCGGTCCGGGCGCGGCTCCCTTGCCAGGTCAATCGATGCGCGGCCAGGCGGGCGCGGCTCCGGCGCCCGGTCAGGGCGCTATCTCTTGGATGAACCCCCAAGGTCAGATCGTCCCACCGGGAACTCCAGGTGCGGCGCCGGTCGCCATGCCGCCCGGAATGGCCCCCGGTATGCCGGGGATGCCAGGAATGCCCCAGGGTCTACCGCCTGGCATGCAAGGCGGCCCGGGCCAAATGCCGATGGGCGCCATGCCGGGGATGCCGCCCGGCGCTATGGGCGGGCCAGGTGCGAATATCATGACGGCCGGCCTCGGCGCCCCGACTTCTCCCGCTCAGGCCCAGGCCGCGGCTCTCGCCGGCCAGTCGATGCTTGGCCAGGCGGGCGCCGCTCAAGCCCCTGGCCAGGGCGCTGTGTCCTGGATGAACCAGCAAGGCCAGATCGTGCCGCCCGGCACCCCCGGCGCTGCCCCGGTCGCGATGCCACCCGGAATGCAAGGTGTGAGCGCCGCGCCGCTGCCAGGCCAATCCATGCGTGGCCCGGCGGGCGCGCAGGGCGCCCCGGGAGAAGCCGCAGTGTCGTGGATGAAGCCTGGCGCGCCGGGTGCTCCCGGCGCTCCCGGCCAATCGATGATGGACCGCAATCTGCCCGCTGGTCCCGGCGCGGCGGCCGTGTCGCAGATCTCAAATGAAATCATGGCGCCCGGCCAAGGCGCACGGTCGTTGCTCGACGGCTCTGAGGTTGCTCCCGGCGCTCCTGGTCAATCGATGCTCGACAATGCCGGCGCGTCCGGCGGCCCCGGCGCGGCGGCTGCCGCACCCGCTGCGGCCGGCGCACAACCCGGTCAGTCGATGATGGATCCCGGTGCGAGCGGCGGCCCTGGCGCAGGTCCGCAAGCAGCGGGCGCTGCTGCGGAAGGCGCGAGTGAACAGGGTGACCCGTTGGCCGACGGTGGCGCCAGCGGAGGACCTGGCGCGGGTCCCAGCGGCAAAAAGGCTGAAGCTGAGCTTGTGGCGGGCGCCGCCGGCGCTCCGAAAGCGGCCGGCGAACTCAAAACCGACGCCGCTGCGAAGAAAAAAGATGCTGGCGCGTCCGGCGGTCCGAGCGGCAAGAGTGCCGCTGCGGCCGCGGCCGCGCTTGGCGCCGACGAGGACGAAGAGCTTGTCGATCCCGATGCGGATCGCCCCAACTTCGGATCCACCGGCGAAGACGAGACGGAGGAGGAAGCCGAGGACGGCGCTGAAGACGGGTTCGCGCAGATTGCCTCACGCGCCGGCGGCGGCCGCGGAACTCCCGCGGCGCCGGTAAAAATCCGCAAGCCGCTCGATCCGGCTTACACGACGGCGATCATGATGGTCGGCTTCGTCGGCATCATCGTCGCGACGCTGTGGTTCGCGCGCGCCGAACTGGCCAAGCTCCTCCCGCAGATCCAAGCGCTGTATGATACGGTCGGCGTGGAAGCCCCTAAGCCCGGCGATGGCCTGAGCATCACGGAATCCTCGAAGCGCCTTCAGCGCATCGGCGGCATCGAAACGTTGGTGGTGCGCGGCTATGTCGCCAACATCGGCGACATTCCGCGTACGGTCCCGGGCCTGCGCCTTGAGCTCTATAACGAGAAACACGAAGTCATTCAGTCCGAGACCGCGAATGCGCCCGCGGCGCTTCTCGATCCGGCCGCTTCTTCTGAATTCGTGATTCGTTTAGAGCTTCCCCAGCTTAATCTGGCCAAGGGCGGCTACGCCGTCGTTTGGGACACGACGACCGAAGATTAGAACTGCTTCATCAAGCGGCGCAGATAGTCCTGCTCGGCGGCCGGCCGCGTACGGTCGCTGGCCCGATTGCGGATCTCTTCCAGGATTGCGCGCACACGCTGCGCCATGCCCGCCGTATCCGGCTCACGCGGCACGCCGCCTTCGACTTCGTCGCCGCCCGAGCGGCCCTGGCCGCCCTGCTGCTTGTAGCGGATTTGCCCCATCTCCAGCTGCGCAAGCCCCCCCATGCCTTCGTCGAACAGCGCTTCGGCCATCTGGCGGGCCGCTTCCGACATGCCGTCCTCAAGTGACGAGAGCGCTTTGCCCTGCTGATCGACGCCCTGCTTCCAGGCGCCTGCGCGTAGCGCCCCCTCGGCCTGACGCATGGCAGCCGTCGAGTCCTGCAGGCCTTCCGAGCTTTGCCCGGTCATCTGCTCCATCTGTTTCATCAGGCTCTCGAGCTGCTGACGGATATCTTCCTGGCTTTGTGCGGCCTCCTTTGCCGCGGCTTCGCCGTTCTGACCTTGCTGCTGTTGGCCTTGTTGATTGCCCTTTTGCGGGCTCTGTCCCTGGTTGCCGGCTTGCTGCGATTGGCTCTGACGCTGCTGCCCTTGTTGACCCTGCTGTCCCTGTTGCCCTTGCTGATCGCGCTGAGCCTGCTTGAAATTCTTGTCCAGAAGCTCTGATTGTTTCTTGGCCAGGTCGCGCATGTCTTGCAGCATGCGCTCGGCGGCCTGTACCTGCTGACTGTTCTGCTGGTTGCCGGCGGAATTGTTGCGGAGATCATCCAGTTCCGCCTGCAATTCGGCGAATGCCTTTTTCGCGTCGTCGTTCGAGCCCATCTGCGACAGCTGACGGAGTTGTTCAGCCAACTGGGCGATGTCCGCCGAGCGCTGTGCGTTGTCTTCCTTGGCGCTGAAGCTGGATTTCTGGTTGCCGCCGTTTTCGTTCACCGCTTGCTGGTATTCCTCCACGGCTTGCTGAAGTTCGCTCACCAGCTTGTCGATTTCCTCCTGCGATGCGCCGCGGTCAATGGCGTTGCGCAAGGCTTGTTCGGCGGCGCGCAGGCGCTGCTCGGCCACGGCGACGTTGCCATCCTCGATGCGAACGGCCGAGTTCCACAGAAGCTCCGGTGTCGACTGCGCGGCCTGATCCGGCGTCTCCTCGGTGAAGCGGAACCGCGTCGTCGACAGCGCGAGATGAACAAGAGGATCGGCTCCGAAGCTTTTCGGATCGGCGAGGATTTTATTGACCGCCTCAAGCGCGGGCGGCACGGCGTCCCGCGGGTTCATGAACAGGCCTTTGCGCACGCGCGCGAGTTCCCGCGCCACCGGGTGGGTGAATACGCGTTCCGGCAGCGTCGCTTCAAAGATATCGCTGTGGCCGGTCAGGCCCCCGACGTCGGTGGCGATCAGTTGCACGCTCACCTTCATGCCCGCCCACGGCAGCGCTGTGAGATCGTTCAGCGAACTCTGCTGAATATCCTTCGGCGAGAACGGCGGCAGTTGGATTGGGACCTCGATCGGCTTCGCGGCCTCTCCACTTGGAACGCGGTGCAGAACCGCTTTCAGGCTTGCGACGCCGTAATCGTCCTTGGCGTCGTAGTCGATGCGGAAACGCCAGCGCGCACCTTGGTTCGGGGTCGTCGTGAACGCGACCGTGGGCGGCTTGTCGCCGATCCAGTTCACATCCCAGCCGACGATGGTGCGCGCGCCGCTCTTGATCTCAAGCCGATCTGTTTCCGTCAGCGCCATCTCGCCGCGTTGGCTTTGATCTGCGAGGCGTTCCAGCTTGAATTTGTCGTCGTCCAGCACGAGCGACGCATCACGCGACGCGCCGGTCACCATCACAAGGGCCTTGCTGCCCGCCGGGATATCCAACGTGTCCGGGTTCTTGGTGCCGGTGGGCGCGGGCAGTTCGATATACAGCGGCGATCGATTGGTGTAGGCGGGCGGCGTGATCCACAATTTCACGGCGGCGTTGCCGGCGTCGTCGCCAAGGAAGGGCAGGAAGCCCCGCAGCATCCGGTCGCTCACATGACCCCAGGCGCTCGCAAAACCGATGGCGAGCACCAGTATGACCACGGCGCGCGCCGCGAAGCGGTCCCGGCCCGCCACGCCGGGTGCGGGGCCCGCGCTCCGCAACCGGTCGAGATCGTCTTTCGCGCGCCGTTGATGCAGGCGCCAGAGCAATTGCTGCATCGCGTTGGCGCCGGCGGCGAGGGAATCCTCGACGGTCGTTAGGGGCCGGTGTTTGACCGGTGACAGCGTCTCAAGGCGCACGCGCGCCTCGGCGCGTGTCGGCCAGGCGAAGTCTTTCAGGTGGCGTGAGGCGAGGTAAGCAATGCCGCCCGCGGCGGCCAACAGCACCGCGATATGAGCGGCGAGCGGAAGCGTGGGTAAAAGATCGGTCAGAACGACGGCGACGAAGACGCCGATCAGCGCGGCGCTCACCCAAAGCCGCGCCCAGAGCCTTTCCCATGCCAGCGCCAGCCAGGCCACCGCAAGCCGGCGCTGGATCGTCAGATCCTCGCGCAGAGTGAGGGAAAGGTTTTTGGGTTCATCGGACTGCATCCGGCCAGTCTATGGGTTTGACCGGGGGCGTTCAATGAAACCCCTGCAAGGTAAAAGCGCCCTTTTAGCTGTTACGACAGCCAGGGGGGCAACTGCTCCAGGGCCATCATCTGGTCGAATGTGGGCCGTCTACGCACAACCGCGAAACTATTGCCCTTCACCAGCACCTCCGGGATCAGAGGCCGGGCGTTATAGGTCGAGGACATCACCGCGCCATAGGCTCCCGCCGTCATGAAGGCGACCAGATCGCCCGTTTCAACCTCGGGAAGCTGGTAGTCTTGCGCGAACCGGTCGGCGGTTTCGCACACAGGGCCCACCACGTCGACAGGGGCCACATTGGCGGCCATCGCGCGCTCATAAACCGGCAGTATCTCGTGCCGCGCGCCGTACATCGCCGGGCGGATCAGGTCGTTCATCGCCGCGTCGAGGATCATGAAGCGGCGGGTTGTTCCGTCTTTCAAACCAATCACGCGCGAGACCATCACGCCGGCGTTGGCGACGATGAGGCGGCCTGGCTCAAACGTCAGCTTGCAACCCAGTTCGCCGAGCGTGCGCTTCACCATCGCGGCATAATCGGCGGGCGATGGCGGTGGTTCCGCACTGTGGTCGTACGGCACGCCCAATCCGCCACCCAGGTCGAGATGGTCGATGGGGATGCCTTCACCGCGCAGCATGAGCGCCAGATCGCGCACACGCAGAAAAGCAGCCTCGAACGGCGCAAGATTGGTGATTTGCGAGCCGATGTGCACCGCGATCGCACTCGGGATGATCCCCGGTAGTTCGCGGGCCTTACGGTACATCGCCGGCGCCAGCGTCCAGTCGATGCCGAACTTATCGTCTTTCCGGCCTGTTGAGATCTTGTCGTGCGTGCCCGCAGCAACGTCGGGATTGACTCGCAGCGCAACGCGCATCTGCTTATTCAGTTGCGCGGCGGCAGCGCTGATGCGGCGCAGTTCGTCTTCGGACTCAACGTTCATCTGGCCGACGCCGGTTGCCAGCGCGAGACGGATTTCCGCATCGGTCTTGCCAACGCCCGAGAACACGATCTTGGCAGCCGGTACGCCGGCTTTCAGCGCAATTTGAAGCTCGCCGCCCGAGACGACGTCGGCGCCGGCGCCGATTCCCGCCAGCGTACGCACAACCGCGAGATTGCTGTTCGCCTTCATCGCGAAGCAAACGGTGACATCCATCGTGCCGAAGGCGTCGCGGAATACCGCGTAGTGACGCGTCATCGTGGCGTGTGAGTAGCAATAGAAAGGCGTGCCCACTTCCTTCGCGATTTGCGGCAGCGGGACGTCTTCGGCGTGCAGGACGCCGTTTGTGTAGGTGAAGTGGTGCATGGCTCTAAATCTTATGGACGCGGATACGGCTGCGGATAACTGGCGCCTTCGGGCACATCCAGAGGGCCCTTCTTACCGCATGCGGAAAGGCTGGTCAGCGCCAGGAAAAGGGCGAGAGCGAAAGCGCAATGTTTGATCATTTCGCGTTTCCTAAAAAGCGTTCGCGCGCCGAGAGTACCTGAGCGCGCACGTTTGCGGGAGCCGTTCCGCCAAAGCTATTGCGGCTTGCCGCGGAAGCCTCCGCCGTCAGAACCGTGAATACGTCCTCGGTGATGCGGGGCTCCACGGTCTGCATGTCGGCTAGTGTCAGCTCGGAAAGATCGCAGCCCTTGCTTTCGGCAAGCTTCACGACGCGGCCCGTGATGTGATGGGACTCGCGGAAAGGCACATTCACCTTTTGCGTTACCCAGTCGGCGAGGTCGGTCGCCGTGGTGAAACCGGCGCTGGCGCTGGCTTTCATGCGCTCGGTGACGGGCTTCATATCGACGACCATGCCCGCCATCGCGGCTAGGCACAGCTCCAAGGTGTCAAACGCCGCGAAGACGGCTTCCTTGTCTTCCTGCATGTCCTTCGAATAGGTCAGCGGCAGACCTTTCATGACCGTCAACAGCGTGAACAAGCCGCCGAACACGCGGCCGGCCTTCGCGCGCACGAGTTCGGCGGCGTCCGGGTTGCGCTTCTGCGGCATCATCGAACTGCCGGTCGAGAAGGCGTCCGAAAATTTGATGAAACCGAACTGCGCGCTCGCCCAGATCACCATCTCCTCGGCGAAGCGCGACATGTGGGTCGAAAGTATGCTGGCGGCCGCCAGGAATTCGAGCGCGAAGTCGCGGTCCGACACGGCATCCATCGAGTTCGCCATGGGACGGTCAAAGTCCAATTTCTCGGCCGACATGTGACGGTCAATCGGGAACGACGTGCCCGCGATGGCGCCCGCGCCCAGCGGACATTCATTGAGACGCTTGCGCGCATCGGCGAAGCGGCCCCGGTCGCGGCCGAACATTTCAACGTAGGCGAGGAGGTGATGTCCGAAAGTGACCGGCTGCGCGGCCTGCAGGTGCGTGAAGCCCGGCATGATGGTGCCCGCTTCGGCCTCGGCCTTGTCGATCAATACGCTCTGCAGCTTCTTGATCTCGTCGTCCACCGTATCGATGGCGGCGCGCACCCACATGCGGAAATCGGTCGCGACCTGGTCGTTGCGCGAGCGGGCCGTATGTAACCGCCCGGCGGGTTCACCGATCAAGTCCGATAGGCGGCTTTCAATATTCATGTGAACGTCTTCAAGGCTGCGTTTGAAGACGAAGGCGCCCATCGAGATGTCTTTCTCGATCCGGGTCAGGCCCTCCTGGATCGCTTCGCCGTCGGCCTTCGAAATGATCCCCTGGGCGACGAGCATGGAGCAGTGCGCGCGGCTGCCGCGCACGTCCTGCTTGGCAAGACGCTGATCAAATCCAACGGAGGTGTTGATTTCCTCCATGATTGCAGAGGGGCCGGCGGCAAATCGCCCTCCCCACATCTTGCTCGTCATATGTTAACCTTAGGTCTGAGGCCGCCGCTCGTTAGCCGGGCGCCGCCCACGTTAGGGAGACGATATGAAAAGTGTAAAACGCTTCGGTTTCGCGCTGCCGGCCTTTGGTTTGGCGGTGATTATCACTGCCACGGCGCTGGTGGCAAGCCGTCCAGGTTTTCAGCCCGTGGCGCCTGCGGCGGCGGCCGAATCGGAAAAGATAGACCCCAAGGATTTCACCTGGCACGAGAAGCCGGTCCCGGCGCCCGCAACGGTCTTTAAGGACGCAAAAGACGCCGACAAGACCCTCAAGGACTTTGGCGGCAAGGTTCTGATTGTAAACTTCTGGGCGACCTGGTGCGCGCCTTGCGTGAAGGAAATGCCCGCCCTCGACCGCCTCAACGCCAAGCTTGGCGGCAAGGATTTCCAGGTTCTGGCCATCAACCAGGAGCGTAATGGTCCGAAAGTGGCTCCGCCCTTTGTCGAAAAACAGGGCTGGAAGTTACCGCTCTACCTCGATGCCGCGACCGGTTTCTACCGCGACGCCAAACTGCGCGGTCTCCCGACCTCGATCATCATCGGAAAAAACGGGCAGGAGCTGGGCCGCGTCGAAGGTGAAGTCGTATGGGACAGCCCGGCTGTCGAGAAGATGGTCCAGGACTTGATCAAGAAGCCTTAACGAACCTCGGCTCGATCAGCGTCACCGCTATTCCATCCTTCGAGAACCAGCGCTGCCACAACAGAACGGTCGCGAAAGCGATAAAGACGCTCATGACGACGTCCGCGAGATAGTGGGCCCCCACCACGATTCGGCTCATAGCGATGACGGTCGCGATCACCAGGAATAACGGCCGCAGAGGGGGAAACAGGAACGACAGCGCCAGCATCGCAGTCCAGATGGACTGCGTATGACCCGACGGGAAGCTGCTGTCGGCGATGGTCACGCCACCGAAGGGTAGGAAATCGTTGGTGCCGCCCGCGAACAGGAACTTCGGCCGCTGGCGCCCGAAACCGAATTTCAGGGCGTTGATGAAGATGCCGGAGCTTGCCATGGAGGCGATCATGAACAACCAGGCGCGGACCTCCTTGCGCTTGCGCGCGGGGTCGGGCTGCTTCGCTTTCGCCCCGTGGCGCAGGATCGCCGCAGCCATCCCGATCAGGCACAATGAATACCAGATGAAGCCGTTCGCGAAGTCGGTGATGGCGGCAAAAAAGCCGACCCAGGCCGTTTCGCGGTACGCGTAAAAGAACTGGGCGAGCGGGATATCGATCCAGTGGATCAGCGCGGCGGCGGTGATCGCGGTCGCAACACCCCACAGCGCCAAGGCGCGGTGTAAGGGATCGGACATCATGGTTGCATCTCCCGCGCGGTGATCGTGATGACACTAAGGGCCACCGGATCGCCCCGCGAATAATTATAACCTTCGATATCGGCAAGTTTACGCATCGCGCCACCTGTTCCAGCGACGGAACGTGTAACCGCGTCGAGATGCTCGGCTTCAATAACGCCGATCGCGCCGGGATGGGAAAGTAAATAGTCCGTGACGCTTGCGGTGCTCGTCAGGATCGTGTCGGTGCCAAGAAGGAAGACGGCGGAAGGTTCGCTATAACCTGCCATGGCGATCGGGCTTTGCGTGCTCGTGCGATGCTGTGCGATGGCTCCGGCCAGGCGCGTGCTGATGGCGAGATCGTTAAGGCTCGGGATTAAGCCGCCGGCCAAAAACGCCGCAAACGCCGCGGCAACGACTCCCGCAAGGGCGATTGTCCTGGTGTTCGCCCACGTCGCCAGCGCAAGAGCTGCACCGGCCGCGAGGATGAGAGCGGTCATGCCCGCCATCGCTATATCGCCGCCGTATTCCTGGGCGGCGAAAATGATCCCCCCGCCGAGCGCAAAGGTCACTGCCGCCCACAGTCCGCGATAGATGCGCCCGGACATGGTGCCCATTAAGTCTTGCAAGGCATTGCTGCGGAGTGCAATGGCGGTCAATAGCGCAAGCGCCGGAAACGTCGGGAGTGTGTAGTGCGGCAGTTTGGTCGGGACCAATTCGAACATCACCCATGTGCCGACAAGCCACGCCAAGCAGAAACGAACCGAGGGTTCCGCACGGCGGCGCCAGCCAAGGACAAGAGCAAAAGGCGCCAACAGCGACCACGGCCAGAAGGTGATCAAGCTCGCGAGGGTATGTGTGCCGGGAAACGCGCCGTGACTCTCCTGTCCACCGATGAGTTTCGGGATCAGATCGCCCCGTACGGCTTCGACGATGAAGTTGTTTCCACCCGCACTTCCGCCACCGTTCGATGACGCCAGCAGCCATGGCAAGGTCAGCGCCAGCAAGAGCGGAAGCCCGATCAGGGGACGCGCCTGTTTCAACCACCTTACCCCCCGATCGGCGATGCCCAGCGCGGCGATGGTGAGGAGGACGACCATCAGCGAAACCGGCCCTTTCACGAGCGTGCCGACCGCGAGGCTGCTCCAGAGCGCGAGGGCGACGGCAAAGCGCGCACCCTCGCGGCGCACGTACATCACCGCCAGCGCCCCCATGGCAACGGTCGTTGCCGCGAGAAGCGTGGCATCCGTCTTTGCGATATGCGCCTCGATCACCACCATCAAGCTCGTGGCGAGGATTCCTGCGGCGGTGAATCCCGTCGCGGCGTCGCTGACGCGCCGCGCGAACGCGAAACTCCCCATGACGGCGAGCCATGCGGCGAGCACCGAGGGAATGCGGTAAGGCCAATACGTCGAAAGATCCCGACCGGCGATTTTCACGGCGGCGGTTTGCAGCCAGTGGATGCCGGCGGGCTTTTTGTTACGCGGCTCGTCCTGGAAGTGGATGTGGATGTAGTCGCCGGTCTCGATCATCTGCTTGGTCGCTTGCATGAACCGCGCTTCGTCGCGGTCCGTCGGCGGGATCGACGCCAAACCCGGCAGGTAAAGCAGCGCGCAGAGGACTGAAAGGATCAGGTAAGGGCGGAGCCCCCCTGAGGCGAATTTATCGATGAAAGAGGGCGCCTGAAGGTCCGCTGGCTGGGAAGAGAGGATGGAGGCGGACACGAGCGGGGATGCGGCTACCGGGTGGGGACGGGTTCGGGTCCACTATAGTCATAAAAGCCTTTGCCCGTCTTACGGCCGAGCCATCCGGCTTCGACATATTTCGCCAGCAGGGGGCAGGGACGGTATTTGGTATCCGCCAAGCCATCGTGCAGCACCGACATGATGGCAAGGCACGTATCGAGACCGATGAAATCGGCGAGTTCCAGGGGGCCCATTGGGTGATTCGCGCCCAGCTTCATGGCGCTGTCGATGGCCTTCACGGTGCCGACACCTTCGTACAACGTGTAGATCGCTTCGTTGATCATGGGGATCAGGACGCGATTGACGATGAAAGCGGGGAAATCTTCCGACGAAACGGTGTGCTTGCCGAGCTTTTCGGCGAACACGCGCACAGCGGCGAACGTCGATTCCTCGGTCGCGATTCCTCGGATGAGTTCCACCAACTTCATCACCGGCACCGGATTCATGAAATGCAGGCCCATGAAACGGTCCGGGCGGTCGGTCACGGCAGCCAGGCGGGTGATGGAGATCGAAGAGGTGTTCGAGCAGAGGATCGCGTCCTCCTTCATGGACGGGCATAGATCGCGGAAGATCTTCTTCTTGATCTCTTCGTTCTCGGTCGCCGCTTCGATTACAAGATCGCGTTCGCCAAGCGCCGAAAGTTCGCTGGCCGTATTGATGCGTGCGAGCGCGGCCGTCCGGTCGGCTTCGCTGACGAAACCTTTGTTCACCTGGCGGGCGATGTTTTTCTCGATGTTCGCGACGCACTTCTTCAGCTGCTCGGAATTTACGTCGAAGAGCAGGACGTCAAAGCCGGCGAGCGCGCACACATGTGCGATGCCCGCGCCCATCTGGCCCGCCCCAATGATGCCCACTTTGGCGATGACGATGGGAGTTTTCGCGGCAGCTTGGTTCATCGTATCCGTCCTGCAAACTAACTCTAAAAAGGACGCCTAAACTTGAAGAAGGTATGCGTGGCTTAAAGTGATTTGGTCAGTTCCGGAACGATCTGGAAGAGATCGCCCACGAGACCGTAGTCAGCCACCTGGAAGATCGGCGCCTCAGGATCCTTGTTGATCGCCACGATCACTTTGGAGTCCTTCATGCCGGCCAGATGCTGAATCGCGCCCGAGATACCGACGGCGATATAAAGTTCCGGCGCGACAATCTTGCCGGTCTGGCCAACCTGATAGTCATTGGGTACGAAACCGGCATCGACCGCGGCGCGCGAAGCGCCGACACCGGCGCCCAGTTTGTCCGCCAGCGCTTCGATGATCTTGAAGTTCTCGCCCGAACCCATGCCGCGGCCGCCGGAAACGACGATGCGCGCGCTGGTCAGTTCGGGACGTTCGGATTTCGACAGCGCCTGGCTGACGAAGGTCGATACACCCGGATCGGCGGCGGGAGCGGCGTTCTCGATGGCGGCTGATCCGCCTTCGGTCTTCGCTTTGTCGAAGGTCGAACCGCGAACCGTCACAACCTTCTTCGCGTCTTTCGACTGCACGGTGGCAAGCGCATTGCCGGCATAGATCGGCCGCACAAATGTATCGGCGGACACCACCGCCGAGATGTCTGAAATCTGCGCGACGTCCAGCAGCGCGGCGACGCGCGGCATGACGTTCTTGCCCGCGCTCGTGGCCGGAGCGACGAGGTGGCTGTAAGCGCCGGCGAGGCTGACGATCAGCGCGGCGAGCGGTTCGGCCAATGCATTGGCGTATTGAGCGGCGTCGGCGACGAGCACCTTCGCCACGCCGGGAACCTTTGCGGCGGCCTCAGCAACGGCGCCGCAGCCTTGGCCCGCAACGAGGATATGAATGTCGCCGCCCATTTGTTGAGCCGCGGTCACAGCGCTGAGGGTCGAGGCCTTCAGGCTGGCATTATCGTGGTCGGCAAGGACGAGGGAAGTCATCCGATCACCTTCGCTTCATTCTTGAGTTTATCGACAAGGGCCGCGACGTCGGCGACTTTCACGCCGCCTTGACGCTTCGCCGGCTCTTCAACTTTCAGCGTTGTGAGGCGCGGGCTGACATCGACGCCGAGCGCATCGGGCGCCATGGTGTCGATGGTCTTCTTCTTCGCCTTCATGATGTTCGGCAACGACGCGTAGCGCGGTTCGTTGAGGCGCAGGTCCGTGGTGACCACCGCCGGAAGCTTCAAATTGATGGTTTCAAGGCCGCCGTCGACTTCGCGCGTCACGGCGACATTGTCGCCTTCGAGAGCGACCTTCGAGGCGAATGTGCCTTGCGGCCAACCCAGCAGGGCCGCCAGCATCTGACCGACCTGATTGGAATCGTCGTCGATAGCCTGCTTGCCGAGCACGATGAGGTTGGGGCTTTCCTTGTCCACGACCGCCTTCAGCACCTTCGCGACCGCCAGCGGCTGAACTTCCGCATCGGTCTGCACCAAGATGCCGCGATCGCCGCCCATTGCCAGCGCGGTGCGGATGGTTTCCTGCGCCGCCTGCGGACCGATGGACACGATCACGATTTCGGTTGCCTTGCCGGCTTCCTTCAGGCGAACCGCCTCTTCGACCGCGATTTCGTCGAAGGGGTTCATCGACATTTTGACGTTGGCCAGTTCGACGCCGGTCTTATCCGCTTTGACGCGAACTTTGACGTTGTAGTCGACGACCCGTTTGATTCCGACGAGTATTTTCATTGTATTCGAACCTGTTCCCCCGAAAACCGCGAATGTGGTGGACGGAATTGACGCCCAGCGGGTGCCCGGCCTCGCGCCGGTCTACATGTTTTTTCAGCTTGGAAAGGGCAACACAACTAGTTCGTCGTATCTGGGGTGTCAAACGAAATAATGCTGCGTTGCAGCATCTAAAAACGCACATCTTCCCCGCGTTTTTATTCCCGGTTCGCGCCGGGTACCCATAGTACGTCGCCGACGCTCGCCGCATTGATGTGGCGTGAAAGCACGAACAGGTGATCGGAGAGCCGATTGGCATAAGTGAGGGCCAATGGATTGACTGTTTCATGCTCCATGAGCGCGGCGATCTCGCGCTCCGCCCGACGTACAACGGTTCGCGCGATATGCAAAAACGCGGCTGCCGGCGCACCGCCCGGCAAGACGAAAGATGTAAGGGGCGCGAGTTCGCCGTTCATCTCATCGATCTCCCGTTCCAAGCGGTCCACCTGGGCTTGCACGATCCGCAGCGCTCTCCCCGGTGCTTCGCTCTCAAGGCTTGGCGTGCACAAGTCGGCGCCGAGATCGAAAAGATCGTTTTGGATACGTGACAGCATGGCGTCGCGTCGGCTGTCGGCGGGGTCTTTTGTGTGAAGGCGTGCGACGCCGATGGCGGCGTTCGCTTCATCGACGGTGCCGTACGTCGCCACGCGGAGGTCGTGTTTTCTAACCCTTGAGCCGTCGCCGAGCGACGTCTCGCCCTTATCGCCGCCGCGCGTATAGATTTTTGTCAGCTTGACCATGGTTCCCCGGGGTGCTGCGCAATGTTACGCTCAGTGCGCTGGACAATGCAAAAGGCTTCATTGGTGACGCGCGTCACACCAACTCTTTCGGTCTATCTGGGCTGGCACTTCATCCTGTCCTTTATAGGCCTGCTCGCTGTGATCTCCGGGCTGATTCTTCTGTTCGACACCATCGAGCTGATGCGCCGCGCCGTGGGCGACGAAAATCTTCCTTTCGCCACCGTCCTCGGCATGGCGCTCCTGAAAATGCCGCACACGGTGCAGGCGGTGCTGCCCTTCACCGTGATGATCGCGATGATGTTCGCGTTGTTCCGCCTTTCGCGCAGTCATGAACTGGTGGTCATGCGTTCGGCGGGCGTTTCTGTCTGGCAGTTCCTAGCTCCGGCCCTGATCCTCGCAGGCCTTCTCGGCGTTCTCAACCTTGTGGCCATCGATCCTCTCGCGGCGACGATGTACGAAAGTTATCAGCGCATGGATCAGACGCTCCTGCGCAAGAACGCGGCCAGTCTCAACATCGGCAAGGCGGGTTTATGGCTGCGCGAGGAGCGGGACAATCGCGGCGTCGTGGTCCACGCCGCCACGGTGCGTCAGGACGGCGGTGCGCTTCAACTCAGCGATGTCTCCATCTTTCGCACAGATGCGTCCGAGAAATTTGAAGGGCGTTACAACGCGGAGAAGGGAGAGCTTGCCGGTGGGCAGTTTCGCCTGCGGAACGTCTGGGACATGGAGCCGGGCCGTCCGGCGATCTTCCGCGATACGCTGGATTTGCCGACCGCGATCACCTTCCAGCAGGTCGAGAACAGCTTCGCGCCGCCGGAGACACTTTCGTTCTGGGAACTCCCCGCTTTCATCAAGTTTTCGCGCGCCTCGGGATTTTCGGCTCTACCGCACCGCCTCTACTGGCATTCATTATTGGCGACCCCGTTCCTGCTGTGCGCGATGGTGCTTGTGGCGTCCGTGTTCTTCCTGACCTCCAACGCGCGTCTGGCCGGATGGACAGCGCGCGGCATCGCGGGCGTGTCGACGGGTTTTCTTTTCTACTTCTTCAGCCGCTTTACTTACGCGCTGGGCCTCTCGGCGACTTTGCCGCTCGCGCTGGCCGCCTGGGCGCCGACGGCTGTCGCGGGATTGCTGGGTCTTGCTTATTTGTTCCACCGCGAGGACGGCTGACGATGAAGGATCTCTTCGCGCGCGAGATGCGCGATCATCCGGTGCGTTGGGCGATGGCGGCTCTATGTCTGCTGATGTTCGTTCCGGGTCTCGACATCGCTTTCAGCGGATTGTTCTACCGGGGCGGCGCGGGCTTCTATCTCGACCGCGCGCGCTTTTTCATCTTTGTTCGCGAGGCGGCGCCGACCATTATCATCGGCACCCTGATTTTCTGCCTGCTTCTATGGATCGCCGGTCTTTTATTCCGTCAGGCCTTTCTCGGGATCACAACGCCGCGGATGGTTTACCTTATCGCGACCCTCGCGATTGGGCCCGGCCTTCTCGTTGAAACGATCCTCAAGTCGCATTGGGGACGCGCGCGCCCCAACGACACCGCGTTCTTTGGCGGTCATGCAGCCTTTACGCCGCCGGGCTGGATTGCGAACGAGTGTTCGCACAATTGCTCTTTCACGTCGGGCCACGCCGCGATCGGTTTTTGGCTCACCGCTTACGCCTTCTTACTGCCGAAAGAATGGCGGTTGACCGGGGTGCTGATAGGTCTCGCGTGCGGTGCGATGATCGGCCTCGTGCGCGTGATCCAGGGCGCGCATTTTCTGAGCGACATCGTATTCGCCGGTGCGTTCGTGCTGGCCGTGAACGCCGGGCTCGCGCACCTCATGCTGCGGCGTGGTGAGGCGCGGCAAGCGTGAAAGACAAGGCGCCAGGTGTTTTTAAACGGATTGCAGGGGCTATCGCGCCCGGGCGCAGCAACCCTCTCGGTGTCACATGGCAGCCGGACAGCACGCTCTATCCGCGCCTATTGTCGTGTGACCCGCAATTGCTTGCTGGCCGCCCCGGCCTTTACCTTCTCTGGCATTTGGGCGTACGCCCGCAGTGGCTGCGCGTCGGATTTGCAAAAGACCTCGGCGCGGCGTTGGCGCATTTATCTAAGACGCCGGAGATCGCTGCTTTCATCCCTCACGATGGACCTTTTCTAAGCTGGGCATTTTGTGCGCCCGACGCCGCTCCAGGGCTTGTGAACTTCCTCGTGAGTCGATTGAATCCCGCCCTGCAGGATCTTGTGCTTGTATGCGATACGATCATTGATCCTGCGGCGGCGCCGACGGCCTGTGCGCTGCCACGTGGAACTAAAGATATCCAGACGCATTGAGTATCCATGCTGATCGCCTCCAACGCGCCGCTGTCCGTGAGCCAGGCAAATACGCGGGCCGGTCAGCCCCCTGTCCACATTGCCGCCGTCGCCACCGCCTATCCGCCGCATTGCTTTACGCAAAGTGACGCGCTCGCGGCGGCGGGACGAATTTTTGGCCATGCGCCGGAGCTCATGGAGCGTATGGCGTCGGCCTATGGAAACGCAGGTGTGCATACACGCTATTCCTGCGTTCCACTTGAATGGTACGCCGCGCCGCACGGCTGGCCCGAGCGAGCGCGCCTCTATGAGGAACATGCGCTCGCGCTTTTGGCGGAGGCGGGCAAAAAAGCGCTTACGGCTGCAGGTATTCCGGCAAGCGACGTTGCGGCGACCGTGACCGTCTCTTCCACAGGCATTTCCACACCGAGCCTCGACTCGCTTTTGCAAGGCCCGCTCGGCCTCTCACCATCGACGCAGCGCTTGCCGGTTTTTGGGCTCGGCTGTGCGGGCGGCGCGATTGGCCTCGCACGTGCGAGCGCCATGGCGCGCGCTATGCCGGGACAGTGGATCCTTTTTCTCTGCGTCGAACTGTGCGGCCTGACGTTCCGCGCCGCCGACGACAGCAAACAGAACATTATAGCAACCGCCATCTTCGGTGACGGCGCAGCAGCCGTTCTCCTGCGCGCCGACGGCGCGAGCGAAGGATCTCCTTCGTTTGCGCGCATTCATGCGTGGAGCGAGCACACGTGGCCTGAAACGCGCGACATTATGGGCTGGCGTGTCGAGGATGACGGGCTTGGTGTGATTTTCTCGCGCAGCATTCCGCACCTCGTCCGCACGAAGCTGCGTCCCGTGACCGACGCTTTCCTGCGCGACTGTGGTCTCGCCCAGGAAGAACTCGCGGGAATCATCGTTCATCCAGGCGGAGAAAAAGTCCTCGAGGCGCTCGAAAGCGCATATGCGCTCGCTCCGGGCAGCCTCGTTCATGCCCGCGCTGTCCTTGCTGAACGCGGGAATATGTCGGCGGTGACGGTGCTCGCGGTACTCGAACGCACACTCGCGGCCGGTGCGGCGGGGCCCCATCTCATGACCGCGCTCGGTCCCGGCTTTTCCGCCGCCGCCTGTCTCCTTGATCTGGGCTAGGCCATGATGGTCAGCATCGCCGCACCGGGTTGGTTCGCCTACGCGATCCTCCTCCTGGTGGCTGGGCAACGCCTCGGCGAGCTGGTAATCGCCAAGCGCAATACCGCTGCGCTCTTGGCGCGCGGCGCTGTCGAGATCGGCGCGCCGCACTATCCTCTCATTGTAGCGCTGCATACGATCTGGCTCGTCGCGCTCGCGGGATGGGTGACGTTGAAGTCCCCGGCGGTGAACCTTGCGTTGCTCGCGGTGTTCGCCTGCCTCCAGGCAGCACGGCTTTGGGTATTGTGGTCGTTGGGCCCGTACTGGACGACGCGCATTATCACGCTGCCAGGGGCGCCGCTTGTCCGGCGCGGACCCTACCGTTTTGTAAGGCATCCGAATTATCTGGTGGTCGTTTTAGAAATTGCGGTGCTGCCATTGGTTTTCGGCGCGTGGGCCTTGGCGGCGATCTTTTCCCTTATGAATGCCGCGATTCTCTATGTGCGCATCCGCGCCGAGAATCGGGCACTTGCCGCGCGCCGCTGAGTCTTACTCTGCGTCACCCAACAGTGCCCTGCGGGCGATCGCGTAGGCGAAGCCGGCGCGGCCAAGTGCGGCCAGTTCTTTCTTTTGTTTCTTCGCGCGTTCTTCTTTGTCGGTGGGCGGCTTGCCATACGCGCCGAAACGCCGCCGTTTGGCATAGGCGACAGCGGCGTCAAGACTGGCATCCTCTCCTTCATCGTTTTCGGCCATCTCTTTCAGTACTTGCTCTATGAGTGGTCGTGGAACGCCCTTTGCCGCTAAGAGCGTGCGGATGCGTCCTGGCCCGCGGCCAAGGCGCCGCAGGGATGCCGCGCGGTCCGCGGCGTAACGGGCGTCGTTGACAAGGCCGAGGCGCACCAGCCGCGCGACGACGTCCTCGATCCAGCTGTTCATCTCGGCGGTTTCGCCGCCGTGAATCCGGCGCGCGCGCTCGGCCCTGCGGGCCAGAACCCGCCGTAGGTGAGCCGAGGTTGTGGCGAACCGCTCGATATAAAAGCGCGCGATATTCTCCAGCCGCCGCTGTGTCATTTTGCGCGGGGCAGCCTTGCGTGCGGGGCGTTGTGGTTCCGTCATGGCCGGGGCATCATGCCGCTCAAGGTAAGAGGACTGCAATGCGCGATCAGACGGCACCAAACCCCACCGCCTTCACGGCGCCCCACCCGCGCACCATGGGCTCGGTCAATTGGCGGGGTATGTGGGAGCTCTACCTCAAGGAAGTCCGGCGCTTCTGGAAAGTGGTTTTCCAGACAGTCGCCGCGCCGGTCATCACCAGTCTGATGTTTCTCCTGGTCATGGTCTTCGCGTTCGGCCGCGGGGGGACGGTCCACGGCTTTCCCTTCGGCGACTTCCTTGTTCCGGGTCTGGTGATCATGACCATGATCCAGAACGCCTTCGCCAACACTTCGTCGTCGATCCTCGTCTCCAAGGTCCAAGGCAATATCGTCGATGTGCTGATGCCGCCCCTGAGCGCGCTGGAACTGACGGTGGCTTGGACGCTTGGTGGCGTCACACGCGGCCTTGCCGTAGGCGCGGTCTGCGCCGGAGTGATGGCATTCTTCGCCGATATCCACGTCCAGAGCATTTCGCTCATTCTGTTTCACGCGGTAGCCGGTTGTCTCCTGATGTCGTTGATCGGCATCGTCGCGGCGGTCTGGGCGGAGAAATTCGATCACATGGCGGTGGTGACCAACTTTGTCGTCACGCCCCTGACATTCCTGTCCGGCACGTTTTACACCATTGACCGCTTGCCGCCGTGGGCGCAGTTCATCGCCCACTACAATCCGTTTTTCTACAATATCGATGGTTTCCGTTACGGGTTCCTCGGTCAGCCGGCGAGCAATCACATCCCCGGCGTCATCATTTTGACGGTGCTTTGCGTCGTCGCCACCTTCTGCACGTACGGCGTGATCCGCAGCGGATACAAGCTGAAAGCCTGAGCGGCGGATGCGGGGCAATCGTTGACAAACCCCGGCGTAGGCGTATGAAGGATGAGGCGGGCGGTCTTAGGGCCGCCCCAATTTTTTTCAGTCTTGTTTTCGTGGCTGGGTCTACCCGGCCGGGCTTCGCCAGTGAAAGGGCGACTCATGGCTATTTCCGCTGTGATGCCGGTATTCGCGAGAACCGACATCTCATTCGATCGCGGCGAAGGTGCGTGGTTGATCACGGCCGATGGTCGCCGATTCCTCGATTTCGCCGCCGGCGTGGCGGTGAACAGCTTGGGCCATGTGCATCCACATCTCGTCGCCAAGCTCAAGGAGCAGGCCGACAAGCTGTGGCATTGCTCGAACTTGTACCGTGTCGCCGGCCAGGAGAAGGTCGCCGGACGGTTGGTCGCCCATTCGTTCGCCGATACCGTCTTTTTCTGCAACTCGGGCGCCGAAGCCATGGAGTGCGCCCTTAAAGTCGCGCGGCGCTATCACCAAGCACAGGGCGCGAAGGAAAAGTACCGCGTCATCACCGCGCGCGGCGCTTTTCATGGCCGCACGTTGGCCACGATTTCGGCGGGCGGCCAGGAAAAGCACCTTGAGGGCTTTGCGCCAAAGATGGAAGGCTTCGATCAGGTCGCTTTAGGTAATCTCAATGAAGCGCGCGCGGCGGTGACACCGCAAACGGCCGCCGTGGTGGTCGAGCCGGTGCAGGGCGAGGGCGGCATCCTGCCGTGCGATCAGGACTACCTGCGTGGGTTGCGCGCCATGGCCGATGAGTTCGGCCTCCTGCTGATTTTCGACGAAGTACAGACCGGCATGGGCCGCACGGGCAAACTCTTTGCCTATGAGTGGTCGGGCGTGACGCCGGATGTCATGGCTCTCGCCAAGGGCCTTGGCGGCGGGTTCCCCGTGGGGGCCTGTCTTGCGACCGAGCGCGCCGCGCAGTTCATGACGCCTGGATCTCATGGCTCGACGTTCGGCGGCAACCCGCTGGCGATGGCGGCGGCGGACGCGGTGCTCGACGTGATGCTCGCCCCGGGCTTCTTCGATGGGGTGAACGCGGCGGCGGCGGCATTGTGGTCCGGCGTACAGGACATCGCAGCGAAGTACCCCAAGGTATTCGCCGAGGTGCGCGGTAAAGGTCTGATGATCGGTCTTAAATGCGTGGGGCCAAATGGCGACATGGTATCTCGCCTTATGGCGAACGGTTTGCTGACCGTGGCTGCGGGCGACAACGTCGTGCGCCTGGTGCCGCCGCTCATCATCGGCGATGCCGAAATCAAGACGGCCATCGCGATCATCGAAAGATCAGCCGCGGAACTCGCGGCGGCTTAAGGCATGCATTACCGGCCCGGAGGGCCCACGATGTCGATTTCGCTGAAGCATTTCCTCGACCTTCATCTCCTCAGCGCCGAGACGCTGAGGTCCATCTTGAACAGCGCCGCCCGGCTTAAGGCCGCACAAGCCAAGCTCGGCGCGTCTGGTCAGCCGCTGGCGGGCAAGACGCTCGCGATGCTGTTCGAGAAACCTTCCACCCGTACCCGCGTTTCCTTCCAGGTCGGAATGCAGCAATTGGGCGGGCAAGTGATCGTGATGTCGCCGGAAAGCATGCAACTTGGCCGCGGTGAAACCATCGCCGACACGGCGCGAGTTCTGTCGCGCTACGTGGATGCGATCATGCTGCGCACCTCCGGCCCCGAGAAACTGCAAGAGCTGGCCCAGCACGCCACGGTGCCGGTCATCAACGGGCTTACCGATGCGTCGCACCCGTGCCAGATCATGGCCGACATCATGACCTACGAAGAGCGCAAAGGACCCATCAAAGACGCGGTGGTGACATGGTCCGGTGACGGTAATAACGTCGCGACCAGCTTTATCCACGCCGCGAGCCTGTTCGATTTCGAACTCCGGCTTGCCTGTCCGGCGGAACTGCCGCCGTCGGCGGAAGCTCTGGCCTGGGCGAAGGCGCGCGGCGCGCGCGTGAGCGTCGGTACCGATCCGTTTGTAGCCGTGCGCGGCGCAGACTGCGTCGTCACAGATACTTGGGTCTCGATGGGCGACAAAACCGGCGATCGTCACGCGATGCTCGCGCCGTTCCAGGTGAACGAGCGCCTGATGAGCGCGGCGAAGCCCGATGCGATTTTCATGCACTGCCTGCCCGCGCATCGCGGCGAGGAAGTGACCGAGGGCGTTTTTGAAAGCGCGCAGTCGGTAGTTTGGGATGAAGCCGAAAACCGGCTTCACGCGCAAAAGGGCGTATTGTTGTGGTGTCTCACGTAACGGCGGCGGGCTTTTCCATGTTCACCGAAGATGTCTGTCAGCCGTTTATCATCGGCAATGGTGCGTTCCGGGGCCGGCTTGTGCGCCTTACGGGCGCGGTATCGGAAATCATCACCCGGCACAATGATCCGCCCGAAGTCTCGGCGCTGCTCGCCGAAGCCGTCGTAGCCGCGGTCGCGCTCGCCAGCGGTCTTAAGTACGACGGCGTCTTCACGCTGCAGATCCAGGGCAAAGGCCCGGTCGACACGCTCGTTGCGGATATCACCAGTGCGGGCGATATACGGGCCTGCGCCAAATATGACGCCGCCGATCTTGCCGCCGATCTTGGCAAACCGCGCGCAGCCGGCTTAAGGCCGCAGCTCATGGGATCGTCAGGCCATCTGGCGTTTACGGTCGATCAGGGCCCAGACACCGAGCGTTACCAAGGCATCGTCGCGCTATCGGGCGAAAGTCTCTCGGAATCCATCCACAATTATTTCCGTCAGTCGGAGCAGATCGAATCCGCGCTGAAGATCGCCGTGGGCGCTCCGCGCGACGGTGGTCCGTGGACGGCCGGCGCAGTGCTGATTCAGCGTATGCCGGAGGACGGCGGCCGGCCGGTCGATAAGGAAGAGGCCGAAGACGCTTGGCGGACGGCGGTTATCCTGCTCAGCAGCTTGAAGGATTCCGAACTTCTCGATCTTAACCTTTCGCCGGCTCAAATCTTAATGCGGCTTTATGCGACGGTCGGTATTGGACTTCTGGACCGCAAACCGATCCGCGCAAAGTGCCGTTGCTCGCGCGAGCGCAGCGAACGTATTCTTGCCTCATTTCCGGTGGAAGAAGTCAAATCGTACGCGCAAGACGGTGTGGTCCATATGACATGTGAATTTTGTGGCACCGACTATGCGTTTTCGGAAAACGAGTTGACCCAGCTCGCCGAGCGTAACCGTACTCAATCTCTTCCTAAATCTGCCGAGGTGAAGTGATGAAGCGCCTGTATGTTTCGGTTCTGGCCCTCGCGGCCGTCGTTTTCGCGGCGCCGCTCGTGGCGGCTCAGGACGCCATCAGCATTTTCCAAAGCGTAACGCCCATTGCCATCGACGCCAACAACATGGCCGTCGAAGTGCAGAAGCGCCCTCCGGCAGAATATCCGCACGTCGGGCACCGCGCACCGGTGCCGCTGGAACAGGCGCTCGGCATGTGGGCGAAAAGCCGCTTCGCTCTGACGGGCGCGGGCGAGAACACGCTGCGTGTCACGGTTCGCGAAGCCGATATTGTTGAAAAACTTCTGCCTGTGAAAAAGGGTATCGCAGGATGGTTCCGCAAAGATCAATCGGCCGAATATGCGCTCAACGTCGATATCGCTGTCGTGCTGATCGATGCCAACGGCCGTCAACAGGGCACCGCCTCCGCCACCACCAGCAATTCCACGACTGTTCCTGAGGGCACCACCGATGCCGAGAAGCAGGCGGTGTGGGCCGAAATGATGAAGAAGGCGTTCGACAATCTCGATCGGGAATTGCTGCCGCGCGTACAGCAGACGATCGCGCGTGGCGCCGGCTGATCTGCCTAGCTACGCCCGACGATTGCCAGAAACTCGCGCCGTGTTGATGGATCGTCGCGGAAAGCGCCTAGCATCGTTGATGTGACCATCGCCACGCCTTGTTTATTGACGCCGCGGCTGGTCATGCACTGATGCTCGGCTTCGACGATCACCGCCACGCCGCGCGGCTTCAGCACATCGTTGATCGCATTGGCGATCTGCGCGGTCATCTTTTCCTGGATCTGTAGACGCCGGGCGTAGGCTTCCACCACGCGCGCGAGCTTCGAGATGCCCACAACCCGCTTGTCCGGAAGATAAGCCACGTAAGCCTTGCCGGTGATGGGCACCATGTGGTGTTCGCAGTGGCTGTGGAACTCAATATCCTTGAGTACCACCATCTCGTCGTACCCTTCGGTCTCCTCGAAGGTCCGGCGCAGGATTTCTTCCGGGTCTTGCTGGTACCCCTCGTAGAACTCCTCGTAGGATTTCACGACACGCTTCGGGGTGTCTTGCAGGCCTTCGCGGTCCGGGTCGTCGCCGGCCCAACGAATGAGCGTGCGTACCGCCGCTTCGGCATCCTCGCGCGATGGCCGGTCGGCCCCGCCGCTCGGGGTGGAATCCTCGCTCACGCTCGATTTGCGAATATTCGTCATGGCCGCATCCTTTGCCGCGGGGCCCGCGACGGTAGCAAATAGCCTAATTTATCGCAGCGGTATCATAAGGGCTGTCGAGCGAAAAGGCAGGGATCTCAATATCGAATTTCTCGCCGGTCGCGGTCGACATTTGATAGGTCCCAGCCATAATCCCCGACGGCGTCTCAAGGGGGCATCCGCTGGTGTATTCGAACGTCTCGCCAGGCTTGAGGACCGGCTGCTCACCGACAACCCCCGCGCCCCGGACTTCCTGGAGACGCCCGTGTTTGTCCGTGATCTTCCAGTGGCGGTTCAGAAGCTGAACGGTATCCTGCCCGCCGTTTTTAATGTTTACCCGGTACGCCCAGACAAAGTGGTCGTCCTCAGGCGAAGATTGCTCTTCAAGATAGAACGATCGCACCGAAACGGAGATGTCGCGGGTTACTTTTTCGTACATGGCCGAGTGACTACGTTATGACGGTCCGACTATAACGCCCCCAAACCGGACTTGCCAAATGGCTGGAGGCACACATGTGGGACGCATTTTCTGGCTATCGACAGCCCGCATCCCACACGATGTAGAGGCGTGCGCGGCATGCTCATAACTTGTTAACGGGGCTTCGTGAAGGTTATATATCTGATTGCACAGGCTTGAAGTCCACATGTCCAATTCCTTCGCCGATTACGTAAAGTCGTTTTTCGAGGCCCTCGCAGCGACCGTTGCGACCGACCGTCAGGGTAATGTGCTTTCGGTCGATGCGGGCATCGCGGGGGTGCACGACATCATGCGCCGGATCGCGCGCGGCACGGGCAAGGTCATGTTTGTCGGCAATGGCGGTTCGGCCGGGATTGCGGGGCATCTTGCGATCGATTTCGCTAAGAACGGCGGCGTGCGGTCCGTCACCTTCAACGACGCATCTTCGCTAACTTGCCTCGGAAATGACCTTGGGTATGACCAGGTTTTCGCCAAGCAAATCGAGATGCAAGCTTTCGCGGGCGATGTGCTGATCGCGATCTCGAGTTCAGGCAATTCAAAAAACATCGTCAACGCCGCGCTCGCCGCAGCGAAGGCCAAATGCGATATCATCACCCTCAGCGGCTTTACAGAGAGCAACGAGTTGCGTCGCCTCGGCGACATCAATTTTTTCGTCGCCTCGGGTGTCTACGGATTTGTCGAAACCGGTCATCAGGCGATACTGCACGCTATTCTCGACACAGCCATGGGCTGGACCACGGCGACGAAGGCGGTCCAGCCCCATAGTCCGGTGCGTTAGTTTAACGCATGCCCTTGCCGCGTCGCGGCGCGAGCTGATGGCCCGTCAGAAGGCTGACGATGTGGGCTATGGTCGCGAAGATCGCGACCGTCAAAAAGATCATAATGACATTGTAGGGCAGCAGGCGCGGCTTCAGCGGGTCTATTGGCTTGCGCACTTGAACCAGGCAGAAAAGAAAAAGTACGATTTCGGCGGCTAAGGCGGCGACAGTCAACCAAAGATCGTTGCTCATTGTGGCCGCACCGTTCGCGTCGTTTGACCGCAAGGGCAAGTGGGTGGCGTCTTCATCGTCTCGATGTCCTGGTCTTGGAGTTAATGTGCCGCTGCTATTTCAGGGGCTTGCACGTCGATTTCAAGGGCTGGGACATAACCGGGTCAACCATGCGTTCATGCGAGAATTCGCAGAACGGCATATCCTTGCCCTGCGGCACCACTTTAAACGTACAAAGTGATTCCCCGTTGTCGCGCTTACCCTCGCGCGTGAAGGTGAAGTATAGATTCACCTCGCACTCCTCGGCTTTCTCATACGTGCTGAAAACCTTGTACCCGCGCGCATCTGTCTCAACGCGGAAGGTCGCCGCCTCGGCGGCGGTCCAGCTCAGCAGGCTGGCCACAGCGATGCCGAGGAGATTTGATACGTTCATGATGCGTCCTTACGAAACGGGGGCGGCCGGGTCTTTTTGCGTCCCGGTCGTCTTATCAGGTGGCTTATCAAATGGGTCCGTTGGCTGCCATTCAATCGTGCCCTGGCCAATCATCAGGGCTAAGTTAAACGCTGCTTTGGTATGCGGCCCGCGGGCGAGCGCCCGGCGATACCAGTAAGCCGCTATTTGCGGGTTCACATCGACGCCTTTTCCCTCTTGATAGATATATCCGATCATGAACTCCGCAACGGCCAGACCCTGATCGGCAGATTTCCAGAAGTAAGGGAATGCGCCCGTCCAACTTGAGGCGAAGCCGGCCTGGCCATTCGAGATAAGAGTACCCATCATATACTGTGCTTCACGATGGCCCTGCGCGGCGGCCTTTTCATACAACGCGGCGGCCTCGACCTCATTCTTCTCCACCCCGACCCCATTCGAATAGGCGGTCGCGAGCCAATGTTGGGCTTCCGCATTGTTCTTCGCGGCGGCGTCCTTCAACAGAGAGATGGCCTTCGGAACGTCGGCTTGGACGTCCTGACCGCGGCCGTATCGTGCGCCCAATTCGGCCTGCGCGCGCAAGTCGCCTTGCGCCATGCGGTCCTCGAGTTCCTTGATGGTCAGCTTATCAAGCGTGGGGAGCTGCTGTCTTTCCGCCGCGGAAATGGCGGCCTCCGTCGTTTCAGCCGCATGGGCCGGCAAAAGTGGAAGCGAAGCAAGGGCGGCGAAAAGCGAGACGAACTTGAGCGACATAGCGGCGGCGGGGCCCTTCTTACGGCTGCGGCTGAGAGACGGGTTGTGGCGCCGGCTCGGCGGCGATCGGCCGGGCCCATTCGCCCAGCTTCGAGCGGAAGGCGTCGCGGACATTACGAGCGGCGTCCGGTCCGTCGATGATGTAGGGCGTGATGAGAACAATCAGTTCCGTGCGGTCGACCGAGTGCGAACCGCTTTTGAACAAGTTGCCGACCAGCGGAATATCCTTGAGGTAAGGAATGCCCGAATTTCCTTTGCTGAAATTCTCTTGGATCATACCACCCAACAGCACTGTCTCGCCGTCGTTCAGCGACAGCGTGGTCTGCAGCGAGCGGTTGATGATCAACGGGCTCTGGACGCCCGATAGATCGTTCGCTTGCGCGGAACTGACCTGCTGCGACACGGTCAATTCCACACGGCGGTTGGAATTGATCACCGGCTGGACGTTCAGGATGACACCTGTATCCCGGTATTGAATCGACTGCAGGATCGAGGTGTTGCCAGCCACTTGCCCGGCGGCGGTTTCCTGGGCGGTGATGATCGGCACCTGCGTGCCGACGCTGATCGCGGCAGGCTTTCCGCTCGACGTCACCAGGCGCGGGCTCGACAGAACTTGGAGGCGGTTGTTGCTGGCCAGCGCATTGACGCGGGCCAGGATTTGCGCGCGGCTGCGGATCAGGTTGAAGAACAAGCCGCCGGTGTCGGATTTCACCACGGTTTGGTTCTGCGCCGGCGTCCGTTCGCTGTCATAGTCCATGATGATGCCGAGGTTTTCGCTGTCGCGTAAAGTCACTTCGGCGATGGTTGCCTCGATCATGACTTCCAGCGGCGCACGGTCCATCTGCTGCACAAGGGTGCGGAACTGTGCATATTCTTCGGCGGTGCCCACGAAGATGAGCGCGTTGCGCTGCTCATCCACCATGATGCGTTGACGGGCGATGGCCGAGGGCGCCACCGCGCCGGACGACGCGTTTGCGGCTGGCGCGGCGGTGTTCACGGTCATGCTACCGGCGCCGCTGCTGCTCAAGCCTTCGATCACACCCGCGATATCCTTCGCCTGCGCATTATATACCTGATGGTAGAACGCGCCCTGGCTGCTCACGGTTTGCGAAGGTTGATCGAGCTCCGACGCCCATTGCAGCACATGTTGCAATCCCGCCTCACTGGTCGAAAAGGCGATAATGATGTTCAGCGCTTCGACGGGGATAAGTTTGATCGCCGCCGCCGAAGTGCTGCTGGTGCCGATACTATAACCCTCCGCCGTCAGGATTTCAGTGAGTTGCTGCGCCAACTTTTGCGCGCTCCAGAAAGCCGGCGAGAGTTTCAGGCTTTGGTTGCCCGACATGTAGGGCTGATCGAGCGTCTCGATGATCTCCACCGCCGAACGCACGTCCTCGTCATTGCCAAGGAGCACAAGCCCGTTCGCCGAAGGCAAGGCAATGGCCTGAATGCGGTCGCCCATGATGAGGTTCAACCAGATCGTCATGTTCGCTTGCGGAACGCTGTCGAGCGGATGGAAGTAAAACAGCGGGCGGATATCCGAGGGAACCGAGCTCGCGGCGCGCGAGCGGATGATGCGCGGAATCGGTTTTTTGACGTTGGCGGCTTCGACGATGCGATAAACGTTATTCGAATAGACGACGCTGATGCCGTAATTACTGAGCACTTCACTGACCAGCGTGAAGAATTCGTTGGGAGACAGTGGACCGGCGGTCCGCAACGTCACCATCTGGTCCCGCTGCATGACCGCATTGTCGATTTCGAAAGTAACTTTCAGCAACTCGCCGAACACCGTGTTGACAAAGGCGGGCAACCGAATGCCGTCGAAATTGATGCTGATGGGGTCCCCCGTAAGCCGCGGCGGCGTCGACGACAGGATCGGTTCAGCCCGGCCGCGGCCTTCGGGAACGTTCGGTCCCGCCACTGCGGTCAACTTGTCGCGCCGTGTGATCGGCGCTGCGCCTTGCAGGGCGATGGATTCCGCGCGATCCGCGGCTTTTGGAATACCCAAGGGTTCCGTGATCGGCGTGGGCTTCGGCGCGCAGCTCTGCAGGGCAAATGAGGCGACCACTACAAGGCACAGATTCGCACGCATGATTCGCTTAAACGAGACTTTCATTACTTCTTCCCACTTCCGGCCGCGAGGTTGTCCGTCTTGGCGGCGCCGAATAGCTTGAGTACTTTCTCTTCGCCATTCTCATCATAAATTAGTTCGCTGGTGTCTATCTTTTTGATCACGGCGCCGTTCGGAAGAGGCTCGCCGCTGGCGATTCGTTGCACCCGTTTGCCCTGATCGAGCTCGATGACGGCGATCCTAGCCTTCCCGTCCTGAACAGTGCCGATAAAGCGCCACGGCGGCCCTTCCGGCTTTTTCTCGGCGACCTTCGCCTTCGAAGGGTCTACCGTCCATAGTTCCGCCCGCGCGAGCGTGTCGCGTTGTAGGCCCGCCCGGAAGGGCGCCCACTGCGGAAAAGGCCAGCGATCAGCCGTGTCCACGGCCGGCGGGGAGCTCGAAACCCTAACGATCGCAACGGTCAGTCCAAGTAACAGTGCGATCCCGAGAGCGCCCAAATGGGGCGCGTACGGACGAAGAACCTCAAGTCTCTGCAAGATCTCTCTCAACACGCGATCCAAGACAGGGCTCCTCAATTCCGTTCGGGGGAACGGTAAAAGGCGGACACGTCCATCTCGATACGCGCATTTCGCCCGGCACGCACGATCATCCGATCCACCACGACAGCTTTATCCGCCTCGGCGATATCCGCCAGGAACTGGGCAAGGCCCGAACCATCGAACGGAAGGATCAATTTGGCGGTCATGCGCTGAACGGTCGAAAGAGGTGAAGTGTCGCCGGACTGCGTTTGGCGGACCAGCGGAATACGCCGAACCTGGATCGGGGCGACCGGCTCGAGCTTGTGCGGTCCCATGCGGTCGCGCAGCCAGCGTTCGAAACTCGCGTCTGCGAGGCCGGGAGTCTGCGCGGCCCACAACCGTTCTTCCAAGAGGGATTTGAGCACCTGACTTTGTTGTTTCCTTTCATCCCATCCGCCCGATTTTATCTGTGCTTCCAGGCGCGCTTTTTCGATCTGTGCGCGCTGATAGCCGCGTTCCAAACCGGAAACCATCTGGTGCAAGGCGATAAGGGCCGCGAGCACCAAAATGCCGGCCACGGCGGAGATCAGCATCTTAAGGCGATCGGTCAGAACGATGGGACCGAACTTGCTGTGGGCCTCCGCCTGCAGACGTTCCAGCAGCTTGTAAAGGGTCGGGAATGAATTCTTCATGACGTCGGCCATTGTTGCGCATCGACCTGCATGCTTAGCCGCAGTTCGCGTTGTTGGTTCCCGACTGTGCCCGATACGTTGGAGAAGCGTTCATCCTTCTCGAACATTTCGATGAAGAAGGGTGCTTCCAGCGGACGGTCGGCTTGTATGACGAGCTGCAGATTGCCGGCATCGAAGTTCCATTCATCGATCTTCACTTTGCTGTCGCTGAGCAAAGTGCTCACCACGTTCATGATCTGGAATTGAGAAGGCGTGCTTTCGAGCGAGAGATACGATTCGATGTTTTCGAGATTGGTAAAAGCGGCGGCGCGATCGGCGCGGATACTTTGATTGGCCGCCGTTAGGTCGGCGATGGATGATTCGATCCGCATTGTGCCAACGAGGAGCACCGTGGCCTGGGCGAGATAATAGATGAATGGCGCGGCGACGACCGCCGCCGCAATAGCGGCTGCGCGCTCATTTTGAAGCAGGCTGAACAGGTCCGTGACCGGCGCGCTCGCGACCGTCCAGGGCAACGCGAGCAGCTCGCTTTCAGTCGGGGTTGGGACCTCGAGCGGCACCTGCGTCAAATCGACGCCGGCGGCGCGCAGGAAGATCGCCCAATCGCGCTGCGCCGGCGCGGCCGGCCACCAGCGCGTCGCGGTAAGCAGACCGCCCTTCCAGACCTGTCCTTCGACGCCGTCGGCCATCTGAGCGAGGCGGATCCCGTCTTCCATCGGCGGGCGGAAGAATGTCTCGGGCCACACCGTGCATCGCTGCGCGCTCTCGCCCGCCTCGCTGATTGCGGCGGCGACGGCGCCCGCGTCCCAGGCGTACACGCAGGCGCGGTGACCGGCCCATTGCGCGGCGAATTGCGGCGCCGGAAAGGGCGACCACTTGCGGACCATGAGGGCAAGTGCTGCCTTGCGCTTGGATTCGGGCAGACCTTCGCCCAATTCAAAAACGTGCTGGCGGACGAAACGGCGGCTGAGGATCCAGTTAGTCCGCCTATCTGATCCGGGCAGCCGCGAAAGTCCGGTCGCTGCCTGAAGCAAGCGTTTCGGGGGCTGGGAAAGTGAGTTGCGGATTGAGCCCGTCAGGCGCCCCGCCGTACTGCGAAGGGATTCGGAAAGCATAGTCCACCTGCCAAGGCTGATTTTGTCCGCGTGGAACAAGGGTGAGTGAGACGCGCGTACGTTCGGCGGTATTGCGGTTGATCAAATCTATCACCATGCAGCTGCCGGGCGACGTGCCGAAAAAGAAAGCTTCGTTGGGAACCGAGATATTTGCGAGCTCGAGAAATTCGCGGGCATGGCGAAATGTGCTTGCCTGACGGCGCTCGACGATGAATTTCGCCGCGTCTTCGGTAAGGCCGGGCGTATGCACGATCAGCGATGCTTCGGGCGCGGTATTGGGATTGAAGCCCGCCGTCGTGCACGTTGAAAAGATCGGGGCTTTGAGGTCGTCTTCCCAGATCCGCGGGATTTGATCCCATCCCAGGATGTTTTGTGCTTCCAGCGGAGTAGTGAGCCGCGCATTCGTGGGCGGCAGACGCCGGAGTTGGTCGTAATCCGGCTTCTCGGCGCCGGCCAAGCGCGTGAATTCGTCCTCATCCACCCAGTCTTGAAGCGTATCGGGAAGCTGGCTACGCAAAGTCTCCGGCGTATCGTAGAGCGCCAACAGGCGCCGTAACAGTGGAGGCTGGATCCTGTTCAAGTTTATGAGGCCACGCCCATCTTGGATCTGGATGATGTAGTCGGGGTTGCTTTCCATGACATACGGGCGACGATCGAACGCGATAGCACGTGACGTTTCTTGCATCGCCTGCGACATCGCCATGAATGTGTCGGTGGGAGCCTCTTTTTTGTCGCTATCGGTCGGTTGGTCGACGGCGGCGCCCACTTCCAGCCCGCGATAGGTCATCGGCCGCGTTGCCAACGCAAAAATAAGTTCGCTCTTTGCGTTCGAGAGGGCGATCTCGTCGTCGACCCGCGCGCGCAACGTTCGGGCGTTCTCCGTCGCAACCGAGATCCAGGTGCTGATCGCGGCAATGCCCAGGCCGAACAGCGCAATGATCCACAGCGTCAAGGCCAGGATAAAGCCTTTCGCGTGCGCGCGCTTAAGGGCGCTGGGCGGCTGTGTGAACGTGAGGGACACTATCCTTGAAACCTTCATCCGGACCCGCGGGGTGCCGCGCGGCACGCGTATCGACAGGCCCAAAGCGAGCGGCTTATGGCACGGCGCAGATACTATCGGCGTCCGGCGCAAGAGGGAGTTAAATCATTGTCAGGCCAAAGGCCTCAAATCTTTGTAATTGCTTAATAACTTCGCTCTTGGAGCCGATTCCGCGCGCTCCTCAGGGCATCGGCGTCTCAGGCCCGAACGGCGTGTCCCGGAAGCGTAAGGCGCGGCGGTGCGTGCCACCCACGCTGGCCACCATATTCGTGGGAAACCCGCTGCCTTTTTCGAGGCGTATGAGCCACGGGGTTTGCGGTGCGTCGACTGAGCCCTTCGGCGGCCAAGCGGCGAGCCAGCCGCCGCTCAGGTCCTTGTACGCGAACGACCCTTTATTTCCCTCCCATCCCCCGACGAGCAGCGGCGCGGTGTTTTCCTCCTGGTAGGTGAGCGAGGTGCGATTGGTCCTCGGGTCGTAGGATATACTCAGTGTGAAGGGGACGGGCGTGCCGGTTCGGGCTTGAAGAGGACGCACCGTAATTCCGTGGAGCCGCTCCGGCTCGCCGACGAAGGTATGCGGCCGTTCAAGGTAATCCGGAACAATCCCCCGAATAGGCTCCAGGAAAAGGTTCTGTTCCAGAACCGCCTCATTCACCGCGACCAGTTTGTCCTGCACGGCGGTGCGCGTGCCGAGCAAGAGGCCGAATCCCTGCACCAGAACCACCGCTACCATGGCCGTTATCATCAGGACGACCAGGGCTTCGAGGAGCGTAAAGCCGCGTTCTGGGTGACTCTGTGCCATATCAGGGCGCCATGCCGAAGGGGTCCAGGCCGCCGGCCCGCATATTTTGATAGCCCACTTTACGCATCTGAAATTCGAACCACGGTCGCTCGGCCCGGGTGACGGAGACATTCACGCCGTAAAATCCAACGCGAAAACCGGGCAGCAGCGTGCCTACGATCGCGCCTTCATTCGGCGGAACGATGGCCTCGCTTTTCCATGACACGCTGATCTCTTCATCCAGCGGCAGAACCCCTTCCGGTTCGGCCATGGGATTGATGGGGTCCATTAGCGCCAGAACCGACTGGCTGACGATGCTGCGCTCATTGGCATCGGCCGCGCGCATCAGCTGGTCTGACGATTGCGCGATGAAGGTGATCAACGGGATCAAAGCCAGCGCCATCACGGTCAAAGCCACGATCGCCTCGAGAAGTGTAAAACCCGCCGATGTGGAGGCGCGCGGCATGCCTTACTCCACCAGCTCGGCGCGGCACAGCGGCGGGCGCAATTGGTAGGTATGCTCCACGCGTCCGATAAAGAGGGTTACGCGTCCCCCGGTACAGAAGCCCGAGCCGCGATAATAGATCGGCTCATCTACCTCCATCTGCCAGCCCGACGGCAGCGGGAAGGTGACGAAGGAAGCGTTCACCGGCGGCAAATGTTCACGCGCATTCTCCAGCAGCGAGGTTGTGCGTAAGGACGGATCGAGTGTGTCGCCAAGCGAGCCGCGCCGTCGCTCGCGCGTGTCGCGCCCGGCATCGGTATAAGTGCCGAGCAGCATCTGATCGCTGTTGTTGCGCAGCGCCGCATAAGGCAAGCCATTGAGAGTCTGCTCGAACGAATCGCGCTCTGTCGCGAACGTGAAGCTCGCGGCCATGGTGCTCAGGCGCGGGAACGCGAGCGCGGCCGTCATGCTGACGATCACAAGAACGACGACGATTTCGAGTAGCGTAAAGCCGCGCGTATGGCGTGGCGCACACATGGTCTCATCCATCGCGCCGCCCGCGCGCCTCTTAGCGCTTGGCGGTGTCAGCAGCGGCTTTCGGCAGAAGTCCAACATCGGCGTTGATATCCTCTCCACCGGCCTTACCGTCCGCGCCAAGGCTGTAGATAGCTACGCTGTTCGCGCTGAGCGGCTCATACTGGTACGCGGTGCCCCACGGATCTGCCGGCAACTCTTCCGACAGATAAGGCCCGCGCCACTTACGCGCGGCACGTTCATCGGACGGCGCCACTGTCAGCATCGCCAGCCCTTCTTCCTTGGTCGGATAACGGCCGATATCGAGACGCATAGTGTCGAGTGCGCTCTTCAGCATGCGGCTCTGGGTTTCGGCGGCGGTTTGCCGCGAGATATCGACGCGGCCCATGAGTTGGGGACCGATCAGGCCCGCGAGGAGGCCGATGATGAGAAGCACCACCAGCATTTCCAGAAGGGTGAAACCCTTCTCGGCCGCGGCGGCGGCCCGGCGGATGTTTTTAAAAGAAAAGACGTTTCGCATACTACAGGGCCACCTGATTGATGGAGGTGATAGCTAACATAATGGCTGCGACGATACCACCGACCACGATGCCGATCAGCAGGATCGCCGCGGGCTCGAGGATCAGGAGGAACTGTTTCATGCGCTGACGCGCCGTATCTTCATAGAGCGACGCCAGCGATTTCAGCATCGTCGGTAGCTCACCCGACTCTTCGCCGACTTGAATGAGGCTGAGCGCGGTATCCGAGAACGCATGCTGGCTCGCCACCGCCGACGAAAGCGATTGTCCGCCGCGCACGAGCTTCACCGCTTGATCGAGGCGATCGCGCAATCCCGATAATCTGATGCCGTCGCGGGCCAATTGCAGGGCTTTGATGAGATCGACGCCGTTCGACAACATCGTGCCGAGCATCGAAGCCCAGCGCGCGACCTCCGCTTCCTTGAGCCAGACGCCGATGAGAGGCAGGCCGCCCATGAACTCGCGCAGCTGCTCCATGCGTTTCGCATTCCTAACGCTGGACACCACCCACCACACGAACCCGCTCACGACGAGCAACAGCAGTAACTTATTGTCGTTCAGGAACATGCCGGTATTGATCACGACCGCCGAAATCCACGGTAGCGGCTCCTTGGCGTTGGCGACCATGGTGGAGAAACGCGGCACGACAACGATGAAGATAAAGAGGACGGCCGTAATGCCGGCGGTGATGAGAATCGCCGGGTATGTGAGCGCGTTTCGGATGTCCTGGCGTATTTGACGTTCGTAGGCCATTTGCGCGGCCCCATCGTCGAGCGCCTGACCCAGATGGCCGATCGCCTCGCCCGACGCGGCGAGCTGATAGACGTAGCTGGGCAGGGACGGTAAGGCCGCCGTGAGCGCATTCGTGAATGTCTCGCCGGACCGCAACCGCTTCTCGATGCCGGCGAAAGCCTCCGTCAGGATGGGATGCGATGCCTGGTTCTTAAGAGCGCCGATTCCCTGGATCAGGGGGACGCCGGCCTTGAGAAGAAGAGCGAGCTGTTTGAGGGCCAAGATTCGGTCCTGCGCCGACAGGCCGCGCTGGATATTGAAGAGGCCGGTCTTGGCGGCCTGCTGGCGGGCCGCAACAAGGCTGACAAGCGTCAGGCCCCGGCCTTCCAGGGTGCGCTGCGCCTCGCGCTCATGATTTGCCTCGAGCCGGCCGGTCAGAACGCGGCCGGCCGTGTCGAAGGCCTCGTATTGGAAAGATTGAAGCATGCCCTGCTGTGCCACTGGTCTTGGCGTTGGGGGAACATACTCCGAACCGCCCGGCCCAACGGCTTACATGAATGTCAGTTTAGCATCCGCACTGAGCGCCCGACGCGGGCGGTAAGTCCTTAGCAGGCAAAGAAAAAGGGAGGGTGATTGCTCACCCTCCCTCATCCTTAAGTCGGCGAACCGACTTAAATCAGTACTACGGACGACCGTCGGTCGAACCGGCGTTACGGAAGCCGGACAGATCGGCGACCGAGTTACCGTCGAACAGGATGTGCTGGGCGTAACCGATGATCGGACCAGTGACCGAGATCGTGTACGAACCAGAACGGCTGGCCGTCGGGATGTTCGCGCCGGTTTCGATCTGCAGAGCCGAGAGCTGCACAGTCGCGTTCGGAGCGATCGAAGCCGAGGTGTAGCTCGAACCGAGCACTTCACCGGTCGCGTCGTTACGGACCGTGATCGTCACGGTGCCGGCGACTTGGCCGTTGTTGTGAAGGCGCAGGTACGAACCGAACGGACCATTGGTCGACGCGTTGAAGGTGTTGATTTCAGCGCGGAAACCACCCTGGCTGATGGCGGCGGTGGCGCCCGTCGACGTGTAGGCCTGCTGGTCGTGCTGGATCGAAGAGGTCAGCGTGCCGGCAGCGGCGGCCGGGATCGACTGGCTGCCCGAGAACGACACAACGACGTTCGCCGAGTTACCCGTGCCCCACAGGCCGTTGTTCACGGAGAAGGTGACCGTGCCGCCCGAGAAGTTCGCGAGCGTCAGGATCGCGGCAACACCACCGGCCGCCGCGTCGAGACGAACCGACTGCACAGCGGTGCTGGACAGGATCGAGCTCGCAACGGAGATCGAGGTCGTGCCGGCAACGGTCGTGGCAACCACCGAGGCGGCCGTCAGAGCGTTACCCATCGCGCCGGTGCCGGAGATCTGCAGCGTGACGAGACGGAGCGAGAGCGAACCGTCGTTCGGCGCCGACAGGTTGGCGAACGCAACCGGAGTCGTGGTCGCGCTGGCGGTGCCGCTCGCGCCGGCCGTCGCGGTGACGAGGTACGGAGCCGCAGCAGTGATCACGGTGCCGGTCGACGAAGCTTCGAAGATCTGCGACGTGTTGGTCGGGTTGTACACGCGGCCGGTCAGCGAAACGGTGCCGCCAGCAGTCGCGAGACCCGACGCGTTGTTGAAGGTCACGCCGGTGAACTTCACGCCGTAAGCGGTCATCAGGGTGAACGTGTTGCCACCGGAGACGGCGCAATCGTTCACGACGAACAGGTCGACCAGCGAGGTCACGGTGGCGCAAGAAGTGGTACCGGTCATCGAGCCAGCAACGGTGTTGGCGTCAGTGGCGGTCGCCAGCATCACGGTCACGTTGGCGGTCGTCAGAGCGGCGGTGACGAAGTTCGCACCGCTGATCGTGAACTCGGTCGTCCAACGGGTCGTGCCGCTGAAGCGGTTCGAATAGCGCATGCCGAACTTAGCCTGGCTGGCGCTGTTGCCGCCGATCACGATGCTGTTCGCCGTCGACGCGGTCGTCGAGAAGACGCTCGTGGAGATCGACGAAGGAACGGTCGAGAAGACATCGGTCGTGGCATCGAACTTACCGATCGTGCCAGCGCTCGCGGTGCTGGCCAGAGCGGTCGACGCCAGCAGCGCGCTGCTCAGCGTGTAGAATTGGGTCTTATTCATAATTATGGGATCCCCTTAAGGTTTCAGATCTGGTTCACGCCTATTCCCTACGGAAATAGACGACGGCGCCCGTCAGCGCGCCGCCATATCACCTCCGCGGCCGGATGTTGTCAAGTCACGCGCGGAGGCTTTTTGGGTCGGATGTGGCTTTTTTTTCAGTGTTTTCGGCCTGTCTCTCTCTCCCTGGGCGAAAGGTTACCGAGAGGTTTACGGGCCGGTGGAGGAAAAAATCCGCCGAGGGTGGTGGAAGTGCGCTATTTTCTCGTTAAATCAACTCTCTAGAGAAATTTACAATCAAAAATTGTATTAATAAAAAATACTTTCATAAATAGCGTTTATGCCGTCGCCGCCGCGCGCGCGAAAGATCCGCACAGAGCGGTACCAGGGGCAATAAAGCCCCTCGTCGAACCAGTACCAATGGCGTTTGCTGCCGTCCGGTACGTAAAGAGCGGTCGGGACGTCGAGCGCGCCTGCGAAATGCGCAGTGGTATTGCTCACCGTTACGACGGCGTCGCAAGCCTCAACCTGCGCGGCGAATCCATCAAGATCGGTCAATGGGTTAATCGCAGTGTCCACGGCGACCTCGACGCCATAAGCCTTCCGCAGCGCCGCGACATCCTCAGTTACATCCCCGTACTGAAGGTTGACGAACGTTACGTCGGGCAACTTGAACAGAGGCGCAAGATCACTCAGGGCGACGCTTTTCTGATGGGTCATGCCGGGATTCGCGCTCCGCCAGGACAATCCGATGAGCCGTTTTCCGTGCTTATCTTGCAGGTATCGTCGGCGCAGACTCGCGCTCGAGTCGCCGTCTGCGCGCAGAATGCCCCGCCGAATCGGAAACGTCGAAAAACTCCGGCGCAGGTGCGCGCCGAGGTCCAACACTGAACAATGAAAATCGAAACTTCGTCCCGCAAGAGAGAGGCACTGCGGCCCCCGCGCGGAAACAATTTCCAGAGAAGGAAACGAGCGGCGATAGATGGGCAGCAGGCGCGGCTCGCACTCGACAACGCAAATCGACGCGCGCATCGCGATCTCGGGAATCATGGAGCTATACAGAATCTCGTCGCCTACGCCCTGATCGCCCCACAACAGGATGCTCTTCCCGCTCAGGTCCTCCCCGGTCCATTTCGGCCAGGGCCAGTTGCGGGGCGTGAACGGGAACCGCGGGTCATCGAATCGGTGGGCGTAGCCGTCCCACCCTTCGGCCAAGCGGCCGAGGGCCAAGCATGTCATACCCCGATTGACGAAGGCGCCGGCGTTGTTCGGATCCTGGGACAGTGCGCGCTCGAACATCGTCAGCGCACCTTTGCGGTCGCCAAGCGCCTCGGCCTGATTTGCGAGGTTGTTCCACGCATCGGGCCATTGTGGCCGCAAGCGTAGTGCTGTTTCCAGATGCGCCGCCGCCTCGCGATAATCTCCGCGAAAGGTGTGCAGATTTGAATAAGCGTAGTGAATGTCCGGATTGCCGGGATTGAGCGCGAGCGCGCGCTCGAAAGCGGCGGCGGACTCTTCCGCTAGCGAATCACGCTTATCAGGCTCTGTGACAGTGAGGATTTTTTCGAGACACGCGCCGAGATTGTAGAAACCGCGTGCATCCATTGGGCACGTGCGCGTCATCTCGCGAAATGCCGCGATGGCCTCATCCTTGCGCCCGAGCAAATGCAGAAGCAGGCCAAGGTTGAGCCGTGCATCGCCGTAGGCGGGCTTGATGCGGACGGCGTCTGTATAAGCGGCAAGCGCCTCATCGTTGCGACCTAGCGCCGCTAGGGCCAAGCCCTTGTTGAATCGCGGATCGGCGAAAGCGGGCCGTGCCGCCGCGGCTTTTTCGAAGTAAGCGATCGCGTGTTTGTGCCGGCCGCTCGTGTTCGCAATAAGGCCCTTGAGGTTGAGGGCGTCGGCGTTAGTGCGATCGACTTTCAGCACTTTGTCGTAAAGCCGCTCCGCGGCGGAAATATCCCCGGCTTGATGGTGCGCCACAGCTTTCTGCAGCCAATCCATGATCGGGGGTGAGGAGGCGCGCGTCATTTTTAGCGCTGCTCCGCTGACCAATCTGCGAGAGCCGACGCGACGCGGCCCGCGGGTTCGATCTCCCACGGCTCTTCTGAATCGACGTTGCGCGCACGCACGATTTTGATGGCGGGATACCACGGGCTGTCGGTGCGGTATTGGAACCAATACCACAATGCACCCTTAGCCGGCGGCAGCAGCAGCCATGTTGGCACATTTTGCGATCCCGCCACGTGCACCGCGGTATTCGAAGTCGTCACTACAGCATCCATGGCCGCGACTTGCGCAAAAAAAGCATCCGTGTCGACGAGAGAATCGACGGAAGCGTCATGGAAGATATCAACGCCGAAGCGTTCCCGCACGTCCGCGAGGTCGGCGGCACAGTCGCCATACTGTAGATTTACGAACAGGACGTTGGGCGTTTCCAGGATTGCCCGCATGTTTGAGAGTTCAGCGCTCTTTGCGGCGCCGAGACTTGGGTTGCGGCTGCGCCAGGCAATCCCGACGATGCGCCGTCCGGCGGCCAGCGCTCTGTATGAATCCCGGAAATGGGCGGTCTTCGCCGGATCGGCTTTCAGATAGCCTGTGTGGCGTGGAAAATCGGCGAAGGAGCGCCGCAGATATTGGCCCAGGCTGCCTGCGGCAATCTGGACGTCGTAACGTTGGTCGTCGGATACCGACGCCAAAGGATTATCCCGCGCGATGATGGTGGTCCCGGGAAACGACCGCGCGAGGGTCGGCGCCAATCGGCCCAGACACTCAATCAGCACGTGATCCGCGCGCGCCATAAGGTCGGGGATCATGGATCCATGAAGAATTTGATCGCCGAGGCCCTGCTCGGTCCAGATGAGAATCCTTTTGTTTGTCAGACTCTCGCCGTGCCATTCGGGAGGCGGCCGGCGGTTCGTTCCGACTTCGGCGACGTCAAACCGCGCTTCATGCTCCGCCCAACCCGTCTCGAAACGGCCGATGCTGAGCAGGTTTGCCCCGCGGTTATACCGAAGGGTGGCGTTCATGGATCCCAACGACGCCGCGCGCTCGTTCAGCATAAGTGCGGTCGTGAGCCAGCCCATATCGGTCATCGTGGCCGCGATGTTGGCGTAACCCTGTGCGCTCGGTTCAATGCTAAGCGCCTTCTCGAATAGCGATATCGCTTCCTCGTAGCGGTTCAGGCTGCGGTAGATGTCGCCGAGATTGACGATGGCCTTCGTGAAGTCGGCCTTCGCCGCGATCACGTCTTTGTAAATCGCTTCGGCTTCATCGAGCTTCCCGCCATCGTGCAGAGCCGCCGCGAGATTGAACGAGATGAGATGCTGGTGCGGATGTAGCGCACGCGCCTCCCGCTGTGTCTTCACGGCCTCGTCATAATGCCCTTGCTTACGCAGGTGTTCGCCCAACGTGCTGAGCATCTCAGCGCGCCGCTCGGCCGGCCAATTCACCGCGAGACGCAACGCCGCGCGCAAACTGTCTGCCGCTAGGCCGAACTCGTCCCGAAGGGCGTGCGCGTCGGCAAGCACGAGCCGCACGTCGATATTCGCTGGATCGAGCGCTTGCGCCTGCGTGAGCGCGGCGACGGCCTCGTCTGCCATATTGCGTCCTGAGGCTTCGTCCGCGGTTGGCGCGCTTTTCACGAGGCAGTGACCAAGATTATAGAAGCCGCGCGCATCCCGTGGGCAGGCCGCGGTCATCGCACGGAACTCGGCCATGGCTTCGCCTTCACGTCCCAACGTAAGCAAAACCATGCCTGCATTCAGCCGTGCGCTCGCGTGCGCAGGTTGTAATTGAATCGCTTTGCGGTAGGACTGCAGCGCCGCTTCGGTACGCCCCAGGCCCGACAGCGCTATCGCCTTGTTGAAATGAGCGTCCGGAAATGCGGCAGCAACCGCGATACAGCGATCGAACAGCTTCAAGGCGTCGGCATGACGGCCGCGCTGGTTCGCGATCAAACCTTTGAGATTGAGCGCGTCTAGGTTCCGCCGATCAAGTTTCAGAACCTTGTCGTACAGCGGTTCCGCCTCATCTAGGTAGCCAGCTTGATGATGCGCGACAGCCCGCCCAAGAAGCGCGGCTATCTTCGGCGAACCGCTCACGCGCTCCTCCCGCGGGCCGCTTGTTGTAGGTGTGTCAGACGGGCGTGCAAAGTCTCGAGCAATGTCTGCGCCTCATCCGTGAAGGATGCGGTTGCGCGCGCGTCTTCCAACACCACGACGGCGCTGTTCAACCAGCCTTTTTCAGCGAGATTCTCGGCCATGCCGATGTAGGCATACAAGGCGTCAGGCGCGAACGACAACGCCATGTCGTAGGCCGCGATCGCGTCGTTGTGCCGCCCTTTGATCGTGAGCATGAGGCCGCTTAGAAGACCGGCCTCCGCGCTCGCCGGCAGTTGGTCCAGCTTCTGTTCGCAGAGTGCTGCCGCCTCACGAGATTGCCCGGCGGCGATCATGGCGCGGACCTTCCCCACGAGTTGCATGCTGTCCTGTGTCACGGATTTTGGGCCGACCATTGTTCGATGAAGGCAACGAAGTCGGTGGACGCGCGCGAGACCACGTCCTTCCACTCGCCGCGCTTCGTTTGGCGGAACAGCCGGACCGAGGGATACCAGGGGCTGTCCGTGCGGTCGAGGAACCAATGCCATAATCCGCCGAAGCCCAAAGGTACAAAGACCCATGTCGGCACATTCATTGCACCAGCGACGTGCGCTGCGGCGCTAGAGGTGCTGATCACCAGGTCCATGGCGGCTACTTGCGCGGCGAAGGCGTCCAGATCCCCGCGCGGATCGATGTCGGTGTCGGTGATGATGCGCGCACCGAACTGACGGGAGGCTGCGGCGACCTCTACAGGATCGCTCTCATATTGAAGATTGACGAAGGTGACGCCTGGCATTGATAGGAGGGGGCCCCATTCCGCCAGCGGCAGGGTCTTATGAGGGCCCAATTTCACGCGCCGCGTCGCCCACGATATCCCGATGACCGGGCCGCGGGATTTCTCGGTGTAGCGTTCGCGCAGAATGCGTCGCAACACAGGGTCGGGTTTTAGATACCCGTGTTGAACCGGAAAATCCTCAAAACGCGAGCGCAGCCACGGCCCTGTTTCTGCGACACCAAAGCTTCCGGGAGTTGGCGTGTTGCCGGGCCCCCTCATCCGGTAGCGCGTGAATTGGACGTGCGGGAACGAGCGCCGGAACAGCGCCTGGAGCCGGGGATCGCATTCGATCTCCAAAGCCGCGAAGCGCCGGGAAAGGTCCGGAATGAGACTCGCCATTAAAATCTGATCGCCGACGCCCTGGTCCAACACGGCCACCGCCCTGTCTCGCGATGGAAACTCCGACAAAAATGGCTGATCGACGAGAGGCTGAATCTCCTCCGTGCGCATATGGCGCCAGGCATGCTGCCGCCATCCGTCCTTGAAATTTCCTTGGATCAAGAGCACGTCGGCAAAGGCTTGGTTGAGCTGCTCGTCGTCGCGTAGGACGCCGATGGCGTGCCTGTACCAAGACTCCGCCTCCCGATATTCCCCGCGTCTCGCCAGAAGGAGCGCGTAGTTGCCGTGAGTTTCAGCGTCGTCGGGATTGTTTTTGAGCGACAGCCCGTAGTGGTCTGACGCCGCCTCGTAATTCCCCTCACGCATGGCAATGTCGGCGAGAAGGCGATGACTCACGGACAGAGTGGGATCGGCCGCGAGAGCGTCGGTTGCGAGCTGGCGCGCGCGTTCAAATTCGCCGCGCTTCATCTCGATTCTGGCCTGCATCTCCATGGCTCTTGGCCATTGAGGCTTAATGGCCTGTGCCTTCAGAAGTGCTTCTTCCGCCTCTTCGTAACGCTTTGCCCGCAAGTACGACGCGGCGAGATTAAGGAGCGCCCCCGGGTTGTTGGGGTCAAGCTGCAACGCCGCCTGAAGCGCGATGATGGCGTCGCACGGACGGTCAAGCGCCAGGAACGCCACGGAAAGGTTGATAAGGGTCTGGGGCGTTTCATGACGGCTGACGGCTTCTGTGAGATAGGCGACCGCGTTCTGGAATTGCTTGAGATGAAGGGCCGCAAGGCCGCGCAATTGCCATGCGCGCGCGTTATCTGCTTCGGTCGCGAGTATTTCGCCGCAAATCTGTTCGACTTGTCCGTATTCGCCGCGCTGAAAATGGCCGGCAGCTCTCTGGAGCGGTTTCATCGCACCGGGTTGCCTATCCAGCGAAGAGCATGCGGTCGCGTTCGGCGAACCATATGTCGGCGTAGCTGCAATCTCTATACGCCTCAAAATATGGCCCGCCTTCGGTATAGTGCAGGAGCGATACCTGGTCCGTGGGAACGGTCGGATCGTAATCGACAAGGTGATTCCACTGATGCGGAAGTTCACCGATCAACGCGTCGTTACCCAGCCATTTGAACTGATGCAGTTCCAGCCCGGTAGCGCCATTCACGTAGTCCGGAGTAAGAGCGGCGCATTTGGCGTTGTTGAACAGGATGACGCTCGACCAGTTTTTCTTTTCGTAGGGTCGTTGCGGTTGGTCGAGGAACTTCACAGAGTCGGCGGGTTTGTGGTCGTGCTTCACCACTTGCACGGCGTACCGTTCGTCACGTAGCGCCCACAGCTTCGCGATGTCATCAAGCATGAGCATGTCGCAATCGCAGAACAGACTCCATCCCTCGTATCCCGACAGATAAGGTACAAGAAAGCGGCTGAAGGAGAAATCGGTGGATTGCAATGGATGACGTTCGCGCGTCAGCACGCCATGCAACTGCGACAACATTAGGGGCGCGATCATAACCGGCTGTGACGCGCGCGCCTGGATGCTGTGCGACAGCACATTGAACGCCGCTGCTTCGCGTGGATCATACCCAATGAATATGCGTATCATGATCTGCCGCTTTCCTTCTTTGCCTGTATGAGTTCGCGGAGGTCCTTTGCGCACTGAGCTATCGGCTGCGTCCAGTCGCTCGGCTTTTCCTGTCTTATCAGGCGCACCGACGAATACCAGGGGCTGTCGGTGCGGCCATGTAACCAGTACCAAATTTGTCCCCGTCCCGTCGCAAGCAGAACCCACGTGGGGACGCCTAACGCGCCGGCGGTGTGCACAAGCGTATTGCTCGTCGAAATGACGAGGTCCATCGCCGACACCTGCGCGGCGAACGCATCCATATCCTTCAGCGGATCGATGGATTCGTCGTTGAGAATCTCGACCCCAAACGTTTCCCGAATCCGCGCTAGTGCGGGACGCTGGTCGCCGTACTGGAGATTGACGAACGTGACGCCGGGCGTCTGCAGGATAGGGCGCCACGCCTCCAGCTGACTTGCCTTCAGCCAACCCATTTCTTGATTGATCGGGCTTGCCCACGAGATGCCGACGAGCAAATTGCCTGGAGCAGCGGACGTATAGCGTTTTCGCAAACTTGCGCTTCTTTGCGGATCAGCGATGAGAGTGCGGGCGCGCGGCGGGAAATCCGCCGCGGTTTGGCGGAAAGCGATACCAAGGTCCCACATCGCGGCCTGGTAGTCGAAGTCCTTCGCCATCGCGATCTGATGGACCGGCGCCTTTAATTCTTCCGCCTGCACGCCGGGGAAAGAGCGCCGGAAAAGAGGCACGAGACGCCCCGAGCAAAGAATGACGACTTTCCGGGCGATCGCGACAAGATCGGGAAGCATGGTTGCGGCGAGAATTTCGTCGCCGATGCCATGTTCCGTCCAAATGAGGACCTTCTTGTTTGCGAGCGATTCGCCCGCCCACTGTTTGATGTGCGGGAAATACTTGTAATAGACAGGCGCATTCTGTCGTTTCAAACGCCAGCCGAATTCCTGCCATCCTTCCGTCCAGCGCTCCTGCGCGAGCAGCATGAGCGAGCGGTTATGCCGCATGTCCGCATGATCCGGATTGCGCGTGACCAGGTCGTCAATCAGTGCGAGCGCCCGTGCGTGTTGGCCGTCGTCGTTTAGCGCGGCGGCGTAGTTCAGAGCGATGGCGTCCCGCGCCGACGTCTTTTCCGGTGGGGCGGATTCGAACGCAAGCTTGTGGTGGTGAATTGCGTCGGCGTTGCGGCCAAGATGATGGAGAGCCTTGCCAAGGTTGGAGTGAACGATGTGAGACTTATCGTTGTAGGCGAGCGCCTGTCGGTAGACCGCGATCGCCTCTTCGAACCGATGGAGATCCGCCAACACGACGCCTTTGAGATTGTGAGCTTCCCAGTAGGCGGGATTGGCGGCGATGGCTTTCTCGCAGGCGGTGAAAACACCCTCTGCATCAAGTTCGGCGCGCCGCAATTCGGCAATGTTCAGGTAGGCTTCTGCCGCAAGCGTGGGATCGCGGGCCATATGTTCGCAGACCGCTTCGGCATCTCGCGGGCGCTTCATGGACGCGAAGCCCGAGATCATGCTGCGATAATATACGGCGGCTTCGGCGCTGTCCGGACGTGTAATCGCGATCACCATCAGGCCCGCTTGGAGGATAACGTCGAGCCATTCGCTAGGTTGCTTTTGTTTGAGCAGCCGGTGCGCGGGGTACCACGGCGTCCGATCGCCATGGGCAAGCCAGTACCACCGCCGGCCGTGATCGAGCGACAGTGGCAACATGCATATTGTTGGTACGCCTAACGCACCTGCGACATGCGCGGCGGTATTGCTGGACGAGATGACGAGGTCCATTGCCGCGACCTGTGCGGTGAAACCGTCCATGTCTTTCAAGGGATCGATGTCGGCATCGTGAATGATCGGCACGCCAAACCCGCGGGATGCATTCTCCCGGTCGGCCGCGGTGTCGCCGTATTGCAAATTCACGAAGGTCGCTCCTGGAACCTTGAGGATCGGGCCCCAGTCCAGAACGTTGAGAGACTTCTCCGCGGCGCCGTAGGTATTGGCGCTGCGCCACGCGATTCCGATCAGGACACCCCCCTTGTTGTCCGCGAGGTACTTTGTGCGCAGCCTTTCCCGTAAATCCGCATCGGCTTTCAAATAAGCCGCGGTCCGCGGGAATGACTCAAGCGATGGACGCAGCCATTCACCCAGGCTGGCCGCCGCTGTTTGCACATCGATCTTAGCGAGTTCTTCCGTCGTCAAGTCGCGATCAAAGATTTCGACGCTGGGGAACGAACGTTTGATGACCGGCGCAAGCCGTGGCGAGCATTGAATGACGCAGCGGCCGGCGCGCGCGATGGCGTCGGCGTACATGTTGGCATACATCATCTCGTCGCCGGGTCCCTGTTCAGCCCAGATCAACAGAGTGCGGCCGGTAAGGTCCTCGCCCTGCCACGTCGGCAGCGCATATGTTTTCGGTGGGATACGATTTTCCAGCGACTGGAAGCGGTAACGGTAAGCCCGCCAACCCGCTTGGTAATGCGCAAGGCCAAAATGGGCCTCGGAGGCAAGAAGCTGCAGCGTGGGGTGATCGGGAGCCAGGCGCAGGCCTTCCTCCGCGACACGCAGCATCTCCGTAAAATTGTCCGTGATGCGCAGGCCGCGCGCATATGAAACGCAGCCGTTGATATCGCGCGGATTGTTTTCGTGTGCCGCGCGAAACGCGGCCACGGCTTCGTCATAACGGCCGAGCGTGCGAAGGATCTGGCCAAGCGTGTTGTACGTCGTCGCGTTCTTTTTATAGTGCGCGGCTTTTCGGGCGTGATGCTCCGCCAGCTTGAAATCGCCAAGTTGTCCGGCGATCACCACGGCATTCGAATGCGCATCGGGGAAATCGTCGCGCACGGTAACGGCCTTGGTGATCCACACGAGACCTTCTCGAAGGTCTCCGTGCTGCATCAATGCAACGCCCAGAAGATGAAGCGCGTTCGGCTCGCGCGGCGTCTTCTTGAGGATCTTGCGATAGGCTTCGATCGCCTCGGCGAGTCTGCCCGCGCGATGCAAGGCCACAGCGTCGTTGATGGGTTGAGGAGGAGGGAGGTTTTGTCGAGCCATAAATATCTTAAGAAGCCGGGGCGCATTGACCGCGCCCGTTGGCGCCGTTGCTAAGTTGGGTCAATTCTTCCGCGACAGTCTCCAAGCTGGAACGCCAATCTGAGTTTGCCCGCTGCCGGAACAGGCGTGCGCTTGGGTACCAGGGGCTGTCAGCCCGTTCAAGAAACCAATACCACAACCGCCCGTGGTTTGACGGGACCAGTGCCCATATGGGACGTCCGAGGGCGCCCGCAATATGTACGGTTGTATTGCTGACGGAAATTACGAGGTCCATCGCCGCGACTTGCGCGGCGAAGTCGTCCAGGCTCGTTAACGGATCGATCGTCGGATCGACGAGGATGGCGGCGCCTTGATCGCGCTCCGCCCGCGTGACCTCATCCGTCACATCGCCATATTGGAGACTGACAAAAGTAATTCCGGGAAGTTCCAGGATCGGCGTCCAGGCCTCCAGGGGGATCGATTTAGCGTCTTCGACCCGAAGGTTTTTGCTGCGCCATGAAATTCCGACCAGCTTCGTCCCTGGCCTGACCGCCTGATAGCGGCGGCGGAGCAGGGCTGTCTTCTCCGGATCGGCCTTTAGGGGCGCGCTTTGTCCCGGAAACGCCGCGAACGATGGCCGAAGCACGGCGCCGAGTTCGCCGACGGAAGCTTGAAATTCGATCCCTTGTGCGATCGCGGCATCGCGTGGGGGCTCACCCGCGGCAATGATGTGCACGGACGGGAATGACCGCGCGAAAAGCGGGGCCATGCGTGGAGAGCACAGCAGAACGACCGTCGCGCCCATGGCGATAAGATCGGGCACCATGGTGGCGGAAAAAATTTCATCGCCCGGTCCGAGTTCCGTCCATACAAGGATCTTGCGACCGGCAAGCGGCTCGCCCCGCCAGTACGGAAAGGGAAAGCGCCCAAAGAATGTTTGCGTGAGCGGACTGCGTACCCGCCAAGCATATTCCCGCCAACCTTCGGGAAACTGTCCACGCACAAGAAGGGCGAGGGCGCGGTGAAAATGCGCATCGACGTGATCCGGGTGCAGGGCGAGGACGCGTTCATAAAAACCGATGGCGTCGTCGAACCGGCCCGTAGCGTCCATGAGCATTCCCATGTTGAGCAACACGGGAGCTGAGCGGGGCGCAAGAGCGAGCGCTGCCCGCAAATGTGGTTCAGCTTCGCTATAGCGTCCGCGATGAAGAAAAGTGCCGCCCAGCCCATTGGCGGCATCGGCATAGGTTTTGTCACGCCGGTATGCTTCGTGGAAATGATGCTCCGCCTCGCTCATACGTAGGGCGCCGGCAAGGATATTAGCGAGATTGAGATGAGCTTCTTTGGAGTTCGGATTGCGCTCGAGCGCCCGGGTGATGAGTTCGATGCCTTCCGCCGCATCACCGCGGCTGGCCAAAATTACGCCCAGCAAATGCAGAGCGTCGGGATTGTTCGGGTCAAGACGGAGCGTATCGCGGTAGCCCGCTTCCGCTTCCGACAAACGGCCGTGGCGATGGTGGTCCATCGCATGCGTAACAAGATCCCGCGCCGCGGTCATGCGTGCGCCCACTTTGCGAGCGCGGCCGCCACATCATCCAGCGGCCTCTGCCAATCGCCGCGCTGGTCCTGACGGAACAATTTGGCACTCGGATACCACGGACTATCCGCGCGATTCATGAACCAATACCAATGTGCTCCCGGCCCCGTGGGGACAAGCGCCCAGACCGGGCGGTTAAGCGCCCCCGCAACGTGTACGGTGGTATTGCTGACCGAAATCACAAGGTCCATGGCCGCAACTTGCGCCGCGAAGGAATCCAGGTCGCCCAATGAATCGATGCTTTTGTCGTGAATGATGCTGCGCCCCGTCATGTTCGAAACCTGCGCAACCTCCTCGGCGCAATCGCCGTACTGCAGCGAGACGAAGTTAATCCCAGGAATGTCGAGAAGCTTGGCGAACTGCGCAAGTTGCAAAGACTTGAAGCGTCCTGTCGGCCCAGCCGCGCTTCGCCAGGAAAGTCCCACGAGGCGTGCGCTCGTGCCGTTTTGATAGCGCGCCCGAAGGTCTTGTGCCAACGCCGCGTCAGGCACAAGGTATCCGCTATGATGCGGAAGCGAGGCCAATGTTGGACGCAGCAATTGAGCGGCGTCGGTCAGCGGCAGCCGCACATCGAAGTTCCCTTCGATGATGCTCCCCATGGCGATCACGCGCGCTCGCGGGAAAGAGCGTGCGAAAAGCCGGCAAAGGCGGGGCGAACAGACAATCGTGCAATGTGCGACCGCGTCGATTAGTTCGGGCAACAGACTCGCGAATAGAATCTCGTCGCCCAGCCCATATTCCAACCACACCAGAACGCGCTTTCCGGCCAATGGTGATCCATCCCATCGCTTGTCACCGCTAAGATCCGGTGCGCCGTGAACCGCGCGGAGGCGCGCGCGATAAGAGGGCCACGCCTCTTGCAATCTTCCCAATATCAACAACGTGAGGCCGCGGTTGGCGACCGCCGGCGGGAAGCCGGGCTTTAGAGAAAGGGCGATATCGTAATCCGCAAGGGCGCCCTCGAAGTCGCCGTTGAATCGTTTTGCGCTCCCGCGGTTCAGGTAGGCGTTCGCATTGCGAGGATCTTGGGCGATCGCTTCACTGTGCAATCGGATCGCGCCTATTAGATCGCCGCGGAGTTCAAGGACGCGGCCGAGCGTGGTGATGACGTCGGCGTTAGCCGGAGCAGTGCGCTTCAGATCGCGCAATATGGACTCAGCTTCGTCCAGTTGAGAACGCTCGAGTAGCGCTTCGGTGAGTTGGAGAGAGGCTTGGTCATCGCCCGGATTGTGTCGCAGGATGTCGCGGTAAATCTCCTCGGCTGCCGTGAGCTGCCCTTGTTTGTGCAACACATTGGCGAGAAGCCGGCGCCCTTCCAGATTGGATGGATCGCCGACGAGGTGGTCTCGCAAAAGCTGTTCGGCTTCAGTGAACCGCTCCGTTTGCCCAAGAACAGACGCGAGCGTCAAAACCGCGTTGCGGTATCCGGCATGACGTTGAAGACAGGTGCGCAGAATTTCCTCGGCGCCGGCCGTATCGCCGAGGGCGGCGAGGCACATCGCGAGACCGACATAGGCCGTACGCTGCGATGGGTCTTGCGCGAGAAGGCGCTGATAAAATTTGCTGGCTTCAGCGTGGGCTCCGGCGAGTCGTAACGCGTTGGCCAGCCGATCAGTGGTCGCGATTGTGCCGCCGGCCAACGCGTCGGCCTCACGAAAATATGCAACTGACTTTTCGGGGACCTGCGCGCGGAGCCAAGCCGAACCCAACATCTCGACTGTCGGGAGATGGCGCGGGCGCAGGCGGAGCGAATGCTCGAGAGCCGCGACCGCATCTGTGAATCGATTCAGCTCTACATAGGCCGCGCCAAGAAGATAGCGGAGTTGGGCGTCCGTGGGCGCCTTGGGGAGCAGCGCCTCATAGGCGGTGGCGGCCTGGGCAAAGCGGCCGGCTTGATGCGCGGCGGTCGCGGCTTGGTACGCGGCGTCAAACGCCGGAGAGGTCGGTGTAGATGGAGGCGCCATATGTGTTGCGGCCTGCCAAAATCAATCGCCGTCGACGCCGGCTTGTCCGGTGACGCGGATGACTTCTTCGACGCTGGTGTCGCCTTGCCACACTTTGATCAAGCCGTCCTCCATGAGATCGCGGAAGCCATACTTGCGCACGGCCGCTTGCAACTCATTTAACGGACGTTGATGCAAGACCATCTCCGCGACTTCGTCGTTGAGGACCGTCACCTCGTAAACTCCGAGGCGGCCGCGATATCCCGTGTTCTGGCAGCGCGCACACCCGCGGGCCTCGAACCAACGGGGCTCTCCTGTGAGGACGTCGGGGAACCGCTCGCGCAGCTTCTCGCACTTCTCGCGGATCGCGAGCGGCGGTTGATGGGGGGTCCGGCAATGCGGACACAAACGGCGCACAAGTCGCTGCGCCATAACTTCGCGCACGGACGACGCGACAAGGAAAGGTTCCAGCCCCATATCGATGAGGCGCGTGAATGCGCTGAGGGAATCGTTGGTATGCAATGTCGAGAACACCATGTGGCCGGTCAGCGACGCCTGCACCGCGATCTGGGCGGTCTCAAGGTCGCGGATTTCCCCGATCATGATCACGTCGGGGTCCTGGCGCAGGATCGAGCGCAAGGCGCGGGCGAATGTGTAGCCGATATCCGCTTTGGTTTGGACTTGTGTGACCCCCGGGATGTTGTATTCGACCGGGTCCTCGACAGTAATGATTTTACGCTTGCCGTCCTTGATATGTTCAAGCGTCGCTTTAAGCGTGGTTGATTTTCCCGAACCTGTCGGCCCGGTCACCAGGATGATTCCATGGGGCTCCCGCGCAAGCTTTCCAAACGTCTCCAGGTGATCCTTGGCCATGCCGATCTTGGAAAGCGAAAACTCTTTGTGCTCCTTGAGAAGCAGACGCATGACGATGGACTCGCCCCACACACCCGGTAGGCACGAGACGCGAATGTCGAGGTCTTTGCCGCTCATGCGGATACTGATGCGTCCGTCCTGCGGCAGGCGTCGCTCGGCGATATCCAGGCCCGAAATCAGCTTGATGCGCGAAGCGACGGCATCGAAGCGCGAGCGCGGCAAGGTGACGCGGCTCTGAAGAACGCCGTCGATGCGGTAGCGAATTTCAAACTCATGCTCCAACGGCTCTACGTGGATATCTGACGCGGCTTCATTGACCGCCTGGGCCATCACGTTTGAGACCAGCTCAACGACCGGCGCCTCTTCGGCAAGTTCCCGCAGCAGCGCGACGTCGCCTTCGATGTCGCGCCCGTCCGACATGAGCGCGCGGCGCACCAGGTCGATCATGAGGTCGAGTTCACGGTTGCGGATCAGCCACCAATGGATGTCCTTGTCCGGGAATGCCGCTAGTATGACTTCCTGCAGACTTGGTTTCACCGGGTCGCGGCTGATGCAATGAATGACGCCCGCTTCGTCGGTCCAGGCGAGCGTCGCCTGATCAATCCACCACTCGCTGTCGATCCCCGAGGCCTTGATCGTTTGCGCGTAGGTGGTTGGATCTTGGGGCATCTGCTGGTTGGACATGACATCCAGGCCCAGTTGGGTCGAGAGAGCTTCCAGGACGGCATCTTCCGAGACAGCCCCGATACGGATTAGGATCGCGCCGAGCAGGCCGCCAAAGCTCGCTTGGAAGCTCACAGCCTTGGCGAGGTCGTTGTCGTTGATAAGGCCGCGTTGCAACAAAAGCTGGCCCAGCGGCGGCTGCACCTCAAAGGCAGGCTGCATGTGCGGTTCGGGGCGGGTGATTGTGGCTTCCAAAAGCTACTCCAGCTACTCGTCCAGCGTGCGCCGGCTTCCTTGGCGACGACGTGCGCAAAGGGGGCGGTATTACCATCTCCGGCCCCTTTCACGACTTTAACAGAATGACAGAAAGACCTATCGCGCCGGGTTAATTTCCGTCCGCTCGCACGTAGGGGCTTACAAGTTTGTAAGGTCGCGCAGATCCTACGCCTGCAGGATACCCACCATACCTTGGATTTCCCGGCCAAAAATGTGCCGGAGCGCCACGGAACGAACCGCTACCGTCCGCAAGCCTGCGGCGCGTGCGGCTTCATCAATGTGGGCCTGGGTATGAACGAAGCGCCCATTGGCAGAGAGCGCCAGCGGCGCATCTTGCGAAAGTTCGATCGAATAAGCGAGCAGTCCCCCGGGAGCGAGGCGCTCACGCGCCGCGGCTAAGAAGCTCGTGACGTCGCCCAGGTACGGGAACAGATCGCCGGCGGCAATAATGTCGAAGACCCTATCGAGCTTTGCGATCTCGCGCGCGTCCCCGATGAGGATTTGATCGTAAAGTCCTTTAGCGCTCGCGATCTTCGCCATATTCGGCGAGATGTCGATTCCTACGGCGGCATCGGTCCTGAAAGCGTCCTGCAATGATGCGGCCACCAAACCGGTGCCGCAACCTACATCGGCTAGACGCGCAATGACGCGCCGGTCCGGCTGATGCTCTTCGACGAGATCCGCGATCGCCGTAGGAACGGCGTATCGGCGATAACCCAGCTCCTGGACGTCGTATCGCTGGGCAACACGGTTGAATGCCTCGCGGGCATAGGTCTCCTCCGGCGCAGAGAGGGCGGCGCCGTGCAGAGCATTGAGTAGGTGTTTAGCCTCGCTATTGTTCGGCTCCTCGACGGCAATGCGTTGAAGTGCGAGTTCAGCGAGGCGTTTGTCCCCAGCGACATTCTGAAGGGTAGCGAGAGCAAGAAGCGCTTCCGTGTGGTGCGCCTTTTCGACCGCGGCCGAAAGTGCGTCCGCGGCGCCACCCAGGTCCCCTTGCTCGGCAAGCGCAAGTCCGAGCAGAACTTGCGCGCTTTGCAGCTGGGCGTCGATGCGCAGTGCATTGCGGGCGGCAGCTTCGGCCTCCTTGAGGCTGCCTGTATTAAAGTAGGTCAGCCCGAAATTCACGTGAGCGGGCGCATGACTTGGATCGATTTCCAACGAGCGCCGCAGAAAGTCATGGCCCTCGCTTTCGGCGCCATAAGCCCGCAGCGCGCTTCCGAGCGCGAACAATGCCACTGCGTCTCGTGGCGCGCTGGCCACCGCCCGGCGATAGAAGACAATCGCTTCGTCAACTCGTCCGAGATGGAAAAGCGAATCGCCGCGGCCCAGCGCCGCCAACACATTCATAGGATCACGGTCGAGAGCGTTTGCGTACGCGGTCTCGGCTTCGGCGGCATTGCCGCCTAGGCCATGCAATCGCGCGAGCAAAACCCATGCTTCCGCGCTGCGCGGGTCATGGTCGATATAGCGCTGCAGGTAACCGGCCGCGCGCGCATAATCTCCGATCTCGCGATACAGTTCAGACAAGGCCCACAAATACATTGCGCTCTGCGGCTTGTTGCGAAGTGCCGTTTCAACCGCAGCGACGGCCTCCGTCCAGAATCCACACTCTTTCAACCCAGCCGCGGCGGCGGTTACCGCACTTTTTTTCTCGGGGAAAGCGCCGGGGATAAGGCGATAGATGTGCGCGGCTCCATCAAGATCGCCATTGTTTTGTGCGGTCCGGGCGGCGGTGATTGCGTCCGAGAAGTTTTTGTAGGGAAACGTATTTTCCATGCCGTCTCTTAAGTCGGTTCACTTGAAAATAAAAGTCCGCAGGAGAGGGGTTGTTGTTTGCGGCCGACCGACTTTGACAAAGGCCTAATTCGGAAGCGCGGAAAGCTTCGCAGCGATATTCTCGCATTCCTTCCAGTGACGCTCGAAAACACCGACAAATACATTACCGTCGAAATTGGCCAGCGGAAGGCTATTGGGGTTGGCGATGCGCTTCAAATGCTGGAATTTGCCCGCACCTGAGTTGCACCACACAAAACCATCGTCGCGATAGGTGTAGTCCACCTCGCGCTCCCCTAGCAGTGCGAGGCGAGGTGCTTCCTTCCGATCTTCCATATCCGCGAATACGCCATACATCGCGAGTTGATCGATTCCCCAGCGAAGACTGCCGCGTTGGAAGAAATACGCCAGATAAGCCGCGATGAGCCGGAAGTACTCGCGTGACCGTTCCGTCGTGCCGGCTCCCACGATGCAGGCGTTGAACTGGTTCCAAGGCTCTTTACGGCCTGGGCGGATGCGCATCGCGACGTCGCTGCCGCCAAGCTCAGCAAACAACCCATCGAGGTTTGTGTTGATCACAGCGTCCACGTCCATGAGCCACAGCGGAACGCCATAATGTAGAAGGTGCTGATGGAAGCGGATAAAGCGCACGGCATGATAGTAGGAACGTGCTTCCTGGACGGGGGCATTCGTCAGTCCGGGACGTTCAACGCTCAGCGCGAATTTAACCGGCGCAAGCTGTTTCAGAAAAGCATGTGCGAGCGCGGTCTCTTCCTCGTTCGCGTCCATGATGTGTACGTGGACCGGTGTTTGCGGCGAGTTTTCGCGCAACGAGACGATCATCGGGAGCGCGAACGCGCGGAAATAGGTAAAGTTACAGGATAGGTAAAGAATGCCTTTGGGATCCGGCACCAGCGCAGCAACATCAATTACGGGCGGAAGTGTTCGCGTTAAGTCGGTATCCGCGAACGCGCGCAAATCATCGTAGAAACGTGGCTCAAATCTTATCACGCCGAGAATATGCTCGGGCGCTTTTTCGGCCGCGGCGCGGAACAGCGGTTCGGCGCCGTGCCGATCTCTGAGACAGAACCGGGAAAGACCGGCCGCCGCCAGCAATGAGGGATTGCCGGGGTGCATCGCGAGGCGTTGCTGGTTCAGAGCGTCCCAAGCTTGGACCTCGTTCGCCGCGTACGTAAAAAAAAGATCGCTGAGGCGGGCCGCGTGATAGGGCATTTCGCCGCGCTTAATGCGCTCCCACCATTCCTTATGGCAAACCAGCTGATCGTAAGCCGCCGTCTTGCGGTCAATACTGTCACCCGCGCGCGAAAGGGCTTCTTCCCACAGCTGAACCGAAAGTTCCGGGTCTTTGTCGAAGATGAGACTTGTGTATTTCGAAGTGGCTTGGAGATCGCCCGGCTGCGCTTCCAAGGCGCGTCGATAGCAATCGCGTGCGCCGGGCTTGTTTTCCATCGCTTCAGTGAAAGTGCCCAGCTTCATCAATGCTTGATAGCTGTGCGGCGCTTCTTTTACGGCGTTCTTGTACGAACCGTAAGCCTGGGTCGTGTGACCGGTATTTTCGTAAAGTTCGCCCAAGGCCAGCCACGTCTGGGAGCGGCTTGCGATTTGCAGGCTTCGCCGAAACGCGTCTTCCGCTTCGGGCAGCCGCTTGGCGCGGACCAGCGCGCTGCCAAGTTGGTGCAGGGTTGCCGGATTTTGCGGATCCTGAAAAGCCGCCGCTTCCAGGGCGGCGATGTCATCGGAGGCGTCAGCCGACGCGGCGATAGTCGCCGCGTTCTGCCGCTCGCGGATGGCGCCCATTCGTTTAATTGCAAACGGGTGTTCCGGGTCGCGCTTCAAGAGCATCTCGTAACACCGAGACGCGTCCTGATCCCGTCCGCCATTTTCAAACAAGGTGCCAAGCAGCATGAGCGACTGAGGCAGGGCGCCCACGCCGGCCTGTTTAGTCAGCACCGCAGTGGCCTCTTCGTTACGGTTCGTTTTGAGAAGGACGACGGCGAGCTGATGCGCGGCGACAGGATCATGAGGCGCCAAAGCCGCGATGTGGCGAAGCTGCGCTTCTGCCGCGGGCAGATCGCCGGCTTCGAGGGTGAGGGTGGCGATGCGAACGAGTTCGGCAATGCTTTCGGCGTCGGTGGGCATCGTGGTGTGCTGGCTCATCCGTGAATCGGTCGTCGCCCTCTCGGGCGCCCTTATTTGGCGGCAAAACGAAACAATATCTGCGTGGTTATGTCGTATCACGGGCCCTTTGTCTCGCCAAGTTAGGGCCGCGTTTGGTGGAGATGGACGCTTTGCAATCTTGGCCCGCGCATTCGTATGGGGCCTGTGCTGGCGATCGCGGGTGACAGCGGGGCTTGGTTATTTTAAACAGGCGAAACAGGCAAAGATGGACCGGTGATTTGAATGGACGTGAAGCAACTGGAAGCTACGAACGCGCAGGCGATTAGGGCCTTTCAGAAAGGCGGGCTCACGACCGCGTCGGCGCAGCAAATCCCGTTCTACGGCTTCTATGAGGTCGACTTGTTCGAGGCTCCGCCGTTCATAATGTTCACGGCAAACGATTGCCCGCGCGCCGCCAACATCCTCTACGAACGCGAATTCGAACCCGGGTCCATGCAGATCTGGTGCCGGCTGGCCAAGACGGCAAGCGGCATCCTTGATATCGGAGCTCATGTCGGTGTGTACAGCCTTGCCGCCGCCTCGATCCGCAAAGACGTCAAGATTCATGCGTTCGAACCTAATCCCCACGCTTATACGCGTCTGCGCATGCACATTTCGGTCAACGAGTTCCGGAATATCGTCGAGCACTGGTTCGCGGTGAGCAATGAGGACGGAATTGCGCCGTTCAGTTGGGTGCGAAAGCCTAACCAGCAAATCTCATCCGGCGGCGGTCTGGGGCGCGGCGGCGGTCGCGAAGAGATCATTGTACCGATGCACAAGCTCGACGGAACTCAGATAGCGCCCACCATAGGCGAGCGCGCCTTAATGAAAATTGACGTTGAGGGGGGGCGAAATCAAGGTGTTTAAGGGGTTGTCGGAAATCCTTGCACGCAAACCGGATGTTCTGCTGGAAACCTTCAGCCAAGCTGCCTGCGACGTCATAAATCCGCTTATTTCGCCTCTCGGCTACAACGTTTATGCGGTTCTGGAAAAAGAGCGCAAAGTTGTTCGCCAGGACAAGCTCTACCCGTGCAAACAATCCTCGGGAAACTTCAACCAGTTCTTGACGACCCGGCCCGCAGAACACGTCGCGGTGTTGTGCGACATTTCGTCATAAATACAGATAATTAATACCCTGGAAAGCCGGGCTCGGGTAAATCCTTAGGCGACTGCGGGGTGAGACCTAAGGATGAAAAAGCGAAAGATTCTTGTCACGGGTGCGGAGGGCTTTATCGGCTCTCATCTCACCGAGGCGCTCGTTCGGGCCGGTCACGACGTTAAGGCATTTGTTCTCTACAATTCCTTCAACTCGTGGGGTTGGCTCGATCACTGTGCGCCCGAGGTCAAAGGTAAGTTTGAAGTCTTTACGGGCGACGTGCGCGATTACCAGTCGGTGGTCGCGGGCGCGAAAGGCTGCGACACGATTTTGCATCTCGCGGCATTGATCGCCATTCCCTACTCCTATTACGCGCCGTCATCTTACGTCGACACCAACGTCAAGGGCACGCTCAACATCGTGCAGGCGGCGCGCGATCTCGGCCTTTCGAAAGTTGTCCATACATCGACGAGCGAAGTGTACGGCACGGCGCGCTTTGTCCCGATCACCGAAGAGCACCCGCTGCAAGGGCAGTCACCTTACTCGGCGTCCAAGATCGGCGCCGATCATATCGCACTGTCGTACTATACATCTTTTGAAACACCCGTGGCCGTGCTTCGGCCCTTCAACACTTACGGGCCGCGTCAATCGGCGCGCGCCGTGATCCCGACGATTATTACGCAGATCGCGCAGGGCGCAAAAACACTGAAGCTCGGCGCGCTGACGCCGACACGCGATTTCTCATACGTCGAGGACACCGTCAGCGGCTTCATCGCGGCGATGGAGAGCGATGCTGTGCTTGGCACGGTCACGAACGTCGGTAGCGGATTCGAGATCTCGATCGGCGATACGGCGAAGGCCATCGCGGAAGTTATGGGCCGTGATATCGTCATTGAAGCGGACTCGCAGCGTATTCGTCCTAAGGACAGCGAAGTCGAACGCCTTTTTGCGAGCTACGATAAGGCCAACATGCTGATGCAATGGCGGCCCGCGCACGGCGGTATTGAAGGCTTCAAGCGCGGCCTCGGCAAGACAGTGGCGTGGTTTACGCAGCCGGAAAATCTCGCGCGTTATAAAAGCGACATCTACAACGTGTGATGCTGGCGTGCGCGCGGACATCGATCAGATCCTGAAGACGCTGAAGGCGGTTCTGCCGCCGAGCGAGCGGCCGATCGGCTTGCATGAGCCGGAGTTTGGCGACGCCGAACGCGCCTATGTCCTCGATTGCATTGATTCCACTTTTGTCTCCAGCGTCGGCAAGTATGTCGACCGCTTCGAAGAAATGCTCGCCGACTTCACCGGCGCGCGGCGCGCCGTCGCCGTCTGCAATGGCACCGCGGCCTTGCATGTCGCTCTCGAGGTGGCGGGCGTCGCGCCGGGAGACGAAGTCCTCGTACCGGCGCTCACGTTTATCGCAACCGCCAATGCTGTGAGCTATTGCGGCGCGCGGCCGCATTTTGTCGACAGCGACGCGGCGACGCTCGGTCTTGACCCGGATAAACTCGAAGAAGGCCTGCGACGCAGTGCGCACATGGTGAACGGCGAATGCCGCAACCGCCTGACGGGCGCCCACATCGCCGCGGTCGTGCCGATGCACACCTTCGGTCACCCAGTTGCGATGGACCGCCTCCTGAGCGTAGCCGCGGCGTGGAACATCGCGGTGGTCGAGGACGCCGCGGAATCCCTTGGATCGGCCTATCGGGGAAAACATACCGGCCGCTTTGGCGCGATGGGCACGCTGAGCTTTAACGGCAACAAGACCATTACCACTGGCGGCGGCGGCGCGGTTATCACCGACGACGAGGCCCTCGGTACACGCCTCAAACACCTGACCACGACTGCTAAAATGCCCCATACCTGGGCTTTCGGCCACGACGCGGTCGGTTATAACTATCGCATGCCCAACCTCAACGCCGCGCTCGGGTGCGCCCAGATGGAACGGCTACCAACGTTTCTTTCCGAAAAGCGCGCGCTCGCAGCACACTATCGCAAGGCGTTCGCCGACGTTCCCGGCGTGACCTTCGTGGGCGAGCCGGCGGAGTGCGAAAGCAACTATTGGCTCAACGTGCTCCTCCTTGATGAGGATAGCGCTGATCTGCTTCAGCCCTTGCTTGAACGGACCAACGCGGCTGGTATCGGTACGCGGCCGGTATGGACTCTCATGCATCACCTGCCGATGTACGCCGCATGTCAGCGCATGGATCTAACTGTCGCCGAAAGCCTCGCGCGCCGACTCGTCAATATTCCCTCTAGTCCGATCCTGGGGCGGTCATGACGCTCAGGGTCTGCGCCATCACCAGCACGCGGGCTGATTGGGGCCTTTTGTCGCCGGTTCTATCGCTGCTGCGCGACGACGCGGCCTTTCATCTCGACATCGTTGCGACCGGCCAACATCTCGCCGCCGATGCGGGCGCTACGGCGCGCGACATCGCTAACGACGGGTTTGCCATCAGCCGCAGGGTGGATATGCAACTGGGCGACGACAGCCCGGCGGGCGTTACGGCCTCGTTCGCCGCAGCGACGAAAGGGTTCGGCGAGGCCTTGGCGCAATTGACGCCTGACCTGTTGCTGGTGCTGGGTGACCGCTACGAAATTCTGGGCGCTGTTGTCGCCGCGACATTGGCGCGGACGCCCGTTGCTCATCTCATCGGCGGTGATATCACGGAAGGCGCGACCGACGACGCATTCCGCCACGCCATGACAAAGATGTCCCATCTGCACTTCGTGACCACCGACGAGGCTGCCCGGCGGGTCCGGCAGATGGGCGAAGACCCCGCGCATATTTATGTTGTCGGCAGTCCCGGCTTGGACAAGATCCGCACGACCGCGCTCCTCGGCCGCGACGACTTTTTCCGCGAGGTGGGTCTCGCGCCCCGCGCGAAGAACCTCATGGTCACCTTCCACCCTGAGACTTTGTCCGCCGACACCGTTGCCCATTGTTCCGAGATGCTGGCCGCGCTCGACCGCCTCGGTCCCGATGTGGGTCTCGTCTTTTCCGGCACCAATGCCGACGTGGAAGGGGCGACGATCGGCAGGCTGATCGCCGATTTTGTGCGCGGGCACGCCAACGCCGTGCTTCATCCGTCCCTCGGATCTCTCAGGTATTTCAGCGCCTTGAAACATCTGGACGCCGTGGTGGGCAATTCTTCCAGCGGCCTCTATGAGGCGCCCAGCTTTTCAACCCCCACGGTCAACATCGGCGATCGGCAAAAAGGTCGCCCTCGGGCGGCCTCGGTGGTTGACGTTGCGCCGGATCAAGGTGCGATCCATGCGGCCGTCGTAAGAGCCATGGCGATGGATTGCCGGGGGGTGGCAAATCCCTATGGCGACGGTCACGCCGCCGAACGTATTGTGGCGGCGCTTAAGACTATTCGAGACCCACGACACCTTCTCAAGAAGCGTTTTTTTGATTGGCCGGCCGTATGAAGATTCAGCACACCCTTGTCATCGCGGAAGCAGGCGTGAACCATAACGGCTCGCTCGCGCGGGCGCTGGAACTGGTGGACGCCGCGGCGGAAGCCGGCGCGGACATCGTGAAGTTCCAAACTTTCAAAGCCGGCAAGCTCGCCTCGGCGTCCGCGCCGAAGGCGAAGTATCAGGTTGAAACGACGGGCAAGGCGCAGAGCCAACTGGAGATGCTCAAATCGCTGGAGCTCAGTCCGGCGCATCACGCCAAACTCATCGCGCGCTGCAAGAAGCGTAAAATCCAATTCCTCTCTACGCCCTTCGATGCGGACAGCCTCGATTTCCTGGTCAAGGACCTGAGCTTGGATCTCATCAAGCTCCCCTCCGGTGAACTTACCAACCCGCTTCTGCTGCTCAAAGCGGCCCAGGCGCGCCGCCAGGTCATCCTGTCAACCGGCATGGGCACGCTGCCCGAGATCGCGGAGGCCCTGGGTGTAATGGCCTTTGGCTATCTCACACCGCGCGGCAAACCGTCGCGACCCGCTTTCAAGAGGGCCTACGCCAGCGCCAAGGGACAGGCCCTTGTTCAGAAGTATGTAACCCTCCTGCATTGCACGACCGAATACCCGGCGCCGTTCGAGGACGTGAACCTACGCGCGATGGATACGATGTCCGAGGTCTTTGATTTGCCCGTCGGCTACTCTGATCATACGCCGGGTATCGCGGTCAGCATCGCCGCCGTTGCGCGCGGCGCGACAATGATCGAAAAGCACCTTACGCTTGACCGCTCGCTTCCCGGTCCGGATCACCGCGCGTCGATCGAGCCGCCGGAATTCACGGAGATGGTGAGGGCGATCCGCGAAGTCGAGCGTTCGCTTGGCGACTTCCGCAAGATTTGCCGTCCGTCCGAGGCGAAGAACCGCACCGTGGCACGCAAGAGTCTCGTCGCCGCGCGTGCCATTGCGAAGGGCGAAGCTTTCACCGCGGAGAATGTGACGGCGAAGCGGCCCGGCAACGGACGATCCGTGTATGATTTCTGGACCCTTGTCGGAAAGCGCGCCACGCGCCGTTACGACGAGAACGAATTACTGTAAGGCGGTCGACGATGGATAAGACACAAGAAGCTCAGACTATTTATGTGGAGGCTTTGAACGCCATAAGTCAGACGTATACCGAAATGGGGCGTGCCGAGATACTTTTGCCTCTGCTCAAATCTTATGAGCCCGTCACGGAAGGTACGTTTTTGGATCGCGCGATGGCTCTTGATCCCCTGGATCAGGGCAAATTGATCTGGGGCATCAATAAATACGTCGGCGATCCCACCGTGCGCCAGCGCATTGGGCAAATTCTCTCCGAGGCAGAATTTAAGCGCGTGGGTATTCCGCAACCTGAATCCTCCGAGGCCGACGTCTTCGCGCGCGACGGCATTGTGGACATTGCCGATCTCGTTACGCCGAGCGAGGCTGTGGAAATGCGGCGGTATCTGGAGAGTTGCCAGAACCTGACGCGGCAGGAAACGGTGCTTCATCACGACATCAAGGACGTGGCGCGCGCGCCGCACGCGTTCCGGATTGCAACCGACCCACGCATCCTTGCCATCGCTAACCGTCATATTGGCGCGCCGGCGACGATGGTGCAGATGGATGCTTGGTGGTCGCTTCCCGAACGCGACGAGCCGCACGGAGCGCAAATTTATCACCGTGACCGCGACGATTTTAGATCGTGCAAATTTTTCCTCTATCTCAGCGACGTGACAGCTGGCGATGGGCCGCATATCTTCGTTCGCGGATCTCACCGGCCCGAGGGCGTCGCCGCCGCTTTGAGCGCGGTCGGTGCGCTTCCCGAAAAGTTGCCGCTTTTCTTTAACGGCCACGGTCGCGAAATCGCACACCTGATCGATCAGGTGTTTGGCTCCTCGGTGATGGAGATTACCGGGGGAGCCGGCACCTGCTTCGTCGAAAATACATTCGGCTTCCACCGCGGTAAGGTGCCGAAATTGGGCCGGCGTTGCATTTTTCAGATACTTTACGCCGGTATTCCTTACCCAGAGCGAATCCAACGATGGAGCGAGGCGAATCTTACGGAGCTACCGCCGGGCTGCGCTGACACACCGCTCGCTCGCCATGCCGTGCGCTTTGCCATTTCCTGATGCCCGCTAGGGCTTTCTCATAGGACAAAATATGAAAATCGAAATCACTGGCTCCGACTTCAACCAGATCATTGAGAACTTCAAGCAGAAGCCGCAAGAGCTCTTCCTGAATGACTACGCGCGCTATGTGATCTCGCTGCGTCGTTACAAGGAAGCCAAAGGTAAGCTGAAATTCACCGACGATCATGACTCGCTGTTCGTCGACGCCATCGAGCACAACGTGAAGGGCCTTGAAAGCTTCGGCGCGGTATCGCGCACGAACCGTCTTATCCGGCCGCTCTACGCCATCGATCGCGTGTTTTTCGGTGCCCACAATCTTAAGGCGCTCTGCGTTGGTCCGCGCACCGAGATGGAACTGTTCAGCATGGTGGGACAGGGCTTCCGGCCGGAGAACATCAAGGGCCTCGATCTCTTCTCCTATTCGCCGTGGATCGAGGTGGGCAACATGCACAACATGCCTTACCCCGATAACTCCTTCGACGTCTTAATCGCCGGCTGGGTGCTGACCTATTCGGATGACCCGGACCAGGCGTGCCGCGAGTTCCTGCGTGTCGTGTCCGATAAGGGCATCATCGCTATTGGTGCGACCGTGCTTGACGAAGCGGGACGTGCGAAGGAAACCCAATTGGGCCGTACCGCCAAGCACTATCCCGGCGCCGACCAGCTCCTGGCTGTTTTCGGCAAGCATGTGCGCAATGTCTATGTGCGCCACGAAAGCGAGCCCGGCCAGGAAGGCCGCACCATCGTCATTTTCGACGTGAATAAATAGGACTTAGGCCTTCGGGGCGGCGGAAGCCAAATAGAACAGGCTTTCGCCGATCTGATTAAGGTTGAGGTTGGCGCGATTTTCCGTCGTGCCCAGAATGCGCTGCATCACATCCACGCAGCCCTGCATGCTGAGATCGAACTTACTCTTCAGCTTCTCAGGACGCTCATAAGGCGCGAGCACCGGCATCTTGATCTGGCCGCCGGGCGCGGGCAGATCGCGCGTGAGTAGGTCCGCGATGCGCTCTACCCCGACATTGCCGCCAATATTCCATACGTAGTGTTCGGCCTCCTCAAGGCTAAGACGGCCTTTTTGAAGCACTTCCCCGCGGTCGAGGTAGGCCTCCGCGGCGTCGACCATCTTGATCGGGTCCGTGAACAACGGGTTGAGATGATTGGAGATGAAGGAGTCGCTGATCCAGTTGGGATTTGCGACCAGGCTCATGGCCATCTTTCCGGCAGCTTGGGCCTCGAAGCCCGTCGTGCAGGACGTATGCAGAAGCATGCGGCAGCCCAGGGTCCAGGGCACGTGCGCGCCCTCGCGGATCACCGACACGTTGGGCTGTTCGGCAAACACCCCGTTCCAGCGCTCGATGGCCTCACCAGGGTGAGGCCGAAGGACAATACGTTGTTGCGGCCGGCGGCGGCACAGCTCCTTGATCGCGGTTAGGATGGCGGCCCTGTTGACGCGTTCGAACTCGATTTGGTCGTCCCAGGCTTTCACCGATTTAGGATCATCCAACTTGATGAAACCGGCGCGAACGTGAATGTCGGTCACCTGTTCCACGCTGTCCCACAGCGTATTGATGATCCCGAAGTTCGTATTGATCAGGATGAAGTCGCCAAAGCGCGCGCGCACCGCGTCGATATCGCGTTGGAAGAAGCCGTGGTAAGCGGGCTTCAGGATATCGACGCGTCCGTTGCCGGCGACTTCGACCGGGATCTTACCGCCGCTCAGTTCGTCGAGGACACTCTTCTCGAAGGCGCCGTTAGCGAGGATGACGTCGGGCAGGTCGAAAATGTGCTTCGTGCAATAGTTGGCGATGGCGACCTTCTCGATGTGCGCCAGCAGCTCTTCCTCGAGGATGATGACGCGGTGGCCGGCTTTCTTCGCCGCCACCATCGCGGGATGATGGATATTGTTGAAGCTCTTGAACATCACCGCGCCCGCCGGCAACTGGCGCATGTTGTTGTACAGCAGCCACTGCTGGCCAATGACCACGTGATACCCGCGCGCCGCCAGCACCGTGGCGAGAAGCGCCTTGCTGTCGAATTCGCGCGACCCGAATTCGATGGGCAGGTAGACGATCGGGAACCGGGTTACCAAGCGCTCAATCCCCCATCGATCAGGATGTTCTGGCCCGTCACGTAGGATGACGCGTCGGAGGCGAGCCACACGACGGCATTGACCATCTCTTCGCCGTAAGCCATCCGGCCCAAGGGGACGCGCGCCCCGTATCTCTGCTTGAACGTCTCGTTCTGTCCGCTTTCGACGCCGCCCGGCGTGATGCAGTTGACGCGGATGCCTTTGCCGGCCCAGTACGTGGCCAGATATTTCGTGAGACCCACGACAGCGGCTTTCGCGGCCGAATAAACGGCGGGGCTGCTCATCGCCCGCCCCATGTATTCGGACCCTTCGTAAATACGCTGGTCAGGTGCGACGACGCCGTAGATGGATGCGGTATGGATGATGCTACCGCCCTTGCCTTGCGCCACCATCTGCCGTCCGATGGCCTGATCAACGAGGAATACTCCGTCGATGTTCACGGCCATCACGCGGCGCCATTCATCGAGATCGTATTGCTCGAACGGCTGGAAGTATTTGGTGCGGTCGGCGGTGGGTTTGCTGCCGCCGGCATTGTTGTGAAGGATATGAATCTCGCCGAATTCGCGGACAACGGTATCCGTCATATTCTGCACGGACTCCGGTTCAGTGATGTCGCAAGCGACGCCGATGCAGCGTACGCCGTGTGTCTTGGTGAGCTCGGCGGCGAGATCATCGGCTACGGCTTTGTCCAGATCGACCACCGCGACGTTGGCGCCGAATTCGGCAAGCCCATTGCAGAAGCGCCGGCCAAGGATACCGACCGCGCCGGTGATGACCGCGTTGCGGCCCGTGAGATCAAAGCGCTTTTGATAGGAGGGGCGTTCGCTCATGGGAGTCTTTCTGCAAGGATCATTTCCACGATCCGGAAATCGAGTTCGGAATCGATGTCGATGGACCGCTCTTCGGGCATTATATAAAGGGCCGTTTCCGGCTTGAAAATGGCTGGGTCCTCGAACAAGGCGTCGTGCTGCCACACGTAAATAGATGCGTTCATATCGTAGCACTTCGGCGCATCCTGGCGGCGCACCACCGGCTTCGCCAGCGGTTTTGCCAAAGTGACACGCCCATCCTCGTGCACTTCCACAAGGTTGAAGTAAGGCGAGCGGCGCGCCGGCATGGCCGTAATCACGTTCGGCGCGTTTTTCGTCCGCAGTAGTTCAATGCACGCGGCGATATCGGACGGAACACGGAGGGGCGACGTAGCGTCAAGATCCACCAAAACGTCGAAGCGCTTTCCCGTATGCGCCTCGGCGGTCTCCACGCTGTGGCGGATGGCGGGGACCTTAGCGGCTTGGTCGGTGGCGAGCTCGTCGGGACGTGTGACCAGGAGGTCGGCGCCCGCGTCCTTGGCCGCTTGCAAGATATCCTTGGAATCGCTGCTGACAGCGATGAAGTCCACGACGCCGCTCGTGCGCGCCTGTTCGATCGTCCAAGCGATCAACGGGCGGCCGTGCATCGGGCGGATATTCTTATTCGCGACGCCCTTCGACCCGCCGCGCGCGTTGATCGTGCAAAGAACGCTCATGCCGCGGGTCCTTTTACCCAGGCCGCGGTTGCACTAGCGCGTTCGGCGGCTTCGATCAGTTCTACGACCGCCGCGCCTTCCGCCAGCGTGCAAAGCTTGTCGGCGGCGCCGTCGATCATAAGGCGGTGTTGTTCGCGGTAGGTATAGTCCCGGTCGACAGGATGTTCCGCCAGCATCTGACCGTCTTTCAGTAAAAGGCCGCGCATGAGGTCCAGGTGCAGCATGCCTTTGTTGGTATTAATCACCGCGGACCGGCGTCCGGGGCGGTCGAGATAGTTGAGGGTGATCTGGACTGACGGTGAGCGCGATGCCTCAAGCAGGATCGCGAAGCTATCCTCGCTGTCGATCTCGAGCGTGCTGAAATGCCCGCCGTGCGCCGCCAGCTTTTTCCAGGGCCCGAAAAAATGCAGTGCAAGATCGATTTCGTGCGACAGGTCTCGCAGTACGCCTCCACCTGCCTCACGCCGCGCGGAATAGGATGCGCGGTAGTCGCGGCCTGGGCGCCAGTCCGGCAGCCATTGACCGACGTGCAGATGCGCATCGAACACTCGCGCGCCCTCAAGCTCGCGTACGAGACGGATGATCAAGGGATGGCAGCGGAAATTATACGCCACGGCCGCGTGGGAAAAGCGCCCTGTCGGAACGGCTTGCGCGCCGTCGGATAAAGGCTTTTCGACCAGGAGCCGGCCCTTGAAGCCGAGCTCGCTTACAGTCCGTATCGCGCCGGCGTGCGCCGACGTCTCGTTCGCGATCACGACGTAATCCGGCTGCCACTCGCCAATACCCGCCTGCAGCGAGGCATATCGCCGCGGATAAACACCGTCGCGGGCGCTCACAACCGCCGTGTCGCAGTTCAGCTCCTCCAGAAGGCGCATGTGCCGCTGGCCGATGGAACCATATCCGACGACGAGGGCTTTCATGCGGACTCCGGCCCGCGCACGGTGAAGCGCTGACCGATCTTCAGCCGCGGCGCCGGTTCGCCGTCGCCTTCCCAGGCCGAAACAAAAATCGTGCTGTCGCCGGTTTTTACGGTCACGCCCTGAGGTGTGACGCCGGTTATTTCGCCGGGCGTGCAAATGTAAGAGGGCGCATCCGGGATCAGGCCGGCGCTCACAATCTTCACCAGCTTGCCATCCAAGCGCGTCATTGCGCAGGGGCCAGGATGCGTGATTGCGCGCACGAAATTGAAGATGCGCCGGCTGGACCAGGTCCAGTCGATCCATTCGTCGCCCGGACGCCGACGCCCAAAGTAGCTGCCTACCGCGTGGATTTCAGACTGCGGCCGGCTCTGCAGCGTTCCCGCTTCCAATCCCACCAGCGCTTCATGCAATACGTCGGCGCAACTCGTGATGGCGCGCGTCAGAACCGTCGCGTAGGTGTCCGTATCGTCGATTGGCAGCAGACGCTGCACGAGGATGTCGCCGGTATCGATGCCTTCATCGATATAATGGACGGTGATGCCGAAGTTCTTTTCGTCGTTGATCAGCGCCCAGTTGAGGATATTGCGTCCACGATAGAATGGAAGCGCGCCGGCGTGACAGTTGATGAAGCCGCGCGGCGCGGCGTTCAGGATCGGGCGCTTCAGGATCTGGTTGAAAGACATCGAGACAAACAGTTCCGCGCCGTAAGTCTTGAGCTCGGCGATCGCTTCGGGCGTGTTTACCTTTTCGATCGGGAGGAAGGGCACGTTCAGCTTTTTCGCCCACTCCGCAAGCACGGGATCGCGCGTATCGAAGCGCGGGACGATGAACAAAACTTTGAAGCGCGGGTCGGCCGCGATCAGCTCAAGCGCGCGGTGAGACCAAGGGCCGTCGGCGAAGTACCCCAGCGTAATCACGGTGCGGGACTCATGTAAGGCGCCAGCACGTTGCGCAGCATCGCAATGCCGTTGCTTTGGCTCTTTTCCGGATGGAATTGCACGCCGCCGACCTTACCGTTATCGACGGCGGCGACGAAGGACGTGCCGCCATGCATGCATTTGGCCGTCCAGCAATCGGGTGGCGTGTCGATCATCGCGAAGCTATGGGTGAAGTAGAAATCCGTTCCGTCGGCGAGTCCATCGGTCATCTGCGAAGGCTTATCGAAGCGGACTTCGTCGAAACCCACATGCGGCACCGGCGCATCGGGCTGCGCCGTCAGCTTGCGCAGCGTTCCCGGCAGTAAGCCCAAACCCGCGACGCCAGGCGCTTCCTCGCTGCCTTCGAACAAGACCTGCATGCCAACGCATACGCCGAACAGGCGGCCGCCGCCGGCGACATAGGATTTGATGGCGGTGTCGAACCCGCGCCGCGTCAATTCTTCCATCGCGCCTCCGAAGTGACCGACGCCCATGAGCAGCGCGATGGGCGCGCCGGCCAGTTCTGCCGAGTCCGCCGATGCCTTGAACGGCACCGAAAGATGCGTCAACACCTTGTGGAAATTGAAGGTGTTGCCGCCGCCGTAGTCGATCACAAAAACCATCGAGCGGGCCTATTGCACCTCGAACAGAGGTTCCCAGCGGCCGTCGCGCTTCTCGAACAGCTCGCGGTTGACGCTGCGGTCGAGCGCGGCGTCGAATTCTTCACGGGTCATCTTGTAGTACTCGAGGTATTCCTCGACGTGGCGCTCGGGATACTGGTTGTCGTACAGCTGAACCAGCGGTTTGGCTTGTTCGCGCGTCAGTGCGCCGCGGCGGATCTCGATGTTCGCATCCTGCGTCGCGCGGCCGAAACCGAATTTGAGGTACATCAGGTAGGTGTGCAGCGCGTAGAGCGAAGAGTCGTTCTGCGCGAAATTGGTGAAGGTGCCCGAATTGCTTTCTTCGTTTTCCTTCAGGCCGCAGTGCTCCTTGGCCACAAGGTAGTTGCGGTAGGAATCCCAAGCTTCGAAGTAGGACCAGTGGGTCTTGAAAACGCCGATGCGCTTCAATTCGTTCTCGTCCGGGAACGTCCACTGATAGATTTTCTTCTGGTCCAGTTGGCCGAATGTTTTTTCGTATTGGCCCGACAGGTACACCTTCTTGATGTAGTCGACATAGAAGTAGGGTGTGTACTTGGTTTCGGTCGAGCCGCCATACTCCATTTCGCCGTCTTCGCCGTAGAAAATCGGCGCGATTTCATTCAACGCCGCCGCGCGGATCACGGCCGACAGGATGCCGGTCGTCCAGCCGAAGAGCGGGCGGCCATGCTCGATGAAGCCGATCCGATTGATCTTCTGCATCGTGTCGGTATCCAGCGTGATGTGCAGGTGGTCGTAGCCGGAGTTCACGAAGTCGGTCAGGTTCTCGTTGCCGATGCCGAACTCCAGCGGCGGGCGCACTGTGATGCAAAGCGGCGTCATGCCGTACACGTGCTTGAGCTGGTAGGCGACATAGGAGCCGTCCTTACCGCCTGATACCGGACACAACACGTCGTAGCGCCCATCGGTGCGGCGGTGCTTGTCGAAAAGGGCCAAAAGCTCTTTCTTGCGCGAGTCCCAATCGAAGGTCTTTTTCTCTTCCGACCATTGGCAGGCGTTGCAGACGCCCTCCGCGCTGAACTCGACGCGCGGGCGCGTCGACATGTTGAAGCAGCGTGTGCACCAGAAGAGATTTTTCATTTGGAAAATCCGTGGAAAATTCTTGAAAGGAGGAAGGGAACGTTCGCATTGTCCGGTTTCACGGCCGTGCCGGCGACCAGTGCGCCATCCGGAACGTCGCGGTTCACCACCATCGCTCCGGCGCCGAGTACGACCCGGCTGCCGATCTTGGAGTTTCCGATGATGGTCGATTTCGCATACATCAGGACACCGTCGCCGAGGACGGGATAGTCGAGGCTGCCTTCACGCGGGCTGCCGCCGATGGAGCAGTTTTGATAGATGCACAGGAAGTTGCCCAGCTGCGCTCGCCCGACCACGCTGCCCACAGGGTGCACGTAGACGAATACTTCCGGCAACTCCACTTGGTGATACATGTCGAACGCGTGCAGCGCCTTGTTCAGCAAGTAGACGCGCGTGGCGACGTCTTCGTGCTTGGCTTTCGAAAGCGCATGGGCGAGCAGCGAGAGGTAAACCGCGTATCGGTCGCTATGAAGGTGCGACAACGAGCCTTCACCGTCACGCGTATAGCCTGCCAGGGCGATATGCTTCCAACCGCGTGCGATGGCCGCCAGGGCTTGTTCCGTCCCGCCCTCCATGACGTCAAGCGGCAGCGGATGGCCGTCCGGGAAAAATGCGCCGATCTGGGCGCGCACGTAGGCCGCCAGCGCCGCGACGCTCAGCGTGCTCCAAACCCGCCCTGAAACCGTGTTGATCGAAACTTGGTCCATCACCTAGGCCCAAGACGCCATGTTCATGTTTGCTTCTAGCAGGGCCGCGCGCGAGGCTGAAAGGCCCTTGCCGATAAACGCGAAAAGATTCGACGTGGCCACACCCGACACGCGTGGCAGCTCTAGGCCTGGCTGGAAGTGGTCGGTGCGCCCGACGCCGCCCATCAACACGAACGGCAGGTGGATTTCAGGCGGTACGACATCGAAAACGTTAAGGTCGAGGCCCATGCCCGTACCGTCGCGGTCGACCGAGTTGATCAGTATTTCGCCTACGCCCAACGAGGCAACATGACTGACCCACGAACTCAAAGTGCTCGCGGCCGGGCTTTCGCCGCCCCGCAGGAATGGGGCGCGAGGGCCCTCGAGGCCACGATAATCGATGGAGGCCATCAGCGCCTGCTCGCCGTAAACGTTCGCGATCTGGCGCACCACGGCGGGATTCTGCCACAGCATCGTGTTCACCACGACTTTGTCGGCGCCATTGTGAAAATAGGTTTCGGCATCGCGGAAGTCGCGGATTGCCCCGCCCAAGGCCACCGGCACGAAGACCTCCGCGGCAATACTGGACGCGGTCGCCAGGAAGCGCTTCTGGTCGACGTTGTCGCTCTCGACGTTAAGGATCACAAGCTCGTCGATGAACTGCGACACTTTCGAGAAATTGTAGTTCCGTTTGAGCCAATCGGCGTTGCCGACCTTCTGCAGGCGGAAATTGCGGCTGATGCAGAACTGTCCGTTCAGGTGCAGAAGGACGAAGATGAGGCGCTTCTTGGGCAAGGCGGAGTTCCTGTGGTCGCTTAGGCGCCCGGCCGGCGGTTTGGTTTCTCGTAGTCGTCGGGGCGGCCGATGTCGACCCAAGCCTCGTGAATGGGATAGACGATCGTACGCAGCGAAGCGTCGCGCAGACGTCCGAACAGCGTCGGCATGTCGCAGCGTTCACCGGGGTTCAGGAAATCGAGGGCGTCCGGGTTGAGCGCGTAGATGCCGGCGTTGACGTGGCTGCGGGAAATCGGCTTTTCCTCGAAACCCACGATGTCCACGCCACGCGTCGTCACGACGCCGAACGGATGTTGCCACTCGTGAAGTCTTACCGCCATTGTCGCGGTCGCTTCCGAACGCGCATGGAATTTCAGCACTTCGCTGTAGTGCACATCCGTCAGCACATCGCCGTTGGTGACGACGAACGGTGCGTTGGGGCGCGGTCGCAAGAGGCCGATGGCGCCGGCCGTTCCCAAGGGTTCGTTCTCGCGCAGGTATTCGATCTGGATATTCAACTTCGCGCCGTCGCCGAAGTACTCCTCGATCATGTGGCCGAGGTAGTGCACCGAAATCACGAAGCGCTGGAAGCCTTCGGCCTTGGCGCGTTCGATGATGTGTTCGAGCATCGGCTTGCCGTTCACGGGCAACAACGGCTTCGGGCAGTTTTCGGTGTAGGGACGCAGGCGCGTGCCCATGCCGCCGGCCATGATGATCATGACGTTATCGCGGTGGCTCGGCGCCATCAGTTCGTTCAGAAGGTGCAGCCCGGCAAGCTGATGTCTGTCGTCGACGATCGGCAAGGCACTGATGCGGTTGCTCTGCATCAGCTTCAAGACCGCTTCTTTCGGCATGTCGATCGGCGAAACCATCGCTTCGCGCTGGATGATCGCGTCGATCGGGCTCTTGAGCTCGAGACCGCGAAGCAAGCCGCGGCGGATGTCGCCGTCGGTGATCGTACCTACGAACGTGCCTTGGGGCGAGACCACCAGGGCTATCTGGAGTCCGGATTCATTCAGATTGGCGGCGGCGTCATGGACCGTCGCATCTGCCGGAAGCAGCGCCTTCCTCCACGACTGCGAGATCTCGGCAGGCGCCGGCGAAGATGTGGGAGACTCAGGCATGGCAGCTTCCGAAATTCGTCCTTTGGCCGGACTCTTGGAATCCTAGCCTGTAAGTCAATAACGCAAGAAAGTTAATAAGATAGCCGTCGTTGGGTGTGTTTAGGGGCTGCGGCGGTGAAGGGCACCTTAAGGAAGTGTCAGAAGGCCTCGCGCAGGCTCCCGCCCTGCTGCTAGGCGGGGCCGGTAACGCCTGGGAAACCAAGCAGTCCGGCGATAAAACACGCCAGGATTCCCGCCGCAAGGCCTGGTCCCAGGGGCATCTCGCCCCGCCAAACCGCCTTACCGGTCATCAAGCCCGCTAAGCCCGCGCCCAGAAGCGTTAGAATGCCCCCAGCCGCCATGATGTACGGAAGCGCTACTGGGCCCAGCCATAAGCCGCCAGCCGCCACCAGCTTGACGTCACCCAGGCCCATGGCCTCCCGGCCTTTCCACCGGCTCACCAGCCAGCGGAGGCCCCAGAACAGGCCGCCGTTGAGCGCGGCGCCCCCGAGCGCCATCTGCCAGGACAGAGCGAGCGGCGATCCTATCAGAACCACCGCCAGACCGCCGGCGGCGAGCGCGACCTGCAACGGATCAGGCAGGTATCCTGTCTTCAGGTCGATTACGGAAAGGGCGATCAGAATCGCGGCGAGATAAGCCACGCAGGCCAATGTCCAAGGATCCGTCACCGCCCGCTCCGCATGATTCCAACGCCGTCGTCTCGAGGGGCGCATCGCTTTGGATTCGCGTCCGAATCGTCACCGCGCGCAACCTCGGCGCTCGTTTTGCGCTGTGGGTGTTATATGCTATGAACGCTCACCAAAGCCTAAAATTCTCGCAAGGCTCAAGGGGGGCGATGCGGGGCATGCGGGTGTAGTTCAATGGTAGAACGAAAGCTTCCCAAGCTTTAGGCGAGGGTTCGATTCCCTTCACCCGCTCCACTCCATCAATCCACGGAAATCTGTGGATGGCCAAGGAACGCTGTAAGTTCA
>JBFWVA010000009.1:0-189419 GCA_050246995.1 Rhodospirillaceae bacterium | reverse complement strand
TGGCGACGACCGACCACGGCTATGCGCGCGTCCACTCGCTGGACGGCATGCCGATGTTCACGGCCGGTAAGCTGGGCGGCAAGATCAAGACCGGCTTGCACATCCCCGGCGAAGCGACCGCCGCGACACGCCTCAGCTACACCGCGCTGAAGGTCATGGGCTGCGACGTTTCCACGTTCGGCACGAAGAGCAATCAGACCTCCAAAGAGATCCACGAGATCCTGGCTTAAAGAGGTCGGAACTGGCTTTCGCAGCCCCACCAGGGAGGTCAATCCCTGTTGGGGCTGCAATGCCATTAGAGATACGAAACCGGGAGAGCGGTGCCCCTGATTTGCGGTGCGCCGGGTTTAGATAAGGAAGAAAACATGCGTCGTCTTGAGAGTGTTGTGAGCGCGGCCGCCGCCGCGGCCGTCGCCCTGATCATCGTGCCGTCCGCTCAAGCGCAGGACAAATATCGTCCGCCCGTTACTCAGCTCGAGGACTATGTACGCGAGCCGATGCCGCCGGGCTTTGCGGTTCAACACACTGACGTCGACGGCCCAGTGTTCGTCGATGCCAAAGGTATGACGCTCTACAAGTGGCCGCTCAAGGATTTGCGTAACGGCGACACGGGTGACCGGAAGAACAAAGAGCCGTTCTGCGCAAATGTGAAATACACGGAAAACTCCGGCCTCATGAGCCCGTATCCGCCAGGTCTCGTCCTGCCGGAACTCGACACACGCCCGACCTGCGAGCAGGTGTGGCATCCGGTGACAGCCGCCGAAGACGCGAAAGATGTCGGCAAGTGGACGACCCTTAAGCGCTACGACGGCACGAAGCAGTGGGCGCATGACGGGCTCCCGCTTTATACGTCCATTCTCGACAAGGCACCGGGTCAAGTTTACGGCGCGACCGCGCGCGAAACGGCGAACGATGCGCCGGCGCTGCGCGAGCCGGCCGCGCCAAAGCCCAACGTGCCGCCCGCGTTCAACGTGAAGACCGTCGCCACGGGCCGTCTGCTCGTCAACCACGTCGGCTTCTCCATCTACGTGTGGGACAAGGACGGCCCCAATAAGTCGAACTGCTATAACGACTGCTTGAAGGATTGGACGCCTGTGCAAGCGCCGCAAACCGCGCAGGCGCAAGGTGAGTGGGGGATCATCGAGCGCGCCCCCGGCATCAAGCAGTGGACCTACCGTACACGCCCCGTATACATACGCGTGCAGGATCGCCGCTTCCGCAGCATGGAAGGCAGTGACGTCCCGGGCTGGCACAACGTCTACACGCAGAAGAACCCGGATCCGCCTCAGGGCTTTACGGTGCAGGACGCGCGCATTGGCCAGGTGCTTGCGGATTCCACCGGCAAGACGATCTATGTCTACAACTGTGCCGACGATGCGCTTGATCAGCTTTATTGCGATCATCCGAACGCGCCCCAGGTTTATCGCTTAGCGATCTGCGGCGGGAATGATGCGGCGCGCTGCCTCGCGACATTCCCCTATGTCATCGCGCCCGCCAACGCGAAGACTAACAATATGATCTGGGGCACGATGTGGATTGACCCGACGACGGGCAAGAAGGCCGAAGCCAACGCGAAGGGCGCGCTTCATATTTGGACCTTCCGCGACCGTCCGATCTATACGCACTCGGGAGACGAGAAGCCTGGTGACACCAACGCCGACGCTTGGGGCGAGTTCAACGGTTACCGCAACGGCTTCAAGGCGTTCTGGCTGCGCGACGATTTCCTGGACAACGTGAGCTAAGGCCGCCGTCTGCGGCTTAGGGAGAGAGAGATGAAACAAGCTTTGAAAGTAAGATTGCTGACCTCTGCTGCAATCGTTGCCGCTTGTGCGCTGGCGATCGGCGCGGGTAGCGCGGGCGCGCAGAACGTTTCGGACGTTCCGGCCGTGGTGAAGGACGGCAAGATCGGTTTCGTGCTGACGCACCGCTATTGGGCGGTCTACCAGACGCCGGAAGGCAAGGTTGAATGTCCGAAGGGCTACAACGACGGCCCGCGTGAACAGTTTAAGGCGCTGTTCCCGGAAGACGGCACCAAGCGGACGCTGCTCGAGACCCAGTTGATGCGCGAAGGCCGCCAGTGGTTCCCCACGACGGCCGAAGAGCAGTTCACGTTCAAGGACGCCGGTGGGAAAATCTCCTATGGCATGGACCTCGACGGCAAAGTGAAGGATACGGATTTCACCAGCCCCGACGGCGCCAAGGGCATCGACAACCAGATGTATCGCGTCATGGGTTGCATCTCGAATTACCGTGCGCCGGAAGGCACGATCTACCACTTCGAGAATGAGTACCTACGCCGTTACAACACCAACCGTTTCATGATCGAACTGTCGGGCGTCGACAGCCTAGTCAACGACGACGATGTCACGATCAATAGCTATCGCGGGATGGATCAGCTTCTGACGGACGCCACCGGCGCTAACTTCATCCCGGGCGGCACGCAGCGTATCGACGGCCGTTTCGGCGGCTATGTGCGGGCGACGTGGAAGGCGAAGATCGTCGATGGCGTGCTTATCAGCGAGCCCGCCGATGTGACGATTCCGGCTTCGGCGACGTTCGACACCAGCGCGTTTCACGTCTTCAAGGGCATGCGTTTCCAGTTGAAGCTGACGGCCGAACGGGCTGAAGGCGTGATGGCGGGATATGTCGATGTGGCCGCGTTTAATCACCACCTCAACACCTCTTGGTCGACGCATCACCAGAGCTATGGTCAGCTCTCAGCGCCGTCGATGTACCGCGCGCTGCGCCGTCTCGCGGACGGTTACCCCGATCCGAAGACCGGCGAAATGACCGCCATCTCCTCCGCACTCTCGGTGAAGTTCACGCAGGTCTATATCGATCATCCGCCGCAGGCGACGGCGTCCAATGGATCGGTCGCGCCGCAAGCGGTCCAGAACTCGCGTCAATAAAACGTCCGCGTTATCGAACGGCGGGATTGGCGAAGGCCTGTCCCGCCGTTTTCTTTTCCAGCGGACTTTTGCCGATCGCATGGTCCGTTTATTGCGCTGCACCTAAGGGTTTTGGGGAAATTTGCCCCACTTCCGCAGGATGCTGCATTGCAATTCTAAAAAATCGGCCAAATATACAAAGTCCACAGCGCGGCCAAAGCGTATAGTTCTTCTAATCCGCTGCGCAACTGGCGCTGCGGCACCCTGGGCGCGCCCTTTTAAGGACGTCGGCAGGAGAGGGAGAGCAGGATGAAAAAGTCGGTCTGCATCAAATGGTTCGCCGCGGGCACCTGTGCGGCCGTGGCTGCGCTGGCGATCGGCGCGGGTAGCGCCACCGCCGAGACAGCGGCGAACGAAAAGCCTGCTGTCATCCGCGACGGCCGTATCGGCTACGTCCTCACCCACCGTTACTGGGCGGTTCATCAATCTCCGGAAGGTAAAGTGGAATGCACGAAGGGCTATAACGATGGCCCGCGCGAGCAATTCAAGCAGCTCTTCCCTGAAGACGGCACCAAGCGGACCTTGGTCGATACCCAGTTGATGCGTGAAGCGCGTCAATGGTTCCCGGATACGTCCGAGGAGCCGTTCACCTTCAAGGATGCCGGTGGCAAAGTCTCATACGGCATGAACCTCGACGGAAAGGTGAAGGACACTGATTTCACCAGCCCAGAAGGCGCGAAAGGCATCGACAACCAGCTATTCCGCGCCATCGGCTGTATCTCGAATTACCGGGCCCCTGAAGGCACGGTGTATCACTTCGAGAACGAATTCATGCGCCGCTACAACAGCAACCGTTTCCTGATCGAGCTTTCTGGCGTCGATAGTCTTGTAAACGACGACGACGTTACCGTGAACAGCTATCGCGGTCTTGATTCCCTTCTGACAGATGCGACCGGCCAATCCTTCATCGCCGGCGGCACGCAGCGTATCGATGCGCGCTTCGGCAAGGAAATTATGTCGACCTTCAAGGGTAAGATCGTTGATGGCGTCCTGATCACCGAAGGTTCGCCGCTCATTATTCCGGCCTCGGCTACTTTTGGTACGTCCACGCAGCATCACTTCCGCGAAGCGCGCTTCCAGTTGAAGCTGACGCCCGAACGGGCTGAAGGTGTGATCGCCGGCTACGTTGATGTAAAGGCGTTCAATAATCACCTGAATACCTCATGGTCGACCCACCATCAGAGTTACGGCCAACTTTCCGCGCCGTCCCTCTACCGCGCCATTCGCCGCCTGGCCGATGGTTATCCGGATCCGAAAACGGGGCAGATGACCGCGATCTCAGGCGCGATGAGCGTCAAATTCGTTCAAGTTTATGTGGATCATCCGCCGCAGCAGGTTGCTGCGGGCGAAACCCCGGCGGCGCCCACGTCTCAATCGTCTCGCTAAGTCTCGTTAATTGGAGTGAAATTTATGCATCGTTCCCCCGCGAAAGCCCTTCTGGCATGCGTCCTCGCGGCCTCGACGTCGCTCGCGACGGGAACCGCGACGTCCGCGGCCGACGGCGCGCTTCCCACGACCGTCAAAAACGGCACCATCAGTTTCGTGGTGACGCATCGCTATTGGGCGGTTCATCAATCGCCCGAAGGCAAGGCTGAATGCCCGAACGGCTACAACGATGGCCCGCGCGAGCAATTCAAGCAGCTTTTTCCTGAAGATGGCACGAAGCGCACGCTTCTTGAAACGCAGCTGATGCGTGAAGGCCGCCAATGGCATCCGACGATGGCCGAAGAGCCGTTCACCTTCAAAGACGCCGGCGGCAAGGTGTCGTATGGCATGAACCTCGACGGCAAAGTCAAGGATACGGACTTTACCAGCCCCGACGGCGCGAAAGGAATCGACAACCAACTCTACCGCGCCATCGGATGCGTCTCGAACTACCGTGCGCCGGAAGGCACGATCTATCATTTCGAAAATGAATTCATGCGCCGGTACAACAGCAACCGGTTCCTGATCGAACTCTCGGGTGTCGATAGTCTTGTGAACGACGATGACGTCACAGTGAAAAGCTACCGCGGCCTCGACGACTTGCTTACGGATGCCACAGGCGCTTCGTTCATCCCGGGCGGCACCCAGCGGATCGACAACCGCTTCGGCAAATTCGTGCAGTCCACTTGGAAGGGCAAGATTGTCGACGGTGTTTTGGTCACCGAGGCGGCGGATGTGATCATTCCCGCTTCCGCGACCTTCGATGCCAGCGCATTCCACGTGCTCAAAGGTGCCCGCTTCCAGTTGAAGCTGACCGGCGAGCGCGCCGAGGGGGTTATCGCGGGATACACGCCGGTGGATGCGTTCATCCATCACCTGAACACCTCGTGGTCGACCCACCATCAGAGCTACGGCCAGCTTTCCTCGCCGTCGCTGTACCGCGCCATGCACCGCCTAGCGGATGGCTATCCGGACGAGAAGGGTCAAATGACCGCGATTTCCGGTGCGATCAGCGTCCAGATGGTCCAGGTCTATGTGGATCATCCCCCGCAGACGATTGCCGAGAGGACCGGCGCGGCGCCCGTGCCGGTTCAACCCTCTCGGGAATAGACCAAACGCGTAAAATCACCGCGAGGCGGCGCCGCTTTCGGCGCGCCGGCGGCAGGACTGACGGGAGGTCGGTCCTGCCGTCTTCTTTTTCAGGTCCGGCGGCGACGGAGTCCGGCCTTCGGTGCGGCGCACACAATCCGGCCGAAAAAGGACTGATTTTTGCCGGGAATCTACTCGCCCCCGCCGGTCCCGACGCGTATATTTACAATGATATTTGAGAGCCGGGCGCCTCGCTGATCGGGAGTCGCGAGTTCGGTGCGCGGCCGAGTTTGGGAAGGAAATCACGCTATGAGTCTCAAGAGCACCGTAAGCATTGCGGCCTTCGCCGTCGTGGCTTGCGCCACCGCAACGGGCGCGTTCGCGCAGGATCGCTATAAGCCGCCTGTTGCCGAACTTGAGGACTACATAAAGGATGCGATGCCGCCGGGCATCGGTGTTCAGCACACGGACGTCGATGGCCCTGTGTTTGTCGATTCGCGTGGTCACACGCTTTACACGTGGCCGCTCGACCGTCTTCGCAACGGCGATGCCGGCGAGCAGAAGGGCAAGCCCACCTGCGACGATACAAAGTATACCGAGAACTCGGGCCTCATGAGCCCGTATCCGCCGGGGCTGATCCTGCCCGACCTCGATACGCGCCCGACCTGCATCCAGGTATGGCCGGCGCTGCTTGCTCCGGAAGGCGCAAAGGAAGTCGGCAAATGGACCATCGTGGAAGGCCCCAAAGGCCGCAAGCAGTGGGCCTATGATGGCTTCGCCGTTTATACCTCGGTGCTCGATACCAGGCCGGGCACCGTGAATGGCGCCACGCGCCGCGAACAGCGCGGTGACGCGCCGGCGCTGCGCAAGCCGATCGGCCCGACCCCGAACCATCCGCCGGCCTTTGCGGTGAAGACCGTAGCCACCGGCCGTCTCCTGACCAACCACATCGGCTTCTCGATCTATGTGTGGGATGGCGATCAGGCGAATAAGTCCAACTGCGATGCCAAATGTCTCAAGGAATGGGCGCCCGTGCAGGCGCCGCAAACCGCACAGGCGCAAGGCGAGTGGGGCGTGATTGAACGTTCGCCGGGCGTGAAGCAGTGGACCTATCGCACGCATCCGGTTTACACGCGCGTCCAAGATCGTCGATTCCGCAGCCTTGAGGGCGGCGACGTGCCGGGCTGGCACAACGTTTACACCCAGAAGGATCCTGATCCGCCGAAGGAATTCACCGTGCAGGATTCCCGTATTGGACAGGTGCTGGCCGATAAGAACGGCATGACCATTTACCTGTATCAATGCGGCGACGACGCGCTCGACCAGTTGTCGTGCGACCACCCGTCGACCACGCAGGCGTATCGTCTGGCTATTTGCGGTAACGGCGATCCGGCCTTGTGCAATAAGACGTTCGCCTATGTGCCTGCGCCGACCAACGTAAAGGTCAACAATCTGATCTGGGGCACGTCTTGGATCAACCCAACCACGGGCCATCTCGCGAAGCCGAATGAGCCGGGCGCTCTGCATGTATGGACGTTCCGCGACCGTCCGATCTACACGCATGGCGGCGATCATAAGCCGGGCGATGCCAACGGCGACGCCTGGGGCGAGTTCAACGGCTACCGGAACGGCTGGAAAGCCTTCTGGATCCGGGACGACTTCTTGTCCAACGCTGGTTAAGACCACAGACGGCCGGGATCACTCCCGGCCGTTTTTGTTTGAGGGAGGATGCTATGAGGATGAGAACACTCAGCGTCGCCGCCTCGCTTGCGGTGGCGGCGTTTTCGAATCAGGCTTTTTCCGCGGCCGATGACGGCAAGGTCTTTGATGGCGCTCAGCGTCAAGTCATCGTGGATGGCCGCATCGGGTACGTGATGACGCACCGGGCGTGGGCGGTACATCAGTCTCCGGAAGGCAAGGTCGAGTGCCCGACAGGTTACAACGATGGTCCGCGTGAACAGTTCAAGCAGCTGTTCCCGAATGACGGCAAGAAACGCACGCTCGTCGATACGCAGATCATGCGCGAAGCGCGCCAGTGGTTCCCGGATACGTCGGAGGAGCCGTTCACTTTCAAGGACGCCGGCGGAAAGGTCTCTTATGGGCTCGATCTGGACGGCAAAGTGGACGCCGATGATTTCACGAGCCCGGACGGCGTGAAGGGTGTCGATAACCAGCTATATCGCGCCATTGGCTGTATCGCGAACTATCGTGCGCCGGAAGGCACGATCTATCACTTCGAACAGGAGTATATGCGGCGTTACAATTATAACCGCATGATGATCGAGCTGTCTGGCGTGGACAGTCTCGTCAACGATCCCGAAGTCGAAGTCACTTCTTACCGTGGGCTTGATCCGCTGCTCACCTCGGCGACCGGTGAATCTTTCATCTCGGGCGGCACAGAGCGGCCCGATATGCGCTTTGGCGGGCCGTTCATTTCCCACTGGAAGGGTAAGATCGTTGATGGCGTGCTGATCACCGACGCGCAGGACTATCGCTTTCCTAGCGGCCAAGCGTTCGACACCAACGACTATCACTATATTCGCGGCGCGCAGCTTCACTTGAAGCTTACCGACAACGGCGCCGAAGGTATGATCGCCGGGTATATCGATGTCGCGTGGTTCAATCACCACCTCAATACGTCCTGGTCCACACACCACCAGAGTTATGGCCAGCTTTCTGCGCCGTCGCTCTATCGGGCGCTCAACCGATTGGCGGACGGATTCCCAGATCCGAAAACGGGCCAAATGCGTGGCATCTCGGGTGCGCTCAATGTGAAATACACCCAGGTTTACATCGATCATCCACCGCGCCAGACGGCCGATTCCATGGAAGAAGCCGCACCGAAAACTCCGACGGCCGCGTCCAGATAGGCGCCAAACGCCTCCTACAAGCGCCGGGCGCGGGGGATTACCTTGGCCCGCCGCGCCGCTTTTTCGCGCTCGTGATATTGCGTCTGCCCTGCTGACCTATTTTCCGGCGATTATGCGCATGTTGCACTGCACAAGCGTATAGGTTGCGTGAAAAGGTGGAACGGCGCAAATTTCATGCATACACTGAACGTACGGTCATACCCGTTTGGGAAAAAAAACCGGGTCCCGCCCAGTACTATTCGCCAACGTTCACCTCAAATGCCGTGGTCCCGCAGTCCTCACAGGAATGCCCGGCGATGCCCATTTTTCAGTGAGAGCTAATGCCCAAATCCGACGCTAAATCCGGCACAGCAGCGCGGCGCAACAGCGCGCTTCAGCTCAAATTCCCCACACCGCCGGCGCGTCCCGGCGAAGAGCCCGATTACAGCAAGCTCGCTTTGTCTGCGCCCGGCGAAGTGCGCCGCCCGGCCATCGATACGAAGCCGGACGATATGCGCGACCTCGCTTATTCGCTCATTCGCGTAATGGATGACGAGGGCAAACCCGTCGGTCCGTGGAATGCGGATATCCCGGTCGAGATCCTGAAAAAAGGTCTGCGCTACATGGTGCTGACGCGGGTCTTTGACGACCGCATGTACCGCGCCCAGCGCCAGGGCAAGACGTCATTCTATATCAAGTGCACCGGCGAGGAGGCCATCAGCGTCGCGGCCGCGCTCGCGCTTGAACCCGACGACATGTGCTTCCCGGCCTACCGTCAGCAGGGCATCTATCTCACGCGCGAATACCCGCTGCTGACGATGATGGGCCAGATCTATTCGAATACGCTCGATCCGCTCAAAGGCCGCCAGATGCCCATTATGTATTCGGCGCGCGAGAAAAGCATTTTCACGATCTCCGGCAACCTGACGACGCAATATCCGCAGGCCGTAGGCTGGGCGATGGCTTCGGCGATGTCCGGCGATACGCGGATCGCATCCACGTGGGTGGGCGACGGCTCGACCGCGGAAGGCGACTTCCACTATGCGCTGACACTGGCCGCCGTTTATCACGCGCCTGTCATTCTCAATATCGTCAACAATCAATGGGCGATCTCTTCGTTCCAAGGGATTGCCGGCGGCGAGGAAGCGCCGTTCGCGGCGCGCGGGATCGGCTACGGCCTCCCGGCGCTGCGCGTCGACGGCAACGATTTCTTGGCCGTTTACGCCGCGACCCAATGGGCCGCCGAACGGGCTCGCGCCAATCTCGGCGCCACGGTTATCGAACTCTTCACTTATCGCGCCGAAGGTCACTCAACCAGCGACGATCCGTCGCGCTATCGCTCGACCGATGAAGGCAAGAAATGGCCGCTCGGCGATCCTATCGACCGGCTCATGAAGCATCTCATCAAGCGCGGTGTGTGGAGCGAGAAAGAACACACAGCCATGGAAGAAGAACTCGTCACTTTCGTGAAGAGCACGCAAAAGGAAGCCGAAGCCGCCGGAACGCTCGGTCAAGGCAAGACCGCCAGCCCCAAGACCATGTTCGAGGACGTGTTCAAGGAGCCCGACTGGCGTCAGCTGCGCCAGCGTCAGGAAGCGGGGTTCTAGCCATGCCGAAGATGAACATGGTGCAGGCCATCAATTCCGCGATGGCCACGATGATGGAAAAAGACCCGAAGGTCGTCGTCTTCGGGGAAGACGTAGGCTATTTCGGCGGCGTGTTCCGCGCGACCGAACATTTGCAGGCGAAGTTTGGCGTCAACCGCTGTTTCGACGCGCCGATCACCGAAGGCGGCATTGTCGCCGCCGCTATCGGCATGGGCGCTTATGGTTTGCGCCCGGTCGTCGAAGTGCAGTTCGCCGACTATATCTATCCGGCGATGGATCAGTTGGTCTCCGAAGCGGCGCGGCTGCGCTATCGCTCCGCTGGCGAATATTACGCTCCGATGGTCGTGCGCTCGCCGTACGGCGGCGGCATCTATGGCGGACAGACCCATAGCCAGAGCCCGGAAAGTCTCTTCACCCATGTCGTCGGTTTGAAGACGGTCATCCCGTCGACGCCGTACGACGCCAAGGGCCTGCTCATCGCCTCGATCGAGGACGACGACCCGGTCATCTTCCTGGAGCCAAAGCGCCTCTACACCGGTCCGTTTGGCGGCCAGAGCGATGAGGGCGTGAAGGCCTGGGCCTCGTTCCCCGCGAGCGAAGTGCCGGAAGGTTACTACAGCATTCCCCTGGGCAAGGCCGCGATCGTGCGCCCGGGGCAGGCGGTCACGGTGATCTGCTATGGCACGATGGTCCATGTGTCGCTTGCTGCGGTGCAGGAAGCGGGCATCGATGCGGAAGTCATCGACTTGCGCTCGCTTGTTCCTCTCGACATCGACACCATCGTTGAGTCTGTGAAGAAGACCGGCCGCTGTGTGGTCGTGCACGAAGCCACTCGCACATCAGGTTACGGCGCTGAACTTTCGGCGCTCATTCAGGAACATTGTTTCTATCACCTGGAAGCGCCCATCGAGCGCGTCACCGGATACGACACGCCGTACCCGCATGCGTTCGAATGGCAGTATTTCCCGGGACCGAAACGCGTAAGTGAGGCGCTGCGCCGCGCTGTGGGGGCATAAGTGGGAAAATTCATTTTCAAACTTCCGGACGTCGGCGAAGGCACCGCGGAAGCGGAAATCGTCACTTGGCACGTGAAGCCCGGCGACGTGGTCAAGGAGGACCAGCCGATCCTCGATGTCATGACGGACAAGGCGACGGTTGAACTTACCTCGCCTGTTGTAGGCACCGTGACGGAAACGCAAGGCCAAGCCGGCGATAAGGCGGCCGTCGGCTCGATCATTATTACTTTCGAAGTCGAAGGTCCGGGCAACGTCTCGGACGACAAGGCTGCGGCAAAACCAGGCGAGCCTAAAGCCGAACCGGCCAAGGTTGAAGCGCCGAAGGTTGAAGCGCCGAAGCCGGCTCCGAAAGCGGAACCCGTCGCAGCAAAAGCGGCCGCACCGGAAAAAACAGTTCAGCCGCGTGTCGCGGGCGAGCGTCCGTTGGCGTCTCCGGCGGTGCGTAAGCGCGCCGACGATCTTGGGATCAAGCTTCAGTTCGTGCCGGGCACCGGACCGGGCGGGCGCATTGGTCACGAAGACCTCGACGCCTTTATCGCTAGCGGCGGAAACGCGTCCGCGGGCGGTGGCGGGTCCGGCCTTGCCACGCGTACCGGCGTAGATGAAATCAAAATCATCGGGCTGCGCCGCAAGATCGCCGAGCGCATGCAGGAAGCCAAGCGCCACATACCGCACATCACGTATGTCGAGGAAGTGGACGTCACCGAGCTGGACGATCTGCGCGTGTACTTGAACGCATCCAAGAAGCCGGACCAGCCCAAGCTGACTCTGCTTCCATTCATCATGCGCGCGATTTGCGCGGCCATGGTCGAGCATCCGCAGATCAATTCCACCTTCGATGACGATGCGAATATCGTCTATCGCCACAAGCCGGTGCATATCGGAATTGCGACGCAGACGCCGAACGGGCTCATGGTGTCTGTCGTACGGCATGCCGAGGCGCGCGATGTGTGGGATTCCGCGGCCGAGCTGAAGCGCGTGGCCGATGCGGCGCGGACCGGCAAGGCGACCACGGAAGAACTCTCAGGTTCCACCATCACGATCACCAGCCTGGGCACGCTCGGCGGCATTACGCACACGCCGATCATCAACCGTCCGGAAGTCGCCATCGTCGGTCCGAACAAGATCGTCGAGCGGCCGGTCGTGCGGAACGGGCAGGTGACAATCCGCAAGATGATGAACATCTCGTCGTCGTTCGACCATCGGATTATCGACGGTTTCGATGCGGCGAGCTTTATCCAGACCATCAAGGCGATGCTTGAGCATCCCGCGACCATTTTCATGCGCTAAGCGCTCGATCCGAAAAAGTGGATACCGGTTTTTCGAAAGATCACGCGCGAACCAAAGAGATTTCCATGGCCGAAACGATCAAGTGCAAAGTTCTTGTTGTCGGCGGTGGCCCCGGTGGCTACGTCGCGGGCATTAAAGCCGGCCAACTTGGCCTCGATACAGTGCTGGTTGACGGCGACCGCCTCGGTGGTACCTGCCTCATCCGCGGTTGCATCCCGTCGAAGGCGATCATTCACGCCGCGGATATGTTCGAGGAGATGACCCACGCGTCGGGGAAGGACGGTCACGTCGGAATTTCGCTCGCCGGTCCGCCGAAGCTCGATCTTGGTAAAACCGTGAAGTGGAAAGAGGGCATCGTCGACCGTCTGAATACTGGCGTCGGCGCACTGCTGAAACGCGCGAAGGTGCGCGTGGTCAGCGGCTGGGCCAAGTTCTCCGACGCGAAGACCTGCACGGTCGGCGATACCACGATCATCGCTGAGAATGTCATTCTCGCCACAGGATCCGATCCGGTGGAGTTGCCGCATCTTCCCTTCGGCGACGATATCATCTCCTCGACTGGCGCGCTCGATCTGCCGGCGCTGCCGAAGCGTCTCGCGGTGGTGGGGGCGGGTTATATCGGCCTCGAACTCGGCATCGCCTATCGTAAGCTCGGCGCGGAAGTGATTGTGGTCGAAGCCATGGACCGCATCCTGCCCACCTACGACAAGCAGCTCACCAATCCCGTCGCACAGTGGCTAAAGAAAAACGGCGTCGAAGTGTTGACAGGCATGAAGGCGCAAGGCTTCGCCAAAGGCGCGCTTACGGTCGAAGGTCCGGACGGTAAAAAGTCGGAGATCAAAGCAGATAAGGTTCTCGTGGCGGTCGGCCGCAAGCCGCGCACACAAGGCTGGGGCCTTGAAGGCATGGGCGTGGATATGAATGGCCGGTTTGTGAAGGTGGACGACCAGTGCCGCACATCCATGCGCGGCGTCTGGGCCATCGGCGATCTCGTCGGTGAACCGATGCTCGCCCACAAGGCCTCCGCACAAGGGGAGATGGTCGCCGAAATTATCGCAGGCCATAAACGCCGGTTCGATCCGGTTGCGATCCCGGCTGTCTGTTTCACGGAACCGGAAATCGTATCGGTGGGTCTCGGACCCGACGACAAGGTTAATGGTGAAATCCTGAATGCCTCCTTTCCGTGGGCGGCGAACGGTCGTGCCATGACGCTCGAAGGCGCCGATGACGGCGGTTTCGTTCGCGTGATCGCGCGCAAGGACGACCACCGCCTCCTGGGCATTCAGGCGGTGGGCCGCAAGGTGTCGGAACTCTCGGGCGAATTCGCGATGGCCCTGGAGATGGGTGCAACAATCGAAGACATCACCGGCATTATCCATGCCCATCCAACGTTGTCCGAAGGCTTCTTCGAGGCGGCGCTGCGTACGGTTGGACACGGTATCCATGTCTAACGGGCTGTGACGCGTGACTGGTGAGGGGGAACGACCATGGCCACTGAACTCGATAAAATCGACCTAAAGATCCTAAGAACACTTCAGGAAGACGCCTCGCGATCGGCCGCTGAAATCGCCGAAGCGGTGGGCCTGTCTCAGTCACCGTGCTGGCGGCGTATTCAGCGTCTAAAGGACGAAGGTTATATCTCGAAGATTGTCGCCGTGCTCGACCGCGACAAACTCGATCTCCGGGCGCAGTTCTTTGTGCAGGTGAAGGTCGTTCAGAACGATCAACCTAATCTCAACGACTTCGCGCAAGCCATACGCGCTTTTCCGGAAGTCATGGAGTGTCACGTTATCCTGGGTGGCTTCGACTTCCTATTGCGGGTCGTCACCCACGATTTGCACGAATACGAGAAATTCTATTTCGAAAAGTTGTCCCGTGTTCCGGGGGTGCGCGAAGTCCACTCGTTTGCCGCGGTTTCCGAAATTAAAACGACGACTGCACTGCCTATCTAACATCCAATCTGGGAGGGTTCCGATGAAGACGCTTGGTTTGATACTGGCGGTCACGTCCGCCTTTGCTTTTTCTTCGGCCGCCGTCGCGGTGGAAAAGTTTCCGAAATCCGCGGACGTTAAGGTCCGAAACCTCACCGAAAAAGATTTTCCGCGCTGGCAGCAGCTGGTGCCGAATGTGTACGCCTATGAAGACACGCATGCGCCGGACCCCAGCGGCGGCGTGATCAACACCGTCAGCCTGATTGTCGTGACCAACGATGGCGTGGTTCTGGTGGATGGGCAGGGCGATTCCATGGACGGCCAACGCCTTGTCGACAGTATTAAGAAGTTGACGCCGCAACCCTTGAAGTACGTGGTAGTCGGCTCCGATCATATCGATCACGTCGGCGGCAACCCGGAGCTGAAGGCCGCCTGGCCGGCGGCGGTCTGGATTTCCTCGCCCGCTTCGAAAGCGACAATGGAGCGCAACAAGAATGCGGTGCTTCCGACGGAACTCGTCAGCGACAAACGGACCATGACGGTCGGGGGTACCGAGATACAGGTTTTGAATCTGGGCCGGGCGCATACGGGCGGCGACCTCGCGGTTTATCTGCCGGCGACCAAGGTTCTGTTCCTCGGTGAAATTTATTTGCGCGACGTCTTCCCGGCGATGCGCTCTGCCTATCCGACGGAATGGATCGCGACCATCAAGAAGGCCGAAGCTCTGAACGCCGACTGGATCATCCCTGGTCATGGCTTCGTGGACAGTAAGGCCGAGCTGAAAGCGGACTTACCGGAATCCCGCAAAGCGCTTGAGGCGGTGATCGCCGAGGTCAAACGTGTTCACGCCACCGGCGCGAAGTGTGAAGCGCCCCAAAATTGCGAAGCGGCCAAGCAGACCAACTTCGGGCCCTACAAGGATTGGGCCCTGAGCGGGTCGCAGATCCCGCTGGCCGTCGCCAAGGTTTACCAAGAAATCGAAGGCAAACTTCCGAAGTGATGTAACAGAGGGCCCGGAGTGATCCGGGCCCTTTTTCTAAGAAATCGGGGTTTCCACTAGAATTTGAAGTATCAAGGGGTTCGCGGCTATGGCCCGCCTCCCGCAGATATGGCATTGGTACCCCCGAGGAGTTCGATTCTTTAGGGGGATTGTCGTGCGAACGAGTTTGGTTCGTTGGGCCATTGTTGCGCTTGGATGTTCGAGCGTCGGGGTTTCAAGTGCATGGGCGCAGCGCGCCAACGATAACGCGGTAGCCGCGGCCGACGATGCGTTCGGCACGACGGTCGGCAACGAGACCATCGGTCTGTACGACGCCAAGAATGCGCGCGGCTTCAATCCGCAGCAGTCGGGCAATGTCCGTATCGAGGGCATGTATTTCGACCGGCCGGCGACCGGCCCGGGCGATATCCTCGTCGACCGCCTCTTTTCCGGTTTCACCGTGCGTGTAGGCGTGAATGCGCTGACGTTCCCATTCCCGGCTCCGAGCGCCGTGGTGGACATCCGCCTGCGTAAGCCCATGGACAAGCAGGTGACGAGCGTTGTCGCCACCTACGGCCCCTATGACACGACGGGTCTCGAACTCGATACGCAAATCCCTGTCATCCCGGGCAAGCTCAGCATCGGCGGCGGGATCGAGCACACGCGCTTTGTCAACGATCAGCATTCCGATGCGGACGATAACTCCTATGCCGGCCTGATGCGATTCACGCCGAACGACGGCATCGAACTCAACGCCTTCTGGGGCCGCGCGAAGCGAAAGCACAGCGAAAGCACGCCATTCATTTTCGTCGGCGGCGACTGGCTGCCGCCCGAACAGCGGCGCGGCGTTAACTTCGCCCAGGAATGGAACCTCTGGCAGCAGCACGATACGAACTACGGAGCCGTGGGTTCGGCAAAACTGCCCAACAACTGGACGCTGCGTGCGGGCCTGTTTAGGGCCACCTATGACCGGCGTGAAGATCACACGACGTTCTTCAACAATACGCAGGCCGATGGCACGACGGACATCGTATTCCAGAAACTTCTGCCGATCATGATCAAGACCTTGTCCGGTGAAGTGCAGGCGCAAGGTGTTTATACGTCAGGCGATTTCCGCCACACGGTCTACCTGATGACACGCGGGCGCGAGCTATCCCGTCCGTCGGGCGGCAGCGCGCAGTTCAACTATGGCCGTGCCAACATCAACGATGTTTTGAAAGTACAGGAGCCTGTGTGGGTTCACGCCGCGCAAGGTCTCGACAGCGCCAAGCAGCTGACCGGCGGCATCCAGTATGTCGGCCAGTGGCGCAATGTCGGCGATATGAACATCGGCATCCAGAAAACGACTTACAGCCGCGACCTCACTCATCCGGTCAACGGAAATTCTTCGCTGAAGCAGACGCCGTGGCTCTATAACGGCTCGCTCTCCGTAAAAGCTACGCAAGATCTCACGTTCTTCACCAGCTACACGAAGGGCTTCGAAGACGGGGGCTCAACGCCGCAGAACGCACGCAACCGCGGCGAAGCGGTGCCGGCCACGCTTACGAAACAGGCCGAGTTGGGCTTCATGTATGTGATCCGGCCGGGCCTTCGTATGAATGGCGCCTTGTTCCAGATCTCGAAACCCTTCTTCGATCGCGACGTAACGAACCTTTACACCAGCGTCGGCAGTCTGCGTCAGCGCGGGCTGGAAGTGTCGTTTACCGGGCAGCCGATCCCTGGCCTCAACATTGTTGCCGGCGGCGTGATTCTGCAGCCGCGCGTGTCCGGGCCGCTCGTCGATCAGGGGTTGCTCGGCAATGTCCCCGTCGGCCGCGACGAAAGCGCGGCGCGTCTCGACGTACAATACGGCCCAGCCGCGTGGAAAGGTTTCTCGTTGGAAGGCCAGATTGAGTACAACGACCGCGGCTACGGCAATTCATTGAACCGCGCCGATATCCCAATGCGCGCCGTGCTCAATCTCGGGACGCGTTACCGCTTCAAGATCTCCGACGTCTCCGGAAACGTGCGTTTGCGCGTTCAGAACGTAACCAATGTCTATTCCTGGGACCTTCAAGGCGGGAACAACCTGTTCTTCCAATATGTGCCCCAGCGCCGGTTTACGGCCACGTTGGCGGCGGATTTCTAGGCCGGTCTCGCCTAAAAATTGCAGTTTTCCGCGGATTTGTAAGAAGTCGGATCGCGCTCATAAGGGGTGCGATCCGGCTTTTTTGATGTAAACTTCGTCCCGTAGGGCGGCCCTCGGAGGAGGGGTTTTCCGCTCCTGGGAGGACGGAGAGTGACCAAAAGCCATGGGAAGGGGCTGCAGGCGCTCGCGCTCGCAGCCGTGATGATCGGTGCGGGGTCTTCCGCTCATGCGCTCGAAACCCGCAGCTACGCCATCGAGTGGTTCAGCCTGGGAAGCTATTCCCAGGAGGGGGACTGCGTGGGCGGCGTAAACCCGCCGACCCGCGAGCAATACGCCAAATCATTCGAGCTGCTCGGCTATACGCCCGCCGACGTCAAAAAACTGATGGACGATTACGCCGGTGAAGACGAGATCGCCGCTGCGAACGCGCGCGACAAATTGCGCATGCGCGGACGTATCAATGGACAGCCCGTGAACGCTTTCGTTCATCCGTGGGCCGTGACCGATCCGAAGCTGAAAGGCGTCAGTGGGCCTTATGCATTCGGCTTCAATCTCGACAATAAAGCGGGCGCCGGCTCGTTTACGGAGCCGATGACCAAAGAGAAGGGGGTCGATAATCAGCTCTTCCGTGCGCTCGGCTGTATTGAGCAGTTCCGGGGCACGTTCAATTTCCGCCCGACATTCTGGGATTTCATCTGGGGCTCCATGAAGGAGACTATTCCCGCTTGGCTCATGACCGTGAGCGGCGAGGATTTGGATAAAGACGGCCCTGTCACCATCACGTTTGACCGTGCCGTAGAGCAACTCGTCTTCGGTGCCGGCGGCGACGTTACCGCCGATACCACATACCGCGCCGATCCTGATCCGCGATCGCACCATGTGCTCAAGGGCGAAATCAAGAACAAGCAGCTTACGATCACAGAGCACGGCGACGTCCAATTGCTTCTGGACACCCTCTCGTTCACCGAATTCCGCTTATCCAACACCCATCTGCGCATGGCCATCGAGCCCGGTGGCCGGCTCAACGGCTTCATCGGCGGCTATCAGCCGTGGGGTGACATTTACTTCGGCATCGCACAAGGCGGCCTCGCCTATGAAGGCATGATCATTAACGATATCCCGGGCGTCTATTACCTGCTCAAGCGCTACGCCGACGCTAATCCTGACAAAGACGGTCAGAACCAGGCGATTTCTGCGGCCTATCACATCGAGGCGGTGCCGGTGTTCGTCGTGCCGGCGGATCAGGCAAAATAGGAATATTGAACGGATGACATTACGCCGGTTTCTGTTCGGATCAATCGCGGCGCTGACCCTGGGGTTCTCGGCGTCGCACGCGGCAGCGCCGGACCGCGAGACGCCCGCGCGCCGCCTGACGCCCGAGCAGTACACACAAATCATTTCCGACGTTTTTGGACCGGCCATCAAAATCGGCGGACGCTTCGATCCAGGTTTTCGCGTTGACGGCCTTTTAGAGGTCGGCGCCAGCCAGGCGAATATCTCGCCGTCCGGTATGGAGCAGTACGACGTTATCGCCCGCGCGATCGCGACGCAGGTGCTCGACGAACAACGCCGCGAGTTGATGGTCCATTGCAAGCCGAAGTCGGCCGCCGCGCCGGATGACGCCTGCGCAGGCCAATTCTTGGCCGAGGTCGGTGAGCTTCTGTTCCGCCGTCCGCTGAGCGATCGCGAGTTGCGTTTACATGTGCGCTCGGCGCGGGATGCGACCGCGGGTCTGAAAGACTTCTATGCCGGTCTGGGTCTGTCGCTTGCAGCGATGTTGACGGAGCCGCAATTCCTATTCCGGCAGGAAAATTTCGAAGCCGATCCGGACCGGCGCGGCGAACTGCGTCTCGATTCCTACGCTAAAGCCTCGCGTCTGAGTTTCTTTCTGTGGAACGCGGGGCCCGACCGTGCGCTCCTGGCAGCCGCCCGTAAGGGCGAGCTGGAAACACCTGAAGGCCTCGCGCGGCAAGTGGACCGCATGACCGCCTCGCCACGTCTCGAAAGCGGTATCCGCGCGTTCTTTTCCGACATGCTCCATTTCGAGGACTTCGAGACGCTGACCAAGGACACGGCGATTTATCCGAAGTTCAGCGCGCAGGTGGCCGAAGACGCGCAAGAGCAAACCCTGCGCACGATTGTGGACGTCGTGCTCAACGGCAGAGGTGACTACCGCGACATTTTCACCACCAAGAAGACCTATTTGACCCGTCCGCTGGCGGCAATCTATCAGGTTCCCCTCGCGGTCCGCGTCCCGAACGGCGCTCCTGAGAAATGGCTGCCTTACGAGTTCGCGGCAAACGACCCGCGCGGCGGCGTCTTGATGCAAGTCGCGTTTGTGACCTTGCACTCCCACCCGGGCCGCAGCTCGCCGACGCTGCGGGGCAAAGCTCTACGTGAAATCTTTCTCTGCCAGAAGGTGCCAGCGCCGCCTGGTGATGTGAATTTCACCATTGTTCAGGACACTTCGAACCCGGTTTACAAGACGGCCCGCGAGCGGTTGCAAGCGCATGCGACGAACCCAGTGTGCACCGGATGCCATAAGATCACCGATCCCATGGGGCTTGCGCTCGAGAATTTCGACGGCGGCGGTTCCTATCGCACGACCGAGAATGGCGTAGCGCTCGACACCACCGGAGAACTCGATGGTGTGAAGTTCACGAACGGCGCGGAGCTTGGCCGTGCGGTACATGACAATGCCGCCGCAGCGTCCTGCCTCGTCGATCGGGTGAGCGCCTATGCGCTGGGCCGTACGCCTGCGAAAACGGAAACAGCGGCCTGGGTCGTGCCGCTCAAACAGGCCTTCGTGGCCGACAACTATGCGGTCCCTGAACTCATGCGCCGCATCGCGACCAGCCCAGAATTCTACCGCGCCGCGCCCGTTTCTGAACCCCAGAAGGATGCTGCGCTGCGTACCTTAGTGGAGGCCTCCAGATGAAGATCAATCGCAGGACCGTTCTTCGCGGCATGATGGGCGGCGGCGTTGTCACCGTCGGATTGCCGGTGCTTGATTGTTTCCTCGACGGTAATGGAGAGGCATGGGCCGACAATGGCCAGGCTCTGCCGCCGGTGTTTGGGACCTGGTTCCAGCATCTGGGCCTGAACCCGGGCATGTGGGAACCAAAGGTCATTGGGCCGGGGTACGAGAATAATATCCAATTGAAAGTGCTCGATCCGTACCGTGATCGCATGAACATTTTCAGCGGCATGAAGTACTTTATCGAAGGAAGGCCGCTGCAAACGCACACGACGACCTCGCAGATCGCCACCACCGGAGCGATTCCCTTTGGCGCCGAGGGCGGCCCCAGCGTGGACGCGAAGATCGCCGAGCAAATCGGCGCGCGTAGGCGCTTCCGCTCGCTTGAGGTCAATCTCAGCGGGGCCCGCAAAAGCTATAGCCAGCGCAGCGGCACGTCGCTCAATCCGTCCGAACCGTCGCCGACGTCGCTTTACACGCGCATCTTTGGCCCTGAGTTCAAGGACCCGAACGCGGCGACCTTTGAGCCCGACCCCATGGCCATGGCGCGCAAGAGTGTCCTCTCAAATGTGTCCGAGCACTTGAGCGATACGAGGAAGGAGCTGGGGGCGGCGGATAAAGCACGCCTCGATGAATATCTCACCTCGATCCGCCAGATTGAGCAGCAGCTCACTATCGAGCTGGAAAAGCCCGCGCCTCTGCCGGCTTGCCGTGTGCCGGATGCCGTCAAGGAAGCAACGCCCGGAACTGTTCTGGAAGACGCGGCGCAGAATTCCAAGCTGTTCGCGGGATTACTTGGCTATGCGGCGGCTTGCGGCCAAAGTCAGGTCTTCAACGTCATGGTCGATTCCATGAATCTGCGTAAAGCCGGCAGCGCATATACGTGGCACATGGCCACTCATGAAGAATCTGTCGATGAATCGTTGGGCTATCAAAGGGATGTTTTCGAGTTCAACACCTGGGCCAATCTTGTATTCCTCGATTTCTTGAAGACGCTGGACGCGGTGAAGGAAGGTCCAGGATCGCTCCTCGACCGCACGCTGATCCTTTGGCAAACGGATCATTCGGACGCCCGCGTCCATGGTCTTGAGAAAGTCCCACTGATCACGGTGGGCAGTGCGGGCAAGCGCATCAAAACGGGGATACACGTCCTTGCCTCCGGCGATCCCGTTACACGTGTCAGCCTTTCCGTCATGCAGGCGTTCGGCGTTCCCATCAATTCCTGGGGCGAGCGCAGCAACGGTACCTCGCGCACTATCAGCGAAATCATGGTCTAGCGATGCGCAAGAATTTTATCGCCGCCGCCGTCGCAATAACCGCGCTGACCGCCGCCAATGTCGATGAATTCGCGCCGCTTTCCACGCCGCAGGGCATCACGATCCAGTCACTCGGGAAATATGCCGGTTACGGCATGGATCAGGAAAGCGCGGCGTTGTCGGGGCGCGGTCAGACCGCATATGCCGATGCGCGGGGTATGACCCTTTACACCTATGCGAAGGATCCCGCCGGCAAGTCGACGTGCGTGGGCGAGTGCGCCAAGGAGTGGTTGCCCGCGCTCGCGCTCGCGAACGCGCAGCCGGTGGGAAAGTGGACCGTCATCACCCGCGCCGATGGGGCTAAACAATGGGCGTTGAGCGGTCGGCCGCTTTATACATATGTGAAGGATGTCGATCCCGGATCCATCGGGGGCAATAACCCGAAGCGCTACGGACGTGGATCCCAGATCGGTGAACGAGGCGCACGTCTCGCGAAAATCGCCGACGATGTTCCACTTCCCGCTGACTGGAAAGCCGCGCTGCACTACCCATCGGGGCTTGAAGGCATTCCGGCGGATTTTGGTGTGCGTGATGTACAGGATGCGGGCGGACTTACGCTCCTGAATGATCGCAACTGGACTCTTTATGTTTTTGCCGGGGAGGCCGGACAGGAGAGCGCGGCATGTAATGCGCCCTGTCCGTGGCGGCCGATGACGGCGCCGCAACTGGCCGCCGCCAAGGGCGATTTCGTGCCTGTCGATCGCGCCGACGGCGTGCGCCAATGGACCTACAAAGGATTAGGCCTTTACACCTACGCGGGTGATCTGGCCGCCGGTGACGCCAACGGACGCAGTGTCCATCCCAGTTGGAACGTCGCTTACGTCGCGCGGAATTTCATGCCGGCCGGGGTCACTTTCCAGGAGAGTCACCGCATCGGCCGCGTGTTGGCCAATGCGGAAGGCCGGACGCTCTATCGGAGGGATTCCTACATCTTCCAGTCCGGCAGCGGGCACGGCCAGCGCCGCGGGGTGCTCATCCGTGCGGCGGTGGGCCGGGATATCGGCACGGATCCGCGCTGTGTGAAAGAATGCGAGAAGTGGCATCCTTTCCTGGCTCCGGACGATGCGGTCCCGCAAGGGGATTGGAGCGTTTACACCCGGGCAGACGGCAAAAAGCAATGGGCCTATATCGGCTATGCTCTTTGGACCTACGACGGCGATACGAAGCCGGGCGATATCATGGCCGAGGACGATTGGCACAATTTCATCAGCCTCACCGCGCGCACGGATAGCGTGGTGGATATCGGCACCCAGTATAACGCGGTGGCAGCCTTGTATTGGGCCGCGATGCCGCCTTAAGGCTGTCCGGGCTTTTTTTGTCGGCCAGCTCCCCATATATAGGGTCTCTCAACACGAGGGACATCATGGACGTTCTCACCGCCATCGCCAGCCGCGCTTCGGCCATCAAACTTGCCGCGCCGGGCCCGACGCGCGAACAACTCGATGTAATACTTAAGGCTGGTGTCCAGGCTCCGGATCATGGACGGCTCTCCCCGTGGCGTTTCGTGGTGCTCGAGGGCGACAAGCGCAAGATTCTCGGCGACGCGATGAGTGCTCTGCGGCGCCGTATTTCCCCGGATGCCACTGAACAGGAAGTCGAAAAAGAGGGCCTCAAAGTTATGCGGGCCCCGACGGTCATCGCGGTCGCTGCTCATACGGCGCCACCGGGTAAGATTCCCGAGATCGAGCGAATCGTTGCCGTCGGCGCGGCCTTCCAGAACATGATCCTTGCGGCCCATGCGCTTGGCCTTGGCACGATGTGGAAGACAGGTCTGGCCGCCTATGATCCCGAGGTCAAAAAGGCCATTGGCTTCGGCCCGGACGATCATGTCGTGGGATATCTATATCTCGGCGCGCCTGAAACGCCGGGTGTGCCGCGTGAGTCGAAGCTCGACGGTTACGTCACCCAGCTCTAATCAAAAAGTCGTCTGGAGACTCAGCGAGACGAAATGGCGGTCGGCGAAGGGCTGCCGGTCGGGGGCGCCCAGGAAGCGGGTGAGCGTAAGGCTTCCGCGCCATACCGCACGATAGGTCGCCGATAGGCCAAGCTCGAAGCTTCCGGCCTTGGAGACTTGACCTGAATCCACACTGGAGCGTCCCGCAAGGCCGTATCCGATGCTCATCGGCACGGAAAGATCCATCCCCGGCAGCACCGCGAAATAAACCGGCTCGAACAGGGCCCGCGCGCCGACGTAGGAGCGCGTGCGGCTGTCATCGAACATCGCGGGATTATGCGTCACCTTGAGGCGTGAGTTCGCCGCTATCTCCGCACTGAACGAGGCGCTGTCCCACGCGCGGTTGGGCGAGAAGGAGCTCACGATTGAGGCTTGCGCGTGCAGGGTGTCGCCCCGGGCGAACAAGGCATTTTTATCCGCATCCCACCGCGCGTCGCCGATGATCAGCAGAGCCTTGCTCGCGAGCGGCATGCGCCGGCGTGTGGAGATTTCTGCCGCGACGTTGCTGTCGCCGAGATAGCCGCTGAAGCTCGCGCCGTAGATCTCGATATTTTCGGGGTAGACGAAGAAATAGTCTCCCATTTCGCCTGTGCCGGTGCCGAAATCGTAGATCGGATCACTTTGAAGCGGGTTCGACGGTCCGGCATAGACGCCGGGGGCCGATCCATAGGCGGCGGGCCGTTCGCGCACGATGGTGGTTTCAACGTCCGCGCTACGCTCGCGTTCGGCGGCGGGCGCTGTGCGCGGGTAGGGGCGCATGTAAAGTTGCGGCTCCTTCGTGTGATACCGCAGCGCATACAGTCCCACATCGAAATCATTTCGGATGAACCGCAGCGCGACGCCGAATTGGCCGCCGTCTTTCGCATCGGGGCTGTCCGCGCGGCCGAGATACTGGTTGCGGCCGACATACAGCCGGTAACCGCCGGCATCGACGAAGTCGGCAGCGCTGAAATAACTGCCGACGCCGGGAAGCCGGCTTTTGCGCCATTCGAATTGATAGTACGCGTTGATCACCATGTCGGGGCGCGGCTGCGCGCTGAACGAGACCTGATTGACCGGCATGAAGACTTCTTTGGCGCGGGAGAGGGGCACGCTCATCGCTTTGATCGTGTCGATAGGCCCTTGTCCTGCCGCGATGCCATTCGCCGCGAAGAACAGGCTCTCACCCCAGAGTACGGTATGACGGCCGGCGCGCAATGAAATCGGCATATCGCCGATATCGGCGCTGCCTGTCACGAACGCGTTGAGCAGCTCGACGTACCGTCCATGCAGGTCGCGCACATCCGACGAGAAGTGGTCGCGCACCGCATAGAGCGCGCGTTGCGGCGCGGTGTCGGCGTCGGGTGCGGTATTATAGGTCGTGTCATACCAAGCCGCGGCGCTTACCGACGCGCCCCAACGTCCGAAGTTCGCATCGAACTCCGAGAGCAGGTCAAGACGATTGGAAATTACGCCCGCATGGAAGTTGCGGTCACCGTCGTCGGCATTCGGACTTTGGATAAGGGCGCGATGCGCGGGGTCGAGGCGATAGGCGGCACTATATTTGATCGTGTTGTCCCAGCGAACGACCGTGTCCCCGCTGTTGACGAGTTCAGCCGCCGCTCCAGGCGCGCTGCGTCCCATAAGGGCCCCAAGTAAAACGGGCAGCAAAAACCGCGTGGGGCTGTTTCCCCCGCGCCTGCCTTCAATCGCCCCCAAGGCCGTCAAGTTCCTAAGTGTCTCAAACATCTATGGTCTGGTTGAACGCCCTGGGCCACCTTATCATGGCCTTTATCCGCCGGTCATGGCGGAGGGGGCGGGAATGGCTCGAAACGGCCTGCTTTTTATCGTTTTTGCACTGCTGGTTGCGTCCGGGGGCGCCATTGGAGCGGCCAGTGTAGGGGAGGCGGAGGCTCTGAAGGGGGGTCTGACGCCTATGGGCGCGGAGCGCGCCGGCAATGCCGTGGGCTCCATTCCCGAATGGACCGGTGGGTATACCCAGGCCGACCCGAAATTCCGTCAAGGGGACAAGCGCCCTGACCCCTTTTCGGCAGACAAGCCGCTTTTCTCCATTACCGCCGCGAATGCCGGTGAGTACGCGGCAAGGCTGCCCGAAGGCGTGAGGGCGCTGTTCGCCAAATATCCGTCTTATCGCATGGATATCTATCCGACGCGGCGCTCGGCGGCGGCGCCTCAATATGTCTATGACAATGTCTTTCTGAACGCGACGCGGGCGCGTGCGGTGTCGGAAGGGATTGCGAACGGCGTCGAGAACGCCGCGGCCGGTATTCCCTTTCCCATTCCGAAAAACGGCCATGAGGTCGTCTGGAACCACCTGCTCGCCTTTTGGGGCGCGGCCCGTGAAACGCGGCTCAGCACCTATGTTGTGTCGGCCAACGGCCAGATCGACTTGACCGCGCGCTATAAGGAAGTCGCCGACTTTCCTTACTATTACCCGAATGCGACCCCGGCCACGGCCGGCTCGCACTACTACAAGACGCTTCATATTCTCGATGCGCCCGCCGGCAAATACGGCGAGGGATATCTCGCGTGGCAGCCCCTGAACATCGTGCGCGATCGCTTCGCCGCGTGGCGCTACCTCCCGGGCGAACGACGCGCACGGCGCGGGCCTTCATTGTCTTACGATACGCCCGATCCCGATGCCTCGGGATTCCAGACGCTCGATGAGTACTACATCTTCTTCGGTGGTCCCGATCGCTACGATTTCAAGTTGGTCGGCAAGACCGAGATGTACGTGCCGTACAACAATAACCGCTTCTATTTGACGCCGTCGCAGGATGTCCTCGGTCCGCGGCACGCGAACCCTGACGCCCTGCGCTATGAGTTGCACCGCGTGTGGGTCGTCGAAGGTACGCTCGCCGCCGGAAAATCGCATATCGCCCCGCGCCGCCGCCTCTACATCGACGAGGACACCTGGCTAGCCGTGTATAGCGAGAGCTGGGACGAAGAAGGCCGCTTATGGAAGGTCGGCCACGGTACGATGTACCTCATGCCGGAGACCCCGGCCGTCATCATCGGCAGTCAGTTCGTCTATGATCTTGTACTGGGGGGGTACGTGCTCGGTTTCGCATTCAACGACGAAACTGTGCATTACAAGGTCACCGCGCCGCACACCGCGGCGCAGCTCGCGCCGGAGGCGCTGATTCTGGGCGCGGGACGTTGATGTCTAGGCCGTAAGGCCTGAATAAGCGAGGCTGGCGAGGCGTAGCATTTCGGCCGCCGAAACATCCGCCAGCATGATCGTGCTGAGGACATCGTCCTGCCATACGCAAATCCGGGTGTCGCCGCGCTTGATCATATCGAATTGCGGCGTGCCGGAGGACCGCTTGAGATACAGCGTGAACACGCGCTCGCCGGCATCGCGGTATGCAAGCACGGCCGCGGCGCTGCCGCCGGGCCCGTCCAACGTACGCATGCCGACGAGCGCGAAACCCATTTTCGTGAGATCCGGCGCCTTGATGTCAACGCCCGCCAATTGTGCAAGCGCATTCGCAGGGACCGCCTGTGCGGTGATGTCCCGCGCCAAGGCGTGCGCGGCCAGGGCCGCAGCAATCAATGCTTCGCCGTCCTGCTCCGAGAAGTGACGATAGGCGATTGTCGTGCCAAGCGTCGCGGCAACGCTCGCGGCGATCGCCATACCGATCACGCCGCGGCGCGACGTCTTGACGGGCAGGGGCACCACATTCCGTTGGCTGATCTTGGTCAGCCATTCCTGCGGTATCGGCCGCTCGAGCAGCGGCGCGTAAATTTGGGTAAGCCGTACCTTATCCGCCCGGTAGGCATGGACTTGGCGCGCGAGTTCGGCGTCGCCATGAATGGCCGCCTCGATATCCGCCCCGCGCACGCCATCAAGCTCGCCGTCGATGAACGCCTGCAACTCTTCTTCTGTCGGCCGCATATGATCTGTCATGACTTCTGTTTCACATGCGACGTGGGCGGGAACTCCATTTCATAGCGCAAGCGCTCGCGCGCGCGCGCCAGTCTCGACATCACCGTGCCGACGGGAACTCCAAGCTCCTCGGCCACTTCGCGGTAGTTTAGTCCTTCAAGCCCGACTAGCAAAAGCACCTGCCGGTGCTCAAGGCTGAGACGCCGCAGCGCCCGGTCGAAGTCCACCGCCGCAGCTGAATCGCGCCCCGGCGCGATAACCGCGTAATCGTTTTCTGCGTTGGCGAGGTCCACGGTCATGCCTTGGCGCTGGCTCCGGCGCAGCCCGTCGATATGCAGGTTATGCAGAATGGAGCGCAGCCACCCGCCGATGCGTTCAAGATGCTCAAGCTTTGTCCATTGGCGCAACGCACGTTCAATACAGTCCTGCACAAGATCGTCTGCCGCGGCGGTATTGCCGACCAGCACGGCGGCATACCGGCGCAAAGCCGGCAGCTGCGCGGTTAGCGCCCGGGCAAAATCATCCTCATGGCTCGCCGTCACGCGTCCCCCGAATCAAGCCCAAGCCGCGCGGTAGGTAACCACGATTGCTTATCACCCCGGCTGCCTTTGGCGCCCCCAGACCCTTTCTGGGCGGCGCGCCGATGGCGTCCAACATCAAGCCTTGCCTCCCGTAGACGCGCTTGCTGGCCCATTTATTCCAAAATTCTCCTATTTTTGCCTTGCCAGTCCACAATTGAGGGCCTTTGATCGAGGCGGGGATTTAGGGGCGCTGCGCCCCATAGTAACAGGTTGATACGATGTCCTTTCGGGGGGGCGCAGGGGCGGTTTTGCTGCTGTTAAGCGGGGCTTTGCAGGCTCTGGCGGCTGATCCTGCGAAAGCCGAATCTTCCCTTCTCGACGCACTTCCGTTCCAGACGGGACATGCCCCCGCCGCGATGACGGCGGCGACGGATCACGAGCGGGCACAGGCGGTTAACGGGGCGCTCTATGCGGTCGTCGCGCCGCTCTATATCGGGACAGGCGGGTTCTACTCGTATCTGCGTCTGTTCAATGGCGGGTCCTCGGCAGCGACATTCACCGTCACCGTGGTCGGTTCGCCGACGGGCACTAACTATGGCGCCGCGACCTTTCAGATTCCTCCGCGCGCCTCGCTCCAATACTCAATGTCGCAGGTGCTGGTTGGCGCGAACGCCACCATCCGCGCACCTGACACGAATTTTTCGTTCTATTTGCAAAGCACAGAGCCCTTGGCTGGGTATCAGCACGTGACCCACAGCCCAGACGCGATTTTCTTCCAGAATGCGTCAGTGTGTAAGTGGACGATCCAGGACGCGGTCGGCGCCGTGGCGCCCAGTGCGATTCTTACGCATATCCATACGTCACAGCTGGCCGCGCAGGGCTATCCCAGCGCCATCGAACTCCATAATTTTGCCAGTACAGCGGTGACGTACCGGCTGACAATCATTGATTCGAACTCAGGAAACATCGTCGGTTCGATGAACTTCCCAACTCTCGCCAACGCCTCCTACACCATCCCTTGGTCCGATATCGAAGGTCAGATCAATTGGAACCCGACCTCGAGCCAGATTTACGCGAACATGGTGGTCAGCGACGTCTCCGGCGCGGCCCCGGCGGTACTGTTGGGCCAGACCGTCATCAATGACCGCCTCAAGGCGACCCTCAACGTCACCACCATGTGTGCGGTCAATGCGCCCCCCACCCTCAGGGGCGACGGCCGCTAAAGATATGTTTGGAAAAGGAAAGGCATTGCCAGAATGGCGCTCTTTTTTAACGTGCACCGGAATAATCGGCCTGCCCCATGCGTCTCTGAAGGGAGCGGCATATGTGCCGCGATCCAGGGGATTTCATTTTTAGGGAGGCCATAAGATGCGTACGGGTCTGAAAATGCTCACGGCAGTGCTGTGCGCCGGCGCGAGCGTGACGGCTCTTGCCGCCGACAATGCGGCGACTACCATGGACTCAGCTAAGTTCCTCGTCAGCCAGTTCCAGGGCCCCGTACCTGCCGCCGGCGCGCCGGATCGTGAACGTGCGCAGGCAGTGAACGGCAATCTCTACGCCGTTGTCGCGCCGCTCTACGTGACCCCGCCTTTCCTGTCTTATCTGCGTCTCGTGAATGCCGGCGGCACCGCTGCGACTTTCACGGTCACCGTCGTTGGTTCGGGAACCGCGACCGCATATGGAACCGCGACCTACACCGTGCCCACTGCGGGCACCATGCAGCTTTCCATGTCTCAGATTCTCGTCGCGGCGAACGCCGTCACGCGCGATAGCGCCGACACACAATTCTCGTTCTACATCCAGAGCCCGCAAGCGCTTGCCGGTTATCAGCACGTCACGTTGAACGAAACGGCCAAGTACTTTGAAAACGCGTCTGTTTGTAAGTATAGCCTCTCACAAGTTAGCAGCGCGTCCGCCAATCAAATCATGGTGCCGAGCGTCCACACGTCGCGCCTTGCAGCGGCGGGATATCCGGCGCAGATTGAAATTCACAATTTCGCCAATGCCGCTGTCACTTACCGCTTTTACATTCGCGATGAAACGACTGGGACGCTTATCAATCCGGGCGGCATGGATTTCGCGACGCAAGCCAACGCGTCCTACACCATCCCGTGGTCGCAGATCGAAAGCCAAATCGGCTTCAATCCTACCTCGGACCAAATTCGCGTGAATATGATCGTAAGCGACCCGTCCGGTGCCCCGCCGGCCGCGCTCGTCAGTCAGACTATCGTCAACAATGCGGTGTCGGTGTCGATCAATATGACCAGCACCTGCGCGATCAACGCGCCGCAGAGCAGCGGCGATAGTGGTGGTCTGCCGGGCGGCGGAATTTCCTACTAAGGTCGCTTATCGTGGCGCCGATCCGCGCAATTACGGATGCGGCATCAGAGCGCGAGCCCCGGGCGCGGTCTAACCGCCGCCTGGGGCGTGTTCTTCTATGGGGTCCGGCGCGGCAGCATCCGCGTGAGCACATCGTCTTTAAGTGCAATTTGATGATAGAGAGCGGCACCGATATGCGCGATGAGCAGCGCGTAGATCAGATACTGGCCGTACACGTGAACCGTGGTCGCGTTCTGCGACAGCATGCGGCTGAGCGGCGTCAGCTGCGGCACATCGAACAATCCAAAAAACTTCGTCTCGCGGCCGCGGGCGGCGACGGCCACGTAGCCGATAATGGGCATCGCCAGCAGCGTGAAATAAAGCAGGCCGTGCGTGAGCGCTGCACCGGCGCGCTGGTACGCGGGCATGCTCGTGGGCAGCGGCGGTGCGCGGTGCGTCAAACGCCAGGCAACGCGCACAAGCATCAAGACAAAAATGGTGATGCCGAAAGATTTGTGGATAGCGAGTACTTGCTCGGTAGACTCGCTCTCCTCAACGTTGCCGCTGATCAAACCCAGAATCACCGAAACCAACAAACATGCGGCGATGATCCAGTGCAATCCGACTGCAATGCGGCCGTATCTCGTGATTGGAGTATTTGCTGTGCTCATGCGCCCTCGCTCCCCGCGCAAACGATAGGCTGAGGACGAAACAGATGTCATCGGGAATTTTCAAATTCGCATGTGCGTCCGCGGCGCTTCTTCTTTCTTCCCAAGCGCAGGCACTCGATTGGAATAAAGTGAGCGGCAAAGACGTCGTTCTTTTTTACCCTGCGCAAATGTCGTGGGAAATGTTGCTCACGCAGTCCGATCACAGCGGCGCAGGCAAGTTCCGCGAAGGCAAGAATTGCTCGGGTTGTCACCAGGGTGAAGAGAAGGCGTCGGGAAAGCTGCTTGTAAACGACAAAAGCACCGAGCCCACGCCGATCGCGGGTAAGCCTGGCTTCGTCATGGCGAATGTGAAGACGGCGCATGACGGCGAGAATATTTACGTCCGCGTCGAATTCGACCCTGGCCAGCAGCCGGATGCGGGCATGGATAAGGACTTCGCGACGAAAATAGCCGTGATGATCGACGATGGAAGAGTGCCGGAAGCCATGCGCGCGGGCTGCTGGGCGACGTGCCACGACAATCTCACGCGCATGCCTAGCGGTGGTGCCGGCGAGACTCAGAAGTATTTATCGCGCTCGCGTGTTGCTGTGAACCGCCAGGGCGGCGCAGAAATAAAATCGGCGGCGGAGCTCGACAAGATCCGCGCTGAGGGCGGTTACCTCGAATACTGGCAGGCGCGCTTGAATCCAGGGAAGCCGGCCATGGTGGTGGACGGCACGATCCTTGAGAAGCGCGCCGAAAACGCCGCGCCGGCCGTCAGCGTCGAAGCCAGCGAAAGCGGGACGAAATGGACGATCGTTTTCAGCCGTAAGATGGTCGCGGGTGGTTTGCACAAGGACTTCGCGGCGGGCAAGAGCTATACGATCGGCATTTCGCTGCATGCTGGTCACGCCGCACAGCGCTTCCACTATGTCTCGCTCGAGAAAACCTTGACCCTGGATTCAGGGAAGGCGGACTTCGTCGCCGCGCGGAACTGATATGACCCTGTGCCGCTTTCTCTTCCTTCTAATGGTCTTGTTCGCTGCTCCGGCTGTAGCGCAGGAGGAGCGTTCCCTCGGCAATGCCTCGGATCCGAGCGGTTGCATGAATTGCCACGATCAGCCTGCGGTCGCTTCGGTATTGCACACCGCTCATATGGTGAAGGCGGATCGAAGGACGGGCGTCGCCGATCAAGGGTGTCAGTCCTGTCACGGCGATAGCCGTGATCACGTCGCGCGCCTGCGCGGCGAACAGGTCCGTCCGCCGCCATCGGTGGTCTTTTCAGGCCCTCACGCCTCTCCGGTCGCGAAGCGCAACGAAACTTGCGCCGGATGTCATCAAGGCGGCACCGCCGTGCACTGGCAGGGCAGCCTGCACCAGTCTTCGGAAATCGCGTGCACCAACTGCCATAAATCTCACATCGTTCAGGATCCGGTGCTTGTGAAAACGACGCAGGCGCCGATCTGCTTTTCCTGCCATGGCGATAAGCGTGCGGCAGCGCTGAAGCCCTCGCATCACCCGGTGCTCGAGGGGCGGATGTCCTGCTCTGACTGCCACAATCCGCACGGCTCGTTGACGCAGACCATGCTGCGCGGTGCGAGCGTGAATGATACCTGCCTGAGCTGCCACGATGAAAAGCGCGGACCGTTCTTGTGGGAGCACGCGCCGGTTCAGGAACAATGCACGATTTGCCATACCCCGCATGGGACCGTGCAGGCGTCGCTGCTCAAGCAACGCCCGCCGTTCCTGTGCCAGAACTGTCACGACAGCTCCACGCATAACAGTCAGCCTTTTAGCGGCGCGAGCCTTCCCGGCGGGGCGTCGCCGTCCAAGCAGATGGTGCTGAGAGCTTGCCTGAACTGCCACAGTGCGGTTCACGGCTCTAACCATCCGTCTGGCGTCAGGCTTTCCCGGTAGGCGGCGACATGGCATTTCCCGTTCCCCCACGCTGGCTCGTTCTCCTCGGTCTCGTTCTGCCCGTGACCCCTGCGCGGGCCCAGGATGGGACTTTCGAGCTCGGCGCGACCCCGGTGGTGACCATGCCGCCGCCGCTTACCACGAGTTATTTTGAAGCCGGTACTGGCTATCAAGACATCAACTCCTTTCATTTCAGCCGCTATGGCGGCCCTACCAAACGCGGGCCCTTTGCGGTTTTTCGCGGCGCCCTCGATGGTGGCGATGCATGGGATTCCAAAGGTGCGCGAAGCTGGAATGGCGCGGTCGATGTTTTTGGCTTCGATACAACTGCGGCCCGAATACGTTATGGAACACAGGGGAGCTGGCGCGCCGGAGCCTTCTACGAGGGCTTTACGCGCTCTTACACGAATTCGGCGCGGACGCCGTATAATGGAAGCGGCGGTACGGTTCTGTCGCTGCCTTCCAACTGGGCGAGCAGCAATACGTCCGCGGGTTTCTCGGCCCTCGCGCAGAATCTGCACCCGCTCGATCTCAAGGTCGACTGGCGCACCGTGGGTGGCGACATCGTCGTCACCCCGCGCGAAGGCTATGAGATCCGCATGAGCGCCAGTCACCGTGACCGGGAAGGGTTACGCGGGCAGAGCTTGGCTTTCGGTCATGAGATGAACACGGCTGTCGGCGTGTTTTTCGCGCAGCCCGTAGACTATCAAACCGACCAGGCCAGCGCATCGCTGGCATTCACAGGCGACCGTCTTCAGTGGTCGGCGAGCTATAATCTTTCTGTTTTCACCAACGACCTCACGTCGGTACGCGTGCCGAACCCATATAACCGTGCGCTCGGTGGTTTGTGGCCGGGCGGCGCGCTTTCCGGGTACCCTAATGCCTTCGGCGAGTATGGGTTACCGCCGTCGTCTATCGCCCATCAGGCGCTACTCTCCGGCGCCTATTCGGTTTCGCCGAAAGTGCGCCTTACCGCGCGGGTCTCGTACATGGTGCAAAAGCAGGATGAGGCTTTCCTGCCATATACTGCCATGACACAACTCAGCGTGCCCGAGCCGCTGCCGCGCACCTCTCTCGACGGGAAGGTTTATAAGGCCCATGTGGTCCTCGGCGTGACTGCACGTCCGAGCCCGACGGTGGACGTCTCCGCCGGTTATACATTCGACGACCGCGACAACCGCTCACCCATCGATCTTTATAGCTACGTGGCTAACGAAGCTCAGGATCAGATTCGCCCCCTCGTGCCGGGCGCCAGCCGCTACATCCGCTATAATCTTCCGCATAGCTTTACGTTTCAGCAGGCGAAAGCGGACGTCGGCGTTCGTGTGGCGCCTCGCACGCGTCTTACAATCTCCTATGTGGGCGACTTCCGCGCGCGGAAGTATCAGCAGGTCTCCGATACCTCGGAGCACACATTCAGAGCCAAGCTGCTGACGACCTTCACCGCCGGATCGGCATGGCTCGCTTATGCGTACGCCAGCCGCAGCGGGTCGATTTACGACGATGCGCTGCCTTGGGACCTGAGCCACACAGAAAGTTATCTGAATGCTTCGCCGTTCAATCAGTCCATTGAGCACCCGTTGCTGCGCAAGTTCAATATGGCGGACCGTAAGCGGAACGAAGTGAAGGGCGGCGCTACATTTGAACTAAGTCCTGCTCTTATGCTGGATGCGACGAGCTTCTATGCCGAGGACGACTACAAGAATTCGCCGCTTGGCCTCCAGCGCTCCGAAACGGTCCAGCTCGATGCAAACCTGTCGTATGTGCTCGCCAAGCAGCTGACCACGACGGCCTTCTATAGCTTCGAGCGGATCAAGTTCGATCTGACGGGTTATCTGATGGGGACCGTCAATCTCACGAATTCGGCGCAAAATTGGAGCACCGCCAACCGCGACATCATTCACACGGCTGGCGCGAAGGTGGATTGGGATGCAATTTCGCAGCTGCTGAAGGTAACCGCAGGCTATTATGTTTCAGACGGGGCTAGCCACACTAACTCCATCGGATCGAATTTTGCGCTGGTTATGAACACGAGCCCCCTCCCGGACGCGCGCGATGTGACGCACAATGTGAACCTCACAGGGGACTACAAAGTGCGGACCGATACGACGCTGCGGGTTGGCTATACATTCCAGCATCACACCACGAATGACTGGCAATACGGCTATGGCGCCGCGACAGTGCCGCAAATTCTCGGCTCTGGAATTGTACCACCGCGGTATTCAGCCCACCTCGTTTGGCTGTCGGCCCGCTACGATTTCTAGGAAGCGCCATGTTGCCCTCAACAGGAAGCTTCGAACATAGAGCGCTCAGCCGCGTTACTTTCGGCGCGCGTGATGCTGAAGTCGCAGCCGTTCAGCAAAGCGGCTGGCCGGCGTGGGTGGCGTCTCAGCTTCAACCGCCTCCTGGCGACGAGGAGCGTATTGAAGTGCACCTTAAGGCGCGCACAATGCGCATCGCATACGCGGTGCAGCTTCCGGCGGGCAAGAGTCCAGGGTGGCCGGCGGTCGATGAACGGCGTCCCCTGCGCTATCTGTATACTGATCTGCCCACGATATGGGACATGGTCAGTAAGACGGAGATCTCCATCGCGCCCAATGAGCGGCACCGTATTCAACAGGAATTGAACGCTGCGACCTGGATCCGTAACGCTCATTCCAGATTCCAGTTGCGCGAATTCATGGCTGACTTCTGGGCCAATCATTTCAACATTGGCCGTAATGAGGATATCTACGGCGCCGCAGCGCTGATTATCTATGAGAACGAGGTGATCCGGCCGAACGTCTTCGGCAACTTTCGCACTTTCCTGGAAGCGGTGGCGACCAGCGCGTCGATGCTCCGCTATTTGAATAACGCCGAAAGCAAGGCGAGCCGGCCCACGGAAAACTACGTGCGTGAGCTTCTCGAGCTACACACGCTCGGCGCTGATGCATATCGCGGTGTCACGGCCGCCGTGCCTCCTACAATGGTCACGGCGGGGCCTTTCAGGGTTAGTTCCCACTTCACAGATCAGGATATCGTCGCGGCGTCCCGGGCTTTCTCAGGTTGGACGTTGGAACATGGTCAGGACGGACCGCGCGGGCCTTTGCCGTTTACGGGACGATTTATTTTTAACCCCCCGCAGCACAACAACGATGCCGGCGTGTTCATGGGCAACGACCTGTCTGCCACGGCTTTTCAAGGCCCTACGGCGCAAGGGCAACGGATACTTGACCTTATCGCCGCGCATCCGGCCACGGCGCGTTTCGTTGTGGGAAAGATTTGCCGGCGCATCTTCGGTGATTCTCCGCCGCAGAATGTCCTCGACCGCGCAATCGCCGTTTGGACGGCGAACGTCGATGCGCCCGACCAGATCAAGCGCGTGATGGAAGTGATCCTCCTCAGCCCCGAAATGGGAAATCCCCCTTCTAAACTGCGGCGGCCTTACGAGCGCCTGATCGCGTTGTTTCGGACCACGGACACCATCATCAATGCGTACGACGAAGCTTACATGGCGCTCTTTGGCCTAGGTGACGGACTATATGCTTGGCCCACGCCCGATGGACGGCCCGATACGGATATGCATTGGCTCTCCAGTGCCGGCAACCATCACTTCTGGAACGTGATGTTCGATGTGCTGGTGCATCCATCGTTCCGCACGAGTTTTTGGGAACAGACACCGGCCGGGATCACCGGGTCCGCCATTCAAATCGTCGAGTATTGGGTCGGCAGAATGGTGGGCTATAGCTTGCCGCAAGCCTCCATGGATGCGCTGCTCAAGGACGTAATGACTTCACCGGGGGTGATGGCCGCTTATGCCTCCGGCGGGATCACGAATATCGAGAACGCGCTGCGACGCCTTGCACTTCTTATCGCGACCTCTCCTGAATTTGCGATGCGGTAAGCCGGTATGACCCTTTCACGACGTACACTGTTGAGATCTGCCGCCACCGGCGCGACCCTGTCGGTTTTTGCTCCGGGCGTGCGCGCGGCCTTCGCCGCGGACACTGCGGGCACCCGCGACATCCTCGTTGTGGTGTTCCTGCGATTCGGCTGCGATGGCTTGACGATGGTCGCGCCCGCGCAGGACGCCGACTACCAAGCTCGCCGCCCTACGATCAAAGTGGCCGCTTCCGGCCCCAATGCTGGCCTGCCGCTCGGCCCGTTGGACGGTGTGCCGTTCTATCTGCATCCCGGTGCGCCGGAGTTGAAGGGGCTGTTTGACGCCGGCCGCCTTGCGGTCGTCCATGCGGCGGGCCTGCCGACCGACACACGTAGCCACTTCGAAAGTCAGAACATGCTGGAGCGCGGTGTGACTGAAGGCGACGCGCCCATTCTGGGAGGCTGGCTGGCCCGTCATTTGGCGGCCCGTAATCTCACGCTCGCCGATTTAGGCGCGGTGTCCAGCGCTCCGGACATCCATACACCGCTTCAGGGGATTCGCGGCGTTTCCGCGATATCCGACGTTCGCGACTTCAACGTTCCGGGCGGTGATTATAATCTGAACGTCATCGAGATATTGAATGCAGGAAATGCACCGCAGGCTGCGTCGGCGCGCGCGACGGTCGACATGGTCCGCAGTGTTCAAGGAAGCCTCGGACGGTTGCCCGGGGGCGGTGTGAACTATCCCGCAGGCGGGTTTGCCGCCTCGCTACGTTCGGTCGCGGACATCGTCAAAATGGACGTGGGGCTCGAGGTGGCAACGGTCGATTTTGGCGGGTGGGACCATCACTACAACATGAACAGCTACTTTCCGCCGGCGGCGACTCACTTATCGCAAAGCCTCGCCGCCTTCTGGGCGGACTTGGCGCCAGTGCAGCACCGGCTGACCCTCGTCACCATGACCGAGTTTGGGCGACGCTTGGACGAGAACACCGCGGGTGGGACGGACCATGGCGCGGGCTCATTTATGTTCGTTCTTGGCGGCGGAGTGAACGGCGGGCGTGTCTACGGTGAATGGCCGGGATTGCGGCCGGCAGATTTGCGGGAAGGGGATCTGCGGGTCACGACAGACGTTCGCCAGGTCCTGCAGGAGATCCTCGTTAAGCGCCGCGGCGAGGACAATCTTAAGGCGGTATTCCCTTCACTCGACTACCGCCCGCGGGGCCTTCTCCGGCCCATCGCATAAGAGTTTTACAGCCTGTCTTTGCAACCACCTGCGCGGTCTCGCAATCGTTCCGTGCCCGTTCTTTGGCGACGCAACCTTCCAGCAGTGGCGACGTTACCCGAATGTCGCCACAAAGCTACAAGGGCTGGATGTAAAGTTATGTTACGCAAGGTGTTGTCGAAGAAAGCAAGTCGGGATTGTTCCCGGGCGATACTGTTTCTCGCTGTGGTTACCGCTCTCCCTGCGTGTTTCATCGCCTCCGCTCACGCCGCCGAAATCAAAGTGGGCCCAACCCGTGAGTTGAAGACGCTGCAGGCGGGTATCGCGGTTGCCAAGCCCAATGATCGCGTCATTCTCGATACAGGGGTCTATCTCGATGATGTGGCGACGATCGATAAACCCCTAACGATCGAAGGGGCGGGGCGAGGGGCGACATTGCGTGCCACCAAACCGATTTCAAATCGCAAGGCCTTGCTTGTCACTAATGCGGACGTGACTGTCCGCAAGATCACGTTCGATGGCGCCAATGTCACGGACGCGGACGGTAAGAACGGTGCCGGCATTCGGCATCAGGCGGGCCGGCTCATCGTCGATACCTGCGTATTCAGCAACAACCAAAACGGTATCCTTGCCAATCCCAATAAGGATTCTTTCGTCACCATTCGCCGCTCTACGTTTTCTGGGAACGGGGCGGGTGACGGCTATACACATGGCATCTACATCAACGCGATCGCGCACCTTGTGGTGAGCGACAGTGTCTTTAACGGTACGAAGATCGGACATGACATTAAGAGCCGGGCGTACAAGACAACCATCACGAATACGGTCCTTGACGACGGGGTCACCGGAACGCCGAGCTACGCCATTGATTTGCCCAACGGCGGTGAAGTCGTTCTGAGAGGTGTGCGAGTGACGCAAGGTCCGCGCACCAGCAACAGCACCATGATCGCCTATGGGGCTGAAAAATCGCTGCATGAGCTCAGCAGCCTGACCGTCGCCGGCAGCGCGTTCGTGAATCGCGCGTCTAACTCCACCGCCATCAACAATTTCACCTCGATCACGGCAACCTTGAACGACAATACGTTTGAGAATGTCGGCGAGATCACGAAAGGCTTGGTGCGGATGAACCGGCGTTTCACGCCATCCCTTCGCGAAGGGGCAATCTTCTCTGGCGCGGACCCCAACGCTCTTTCGTATTTTCGCATTCATAACACGGGCAGCGGTGCTGGAACCGTCAGCATCGGCCTCTATGATAACCGCGATGGCCGATTTTTGGGCACCTGGGTCAGCCCGTCGATTGCGCCGAATGCCGCACCTCAATACTCAATCCGCGAGGTGGAAGCCGCGCTGCAGATCAGCAATAGGCCCTCTACCTATTCAGCGGTGATCTCACCCGCGATCACCGGCACGTTCCAGCACGTCCTGCATCGGGCTGCGAATGGTGTGCTGACCAATCTCAGTACTTGCTCGGCGGGCGTGGCGCGGGCGAGCGGTCAAATCGCCGGGGTCCACAGCTCTAATCTGGACAATGGATATCCGGCCTGGATCATCGTGCAGAATCAGGGGGCGCTTCCTGCCGCCGCCCAAATCGGCATCTACGACGCGCGCGATGGTCGCCGTATGGGCGTTTACACAACGCCCGAAGTTCCGGTGGATGGCGTGCGTATGTTGAATGTGCGCCAGATCGAAAATGCCGCCCGGGTTATACCGGCATGGGATAACGGTCATTGGGTCCTGAAAATCGAGAATGAGTTTTTCGGCGCGTTGCAGCAACTCATCGTGAACCAAGGCGCCGGCTTGATCACCGACATGACAACGGTCTGCGCGCTGGATGGCGCGGACCCTCCGGCGCCGCCTGCAAGCGGAATAAGCGCGGTTTTTCCTCCCTCCAACGATATGGAATCGATGCTGCGGGTCTACAATCCAGGCCCACGTACCGCCCCCGTCCACGTCGATATCTTTGACGCCATTAGCGGGTCGCGCCTCGGTCATTGGGACAGCGTGAACATCTCGCCGAATACGTCGCGCCTATTCTCCGTCGCCGATATGATGGTATTCGGGGACTACACGCCGCCGTTCCTGCGCATGAGCGTAAAGAGCGACTTTCCCGGCTATGTTCAGCATCTCGTCCGTCACAAGAGCCGCGGCGCATCGACAAACCTTTCGACCTGCGACAGCGGCACGACGGCCAGTGGGCGTGATGCCATCGCCGTGCGGGCCTCCGCGATCGAAGATGAGAACGTCGCGCTTATCGTGATTTACAACGCCGCCGCCGGCGAGGCTGCCGCGGAGCTTGATGTATTTGATGCGCTTGATGGGCGCGCCCTGGGAACGCTTGCGACGCGCGAGGTGCCGGGGGGCGGAAATATCGCCTTGTCGGTTGTCGATATTGAAACGGGATTGGAGCTGCCGGCGCACAGCGGCATCGGCGCCTACAACGTTCGGCTTAAGGATGGCTTCGACGGCTTCATGCAGTACCTGCTCGTCAGTGTACAATCGGGCGCGGTGAGCGACATGACGACCGCGTGCGCGATCGCGCCATCGGCGGGCTAGCTTACCAGTAACGAACCCGGCCGACGTCCATGTGGACGAAATTCGAAGCGGCGTAGTAGCCGACTCCGCCGCCTTTCAGCGACTTCGCAGCCTTATGCAAATTCAGAAGATCGGTTCCCGGGATACGGATGTCGATCGCTTTTCCGTCCATATGCATACTGTGTTTTGCGACACCCGAACTGGCCGCCGCGAGTTTGGCGTTGCTCTCCGGCGAGCGGTATCCCGAGATTACGTGAAAGGGCTGGGACGTCTCTAGTTTGCCGTGCACGGTGTGCAGCAGATCGAGAAGATTGGGATCAATCGCATGTGCGGCGCCGTTACGATGATCACGAAGCACCTTTGAGATCTCTTCCAGGCTGCCTGGAATATATTGGCCGTCCGCCCAATAATCCGTCGAGACGCGTTCGCCGGTGTGCAGGTTCTGGAAGGCGAGGGTGCGAGGACGTTCGGGCGCGGCTAAGGCGAAACGCGGCCGCGCCACCAAACATGCGGTTGTGGCCAGGCCGGTCAGGAAGAAACGCCGGCGGTTGAGCTGATCAACGTCTGCGGAATGCCCCATGCCCACTCCCCTATCACCGCTCCGGCGATGTGGGCAATCGTTAGGTGAGATGAGCGGGGAATCTTGGCAGCGACGTAATGCGCGGCGGCAACTAGGGAGGTCTAGTTTCCGGCTTGCGCAACCTCAGATTTCTGAGCCAATAGGCCCGCACGGGATAGGGCGGCTACAGTCGTGGCGTCCCGGGCATAGGCATCGCGTCTGAATTGTAATTTGCCATCCTTATCGGTGAAAACGCTCCAATACAGCACAAAAACCGGCAGGGCCTTTTCCAGCTTCATGGTGCGTGTGTCGCCAGCCGCGATCATCTCCTGAATCTCTTGGGCTGCGAGGCCGGGGAGGAGGTTCATGGCCAACTCTTGGGGCTGGTCGACCCGCACGCAGCCGTGGCTAAAGTAACGTTCATCCTTGGCGAAGAGTGATCGGCTTGGCGTGTCGTGAAGATAGATATTCCATTCGTTTTGCATCTGGAATTTCAAATAGCCAAGCGAGTTGCCCGCGCCGGGACGCTGACGAAGGCGCAAGGACCGGGGGCGGTCCCAGGAGCCGCTTACCACCTCCATGTCGTTGTCGATGAGGTAGTCCGGTTCATTGTCGAGCTTGGGTAGGATTTCATTGGTGATGATCGAAGTCGGAATCTCCCAGGGAGGGTTCACCGTCACCGCCGTAATTTTAGCTTCCAGCATCGGCGTGGCATGTCTGCGGGTGCCGACCACGGCGCGAAGGCGAAGATATTCGCGGTCGTCGCGGACGACGACGACGCTTTGATCGGCAACGTTTGCCAGGACGTACTCGCCCGGCAATTCGCGGCGCATATGACGCCAGCGCTCCAGGTTCGCGACGATCTGATCGGCGCGCTCTTCCGCTGAGACATTCAGGGCGGCGATCGTGCCGCGTCCAGCGCGGCCGTCGGATTCGAGACCATTTCGCGTCTGAAACGTCTTTACCGCGTTTTTGAGGGTCTCGCTGTCGGTTCCGGCATGCGGCGAAAGATATCCTTCCGCGATCAGGCGGTCGCGCAGCACGGGAAGGCGCGGATCACTCTTGAGGTCGATTTCCTTCCCTTCCGGAATCTCCGGCCAACCACCTTTGGCGGCCAGGTCGCGATAGTGGGAAAGGGCATCGGTCAGTGTCCGAAATTGCGGGTCTTGCGGCTGAAGCGACTCAAAGAACTTGGGAATACGATTCTTCGCGGCTGCTTCGCCGGTAAGGGAGGCAAGTGGCACCTCGTCGGTTACGAGGTTCCATCCTAAGTCTTTCGCCGCAATGAAACCAAAGCGCTGACCGCGGGCCGCGGTTAGCAGCGCAATGCTCATCTTCACGTCAGCCTGGGCGCGCTCTTGGGTGGTTTTCGCGTTCTGAGCCGTCGCCTTCGCGTTATAGAGAGTGGCCGCATCGATACCCTGACGGACGAGCGTGCGCGACACATCGTCGATGCTTTCAAGGCGCTTCTGACTTGTGCGCCCATCTGTCCACAACGCTCTGTTGTTATTCTCGGCGTAGAGTTTCTCGAGATCGGCCCGCAAAGCGGGAGATGAAACTTCGGCAATCACCGCAGTGATTGGAAGCCCAGCGGTTTCGTGAGTCTCTAGAGTGGACTTCGGTGCGATGTGGATCGCCGTCGGCGCTTCCGTTCGCTTCTGAATGGTGGGAAGGGCGATGAGGCCGGCTGCTACGAGGGCGCAGACGGCGGCGCTTCCGATCAGGATTTTCTTGTGCAAGGTCATGCGTATACAACGCGCGAGCCTTGGAATATTTCATCGCTCTATATAAAGGTATTTTGGTGGCGGGTTGCGCACATTCTTCTTATTCCCCGCGTCGCACGGCGGAAATCGAGCGTGAATGTGGCGAGGTTATGAGTCCTGCGCTTTACGCAGCGCCGTGCTTAATTGTTCAATGGTAAATGGCTTGCTGAGCAGGTGCACCCCATGATCGAGCACGCCGTTATGGACCACCGCATTTTTTGTGTAGCCGGTGGTAAAGAGAACCTTGAGATGCGGCCTGAGTTTAAGCGCTTCGTCGGCGAGCTGGCGGCCATTCGCGTCCGGCATCACGACGTCAGTGAAGAGAACCGCGATCTCGGGATGCTGCTTTAATTGGGCGAGGCCGCCTGCCGCATCCGGCGCGGCGAGGACGCGGTATCCTATTTCCTTCAACGCCGCAACCGCGAAATTGCGCACTGATTCCTCATCTTCGACCACCAGTACGCATGCGTCGTTCGTCTCGCGGATAATGGCCTCACGCGCGGCCGTCGCCGGTGTTGTGAGTTCACCCACGAAACGAGGCAGGTAGATCTTAATGCTCGTGCCTTGGCCGACTTCGCTATAGATCTTCACGTGCCCCCCGGATTGACGCACGAAACCGTAGACTTGGCTGAGACCAAGCCCGGTCCCTTTTCCGATGCCTTTCGTCGTGAAGAAGGGGTCGAAAGCCTTCGCGACGGTTTCGGGTTTCATGCCCGAGCCGGTGTCGCTGACAGCAACCATGACATACTGCCCCGCCGACACGCCGGCCTCGGCCGCATAATAATCGTCGAGATCGCTGTTGCCTGTTTCGATGGTCAGGCGGCCGCCTTCTGGCATGGCGTCGCGGCTGTTGACGGCAAGATTAAGGATCGCATTCTCAAGCTGATGCGGATCGACGCTTGTGCGCCACATGCCGGCGCCCAGAACGGTCTCTATGCGGATGTTTTCGCCCAGGGTACGTCGCAATAGCTCCGACAGGCCTGACATCAGCTTGTTGACGGCCACGGGCTCGGGCCGCAAGGCTTGCTGACGTGAGAAGGCAAGCAGACGTTGGGTCAGGGAGGCGGCGCGTTGCGCGCCGTCGAGCGCCGCATCGGCAAGCTCGTTAAGGTTAGCTTCGCCGCGTGCGGATCGGCGTTTCAGCAGCTCAAGCGCCCCAATAATGACGGCGAGCATGTTGTTGAAGTCGTGAGCGATGCCGCCGGTCAGCTGCCCTACGGCTTCCATCTTCTGGCTTTGCCGTAACGCTTCTTCGACTTTTTCCCGCGCCTCGATCTGCTCTAGAAGGCTTGCGTTGCGCAATTGAAGCTCTTCATTCTTGGCCGCGAGTTCGCGGCGCGCGGAAAGGAGCACGGCAAAGACAAGACTTCCCATCGCGAGCAGAAGAATGATGCCGCCGTAACGCAGGGCGCGGCGACTCAACGCTTCGCCCGGCTCTCGCAGATAGACCCGGCCCAGAAGCCGGTCGTTTTGCACCACGGGGACAGATGTTTCGAGGTTCCCGCCTGCGAACCGCGCACCGCCGGTATACACCTGGGCCGGCAATGGGGCCTCGTCGCGGACGTAACTTGCGAACACGGTATTATCGAGACTGTAAACCGCGGCTGCGGAGACTTCCGGGTTCGCCTGCAGCGCCATGACATATTGAAGCGCGGCCTCGCGGTCATCGAAGGCCAAAGCGGCGGCGACGCTGTTCGCGAGAATGTCGGCCTGGACCTGAACTTCGCGGATTTTCTGGGACTGATAAAATTGAGTATCGTAGACAGCCGCGAGGAGTCCGGCGCCAATTACAACCGTTGCGCTCAGCAAGACCGAGAAAGGTGCGAGCATCGCGCGGCTCAATGAGGATCCTAGCGCTGGCATCCGGAAGAGATCGCCTTTTGTCCTGTCTCGGCCTAACGCTGATATGCGCTCGTTTTGTTTCACCTTTTTGAGGCGCTCGCCGTCGATGATGTAGCGAGCCCGCATGGCATCATCTACCATGCCGCGAGAAATCTGCACAGAACAGGTAAATAGATATGAGCCGACGTAGCGGGCCGAGATACAGCACAATTTCCATTTGGGTGAAGCCAACGAAATTGTGTGGGGCGGCGGTTACCGGCGCAATACCGAAAATTTCATCAATGATCCGCCGTTCGTTTTCGCGGTGCCCAAGCGCACGTTGGAGCACACTAATTTATACATCCAGGACACATATGCGCCGACGCCGGCCGTGAAATTCGTGGCGGATATCAAGTTCGAGCACAATCAGATGACGGGCTGGGAAATCATGCCCAGTGGGCGTATCTCTTGGAAGGCGGCCGAGCACACATTGTTATGGGCGGCAGTCTCGCGCGCTGTGCGCACGCCGAACCGGATTGACCGGGAGCTTGAATCGTTTCCGCTTTTGATTCCGGCCGTGAGCTTTCAGTCCGAGGAATTGCTGGCCTACGAACTCGGTTATCGTGGGCAATTGAACTCAGATATGACGCTGTCCATTTCAACCTATTACAATATCTATAACGACATCCGCACAACGGGAACGTCCGCTGGGGGCGTGCCGCCTTTAAGCTTGCAGAATGGGCGTAGCGGCCATACCTACGGGGTCGAGGCGTGGGCAACATACCGCACAGCGGAATGGGTGCGTCTTGATGCGGGCATCAACGCCATGGAAAAGAAGACTCACGTGGCGATTGGCCAAGTGGACCTTATTCCCAACCAGCATATAGGCAACGACCCCGGTATTCAGGCCTCACTGCGTTCGACCATCTTCGTGACACCGGAAGTCGATTTGAATTTCGCGGTAAGGACCGTTGGCGATCTGCCCAGTCCAGCCGTACCGGCCTATACCGAGGTCGGTGCGCGGTTCTCTTGTCGCGCCTTGCCCAATCTTGGACTCGCAGTGTCGGGCGAAAATCTGCTCAATGCAAATCATCCTGAGGTCGGCGATGCGGCAAGCCGCCGCCTCGTGCGCCGTTCGTTCTTCGGGACGGTGCGGTGGACCTACGGATGAAGCAAAGGCCGCAGCATCGGCTGGTACGAAGATCCTGGAGCGCCGCCATTGCAGTAGCGGCGCTCCTGATGACTGGCGCGGCGTGGGCGCAGTCGCTTGAGTACCCGATCAAAGCCGCGTTCCTGTTCAAGTTCGGCGAGTTTGTTCAATGGCCCGCAGACGCTTTTGAGGCGTCGGGCGGTGTCATCAATATCTGTGTGGTTGGGGACAGCGGATTTGCCGCTACGGTCGACACTGCGGTCAGGAATGAGACGGTAGCCGGACGCAAGGTTATCGCGCAGCCGCTGGCCAGTATTGCCTCTACCGATCCTTGCCATATCGCTTATATCGGCGGGTCCGCGAAGCAATCTGTCGAGCAGGCGCTTGAGGCCGTGACAGGCCGTCCGGTACTTACCGTGACAGATGAAACGAAGGGACCGGCCGCGGGTGTCATCCATTTCGTGATCCGCAACAACCGCGTGCGCTTCAAGATCAACGACAAAACGGCGGCGGGGAATGGCCTCACGCTGAGTTCAGCGCTGCTCAATATAGCTGTCAGCGTCCAGCGTCGCGATTAGGCTGTCAACGGCCTCACTGCCATCGTGATTCGCGAAACGCAGACCAATTGTCCCTCGGCGTTCACGATCTCGATTCCCCACACTTGGCTCGTGCGCCCGATATAGAAGGATCGCGCCGTGCCAGTGACAATCCCCGTCCTCACGCCGCGAATGTGATTGGCGTTGATTTCCTGGCCGACGCACACAAACGCCGTCTGATCGACTGCCATATTTGCCGCGATGCTTCCCAGGGTCTCCGCCAGGGCCACGGAAGCGCCGCCATGTAGGAGACCCTGCGGCTGATGGGTCCGCCGGTCGACCGGCATAGTGCCGCGCAGGAAGTCGGGTCCGATTTCGATCAGCTTGATATCCAGATGGGCAACGAGGGTATCGGGATAGCGGGCTTCCCAGTCTTTCAGACTGTAGGGTTTGAACCACAGGGATTTCATTTCGGCGTTTCTCGCGCTGGATCGTCAATTATTGCGTGCAGTGTAGTCGGTATAAGCGGGGACTGCACGCGCCAATAGATTTGTTGGAACAAAGTACCCGCCCGGCGGTTCATGTCTCAGGGCGCGGCGACCGGCGAGGTAGGCCTATGGGGATTGCGAAAGGGATCGTGCAGCATACGAACGCGCGTACTACGGTTCTATCTGCGTTCGATCATCATTTGATCACGCAAGGCGTCCATCTGGAATTGCACCGTAAACTGGGCGCGCACGAAGCACAGGAGCATGGCCGCGCGGGGGTGCGATTTTCCGTGTGGGCGCCGAATGCCCGCGCGGTCAGCGTCGTCGGCGATTTCAACGACTGGGACTCGCATCGTACCCCGCTTCAATCCAACGGCTCGGGTGTATGGGAGACGTTTGTGGAAGGCGTCCGTGCGGGCGCTCTCTACAAGTTCCGCATCGTTGCGGAGAGTGGCGATATTCTTCCTTTGAAATCCGATCCCTTTGCGCGAATGCAGGAACGGCCGCCGCGTTCGGCCTCGGTGGTGACGCTACGGCCGTCGTTCCAGTGGACGGATGCGGTGTGGATGGCGAGCCGCGCCGGTGATATCCGCCACCGCCCAATGTCCATTTATGAGGTCCATCTCGGTTCGTGGATGCGCACCGAGAATAATGAATTCCTGACCTATCGCACGCTGGCGGACCGGCTCATTCCTTATGTGAGGGACATGGGTTTCACGCACATCGAAGTGATGCCCCTGGCCGAACATCCATTCTATGGATCGTGGGGATACCAGCCCTTGGGCCTCTTCGCGCCTTCGCGCCGGTATGGAGAACCGGATGATCTCAGGTTTTTGATCGATCAGGCTCACGCGGCGGGGATCGGCGTTATCCTCGATTGGGTCGTGAGTCATTTCCCCGAAGACGAGCACGGTTTGAGCCGTTTCGATGGCACAAACCTCTACGAGCACGCCGATCCGCGGCAAAGCCGCCAGAGCGAGTGGAACACGCTCATCTATAACTATGGACGGACCGAAGTTGCGAATTTCCTGATCTGCAACGCGCTGGCTTGGCTCGAGGACTATCACATCGACGGACTGCGGGCCGACGCTGTGGCTTCGATCCTTTATCTCGACTACGCCAAGAAGGAAGGCGAGTGGATTCCCAACCGCTTCGGCGGCCGTGAGAATCTGGATGCGGTGGATTTTCTGCGCCGGTTGAACGAGGTCATCTATGACCGCGTGCCTGGGGCCTTCACGATCGCGGAAGAGTCTACGTCGTGGCCGATGGTTTCAAGGCCGACGTATCTGGGAGGCCTTGGGTTCGGGTTCAAATGGAACATGGGGTGGATGAACGACACCCTGCGCTACATCAAGCAGGATCCAGTGTATCGCAAGTATCACCACGACGATCTGACGTTCGGTCTAATCTATGCCTTCCAGGAGAACTTTGTACTTCCGCTTTCACACGACGAGGTCGTATATGGCAAAGGGTCGATGCTCAACAAGATGCCGGGCGACCTCTGGCAGAAGTTCGCGAATCTGCGCTGCTATCTCTCGTTCTTCTTCACGCATCCTGGCAAGAAACTTCTGTTCATGGGAGCCGAGATCGCGCAATGGAATGAGTGGAACCACGAGCAGGGGCTCGATTGGCATCTTCTTCAGTATGCCGATCATAAAGGCATGCAGGACTTGGTGCGTGATCTGAATCGCCTCTATGTGAATGAGCCCGCATTACACGAACGCGATTGCGAAGGGGAGGGCTTTGCGTGGATTGATCCGCATGACAACGGAAATAGCGTCATCTCCTTCAGCCGCCATGGTGCGGACTGGGACGACCGTCTGGTCGTGGTGTGCAATTTCACGCCTGTCGTGCGCGAGAGCTACCGCGTCCGCGCATCGCGCCCGGGCCACTATCGCGAGATATTCAATTCAGACTCCACTTATTATGGAGGGACAAACGTTGGGAACGGCGGCGATGTCCACACCGATGCCGACGGTGTTCTTTCGCTGACCTTGCCCCCGTTGGGGGCGTTGATCCTGAAGCCCGTGTAGAAATGACTGTTCTCGGCGGGCTCGAGACAGGGGCGGCGGAACCTCTCGGTGCGACCTGGGACGGGCGGGGGATCAACTTTGCGCTGTTCTCCGCGCACGGTGAGAAGGTCGAGCTCTGTTTGTTTGATGAGAGGGGGGCGCGGGAATTGCGTCGTTTGGCCCTGCCGGGTCGAACCGGCGATACCTGGCACGGATATCTCGCAGGCGGGCGGCCGGGACAGGTCTATGGCTATCGTGTTCACGGGCCTTACGCGCCCGAACGCGGCCACCGCTTTAATCCCAACAAGCTTCTGCTCGACCCGTACGCCCGCAAAATCACAAGCACGTTCAAGTGGAACGCGGCGAACCTCGATATGTCCGACAACGCCGCCGTAGTGCCGAAAGGCATCGTCGTCAGCGATCCGGAACCGGTGACGGCGCGGCCCCAAATCCCCTGGCAGGACACGATCATCTACGAGATGCACGTGAAAGGCATGACACAGCGTCATCCCCATGTCGCTGGCCACCTGCGCGGCACGTTCGAAGGCCTGGCCTCGCAAGAGATCCTTGCGCATCTCCAGCGGTTGGGCGTGACGGCGATCGAGTTGTTGCCGGTCTACGCATTTACCGACGAAACGCATCTCGCGCGCGCCGGGCTCTCCAACTATTGGGGATATAACCCTGTCAGCTTCTTCGCGAGCGAGCCAGGATACGGCGAGAGCCTGCGCGAAATGGTGGCGGCCTACCATGACGCCGGAATCGAGGTGATCCTCGACGTGGTTTATAACCATACCGGCGAGGGAGACCGCCAGGGGCCCACGCTGTCTTTCCGCGGCATCGACAATGCGTCCTACTATTGGCTCGATGATGCGTTCCCGGAGGACTACGTGAATTATTCCGGCTGTGGGAACGTGCTCAATGTCTCGCACCCGCAGGTGCAACGCCTCGTTCTCGACTCGTTGCGGCACTGGGCGCGCACGACCGGCGTCGATGGTTTTCGCTTCGATCTGGCCGGGACTCTCGCGCGGACACGCGGCGGTTTTTGCGCCGATACGTCGCTTCTCAGCCTCATTGGCCGAGATCCGGGATTGAGCAAGTTGAAGCTGATCGCCGAGCCTTGGGACGTGGCCGGGCATTTCCTCGGCAAACTTCCCGCACCCTGGCGGGAGTGGAACGACCGGTACCGTGATGCCGTGCGCGGCTTTTGGCGCGGCGACGGGGGTATGGCGGGCCGGATGGCGACCGCGATAGCCGGATCGAGCGACGTGGTCCGTGCGCCTTTGCACGGCATCAATTTCATCACGGCGCACGACGGCTTTACGCTGAACGACCTTGTGAGCTTCAACGAGAAGCATAACGCCGCGAACGGTGAAGAGAACCAGGACGGCACAAATCATAATCTGAGCCGCGATCACGGTTCCACTAGAGGGGAGCGCAAACGCGACCTCATCGCCGCGCTGATGCTTTCGCAAGGTGTCCCGATGATCCTGGCGGGGGACGAGTTCGGCCAGACGCAAGGCGGAAACAACAACGCCTACTGCCAGGATAATGAGACCGCGTGGTTGGATTGGAGCCTTGCGGAGAAGAATGCGGATCTTGTGGACTTCACGCGGGCGGCGATTGCCTTGCGGAAGGCTTATCCGGAGCTCCGCCGCGATACGTTCTTTAGCGGTGATGGCGATATCACATGGTTACGCGCAGACGGCAGCGGGATGGAAGACGCCGACTGGAACGCGGCAGGAGCTTTTGGCTTCTTGATCGCTGATCGGCTTTTGGTTTGGTTGAATGCCGGCGAGCCGGTGGCTTTCGTAAATCCTCCGGGGACGTGGCGTGAGGTGCTTGTGATTGAGAGGTCGACGATGGTGCTGGAGCGTGTTCATGGCTGAGCTTCTTTCCACGCTTGCCCACGAAGCCGGCATCCAACCTCAATATTGGGACGTCCAGGGGCAAATCCACCACACCACGCCGGAGGTGCAGCGGGCGCTGCTCGCTGCCATGGGCTACGACGCCGCGAGTGATGGAGAAATTCAAGATAGTCTCGACCGCCTGCGGCGGCGTGAATTTCCGCCGGTGATCGTGATGCGCATCCCGGCACGCGACCTTCCGTTTACCGGTGATTGGACCCTTACGCTCGAAAATGGCGAATTCATCGAGGGTCGCGCCGAGGAACGCATCCATTTCCGGCGCGAGCTGCCTCTTGGCTATCACAGACTCACGGTGGCAGGGGCCGAGACGACGTTGATCGTTGCGCCGGCGTCGGCTTATACGCCGGATTGGCTGCAGGGCGGTGAGAAGGCATGGGGGATTGCGTGCCACCTCTATACCGTGATGTCGGAGCGCAATTGGGGGATCGGGGATTTCGCCGATCTCAAGGATCTTCTACACATGACGGCAAGCGAGGGAGGGCGGGTCGTGGCGGTCAATCCGTTCCATGCGCTCTTGCCACAGGAGCCCGAGCAAGCGAGCCCTTACTGGCCTTCGAGCCGGACATTCCTGAACCCGTTGTATGTGGCCTTAGGCGAGCCTCCAACAGTCTCGCGCGGCGCGCTGATTGATGATACAGCCGTTGCTCAGACCAAATATGCGGCCCTTCGTAAGGTGGCCGCACGGTTCGCCGATGATCCGGGCGTCGACGATTTTATCCGCCAGGGCGGCGGCGTGCTGGAAGATTTCTGCCTGTTCTCGGCTTTGAGCGATCATTTGGCTGGACCGTGGACCGACTGGCCCGAACCGTTCCGCGATCCACGTTCACGCGAGGTTCGCGCGTTCCTGCGTGATCACCAACATGAAGTGCGAACTCACGCGAGCCTGCAACGGCTCGCCGAGATGCAACTGGCCGATGCGGCTTCAGGAACGAATGCGGCGCTGATGCGCGATCTTGCCGTTGGCGTTAGCCCGCACGGCGCGGAGGCATGGCATCGTCAAGGCCTGTATCCCAACGGCGTAAGGTTCGGCGCTCCGCCTGATCCACTGGGGCCTCGCGGCCAGGATTGGGGCCTTCCGCCTCCCAACCCCCATGTCCTACGCGCACAAGCTTACGCGCCACTGGTGGACACATGGCGGGCGAACATGCGCCACGCGGGCGCGTTGCGCATTGACCATGTGATGGCTCTTGAGCGCCTGTTTTGGATTCCCCCCGGCGGCGCCGCGGCGGACGGGGCGTATGTACATTATCCGGTGGACGACGTGTTCGCGGTGCTCGCGCTGGAAAGCGTGCGTGCGAAATGCCTGATCGTGGGCGAGGACCTCGGAACGGTACCGCCTGGATTCCGCGAGCGGATGGCCAGGGACAACATGCTCTCGACCCGATTGTTCTACTTCGAGCGCCACGATAACGGGTTCTTTAAGCGCCCGGACGCCTATCCCGCGCGCGGCACGGCGCAGGCGACCACACACGACCTACCGACTCTCGCGGGCTATTGGGCAAATGCTACGCGCGACGAACGTGCTCTGATCCTTGGCGCCCTCAGGGATCAAGGACTGATTGATGATGATCGGCCGGACATTTCCGTGGAGGAAATCGTAACGGCGGTGCACGCTTTCCTGGGGCTTTCGGCATCGCAACTCGCGCTGATCAATCTCAGCGACGTGATCGCGATGACCACGCAGCTTAATGTCCCCGGTACGACGGATGAGTACCCCAACTGGCGCGCCCGCCTGACGGAAACGCTTGAAACTATCCGCGCCGGAAGCGCCTGGCCCGCCGCCGCTGCGGTTATGCAGCGGACGCGCGGGCAAACAGCCGCGTCAGCGGCGTAAGCTCCCAGATCTTCTCCGCGTACTCGTGGATCGCGCGGTCGGCGGAGAAGCGGCCCATATGAGCGACGTTGAGCACGGCTGAGCGTGTCCACGTCTGCGTATCCCGAAAAGCCGTGTCCACGCGCTCATGTGCTTCGACATAGGAACGATAGTCCGCCAGCAGAAGATAATGATCGCCGCCCGAGAGCAGTGATTCTTTGAGGCCTTGATAACGGGTGCGTTCCTGCGGTGAGAAGGCGCCGCCTCCGATCATGTCCAGGCACTGGCGAAGCTCTTCATCTCGTTCCTGATAGGCCCAGGGGTTGTAGCCCTTGGCTCGCAGTTCTGCGACTTCCTTTGCGGAGAGGCCGAAGAGGAACATGTGATCGGCGCCGACGGCTTTGCGGATCTCAATATTCGCGCCGTCATCTGTGCCTAGGGTCAGCGCGCCGTTGATGGCGAACTTCATGTTGCTGGTACCCGAGGCTTCAGTGCCCGCGGTCGAGATATGTTGTGCAAGGTCCGCGCCGGGGATTACGACCTCGGCGACCGACACACGGTAGTTGGGCACGAAGACCAACTTCAGCGCACCCATCACTTGCGGGTCGGCATTGATGGTCGCGGCAACATCGTTGATGAGGCGAATGATATGCTTGGCCATGTAGTAGCCCGGTGCAGCCTTGCCGCCGATGATCACGGTGCGCGGCAGTCCATCATCCTTGCCGGCCTTGATGCGGTTATAACGCGTGATGACGTGCAGGACATTGAGGAGCTGGCGTTTATATTCGTGGATACGCTTCACCTGAACGTCGAAGAGCGAGTCCGGATCGACCGCATGGCCAACCGAACGCTGAATGAGCCGCGCGAGGCGAATTTTGTTATCGCCCTTGATGCGACGGAATTCCTCGCAAAAGCCGGCGTCATCGGCCTTTGGGGCAAGTTTCGCGAGCTGCTCGAGTTGAGTTGGCCATTCGCTGCCGATGGCCTCTGTAATGAGATGTGCGAGCTGCGGGTTGGCCGAGACTAGCCACTGACGCGGCGTGATGCCGTTGGTGATCGGCAGGAATTTGTCCGGATCGAGCGCGGCAAAGTCGGGGAATACCGCCTCGCGCAGCAGCTTGGTCTGAAGCTCCGACACGCCGTTCACTTTATGCGCGCCAACGATGGCGAGGTGCGCCATACGGATGCGACGGGTGAAATCATCCACGAGTGACAGCTGACCCAAGCGGTGAAGCTCGCCTGGGAAGGCGGCGGACACGCGCTTCAGATGTTGATCATTGATGCGGTAGATGATGTCGAGGTGGCGCGGCAAGAGCTTCTCGAGCATGGCGATCGGCCAGGTTTCGAGCGCTTCCGGTAGCAGCGTGTGGTTGGTGTACCCGAAGATACCCGCGACCTTCTGCCACGCCTGGTCCCAGGTGTGTTTGTAGTCGTCGATCAGAAGGCGCATCAGCTCGGGGATCGCGAGGCTGGGGTGCGTGTCGTTGAGTTGGATGGCGATCTGGTCGGAGAGGTTCTCGAGGCCTGGGTTCGATTTGAAGTGCCGACGCAGGATGTCCTGAAGGGAGGCGGAGACGAAGAAGTACTCCTGCTTCAGCCGCAACTCCTGGCCCATGCTGGTGTTGTCATTCGGATAGAGCACCTTTGAGATGCTCTCGGACAAGGTCTTGTCCCGCACCGCTTCGATATAGTTGCCTTCGTTGAAATACTTGAGATCGAAAGCGTGCGACGAACGCGCCGCCCAAAGGCGTAAGTAGAGGACGGTGTCGGAGTGATAGCCGGACATCGGCAGATCATGCGCGACAGCCATCAAGTCGTCGGTATCGACCCAATCGACCTTCTCTACACCCTGGAGATCGGTAGTGCGGACGAGGCGGCCGTTGAAGCGAATGGTGTAGGCGATCGCCGGTCGCTCGTACTGCCACGGGTCACCGAAACGCAGCCAATGTTCGGGACGCTCGACCTGATGTCCATCTTCGATGGACTGCGAAAACATGCCGAACTCGTAGCGGATGCCGTAGCCGAAGCCGGGGTAATCATGCGTGGCCAGGGAATCGAGGAAGCAGGCCGCGAGCCTGCCAAGGCCGCCATTGCCGAGGGCTGTATCCACCTCGAATTTCGAAATCTCTTCGAGCGACTGCCCAAGATCCTTCAGCGCTTCCGCCACCTGATGCTCGATGCCGAGATCCGTGAGCACTTTCGGAAGGAACTTGCCGGGAAGGTATTCCAGGCTGAGGTAGTAAAGCCGTTTCGCGCCGGCTTCATGTACCTTGCGTCCGACCATGGCCTGTTTCTGCCCGAGCACACCGCGCAAAAGGTAAGCAACCGCATAATACCAATCGCGGCCACTGGCATAGAGCGGATCGCGGCCGACCACGGTGGTTAGGGTTTGCAGAATGCCGCGCTTCAGGGCGCCGGGATCTTGCAGATCAAGCGGTGAGTGATCACCGGGATGCCGTGAGAGCTGTTCCATATGTGCCTTCCGTAGCGGTTGGACGATCGTTCAACACGTCATGATAGAGATCGAGGGTGCGGCGGGCGCATATGTCCCAACCGAAATGTTTGTGCATGGCCCGGCGCTGCATCGCCCGCCAGCGCGGCCGTTTGCGGTAATAGGCGCCGGCCCGCACCAGCGCGGCGACCGCGGCGGCCGGCGTCAGGGCGTCGAACGTGAAGCCGTCGTCTTCATCGGTGACCGTATCGGCGAGGCCGCCGACGCGGTGAACCACCGGGATGGTGCCGTACCTCTGTGCATAGAGCTGCGTGAGGCCGCAAGGCTCATAACGCGAGGGTACGAACAGGATGTCCGCGCCGGCAATCACCCGATGGGCGAAGGTTTCGTCATAGCCGAGACGGACCGCGACCTGATCAGGATGCGCGGCGGCTGCGGCAATCAGTCGGCTCTCCAAGTGTTTGTCACCGGAGCCCAGCACCACGATCTGCGCGCCGGTGTTAAGGTAAGCGGGCAGGAGGGCAAGGAGGATATCAATGCCTTTCTGCTCGACGAGGCGGCTGACTATGGCGACGATCGGCGCTGTATCGACGGCGGGTAAATCAAGCGAGGCGCGCAAGGCGGCTTTGTTGTCGGCCTTTAGCGCGATGTTCGCCGGATCGTAGGGTTGGACGAGGTGCGGGTCGGTCATCGGATTCCAAACCGACTCGTCGATGCCGTTCAAAATGCCCGCGAGATGCTTGCCGCGCATTCTCAGGACGCCCTCGAGTCCCTTTCCTTCGCCGGGTTCGCGGATCTCCTGTGCATAGGTCGGGCTGACGGTGCTGACCCGGTCGGCATAGATGAGGCCCGCCTTGAGGAAGCTGACCTTTCCCCAGAACTCGACGCCTTGGGGTGTAAACTCGGCTGGATCAATGCCGACGCGGTCCATCACGGCGGGATCGTAGAGACCCTGATAGGCCATGTTGTGGACAGTGAAGACGCTGCGCGCGGATGCGCCGGCTTGCTTCAGGTAGTAGGGCAACAGACCCGTATGCCAATCGTTGGCATGCACGATGTCCGGACGCCAATCATTGACATCCCTATGTGTTGAGACGATCGACGCAACGCGCGCCAGTAATGCGAAGCGCACATCGTTATCGTTCCATTCTTTTCCGTCCGGCCCGGCGTAGGGATGCGCGTCACGCGCGTAAAGCGGTGGGCAGTCCACGAGCCACAAGGGAACTCCTGTGCCCGGCATTTCAGAACGCAGCAACTGTACGGGAAATCGTCCGAGCACATTTTGCAAGGCGGGCCCGGGCTTTATGTCGGCGCCGGCGTTAGCGAGCCTGCGTACGACGCCGTCATAGGCTGGTAACATGATGCGCGCATCGACGCCGAGCTTCGTCAGCGCAGCGGGCAAAGCGCCCGCGACATCGCCCAGCCCTCCGGTCTTCGCAAGCGGAAATGCTTCCGACGCAACGTAAAGCACGCTTGTCACGATTCCTCCGCCCGTTGTGATAGAGCCCAGGAATATCAACACCCGCGAGCCGATTTTGTTCTTAAAAAAATTATCGCTCCGGGCGATTGCCAATCACGCATCAATGGTCTTCAATGCCGCCCGTGCTGACGCAGTGGGGGACACGCGTCAGCACAGCTCGACGAAAATAGACTCCGCGACCTCACGCAACCCCCACGCCTGGAGGATCTCGCATGGCAACCTTCAATAGCCCGACCCGCCAAGCCGTGACCCAGACTCTTGCGCTGGTGCTTGCCGGCGGGCGCGGCGAACGCCTGCAATGCCTGACGGACCGTCAGGCGAAGCCGGCGCTTCCGTTCGGCGCGAAGTACAGGGTCATCGATTTTCCGCTGTCCAACTGCATCAACTCGGGCATCCGCAAGGTTGGCGTGGCGACGCAATATCGCGCGCATGAACTGATCCATCACGTCCAGCGCGCATGGGGTTTCCTGCGCCACGAACTTGGCGAGTTCGTGGAGCTGTGGCCGGCCCAGCAGCAGACGCCGGAAGGCGGCTGGTACGCAGGGACCGCCGATGCGGCTTATCAGAACATCGACCTCCTACGCCGCCATCAGCCGAAGCATGTGCTGATCCTCGCGGGCGATCACGTCTACAAGCAAGATTACGGCGTGCTCATCGCCGAACATGTCGCCCGCGCGGCGGACGTGACGGTGTCGTGTGTCAGCGTGCCGAAAGACGAAGCGCGCCGCTTCGGTATCGTCACCGTGAATACCGAAGAGCAGATCGCGAGCTTCGTGGAAAAGCCCGCCGCGCCGGTGACTCAGCCCGATAACGCGAACCGATGCCTCGCCAGCATGGGCATCTATCTCTTCAACACCGATGTGTTGATCGCGGCCCTGCGCGCGGATGCGAAGAACTCAAAATCGCGCCGCGATTTCGGCGCCGACATCATTCCTTCGTTGGTCGGCAAATGCAGGATGTACGCCCATCAGTTCAGCCGCAGCTGTGTCACCACGCACCGCGCCGATGAGCCGTATTGGCGTGATGTCGGGACCATCGATTCTTTCTGGCAAGCCAACATGGATCTCGTGGCCGCGCAGCCGGCGTTCGATCTCTATGACCGCAATTGGCCGGTGTGGACCCATCAGGAGCAGCGCCCGCCCGCCAAGCTGGTGTTCGATCCAGCCGAGCGTCTTGGCATGGTGAGCGCGGCGATGATCGCGGAAGGATGTGTGGTGGTGGGCGCCACTGTGCGCCGCTCCCAACTGTTCTCGGACGTGCGGCTTGAAGCCTCAAGCCTCGTGGAAGACTCCGTCATTCTACCGGGGTGCGAGGTGAAGGCGCGTGTCAGAATTTCACGCGCCATCCTCGCGCCGGGCTGCGTAGTACCGGAAGGGTGCGTGATCGGCGAAGACATGGCCGACGACCAGGCGCGGTTCGAGGTGACCCCAAACGGCGTGACGGTGGTAACGCCGCGTATGCTGGAACGCCTGCGTCAGGCCCCGATGCGCGAGATTGGGGTGGCGCGTGCGGCCCAGCGGGCGCTGGCGGCGGAGAAACGAGCCGCCGAACAACTCCAGGCGGCGATTTAGATCTTTCTCAGTGGAGATGCGGGCGCGGCGTGAGCCATCCGCCAAGCTTCGCGGCGAAGGCGGGCAACGGCGGCGCGGAGGCTTTCGGCGGCGTTTCGAAGAACACCGATCCCTCGCGTTTGGCCGCGTAGGCTTGGCGCGGTGACAGACCGGCGCGCCGCACCGCCGGCCGGGGCACGACATTCACCATGTAAATCTCGTCGAAGGCCTTCCACCAGATCGGCCGCGTGATCAGCGGCGCGGTCAGCGCGTGACGATAGCGCGGATCGTGCATGAGGTGGCGAGTGGCCTTCATGCGGTCGATGGAGAGACGCTCGAGGATCACGTCGGTCACCACGTCCTCGGGACGGGTTTTGAGACCGAGGCCGGCATTTTTCCGGATGCGCCCGAAGATGATGAAAACCATGTTCGAGACGATCCGGTCACCACGCCCGACGGCATCATCGACTTGCAGGGCGACCTGGCGCAAAAGGGCTTCCGCGACGGTGGGCGTAAAGCTCTCGCGCACGGCCGCGGCTTGAAGGCCGATCAGTCCGGCGTAGAAATAGTCTTCCAGGGGGTGGGGCTTCAGGAGCGCGGCGCGGTCCGCCGGGGCGAGGGGCGTTTTGGCGAACCCCGCTTCCAAAGCATCTTTCCAGCAACGGTAGGACCGCTCCGCCGTAAGACGCATATCGACCAGAAATTTCTGAACCGCAGTCTCGGGGGTGATCAAAAAACGTGAACTGAAGGCGGACATCTATGACCTGTACAATCGCGTACAGCACCAACGTCCGGTTTCAAAAAATGGTTCCGCTTTTGGGTTTGATTTCAGCCAGTTGTAGGCCTTTTCAACCGACTGGTGAGGCTTGATTCCGGCTCTTTTCCGCCACCTTTCCGCCGTCAGATACAAACTTTTCGGAGGCGTCCGCGAACCTTTTTAACGCAAGGGGAGAACTTCTTCGCGTCCATGGCGTTATGGAACTCGGGATGTCTAGTAATAGAGGTGAGCGCGACATGGACGGATATCAGGGTTCTGCCACGGGCGACGGCAAGGTAAAGCGGCAGCGGACGACGGGTAAGCCGAATCCGGTGGACTCGCACGTCGGTAACCGGCTGCGAGTCCGCCGCACACTTCTTGGCTTGTCCCAGGAGAAAGTCGGCGAGGCCATGGGTCTCACGTTCCAGCAGGTCCAGAAGTATGAGCGCGGCGCCAATCGCATCGGCGCGAGCCGTTTGTGGGACATGAGCCGCGTGCTCGACTGCCCGGTGTCCTATTTCTTCGAGGAGATGGACGACAACACCGCCGGAGCGAGCCCCCGCAACCAGGCGGGCGCCGGCGATATAGAAATGCCGCACGAGGACGATCCGATGGTCCGCCGCGAGACCCTAGAACTGGTCCGCGCCTACTATGAGATCGGCGACGAACATGTGCGCCGGCGCATTTATGAATTGGCCCGCTCGCTGGCGGCCATGGAAGAAGCCGCCGCCGTGGCCAAGGGCCGCGCGGTCGAGAAGGCCGACGAGGCCGACGCGCAGGCTACCGTCCAGGCCGCCGCCGTTGTGCCACCCCCGGTCGGGCAGCCGCGCGCCGAGCAGCGCGTGTAAAGACCTCGAGAAGCCGGCCTAGCACGGCGTGCAGCTTGCCCTGTGCATCAGGGCGTGTGCGATGCCCGTGGCCGGCCCCAAGAAACGCCGTAAGGTTCACGCCTTGCGGCGTTTTTATTTTCGCGCAGCTTTTTTGTGTGATTTTTCAATGGCCGCTTTCATGCGACACCCCATTACGCGACACTTCGCGAATTCGCGAGACGGTTCAAAAGGTTATGCGAAAATCGGCAATGCGACACCACGCGACACTTGCTGAATCACTTCGATATCTGAAGGACTTACCTGTCGCGTGGAATGTGCGACATTTTTTTATGATGTGTCGGCCGAAGGCGCGTCCGGGCGCGGTCCGCGGGGCATGCGGGTGGGCATCTTCTATTCACGATGTCAAATAACGCACATTCGCAAAGCCGCGACGCGGCACGTAATCGCATTATGATGCGCTCACGATGAATTTTTCGTCCACCGATATTTGAGGGTCAGGTGGATTTAATGATTCAATAAATCGGGAATGTGCCTGAACCGAGTCGTGGGTTTAATCGCCGTGCCCACGAAGCCGGCCATGATAGTAAGAGAATTACCCGGATGATCTTGCCTTCTTACGAACCGGCTTGATTCTGTCCTTCAGGACATCTTGCACAATGAGAAGCAAATCCCCGGCCGCGGGGGACAGGTCGATATTGGATATGACCCGGACATCGACCGGGGGCAAGGCCGGCAGGCGCAGGGATTTCGTGACATCGCGCATATCAGGCGGCAGGGCATAGGCCGTGCGCACCGAGATCCCGACGCCGGCCCGCAAGGCGGCCCAGACGCCAGGAAGGCTCGGTGTCGTGAGCGCGAGGCGCCAATCCGCCCCGGCGGTATCCAACGCATCTATCGCGGCCTGGCGAAACAGGCAGGCATGATCGTAGAGGATCAGAGGAAGCGCCGCGCCGCGCGCCGTAACCTGAGACTTAGCGGATGCGACCCACACCATAGGAAGGCGCGCGACGGGTTTTCCGCCGCCATCCTGCGGGCGGGCGAATGCGATCGCGACGTCGAGACGGCCTTCCGCGATTTCATCGGCGATGGCGTAATTACGCCCGGCTCGCGCCTCGATATGCACGGATGGCCACTTCCGGCAGAATTTCTCGATGACGGCTGGCAATACTGTGTCGGCGAAATCCTGAGGTAGGGCGAGACGTACGCTCGCCGCGGCCGCCACCGCGCCGACGGAGGCGGCCGCTTCGTCATTGAGCGCGATGATCCGGCGCGCGTAACTCAGGAGCGCATCGCCGGCGGCGGTGCGTTGCAAAGTCCGCCCGTTCTTGCGGAACAGTTTCTGGCCGGCATGCAGTTCAAGCTTCTTGATCTGCATGCTGATCGCGGACTGCGAACGTCCGAGACGAACGGCGGCGTGCGCGAAGCTTCCGAGATCCGCGCCGACGACCAAAGCGCGCAGTGCGTCTATGTCGAAGGAGGCGCCCATACTTCAATAATCCGAAAGTATCACTTCAATAGTATTCGTTAGTGCGAAGTATAGGTGCTGGCTAGTCTGCCGACAATGGAAGCAGAGACGCGAGGCGCTTATGGATTTCGGCACGGCCCTTATGGATTTCGGCACGGCCCATGTCGCGGACGCCATCGTGCGTCTTGGATTGCCCAAACGGCACGCGCCCTTTGGAATGCGGGCGGTGCTGCGCGATCAGAAGCTTGTAATCGGGCGTGCGGCGCCGGTTCGCCATTACGGGAGCGTCGATGCTTTCCTGGAAGCGATCGGCCGCGCCGAGAAGGGCGATGTCCTGGTCGCCGATAACGGCGGGCGCAGCGACGAAAGCTGCATCGGGGATTTGACCGCGGTGGAAGCGCGGTTCGCAGGCCTGGCCGGGATTGTCATTTTCGGCGCGCACCGGGATGCGCGCGAACTTCGCGAGATTGGTCTGCCTATTTGGAGTCTCGGCGTTCATCCTTTCGGGCCGACGGAGATTCGTCCGCCGCCCGCAGCGCCGGACGAGGCCGTACAGCTCGGCAGCGCCCTCGTCATGCGAAACGACTGGATCGCGGCCGACGAAGATGGGGTCGTCATCTGCGCCGGCGAATATAGGGATCAAGTCTTAGCCGAGGCCGCGCGTCTCGCGAAGACCGAGACGGCACAGCGCCGTGGGTTGGCGCAAGGAACGCCGCTCCGGCAGCAACTCCGATTTGCGGAGTTCCTAGAGGCCCGGCGGCGAGATCCGGGGTTGTCCTTCCGGACACACCTCGCGCGCGGGGGAGGGGCGATAGAGACATAGTCAGGTCCCGTGCCGCGAGAAGGATGAGTAGCGCCGCGACGGGTCTCCCCCGTAGGTGTGAAAATGCGGTTCGCGGCAAGGGACTGCGCACTGACCGTGGCAATCCCACCATGGTCAGTGCGCGCATCTCGAAGATCGGCACGGAACCGGCGCGCTGAGAGATCGTTGTGAGATGACATAATTTCACCGGGAAGGAACCACCATGCCGCACGACAAGATCTCGAATAGCGAGGCAATCCGGGAGTTTTGGGATCATCTGAAGGATCGGACGACGGTCATGCTCGGTGCGGCGGGAGGCGACCGGATGCAACCCATGACCGCTTTCAGTGAACCGGACAACGAACTGGTGTGGTTTTTCACACGCAACGATACCGATCTGGCGCAGGAGGCCGTCGGAACTACGGACGCGCGCCTGATCTTCGCCGCCAAGGATGAAAAGCTTTTTGCCGACATCTCAGGTGCGCTGGTCATCGAACACGACCGCGGCCGCATCGACCGTTATTGGAACCCGGTCGTCGCGGCTTGGTATCCGGATGGAAAAGATGATCCACATCTGACGTTGATGAAGTTCAGTCCGCGCGCCGGCCAGGTCTGGGTATCGCAGAAGGGCTTATTTGGATTTGCGTTCGAAATCACGAAAGCCAACGTCGCGAAGACGCAGCCGGACTTGGGCGGAAGTGCGAAAGTGACGTTTTAGCGGCCCGTGCCGGCCGTGCTGGATGGGATGAGAGGCTGTGAAATATTCCAGACATAATTTTCGCTACAGCACCGCCGGGAAGATCGTTGGATTGCTGCAGCAGCCGCCGTCAAAAGTGTGGGCGCCTTTTGTGTATTTGAAACATAAATAGTCCGTGCCGCCTTTGGTGTAGATGCCAATCACCGTCGTAGCGTCCTTACGCGAGAGATGCTGCGCAACGGCCATGGCGGAGGATTTCTTGTCAAAGACGCCGGCCGCTTCGCGCGACTGATCATAATAGAGCAAATACACATGCCCCTCACTTCGGTGCAGACGCTCCTTAGAAGGCAAGCAAATCGAACCCGGAAAGCCTACAGATTATTAAGGGAACAGACGCCGGAGTGTTCCCGGCGATCCGCGATAAGTCACGCCAGCGCGGTCGAGGCGAACCAGTGCAGTTTATTACGACCGACGAGCGCGATCCCGAACGTCCGGCCGAACTGCCGTGCGATGGCGGCGTCGGTGATGTTCAGGCCTCCCGTGAAAGCGCCGAAGGCTGGGAGGATCACGCGGCGGTGATCATAAATGAAGCAGGGGCGCGTGACCGCGCGGCCGCGCGCGAGAATGGTCGCCTTCGGATGGAAATGTCCCGAAATCTCGAACCCATCCCGGTTAGAGGCCTCGTGACGGAAAGCGAGCGGCCCTATCTCGATCTCGCTTTTGACAACGCCTCCGCGTTCGGCGGGAATTTCCCGGTCATGATTACCCGTGACCCAAATCCATTCGCGGCCCGCCATGAGGTCCGTGAGACGTGCGGCGAAAAGGGACGGCATGCCGGCCGCGGCGATAGGATCGTGGAAGCTATCGCCCAGGCAGATCACGCGCGCCGGGTCGACGCGGGCAAAGAGCTCACCGAGAAGCGAGAGGGTGGCGGCGGTGTCGTAGGGCGGCAGCGGCTGGCCTCGCCGGGCGAAGCTGGAGGCCTTCTCGAAATGGAGATCCGCGACTATGACGGTGCGTTCGTCATCCCAAACCAACGCGCCGGACACGTCGGGACGAAGAAGGACGCCGTCGAGGGAGATGGTGGTCAAAGCGCCGCCTGTGTTTGAAACTTTTCCTCTCCGCCTCGTTCGGCCCGGCGCACGCTCTCACCTGGCGAATTTTGAAGTGGGGAGACTCCTTAGCCCATCGCTTCCGTTACCAAATCCGCGGCGGCCTCATCAAGCAATTCGTCCACGAGACGCGGCCCCGTGCTTTCCTTACCAAGGTTAAGTAGTACCGGAAGCGCCATGGGACTTACACGGGTGAGCTTCCGGTGAACGATCTTGCCCTGCATGGTCTGCAGCAGTGCGGCGAGGCGGGAGAGGTCGATGAGACCGCCGAGCGCGTCGTTGCGTGAGGCGCGCAAAAGGATGTGTCCCGGCTCGTGCTTGCGAAGGACATCGTAGATCAGATCCGAGTTGAACGTCACCTGTCGGCCGCTCTTCTCCTGACCCGGATGGATACGCTCGATCAGGCCGGCGATGACTGCAACATCGCGGAACATGCGCTTCATCATGCTGGACTCCGTGATCCATTCCTCAAGCTCATCGCCCAGGATGTCCTGATCGAAAAGATGCGAGACGTCGGTGGGTTCTTCCAGGCTCCAGATCGCCAGCGCGTGATCGGTGGCGACGAAGCCCATGGGCTTCAATTTCATCCGGTACATGCGCCGGGTGAGGAGCATGCCGAGCGTTTGATGCGCATTGCGGCCGGCGAAGCCGTAGATAGTCGTGAACCAGCGGCCGGCGCGCGGGAAGGTCTCCACCAGAAGCGAGCCGGGTTTCGGCACCTCCGAGCGTTCTGCTTGTACCTCGAGCCACTCGCGTACGGTCTCGGGCAGATGTTTCCATTGCTTGCGGTCGGCGAAAAGGCGCTGCAGCCGGTCGGCGAGGCTGGTGGACAGCGGGAAACGTCCGCCCATGTAGGAGGGTATCTGCGGATCGCCGCCCTTCGAAGGAACGACAATCGCCACGCCGTTGCGTACCGATTCAAAGCGCACGACCTGGCCACCGAACATGAATGTGTCGCCAGCTGTAAGGCCGGCAATGAAAAATTCCTCCAATTCGCCGAGGACGCGCCGGCCCTTGATGCGCACGCGGATCATGGGCGATTCGACGATAACGCCGGCGTTCATCCGGTATTGGCGCGCCACCCAGGGCCCTCGGATATGATAGAAATCGGAACTGTCGCGCACGAGGCGGGCATATCGATCATAAACGCGCAGCGCGTAGCCGCCGTTTTCGACAAAGGCGAGGGCGTCGTCGAAGTCCTTGCGCGTCAGATCCGCATACGGCGCGGCCTCTCGCACTTCGGTGTAAAGATCATCGGCCTTGAACGGCCCCGCGCAGGCCATGCCGAGAATATGCTGACACAAGACATCGAGCGCGCCCGCGCGCAAGTGATCGCCGTCGAGCGCGTTCTCAAGGATGGCGTCGCGCGCGGCGATGCATTCCAGCACCTCGAAGCGGTTTCCTGGCACCAAAAGCGCGTTCGACGCTTTATCGAAGCTGTGATTCGAGCGGCCGATACGTTGAATGAGGCGCGAGATGCCTTTGGGCGCACCCATTTGCACAACAAGGTCGACGGCGCCCCAATCGATCCCAAGGTCGAGGGACGAGGTCGCGACAATGGCGCGCAAGCGGCCTCCAGCCATGGCCGCCTCGACCTTGCGCCGCTGTTCGCGCGCGAGTGACCCATGGTGGAGTGCTATCGGCAGGTGGTCGTCGTTGACCTTCCAGAGCGACTGGAACACCACCTCCGCCGTGGCGCGTGTGTTCACGAAGATCAGGGTCGTCGTGTGCTTCTTTATCTGACGATATACATCGGGAATGGCGTAGAGCCCCATATGTCCGGACCAAGGCAATCGTCCCTTGGATTCCTGGATTTCAATGCGGGGCGGCCGGCGCGGCTTACCGGAGACGATACGGACATCCTGGCCGACATAGCGGGCGATCTCGTCCGGATAAGGCACGGTCGCCGACAGGCCAATACGGCGCGCATTCGGCGCGAGCGCGTAGAGGCGCGAAAGGCCGAGTGCCAGCAAATCACCGCGCTTGGTATTGGCAATTGCGTGGACTTCGTCGATGACGATACAGGCGAGGTCCTTGAAAAGCGTCTCGGCGTCCTTGTGGGACAGCATGAGCGAGAGGGATTCCGGGGTAGTCATCAGCACGTTCGGCGGCGTCTTACGCTGGCGCCGTTTCTTCGCAAGCGGCGTGTCGCCCGTGCGCGTCTCGGCGGTGATCTTCAGTCCCATCTCCGAGATGGGCTTTTCCAGGTTGCGGTTGATATCGACCGCCAGCGCCTTAAGCGGCGAGATATAAAGTGTGTGCAGGCCCTTCCGGGGCGCGGCGGCGAGTTCGACCAGCGTGGGCAAGAAACCTGAAAGGGTCTTGCCACCTCCGGTAGGCGCGATGAGCAGGGCCGATTTACCCTCTCGTGCGGCGGCCAGCATCGCCAGCTGATGAGGGTGCGGCGACCAGCCTTGGGTCTTGAACCATTTCTGGAATGCCGGCGGCAGAGCCCCACGCGCGGGCGCATTGCCGCGTTTGGCTTTGGACCCCATATCCGCGGAGGCAGAAATTCTATTCACTGGTCCCGTGCCGCGCTCATCGAAAACATCCTGGGTCAAGGTAACCCCTTCCGGCCTCTATGTGGTACCGGGAGACTTCTTCGTCGATCCCCTGCAGCCGGTGGCGCGGGCGGTGATCACGCATGGCCACGGCGACCACGCGCGGGGCGGGCATGGCCAGGTGCTGGCTACGGCGCAAACCCTGGACATCATGGCGCTGCGCTACGGCGCTGCGCCCGGTACCCAAGCGTCCAAGTACGGCGAGACCGCGAAGATCGGCGATGTCGCCGTGCGCCTGGAACCGGCGGGCCATATCCTCGGCAGCGCCCAGGTGGTGCTGGAGCACCGCGGCTCGCGCATCGTGGTCTCCGGCGATTATAAGCGCCGGCCCGATCCCACCTGTCCGCCGTTCGCGCCCGTGCCCTGTGATGTGTTCATCACGGAAGCAACCTTCGCCCTGCCGGTGTTCTGCCATCCCCCCGCGCCGGATGAGATCGACAAGCTACTGCACTCGCTAAAGGTGTTTCCGGAGCGTACGCACCTGGTCGGCGCCTATGCGCTTGGGAAGACGCAGCGGATCATCATGTTGTTGCGCCAGCGCGGCTATGACCGGCCGATCTATCTGCACGGCGCGTTGATCGAGATGTGCAAGCTGTATGAACGGCACGGGATCTCACTCGGGCGGCTGTCGCCAGCCACCGGAGCATCTTCGGACGAACTCAAGGGACAAGTCGTCTTGTGTCCGCCCGGCGATCTCAAGGACCGCTGGTCGCGCCGCATGCATGAACCGGTGATCGCCACGGCGTCCGGTTGGATGCGCATCCGCCAGCGCGCAAAGCAGGGCGGTGTGGAGTTGCCGCTGGTGATCTCCGATCACGCGGACTGGGACGAACTTCTGGACACGGCGCAAGAGCTGCGCCCCGGCGAGGTGTGGATCACCCATGGACGCGAGGAAGCGCTGGCCCACGCGCTCGGCAATCTCGGGATTCCGGCAAAGCCGCTGTCGCTTGCCGGATATGAGGACGAGGCGGAATGAAGCGCTTCGCCCAATTGCTCGATGCGCTAATTTATCAGCCGGGGCGTAACGGGAAGTTGCGGCTGATCGCGGATTATTTCGACAGTGCGCCGGACCCGGACCGCGGCTACGCCCTCGCGGCGCTGGCGGGAACGCTCGATTTGCCCTTCGCGAAACCGGCGATGCTGCGCGAGCTGATCGCGGCGCGCACGGATCCGACCCTGTTCCTTTATTCCTATGACTATGTCGGCGACCTTGCTGAGACCATCGCGCTGATGTGGCCGAAAGCGGCGGGCCAGCAGCCGCGCCCGTCTCCGCTGTTGTGGGAAGTCGTGACGGGACTTGCGCGTTCGAAGGTCGAGGCGCCGAAACAGATCGCCTGTTGGCTCGATTCACTTTCCGCGACGGAACGCTGGGCGCTCCTGAAGCTGATCACCGGCGGTCTGCGCATCGGGGTGTCGGCGCGCCTTGCCAAGACCGCGTTTGCTGAATGGGGAAATGTGGAAGTCGCGGAGGTGGAGGAGCTTTGGCATGGTTTGAAGCCGCCATACCTCGAGCTTTTTGCCTGGGCGGATAAGCGCGGCGACAAACCCGAGCCGTGCAAGGAGGCCGCCTTCCGTCCGTTCATGCTTAGTCATCCGATTGAAGATGCGGATATGGCTAAACTGGCGGCGGTTGATTTCGCCGCCGAATGGAAGTGGGATGGAATCCGCGTGCAGGCGGCCGGCGGCGCGGCGCCCCGGCTTTATGCACGTTCGGGCGATGACATCAGCAAAACATTCCCTGACGTTATCTCGGCCATGGATTTCGGCGCCGTGCTGGACGGCGAGTTGTTGGTGCGCGGCAGCGACGAAGACGCCGCGCCCTTCGCCGACTTGCAGCAGCGTCTGAACCGCAAAACGGTGACGGCGAAAATGTTGAGCGAGTTCCCCGCCTTCGTGCGCGTTTACGACGTGCTATTCGCCGGCGGCGAAGACCTGCGCGCGAGACCTTGGACGGAGCGCCGCGCATGGCTGGAGGACTTCTTCGCGCGCCGCGCGGGCGCGCTGAACGATCAGCGGTTCGATCTTTCTCCCACGGTTCTCTTTGAGACCTGGGAGGAGCTAACGCAGATTCGTGCGGGATCCCGCAGCGCTGGGATGGAAGGCTTGATGCTCAAGCGCCGTGACGCCGCTTATGTCTCAGGCCGGCCGAAGGGACTGTGGTTCAAGTGGAAGCGCGATCCTCATACCGCCGACGCGGTGCTGATGTACGCCCAGCGGGGACACGGCAAGCGCAGCTCGTACTATTCAGATTACACGTTCGGCGTCTGGAAAGGTGACGAACTGGTGCCCATCGGGAAGGCCTACTTCGGGTTCACCGATGCGGAACTGAAAGAATTGGATAAATGGATTCGCGACAATACGACGGAGCGATTCGGCCCGGTGCGCGCCGTGAAGCCTGGATTGGTTTTGGAGGTCGCGTTCGACGGCGTGCAACGCTCCGGCCGACACAAATCCGGGCTCGCGTTACGCTTTCCGCGTGTATCACGCATCCGTTGGGACAAACCGGCAGGCGAAGCCGACCGCCTTGAGACGGTTGAAAAGCTCATCGCGTGGAGAAATGCGCTTCGAACGCGAGTTGAGTAGGCGGGGTATCTTGAGCAATCGACCGCTTTTGGGATAGTCGGAGTTCATACCCGGGGGAGGCCGGGAAAAGCATGGACGGAGGCCAGCGCCGTGGGTCGATATCGCTGCTACTTCATCACCGCTGCCAATAAGGCGGAAGAGTCCTTCCTGATCGAGGCGTGCTCGCCCCAAGTGGCCGCTGATGAAGCGATTATACGTTGCGCCAATCCTACATTCGTTTCTGTGGAAGTCTGGGACGGCACGGCGTGCGCGCTGACGCGGCGCCTTGGGCAACGGTCAATGCCGCCTAGCCTGCGGCCGCCGCCGGCTCAGCATGGTGACGCATGAGCGCGGACAGTCCGCTTGAGCGCGCAAAGACGCGGGTGGTCGATGCGCGCGCCCGCGTGTTTGTCCAGGAGCAGCGGTTGGCGGATATCCACCGCGAAGGCCGCAATGCAACGAGCGCCGAATACACCTTGGACGCCTTGCGGCGGGCCTTGTTGATCTTCGAGGCCGAATACGAAGCGGCGTTGATCCGCTCGCAAAGTGAGCGCGCGTAACGCGGTTAAAGCCACTAGGGATTCTCGCGTGCGAAAAAGAGAAACTTCCGGCTGTTGACGTCGTTGAGTCTGCAACCGTTTCGCAGACTTCATGCTTCAACCAACTGTCCGTCAGCAGCAGCTTCTGACCGCGCTCACGCTGGCCCTGATGGGCTTGCTGTTCGCGCCCTCCGTGCTGCGGTCATTCAGCGACGGGACGAGCTGGTCGGTGAGCGATCTCCACATCAGCTACGCCGCCGGTTTCATCCGCCGCGGCCTTCTGGGCGAGGCGGCCTTCCAGCTGCAAGAGGCAAGCGGCCTTTCCACCGGCGTATTCTTTCCGGTGCTATTCGTCCTTTTGACGGGTGTACAGATCGCACTGCTTGCGGTGCTCGCGTGGCCGCTGCGAACCCGGCCAGCGCTGTTTCTCGTGGTCATGCTGGCGCCCGGGCTGCTGCTGTTTCCGGCGTACGACTATGGCGGGTATTTGCGCAAAGAGGTTTTTGTCGTCATCGGTCTGTTCGGGCACGCGCTCGCGGTCCGTCAGAAATTGCGTGGGCGAATAAACGAGAGGAATTATCACCGCTTCGCCGGGTTTGTGCTCGCGCCTTACCTCGCGCTGTCGATCCTTATCCACGAGAACCAGGCGATCTTCCTGCCGGCGCATGCGCTGTTGATCTATATGGCGTGCGGCGAGGCGAGTTTCGTTCGCCATGCCGCGCGCGTGCAAATTCCCGTGCTGTTGCCGGCGGTCTTGTGTTTTGCCGCTGCAACGATCCACAAGGGCGACAGCGCGGCTGCCGCGGTGATTTGCAGCGCCTGGACAGGGCGCGCCGTCACCGCATGTGACGCAATCAACGCCTTGGGTTGGCGTTACGATCAGGTCTGGTTCTACCTCGTGCAGTTGGTGAGCGACGGACGCGCCCTGGCGATCTACGTCGCCACCATCATCCTTGCCCTCGTTCCGCCGATCCTGGTGCGCCGCGCTTTGCCACCTGAGGGGCAGGCGCCGCTATGGTTGCTGCTTGGCGCGTGCCTGCCGATGGCGGCGCTGTTCTTACTTGGCTGGGACTGGGGCCGGTGGATCCATATGGCGAGTGCGGGCGTGATCGCGCTGATCCTGGCCGGGGCGATGCGCGATCTTGAACCTTTGCAGGTCCGGCCGGTGGCCGCGCTCGCCGCGCTTGCGGGGGCGCTTTTATATGTAAGCACTTGGCGGGTGAATGTGTGCTGCCAGCCGACGACATTGTCCGGCGGCCTGACGCATACACTCTCCGCCGAAATCCGGGCCGCATTCGCGCCTCGCGCGGACACGCGGGTGCGCGCCGTTTCGGTGAAGTAGCCGTTTCTTCTTCCAAGTAATGTATAGACAATTTTATATTTGTATATACATATAATAACGGGAAGGATGCGCCCCTCCTGGGGTGCGTTTAGGGAATACGCAAGCTCACACTTCACTCCGAGGGGATCGTCCGTGGTGGATCTTCCTACGATGAGGGCCATACAGGTTTTTGAAGCGGTCGCGCGTTGCGGCAGCTTGACGAAGGCTGCCGACGATTTGCATGTCACGGTCGGCGCAGTCAGCCAGCAAATCACCAATATCGAAGAGTCTCTGAAGGCGAGTTTGTTCGAACGGCGCGGACGTTCGCTGGTGCTGACATTCTGGGGCCGCCTTTATTATGAGAGCGTGCGGGTGGCGTTCGATCAGCTCCGTCTCGCGCAACAAAAGCTGCATGTCGCGCGGGCGAAGCCCAGCATCATCATCAGCGCGCTGCCGTCGCTGGCGCTGCGGTGGCTACGTCCGCTGATCAAGGAATGGAGAGGCGCCAACAGTGACGCGACGATCCATTCAATCGGCACCGACGAGGAAAAGCCGCTATCGAACGATCACATTGACTTCCGCTTATGTTACGGCGCGGAGGTGCGTAACTATAGTTACTTCACCGAGCTCTACACCGACTATGCCGTGCCGGCCTGCGCGCCCGCGTTCCTGGCTAAAAACCCGGTGGCATCGCCGGCGGATATCATGACGTCGCCGTTGATCAGCATTGAATGGGATCCCGACCGCGCCGCGGGCCTCTCGTGGGCGGACTGGGCTTTGAGCGTCGGCGAACAGATGCCCGAGCGGGCGAGCGAGCTGACATTTTCACTGTCGGCTTCGGCGATCGACGCGGCGGTGACGGGCGACGGCTTCGTGCTCGCGCAGATCAGCATGATCATGGACGATCTCGCGGCCGGACGCCTGGTTATCCCTATCGACCGGCGTGCAAAATTGCCCGCGCCCTACTTCCTGGCCTGGGACCGCGACGCGATCGCGCGGCCCTTCGGCGCGAGCTTCCGCAATTTCCTTCTCGCCGCGGGCCGTCGTCAGGGCGCTTATTCAAAGGGGAAGGCCGCGTTGCCTGAAACGGCCATGCCGATCGCGGTGACACCCACGACAGTCCCGGGCCCGCGCGGCGATGCCGCCCTGAAGGCCGGATAATCCGTGGAGATTCTCAACAACGGTTTAGTTGGAATCGCGGGAAAATGACGAAATCCATGCACAGCTAGGGACTGGCGGTCCTTGTGCGGCGCGGCGTAAGCTTCCTCGGGGAAAATCATGAGGGGGACTTACGCCGTGACTAGACGCGCCGCCCGCTTTGTATCCATTGCCGCGATTGCCGCCGCTCTCTTTACGGCCGCACCACAAGCAAGCGCCAAACAAGTCGAGTTCGATCAGGCCACCATCGTTGAGTTGGGCGCGGCGATGCGCGCCGGCACACTGACGGCGGAAAAGCTGACGCAGCTGTGCCTGGACCGGATCGCGGCCTACGACCGCGCGGGGCCGAAACTTCACGCCGTGATCACACTCAATCCAAAAGCCCTCGAGATCGCGCGCGCGCTCGACGCCGAACGGAAAGCCGGCAAGGTACGCGGACCGCTGCATGGCATCCCGGTCGTACTGAAGGACAATTTCGACACCGTCGATATGCCGACGACGGGCGGTTCTGTGCTGCTGGAAGGCAATATGGCGCCGGACGACGCGAATATGGTGAAGCGCCTGCGCGATGCCGGAGCGATCATTTTCGCGAAAGTGAATCTTGGCGAGCTCGCCAACGGGACGCAAAGCTCCATGGGCGGGCAGACGTTGAACCCGCATGACCTGACGCGGACGCCGTCGGGATCCTCGGGCGGGACGGGTGTTTCCATCGCGGCAGGCTATGCGCCGCTGGGACTCGGCACGGACACAGGTGGCTCCATTCGCGGTCCGTCGAGTGTGAACGGGATTGTCGGACTCAAGCCGACCCACGGCCTACTTAGCCACGACGGTATCATCCCCTTGGCGCTGACCTTGGATATGGGCGGGCCGATGGCGCGCAGCGTGTCGGATATCGCCGTTGCTTTGGGGCCAATGACGGGCCTTGATCCCGCCGATCCCTACACCAAGAAAAGCGAAGGCAAGTCTCACAAGGACTACACGCCGTTCCTGAAAGCCGATGCATTGAAGGGCGCGCGTATCGGTGTGGCGCGCGACTATATGGGCGCGGATCCGGATGTGGATTGGGTGATCGAGTCCGCGCTGAAGGCGATCCAGAAGGCGGGCGGCACGGTGGCCGAGGTGCGACTGCCTAAATGGTATCTGGATTCCGCGACACAGGTGGTGTTCACGCTGTACCCGGCGGAATTCAAGGTGCAGATCGGGGACTATCTGAAAACCACGGGGCCGAAGTATCCTAAGAATCTCGATCAACTTATCGAGCGGGCGGAAGCGTACAACGACCTGCGCAGCGACGGCGTCGGGCCGAACTTGTCGCGTTGGCAGTACTTCAAGAATGTCGAGGCCAAGGCGGTGCCGCTCGACGGGCCGGTCTATGACGCGATGCTCAATCACTTCATCCCGATGACGCGCGCGCTGCTCGACAGCACGTTCGCCAAGGACAAGTTGGACGCCATCGTTTACCCGACGACAGTGACCCGCCCGGAGCAAATCGCCGCGCCGCCGCCGCCGGCGCTGGGCTCGGTAAAGTCCCCGCGCAGTCTTGGGAATCTGTCGGGTTATCCCGACCTGATCGTACCAGCGGGATTCACGACCGACGATCTGCCTGTGACGATCTCCTTCTTCGGGCCGGCCTTCAGCGAACCGAGACTTTTGGGCCTCGGCTATTCGTTCGAACAGGCCACCAAGGCCATCCGGCGCCCGGTGAATACACCGGCCCTGCCGGGGGCGATGATCGAAGTGCCTGAGAAATAGCGACGTGAAAATGACACATTATAAGAAGGCGATCGCCGCGCTCCTGCTGGGCGCGGCGCTGACGACGGCTGCGCCGGTCTCGGCCAAACAGGTGGAGTTCGATCAAGCGACTATCGGCGAGCTTCAGGCCGCGATGGCGGCGGGGACGCTCTCGGCGGAAAAGCTGACGCAACTTTGCCTCGACCGCATCGCGGCTTACGACCGCGCGGGCCCGAAGCTTCATGCGGTGATCTCGCTGAATGCAAAGGCCTTCGAGATCGCTCGTCAATTGGATGCCGAGCGCAAAGCCGGCAAGGTGCGCGGGCCGCTGCACGGTATCCCGGTCATCTTCAAAGACAATATCGATACGGTGGATATGCCGACAACTGGCGGCTCGGTGCTGCTGGAAGGCAATATGGCGCCGGATGACGCGTTCCTGGTGAAAAAGCTGCGGGATGCGGGCGCGATCATCCTCGCGAAGGTGAACCTCGGCGAGTTCGCCAACGGCTATCAAAGCTCCATGGGCGGGCAATCGCTGAACCCACACGACCTGACGCGCATCCCCGGCGGTTCATCGGGCGGCACGGGCGTAGGCATCGCTGCGGGCTATGCGCCGCTCGGTTACGGCACCGATACCGGCGGTTCCATCCGCGGGCCCTCGAATGTGAACGGCATTGTCGGCCTGAAACCCACGCATGGCCTTATCAGCCGCGACGGCATCATTCCGCTGGCGCTGTCTTTGGACACCGGCGGACCCATGACGCGCACCGTGTACGACGTCGCCGTGTCCCTCGGCGTCACGGCGGGTGTCGATCCCGCCGACGACGCGACCAAGAAGAGCGCGGGCAAGTTCGAGAAGGACTACACCAAGTTCCTGGACGCGAATGCGCTGAAGGGCGCGCGCATCGGCGTCGCGCGCGATTTCACCGGCGCGGATCCCGATGTCGATTGGGCCTTCGAGGCGGCGCTGAAAGCGATGCAGCGCGCGGGCGCGACCTTGGTGGACGTGAAGTATCCGACGTGGTTCCTGGATCAGACCGGGCCGACCGTGTTCACGCTGTATCCGGCGGAGTTCGCGGTACAGATCGGGGACTATCTGAAGACCACCGGACCGAAGTACCCCAAGACCCTCGCGCAACTGATCGAGCGCGCGGAGGCGTATAACGATCTGCGTCCGACCGGCGAAGGGCCGAACCTGTCGCGCTGGATCTACTTCAAGAATGTGGAAGCCAAGGCCGATAGGCTCACCGACCCCGGTTATATCGCGCTGCGCGACCATTGGATGCCGATGAGCCGGGCGCTGGTGGAAGGCATGTTCGCCAAGGATAAGCTCGACACTATTGTCTACCCGACGGGTATGCGCCGCGTGGTGCAGATCGCCGGGCCGCAGAACCCGCCGCCGGCGGTGAGCCGCGTGCCCACAGGCATAGGCAATTTAACCGGTTTTCCCGATCTGATCGTGCCGGTGGGTTTCACGACGGACGATCTGCCGGTGACGATCTCGTTCACCGGCACGGCGTTCAGCGAGCCTAAATTGTTGGCGCTCGGATATGCCTACGAACAAGCCACCAAGGCGATTCGCAGGCCGGTGAATACGCCGCCGCTGGCGGGCGCGATCATTGACGTTCCAGAGAAATGAGAGGGAGGGGACCATGACATTCAGAAAGCACCTCAGCACCTTCGCCGCGAGCTGTGCGCTCGCCGGCGCGCTGCTGACGACGCCCGCGGCGGCCAAGCAAGTGGAGTTCGACCAGGCAAGTATCGCCGAGCTGCAGACCGCAATGGCGGCGGGCACGCTGACGGCGGAGAAGCTGGTGGAAATGTGCCTGGCGCGCATCGACGCCTATGACCGCAAAGGACCGAAGCTGCATGCGGTGATCGCGCTCAATCCCAAAGCGCTGGAGATCGCGCGCGCACTGGATGCTGAACGCAAGGCGGGGAAAGTGCGCTCGCCGGTACATGGCATCCCGGTGGTGCTGAAAGACAACTACGACACCATCGACATGCCGACGACGGGCGGCTCGGTATTGCTGGACGGCAATATGGCGCCGGATGACGCCTATATGGTGAAGGCGCTGCGCGACGCCGGGGCGATCATCCTTGCGAAAGTGAATCTGGGTGAGTTCGCGAACGGGATGCAAAGTTCCAAGGGCGGGCAGTCCTTAAACCCGCACGATCTTTCGCGCACGCCCTCGGGTTCTTCGGGCGGTACGGGCGTGGCGGTGGCGGCGGGTTATGCGCCGATCGGTCTCGGCACCGATACGGGCGGTTCGATCCGTGGGCCGTCGAGCGTGAACGGGATCGTAGGCTTGAAGCCGACGCACGGCCTCGTCAGCCGGGACGGCATCATTCCGTTGTCGCTGTCGCTCGATACCGGCGGACCGATGGTGCGCAGCGTGTCGGACATCGCGGTGACCCTCGGTATTATGACTGGCGTCGATCCCGCAGACTCCGCGACTAAGAAGAGCCAGGGCAAGTTCGAGAAGGATTACACCAAGTATCTAAACGCGAACGCCCTCAAGGGTGCGCGCATCGGCGTGCAGCGCGACTATATGGGCGCGGACCCGGATGTGGACTGGGCCATCGAGGCGGCGCTGAAGGCCATGCAGAAGGCCGGCGCAACCTTAGTCGATGTGCACTTCCCGAAGTGGTTCTTGGACTCGCACACCTCCATGGTGTGGTCGATCTATCCGGCCGAGTTCCATGTCCAGATCGGCGATTACCTGAAGACCACGGGACCGAAGTATCCGAAAACGCTGGAACAGATGATCGAGCGTTCGCAGGAGTACACCAGCCTGGGGCCGGACGGCGAAGGCACGAACCCGTTCCGCTGGTCGTTCTTCATGACGGAGCGTGACAGCGGCTCGTTGACCGACCCCGGCTATATCGCCGCGCACGATCACGGCATGCCGATGGCGGCCCATCTGGTGGGCGGGATCATGGCGAAGGATAAGTTGGATGCCATCGTTTATCCGACCTCTCCGAAGCGCCCTGAGCGCATCGCCGATCCGCTGCCGACCTATTCCACGGGCGTCTATCCGATGCCGGTCGCGAATCTTACGGGGTTTCCGGACCTGATCCTGCCGGTGGGTTTCACCACGGATGACCTGCCGGTGACGATCTCGTTCCTGGGTCCCGCTTTCAGTGAACCGAAGCTGATCTCGCTCGGCTACAGCCTGGAGCAGGCGACCAAGGCGATCCGCCGTCCGGTAAATACACCAGCGCTGCCCGGCGGCGCCATCGACGTTCCTTCTAAGTAGGAGACGCACACATGAAAAAGCAAGTTAGCTCTTTAGCGATCGTTGCCGCGCTCGCGGGGACTCTCATGACGGCGCCCGCGCGGGCGCGCCCGGTGGAGTTCGATCAAGCGACCATCGTCGAGCTGCAGGCGGCGATGGCCGCCGGCACGCTGACGGCGGAGAAGCTGACCGAAATGTGCCTCGCCCGGATCGCCGCTTACGACCGGGCCGGGCCGAAGCTGCATGCCGTGATCGCGCTCAATCCGAAAGCGATGGAGATCGCGCGGGCCTTGGACGCGGAACGTAAAGCCGGCAAAGTGCGCGGGCCGATGCACGGCATCCCCGTTATCTTCAAAGACAATATCGATACCGTCGATATCGCGACCACCGGCGGCTCGGTGCTGCTGGAAGGCAACATGCCGCCGGATGATGCGCATCTGGTAAAGCAGCTGCGCGACGGCGGGGCGATCATCCTGGCGAAGGTCAATCTTGGCGAACTCGCCAACGGTTTCCAGAGCTCCATGGGCGGGCAATCGCTGAACCCGCATGACTTGACGCGTACACCGTCAGGGTCATCGGGCGGTACCGGTGTCGGGATCGCGGCGGGTTACGCGCCGCTGGGTTACGGCACGGACACCGGCGGATCGGTGCGCGGGCCGTCGACCACCAACGGGATCGTCGGCATGCGCCCAACGTATGGCCTCATCAGCCATGACGGCGTGATCCCGCTTTCGCTCAGTCTGGACATGGCGGGCCCGATGGCGCGCAATGTGACCGATATCGCGGTGTCGCTGGGCGTGACGGCCGGGATCGACAAGGCCGATCCGACCACGCAGACGCAGAAGGGCAATGCGCAGAAGGACTACACCAAGTTCCTGGACGTGAACGGTCTCAAAGGCGCGCGCATCGGTCTTGCGCGCGACTTCATGGGGGCGGACCCGGATGTGGACTGGATCGTGGAGAGCGCTGTGAAAGCGATGCAGCGGGCCGGCGCCACGGTCGTCGATGTGCGCCTGCCGAAGTGGTTCCTGGATTCCGCGTCCACCATGCTGTGGTCGATCTATCCACCCGAGTTCGCGGTGCAGATCGGTGATTATCTCAAGACCACGGGTCCGAAGTACCCAAAGAGCCTGGACGGCATGATCGAGGCGGCGGAAGCCTATAACGACCTGCGTCCGGATGGCACGGGCCCGAACCCTTATCGCTGGAACTTCTTCAAGGTGGAGAAGGCGAGCGGTACGATGAAGGATCCGGGTTATATCGCCGCGCACGACTTCGGCATGCCGATGAGCCGCGCGCTGATGACCGGTACGCTGCAGAAGGATAAACTCGACGCGATTGTTTATCCGACCAGCCGCACGCGCCCGGGCACGATCGTGGGCTCCGCGCTGACCTCGGGGGGCGGTGGTGTCTCGCCGGCGGTGATCGCGCCGCTCACGGGGTATCCCGATCTCATCGTGACGGCGGGGTTCACCACCGACGATCTGCCGGTGGCGATCTCCTTCTTCGGTGCGCCTTACAGCGAACCGAAGCTGCTCTCGATGGGGTTCTCATTCGAGCAAACCACGAAAGCCGTGCGTCGTCCGGTGAATACACCGGCGCTGGCGGGGCAGACGGTTGAAGTAAAGTAGGCGGAGAAAGCGCCGCGCGATTGGTTTAGCGGCCGAGAGGCGCGGTAGCGTCCCAGCAAACGCCGCTGGGCGCATACTCGAGGCGCGTGAAGCCGGCGAGATCGTGGGCGATGGCGCGCTCGAGAAGTCTTGTCCCGAATCCCCGGCGCGTGGGAGCAGTGACGGCGGGGCCGCCGATCTCGCGCCACGAGAAGCGCAGCTGGCCGTCCTCCTCGCCCCACGTGATCTTCACGCGGCCGAGGGTGACGGCGAGGGCGCCGTGTTTCACGGCGTTGGTGGCGAGTTCGTGGATCGCCATCGAGAAGGCGAGCGCCTGCTTGGGCGCGACGTGCATGACTGGGCCGGAGACCTCGAAGCGCGCGGGCGCGAAAGGCTCGACGGCCTGTAAGACGACTTCACGCAGGTCGGCGCCTGTCCAATTCGACGAGGTCAGCAGGTCGTTCGCTTTCGCAAGCGACAGGATGCGCGATTCAAACGTCTGGCGCGCGACCTCGGGGTCGGCGGCGTTACGCAGGGCCTGCATGGCGATGGATTGCACCGTCGCGAGGGTGTTCTTCACACGGTGATTGAGTTCGTTGATGAGGAGGCGCAGGCGTTCTTCCGCGCGTTTGACGTCGCCGATATCGCGGCTGGCGCCGGCGATGGCAACGGGCCGGCGCATCGGCCCCACGCCTTCGAACTCGACGATGCCCCAAGCGCTGACCCAGCGCCAGGTACCGTCGGGTTGGCGCACGCGGTATTCGACGTCGTACCGGCCTTCGCCGGTGGGATCGACCGCGATACCGACTGCGGTCCACATCAGGCCTAGATCGTCCGGGTGAATCATGCGCTTCACCCCTTCCTCGTCGTGAAGGAAGCGGCCGTCGGTAAGGCCATAGAGTTTCTGCGCGCGGGCATCGTACATGCAAATGTTGTCAGCGACGGTATAGCGCCAGGAGCCCATCTGCGCGGCTTCGAGCGCGAGGTCGAGGGTGCGGCGTTGAAGGGCCAGAGCGGTCTCGGTCTCATGGCGCGCCAGGGCTAGCGCGGCGGTTTGCGCGAGCGTTTCGACAAGCCGCAGTTCGAGCGCCGACGGACGACGGCGCGAGCGGAAGAAGGTGATGAAAGACCCGAGCACGCGGTTCTCGCGTGTGACGATGGGATGGCTCCACGCCGATCTGAGACCGAGAGATTCCATAAGCGGTTGTAGCGGCGACCAATTACGGTCGACGGAAATATCCTGACTGATCACGGTGGCGCCCGTGGCGGCGGCGAGCCCGATGATGCCCGTGGTCCCCAGGATGCCGATGGCCTGATGGAAGGCATCGGGCAAGCTGCAGGCGGAGGCAGCGCGCAAGGCGCCGTTGTCGCGGATCAGGATGGCGGCGGCGGCATCGCCGTCGGCGGCATCCTCGACGACGCCGGTGAGATTACGCAGCACGTCGGCGACCGGCGCGCCCTGAACGACCAGTTCGAGCGCGTTTTTCTGCGCGGCAAGGACCGCTTCGGCGGTGATATTGGCCAGGCCCGCTGAAAACGGGCGGTAATCGGACCCAAAGACTTCACGTTCGTTCTCGGAAACACCTGTCATCGTGCCCGCTATCCCCCGAATAAATTGACTTTTTCCGCCGTTGATCGGCGTTTGTTCTGAAAAAAGGGCTGAAATCGTCGCGGCTCCCCTGGGCGGCCGCGAAATTCAGAACCGGGCTGCCGGGAATTTTGTTCCCGGGACCGGGGTGTTTTAGGGCTCAGGAATTCCGACGGCGAACCAATCGTCGGGGCCGCCGCTGTCGTCGATGAACCGGACCGTGAAGCTGTCCGGCAAAAGGTCGGACCCGAAGGCCAGGGTGCAGGTCTCCGGACAAAGCGGGAGCACGCCGCTGAAATGATGTGTGGCGGTTTGCAGATCGTAGCGCGCCGGCTTCCGGCCCGCGCCGCTGGCGTAGAGGACCATCTCGCCCCGCCGGGCATCGAGGGTGACATCGCCGGTCGCCGTGAGGGCGTTGTAGGTGCCGATCATGGTGTAGCCTTGGGGTGGCGCGACGGCCGAACTTCCCGACAGCGTCTGCGATACAATGCGCGGAACGTGGCGCGCGCCGGTCGCGAATCCGGTGTGAAGCCAGGAGAAGGGGCGCAAATCGTTCTCATCCAACGGATCCATGCGCGCGGCGATGTAGGCGCAGACGCGGCGCGGATAGGTGCCGCGAAAGATATCGAAGCGCGAGCCGCCCTTGTGAATGGGCATGCCGTATTCCTCGAAGTGCATGCAGGACTGCATCTGGCGCTGGAACGAGAACACGTCGGTCGCGCGGTTCCAGCCGGAGAGGGCGGCGTTGGCGAGCGCGAAGGCCAGCGGTGCCGCGAAGAGGGCGCGCGGGCCGCCGCGATGAGACGCGAACCCTTGGATCAATATCCAGCCGAGCAGCACGTAGGGATAAAAGAAATAGCGCGGGCCGCCGCCGGTGGGTCCCATGATCTCGACGCTGACGCGCATGACCGAGAGCGCGATGCTGCCGGCGAGGAGATAGAGAAGGCAAAACGCCAGCCAGCGATCCTTCAGGCCGGCGGCTGCGTAGAGGATCAGCGCGGCGAGGCCGATGCCGAGCACGGCAAGCCAGAATTCCTGGCTGGAGTTCGCGGTATCCATGCCCCACATGAAGCGGCCGAAGAACTTGTCGAAGATCTGCATGAGTGTGCGCAGCGAGATCGCCGACGACATGGTTTCAGTGTGCACGGCCAGGATCTCGCGCACTTGGAGTATCGCGCAGGCGATCACCGCGGCGGCTATGGCGATATCATGACCTGTGCGCAGATAAAGCGCGCGCAAGGCGATGAGCGGGGCGACCATGACGGTGATCGGTGTGGAAAGACCGCAGACAATTGCGAGGGCGAGGCGCGTTTTGAACAGGCGTGCACTGTATTCCCACATGCTGAGGGCCATCAGGATCAGACCCGCCCACCAGAAGGAGTAGAGCGAGGTGCCGAAGACTTCCGGCTCCGTCGGCACGAACAAACAGGCGAGGGCCACGCAGGGCCGCGCGCGCAGCTGGGTGGGTGCGAGCGCGACGAAAGCCAGCACGCCGGCCATAAACAGCCAAGAGAGGGCGGTGCTGGTCAGAGGATAAGCCTGCGGCGTCACGCTCAAGGCGATGTAGGAGATCAGGCGCGGGATGAACGCCATGTATCCGGAGATCGGATCAAGCAAGCTCGACCAGCCCCGCAGGACGAACTGAGGGACAATATCGAGACCGTCCTCGGCCCAGAGGTAGGGGGTCGTCAAAGTGCTGGTGCGGCGGGAGGCCAGCACAGCGATGGTGGCGAGAACCATGGCGGCGGCGAGGGCCGCGCGCTGGGGTTTGCTCGTGCTGTCGTCGGCGGCGTTGGGAGAGATGGACGGCGCAGGGAATCGCACAGCCGCGCCGGCGGCCCGCAGGCTCGCAAACAAACTCATTATGGGGCCTCTGTACTCAAGGCGCCCGCCCACGGAAATAATGGCTAAAACCAACGCGAGGTTGCAAGGCCTTTTTTGTGATTTTTACCCATGACCGCCGGTCCCGCATTTCTATGCGTGGAATTCGGGCGCAAGGTGAGGCGGGCGTGCTCTCGTCGCGTATTGCGCGGAAATCAGCGCTGGAAGCACCCCTTTGCAATTAGAGAGCGCAACCAAATCGCAAATACGGCGTTATCAAGGCGATCCGGTTTCGCATTGATAGGATAACCGCCTTGAGTAACCCCATTCTAGCCGGCAAGCGCATCGCCGTTATAGAGGACGAAGTCCCCATCGGCGCGATGCTGGAAATCATGCTCGACGAGTTGGGGTGTGTACATGCGGGTACCGCGCGCACGCTGACCGAGGCGATGTCCTTGGCCGATACTCTCGATGCCAACGACGTGGATGCCGTGCTTCTGGATTATCGGTTGAAGGGTGAAGCCAGCGGGCCAGCGGCGCAGCGCCTGAAAAACCGCGGCATCCGCGTGATCGTCACCACGGGCATGGATGACCGCAGTCTACCCGAGCCGATGCAAGGCTGCGCAACGATCCGCAAGCCATATGGGTTGGAAGGCTTGGAGCAGGGGTTGATCGACGCCCTTGCTGTGGCGAAGAACTAGTTATCCACAGCGATTCTTAGAATAGCTCGCAACCGCATGCGACCAGGAATTGCCGAATCCCTCGCCTCAGGCGGGAACCTTCGCCAAAAGCCGTCGTTATGGATTCGATCTTAGCGCGTTCCCAGCGCACATTCCCCCCCGCGCTTCCGCTAAGATCCCTGTGACTTCCAAATGGCCCTTTCGCCGTGTGCGAAAGGGCCTTTTTTTTCAGTTCAGTTGATCGAGGCATTGGCGAGGACTTTAGCCGGCCCGCGTGATTCCCATTGGCTGCGCTGCGGATACCACGGGCGCTGGCGGTAATAGGCGTCCCAGTACTTGGAGAGATTGAATTCCACCTGTGCGAGCCCGACGCGCGCGCCGTAGTCGCTTACTGGCAGCAGTGTGTCATCGAGCCGATAATCGAGCGCCGTTGCAGGGATCCATCCGCGATTGCCGCGCCATTCGACATCGCACCAATCCCAGGCCCGCGCGCAAGCGTGGATCGTGACTTTGAGGTTGGGCGCGAGGCGCATCACGTCGGGATATTTGGTACCGGGCCCGGCTTGCATCTGCACCCCTTGCGACGTGGAACCGTTAGCGGCAACGGCCGGGGCGGCGAGGGCTGAGGAAAACAGAAGCGAAGCACACAGAGCAGCAGACGTTTTCATAACCATCCTCGAAACGCTGCCGAACTTCGAACACATGATGTAAGCGGCAGTGAAAAAAGAACGGCGCATGCGGCGATTCGTTCCGTTTTACCGTTCCGAAACGGCGGGCTAAATCCCTGTTTTTTCAAGGCAAATCCGACCGAAAAACGGCAACCTTAAGGCAGGCTGTGAACACTGTTTACACTTCGCGCTACAGGTGGTGCGCGGAACTTTGGATCCCGCGCGAGGGTTATGCGGACATCACCCCATGCACTTGGAGACACGAGGATGCCGCGCCGCGATCAGTACGGAACACATGACGAGATAGGCCGCGGTCCGCGCCGCAGCGACGCCGCGCGCAACGCCAGCGAAGACGTCGGCGATCCGCGCGGACGCACGCCGAATTACGGCAGAGGGAACGAGCGGCTCGTGCGCACCAGCCAAAGCGGCAGCGCGCAGTTCCAGGGCCGCGATTATGAGCGCGAGGACTACGGCGCCGGTTATGGCCGGCAACGCAAATCGCGCGACGTGCCAAACGCTGGCCGCAAAGCGGAATGGATGCATGATAGCCGCAAGCCAAAGCGGGAATGGCGCGGGCAGGTCGGCGGCAGCGGCATGGACGGGCTCGCGTCCGAACGCGCGTTCGGCTCCGACAGCAATGAGCAGATGTCGCCCAGCAACGGCGACCGGGCGTACATGCGCTGGCGAGACGCCGAATTGCGCGGCCATGACGATGACTACCGCGCCTGGCGCCAGGCTCAGGAACTGCGCCTGGACGAGGATTATGCCCGCTGGAAAGCAGCCCGGAAGACGGGACGGAAGCGCTTCTAAAAAGCGGTTCGCGCGCCGCGCGAGAAACTTCCGGCCAGCTAAGGCGTTATACCGCAAGACGGGCCGCATCCTCCCCGCGTGCCCGAAGGAAGAGGAGGCTGTCATGCACAAGCCATTCGACTCGCCGCCCGATATGTCGGCGCCGGCCAAGGACCCGGAAAACCTCACGGTGAACGACGTCCGCCAGGGCGAAACCGGACATGGCGTCCGCTACGTCCTCATGGTGTCGCTGTCCGCGGCGCTGGTCGCCCTCGTGGTAGCCTGGGCATTCGTTATCTAAACAATCAACAATAAGGGTGAAACACCAGCCATGATGAATTGGGATCAAGTCAGCGGTAATTGGAAACAGCTCAAGGGCAAGGTCCAGGAGAAGTGGGGTCACCTCACGGATGATGATCTGGACGTGATCTCCGGCCAGCGCGACCAGCTGATCGGGCGAATCCAAGAGCGCTACGGCATCCAAAAGGAAGCCGCCGAGCGCCAAGTTAAGGACTGGGAGAAGGCTCTCCACTAAACTTGGCGCATCGGCCGTAAAGATGGCGGGAGCGGTCTAGTGAAGGCCGCTCCCGTTCGCTTATAATGGGCAATCCTTCCCCTTCGGCGCCTTGGCGCTTCAATGGCCCTCATGACGACCTCCACAACGACCCAGCTGCTCCTGCTCTTCCTGGGCGCGCTCGTGTTCGCCGCGCTGATCTGGATCGCGGGCGACGTTCTTGCGTTGTTCGTCATCTGTTTTGTCTTCGCGTATCTCTTCAATCCGCTGACCAGTTGGCTTGAACGGCGTGGCCTGCCGCGCCCGCTGGCCGCGGCGATCATCACATCGACCATCGTTCTGTCCATCGGCGCGGCGTTGGCGATCGCGGGTCCTCTCGTCTATCAGCAGATGCAGGAGATGGTGCGAGAGCTCCAAAAAGTTTTCACCGGACTCATGCGCAGTATGCGTCAGGAATTGCGGCCGTACTTCCCGGCGCTTCAACAGATTGGCCTCGGAGGGTTGGTGAAGCCGACACCGACCGAACCGCCGGTCGCCGACGTCGCGGTGCCGCTAGCTACCTCGATCGCCACGACCTTCGGCCTGTTGCTGCTCACGCCCGTGGTGACGTTCTATCTGCTTAAGGACTGGCAGCGCATGTTAACGTGGCTGGTGGAAGAAGCGCCCGCGGACAAGCGACCCGCGCTGCGTTATCTGGGACGGCACGTCGACCGCGTCATGGCGGCTTTCTTGTACGGCCAAGCTTGGGTATGTGTGTGCTGCGCGGTGCTTTACAGCATCGGCCTTTACGCTACCGGCCTCAACTACGCGATTGTGATCGGCGTCCTGTCCGGCGCCTTCAAGTTCTTGCCGTACATCGGCACCGCCATCAGCGTGACCATCGCGGTGACCACCGGCGTCACGCAGAGCGGATGGGATAGCTATCTCATGCTGGGGATCGGAGCCACTTATCTCATCACCGAGTTCATTGAATCGAGCTTCTTGTCGCCGTGGCTCATCGGCGATCGCGTGCGCCTCAACCCCGCGCTGGTCATTTTCGCCGTTCTCCTTGGCGGAAAAATCTGGGGGGTGGTGGGGATATTCGTCGCCATCCCGGTCGTGGCGGTGGGCAAGGTCGTGCTGGCTTACTGGTGGCAGCACCACCAGGAGGAGCACAACCACGAGGACACAGGCCCCGCGGTGCGCGGAGACGCGCGAGCCGATGTACGCCTGCTCGCGGAACGCAAGTAACCGGTTATCTTTAGATTGGAACCAAAGTAAGCCCTTACTGCGTTTTATCTCCACACTTCAATAACGGAGATAGAACGATGGCGCAGAACCAGACTCCTTCTCAGAACGAGGGCGAGGGCAGCCGCACGGCGGCCAAGCAATATAACGAAGCGACCGCGAAATTCGCCAAATCAGGCAAAGTCGAGCCGGCAGCGAAAGCCGCAGAAAAAAGCCTTGATAGCGACGAAGCCGCCGAACTGCGGCGCGCCGAAGAGGAAGGCAAGAAACACGCGGTGCCGGGCCACACCCACGATAAGAAACCGATTTAGCCACACCATCAATCGTCGTCCCCCGGTTAAGCTGGGTGATGGCAGTAGAGATTGCGGACAAACAAAAAGCCGGAGCAGTGCTCCGGCTTTTTTATACGTGCATAGGACGCGCGCCGTCACTTCTTCTTCTTGACCTCGGCTTCATCGATTTGGCCGAGCAAATTTACGAGATCCTGGGGCAGGGGCTCGGAGGCCACGGAATCGAAGATCTTATGCAGCTTCGTTTCCAGCCATGAATCGAAGGCTGGATTGAATTTTGCCTGCGGACGCGGTGTTTGCGTCGCCACTTCAGGCTTAGTTTTTGACTTGTCACTCATGATAGGACGCGAACAACCTGTGGAAAGGCCGCCTGTGGGAACTTGCCCGGTTTAGTGGCATCGGGACTTGCGCGAGGGTCTTGGCGCCCTCTTCTGGCAACATAGTAAGTCGAGCGTTAGTGCTGGAGCAACCTTATAGGGAAGCCGCGCTTGCCATTTCACGAGGCGGCTCGATGAAGTCGCGGCCGCGGCCGGTCTTCGTCTCCTCGTCACCCATGATCAGCGACGCCATGCGGGCGCGGGCGCGCCACAGGCGGCTCTTGATGGTGCCGACGGAGCATCCAAGCGCCTCGGCGGCTTCTTCGTAGCTAAGACCGCTCGCGCAGATAAGGATCAGGACTTCGCGCTGGCCATGCTGAAGCTTGTCCATGGCGGCGATGATCTCACGCGAGAGCACATCGTTCTCCTGCTCGCCCTTGCGCGACAGGAACTCGGCAGGCATGTCCTCGATCTGAACCGGCTGGCGCTTCTTACGGCGCAGCGAGCTGATGTATTCGTTGCGCAGGATCTTATAGATCCACGCGGTGAAGTTCGTGCCCATCATGAACTGGTTCTGGGCGCGAAGCGCACGCAGGGAGGTCTCCTGCAAAAGGTCTTCCGCCTGGGCGCGGTCACGGGTGAGCATGATCGCGTAAGCCTGAAGGCGCGGCAGGTGTTCAAGCAGCATCTGGTGGAATTCGTTAGCCATTAGCCCGTCCCTTGGTGTGTAGCCCGATACTAGTACAACGCTCGCAAGTAGAAAGAGTTTCAACGAAACCTTTCACGGGCCCCTCTTTTTTTTCGCGCCTCGCCCGTTAACCCTCTGAAAGACCCTGTCTATGGCCATTTAGGGGTGCACAGGCCGCCACAGGAACTTTGCCGGAACGCCGGGCGTTTCCGGGGGGAAGTTAAACCGCATGTGGTGACTCTATGCCCAATACGCAACTCAACATCGCCGACGCTAAACTCAATCCGAGTAAGTACTTTCATCATCCCAAGGACGTGCTCGTACACCCAGGGCTTTCCCGCGAAGCCAAAATCGACATCCTGCGCGCCTGGGAGGTCGACGCTCGGCTTATGCAGACTGCGGAGGAGGAGAATATGACCTCCGGTGAAAACAGCCACCTCGGCGCTATCGTCAGCGCGCTGATCGCGCTGGAAGACGAGACCAAGGGGCAAAAGTCGGAAACGCCGGCCGCGCCCACGAAACTCGGCAATGCGGTCCATTAAGACCTTGCACGGCCGGGGGATCAAGAACTGTAAAAAAATTGCACGCCCCGGGAACTTATCTCCCGGGGCGGCGTTTTGCGTTGGGGCGCAAGTATTCCCTGCACGCCAGAACTCCCCGCGTTCTTTAACATCATGAGGAATGGTGCAATGACGGATAACAAATCGAAACAAGACCAACAGCAAAGCCAGCAGAACCAACAGGACATTCAGCGTCAGCAGGGCCAACATGGCCGGCAGGACGGCGCCCAACATCAGCAGAGCCAACAAGGCGAGCAGAACCGTCAACAGTCGCAGCAGTCCCAGCAGGGTCAACAGAACCGTACCCAACAGCAGAAATAACCGACTGGCCGCGTGCGTCCGCCGGGGCGCCTGAGGCTGAAGGAACCGCAATCCACCCCTTTTGCGGATTTTCCCCTCCCGCGCCGTCTGGTGCGGGAGGCGGATAAAAAACTACCGCCGACTTCCCGCCGTCATCGTTTTATCACTCACCGTTCCATTCATTCATCGTCCGCCGCGTTGCTCGATCCAGACACCTCTGAAAGCCAAGAGATATGGCATCACGCGCTCCCTGGGCGATTTCCACCTCCACCGAAAATGAACTAGTCTTATGTCGGGTGCCCTGTTTAACCTTATCCTCCAGACGCGCGTGATTCGCGCGGGGATACATTAGGATTTCCAACCATGTCGCTCTCCCACGAAATCGCATCGCATCTTCCATTCCTGCGGCGCTATGCGCGCGCGCTGACCGGCTCACAGGCCAGCGGAGACGCTTATGTGCGCGCCACCCTGGAAGCCATCGTGGAATCGCCGGACCGTTATCACCGCGATATGCATCCGCGTGTCGCGCTCTACCGCATGTTCCATGTGATCTGGTCGGGCACGCAGCCGGCCCGCGGCCTCTCGGTGAAGGGCGATAGCGGCGACCGTTTTCGCGACCGCCTCGACGCTCTTGGTGTTGCCCGCCGCCAGGCGCTGCTGCTGACGGCGATGGAAGACTTCACGCAGGCGGAAGCTGCGCAAATTCTGGATAAGACGCCGGACGAGATCGGCCGCATGGTGAAGGAAGCCCTGTATGACCTCGTCGCGCAAAGCCCGACGTCGGTGCTGATCATCGAGGACGAGCCGATCATCTCGCTCGACCTCTCGAATATCGTCGAGGAAATGGGCCACAACGTTTTCGCGGTCGTTCGTACGCGTAAGGAAGCCGTGAACGCGGTGGGCAAGTGGCGCCCGGGCTTGATCTTCGCGGACATCCAACTCGCGGACAACAGCTCCGGCATCGACGCCGTCGCCGACATCCTGGAGGAAGTCGACGCGCCGGTGATCTTCATCACCGCTTACCCGGAGCGCCTGCTGACCGGCGAGCGTCCCGAGCCGACGTTCCTGGTCACGAAGCCCTTCATGGCCGACAGTGTGAAGGCGACCATTGCGCAGGCCCTGCTGCTCGCCGAAGATCAGCCGGACGCTCAATAAGGACGAGAGAGAATTTTCATGAGCGCTGCTCGCTGAATAGGCGAGCGGCGCTTTTCATTTATGCCCAGATTTCGCCACATCGCCGCAATTTCGCCGCACGCGGCGGGCGAAAATCTTCGTCTCTCGCGTAACAGCCCCGCAACTTCACGCCCGCTCATGAGTTTAGTCCTTCGAGATTCCGCTCGAGGCAATTGTTGTCTCGAATGAAATAAGAGGACCTTTTCATGAAAGCCTTCAAAGTTCTTTTCGCGATTTTCATCACCACCTTTTCGCTGAGCCTCGCCGCCTGCAACACCGTTGAAGGTGTGGGTGAAGACGTGCGTTCGGCCGGCGACGCGATTGATGACGCTGCCGAAGACGCCCGTAAGTAATTCGGAGCGCCGCTCGTAGATAAAGGAGATTTCCCATGCTGAGTTGGGCTCTTGTATTCCTGGTCGTCGCGATCATCGCCGGTGTTCTTGGTTTCGGCGGTCTGGCGTCCGCGTCGGCCGGGATCGCGCAGATCCTGTTCTTCCTGTTCCTCTTGGTGTTCCTGGTGACGCTGGTGCTTCACCTGGTGCGCGGCAAGGCGCCGCCGCCAATCTAGGTCGAACGGAAAAACGTTAAGAGGCGTTTGGGGTTTGATCCGTGCAGGATCAAACCCCAAATCATTTGGCGAAACAGCGATCATGCACGGCAGCGTCCCGCTTTTGTGAATTGAACACCTTGCGTGCTTCGCTTCTAGTGCGTCAGTTTTATTTGTAGGAGGTTTTCATGTCACCGCGCGATCTCACACATGGCCCGTTCACCCTGCCGCCGCTCCCCTTCGCCGAAGACGCGCTGGCGCCGGTGATCTCCGCGAGGACATTATCCTTCCACTACGGCAAGCATCACAAAGGTTATGTCGATAAGCTCAATGAGCTGATCAAGGACACGGACTTCGCGAATATGGCGCTGGAAGAGATCATCGCCGAGACCAACGGCGATGATGAGAACAAGAAGATCTTCAACAACGCCGCGCAGGTTTGGAATCACACATTCTATTGGAAATGCCTTTCGCCCAAAGCGACGCAACCGAGCAATGATCTCGCCGCAGCCATTACCCGCGATTTCGGTTCACTCGAAGCGCTCAAGAAGGAGCTGAAGGCGAAGTCGACGGATCATTTCGGAAGCGGGTGGGGTTGGCTGGTGGCCGAGGGCGGCAAGCTGAAGGTAAAAGACACCCGGGACGCTGAAACGCCCATCGCTGCGGACACGCCTTGTCTGCTCACGGTCGATGTGTGGGAGCACGCCTACTATCTCGACTACCAGAATGCGCGCAAAGACCATGTGAACGCGCTGGTCGATAAGCTCCTCAATTGGGATTTCGCGTCCGAGAACTTCGCTAAAGTAAAGTAACGCAAATCAATATGTAGTCCTGGCCGAGGCCGTGACCCACAAAGGAAAATGCCGCGGTTGTCGCCCAGCCGCGGCATTTTACGTTTGGTTAGGGGAATCCGTCGTTAGATGCGCCCAGAAAGTAGCAAGACCACGACGATGATGAGTACTATGGAGAATGCACCGCTGGGGTAGTAACCCCACGACCGGCTGTAGGGCCAGCTGGGCAACGCGCCAATCAGAAGGGCGATGAGCAGAATAAGTAGGATCGTGCTGAGCATGATTCTTTCCTTTTTATGAAGCTCGCTCTTCCTTGTAACGGTTGCCTCGTCCCAAGAGTTCCGGTCAAAGCACACGTTGGAGATTTGCAACCGGAAGAAGTGCCGGCCGTTGATAGGCCTATCATCCGCGAAAAGCGGAACAATCTTTACGTGTCGGGCATTCGCCTCTCGTCGATAACTGTTAGTGGGAAGGGACCACCCATGGATCTTCGTAAGAAACTCGAGAATGTCAGCGGCGCTGACATTGAAGCTATCATCGATGACCTCGCCGCCCTGAAGAAGGACGTGGCGAAAGCCATCAATCACGTGAAAAAACTCAACCTCGACGACGCGCTCGATAGCGCGCGCGACATGGCCGACGATCTGCAGGACGATGCCGCCGATCTCTACAAGGACATGCAGAAGCGCGGCCGTAAGACCATGGTCGCGATGGAAAAGCAGCTCGACGATCAGCCGATCGCCAGCCTTCTGATGGCCTTCGCGGCCGGCTTCGTGATCTCGAAGCTGTTCTTTCGCAAGTAAGACAAAGAAGACCGGATCCATGGACAAGCTCGTCAAGATGGCCTTGATGATGCTCGCCGAGATGCGGCTGGCGCAGCGCGTCAGCCGCTTTTCCGGCGCGGCGAAGTGGCTTGTCCTTGCTGCGCTGTGCGGTATCGGCGCGCTCTTCGCGCTCGTGGCGGCGCTGTGGCTTTTCCTGATCCCGCGCATCGGCTCCGATGCCGCCGCGCTCAGCATGGGTATTCTGCTGGCGGCGCTGAGTGGGCTCTTCGCGCTGGTCGCGCGCGCGACCTTGCACCCGCATAAGGCGCCGCACGTCATCCAAGATGCGGGCGACGAGACCATGGCCGAACTCAAGGACATGTTCGTCAAGCACAAGGGCACCGCGATCTTGTCGGCGCTCATCGCCGGCATCGCCATGGCCAACGGCCGAAAATAATCCTCGAACGCCGCGTTCCTTCACCGTCGCGGCATTGGGTCCGCGATGAGTAAAGCTTTTACCAAAGAAACCGAAACCGACGACGACGAGCTTCCCGAGGAAGCCGATGCACTTCCGATCGGCACGAAAAACTACGTCACGCCGCGCGGCCTTAAGCTGCTTGACGATGAGCTGCACGCCTTGTTGCGCGTCGAGCGTCCGAAGATCGTCGAGATCGTCTCCTGGGCGGCCGGAAACGGCGACCGCTCGGAGAACGGCGATTACATCTACGGCAAGCGCCGCCTGCGCGAGATCGACCGCCGTGTGCGTTATCTCACCAAGCGCCGCGAGAACGCCGAATTGGTGGATCCCGCGCGCCAGAAAGCTTTGGAGCAGGTCTTCTTCGGCGCCACGGTCACCTACGCCACCAAGAAAGGCGACGAGCGCACCATCAAGATCGTTGGCATCGACGAAGCCGCCGGTACCGATGACGGCTCACTGGTGAGCTGGGTCTCTCCCATCGCCCGCGCGCTTGTAAAGGCCCGCGAGGGCGACATCGTCAAACTCCGTACACCGGCGGGCGACGAAGCGCTCGAAGTGCTGGAGATCAGCTACGGGGAATGACCTCCAGCGCGGCGAGTTTCGCGCGCAGCGACGCATTCTCCGATTCAAGTGAAGCGACATGTGAACGCAGCGGCGCAATGGCCGCCGTGATTTCCGCATCCGTGAACCGCGGCGTGATGTGCTGCGCGCAATTCCAATCGAACGCTTCCAGATGAAAGAGCATCGCCCGCTCGACCTTGCCTTTGTATCCAGGCAGCGCCAGTTTCGCTGAAAGGCCGTCATCCAGCGGCAGGCGCCTGATCTCGGCGCGCGCATAGATCTTCAGCCGCGCGCGGCGCGGATAGTCCATGAGGAACAGGCATACGCGATTGTTGGCCGCGATATTGCCGGTGCTGATGTACTGCCTGTTGCCGCTGAAGTCGGCGAAGCCCAGCGTCTTCTCGTCAAGAACCTTGAGGAACCCCCGCGGCCCCCCGCGATGCTGGATGTAAGGCCAGCCCGTTTCCGACGTGGTCGCGACGTAGAAGCTATCCCGCTCCGAAATGAATCCGGTCTCGTTGTCCGTGAAAGCGTCGAATGCGCGGTGCCCTTTAAATCCCGCCCAATGGCCAGCGCGCCGTTCTCGGCCTGGGCGGCCTGTACGCTGGGCGTAGATGCGATCTCCAGAAATCCATAGCTCATGGCGCTTCTCCTTAGCCAAATCAGCCTTGGGAGAACCTGTAAGCTCTATTTATATGTGGAATAATATGCGTATTATAAGAATTATTATCTCATAAAGAGTAATAGTAATGGATCGCTTGGAAGCGATGGCAATCTTCGTGGCCGTCGTGGAAACGGGCAGCTTCACGCAAGCCGGACGACGGCTTGGTATGCCGCTGCCGTCAGTCAGCCGGAAGGTTGCCGATCTTGAAGCGCATCTCGGAAGCAGGCTCCTCACGCGTTCAACGCGCCGCCTCGACCTCACGGCGGCGGGGCAAGAGTATGTCACGGCCTGTAAGCGCATCCTGCAAGAGACGAGCGAGGCCGAACGCAAAGCGTCCGGTGAATACGTCACGCCGAAGGGCGATCTCGTCATTACCGCGCCCATCGTCCTTGGACGCCTGCATGTCGGGCCGGTCATCTCCGCTTTTCTTGCCGCTTATCCCGACATCGACGTCCGGCTGGTGCTGTCCGACCGAAACGCCCAGCTTCTGGACGACCATATTGATCTCGCGGTGAGGATCGGAAGTCTGCCCGACAGCTCGCTCGTCGCGACACAGGTCGGCACCGTGCGCCGCGTGGTGTGCGGCAGCCCCGATTATTTCGCGGCGCACGGCGTGCCGCAGAAACCCAGGGACATCTCCAAGCTCGCCGTTATCGGCTTTGATGCTTTCGGGCCCGCGACCACGTGGAATTTCGCCAATGCCAGCATCCCCGTGCGCACGCGTCTTTCCGTGAACACCGCCGAGGCAGCGCTGGATGCCGCGATCGCCGGCGTGGGCGTAACGCAGGTTCTGTCGTATCAAGCCGCACCGGCGGTCGCGGATGGAAAGCTCCGGATCGTGCTCGAACGCTATGAGCCCGATCCGGTCCCGGTGTCCGTCCTTCATGCGCAGCAGGGACTTCTTCCCCTGAAGGTGCGCAGTTTCATCGATTTCGCGGCGCCGCGTTTAAGAGCAAGCCTGGCGGCGATTTAGAGACGCGCACGCGGGCGCGCCCTTAGTGGCCTTCGGCTTCGTGTTCCTTGGCGACGATATCGCCTTCCGAGAACAGATACTCCTTCAACTCCTTATCGAAGTCCTTGCTGTTACGCCGGATCCACTCGAGGGTCATGGCGGCGTGCTCGATCTCCTCGCGCATGTTGTGGAGCAGCACCGCCTTCAGGGCGACGTCGTCGCAGTCGTCGGCGCGCTGCTGGTACCAGTCCACCGCTTCCAACTCTTCCATCAGGGACGTGATGGCTTGGTGCATATGGATGGTTTCCTTGCGCAGGCGCTCACGCGGGGCATGGAGATGGTCACTAGCCATTTTTCGAGCCTTTCAAAAAAGGGGATGCGTCTTGAACGTGTGTTCACGCCGATTTGTTCTTATCCCCTCAAAAAACCGCCACTTTTCAGGGGCTTGATGGGAGATAAGAGAGGCCTTGCCCGGCCAGGGTATTCCGCGTTATTCGGCGGGCCAAGGGCCGATAAAGGCTTGGGATTGTTACAAGCAAAGGGAACGGAAATGCGTAAGGCACTGATTTTGGCGTCGATGCTGCTGGCGCCGGTGGCGGCTCAGGCTGCTGGGGACCCGGTCGCGGGTAAGAAGCAGTTCGCGCCATGCGGCGCCTGCCACACTGTGGAAAAGGGCGGCCCGAACAAGATTGGTCCGAACCTGCACGGGCTCATCGGCAAGAAGTCGGGCACCAATCACCCCGAGTACGCCTATTCCCCAGCCATGAAGAACGCCGGCATCACGTGGAGCGAAGAGGAATTGATGAAGTACCTCGTGAAGCCGCAGGAATATGTGAAGGGCACCAAGATGCCATTCGTCGGCGTGCCGAACCCGGAAGTGCGCGCCAACATCGTCGCCTACGTGCTCGAAGCGACGAAAGACTAGCGATTCATCCACGCAAAACGTGGACGCCGAAAGGGCTCCGGACTTAGGTTCGGAGCCCTTTTTGATTCGGTGCGTTGACTCATATTATATTTCTAATATTCTAGAAATATGGAATCAGTGATCGCGGCCGCGGCCGCGGCCGCGGCCCTGTCCGCGTTAGCCCATGAAGGGCGTTTGGAAATATTCCGCCTGCTGGTTCAAGCGGGTCCGAAAGGATTGGTTGTCGGCGAGCTCGCCGCCAAGCTGGAGATGCCGGGCGCGACGCTTTCGTTTCACCTTAGCCAATTGAAGCACGCGGGCCTTATTCAGGCACGCCGCGACGGGCGGCGGTTGATTCAGACGGCGGATTTTGCGCGCATGAACGGCCTTGTCGCCTATCTCACGGAAAATTGCTGCGGCGGTGCGCCCTGCACGCCGGTCTGCGAGCCGAAGAGGGCGTCCCTCAAACAAAAGAAAATCAAAAAGAATGCGTAACGTGCTTTTTCTGTGCACAGGCAATTCGGCGCGCAGCATCCTGGCCGAAGGACTTTTGAATTATTGGGGCAAAGATCAATTCCGAGCCTACAGCGCCGGGAGCTTCCCCAAGGGCGAGGTGCACCCGCTGGCGATTGAGACGCTGCGGCGCATGCATTTGCCTACCGACGGACTGCGCAGCAAAAGCTGGAATGAATTTGCCGGCCCCGGCGCGCCGCACATGGATTACATTCTCACGGTATGCGACCAGGCCGCCGGGGAGGTTTGTCCGATTTGGCCGGGGCATCCCGTGAGCGCACACTGGGGGCTGCCCGATCCGGCAGCGGCAACAGGCACGCATGAAGAGCGGCTGGCGGTATTCCAGGAGGCCTTTCATATCCTGCAACTGCGCGTGCAATTCTTCCTGACATTCCGTTTCAAGGAACTGAAGAGTGCCGACATCCAGGCAAGGCTTTCGGAAGCAGGAAAGCTGGTCCCGGAGAAAGGCCGGTGAGTGAGCCCGTTCAACCGGCGCTTGCCCAGGCCGCGGTGAGTGAATTCGTCGCCACCGCTTTCCTGCTTATCGCCGTGGTCGGTTCCGGCATAGCCGCCGAACGCTTGAGCGGCGGGAACGCAGGCCTAGCGCTCCTGGCCAACGCGCTTGCGACAAGCGGAGCGCTTTACATGCTCATCTTGTCGTTCGGCAATGTGTCGGGCGCGCATATGAATCCCATCGTGACGCTCGCGGCGGTGTTTCTGAACGGTTTTCCCAAATCGCGAGCGCCGATCTACATCGTGATGCAGGTTGCGGGAGCCATCTCGGGCGTTTGCCTCGCTCATGTGATGTTCGACCTTTCGCTTCTGCAGGCCAGCGGTCATGTGCGTTTTGGGCCGGGCGTCTGGGCCGGGGAGATTATCGCCACGTTTGGTTTGCTCATCGCTATCGCCCGCTGCTCCCCCTGCGGCACGCAGACCGTCGGGGCCGTCGTCGCGTCCTATATCGGCGGTGCTTACTGGTTTACCTCATCGACCTCGTTCGCCAATCCGGCCGTCACCATCGCGCGGTCCTTTACGGATACCTTCGCCGGTATTCGCGGCGCCGATGCACCGGCCTTTATCGCGGCACAAGTCATCGCATTGGTGTTGGGGGTTGCGTTCCTGAAATGGATGCGCGGATCCGTTACGGCCTAACAAGCCGTCGCACGCTTATACGAAAATAAAAGGCCCGCGCGTGCCGCTGGGGCTTTTCTGATTCCGGAAGAAAGCTGCTATCTTGGCGCTCGGAACTAGGAGTGTCATGAAGAAGATCTATCTCGCCGGTGCGGCCCTTGTGCTGCTGGCCGCAGGTTACGTCGCAGCCGGACCGTACCTCGCCCTGAACGAAATCCGCGATGGGATCGTCGCGCAAGATGAGGCGGCGCTGGCCGCTCATATCGATTTTCCCGTCCTGCGCGAGAGCATGAAAGAGCAGATTGCCGCCGCTATGACGGCCCGGATGGAGGAAAGATCCGGAGGTGATCCGGAGATGGTCGCCATGGGTAAGTTGTTCGCAAGCAAGATGGTCGAGGTGATGGTCGATAAAATCGCCACCCCCGCGGGCCTCGCGATGATGACCTCGACGAAAGGCGTGGAGGAAGGGCTGAACAAGGACAACGTTCTTGCCGACTTCGATATCTCCTATGAGGCCTGGGACCGTGCGGTTGTCACGCAGGCGGAAAAACCCGACGCCACGTTAATCCTCAGCCGCCAAGGTTTGAGTTGGCGTTGGACAGGCGTCCGGTTACAGCCGAAAGACGCGGCGCAGTAGCCGCAGATAAAGAAAAAGGCCCGGAGTGTTTCTCCGGGCCTTTTTGTTTTTCGTCTTTGAAGCGCTTACGCGGCGTTCCAAACTTCGGCGGCGCTTTCGACGCGCTTGCGCACTTCGCCTTGCTGCTTGATGAGCACGGCGGGCGTACGCGGGCCGAAGCGGTCGAACAGGCTCTTCTGATCGTCAATCTCACGCAACGCGGCCGTACGGTCGATCTGCATGAGGCTCTTGAACTTCGACTGATCGAAGGCGAGACCTTCCCACCTCAGGTCCTGATAGCGCGGCATGAAGCCGAACGGGCTTTCCACCGCTTCGCCGCGGCCATGGACGCGGTCCACGATCCAGGCGAGGGCGCGCATGTTCTGGCCGTAGCCGGGCCACATGAACTTGCCGTGTTCGTCCTTGCGGAACCAGTTCACGCGGAAGATCGCGGGCGGGTTCTTCAATTTCTCGCCGATCGAGAGCCAGTGCGAGAAGTAGTCGGCCATGTTGTAGCCGCAGAACGGCAGCATCGCCATCGGATCGCGGCGAACGGCGGCCTGGTTCTCGGCGGCGGCGGTGGCTTCGGAGCCCATCGTAGCGGCGAGATAAACGCCGTGATTCCAATCGAAGGACTGGAACACCAGCGGGAAGGTGTGGCTCATACGGCCGCCGAAGACGAACGCACTGATGGGCACGCCCTTCGGGTCATCCCATGACGGATCAAGGATCGGGCATAGCGTGGCCGGCGCAGTGAAGCGCGCGTTCGGATGCGCGGCGGGACGGCCGCAACCCGGCGTCCAATCCTTGCCCTGCCAGTCGATGAGGTGCGCGGGGGCCTCGTCGGTCATGCCTTCCCACCACACATCCCCATCGTCGGTAAGCGCGACGTTGGTGAAGATGCAATTACGCTCGACGAGCTTCATCGCATTCGGGTTGGTTTTGACCGAGGTGCCGGGGGCCACACCAAAGTAACCCGCTTCCGGGTTGATGGCGCGCAAGGTGCCGTCGGCGGCTGGTTTGATCCAGGCGATGTCGTCGCCCACGGTCCAGGCTTTCCAGCCTTCGAAGCCCTGGGGCGGAATGATCATGGCGAGGTTGGTCTTGCCGCAGGCGGACGGGAAGGCCGCACCGACGTAGGTCTTTTCACCCTTCGGCGACTCAAGGCCGACGATGAGCATGTGCTCGGCGAGCCAGCCTTCTTCCTTGGCCATCACGGAGGCGATGCGGAGCGCGAAGCACTTCTTGCCGAGAAGGGCATTGCCGCCGTAGCCGGACCCGAACGACCAGATCTCGTGGCTTTCCGGGAAATGCACGATGTACTTGTTGTCGTTGCAGGGCCACGCGACGTCTTTCTGGCCGGGCTCAAGCGGGGCGCCGACGGAGTGGACGCACGGGACGAAGTCGCCGTTGCCGAGAACGTCGAGGACGCTCTTACCCATGCGGGTCATGATGCGCATGTTCACCGCGGCATAAGCAGAGTCGGTGATCTGGATGCCGATGTGGGCGATATCCGAGCCGAGCGGGCCCATCGAGAAGGGGATGACGTACATTGTGCGTCCACGCATACAGCCGGCGAAAAGCCCGTTGAGGGTTTCGCGCATCTCGGCCGGGTCGGCCCAGTTATTGGTCGGGCCGGTGTCTTCCTTGTCCTTCGTGCAGATGAAGGTGCGGTGTTCGACACGCGCAACGTCGCCCGGGTGCGAGCGGCAGAGATAGGAGTTGGGGCGCTTCTGTTCGTCGAGACGGATGAATGTTCCGCCCTTGACCATCTGGTCGCACAGCGCGTCGTATTCTTCTTGCGAGCCGTCACACCAGTGAATGCGATCCGGTTTGCACAGGGTCGCCATCTTATTCACCAGCTCATTCAGTTTGGTGTTGCTGGTGGCCACACGTACGTCCTTATTCACCGTAGTCCCTTCAAAAAACGTCGATGTTCTGGCCGTTCTTTGCATCCGAGACCCTTAAGTGCAAGGGGGTGTTTCGGTAAAATCCAGTTCATCTTTGGATAAATCCGGCGACTTCGTAAGATGAGCTTACAAGTGCGCGGAATTGACGCGCAAAAACGGACTACTTACGCTGCCGACGTCTGCCAAGTGTGCACTGCACAAGCAAAATATCCGACCGAACATGGGCGGGAAATCGCTTACAAGGTCTTCGAGGGGGCGCCGTCCGATGAAAAACCTGCGTTTCACGCTTTCCGAGATTCGCGCCGCATATGCCGCCGGAGCGCGGGTTGCCGATGTGGTTCAGGAGGCGGTGCACCGCGCGGATCGCTACGTTCAGCAAAGCGGTGTCTGGATCACGCGCATTCCCGCGGACGCCTTGAACGCGCGCGTGAAGGCGTTGGAGAGTCTCGACGCGGCCGCGCGCGCGAAGATGCCGTTGTTCGGCATGCCCTGCGCCATCAAGGACAATATGGACCTTGCCGGCTATGAGACGACGGCGGCGTGTCCCGCCTACGCTTACAGCCCAAAAGAGACCGCGTTCTCCGTGCGCCGCCTGGAGGCCGCGGGCGCGGTGATCATCGGCAAGACCAACATGGATCAATTCGCGACCGGCACGGCGGGCCTGCGTTCGCCCTACGGCACGCCGCGCTCGGTGTTCGGGCGCGACTATGTGGCCGGTGGATCGAGTTCGGGCTCGGCGGTGGTGGTGGGTGCGGGCATCGTGCCTTTCGCGCTGGGGAGCGACACGGCAGGTTCGGGGCGTATCCCGGCGGCCTTCAACAACATCGTCGGTCTGAAGCCGACGCGCGGCGTTATCTCGGCAGCGGGCGTGGTGCCGTGTAACCGATCGATTGATTGCGTGGCCGTGCTGGCCCACAGCGTCGAGGACAGCATGACCGTGCTCGATGCGCTGGCGGAGATGGATCCGGCTGACATTTATTCGCGCGTGCGCGTTTCGATCCCGGCGCGCGCGCCGGGTGAATTCACCTTCGCGGTTCCCAAAGCGGCCGATCTCGAGTTCTTCGGCGATACCGAGAACGCACAGATGTTCGCCGCCGCCGTGGCGACCATGGAGCGTATCGGCGGCAAGAAGATCGAGGTGGATTTTGCGCCGTTCCGCGATGCGGGGGGCCTTCTGTATGGTGCCGGCTTCATCGCCGAGCGCGTCGTGGACCTCGGCGCTTTCATGGAAGCACACGAAGCCGAGTGTCACCCCAACGTTGTGAAGTTGATCCTGGGCAACAAGGACCGCAAGGCCACGGAAGTGTTCGCGGGGATGCATAAGCTCGAAGCCCTTAGGCGCCAGGCGGCCGATATTTTCGCCGGCGCGGATTTCCTGCTGGTGCCGACATCGCCCCTCCAATCCACCGCCGCCGAAGTGGAAGCCGATCCCATCGCGCTGCCGTGGAAGTTTAGCTTCTACACCGGGTTTGGAAATATCCTCGATCTCGCAGCTTTCGCTGTGCCGGCGGGGATCAACAATCGCGGCCTTCCGTTCGGCATCCAGCTCGTGGGCCCCATGTTCACCGAGGCGCGGATGGCCCCGGTGGCGAGCGCGTTCATGAAGGAAGCGGGTGTGGTGACGGGAGCGCCGGCGTAGCTATTTCCTTGGTCATCCTCGCGGCGCAGCCGCGAGGATCCAGGGTTTTCAAACGCCGTATGCTGCAATGCCCGGTGAGCTCGCGGCATGCATTGCGCCAAGCGACCCTGGATCCTGGGCATTCGCCCAGGATGACCAGAAAAAGAGCCAAAAACAAAATACCCCTGGATCCTCGACACTTCGCGTCAAGGATGACGATAAGCTGAGTCAGCTGCTGCGTAAAAAAAGCCGGCGCAGGGGGGAGGTCCCTGGCCGGCTCTAGGTGAGGTCCCTGGGGGGACCTGCGAAAACTACGAAAGGGCAGTCGCGCGTACTTAGATCGCGGCGGCGCCGCGTTCGCCCGTACGGATACGAACGACCTCGCTGATGGGCGAGACGAAGATCTTGCCGTCGCCGATCTTGCCGCTTTGCGCGGCCCCGCGGATCGCTTCGATGGCGGCTTCGACCTGCGGGTCGTCCACCACAACGTCGATCTTCACCTTCGGCACGAGATCAACCACGTACTCGGCGCCGCGATAAAGTTCGGTGTGGCCTTTCTGACGGCCAAAACCCTTGACCTCGAGAACGGTCAAACCCTGCACGCCGATGTCATTCAGCGCTTTCTTCACTTCATCCAGCTTGAAGGGCCGGATAATCGCTTCGATCTTTTTCATATTCTGGTCTCCTGTTCGGATGTACCGGTCACCACGGGAATGATCCCGTGAATTGAAGTTTTCCTGCGTGGGGCTGATCCGGCGAGCACATGAAGCGCCGAAGGCCCAAGCTTACCATCCGGGGATCGAGAGGGGAAAGTTCGCCACATCGAAGCTGACTTCGTATGTGGCGAACCTCTGTCGAGCGCGTCCCCGCTTCCCCTAGGGGTTAGTTAACGACCTCGCCGTGGAGGACGATATCCAACCCTTCGCGCTCTTCATCCTTCTCGACGCGCAGGCCGACGATGAGGTCGACGACCTTGAGAATGATTGCGGTAGCGATGGCGCAGTAAACAACCGTGACGCCGACACCATAGAGCTGAGTGATGACCTGAGCCCCGTTGCCTTCGATCAGGCCATGAGCGTCGATCGGGCTGATGGCTTCGCGGGCGAAGACACCGGTCAGAACGGCGCCGATGATGCCGCCGACGCCGTGAACGCCGAAGGCGTCCAGGCTGTCGTCGTAACCGAGGGCGTGTTTCAGCGAGGTGGCGCCGATGTAGCAGCCGACACCAGCGACGAGGCCGATAATGAGCGCGCCCATCGGGTCAACGAAGCCGGAAGCCGGGGTGATAGCGACCAGACCGGCGACCGCGCCCGAGATGATGCCGAGCACGCTCGGCTTACCCTTGAAGGCCCATTCGATGAGCATCCAAGCGATACCGGCCGCGGCGGTGGCGATCTGCGTGACGGCCATGGCCATGCCGGCGTTCATGCCGGCGCCGGCAGCGGAACCGGCGTTGAAGCCGAACCAGCCGACCCACAGGAGCGATGCGCCGATGACCGAGAGAACGAGGTTGTGCGGCGGAAGCGGTTCGGTGCCGTAACCGATGCGCTTGCCGAGCATGATGGCGGCGACGAGGCCGGCCACGCCCGCATTGATGTGCACGACGGTGCCGCCGGCGTAGTCGAGCACGCCCGCGGTGCCGAGGAAGCCGCCGCCCCACACCCAGTGAGCGATCGGCACGTACACGATGAAACTCCACAGGGTGATGAAGATCATCAGCGCCGAGAACTTCATGCGGTCAGCCACCGCGCCGCAGATCAGGGCCGGGGTGATAATGGCGAAGGTCATCTGGAAGGTCATGAAGACCGATTCCGGGATGGTCGCGGCCAGCGGATGCACGCTGTCCAGACCCATGCCGGAGAGGAACAGGCGGCTCGTTCCACCGATCAGCGAGGAGCCTTCGGTGAACGCGAGGCTGTAGCCCGCGATCATCCAGAGGACCGTGATGAGACAGGTGATGGCGAAACTCTGCATCACCGTCGCCAGCACGTTCTTCTTACGGACCATGCCGCCATAAAAGAGCGCCAGGCCCGGGATAGTCATGAGCAGAACAAGCGCGGTCGAGGTGAGCATCCACGCGGTGTCGCCCGTGTCGAAGGACGGGCCCGCCGGGGCTTCCGCGGCCGGGGCTTCAGCGGCCGCAGGCGCGGCGGCTTCAGCAGCCGGAGCTTCGGTGGGCGCGGCGGCTTCTGCGGCCGGAGCGGCGTCTTGCGCGAACGCCGTGTGCATCACAGGTACCGAAAGCGTGAGCGCGAACACGGCCCACACCATCGCAGTTATCGTAGTCCTCAAACGTTTCATGTGGTTGCTCCCCCAGTTGGGTCGTTAAAGAGAACCGCCGCGGTCAGTGGGCCGCGGCGGTGATGACGAATTAGAAAGCTCTGGAGATCTTCACGACGAAGCGGTCGTCGGCGAGGTTGCCGGCAGAATGCAGGTCGCTGTCGTAGTAGCGGAGGTCGAGGCTGAACCACTCGGGGATGTTCAACGTGCCGCCGATGTTCCAGTCGGAGTAGTTCTTCACGCCTTCGAGGGCCGAGTAGCCCGCGCCGGCGGAAATGGCGAACATTTCGCCGATCGGCGCCGAGAGAACGGCGCTGTAGTAGATCGACGAGTCCTTATTTGTGGGGCCGAAGATGTCCGGCGTGTAGTTGATGCCGACCGTCGCTGCCATGGGGCCGAAGTTGTAGCCGGCCTTACCGTAGACTTCCCAAAAGTCATAGCCGGGCGCCGAGGACGATGGGTAGGCGTAGTACAGGAAGCCGAGGTCGTAGGTGAAGTTATCGACCGCGCCGCGATAGCCGGCGTACATATCGAGTTCCATGCTGGCGTCGTCGCCGAATTCGATGGAGGAGGCCCAGGTGCCGACATAGAAGCCGGCGCCGCTGTCCCAATCGAGACCGCCCTGGATCGCGGGGTCCTGCAGCGTCTGCGTCACGCCGCGGAATACGTAATCGCTGACGATGGCGACGTTTCCGGTGAAAGTGCCGGGCAGCGCGCTGTCCTGAGCGCTGGCCGCGAACGGCGTGGCGATCATGAGGGCTGCACCAAGCAGGCCGACGATTTTGGTTTTCATTTTTATCCCCTCTCGCAAATTAGGTTCTCCAAACCGGCGCTCCGCGCTTCCCCGCGATTGCGTCAGTCCGTCGGGCACAGGCCCGCGAATACTATTGCAAGGGTTGTGCCAGCTTTGTGCGATGCAGCAATTATGCCGCAGTGCCAGAGATTCAGAGGGGAATCCAAAGGGTTGGAAATTCGCGGATGGCGAAAGGGCGGCGAGTGGCGCTCCTTTAGAAAGCCTAATTTTTAATCATATAAAATTAATGATTAAAATATATGCAATATATGGTCGTTTGGTATGCGACGTGCGCCCGGGAAAGGCGACCGAGGGCGACGCCCTCTACTGTTTGGCGGCGAGATCGAAGTAGGCGATCGCGCCCGCATGCCAGGGCAGGGTCATGGCCCGGTGAGCGTCCTCGCGCCCGACCATAGCTCCAGTGAGGCTGCCCAGCGGCAGGTAATCGACCTGGGTGAGCATGAGGTCGAGCAGGCTGGCGGCCTCCTTGGCCGGCACCGTATTCACCGAAACAAGCATCGTGACGGCGGCCACGGCCGCGAGCGGTCGCGTCTGGCCGGGGTAGGTACGCGCCGGGATGGTGATGGCGACGTAGCTGGCCATGCCGGTGGTGAGGAAGGCGATGGCGTCGCTGTCGAAGGGCAACAGGCGAATGGGACGCCGTGCGGCGAAGTCGCGCAAGGGCGCGCTCGGCAGCGGCGCGGTGACGATGAGCGCATCGAAGGCGCCGGCTTCCAGTTGATCGAGGGCGGTCGCGGTCGGCACGGCGGCCAGCGGCGCGGCGAGGGCGGACAGCGGAACGCCGTGACCGCGCAACACCGCTTCAGCTTCGACCGCATCGACACGCGCGGTGCCTGCAACCCCGACATGTTTGCCGAACAACTCAGCCGGAGAACCGATGGTGCTGCCCTCCTTCACGATCACATGCACGGGTTCCGGATAGAGCGCGGCGAGCGCTTCGAGTTTGTATGGCCCCGTATCGGCATAGGGCGCAACGCCGTTGGCCGCGAGCGCGGCTTCGGTGTTGCGCATGACGATGGCCGTGACACGTCCGTCGCGCAGAAAATCAAGCGCTTCCTGCGGGCCCTTCGTCGCAACGTTGGCGAAGACCATATTATTGCTATCGGCTGTGCGTTGAACGGCGTCGCCCAAATGCCAATAAACCGAGCCTTCGACGTCGGTGGCGATCGAGACGCCGCCGTCGTGGCGCGCGGCGCGGCCGGCGACGGCGCGGCGCGCCAGCTTCCATTCGTCATATGAAATGGCGGTGCGCGAGGCGCGCCACGTTTTCTCAAGGTTTGCGATGCGGCGCTTGATGCCATTGCGAATGTCGGACACGAGCACGAAGCCCGGGGCCTCCTTTGGAGCGGCTTCGGGCGGTGTGGTGTCGAGCTTGAGTGTGTCGCCGTTCTTGAGATAGGCGAGGCCGCCGCGCACGGAGATCATGTCGCCGGCCGCGTTCCCATTTGGCTTCACACCGCGGATCTGGTCGGGCGCCGCGTCCATGAGGAGGGCGAGGGTCGCGATATTGATCTGATCCCAGGCCCCAAACCGATGGTCGCGCTTTACACGCAATGCGGCATCGTAACCGACGCGCACTTTCTCGCCGGGTCCGAAATAGGGCAGCACGCGCGTGTGCTGCGCGGACACGACCTCAAGAAGGCCGGGTGCGAAGTTGGCTTCGATGAGCACTTGCAAATCGCTTCTGAGAGTTTCATCTGCGGGCGCGCGCGTGCAAGCGGCAAGGGCAACCGTAAGGCCGGCGAAAAGAAAAACGCGTAGAGCTTTCATGCCCCCCGGCAACCTTATCTACTTTGCCCGCCGCTTACGGCGCCACCGGTTGAACGCCGTCGTCATCCGGTGAACGAGTTTCTTCACGATCGGAATGTCGATCGCGAGGACCGCAAGTCCGGCGGGAACCATCCAGAACCCGAGAATGGGCAGGAACCCGACAAGTCCGGAGAGGACAAGGAGGATCCCCACCACGATCCGAACCGGCTTGGGCAGGCGCGTCACCTTCTCCCGGAAGGTTTTTATTTTCTGGCGGAACGTCATCGGCACCCTAGCATATGGAGGGGCTTATATAACCTCGCAAGTAAGGCAAAAAAGTAGCGCCCTTGTGGCCCTGATGAGCAGAAGCGCAAACCGCTTTTGCGGCCCATGGCGGCCACGTCAAAAAAAGACCTGATCCGATCAACTGATCGGATCAGGTCGGACGCTTTTCATCACCGCGCTACTAAATATTGATGAACGCGTTCAGTGGTGGGCCGCCGCCTCCATATTTTGTTTGCGCGACTGCACGACGCGTTCGGCGTCGCGGCCGATCAATTCCTGATAATGGCTGAATAGCGATTCAAAAGTACCGATGCCTTGGGTGATGGAGCGGATTTCGGTGATGAGATCCTGCATTGCCGCTTCGGGCATGTTGACGTGGATCTCCTCCCAACCGTCCCAGCCTTCGCGGGCGTTGAAGCCAAGGATCTGCGCCCGCCTTTGCGTGATGGCCCGCTGCACACGCGAGGTGAACTCAGTGGGCATGTAGATTTTTACATCGTAGATGGGTTCGAGCAGGACCGGCTCGCATTGGGGAAGCGCCTCCGTCATGGCCTGACGCCCCGCGGTGCGGAACGCCTGATCCGAACTGTCGACGCTGTGATACTGGCCGTCGTAGAGGCGCACGTTGATGTCGACGACGTTGAACCCGAGCGGGCCATGCGCGGTGTTGTCTTTCAGGCCCGCCTCCACCGCCGGGATGAAGTTTTTCGGCACCACACCGCCGACAATCGAATCCGTGAAGACGAAGCCAGAGCCGCGCGGCAGCGGTTTGATCTCCACGCGGATGTCCGCGAATTGGCCGTGTCCGCCCGATTGGCGTTTGTGGCGCGCATGGTGGGTAATGGCCTTGCGGATGGTCTCGCGGTAGGGCACTTGCGGCGTGTGAGTCTGTACCGTGAGATCGAACTTCCGTTTGAGCCTTTCGAGCGCGATTCCGAGTTGAATGTCGCCTTGTCCGCGCACCAGGAGCTCGGAGGTCTCGTTGACGTGGTCGATGGAAAGCGAGGGATCTTCCTCGCTGATCTTGCGCAGGGCCTCGCCGAGTTTGACGTCGTCCTTGCGCTCCTTGGCCGAGATGGCGACGGTGAACAGCGGTGTCGGCGGTTTCGGCCACGTCTTCGGGGCAAGGGCCGCGCTTTCCGTCAGGATCGAGCCCGCCTTGCCGGCGTCGAACTTACTCAGCGCGACGATGCCGCCCTCATTGATGCTCAGCAGTTTGCCGGATTTCGCCTGCTTCGGTTCGCCGGCCTCCTGCATGTTGCTGATGCGCACCCCCGCGAGGGTATCGCCGTCTTTCAGCGCGCCGCGCCAGACACGTGTGAGGGACAGCTTGCCGACATGCGGCGCGTAGACGGTCTTGAAGATCTGCGCGACAGGCGTGCCCGCGGGAATCCCAAGGCGGTCGGCGGTGGCGCTGGCGGGCGGAACCTCGTGACGCAGCGCCTTCATCAGGCGCCGCACGCCGTGACCGTGTTCGGCGGCGCCAATCATCACCGGGACGATGAGGTCTTCCTGCATCTCGCGGGTGAGATGGCGATAGACTTCGCCGCGTTCCGGAACGACATCCTCGAGAAGTTTCTCGAGAAGGGCATCGTCGAAGTCCGACAGCTTTTCGATGAGCTGACGCCGCGCGCCGTCCAATGAACCGTCGCCGACTTTCTCGATGGGGATGCGCTCGGATGCTTTGTCCTCGATATAGTGATAGGCGCGTTCTGCAACGAGATCGACATACCCGGTGATGTGGCCGCTTTCCGTGATCACGGCGTGGCGCAAGACGAGCGGCCGCGCGGACTGGCGCTGCGCCGCGGCGAGCAGTTCCTGGACCGCGTTCACGTCGGCGTCGATCTTATTGATGAACAGGAAGTGGGGGATCTTGTGCGCGTCGAGGAAGCGCAGAAGGGGGCCGAGCGCCAGCATGCGGGTTTCATCCGGATCGGCGACCACCACGACGGCGTCGGACACCATCATCGCCTGCTGCGATTCCTGGATGAGATCGACCGCGCCGGGGCAGTCGAGCACCACCCAATCGTCGCCAAGGTAATTGAAGCGGATGGGCGTGATCTCGGTGGACATATGCCGCGCGCGCGATTCCGGACTGACGTCGCTCACCATGGTGCCGGCTTCAATGCTTCCTCGTTTCGGAATGGCCCCGGCCGCGACCAACATGCTTTCAATGAGCGTGGTCTTGCCGCTCGATTGCGGTCCGACCAGGGCCACGCATCGTGTGCCCTTGGTGGTTCCAGTGCTTCTCGCGGTGTTGTCAGCCATGGCGTCTTCCTCCTTCGAGATGAGAGCGGGCATGAGTAGGCGCGACAAACAAAAAGGGACCCGTAGGGGTCCCTTGCTTATCCGCGCGCGTGCATATGTGCGGCGATGTGGCGAGCGATGCTCGTCTCCTTCCTGTTGCGTCGATTAGACAGTGATGCGTGCATCATCTTCCCTGCCTAGCTCTTGAAAGGAAAGCTTAGCAAAGCTGATGCGGCGAGCTAAAGCGCGGAAATGGTAATGTTGCTGCGCACACAGACAGGCGCGTAACAACGCCGCGCCCGCGATGGCTGTGCAGAAGCCTTTGATTCCTGTACATTGTTGCGATGTTTACGACTAACGGTAGGGTGGGATCATGACCCGTACGCGCACGATCCTGACGATTTTTGCTCTTATGGTTGGGTTTGCGGTCATCACGCCCGCACGCGCCCAAGTCATGCCCAGCCAGGGCATCGACCTGCCGTGGTTCACGTCCAAATCGGAAAAGGCGCAGCGGGACGCTTGCCGGCGTAACCTGCCGGAATGCCGTGCATCCGTGCGCGCGGAAATGGCGATCGAAGAATCCATCACTGTGATCGTGCCGTGGGCGGGGCTCGGCATCGCGATCCTTGGTGTCCTGTTTTGGCTGCGCGCGCAGGAGAAAAAGCGCGAGCGGAAAAAGAAGCTCGCGCGCATGCATCACACGCCGGGTGCGTTCAAGAAATTGGACAAGGACAAGCAGGACCGCCGCGACCGTGACGGCGACGACGAGGAAGCCGACGGGGCGGCGTATTAACTCGCAACACTCTCATATGTCATCGCCCGCTTTATGCGGGCGATCCATCGCGCAACGAATACGGTGTCGGTTAATGAATGGATTGCCCGCATAAAGCGGGCAATGACAGTGGTGGTGTTTACCCAACCTGCTCGTGCAGGAACTGCGCGCCGAAATTGGCGCCGGCGTTGTCGATGCCGTGCTGTAGGCCCGGAATGATCATGCTTTGCACCGGCACGCCGAGGTCCTTGAGTACTTTTTCCGTTTCGACGGTGGCGCGCACCGGAATGACCGGGTCCTCGGCGCCATGCACAAGCGCGACCGGCGGCTTGGTCTTGATCTCGCCGGGGAGTTTGTCGGCGGCGCTCAAGGCGCCCGAGAACCCGAGGATGGCGCCGATCTTCTGCGTACGGCGTAAACCCACATGCAGGCTCATGATCGTGCCTTGGGAAAAGCCGATCAGCGCAAGGCGCTCCGGCGCCAGGCTATGCGCGGCGAGGATCTGATCCAGGAAAAGATCGAGACGCACCGCGGCTTTCACGACGCGTTCGTTCATGGCGCGGAAGGTCTCACCCATGCGCAGGGGATCGCGCTGGATGGCTTCGGGATCGAATCCGGCGAGGCTGTACCACTGACGTCCGCCCATCATGCCGCCTTCCCAAGGATCGGGCGCATTGGGCGAATAGAAGATCGCATCGGGCAAGGCGTGCGCGAAAAACGGGGCGAGGGAGATAAGATCGTCGCCGTTGGAGCCGTAGCCATGCGCGAACACAACAGCCGACGTGGGGGCCTTGCCGGAAGCCGGCGCGCGCACAGGGCCTTGAAGTGCATCAACATTCGCCATTACGACCTCGTGCTATCCTCGCGCTGTAAAACAGTCTTATGCTGTAGCCGATGTCCGAACATGACGCCATCCTGTTTGCCAATGCGGCGTTTTACGCCGCGTTCGCCACGCGCGACGTGACAGCGATGGAGACGGTGTGGGCGAAAGATGCGCCGATCAGCTGCATCCATCCCGGACGGCCGGCGCTCAGCGGCCGCGCCGCCGTAATGCGAAGCTGGAGCGCAATCCTCAGCAACCCGGAAGTGCTCACGATATCGAGCCATGGCGAGACCGTTCAGCTGCTGGGCGATGTCGCGCTGGTGACATGTATCGAGCAGATCCGGATCGGCGCGGGCGCGCAATTCCTGGCGGCGACCAACGTTTTCGTGCGCAGCGGTTCCGTTTGGCTGATGGTGCACCACCAGGCCGGCGGGGCGCAGATCGACCCCGCGACCCTGAAAACCGAGGAAAAAGGCCCCCTAAACTAGGCCACCGCACGACCGCCGGGTTTCACCCTGCCCGGTTGCGCCGCAGGGCGCACTTGTCTATAAACCGCGCAAATTTGGGTCTATTTCCTTTACCACCTCATTCCGGAGCGAGACGTAAGTCATGGCTAATCAACGCACCTTTTCGATCATTAAGCCCGACGCCACCCGCCGCAATCTGACCGGCGCCATCAACGCCATGCTGGAAAAGGGCGGTCTGCGCATCGTCGCGCAGAAGCGCATGCAACTCTCCCGCGCTCAGGCGGAAGCTTTCTACGGCGTCCACAAGGAGCGTCCGTTCTTCAACGACCTGTGCAACTTCATGATCTCGGGCCCGATCGTCGCTCAGGTCCTCGAAGGTGAAAACGCCGTGGCGCGCAATCGTGAGATCATGGGCGCGACCAACCCGGCGAACGCCGCCGAAGGCACGATCCGCAAGGTCCACGCGGAATCGATCGAAGCCAATTCGGTGCATGGTTCTGACTCGCCGGAAAATGCGGCTATCGAAATCGCGTTCTTCTTCTCCGGCATTGAAATCGTCGGCTAACGAACGCAGCGCGGGCGGGCCTCATGACCATGATGCCCGCCCGTCCGCGTATCGGTTTCCTCGCGTCCCACAACGGGACGAACATGCGCGTCATCGTCGCGGCGATGCGCGCCGGCGCTCTCAACGCCGACCCCGCTATTCTCATTTCCAATAATCGCGACAGCACCGCCATCGCCTGGGCGCGCGAGAACAACGTGCCGTGGGCGCACCTCAGCGCCAAGGTCACCGGATCGGACGACGCGACAGACGCCGCGATAGCCGAAGCGCTGAAAAGCCACGGCGCGGACCTCGTCGTGCTGGCGGGCTATATGCGCAAGCTGGGCCCGGCGACTTTGAAGGCTTATCACCGGCGCATCCTCAACGTTCATCCCGCCTTGCTGCCGAAGTTCGGCGGCCAGGGCATGTACGGCGCTTTCGTGCATGAGGCTGTGCTGAAAGCCGCTGAGCGGGAGACCGGCGCGACCATCCATGTCGTCGACGGCGAATACGACCATGGCCCGCTGGTGATGCAGGCCGCTGTGCCCGTGGAGCCGGGCGACACAGTGCAAACGCTGGCCGCGCGCGTGCAGGCGCGCGAGCAGACGCTTTATCCGGAAGTCTTGCGGAAAATCATCTCGGGCGAGATCGACCTGGATCGGCTCGCGTAATGCTCTGTCGTCCTTGGCGCATAGCGCCGGGGACCCAGGGGTTTTTCGTATTTGGTTTAAAAACAAAACACCCCTGGATCCTCGCGGCTTCGCCGCAAGGATGACGGAGCGTTGTGGGCTAATCCAGCCAGCGGTCCAGATTCAGCATCTTCACGCGCGGCTCGGCGTCACGGCTGACGACGATGCCGATACGCATGACGGTTTCGCCGTGGCTGGTGAGAAGCTTCGTAGCTTCTTCAGCTTTCTCGGGCGAAACGACCACGACCATGCCGACACCGCAGTTGAAAGTGCGGGCGAGTTCGGCGCTTTCAATGCCGCCCTGTTTGGCGATCCACTTCATCATCGGCGGCAGCGAGATGGCGCCTGCGTCGATGTCGGCGCCGACGCCGTCCGGTAGAACGCGCGGCACGTTATCGACGAAACCGCCACCGGTGATGTGGGCGAGGGCCTTGATGTGGCCGGCGCGGATGGCGGCGAGGCAGCTCTTCACATAAATGCGGGTCGGCGTGAGCAGGGAATCCGCCAGCGTGCCGATGCGCGCGAACGGGGCTGGGCTGTCGTAGCCGAGGCCGCTTTTCTCAACGACGCGGCGCACAAGTGAATATCCATTCGAGTGGAAGCCCGACGAGGCAAGGCCAAGAATGATGTCACCCGGATTGACGGTCGCGCCCGTGAGGGCCTGTTCGCGTTCGACGGCGCCAACGGCGAAGCCGGCGAGGTCGTAATGGCCCGGAGCATACATGCCGGGCATTTCGGCGGTTTCACCACCCACGAGCGCGCAGCCGGCGATCTTGCAGCCTTCAGCGATGCCCGCGATGACTTCGCGCGCGGAGGCGACATCGAGCTTGCCGGTGGCGAAGTAGTCGAGGAACAGGAGCGGTTCGGCCCCCTGCACGACGAGGTCGTTCACGGACATGGCGACGAGATCAATTCCAATGGTGCGGTGCTTGCCCGCGGCCTGGGCGACAAGGAGTTTGGTGCCGACGCCGTCGGTGGTGGCGACGAGGACCGGATCCTTGAAACCGGCGGCCTTGAGATCGAAGAACGCGCCGAAGCCGCCGAGTGAGGCATCGGAGCCCAAGCGCGACGTAGCCTTGGCCAACGGCTTGATGGCTTCCACGAGAGCGTTACCGGCGTCGATATCGACCCCGGCGTCTTTGTAGGTTAAACCGTTCTTCATGAATGCTAAATTCGACCCTAAGGACGCCCGCGCGCGTTCACGCTGCGGGCGAATTATCTTTATTTGAAACAGGTTATGGCAGGTGCCGTTGTGAGGGCCAACATACTTAATCGACGCCGCTTTGCAATGGCCGTAGCAGGGGCTGTTTCGGCCCTTCCGATCAGCGTTTCTTTGCTGTCCGGACGCGCCTTTGCCCAGGCGGCGGCGGTCCCGCCGCGCCGGGTGACGGACGTTTTCGTAGCCGAATCGGTGCCCGTGGACGTGACGGCGGGCAGCGTGGGCGAGGCTCGCGACCGTGGCCTGACGCAGGGCCGCGTGCTTGGCTTTCGCCGCATCCTGGAGCGCATCGTGGCGCGCGACGATCTCGCGCACGTGCCGCAGCAGAGCGCCGAACAGATCATCGAGATGGTACGCGAGTTCTCCATCGCCAATGAGCGCAGCTCGGCGGTGCGTTATCTCGCCGAGCTTACGGTGCGCTTCAATCCAAACGCCATCCGCCAACTTCTGCGCAACGCGGGCGTTCCCTTCACTGAGACCTTGAGCGGGCCTCTGGTGGTCGTGCCCGTGATGGTGACGGGCGGCAACGCCAGCCTATGGGGCAGCGTGTGGCATGATACGTGGCTGCGCTCGGAACCCGATGGCGGTCTCTTGCCGCTGATCGTTCCGACGGGCGACGCGCAGGACAACGCGCAAGTGACGGCGGCAGCCGCCACCTCGAAAAACGCAGGTCCTCTGCTGCAACTCGCCGAGCGTTATCAGGCCGGCGGCGCGCTGGTCGTGGTCGCCACCATCGACGGCAACGGACCCATCAGCATGGAGATCAGCGAGATCCGCGCCGACATGCCGCCGGTGGAAACCGCTGTCACGCATTCGGGCGCGCCGGGGCAAGCCGCACCGGAAGTCATCGCGGGCGCGGTGACCACGGCCGTGAGCGCGGCCGCCGACAGCTGGCGCCGCCGTAACCGCGTGTCGTTCGGCGTGAAGAGCCAGATGACCGCGCTGGTGCCGGTGACGGACCTGAAGGAATGGCTGAGCATCCGCAATCGGCTGGGCAACGTCGCGCTGGTCGATCAGGTGGACGTACAGGCGATGACGCGCGACCGCGTGCAGATCACCATCCACTACGCGGGCGCCGAGGATCAGCTTCGCCTCGCCATGGGCCAGCACAATCTAGCCTTCACGCAGCAGAACGGCGTTTGGGTACTGGAGAATGCGGGCGCGGCGCGCCGTGCGTTAAATCAACCGGGGACCCAGCCGGGCGCCGCGGCCGAAGGCACACCCCCGTGAAATACCCGTGTTCCGCATGAGTGAGGCGCGGACGGCCACCCAGCTTGCGCTCGATCTCGGCCACCGGCCGGCGTTCGGGCGCGAAGATTTTCTGGTCGCGCCGGGAAACCAAGACGCCGTGGAATGGATCGACCGCTGGCCCGCATGGCCGGGTCATGTACTCGCGCTGTTTGGCCCGGCGGGGTGCGGCAAGTCACACCTCGCGCAGGTGTTCGCCCTGCGCGCGCAGGCTGTCGCAATCGCCGCGCCGGATCTGACGACGGATGCGGTCGGTGCGCTGCTTGGCAAATACAAGGCGTTCCTGGTCGAAGAGGGCGATGCGTGCGACGAGCGTGCGCTGTTCCATCTGTTCAACGGCGTGCGCGAGAGCAACGGCGCCCTGCTGCTGACCGGACGCGAGCCGCCGGCGCGCTGGGCAACCGAACTCGCCGATCTGAAGTCGCGACTGTCGTCCATTCCCGCCGTGCCGATCGCGCCGCCGGACGATGCGATGATGGAGGCGGTGCTGGTGAAGCTGTTCAGCGACCGCCAACTGGGCGTCGCGCCGGATGTGATCGCTTATGTCCTGCGCCGCATCGACCGCAGCTTCGCCGCCGCGCGCAAACTGGTCGCGACCGCCGATAAGGAATCGCTTGCCGGTAAGAGGCCCATCACTATCCCCCTGATGAAAACGATCATCGGCGAGGAGAGCGTTTAGTTTTCTTTTTCTGAGCGGCTTTCTTCGCGGGCGGCGTATGCGCCAGATCGCGCGGGCGCAGGAAACCCGCGAGCGTTCCCGTTCCCGGCGCCACATTGCGCCACGCCGTCGCCGCGTTGAAGCGGATCGATGTGAGCGCGCAGGTCGGATATTTTTCCTTCAGCTTCGCGAGCGCCTGCGCCTGGCCCGGCGCGGCGCGTCCGATGAGCGCGAGCGCAGCGTCTTGCGTCGTTGGATTGTGACCGACAATCAAAATGGACTGCGCAGTCTCGGGCGCGCGCTTGATGAAATCGAACAGGTCCTGTTCGGACACCATATAGAGCGTATCGGTGAAAACAGCGGGCACCTTGCGAAAGGGGCGGCCGAGAAGCTCCAGCGTTTCGCGCGCGCGCCGGGCGGTGGAGCAAAACACGGCGTCGACCTGAAAGTCTTCGGCGGCCAGGCGCCTGCCCATGGCTTTAGCCGCTTCGATGCCGCGCTTATTGAGCGGGCGCTCATGATCCGAAAGCGAAAGATCGCCCCAGTCGGACTTGGCGTGACGTAACAGGTGGACGATTTTCATTTACGGCGTTTCATTTGATAGGCGGATGGGCGCATGATACCCTTAATAGCCTTAAATCATTGCACTTTTATGAACCCCGCCGAACCCGCACCAGAGCAGAACCGATCCCGCAGCGCGCGCGCCAAGGCGCCGGCGGTGGACTCGTTCTCGCCGCGCGAGCGCTTCATCAATCGGGAGCTGTCCTGGCTGGCCTTCAATACACGCGTCTTGGAAGAGGCGCGTAATCCGCGCCACCCCGTGCTCGAGCGGGTGCGGTTCCTGTCGATCTCCGCGTCGAACCTCGATGAGTTCTACATGGTGCGCGTCGCCGGCCTCAAAGGCCAGGTGAACGCAGGCATTGCGCTGCCGTCGGCCGACGGCCTTTCACCGCGCGAACAGCTCGACGTGATCAACGACGAAGTGCGCCACCTGTTCAAGCAACAGGACGAGGCGTGGATCGAACTGAAGGCGCTGCTGGCCGAGAACCAGATTTTCGTGGTTGGGCCTGATGATCTTTCCGACGAGGACCGGCGCGAACTGGAAGCGCGTTTCCTGGAGCACATCTTTCCGGTGTTCACCCCGCTGGCGGTCGATCCGGCGCATCCGTTCCCGTTCATCCCAAACCTGGGTCATGCCCTGGTGCTGCAACTTGCCCGTATCAGCGATGGCGAAGTGATGCGCGCGCTGGTGCCGATCCCGACGCAGGTGCAGCGTTTCGTGCGCCTCAAGGGCGGCGCGGTGCGATTCATCCTCGTCGAGGACGTCGTGACGATGTTCCTGGACGCGCTGTTCCCGGGCTTCCGGGTGCTGCAGACCGGCCACTTCCGTGTCATCCGCGATTCTGAAATGGAAGTCGACGAAGAAGCCCAGGACTTGGTGACGAGTTTCGAAAGCGCGTTGAAGCGCCGCCGCCGCGGGACGTGCATCCGGCTCGCTCTCGCCGGCGACATGCCCAACGATCAGGTCAAGGTGATCTGCGACGAGCTTGAAGTCTCGCCGGCCGACAGTTTCAAGATCGATGGCATGATCGGGCAGACCGATCTTAAGCAGCTCATCATCGACGAGCGGCCGGACCTCCTGTTCCCACCGTACAACGCGCGCTTTCCGGAGCGGGTGCGTGATTTCGACGGCGATTGTTTCGCCGCCATCCGCCAGAAGGACATTGTGGTCCATCACCCGTTCGAATCTTTCGACGTGGTGGTGCAGTTCCTGCGCCAGGCCGCGCGCGACCCCAACGTCGTTTCGATCAAGCAGACGCTGTACCGTACCAGTAAGGACAGCCCGATCGTGAAGGCGCTGGTGGAAGCCGCCGAAGCCGGGAAATCCGTCACGGCGATGGTGGAGCTGAAGGCGCGTTTCGACGAAGAAGCGAATATCCGCTGGGCGCGCGATTTGGAGCGCGCGGGCGCAAACGTGGTGTTCGGCTTCGTGAACCTCAAGACGCACGCCAAGATCTCGCTGGTCGTGCGCCGCGAGGGCAACGAGACGCGGACCTATGTGCACTTCGGCACGGGCAACTATCATCCGGTGACGGCGAAGATCTACACCGACCTGTCCTACTTTACGTCGGACCCGGCGCTCGGGCGCGATGCGGGCCGCGTCTTCAACTACATGACGGGGTATGCGCAACCGGACGCGCTGGAAAAGCTGTCCATCGCGCCGCTGGGCCTGCGTGAGCGGATCATGAAACTGATCGCCGACGAAATCGAGCACGTGAAGCAGGGGCGTCCCGGCACGATCTGGGCGAAGATGAATTCGCTGGTCGATCCCGACATCATCGACGCGCTGTACCGTGCCTCGCAGGCCGGCGTGAAGATCGACCTCGTCATCCGCGGCATTTGCGGCCTGCGGCCGGGCGTGAGCGGCCTTTCCGAAAATATCCGCGTGAAGAGCATCGTCGGGCGTTTCCTGGAACACTCGCGCATCATGTGTGTCGGCAACGGTCACGAGATGCCGTCACAGCACGCCAAGGTGTTCATCTCCTCGGCCGACTGGATGCCGCGCAACCTGGTTGCGCGCGTCGAAAGCTTCGTGCCGATCGAGAATCCGACCGTGCATCAGCAGGTGCTGGACCAGATCATGGTCGCGAACATGAACGACAACGAACAAAGTTGGGTGCTGCAGCCGGATGGGCGTTATGTCCGCGAGCAGGCCGGCGAACGGCCCTTCTCGGCGCATGAGTATTTCATGACGAACCCGAGTCTGTCGGGCCAGGGCAGCGCTCTGGAACGCGCCAAGAAGCGCCTTCCCAAGCTGGTTCCCAGCCGCCGGTAACTCTGATATCAAACGGGCATGACGGTGGCCGCCCGGCCGCCATTTCCAATGTTTTTTCGTAGTTGATGGCCCGGAAAGTCACATCCAAAACCCGGCGCGGTGAAAGCAAACGGCCCCGCAAACCGGTGGCCGTGATCGACATCGGTTCGAACTCCGTGCGTCTCGTGGTCTATGACGGCCAGACGCGCACGCCTATCCCGCTGCACAACGAAAAGGCGATCTGCGCGCTCGGCAAGGGGCTGGAGAAAACCGGCAAGCTGAATTCCGACGGCGTGAAGATGGCCTTCGATACCGTGGGCCGCTTTGTGAAAATCTCGCGCGCGCTTGGCGCCGGCAGCATCGACGCGCTCGCGACTGCGGCGGTGCGCGACGCGACGGACGGCAAGGCGTTCGCGAAAGCCTTGGCGCGCAAGACCAAGATCAACGTGCAGATCCTCAGCGGAAAACAGGAAGCCGAGCGTTCGGCGCTTGGTGTCCTGTGCGGAATTCCCGACGCTGAAGGCATCGTGGCCGATCTTGGTGGCGGTAGTTTGGAACTCGTCAAAGTCGGAAACCGCCGTATGAGCGAGCATACGACCATGCCGCTCGGTCTGCTGCGCCTGTCCGAAGCCGCCGAAGGCGACCGCGACAAGGCGCTGACGCTTATCGACAAAGCGCTCGACAAACATAAGTGGGTCACCAAGCATCGCGACCAGACTCTCTATGCAGTCGGCGGCGCATGGCGTTCCCTCGCGCGAGTCTGCATCGCGCAAATGAACTATCCCTTGCATGTGCTCGACAATTTCACGCTGGAACGCCAGCAGGCGATTTCGCTGTTCGACGTGATCTCGCGTCTTTCGCAGCGCAGTCTCGAGCAGATCAAAGGCGTGTCAAAATCACGTCTCGCAACATTGCCGCTCGGCGCCGCCGTGCTTGAACGACTCCTCGAAGTCGTCAAGCCGCGCGCGCTGGTGTTTTCGATCTACGGTATGCGTGAAGGGCAGTTCTTCAAGGATCTGCCGGCGAGCGTGCGCAAACAGGACCCGATCATTAGTCTCGCCGAGGAAATGGCGCGGTCCGCCGGGCGCTCCGCGGAAGCGGGCCACGAGTCCTTCAAATGGATGAGCGGCCTGTTCAAGGATGAAAGCGCGCGTCAACGCAAACTGCGTCTCGCGGCGTGCTTGCTGCGCGATGTGTGGTGGACGGAACATCCCGACTACCGCGCCGAGCAGGCATTCCTGCGCGTACTGAGACTGCCGTTCCTCGGACTGGGGCACGAAGACCGCGCCGCTTTGGCCCTGGTGATGTACTACCGCTACCAATCCGAAGCGACGGCGCCGATCATCGAGCAAGCGCATGCGCTTCTGGCCGAATCCCGCATCGCGCGTATCCAGACGGTGGGCCTGGCAATGCGCCTCGCATACGCCCTGTCCGCCGGCGCGCCCGGCTGGGTGAGCAAGACGTCCCTGAAGATCGACGGTGAGAAGTTGGTGCTGCGCGTGCCCGGCGGCGAGCCCTTGTTCCGCACGGGCTCCTACGAAAGGCGCCTCAAGCGCCTGGCCGATCACCTGGGCCTCGTGGCCCAGATTCGCATCATTTAGCGTTTAGCGTTCAAACACCTCGACATCCTTGCCGTTGGCCGACAGGCCGATGGCGAGTTTGCCGTGTTTGAGTTTGAGGGCGTCTTCGCCGAACAGTTCGCGGCGCCAGCCGTGCAAGGCGGGAACGTCGGCGGTGTCGGTGAGCGCTATGGCTTCGACGTCGTCGCTGGTGGCGATGAGACGCTGGGCCACATGGTGGCGGTCCGACTTGGTTTTCAAAAGCAGCTTCAAGAGCTCGACGATGGCGCGCGGAGCCGGATTGTCGCCGTTGTCCTGGCGGTCGGGCTTCGGACAATCGGTTTCGGGAACGGCACGGCCCTTGGCGATGGCGGCGAGCACGCCTTCCACATACTTGCCGCTGGCGAGCGGCTTGGCGAGGCGCGAACGCTTAATGTCGTCGACGGTCACCGGCATGCTGGCGGCGAGTTCGAGCAGAGCATCGTCCTTGGCCACGCGCTGGCGCGGCATATCGAGGGCCTGCGCCGTGAGTTCACGCCAGGCGGCGAGTTCGCGCAGGACGCACAATAGGCGCGGGGCGCGGGTGCGCGCACGGATGCGGCGCCAGGATTCCCGCGGCTCCACCCGATAAGTGGCCGGATCGGTGAGGGTATCGGTTTCTTCCTGCAGCCACGGCAGGCGGCCCGATTTTTCCAGCTTCTTGGCGAGCTGCTGGTAGACCTTGCGCAGATGGGTGACGTCGCCGAGGGCGTATTTGACCTGGCGGTCGGTGAGGGGGCGCTGCGACCAGTCCGTGAAGCGCTGGGACTTATCGAGGTGCGCGCCCGCCAGCTTTGAAACTAGGGTCTCATAGCCGACCTGGTCGCCGAAGCCGCAGACCATGGCGGCGATCTGGGTGTCGAAGATCGGGGTGGGGACCGAGGTCGTAGCCGTATAGAAGATTTCAAGGTCCTGGCGTCCCGCGTGGAACACCTTGAGGACCTTGGGGTTGGCCAGCAGGTCGTAAAGCGGCTTGAGATTGATCCCCGGGGCCAGCGGGTCGATGCAGTGGGCCTCGTCGGGGCCGGCGACCTGGACTAGGCAAAGCTTTGCCCAGTAGGTGGTTTCCCGCATGAATTCGGTGTCGACCGTCACGAACTCGGTCTGACTCAGCCGTTCACAAAGTGCGCTGAGCGCGTCCGTGTCTGTAATCAACGTCATGGGCAGTGTCTTAGCCCCTGAGGGGGCTGGCCGCAACCCACGGAAAAGCCTCGGCGCTTGACAAAAGGCGGGGTTCAGTGTGCTTTCACGCCCGCTTAAAAGGGCTCCGCGCCCCTGTTGGCCGACCCCCGTTTCCGTCCCTTTCTTAAGGATTAGAGCCGATGCACCGCTACCGTTCACATACCTGTGGCGCCCTTCGCCAGGAGGATGCAGGTAAGGAAGTGAAGATCGCGGGTTGGGTGCATCGTAAGCGCGATCACGGCAATTTGCTGTTCGTGGACCTGCGCGATCAGTTCGGCATCACCCAGTGCGTGGCCGATATCTCGGCCCCTGTCTTCAAGATCCTGGAAGCTGTGCGGCCCGAAAGCGTCATCAGCGTGCTCGGCAAAGTGGTGCCGCGCTCTGCCGAGACCGTGAACGACAAGCTCCCCACGGGCCGTATCGAGCTGGTCGTGAAGGAAGTTTCCATCCTGTCCGAAGCGGCCGTTCTCCCAATGCAGGTGGCCGGCGAGCAGGAATACTCGGAAGAGATGCGGCTCAGCTACCGCTTCCTCGACCTGCGCCGCGAGAAAATGCGCGACAACATGCTGCTACGTTCGAAGGTCATCGCCTCGATCCGCAAGCGCATGTGGGACGCGGGCTTCTATGAATTCCAGACCCCGATCCTGACAGCCTCGTCGCCGGAAGGCGCGCGCGACTTCCTGGTGCCGTCGCGTATCCACCCGGGCAAGTTCTACGCGTTGCCGCAGGCGCCGCAGCAGTTCAAACAGTTGCTGATGACCTCGGGCTTCGATCGCTACTTCCAGATCGCGCCTTGCTTCCGCGATGAAGACAGCCGCGCGGACCGCTCACCTGGCGAGTTCTACCAGCTCGACTTCGAAATGGCCTTCGCGACCCAGGACGATGTGTTCGACACCATCGCGCCCGTGCTCGCCGGCGTGTTCGAGGAGTTCGGCAAGGGCCGCCGCGTGACCAAGACCCCGTTCCCGCGCATCACCTTCGACGACGCGATGGCCAAGTACGGCAGCGACAAGCCGGATCTGCGTAACCCGTTGCTCATCACCGACGTCACCCCGGCCTTCAAAGGCTCGGGCTTCGGTCTGTTCGCCAAGAACATCGAAAAAGGCGGCATCGTGCGCGCCGTCGTTGGACCCAAATCCTCGGATCAGCCGCGCAGCTGGTTCGACAAGCTGAACGAATGGGCCCGTGAAAACGGCGCCGGCGGCCTCGGCTACATCCAGTTCAAGTCTGATGGTCCGGCGGGTCCGATCGCCAAGAATCTCGACGCCGACCGCGTCGCGCAAATCAAGGCCGCCACCGGCGCGCAGGATGGCGACAGCGTCTTCTTCGTTTGCGATCAGCCGGCCGTGGCCGCGAAGTTCGCGGGCCTCGTGCGTACAAAAATCTGCAACGAACTGAATCTGCTCGACGCCGAACAGTTCGCCTTCTGCTGGATCGTGGATTTCCCGATGTACGAGCGCAACGCCGACACGGGCCAGATCGAATTCAGCCACAACCCGTTCTCGATGCCGCAAGGCGAAATGGACGCGCTGATGAACAAGGACCCGTTGGACATCAAGGCGTTCCAGTACGACATCGTATGTAACGGTATAGAACTGTCGTCGGGCGCCATCCGTAATCACCGTCCGGACATCATGTACAAGGCGTTCGAGATCGCCGGCTACACGCAGGCCGATGTCGAGAGCCGCTTCGGCGGCATGCTGAACGCGTTCAAGCATGGCGCGCCGCCGCACGGCGGTTCGGCCCCGGGTATCGATCGTATCGTGATGCTGTTGGCCGACGAGCCGAACATCCGCGAAGTCATCCTTTTCCCGATGACCGGCCGCGCGGAAGACTTGCTGATGCAGGCCCCGAACACGGTCACGCCGCGCCAGTTGAAAGAGCTGCACATCAAGCTCGATCTGCCGAAGGAAACGGTGAAGGCGGAAGTGAAAGCGGACGCGGCGAAATAATCGCCCGCCTCGAAAAGCGAAAAGGCCGGTCCTCAGGACCGGCCTTTTTTATTGGACTCGCGCGGCCTTATTTCTTCAACCAGCCCTGATCGCGCGGCATCGCCGGGTCGGCGGTGATCTTCAGTTCCGCGCAGTGGTGATACGTGTAGCCGCCTTCCGGATTGAAACTATGGTCGGCCATCCACTGGATGATCTGGAGGGTGCAATTATCGCAGTCGATGTTCGGAATGCGCACATCGGTTTCCCAGATGTGGCCGGACTCAAAACGTTCGGTGTGCACGAACAACCCATCAACGAGGACCGGCGGCTTTGGGTTCGGGTCGATCTTCGCGGAGACGGAGCGCGGTCCTTTTTCCGTATCGCGCGTCACGGTCTCCGGGTCGGCCGGGAGATCGAGCGGTTGCGCCGCCAGAGCGATCCGGTAGTGCCCCGGATGATAGACGGTTTCCTTGATCTTGATGTGGAACTGCGAGCCGCCCTTGACCGGCGTCACCACCCCCGTCGCCGGTGTCGAGCCGCTCTTTGTGCCGCCGCACGGCTCGGGCTTTTGCGGATTGCCGCGATCGTCCTGGGCCAGGATCGGCGTGGGCTCCATCAAATAGAAATGCGAACTCGCTTCCGCCGGAACCAAGAGCGCCAGAACAGAAAGATACGCCGGATGGAATTTCATGTGTCCCCCATTTGGTTTTCGAGCCGAAGTGTACGCACGGCGGTTATGCCCACGAATCACGATTGGGCGAACGGTACCACTGTTTGGTAACAGCGCGGAGGGGGCGCTTGAGCTTAGCGAACCTTCAGGTTCAGGCGAGCACGGCGTTCCTGCTTGATCTTGTACATGGCCGCGTCGGCGGCTTCGAGCAGGGGCTTCACTTCGGCCTTGGAGGCATACATGTGTACACCGCAGCTGGCCTTGATCGCGATCTGATTGTTATCCCAGGCCGCGTAGGCGTTATTGAGCTTACGGTCGAGGTCCTCGGCGCGGCGCACGCCATTGCGCTTGTTCGAACGCGGCAGAAGGATCGCGAATTCGTCGCCGCCGAGACGACCGATATAATCGGTGTCGCGGATATGGCCGCGCAGCAGGTTGGCGACCGTGAGCAGGACTTCGTCGCCGGCCGCGTGGCCGTAGGTGTCATTGACCGGCTTGAATTCGTCGAGGTCGACGAAGATCAAAACGCCGCCGACGCCGTGACGGCGGGCAACGGAAAGTTCATGGGTGAGCGCTTCCTCGAAGCCGCGGCGGTTGAGCACGCGCGTGAGGCCGTCGGTCGTGGCGAGATTTTCAAGCTCGCCGATACGGCGTTCCTGGCTTTTCAAATGATCGGTGATCTCGGCCACGAGCGCATGGGCGAGCTTCGCGATCTCCAGGATCGCGCCTGTGCCGTCCTGCTCACGGCTCGGCGACGCCTGTTCCGTGAAGCGGACAAGCTGCGTAAGCTTCGTGACAATCGACTTCGAAGATGGATCGGACTCCGCAGCGGCTTTACGCTTCGGTTCCGGCGCGCCGGACATCCCCAAACTCCCGTATCCCCAAATTTGGCTGCATTTTCCGAATGGCTGACCACTCAGTCAACAAACTAAGTTGGTCTTGGGTGCGAACCTTCAACCTGAGATGACGATATAAGAAAGTCGCGCGCCTTTAGGTATGACGGCCCAGCTTTTTCCGGCCTAAACCGCGCAATTTAACAATATAACAATTCAGATGCCCCGGTGTCAGAGTAGGGTGGCGGGGCGCACATTCACCCCCTAATCTGTTTTGAGTCAAAAACAAATCGGGCGAATCGCGGCCACGGGATATGACGGTGTTGGGCAACAGATGAGGTTGAGCGTGAAGCTGGTGCGAATTTTGTGTGCGGGCGCTTTTGTCGGTCTCGCGCTGACGGTGGCGCCGCAGTCGGAACGCCCGGCAGCGGCCGCTGCGCCCACGCCGGCGATTGCCAAACCGCATCAAGCGCTGGTCTCACACAAAGCGATCTACGAACTCACGCTGCTGAGAACGAAGCCCGGCGACGGCGTGCGCGCGGCGCGCGGTAGCATGATCTATACGCTTGCTGATCGTTGCGACGGGTACACCATCGAAAGCAACATCGCGATGGAGCTGTCGTTCGCGGACGGCAATACGCAGAAGGTCGATCAGCGTTACGCCTCATGGGAAGCCAAGAACGGCCGGTTCTCGAGCTTCACGATGCAGACGCTCGAGAACGGCAAGGCGGCAAAGACTTACCGCGGCACCATCACGCTCAAAGAAGACGGTTCAGGCACCGCGACATACGATGCCGACAAGCCCACGAGCTTCGAGCTTGCGCCCGGCACGCTGTTGTCCACCGCGCATACCGTGGCGCTGCTTGAGAGCGCCGCCGCCGGGAAGAAATTCTTCAGCAGTGCCGTGATCGACGGCTCGTTCGACCAAGGACCGTTCGTGGTGACCGCGGCGATCGCCGGATCACGCAAAGGCGGCGCCGTCCTTCAAAAAGAAGATCCGGCCGCCGTGAGCGGCGGAAATTATTTCCCGATGAGCCTTGCCTATTTCCCCGCCGCTTCGACCGCCGCCACACCCGAGTACGAACTCGGCATGCAAATCCTGCCGTCCGGCATCAGCCGTTCCATGACGCAGGACTTCGGCGCGTTCACGATCGGATTCAAGTTGATCGATCTCGAGGCGGTTAAGCCGGAGTGCTGAGTTCGTTCCACAACCACGCAGCGCCGCGCACGCCGGAGGAATCGCCGTAGCGTGGCGGGACGAGCTTTGTTGCCACGACATCGGAGAATATGCCCGCCGACCATAGGCGCGGGACATCTTCATAAAGCCGGCTGACGCATGAGAGGCCGCCGCCCAATACGATCACGTGCGGATCGACGATGTTGACGACATGGGCAAGGCCGCGTGCGAGGCGCTCTACATAGCGGTCCATGGCGGCGCGGGCCTGCGCGTCATCCGAAGTCGAGATCTGTTCGGCACTCCAGCCTTGACTGTGGTCGCGCGAGAGGCCGGGACCGGAGAGGAAGGTCTCGATGCAGCCATGGCGGCCGCAATAGCACCTCGGTCCGGGACGTTCGCCGTCCTTCGGCCAGGGCAACGGATTATGGCCCCATTCACCGGTGATGGCATTGGGTCCGCTGATTGACCGTCTCTCAATGACGAGGCCGCCGCCGACGCCGGTGCCGAGGATCACGCCGAAGACGATGGATGCGCCCGCCGCCGCGCCGTCGACGGCTTCCGAGAGCGCAAAGCAATCGGCGTCGTTCGCCAGGCGCACCGGACGTCCCACGGCCGCGGCGATGTCTTTATCGAGCGCATGACCGATGAGGCAGGTGGAGTTGGCGTTCTTGATCAGGCCCGTGGCCGGGGAGATGGCGCCGGGAATACCGACGCCGATGCTGCCCTTTTCCCCGAGGGATGCATCCACTGCGCGCACGAGATCGGCGATGGCGCGCACCGTCGCCTCATAGTTGCCAGCGGGCGTGGCCACCCTTTGACGGAACCGCTCGCGGCCGTCGGCCGCCAGCGCGATGGCTTCGATCTTAGTTCCGCCCAGGTCTATACCGATTCGAATGGTCATGGCCCGGTAGTCTGCCCGACAGACGGCGTGATAAGAAAGAGCTCATGACGACACTGTTCATCACACATGGCGACTGTCTCGCGCACGACACAGGCGCCTATCACCCGGAGCGGCCGGACCGGCTGCGTTCGGTGCTGAAGGCGATGGAGCAGGAGGCCTTCCGGGGACTGATCCGGGAAGAAGCGCCGCGCGCGACCCTCGAGGCCATGGCGCGTGCGCATCCGGGCGACTTCGTCACACAAATCCTTGATGCGATCCCCGATCACGCCTTGCGTCAGATCGACGCGGATACTGTGATCTCGCCGGGGTCGGGCGAGGCGATGCAGCGCGCTGCCGGCGCCGTTGTGCGCGCGGTGGATGCGGTGGCGAAGGGTGAGGCGGACAATGCGTTCTGCGCGGTGCGCCCGCCGGGGCATCATGCGGAATCCACCCGGGCGATGGGATTTTGCCTGGTGAACAACGCTGTCGTGGGGGCCATGCATGCGCGCGCCGCGCATGGCCACCAGCGCGTGGCAGTGGTGGATTTCGACGTGCATCACGGCAACGGCACCCAGGAGATGTTCTGGGAGGATGTCGATGCGTTCTATGCCTCCACTCACCAGTATCCCTTTTATCCGGGGACCGGCGGTGTGCGTGAGCGGGGCGCACACGGAAATATCGTGAATGTTCCGCTGGCGGCCGGGTCCGGTTCGGACATTTTCCGCAGCCGGTTCTCGGATGAAATCCTGCCCGCGCTGGAGGCCTTCAAGCCCGGCCTCGTCCTCATTTCCGCCGGCTTTGACGCCCATAAGGACGACCCCCTCGCCGAACTGAGGCTGACGGAGACCGATTTCGCCTGGGCGACGGCCAAGCTTATGGATGTGGCCCGGAAAGTCTGCGGCGGACGGGTAGTATCGGTGCTCGAAGGGGGTTACAACCTGGACGCATTGGCGGACTGTGCGACGGCGCATGTCCAAACTCTGAAGGATCACTAGATGGCGAAGGGTACCGTCCCGGCCGACATCGCGGCCATGGGCTTCGAAGAGGCCATGAAGGAACTGGAACGCATCGTGCGCGAGCTGGAAAGCGGACAGGTAAAGCTGGACGATGCGGTGAAGGCCTATGAGCGCGGCACCGCGCTGAAGACCCATTGCGAGAGCAAGCTGGCGGAAGCGCGCACGAAGGTCGAGAAGATCACAGGCATCGGCAAGACCCTCGGTCTGGAGCCGGCGAGTGACTAGCGCGGCGGCGACTATGATGAACATGTCCGCGGATTTCAAAACAGTTCTTTCGGAAGTCGGCTCGGCGATGAATGCCGAGCTCGACCGCTTGTTGCCGGTGGTGGCTGGTCCCGAAAATCGGGTCGTGGACGCGATGCGCTACGCCGCGCTGGACGGCGGCAAAAGACTGCGCCCCTTCCTGGTATGCGCCAGCGCCGATCTGTTCAACGTTCCGCGTGCCCGGGCTTTGCGCGCGGCGGCCGCCATCGAGATGGTGCACTGCTATTCGCTGGTGCATGACGATCTGCCGGCCATGGACGACGATGATCTGCGCCGCGGGCGTCCGACGGTGCATAAGAAATTCGATGAAGCGACCGCGATCCTTGCGGGCGATGCGCTGCTCACCGAAGCCTTCACTGTGCTCGCCGACGAAGCGACGCACCCCGACGGTGCGGTGCGCGCGAACCTTGTCGCCGACCTCGCGGAGGCGTCGGGCGCCAAGGGCATAGTTGGCGGGCAGATGATCGATCTGATGGCCATTGGACTTAACCTGGATCAAGCCGGGCTGACGCGTCTCCAGAACATGAAAACGGGTTGCCTCATCGCGGGCGCCTGCCGCTTGGGGGCAATCCTGGGCGGCGCGGGGGCCACGGACCGCGATGCCTTGGGCGCCTATGGGATCGCCATGGGGCTCGCGTTCCAGATCGCCGACGACGTGCTGGATGTGGAATCCTCCGCCGATGTTACCGGGAAGGCGACAGGCAAGGACGCCGCCGCCGGGAAGGCGACTTTTGTGTCCCGCCTGGGACTTGAAGGTGCTAAGGTTTATGCCCGTGAATTGGCCGAAACGGCGGCACGTCATCTCCTGCCTTTTGGTGAGCGTGCGAGCGTACTTCGGCAAGCGGCGTTCTTCGCCGTGGAGCGGCGGTCCTAACTTTCTCGCGTGAGTTCTTACATGTCGTCTTCCGGCGCTCCCCAAACACCGCTTCTCGACCGCGTCGCTACGTCCCGCGACCTCCGCAACCTGTCGATCGAGCAGCTGACGCAACTCTCGAACGAACTGCGCGCAGAAACGATCCACCAAGTGTCGCGCACCGGTGGGCATCTCGGCGCCGGTCTCGGTGTTGTGGAACTCACGGTCGCGATCCATCACGTATTCGAGACGCCCTCCGATCGGTTGATCTGGGACGTGGGCCATCAGTGTTATCCGCACAAGATCCTGACCGGGCGCCGGGACCGGATGTCCACGATCCGGCAGAAAGACGGCCTCTCGGGTTTCACCCTGCGCACCGAAAGCGAATACGACCCTTTTGGCGCCGGCCATAGCTCGACCTCGATCTCCGCGGGTCTCGGCATGGCCGTGGCGCGCGACCTCGCGGGCCGGGACAATCACGTCATTGCGGTCATCGGCGACGGCGCCATGAGCGCGGGCATGGCTTACGAAGCCATGAACAACGCGGGCAGCCTCAAGAGCCGGCTGATCGTGATCCTCAACGACAACGACATGTCCATCGCGCCGCCCGTCGGCGCCATGAGCGCCTATCTCTCGCGCCTGTTCTCGTCGAACTCTTATCTCAATATTCGCGAGGCCCTGAAGCAGATCGCGACCCGCTTCCCCAAGCCCATTGAGAACGCGGCGCGTCGTGTCGAGGAATACGGCCGCGGCATGGTGACCGGTGGGACGTTGTTCGAGGAGCTCGGCTTCTATTACGTCGGCCCTATCGATGGCCACAAGATCGACCAACTGGTGCCCGTGCTGCGCAACGTGCGCGACAGCGAAGCCACTGGCCCGTTCCTGATCCACGCGGTGACCAAAAAGGGCAAGGGCTACCCGCCGGCGGAAGCATCGGCGGACAAGTATCACGGCGTCACGAAATTCGATGTCGTTTCCGGAACCCAATCGAAGGCTGCCGCTAAGGCGCCGCAGTATCAGAATGTGTTCGCCAAGGCGCTGATCGCCGAAGCGGCGGTGGACGACAAGATTATCGCCATCAACGCCGCGATGCCGAACGGCACCGGCCTTGATAAGTTCGCCGACAAGTTTCCGGACCGCTGCTTCGATGTGGGCATCGCCGAGCAGCATGCGGTGACTTTCGCCGCCGGTCTTGCGACCGAGGGCTACAAACCGTTCTGCGCGATCTACTCGACCTTCCTGCAGCGCGCCTACGACCAAGTGGTGCATGACGTGGCGGTGCAGAACCTACCCGTGCGCTTCGCCATGGACCGCGCCGGTTTTGTCGGCGCCGACGGGGCGACCCATCAGGGGACGTTCGATCTCGCTTATCTCTCGTGCCTGCCGAATATGGTGATCATGGCGGCGGCCGATGAGGCGGAGCTGATGCACATGGTGGCCACAGCCGCCGCGCATAATTCGGGGCCGATTGCTGTACGCTATCCACGCGGCGAAGGCGTCGGGGTCGAATTGCCGGAACGCGGAACGCCGATCGAGATCGGCAAGGGCCGCGTTCTCCGCGAAGGCTCCAAAGTGGCGCTGCTCAGCCTTGGCACGCGCCTCGCCGAATGTATGAAGGCGGCTGACGATCTTGCGGCGCGCGGCCTTTCGACCACGGTTGTTGATGCGCGGTTCGCCAAACCGCTCGATGCCGCGCTTATTGAACGGATTGCGCGTACGCATGAAGTGCTGGTGACCGTTGAAGAGGGCTCCTCAGGCGGTTTCGGCGCGAGCGTGCTCCAACATCTGGCGAAGCGCGCCTTGCTCGACCACGGCCTCAAAATCCGCACACTGTGTATCCCTGATCAATTCTTCGAGCACGCCAAGCCCGAAGATCAATTGCAGGCCGCGGGTTTGATGGCGCCTTCTATCGCGCAGACCGTCCTCTCGGCGCTCGGCGTCGTCGCGGGCGACAAGCCAGCTCGTGCCTGAGAAAATCCGTCTCGATCAACTGCTCGTCGATCGCGGCCTCGTTGAGAGCCGCACCAAGGCGCAGGCCGTCATCATGGCCGGCCTGGTCTATTTAGGCGAACAGAAGCTGACATCGGCTGGCGCGAAGTTCGACGGTGAAACGGCGATCACACTGCGCGGCCAGCCGCATCCCTGGGTGTCGCGCGGCGGACTCAAGCTCGAGCATGGCTTGAAACACTTCGGGTTTGAGGCCAAGGACCGCATCTGCGTTGACGTGGGTTCCTCGACAGGAGGATTCACGGACGTACTGCTGACCAACGGCGCGGCAAAGGTCTACGCCGTAGATGTCGGTTACGGGCAACTCGCCCACAAGCTCCGCATCGATCCGCGCGTGGTGGTGATGGAACGCACCAACGCCCGTACGCTGGACGCCGCTCAAATCCCCGATCCCATCGGCGCGGTCGTATGCGATGCGAGTTTCATCGGCTTACGGACCGTGTTGCCGGCCGCCATGGCGCTGACCGCGCCGGGCGCCTGGATGATCGCGCTAATCAAGCCGCAGTTTGAGGTGGGCAAGGACCGCGTCGGCAAGAAGGGGGTCGTGCGCGATCCCGCCCTTCACGAGGAAGTTTGCGCAACGATTTCGGGTTGGCTTGCGGAACAGACGGCGTGGAGCGTGGTTGGGATTGAGAAAAGCCCAATCACCGGCCCCGAGGGAAATGTGGAATTCCTGATCGGCGCGCGGCGGACTTAATTACCAAAGCAACGTTGTTGGATTCGGTATCGCTTTGCGGTCGAGAGCGTAAATCAGACCTTTGACGCAGCGGATCAGCATCCAAATCCCTAACGCGAAAATAATCACCCAGCCGATGAGGATCAGCAGGAGCGCAACGCCGATGAGCCCTCCGAGCAGGGCGTACCAGAAGGTCCGTGTTTGATAGCGGTAGTGACTTAGGGCGACGGGATCCGCGCCCTCCTGCTTCACATGCGCGACAATAACACCGGCGATGGCAGTGATGCCGACGAGGTAGCTGGCGAAATAGAGGACATAGACGGCGATGGGCCAAGTCTGCGGCTCCGTGCTGATGACGGGTTGAGCCGGAACCGCTTGCGTGTCCATCTCCGTCATCGTTGTATCCCTACTTCACTGCAACCGGCGCCATATAGAGTTGAGTTCCTGGCCTGTTCGCCGATTCCAATTCGTTCATCACAGGGGTGACGGCGTCGCCGATCCGCACAAGCGTCTGTATGGCGCTCATGATGCCGAACGGAAGGTCCGGGTTTCCGAACCCGCTCAGAAGCTCGGCCAGGCGGCCTTTTGGTTTCGGGAATGCGACGAGTTCCAGCGTGTCGGTGGGCTGTAAACCGACTTTTGTCTTGGTGTAGTCGATGGCCTTCGACAAGCCGCCCAGCTCATCGACGAGGCCGGCGGCGAGGGCATCTTTGCCGCTCCATACACGGCCGCGCGCGACCTTCTCGATCTCTTCCTGTGTCTTCCCGCGCCCTTGCGCCGCCTTGCCTGTGAAGTCGGCATAGGTGGCATCCAGCATCTGATTCAGGCGCACGAGCTGCTGGGGGGTGAAGTCGGTCGTCGAGCTGAAGGTGCCGGCCGATTCACCGAATGTAATACGCTCGAAATTGACGTCGAGCTTGTCCATGGCGCCGCCGACAACCACTTTGCCCATCACGACGCCGATCGAACCGGTGATAGTGGCAGGCTGAGCAAAGATGCGGTCGGCGGGCATGGAGATGAAGTACCCGCCGGACGCGGCGAGATTACCCATGCTGACGATGACCGGCTTCTTCTTGTCCTTCGCCTTCACGACTTCGCGCCAGATGGTGTCCGAGGCGACATAGGAGCCGCCAGGACTGTCGACGCGGATCAATACGGCGGCGATGTCCTTGTCCGCCAGCGCGTCGCGCACGGCCTTCGCCATCACCCCGGAGCGGACGCCCGTCGCGTTGCTGAACAGGTTCGGTTCTTCTTCCGCGTCGCCGCGCACGATCTCGCCCACGGCGTTGATGATGGCGATCTTCTTAGAGGTGCCTTTGCCTGAATAGCCAAGGTCGAGATACTCGCTGATATTGAGGTCGCTGGCGCCGGGGGATTTTTCCTTCACGGCGGCCTCGAATTCATCGCGATAGCCGAGCGCGTCGACGAGGCCGCTCTCGCGGGCTTCGCTGGCCAGGAGCGGGCCGCGATCAACCAGCGTTTTCACCGCCTCAGGGGCAAGCTTACGGCTTTCCGCAATGCCCGTGACCATTTGGTCGAACCAAGAGCCGAGCAGAGCTGTCAGCGCCTCGCGGTTGGCGGCGGACATGCTGGAATTGGTCAAGGGCTCGCCCGCGCTCTTGTATTCCTTGCGCTGGAGGAACGAGGCCTTGATGCCGAAGCGATCCAAGAGGTCTTTGAAGAAGTACTGCTCGGTGCCGATACCCGCGACGCCCACAGTGCCGGACGGTTGCACCCAGATGTTGTTGAACGCCGAGGCGAGGTAATAGGACGGCATAGCGCCGACCGTCTCACCCATCGTTTCAGAGAAGAGGTAGGTCGGCTTCCCCGAGGTTTCGAACTCCGCGATCATGTCGCGCACTTCCTGCACCTGCGCGAGGCCTAGGGGCGAGACGCTCAATGTGGCGCGCAATGCGACCACGCGCGTATCATCCTTGGCGCGGCGCAGCGCGATCACGATATCCTGCATGCGGGGCTTTGATTTACCCAGTCCGGCGAATCCGTTGTGGGCGCGGCCTTCGGATATTTCTTTATCGAGATCGAGGGTGAGGACGATCTTATCCGGCGCACGGGCCTTATGGTCGTCGCCTTTGAAGCTGGAGACCGCGTAGACGAGGCCGACGAAAACCACAATGACGAGAACACCGAGGCTCGCCAGAAGGCCGAGGAGAAACTTTCCGAATGTACGCATCGTGGCTCCTAGTTAAAACAGCGCCCCCGAACGTCCCCCCGGACGTGTGTTAGGTATTTTGCGCCTGATGGCGCAAGAGATGATCGGCAAGAACGGCCGCGACCATGGCTTCGGCAACAGGTACGCCGCGAATGCCGACGCAGGGATCATGACGCCCCTTGGTCATGATCTCGGTGTCATTGCCGTGAATATCTATGGTTTTGCGCGGCGCGAGGATCGAACTGGTGGGCTTGATGGCGACACGCGCGACGATGGGCTGGCCCGTCGAGATGCCGCCCAGGATGCCGCCGGCTTTGTTCGAAAGGAATTCGACAGCACCGTCCGGGCCGGCGCGCATTTCGTCGGCGTTCTCTTCGCCCGACAGTGCGGCGGATTCAAAGCCGGCGCCGATCTCGACTCCCTTGGCTGCGTTGATGCCCATGAGGGCGCCGGCGATGTCGGCGTCGAGCTTCGCGTAGATGGGCGCTCCAAGGCCGACGGGAATGCCGTCCGCGACCACTTCGATCACGGCGCCGCAGGACGAGCCTTGTTTGCGGACGCCTTCAAGATAGCTGGCCCAGCCTTCGGCGGCCTTTGCGTCCGGCGTGAAAAACGGATTGCGGTCGATTTCTGCCCAATCCCAGTTCGCGCGGTCGATGCGATGAGGCCCCATTTGGATGAGCGCGCCGCGAATGGACACACCATCTCCCAAACGCGCGGCGAGGATCTTGCGCGCAATGGCGCCCGCGGCGACACGCATCGCGGTCTCGCGTGCGGAAGATCGCCCGCCGCCGCGATAGTCGCGGATGCCGTATTTCTTCCAGTAGGTGTAGTCGGCGTGGCCGGGACGGAACTTCTCGGCGATGTCGCCGTAATCCTTGGAGCGCGCGTCGACATTCTCGATCAGAAGGCCGATGGGCGTGCCGGTGGTGACACCTTCGAATACGCCGGAGAGGATTTTGACCGCATCGGGTTCCTGGCGCTGCGTCGTATATTTGGATTGGCCGGGCCGGCGTTTGTCGAGCCAAACCTGGAGATCGGCCTCGGTCAGCGCAATGCGCGGCGGCACGCCATCGACGACACAACCGATGGCGGGCCCATGGCTCTCGCCGAAGGTCGTGAAGCGAAAGAGCGTGCCAAAAGTATTCGCGGACATAATTCTCTACTTGGCGAGGTTCGCGCCGTTAAGCAGATCCGCAATGCCTTGTGAGGATTCAGGCGCGAGCATGCCGACGACATGATAGCCGCAGTCCACATGGTGAACTTCGCCTGTCACACCGCTCGAGAGATCGCTGATGAAATAAAGGCCCGACTTGCCCACGTCCTCGATGGTGACGTTGCGGTCCATGGGAGCATTGAGCTCGTTCCACTTCAGGATGTAGCGGAAATCGCCAATGCCCGACGCCGCGAGGGTCTTGATGGGACCTGCGGAGATGGCGTTCACACGGATATTCTTGGAGCCGAGATCGGCGGCGAGATAGCGCGTGCTAGCTTCGAGCGCGGCTTTGGCGACACCCATCACGTTGTAGTGCGGCATCACGCGTTCCGCGCCGTAGTACGACAAGGTCACGAGACTGCCGCCGTCTTTCATCAACGGTTCGGCGCGGCGGCAGACGTCGGTGAAGGAGAAGCAGGAGATATCCATCGTGCGCAGGAAGTTCGCGCGGCTGGTCTCGACGTAGCGGCCTTTCAACTCATCCTTGTCGGAAAACGCGATCGCGTGGACCACGAAGTCGAGACGCCCCCATGTCTTCTCAATGGCTTCGAACACCGAAGCGACCGAGGCCTCATCCGTGACGTCGCACGACAGGATGAGGGGGCTCTTCACGCCTTCGGCGAGAGGGCGTACGCGCTTTTCCAGCGCCTCGCCCTGATAGGTGAACGCCAAGGTGGCGCCATGCATAGCCGCTTGCTGGGCAATCCCCCAGGCAATCGACCGATCGTTGGCCACACCCATGATGAGGCCAAATTTTCCTTCAAGCAAACCGCCGCCACTCATGCGTATTTTTCCGAAAACCTTTCGGGAACCAATAACTTAGTGCATCCTACACTAAAGGCGTTACAGGGCAAGGCATGGGGCGCGCAAGGGCCATGAACGAAAGCCCGGGAAAATTTACAGAACCAGCCAGGGAAAAACGCGTCCGGCCACGCCCGACGCTGCGTGTCACAGCGCGCTTCTTCCTCCGGCGCATGCGCCAGCACGCGATCCTGGAGACGGCGTCGTCGTTAAGCTTTTCGACCATCTTCGCGTTGATCCCAGCGCTCGCCCTGCTGCTGGCCGCCGTCGCCGCTTATCCGGGGTTGAGCGTCCTTCGGGAGCGTATGGAGCAGTTCCTGCTCATGAACCTGATGCCGGAAACCGGGTTACATGTGGGCGTGGCCATTGCCGGCTTCGTCCGCGCGGCCGGCGAATTGACCGCCGTGGGCATCATAGGGCTCGTCGCAGCGGCGCTGGTATTGCTGGTTTCCATCGAAAGCGCCTTCAACAAGATTTTCCGGGTGGCGCGCCATAGACGCTTGGCGGTGCGCCTCCTGGTGTTCTGGACGCTGATGACCATCGGTCCCTTGCTTCTGGGGCTCGGTTTTTCCCTATTTGGGATATTCACGGCACTACCTTTGTTTGGGGGCGGCGAGGAGGCGAACAACTTCGATCTGGTGCTGGGGAGCCTTGCACCGGCGGTGTTGGGCTGGCTCGTGTTGACGCTGCTGTATGCGATTGTCCCTAACCGGCGCGTTTTCCCGAAGGACGCCATGATCGGGGCGCTGGTGGCGGCGGGGCTGCTCACCTTCGTGCGTTACACCTTCGCCTTCTATGTGCTGACGATGACGACCTATCAGGCGATCTACGGCGCCATGGCGGCGATCCCGATTTTCCTGATCTGGATCTTTCTGGTTTGGGTGATCGTCCTGGCGGGCGCCGTGGTGACGGCCTCGTTACCGGACTGGCGCCATGAGCGCAGCGGCGCGGTCGTCGGGCCCGCGGGGCGTTTGATGACCGCGCTGTCGATCCTGGAGCGCCTGGAGCGCGCGGCACGCGATGGTAAGGGGCTGACAACGGCCCGGCTCGCGCGAACAATCAGCGCGCCGGATATCATTTTCGCCGCCGTACTCACGGAACTGCGCAACACGCGTTTTGTCGTGGTGACCGACGCGGGCGAATGGATGCTGGCGCGCGACCTGGACCGCACGCCGTTGTCGGACCTCGTGCACTGCTTTGGGTTCGGACTCAGTTTCGGGCTCGGCATGGTCGAAGCGCCGGAATTCGACGACAGCGACACAGGGCGCAGAATCGCGGCCGCTTTGCGCCAAGCCGCGGAGTCAGAGCAAAGGGCTCTGTCGATCACGTTGGGACGCTTGATGCAGGAGCCGGTAGAGGTTTAGATCCTCACCCTCCCGTCGCTCTGCGCCGTTCCCCTCCCACTTCCGCTTGCGGGTGAGGGGCTACAAAAAAAGCGGCCTCGTTTCCGAGGCCGCTTTTAGACGATATCCAGTGCTTCGCTTACGAAACGATCTTCCACGAGCCGTCCGGCTGCTGGCAGGCGCGGCCGAAGCCACGCTCGCGCTCACCGCCGACGATGATCTCGGACTGGAACTCGCGGCAGTATTCGCCGCGCTGCGAACGTCCATCACGCACCGGCGTGACGGTGCCGCGGTGACCGGTGTCCGGGTTATTCCAGATGATGGCTTCACCGATCGGCGCGCCGTAGGCGCGGGTTTCAGCTTCGCGCATCTTCATGCGGTCGACCTCATCCATCCGCTTGCCGACCGAGCTGCCGATGGCGGCGCCAGCGAGGGTGCCGAGCGCGGTCATGGCGAGACGACCGTCGCCGCGACCGAATTGCGAGCCGAGCAGGCCGCCGAGGCCCGCGCCGACGAGGGTGGCGCCGGTCTGGTTGTTGCCTTCGGCGCAAGCGCTCAAGGACATGCTGGCGGCGACCGCCATGATGACAGCGAGTTTCGACGACTTAGATCTAATCATGACCTTCACCTTGGTTGTGCATTGTAGTCCGGCGCGAAGGGCGCGGCCGGAGGTGTTCCTTAAACGATTGAGTCCGTGATTTGGTTCGCGTGCTCACCGCCCCGAAATTCCATAAGGCCCTAGAATGGTGGCGAAAATAAGTGCGCCGGATGGCGCCCGCAAGGGGCGGAACGGGCTTCAAAACCGAAAAAATCCGAAGATTGACAAGGGCCTGAGGGAGACCGAGGTTAACGCCCTTGCCACAGTCTCCGCGAGTCGCCCGCTTGTCCGTCCTTATTCCCGATGTCGCCGATCCGTTCGACCTGTTCCGGCGCTGGCTCGATGAAGCCATCGCCCAGGAACCCGATGTCCCTAACGCCATGAGCCTCGCCACCGCGACGCCCGAGGGGAAGCCCTCGGTGCGCATGGTGCTGCTGAAGGACGTGAGCGCGGGGGGCTTCGTCTTCTACACCAACGCCGAAAGCCGCAAGGGCGGCGAGATTGCGCGCAATCCGGCGGCGGCGATCTGTTTCCACTGGAAGTCCCTGCTGCGCCAAGTGCGCGCCGAAGGAACGCTGACGGAAGTGACGCCGGCGGAAGCCGACGCCTATCACGCCACGCGCCCGCGCCAGAGCCAGATCGCGGCTTGGGCGTCGGCGCAGTCCCGCGAGATCGAGGGCCGGGCCGCGCTGGAAGCTAGGGTCGCGGAGATGGAAAAGCGCTTCGCGGGCGGGCCGGTGCCCCGTCCGCCCTATTGGACGGGCTACCGTTTGAAACCGAACGCCATCGAATTCTGGTTCAACGTCGCCAACCGCCTGCATGACCGCCTCGTGTTCCACCGCGATGGCGCGGGATGGCGCACGGTACGTCTCAATCCATGACCGAACGCAGTCCCGCGGCGCTGATGCGCCTGGCCACGCGGGCGGCGGTGTTTTGCGCGCTCCTTCTGATCGCGGTGAAGACCTGGGCGTACTTGCACACCGGGTCGGTCGCGCTGCTGTCCAGTCTCGCGGACTCTGCGCTCGATCTTCTCGCCTCGGCGCTCAATCTGATCGCGGTCCGGTTCGCGTTGACGCCCGCCGACGACCTGCATCGTTTTGGCCACGGCAAGGCGGAGCCTTTGTCGGGCCTCGGCCAGGCGGCGTTTGTCGCGGGTTCCGCTGTGCTGATCATCGTGCAGGCGATCTCGCGTCTGCACGATACTGCGCCGGTGACTGAGGTCGGCATTGGGATCGGCGTCACGCTGTTCTCCATCGCCGTCACGCTCGGCCTGGTGACACTGCAACGCTATGTGATCGCCCGCACGTCATCCATGGCCATCAGTGCGGACTCGTTGCACTACACAGGCGATCTGCTGTTGAACGCGAGCGTGATCGCCGCTTTGGCGCTGGCGTCGATGCCCGGCTTCGGATGGGCGGACCCGGTGTTCGGCATCGCCATCAGCGTCTTCATCCTTGTGAACGCGGTTCGCATTGCCATGCGTTCGGTCGATGCGCTGATGGACCGGGAACTGCCCGCGGAAGAACGCGAGCGCATCAAGGCCGTCGCGCTTCAGCATCCCAAGGTGAAGCACGTCCACGAACTGCGAACACGCAGCTCCGGCGCGCAAAAGCATATACAAATGCACATCGTGTTGGATGCGGACCTGAAATTGATTGAGGCGCACCGCATCTGCGACGACGTTGAAAAGGCGATCGAAGGCGAATTCCCGGGTGTGGATATCATCATCCACGAGGATCCGGACGGGGTCGCCGAATACCATCCGCGCGTGGGTTTATAAGGGGTTGGCGTCCGGCGCCGCATGTTAATGCGCCCGCTGCTGGAGCCTTCGCCGGGTCAAACCAGCCGCGCGAGCAAAAATTTTTTGCTCGATTTCACATATTTTTGGGTGTTTGTTGTCGGCCGGGCGTTTGGTTTTGCGTAGTGCTGGCATTCGAAATCAACCCGAGCTCATGACCACATTTAGAACCGATCACTGCCGCTCGTTTCTCGCGCACTGGCAATCCTTGCGCGTCGGCAACGCCTTGCCGACCTTGCAGGACTATCTCAGCAAACCGCATCCTCTTCTGCAGCCGAACACAGCCATCAAGGATGTCGTGGCGCCGGGCTACTTGCGCGTGCGTCTCTTCGGCACGCATCTTGTCGACGTGTTTGGCGTCGACGTCACCGGACAGAATTTGATGGTGTTCGCGGGCAGCGAAGCGATGGCCGACGAACTGTGGTTCCACCAACACGCGGTCGCCACGCATCCCGTCGGTCTGGGAAGCGTGAAACTCGCCGCGACGGCGTCGGGCCGCTCGATCTCATTCGAAGATGTGGAACTGCCGCTCGCACCCTTTCCGGGCGGTTCGCCCTGCATGGTGTGCTGCCTCGGCTTCGTCGAGGTGATCGACTACAAGGACACTATGTTCAAGCTGCTCAAACATGCATCCACCCGCTGGTTCGACATCGGCTGGGGCGTTCCGGCGCATAGCGCCGCGGTTACACACGGACATGCGGGCCCAAACCGCGCCGCGAACGCCTAACCGCACGTCGGATCATTGCGGCTGAAATTCGTGCCGCAAGATCTTTTTGCTCGATTTAGATCCCTTTTCGATGTTTGTTGGACGCCAAATTAGACGGCTGATAGCCGCGTAAGAACACAGGATTAGAATGCATCCGTTTAGAACGGAGCTTAACAGGGCTTTTCATGCCCACTGGCAATCGCTGCGCGTAGGTGACGCCTTGCCGACGCTCAAGGATTTTCTGAGCCGGCCACAACCGCGTCTTCAGCCGCACATCGTGATCAAGGATATCCTGCCTACGAAGAGTATCCGTGTGCGCTTGCACGGAACGCGATTGGTGGAGCTTGCGGGCGAGGATCTCACCGGGCAGGACCTGTTGGACTATTCCGACACGCCGGATATGGCGGAGGACTTATGGTGCTTTCAACGTAGCATCGTCGAGCACCGCGTTGGATTATCGGTGTTGAAAAATACCGTGACCTCGTCCGAGCGCGACATAACGTTCGAGGAGGTCTCGCTGCCGGTAGAAGGCTTCCCCGGCGGACCGCCGTGCGTAATCGGCAGCGTGGTGTTGATGGAAGCGATCAACAGCAACGACACCGTATCGCATATGCTGGCCTATTCGGGCGCGCAGTGGATCGACATCGGCTGGGGGGTTCCCGCCTATCATCCCCTTAGAACAATGCGAGCTGATCGCCAGCCCGCGGCGGGGGCTTGAACTGAGCCGTGTCCAGGGGCGCCTGCGGTTTGTTGAGGCCGAGGCGCTTGCAGGCCAGCCTGAAGCGATCCGCCAGAGCTTCGGCGATGGGTCCATTGCCGGTCATCCGTTCGCCCCACTTCGGGTCGTAATCGAGGCCGCCGCGCATCGCGCGGATTAGGCTCATCACGCGTGAGGCTCGTTCGGGTACGCTCGCCGTCAGCCACTCCTGGAACAAATCCTTCACTTCGAGCGGCAGACGCAGCATGACGTAACCCGCCGACGTCGCCCCGGCGTCGCGCGCGGCTTCGAGCACGCCTTCGAGTTCGTGATCGTTGAGACCGGGAATGGCAGGGGCGAACATCACGCCCGTCGGAACACCGAGGCTGCTGAGGTCCTTGATCGCGGCAAGGCGCCGCTGCGGCGTGGAGGCGCGCGGTTCCATTTTTCGCGAAAGGCTATGATCGAGCGAGGTGATCGACAGCGAGACCCGCGCGAGGTTCTTCTTGGCCATGGCGTGCAAGATGTCGGCATCGCGCGCGACCAACGCCGACTTGGTGACGATGCCCACCGGATGATTGAAGCGCGCGAGCACCTCGAGGATGGAGCGCGTGATTTTGTAGGTCCGCTCGGCGGGCTGATAGGGATCGGTGTTGGCGCCCATGGCCATGGTGCGGCATCGATAGCTGGGCGCGCGCAGCTCTTTGTCGAGAAGGTGCGCGGCGTCGGGCTTTGCGAATATCTTGCTCTCGAAATCGAGCCCCGGCGACATGCCGAGATAGGCGTGGGTCGGCCGGGCGAAGCAATAGGTGCAGCCGTGCTCGCAGCCTCGATACGCGTTGATGGACCGGTCGAAGCTGATGTCGGGCGAGGTGTTGCGGGCGATGATGGTGCGGGTGGAATCCCTCAAGATCTCGGTGCGCAGCGGCGGGGCCGGGGCGTCGAGATTGTCCCACCCGTCGTCCAGGGCGACCGTGCCCCGGCTTTCATACCGCCCAGAGGCGTTGCTGACGGCTCCACGGCCCCTACGCGCGTCCGGGTGCACGCCCACGGTCCCTTCGAGCGCGCCGCCCATATAACGCGCCTCGTTGCGGGGATTTGGATTTGGGGGCTTTCGGGCTGAACCGGGTGACATTCCGGAATCATAGGCTCGGAAAAAGAACAAAACAAGAACTTTGCGGCTGAAAATATACCCCGGCGATGAGGGGGGTCACCGCCGGGGTTTTACCGGTCCACCCTAGGGGAGGAGGGAAGCCGCAGAGGGGAGAGGCTTCCGTAAGGACCGGTCTCGGAAGGGGCGCGGCCTGCGCCCCTAACTTCTGTCGCCGCAATTCCTGTTCAGCGTGCCGGCGATATCTCGACGGCAAAGCCGTGGTCATCATTCGCGATAATCTCGACATGCGCGTTGTATGTGTCCGCCGCGGCGTCGATCATGAGCTTCGTGAGATCGCCGCCCGCCGGGCGCGCGTCGAAGCGTTCGCGGCGCTCGGTGCTTTCGGGTTCGGCCGCGATGGAGGTCGCGACAAAACCGGCGACGATGAGGATGGTGCCGGAGAAAGTAGCGGTACGGGTCATGGGGCCTTCGTGAACATGGGGACGCGATCGATGGTCTTGCAAATAATACGTCCAGGATTATGGAATCCGGCGTGTAACCTATGGATGTCGCGCGACTGTGAAGGGTGTAACCGCACCCTGTTTTTGGTGTAACGTCGTGTAACAGAAGCCGCTCCGCTTACAGCGCGTTGCACTATTTTTCCCAATGGTTTCTTGGACATGGGGGGGGGGGGCCCTACACTTGGGGCAGGTTTTCTGACCATCCGGGAAGATAAAAATGTCCACCGCCAGCGAAACGCCGAAGCCCCACATCCTCATCGTCGATGACGATGCCGAGATCCGCGATCTGCTCTCGCGCTTTCTGTCCAAGCACGACTTCCGCGTCACCACCGCCAAGGACGGCCGCGAGATGCGCCAGGCGCTGCAGGACTGGTCCTTCGACCTCGTAGTACTGGACCTGATGATGCCGGGTGAAGACGGGCTGACCTTGTGCCGCCAAGTCCGCAGCGAGTCCTCGATCCCCATCATCATGCTGACCGCGATGGGCGAGGAAGTGGACCGCATCATCGGCCTGGAAGTGGGCGCCGACGATTATATGGCAAAACCCTTCAATCCACGTGAACTGGCCGCCCGCATCAAAGCGGTGCTGCGCCGTTCGTCCAACGGGGTCGCCGTGGAAACCGACGACGACCGTCCGGCCAAGGTGGCCTTCGCCGATTTCGTGCTCGATTCCGCGACCCGCACTCTGCACCGTTCGGGTTCGGACATCGCGCTCACGGCCGGTGAATACGATCTTCTGGTCGCTTTCGTGGATCACCCGCGCCGCGTGCTGAACCGCGATCAATTGCTGGATATGGCGCGCGGCCGTGCCGCGATCCCGTTCGACCGTTCCATCGACGTGCAAGTCGGCCGCCTTCGTCGTAAGATCGAGATGGATCCTAAGAATCCAAATCTGATCAAAACGGTTCGTGGCGGCGGTTATATGTTCACCCCCGAAGTCCAGGCTTCATGAGATTACCGCTACTGAGCCTTCGGGCTCGGGTATTCGCGGTTCTTTTGCTGGTGGTCGCCGGGACCAACCTAGCAGCGCTATTCTTTTATTACGGCTTCCGTGATGAGTGGGCGGCGGTGGGCGCCGCCACGCAAGGCGCGGAGCAGATCATCGTCATCCGGCGCATGCTGGAGCGCGCCCCCACGCGCCAAGACCAGATCGAGCTGCTGCAACGCCTGAACTCGCCGGTCATGCGAATGACCTTCAACACGCAGCCCCTCGTAAAGAACTCCGACCGCCAGTTGCCGTCGCGGATTTTCCTGCGCGCGCTCAGGCGCGAATTCCCGCGTGACGCCGAAATCCGCGCCGACAGCCTGTTCGACGACCGCGCCTTCGAGAACCTGCCGTTCATGGAAGCCATGGACCAGGTGACGGACATGGATCCGCATTTTCCCCTGGGCGATCCCTCGCAAGGTCAGCAGTCGGCGGACTCCCATTCCATCCCGGAAGATTTTCCGCCGTCGCCCGCGGCCGGGGACGACCGTCCGCGCGACAGCGGGGAGTTCTCACGGCGTGCCATCCATAGCTTGCGTTCGCTGGGTGGCACCCTTCCGGTGGCCGACGCGGTGATGTTCCGCGTTTCGGTGCGGCCGGTGAATTCCACGCGCTGGTTTAATGCGCGTGTGGTTCTCAATATCGCCGAGCCTCCGGGCCTGACGGCTTTTCCCTATTGGTTGGCGGCCGTTTCGGTGTTGCTGATGGGTGTCGCGCTGTGGGGCGTGTCGCGCGCCACCGCGCCGTTGCCTGTGTTCGCGGCTGCGGCGGAACGGCTAGGCGTGGATGTGAATGCGGAGCCCCTGAGCGAGAAGGGGCCGCCGGAGGTGCGCCGGGCGACGCGCGCCTTCAACACTATGCAGACGCGCGTGAAGCGATACATCCAGGACCGCACGCAGATGCTGGCGGCCATCAGCCACGATCTGCGGACGCCCATTACACGCTTACGCTTGCGCGCCGAGTTCGTCGAAGACGACCAGCAGCGCGAAAAGATGATGCACGACCTCAATGAAATGGAGGCGATGATCGCCGAGACGCTCGTGTTCGCGCGCGATGATGCGGCGAACGAACCGGCGTCGCACATCGACGTGGCGGCGGTGGTGGCGTCCTTGTGCAGCGACCTAAGTTTCTCGGGCCGCGAGGTGGCTTACACCGGACCCGATAGCCTAGAGTTTCTGACCCGTCCGCTGGCGTTCAAGCGCGCGATCACTAACCTGGTCGACAACGCGCTGAAATACGGCAAGACCGCCCAGGTGACGATGGTGCCGACGACGGGCGAACTGCGCATCTATGTCGACGATATCGGCCCCGGCGTGCCGGCGCATGAAATGGACCGCGTGTTCCAGCCGTTCGTGCGCCTGGAAAGCTCGCGCTCGCGCGAGACCGGCGGGGCGGGACTTGGCCTCACCATCGCGCGCAACGCCATCCGCAGCATGGGCGGGGACGTGGAACTCACGAACCGCACCGAGGGCGGCCTGCGCGTGACGGTGAGCCTGCCGGTGGCTGGCGCCGAACCGCACGGCACGGCGTAACTACCTCTTCTCCAGCGCCGGCCCTATGATGCCCGGCGTTCGCGAGGGGAAAGAGATGATCCGCCGTTTCACTATTTGTGTTTTTGTCACCTGCGCCATGACCGCACCGGCTTTGGCGTGGGGCGATGCCGGACATCGTATGGTGTGCCATGTGGCCTGGGACAGCTTGCAGGAAAAGCAGCGCGGCGAGGTGAACGAATTGCTCGGCGCTGCGGGCGAGGCGGAGTTCGCAGATGCCTGCGCGTGGGCCAACCACCACCGAGACGAACATCCGGATACCGCCGCTTGGCATGTGGTCTACGTACCCAAGGATGCGCGCGCCGTCGATGAAGCGCGCGATTGCCCCGAGAAGACGAGTTGTTTGATCCGTGAGATCGACCGCAACCTCGCTGTCCTCAAGAGCGGCGCGCCGCGCGAAGAGCGTGCGACGGCGCTGAAGTTCCTCTCGCATTTTATAGGCGACATCCACGAGCCGTTGCGGGTCGGTTTCGCGGAGGACCGCGGCGGCGATGGCATCCAAGCAACCTTCCTCGGCAAAGCGACGACCATGCGCGCGATATGGGACGAGGACATCCTCGCCACCGATCCGCAGGCATTGGAATCGTTGCGCGCGACATATCAAGCCTATACGCCGCTTGACCGGCTGTTCGTGGAATGGATCGAGACGCCGCCAGCGGAGTGGGCGACGGAGAGCCTGTGGATCATGCGCACGCCCGCGACGGGATATGTCGGCAATCCGGGCGGGCTTGTCTTCGACGAGGTCTATCTCAAGCAAAACATGCCGGTCGCGCTGGACCGCATCGCCAAGGCGGGGATGCGCCTCGGACATGTCTTGAACGAAGCGCTGAGATAATCACCGATGTGCGGACGCGCCAGGCTTCCTAAGGACTATTCTGAAATCAGGCGGCAAATAAAGTTCGGCGCGCAGCGCGCGGCGCCCAACCTCATGCCGACCTGGAACCTTGCGCCCACGCAAGACATCCTTTGTTGCGTACTGGACTCCGCGACGCGAGAGCGTACGCCCATGAAGATGCGCTGGGGCCTAATACCCGGATGGGCCAAGGAGGCGAAAATGAAATTCGCCACGTTCAACGCCAGGGCCGAGACAATCGAAACGACGTCAAGCTTTCGCGAGAGCTGGAAGAAGGGCCGGCGCTGTCTCGTGATTACGGATGGCTTTTATGAATGGCGCAAAGGCGACAAGAAACCGTTCGCGATTGCATGCGTCAATGATCGCCTCACGGTCATGGCCGGATTATGGGACGAGTGGCAGGGGCCCACTGGCGAAGTGGTGCTGTCGTGTACTATCATCACCACCGACTCCAACGATCTCATGCGTCCGCTCCACGACCGAATGCCCGTCATCCTCGATGAGAAGGATTGGCCTGAGTGGCTAGGCGAGGTCGAGAGCAACCCCGAGAACCTAAAGATGTTGTTGCGGCCTTTTCCTTCGGAAGAAATGCACGTGTGGCCCGTCGACGAACGGGTCGGAAATGTGCGCAATGATGACGCGTCACTTATAACGCCGGTCGTTGAGACCGCGCCAATCACGCTGAAGCCGCCAGTCCAGGGCTCGTTGTTTTGAAAATGTGCTGTCGTCCTTGGCGCGCAGCGCCGAGGAATCAGGGGTTTGTCGTTTTCAGGTCTTAAAACGACAAACCCCTGGTTCCTCGCGGCCTCACGGCCGCAAGGATGACGAGGTTGGTGGACGCCTAAGCGCCTTTGCCGCCGTGTGCGACAGACCAGCCGATCGGGTCTTTGAGGAACTCCTTCACGCCGGCGATGGCCTGCGGCGAGAAGTATTTGCCTTCCTCGGCGACGGTAATGACGTCGGCCCACGTGGCGAGGTAGTGGAGCTTGATGCCTTCGTTCGCGAGCATTTCAATCGCGCCGGGGAAGGCGCCGTAGAAGAACACGACCAGGCAGTGATCACATTTTGCACCGGCGTCGCGCAGAGCCTTCACGAAGCCGATCTTTGAATCGCCGCTGCTGGCGAGGTCTTCGACCAGGATGACGTTCTGGCCTTCATGCAGTTCACCTTCGATCTGCGCCATGCGGCCAAAACCTTTGGGCTTCTTGCGCACGTATTGCATGGGAACGCCGAGCGCGTCCGAGATCCAGGCGGCGTAAGGGATACCGGCCGTCTCGCCGCCCGCCACGGTGTCGATCTTGCCCGGGCCGATGGCTTCTTTGAGTTCTTCGGCCGCGAGGCGGGTAATGGTCTGGCGCGCTTCGACGAAGGAGATGACCTTGCGACAGTCGATATAGACCGGGCTGGCCCAGCCGGCGGTGAGCTTGTAGGGCTCCTCGGGGCGGAAGTTCACGGCTTTGATGTCGAGCAGGAATTTGGCGACGATCTTGCCGGCGGCGGTCTGACGGGCGTTGCGCGCTGTGGTCATAAGCTGTCCTTGTTCCCCGAAATTTCGCTTTATTTAGCGGCATTGCGGGGACGGTACAACGCCCGGCAATCTGCTATAGAAAACCCAACGGATTCCGGGATTTTCGATGCACGGCCAACCACTGATCTGGGTTCTGACCGACGACCGCGCGGGCAATGTGGCCCAGGCACTGGGCGTGGCCGAAGCCTTGGGCCGAGATTTCAAGGCCATCCCCATCCACTACAATCCGCTGGCGCGCCTTCCCAACGCGCTGACCGGGGCGAGCCTGATTGGCCTCGCGCCGGAAACGCGCATGACCTTCGGCCCGCCGTGGCCGGATGTGGTGATCGCGGCAGGCCGGCGTACGGGGCCCATCGCGCGCTGGATCAAGAAGCACGCCGGTAAGCCGGTAATCCTGGCGCAGATCATGAATCCGGGACGGCGCGGCGCGGAGGACTTCGACCTGATCGCCGTGCCCCGCCATGACTGCGAACTGCCCACGGGCGATGCGCCCAATGTGATACGCATCACCGGCGCGCCGCACCGATTGACCACGGAACGCCTTGCCAGCGCCGCCGATGCCTGGCGCGGGCGGATCAGAGCCATACCGAGGCCCCTCATCGCGTTGATCGTGGGCGGTGCGACCCACCGCAAGCCGTTCCCGGCGGATCTGGCGCGCACGCTGGCCGCCGAGGTTTCAAGTGTCGCCGTGCGAGAAGGCGGGGCTGTGCTGCTCGCGAGTTCGCGGCGCACGGGCGCGGCAGCGGAAGAGGCCATGAAAGCGGCGGTGAACGTGCCGCACCATGCGTTCTTCTGGAGCGCTGGGGGCGACAATCCCTACTTCGGCTATCTCGCTTTAGCCGATGTGATCGTGGTGACCGGCGATTCCGTGTCCATGTGCTCGGAAGCCTGCGCGACCTCGGCCCCGGTTTACATCTATTCGCCCGAGGGCATGGTGGCACCCAAACATGCGCGCCTGCACCGGCATCTGTACGATGCCGGCTTCGCGCGGCCCTTCGATGGGCAATTCGAGCGCTGGACGCATCCACCCTTGAACGCGGCTGGGGAAGTAGCGCAAAAGATCGACAATCTCATTCGCCGCCGTTTCGGATAACAGCCCATGCCGCGTTTCGCCGCCAATATCTCGCTTCTGTTCACCGAGCTTCCGTTCGTGGAGCGCATCAAGGCCGCCGCCGACGCCGGCTTCAAGGCGGTCGAGTGCCAACTGCCTTACCACGTTGACGCTATCGACATCGCCGACGCGTGCGGTATGGCGGGCGTGCCGCTTGTGCTGATCAACGCGCCGCCGGGCAACTGGGAGGGGGGTGAGCGCGGTCTCGCGGCCTTACCGGGCCGTGAAGACGAGTTCCGTGACACCATCGATATCGCGCTTGCGTTTGCCGAGACGGCGGAATGCCCGCGGATCCACGTGATGGCGGGCTGCATTTCGCAGGACGAAGACGGCGCCATGGAGACCTACGAAAAGAACATCGTGTACGCCTGCGAACGGGCGCGCAAAGAGGAAGTGGAGATCGTGCTCGAGAACGTGGTGATCCCGGACTATTTCCTGGTGTTCCCGGATCAGGTCGCCGACATTGTGCGCCGCCTCGAACAGAAGAATTTAAAAGTGCTGTTCGACGCCTATCATGCGCAACGCGCACAGGGGAACCTCGCCGACTTCCTGGAGCATAATCTCGATATCATCGGGCATGTGCAGGTCGCCGGCGTACCGGGCCGTCACGAGCCGGACAAGTTCAATGAAGTGAATTGGCGGTTCATCTTCGATTTCCTCGACGGGCAGGGCTACGACGGTTGGGTCGGCATGGAATACAACCCGCGCGGCGAGACGCTGCGGGGACTGTCGTGGGCGAAAGAGTGGGGTTTGGGGCCGAAGGCCTAAGCCACTTTCTGCCGCAGCATGTGGTCGATGGCGAAACCTTGGAAGGTTTCGACGCCGAGTTCGGCTCCGACCGCAATGGCCTTCGCGCTGTCGACGCGGATCAGGATCGGCTGGATGCCGCAGCTCTTCATATAATTGAAAGTCTTGCCGCGCTCACGCAGCAGGTCTTCCGCACCGGTGCGCCAATGTACCTTAGCGTACTTGGCGCCGATGTAATCGAGATCCACGAGGCCAAGGGTCTGCGGGAAGATTTTGTCGACGCCGATATTGGCGCCCATGGCCTTGATCATGCCGCGCGCGACTTCAAATTCATCGAAATGCTCGACGATGTCGGCCTGGCGGAATTCAAACACCATGCGGGACAGGACGTCTTTCGACGTCTGGTCCATGAAATCGGCGAAGGCCGCCGTGAACGTGGTGACCACGTTCACATTGAGCGAGAAGGGCATCGTAGTGACCTCGCTCATGTGCTGGAACGAACGCAGCACGATCTGATCGAGGACGCGGGTGAATTCGTTGAACAGCGGGCCCGAGGCGCGCATTTCGACGTCGATGAATAGCGGCTTGCGCAGTGCGTCCATGCTGACGAAATACTCGTGCATCGTCGGCACCGGCATGAAGCCCGGTTTCGCATGCGCGACCATCTGATCGCGCATGAAGGCTTTCAGGAATTTGTCCGCGCCGAAGCGCTTGAAGGCCTGAAGGATGTTGTCGAGATCCTCAGGCGAGAGCGGGCGCAGTTCGTGCTTCTTGGTCTCCGGATCTGCAGCCTTCTGGGCATCGGCGGTGTAGCGGGCGATGCGCTCGGCGGCGCCGCGGAAATTCTGTTCGAGATCGTAAATCAGCGCGAAGCGCGCCTGATTGATGTTGCCGAAATTCTCAGGGCAGTGTTTCTCGACCGCGCGCAACATGGCGACTTTGATGTCGCGCAGAAGTTCGAGGCTGCGCGCGCCTACCGAATGGGCGAGCAGCGCGTATTCGGTCGGCGCGACTTTGTAGACCTTCGCGTCGTAACGCGCGGCGACATAACACAGGCCGGTGACGAGCGTGGTCGTCATCTCGGCGGTCTGCTTGGCGATCGGAACTGCGCCGTTGGCGTCAACGATGAAAAGTTGTGTTCCGGTGACGGGCTTGTGACGCCACTCGGACATATCCTCGACCAGCGCGCGCAAATCCTGCGGCGGGTGAATCGTCACTCGCGGAATCGGAACGACTCTGTCCTGTACCGTCACCTAAGCAACTCCCCAGACGCGGGTCTTACGCCCGCGTTTCCAACCCGGACAGCTCTAGGGCCAGAAGGGCAAAAACACCACGGGGTTTCTTTGATTTGCAACAATTCGATACAGAACCATAGATTCCTTCTACCCATCGTCGGATAGCCGGAGCGCCGCTCTATCCGTGGTTCGTGAGGAAACATTCGAGCCGAATTGATTTTTGGCGCAAATTGTACAGACAAAGCGTGGAGTCGCGCGGACTTAGGCCGAAGCCGCTTTCGGCAGGCCGGGCACGACGGTGACGGGGATCCCGATCTTGCCGGCGTATTTTCCCGTCACCGCTTCGACCAGCGGGCCCGGCTTTTTTCCGGGCGCGGCGGAGAGGATGAGGATCGAAAGCTCGGGATGTTCCTTCACGAGCTTGAACAGCTCGGCGCGGCGCGCGCCCTGACGCACATACGTGTCCGGCGTGCGGCCGGTTTCCTGAACGATGCGCAGCGCGTGCAGGCGGACAACGTCCTCGGCTTCGCGGCGCGCTTCCTGATCGGCGAGTTCAGACACGAACTTGAAGTGATGAAACTCGTGATCGACTTGATAGACGTAGAGTAATGCGACACGCCCGCCGGTCTTGCGTGCGCGTTCGCACGCATAGTCGATGGCTGCGGGCAGCTCCGGAGAATCATCGACCACCACCAGGAAGAGGCGGTGATCTTCGGGCTTGCGCGGCGCGGGTGCGTTCACCTCTAGCCTTCCTCGACCTCGTAACCGGACTGAAGCCAGCCGAGGATTCCGCCTTGCAGGCGCGTGATATGGCCCTGAAAGCCTCCGGCGAGGGCTTTCTGCGCGGCCATTCCACAGCGGACGCCGCTCTTGCAATGGAAGACCAGGTGTTTTCCGCCGGCGTTCGGAATTTGCGTGGGATCGAAGGTCGACAGCGGCATCAGGAGGGCGCCCGGGATGTGGACCTGATCCCATTCGTTCTGCTCGCGCACGTCAATAATCACGGCATCATCGCCCGCGCGCCACGCGGCGACGTCGGCGGGGCTGGCAAAGGTAACCTGACCTTCTGGTGTGGACATCTGAAACTCCAAAACGATACCCAAAGACTGTATAGTCCACCGGGCGAGGATAAAAGTGATGAAAGCCAAGGCCACAGCCAAGACAGCACACCGGGTTGGACCACGATTGCGCGTCTATCTCGGAATCGAGGATCACCTCGGACCTGGAAAGGCCGATCTCTTGACCGGTATCGACCAGACCGGTTCCATCGTGGCGGCGGGCAAGCGCATGAATATGAGCTACCGCCGCGCGTGGCTCCTGGTGGACGCGATGAACAAGATGTTCAGATTGCCCTTGGTCACGAAAAGCAAAGGCGGGAAGGGTGGCGGCGGTGGTGCGGAACTCACCGCGCTCGGCCGCGAAGTCCTCATGCGATTCCGCAGAATGGAAAAGAAGACCGCGAAGGCGATCGCCAGCGATCTCACGGCGCTTTGTAAGGTCATCAGCGCGCGTTAGCGTGCCTTCAAGCGCGAGATCGATCTCGCGCGTGTCCCTGGAACTGCAGACAACATGCCATGACGCGGTGGCCATCGCGGTCCTAGGCGTTTGCCGGCGTCATGGCGGCGAACAGAACCAAACGGGCGGCGCCAATACGTCGTCTCATGAGGACTATACTTACGCTTTAGCTCCGCTTAAGGGCGAGCTTAAGACCGCTCCAAACCCCGCCGGCTTCGTGGTACCGGATGCCCCAAATACTCCCAGCTACCAGACCCAAGGTGGCGATAAGGGATGTAAGGGAAAGGGTGGAGACCCCGGAGAGGCCCTGGCCGAAGGTGCAGCCCATCGCGAGGGTACCCCCGACGCCCATAAGAGCGCCGCCGATCAGGCTGCGTATGAGGTCCTCGCGCACCATAAAGGTATCGAAGGCTAGGTTGCGGGTGAGAAGGCCGGCGATGAAGGCCCCGAGCGGGACGCCAAGGGTCAGCATGAGCGGAAATAGCGCGGGGCTGTGGCCATGAAAAGCGAGCACTGCTTCGCCGAGGGGCGGGACAAAATTGATGGCGGTGAAGGCGTTGGCACCGCTTTTTTCAAACAGCCCGCCGGCCACGAACCAAGCGGCGGGGATCATTAAGCCGATAATCAAACCGCCGATGAGGTGATCGCGCGACGCGCGGAACCATGAATCATTCAGCGCGAACCACAAGGCGCCGCCGCCGAACGCGGCGACAAAGATCCACCGCACCGTTTCCGCGCCGATGAAAGGCAGATTGCCGAAGATCCGATGCAGCCCGCCAGGCCCGAACGTGCCGAGCACGGCGGTGCGGTTCAGCACATCTTGAAGCGGTCCGAGCCAGGTCATGGTCGCTGCCGCGCTGAGGGCGATGGCGACGACGATGGCGAGGGACTTGAGTGAACCGGCGCCAACGCGCGCGAGACCGCGGCTGATGCATCCGCCGCCGAGAGCCATTCCGAACCCAAACAAGAGGCCGCCGAGAAGGGCCGGAAGCCAAAGGATGTAAGGCGCTAGGCTCTCCGCCCGATCCAGCGGCACGAGGCCCGCGGCGTCCAGGGTGTGCGTGCCGACGATCGCGACGCCTGCCGCCAGCACCCAAGCGCGGAATCGGCGCCAGTCCTTAGCGAAGAGGATATCGGCGATCCCGCCGAGGGCGCAGAAGTTGGTCAGGAGCACGGCGGCGCCGATGACCCCGCCGATGGCTAGGCCCGCCAGGATCGCTCCTCCCATCTCAAACATGCTTCTTCGCTTCCGCCGTCATGGCCCCGCACACTACAGTGCGGGCCTCATGACGCAACCCGGCCCTCACGCATTGCAGCCCATCATCATCGACGCGCGCGGCCTGAGCTGCCCGCTGCCGGTCCTGCGTCTCAATAAGGCGCTGAGAGACATTCCGGGCGGGGCGGAGATCATTCTCCTGGCTACCGACCCCGCTGCCCTGCGCGACGTCCCAGCGTTCTGCAACGCTCACGGCCATCAAGTTATCCACAGCTCGGAAGGGGAATTTTTCAGATTCCGCATTCGTAAGATTGCCTAAACCTTAGCCATAGGGCATCTAAAGACATTAGCTCGCCTTAAAAAGCAGCAATTTTGGGGATTAGGCTCAGGGGGACTTATGGGTGGAGACGTCTTTTTCATTCTGATGGGCGCGATCATGGTCTTGGCGATGCATGCCGGATTCGCGTTCTTGGAAGTTGGTACGGTGCGCAAGCGTTCCCAGGTGAACGCGCTCGTGAAAATCCTGGTCGATTTCTCGGGTTCGACAATCGCCTACTTCTTCGTCGGCTTCTCGATCGCTTATGGAATGAGCTTCCTCGACAGCGCGCCGATTATCTCAGGCGCGGCAGGCACCGGTTATCAGGGGCAGGGCTACGACCTCGTCAAATATTTCTTCCTGCTGACCTTCGCGGCCGCCGTGCCCGCGATCATCTCGGGCGGCATCGCCGAGCGCGCGAAGTTCTACCCGCAGCTCGTCGCGACGTTCCTGATCGTCGGGCTGATCTATCCATTCTTCGAAGGCATGGCGTGGAACAACAACTACGGCTTCCAGGACATGGTTGAGGCGCTCACCGGCGCGAAGTTCCATGACTTCGCCGGTTCGGTGGTCGTGCACGCCATGGGTGGCTGGATCGCGCTCGGCGCGGTGATCATGCTCGGCAACCGCAAGGGTCGCTTCACCGCCGACGGGCGCGCGATCGGCATGCCGCCTTCCAACATCGTATGGCTCGCGCTGGGCGCGTGGGTCCTCTCGGTCGGCTGGTTCGGTTTCAACGTGATGAGTGCGCAGAGGCTTGAAGCAGTCACGGGCCTGGTCGCCGTCAATTCATTGATGGCCATGGTCGGCGGCGTCATCACGGCCCTATTGCTTGGCCGCAACGACCCAGGCTTCGTGCACAACGGCGCGCTGGCGGGGCTCGTAGCCGTCTGCGCAGGCTCGGACGTGATGCATCCGATCGGCGCCCTCGCCACAGGCGGTATCGCCGGCGCCTTGTTCGTGTGGGCTTTCAACTTCATGCAGGACAAGCTGCGGATCGACGACGTGCTCGGCGTGTGGCCGCTGCATGGCCTTTGCGGCACCCTCGGCGGCCTGCTGTGTGGTGTTTTCGGCATGGAAGCCCTGGGCGGCATGGGCGGCGTGAATTTCATGGGCCAGTTGGTAGGCACTGTTACGGGCGTGCTCATCGGCCTCGTCGCGGGCTTCGTGGTCTACGGCGCGCTGAAGGCCACCGTTGGAATCCGCTTGTCGGAAGAGCAGGAGTTCAACGGCGCGGACCTGTCGATCCACAAGATCACCTCAACGCCGGACGAAGACATCGTTCGCTAGACGTCGAGACGCTGAAACGAAGAAGGGCGATCGAAAGACCGCCCTTTTTTGTTAAGCCCCGTTGTGACGGGACCAGACCCTGAGTTCTCCATCCGTCCGGAAGGCGAGGACAGTGTAGGGATCGGCCCGTCCGTCGGGCGATTCCATGCCCGGCGCTCCGATGGGCATCCCCGGCACCGACAGGCCGCGCACGTTATCGGGGCGCTCGCGCAGGAGGCGCTCGATGTCAGCCGGCGGCACGTGGCCTTCGATGATGTATTTGTCGACCACACCTGTATGACAGGCCCAGAGGTCGTAAGGGATATCGAGTTGCTTGTTCACCTCGGCCAGCGGGCGCGAGGTGACCATCTCAACCACGAATATTTTTTCGACCACCGCGACCCAATCGAGGCAGCAGGCGCAGTGCGGATCGCGGTAGAGGGTCAGGCGATATGGTGAAGTGGCGGCGCGGCCCGCTCCGGTCCGCCCGAAGACGGCGAGCGCGACTCCGCTCATGAGAACTTTGCGACGGCTCCACGTTCCAGTCATGGCGAGTCACCCCCGTGTCAGCCACGATCAGGGGGGCAGCTTAACACCGGGACCTGCGGCTATTCCACGCCATTCGTCTCGTGTTCCACGTCTCGGAACCGGTATTGAAGGGCGATCATGGTGGCTTTGACCGGGCGCAAAGCTAAACCAGCCGTCAGGCTGATGAAGGCCGGCCAGATCACGAAATGAACCCAGATGGGCGGTTCAACAAAGCGGTCGAAGAGTAGGGCCGCTACAGCGGTGATAATGCAAAGGGGCATCATGATGAAGAAGGCGGGGCCGTCGCCTGTGTCGTGGCCCGCGAAGCTGAGGCCGCAGACCTCACAGCCGGGACGCACGTTGAGATAGCCATCGAAAAGCCGGCCCTGTCCACAGCGAGGACAGCGGCAGAAGAGGCCAGCGATGAAGAGCGGCGCGCGCGGTGTATTGGACAAGGACATGGGCCACTATAGAAGCGCACCGCCGGGGCGATCACGCGCAAAATTCTCCCACCGGCGCGCGGGGGCCGGTTACTCTCATCCCATGCCGCGCTTCCCGTCCCGTTGCTTGCGCCAGATCGCCGCCACCCTCTTTACCTTGGGGCTGGCCGGCGCCTGCGCGGCTCCGGCGCGCGTCGCGTACACGGCGGCAGAACAGCGCGGGGCCGTACCGCCCGGGTTCGACCACGTCCGGCTGTCGATCTCGGACCGTGCCGAGGCTGAAAAACTGGTCGAATATTTCCGCGCGGAGCGTGCCGCGCGCGGGCGGCCATTGGAAATCCTGTCATTATCCGGGGGCGGTGCGAACGGCGCCTTTGGGGCCGGCGTCCTGTATGGCTGGAGTCAGCACGGCGATCGGCCGTCCTTCGACATCGTGACGGGCATCAGCACCGGCGCACTCGCGGCGCCGTTCGCTTTCCTGGGACCGGCGTACGATGAGGCGCTCAAAGCCGGATACACCAGCGGACAGTCGGCAGACCTTCTCGATTTTTTGGGCCTTCTCGCTTTTTTCCGCCCAAGTTTGTTCAGCGGCCACCCGCTCGAGCGGCTCGTCGAGGGGCTGATCGACGATAAGGTAGTTGCCGCGGTGGCTAAGGAGCACCAGGGCGGACGCCGCCTTCTCGTCGGCACGACCAACCTCGATACACAGACGCTGACCCTCTGGGATATGGGCGCGATCGCTGGCGCCGGCGGGCCGCGCGCGACGGAACTTTTCCGCAAAGTGTTGATTGCGTCGGCCAGCGTGCCGGGTGTCTTCCCGCCTGTCATGGTCGAAGTGGAAGCGAGCGGACGGCGGTTTTCGGAAATGCACGTGGACGGTAGCGCCATCTCCTCCTTCTTCGCCGTGCCTGATCCCCTGTTGTTGTGGACGGACCAGAATGCCGCCAGCCTGAAGGCACGGCTGTATGTGCTTATCAATGGCGCGCTCGACGAGGAGTTCGCCGTCACGCCCAACAAGACCCTCTCGATCCTGGAACGCAGTTTCGACGTCGCCAGCAAGACCAATACCCGTACCGAGCTCGCCGCTGTGGCGGCTTTTGCCGAACGGAACGGGCTTGCGTTGCGGGTGAGTCATGTCCCGCCCGGCCTGAACCCGTCGCCGCTCGACTTCAATCAACAGCGTATGACGGCGCTGTTCGAACAGGGCCGCGCGGCAGGCGCCGCAGGATCGGCGTGGGGGGACATGAAAGATAACGAGCCCTAACGCGCCCCGCGCCCCAAAAGAAAAACGCCGCTCCTTTTCGGGAGCGGCGTTTTCTTTTTCGAGGCTTTTGGGGCTGTTAGCCGCCAAACGTGCGGACAGGGGCGCCGAGGAGCCAGTAGACCCACACGAACAGGAACAGCCACACCACGTCAACGAAGTGCCAGTACCAGGCTGCGGCCTGGAAGCCGATGTGCTTATGGGGCGAGAACTGGCCCTTCGCGGCGCGGAAGCCACAGACGACCAGGAACACGGTACCGACGAACACGTGGAAGCCGTGGAAGCCCGTGGCGAGGTAGAAGGCCGACGGATAGATACCGTCGGTCAGCTTGAACGCCGCGTGGTGGTATTCGTAGACCTGCAGGCCGAGGAAGAGGGCGCCCAGAGCCGCGGTGATGAAGATCCACTTGGCGGCTTTCTGGTTGTTACCTTCTTCGATGTAGATGTGGGCGCGCGTGACGGTGCCGCCCGAGGTGAGCAGGATCACAGTGTTGTAGAACGGCAGTTCCCACGCTTCGAGCGGCGTGATGCCGGCCGGCGGCCACTGCAGGGTCGAGGTCGAGAAGCCCAGCGCGTTATGGAAGAAGGCCCAGAAGAAGGCGACGAAAAACATCACTTCCGAGGTGATGAACAGGACCATCCCGAGGCGCAGGCCGTGGCTGACTTCTGCGGTGTGCGCCTTTTCCTTCACCGACTCGCTGATGATGTCGCGCCACCACATCCACATCGTCATAAGCACGAGGACGAAGCCGGGCAGCAGCTTAAAGACGCCCGGCTCCATGCCGAACACCGGTACCTTGTGGAAGAACAGGACCGCGCCGATGGCGAGGATCAGCGCCGAGAAGGAACCCATCGCCGGCCAGGGGCTCGGGTTCACCATATGGAAGTTATGTTTGGCGTGTCCGCTCATGGAAATGATCCCTCTACGTCTCTCTAATTGGTGGCGCCGCCAGCTTCCGTAGAAGCGGGCGTAATGGATTTGGATTCAGCGCTGTCTTCCACCGGGAAGCCGTCTTTGGAACGGAAGAAGGTGTAGGACAGGGTAATGGTCTTCACTTCTTCGGTGTGTTCGTCGCTGACGAGCGCCGGATCCACATAGAAGGTGACGCCCAATTCAGCACTCTGGCCAGGGGCGAGAATCTGTTCCTGGAAGCAGAAGCATTCGATCTTATTGAAGTACTGACCGATCTTGTCCGGAGTGACGTTGAACGTCGCCGTGCCGGTGGTCGTCTCGGTCCCCATGTTGGTGGCCTTGTAGTGGATGGTCACCGTTTCGCCGAGCTTCGTCGTGATCGACGGCTGCGAGGGTGTGAACTTCCACGGCAGTTGGGGATCGGTATTGGAGTCAAACCGCACCGTGATCGGGCGATCGATAACCTGGGTCGCGTTTGCCGCCACGATCTGCGGGTCGCCGCCGATGCCGATCGCGCGGCAGAAGGCGTCGTAATAGGGCACCAGCGCAAACGCGCCGCCCATCATCGCCGCGGCTCCCAGAAGGGAAACCGCGGCGACGCGGGTATGACGGCGTTTCAGGTTGGACTTGTCCATTACCTTTGGTGCCTTAAGTGCTGACTACTCGGCCGGATGCGCGGCCGCGCGGGCCAGCACAGGCGGCTCTTCGAAGGTGTGGAACGGCGCCGGCGAGGGGACAGTCCATTCCAACGTCGTGGCGCCTTCGCCCCACGGGTTGGCAACCGACTTCTTGCCGAAGAACATGCTGTGTACCGCCATGATCAGGAAGAACACGGACGAACCGCCGGCGATGAACGCGCCGATGGACGAAACGTAGTTCCAGCCCGCGAACACATCCGGATAGTCGATGTAGCGGCGCGGCATGCCCGCGAGGCCGAGGAAGTGCTGCGGGAAGAACGTTAGGTTCACGCCGATGAAGGTCGTCCAGAAGTGGACCTGGGCGGCCCAATCCGGGAACACACGGCCGGTCATCTTGTCGTGCCAGTAGTAGTAACCGGCGAAGATGGCGAACACAGCGCCGAGCGAGAGCACGTAGTGAAAGTGCGCGACGACGTAATAGGTGTCGTGCATCACGATATCCATACCGGCGTTGGCGAGCACCACGCCGGTGACGCCGCCGACAGTGAACAGGAAGATGAAGCCCACGGCCCAAACCATCGGAGCGCGGAAGGAGATAGAGCCGCCCCACATGGTGGCGATCCAGGAGAAGATCTTGATGCCCGTTGGGACCGCGATCGCCATTGTCACGGCGATAAAGTAGGCGCGGTAATTGACGTTCATGCCGACGGTGTACATGTGGTGCGCCCACACGATGAAGCCGACGACACCGATCGAGGCCATGGCGTACGCCATGCCGAGGTAACCGAACACCGGCTTACGGCTGAAGGTCGACACGATGTGGCTGATGATGCCGAAGGCCGGCAGGATCATGATGTACACTTCGGGGTGGCCGAAGAACCAAAACAGGTGCTGCCACAGGAGCGGGTCGCCGCCGCCGCGCTGATCGAAGAACGCGGTGCCGAAGTTGCGGTCGGTGAGCAGCATGGTCAGCGCGCCGGCGAGAACAGGAACGGCGAGAAGGAGCAGCACGGCAGTGATCAGGATCGACCACACGAACAGCGGGGCCTTGTGCATGGTCATGCCAGGCGCGCGCATGTTGAGGATGGTCGTGATGAGGTTGGTCGCGCCGAGGATTGACGATGCGCCGGCGAGATGGAGGGACAGAATCGCGAAGTCGACGCTCATATCGGGCTGACCCGCTATCCCCGACAGCGGCGGATAGAGCGTCCATCCCGTGCCCGCACCGTTACCGGCGGCCATCGACAGGACGAGCAGCACGAGGGCCGGCGGCATAAGCCAGAAGGAGATGTTGTTCATGCGCGGGAAGGCCATATCCGGGGCGCCGATCATCAACGGCACCATCCAGTTGCCGAAACCGCCGATGAGGGCGGGCATCACGACGAAGAACACCATCAGTAGCGCGTGCGCGGTGACGAGCACGTTGTAGAAGTGTTTGTCGGTGATGAACTGCAAGCCGGGATGCATCAGCTCGGCACGGATCGCCATCGAGAAGCCGCCGCCCACCAGCGAGGCGATGACCGCAAAAACGAGGTACATCGTGCCGATGTCTTTGTGGTTGGTGGAATACAGCCAGCGGGTGATGCCCGTCGGATGATGGTCGTGGCTGTGATCGTGGCTATGATCGGCGTGGGAAGCTGCACTCATGGACGCTTTCTCCGAAACGTAATTCTATTGAGCCGAGGCGAGTTTCACGCTGTCCGCCGTGGCGGGCGTGAGGCCGGCTTTTTGTTGTTCAACCCAGCGCTGGTACTCTTCCTTGCTGACCGCATCGACAACGATCGGCATGAAGGAGTGGTCGACGCCGCACAGTTCCGAGCACTGTCCGTAGTAGCGCCCCGGCTTCGTGATGCGCGTCCAGGTTTCATTGATGCGGCCCGGCATGTTGTCGAGCTTCACGCCGAAGGCCGGGATTGTCCAAGCATGGATCACGTCATTGGCGGTGAAGAGCAGGCGGATGTTGGTGTCGACGGGCAGGATGACGTGGCGGTCGGTTTCGAGGAGGCGGTGCTGACCAGCCTTCACGTCGATTTCCGCGTCCGGGATCGCGATGGCGTCGAAGGAAACGCCCGTGTCCGGGTACTCGTAAGACCAGAACCACTGATTGCCCGTGATCTTGAGGGTCATCTCAGCTTCGGTGGTGTGGTCGAGGTAGTAGAGGATGCGGTAGGACGGAACCGCGATGCCCACCAGGATGAAGACCGGAACGACGGTCCAAATCACTTCGATGAGCGTGTTGTGCGACCACTTAGCCGGCACCGGATTGCGTTTCTCGTTGAAGCGGAAGATGCAGATCAGGAGCAGGATCGCGACGAAAACGCTGATGACGGTGATGATCCACAGGAGGAGCGTGTGGAAATCATGGAGCATTTCGGCTTGAGGAGTCGCCGGAGTCTGGATGCCGAGCTGCCACTCCTTCGGGAAGGAGGGGGTCGGCATTTGCTCAGCGGCAAACGCGGTCCCCATGGAAAAGATGCTCGAAACGACGGCGCCAAGCGCCAATGCCAAACGACTCACACTCTGTCTCCATTGCAACCCAGCAGGTGGCCACCGTTTAAGGGGCCGGACCGGGCGGTTCAACCGATATTTTTTGGGCGTTTGCAAATTCCCCTGCCGCGCCAATGGGTTCCGCAGAATCCCTCAGTGCCGCCCCGCGCGGAGACTAACCGAATGGGCTTCTCACGTAAAGGTAAAGCCCCGTATTCACAAAGGGTTGTTAACCCTTTCGGCTGGATAAGTTTTCCGCAACCCGCGCTCTCGTCTGTGACGGATCAAAGGGTTTTGTTTAACCGTCCGGTCGGTTAGACAGGCGCGAGACTCTAGTGCGCGCTTCAGGAGAATTTTGGTGAACGCAGTTCCGCCGCATGATTCCAATAACGCCGATTCTAACGAGAAGGCCAAACGCCGCCGGTTGGTACTGTTCGGCTTCGCTTTGGCCCTCGTGCCGGTGTTCATGTACGTGAGCTTCATCGTCAAGACCGCCGTGCGCGGGCCTTAAGGACGAGTGATGAGCACAGCCACCGTCCTTCCGCACGTCAACGCGGTCCTCAATGCGCTTTCAACGATCCTGCTGATTATCGGATTCGTCCTCATCCGCTCCGGTCGGCGCGAGCAGCACCGCAAGGTCATGTTGTCCGCGCTTGTGGTTTCGGGCGTTTTCCTGATCAGCTATCTGACCTATCACTTCACCGCGCCGACGTTTGTCTTCCCAGGCACGGGTTGGACCAGGCCGGTCTACTTCGGGATGCTGATCAGCCACGTCGTGTTGGCGACGATCGTGACGCCAATGGTCGTGGTTACCGCGTACCGTGCGCTGAAGGGCACATTCGACCGCCATAAGGCGATCGCGCGCTGGACCATCGGCGCGTGGCTATATGTTACCGTGACGGGTGTGCTGATTTACGTGATCCTGTACCACGTCTATCCGCCTTCGGCTTAAAAGTATGGACGAGAAAGAAGTCCTCGCGCGCACCATGCCGCCGCCGGTCGATACGGCGGTGGACGGCAATTTCGCCGGCAAGATCACGCCGCAGTTCATGCACGAACTGCGCGGCTGGGTGAGTTTGCCCTTGGCCGCTTTGGCGCTGGCGGGCCTGCTGGCGCTTCTGCTGGCCGCCTCGCGCGTGCCGGGCGCCGAGAAGGTGCTGACTTGGACCGGCGACAGCTTTTTCCAAAAAGGCCTGGTGGCGCATGTCACCTTCGCCTTCGTTATTTGGTACATGGGCGTGCACGGCGCGTTGACGGTGCTGATGACTGCGCAAATGCAAGGCGGGCGCGCCGCCCCCGGGTTTTTGTCGATCGCCATCGGACGCCTGGGTGTTTACGGCGCGTGGTTGAGCCTGTTCCTGCTGCTCGGACCTGTGCTCGCCGATTTGGGCGAGCCGTCGCTCAATAACTACATCCCGGTCCTCGACCACCCGGTTTATTACGCCGGGCTCGCGTTGCTTGCCGGGTGCGTGGCCTTGCCGGTGCTGCGCCTGCTGGCGCTGATGGCGCGTGAGCGGAACCCGGACGCGGCGGTGTTCTCGGTGGCCGCCGCGGGACTCATATATGTGCTGGCGCTGGTGTGTATCGCCGCGGCCGGCCTCACAATGCCGGAGAACGTCGGCCGTCAGGGCGCGAACGAATACTTGATGTGGGGCGGCGGCCATGTGCTGCAGTTCGCTAACACCGCGCTAATGCTATGCTCCTTTTATCTGATCGCGCGCGCCGCGCTCGGCGAAACACCGCTGTCGGGCTCGTGGTTGAAGGCCATGATGCTTGTGCTGGTCGCGGGCGCGGCCGCCGGGCCGCTTCTGTATCTGACGCATGAGGCGGGCGGCGCGACTCAGCGCGATCTGTTCACGCGGCTTTATTGGTATGCGTTGCCGGTTCCCACCGCGATGGTGCTCGGAAGCGTCGGACTTCTTTTATTCCGCCGCTGGAAAGACGCCATGAAAGGCGCGCCGGAGATCAAGGCGATCGCGGCGGCATTATTCTTGTTCGCGTATGGCGGCGTGCTCGGCTTCTTCGAGGGCTCGATCGACACACGCACGCCCAGCCATTACCACGCGATGCTGATTGCGGTGACTCTGGCCTTTATGGCGCTCTACTTCGCGCTGTTCCTGCCGCTGCTGGGCCTGCGGACCAAACGCAAGAAATTGCGTACCGCGATGTACCTGTTGCTGGGCGGCGGTCAGTTCCTCCATTCGACTGGTCTATATCTAGCGGGTCTGGAGGGCGTGCTGCGCAAGACCCCCGGTGCGGCGCAAGGCCTTGATAGCCCTTGGAAGATCGCGAGCATGTCGTTGATGGGCCTCGGCGGCCTCATTGCGGTGGCCGGTGGCATCATCTTCATTTTTCTCGCGGGGAAAATGCTTATTGGCAAACCCGGACCGGACCGGTAGACCAAGCGCGCGGAACGATCCCTTCCTGGCGGTTGGGTATTAGGGATTCCAATACGTTATGCAAATTCGCAGTTACATTGAGCTGATGAAGCTGCGCATCGGCTTCCTCATCGCGGTCAGCGCGATGGCGGGCTATGCGGCAGTAGCGAGTCATGTCGATGCGTGGCAGCTCGTTGTGCTGTTCGTGGCCATGGTGCTCGGTTCGTCGGGCTCGGCCGTCTTCAATCAATACTACGACCGCGACATCGACCGCCTGATGACGCGCACAGCGAAACGTCCGCTCGCGGCCGGTACGATGGCCGACGCGCGCAAGGCGCTGCTGTTCGCCGGTGTGCTACTCGTGACGGGATGCGTGCTCGCCACGATGGCCTTCAATTGGGTTGTCGCGACCCACCTGTTCCTTGGCGCCTTTGTGTACGGCGTCGTCTACACCGTGTGGCTCAAGCGCCTTCACTGGACCAACATCATCATCGGCGGCGCCGCCGGCAGCTTCGCCGTGCTCGCGGGCGCGGCCGCGGTCGATCCAAACATCTGGCTGCTGCCCACCCTGATGGCGATCACGCTGTTCCTGTGGACGCCCTCGCACTTCTGGTCGCTCGCCATCCTCATCAAGGACGACTACGCGAAAGCCGGCGTTCCGATGCTACCTGTCATCGCGGGTGACGCGACCTGCGCCAAATGGATCTTCGGCAACACCGTCCTGCTCGTCATCTCGGCCATGCTGCCGGTGGCGTTCGGTGAACTCGGCCTGCTGTACGGCGTGATCTCCACGGCGTTCGGTGCGCGCTTCCTGTTCCTAAACGTGAAGCTGATGAAGGACCCGAGCCGCGATCTCGCGCGCCGAAACTTCCTATTCTCCATGCAGTACCTGGCAGGCGTGTTCCTCGCCGTGGTCGTGGACAAGCACGTCCCGCTACCTTTCTAGCACGCCGGAGTTCCCCAAGGAGCGAAGGCGGCTGCCGTTCTAAAAAACGGTTGTCCTTCCCCGCACAGCGACGCGAGTGCGGAACTCCATCTTTCAAAATTACTTGCTTCACGACGGATCACCCGGATGCGGACCCGTGACGCCGCGGGGTGGCGGGAGGCCTAGTGATGCGGAACGGCGATGATGTAGGCGAGATTTTGCCCGCCTGCGCCGCGATCAAAGACGAACGGCAGCGTGGGGTTTGTTTTCGCCGCTTCGGCTGTGTATCCGAGGTCGGCGCTGGTTACGCCCGGTGCGTAAAACATCATGTGGCCGGGGAAGGCGGTGGCCGTGATGTTGCCTGACGCGTCGAGCCTGATGTCGCCCGCTGTCATATAAGCGACACCGCTTTTCGCGGGACGCTTGAAGCGTCCATCCTTGAAGCCGCCATCGATGTCGGCGCGGATTTCGTCGGTGCTCTTACCGGCGGCGAGAAGTTCGCCCACGCGTAACATCGCCGGCACGTAGCTGCTCTGGCCTTCAGCGTCCCAGCAGGTCGGCTTGAAATTCTCCACGCCGTAGAAGAACCCGTCGCGATTGACGAAGCATGTAAAACCATTCGTGCCGTCCTTCGCCTTCTCATAACCCTTGGCGCCATAGACATAGACGGCCGCGCCGTCGCGCAGATGCGCGGGGCCCCCGGAAAGGGCAAGCGCGATTTCGACATCGCGCGGAAAGGTGACATTCAGAGTCTTGCGCGTGTCGGCCATATCGGCGGCTTGGGCCGTCTGAGGCAGCAGCGCCGCGAGAGCAAGCGTTTTGATCTTCATAAGCACCCCTTACATCAAATCAACGGCGTGTTTTTTGAGGTCGGCGAGTTCGCAGTGTTCGAGTGCGCCCTCGTGGGTGGCTGTCAATACGACCCTCGGCGCCTGGCCCGCGTCGAACGCCTGCTGCCAGCGTGGAGCGCACAGACACCAGCGATCGCCGGGATTGAGGCCGGGGAAGGCGTACTCTGGAATCGGTGTAGAGAGGTCGTTGCCCGATCGCTTGCTGTAGGCGAGGAACTCGGCGGTCATGACCACACACACGGTGTGCGAACCAATATCGCTGGGGCCTGTATTGCAGCAGCCGTCGCGGAAGAAGCCTGTGACCGGCTTGGCCGAGCACATCTGCAGCGCACCGCCGAGGACGTTGCGCGCGGGGCGCTGCTGTTCGCTCATATCACGCGGCATGCAAAATCCTTATTCCGGACGGCTCTGAATTTAGGCAGCGCACAAAAGTCCTGCAAGCCTTGGCGGGCTACGCCGCGAAGCCTATGCTTGGGTTCTCACGCGCGTTTGTCAGGACAATATGTCGGAGAAAAAAGTAACGGCCCCGGGCGCAGCCCCGGGAGTAGCGGGGACAGCCGCCGTGGCGCCGGCCGATGTCGCCCGTATCTGGGCGGTTATGAGCCATGAAATCCGCACGCCTTTGATGGGTGTCGTCGGCATGCTCGAAGTGCTGAACCGCACCAGCCTTTCCGACGAACAGCGCCGGATCATTTCGACAGCCGAAGAGTCGTCGGTCGCTCTCATGCGCATCATCGATGACGTGCTTGATTTTGCCAAACTCGAATCCGCGCAAGTCAAACTCGAGGAATCCATCGCCGATCCGGTCGCTATCCTGGAAGGCACGGCCGACCTTCTTGCGACGATCGCGGCAACCAAGCGGCTTGTGTTGACTTGCGAGGCTGAAGGCGAGCTGCCGCTTGTGTTGTGCGATGCGCTGCGCCTGCGCCAGGTGCTTTTGAACATAGGCGCGAACGCCCTGAAATACACGGACACCGGAACGGTCGCGCTGACGGTGTCACTCATTGACCGGCGTAATGATGCGGCGATGCTGCGGTTCAGCGTGACCGACACCGGTCAAGGCGTACCACTTGATTTGCAAGGCTATCTATTCCAGCCGTTCTGGCAGCTCGCGGGCCGCGAAGCGTCCTTGAGCGGTATGGGCGGGGTTGGACTGGGCCTGGCCATTTGCCGCACGCTGGTGGACGCCATGGGCGGGCAGATCGCGGTGGACAGCCGTCCCGGCGAGGGCACGCGGTTTGACGTCGACGTGACGTTCAGGATCGCGCCGGCGGAGGTCACGCGGCTCCGCCTCGACGACATGGAAGTTGTCACGGTGGACAGCGGCGATGCGGCGCTCGGCATTGCCGCGCGTTATCTGGAAGGCGCGGGCGCTTCGATCGTGCGTGTCGATACGCTGGGCGCCTTGGCGCGCCATGTGCCGACAGTGAAGAAACGCATCATCTTGCTGCTTGGCGCGGACGCGGAATCTGAGGATGTCGAAGCGACATCGGCAGCGTTGCAGCGCATGGGTTCGGACCACTTGTCCTCGATCATCTGGCTGCACCGCGGGGCGACGGGAAGTTTGCCTGTGCGTTCGGCCGCCTGGCCGGTACGTGCGAACCCGATGCGGCGCGGCGATCTTTTCGCCGCCGTCATGAAAACCGGCGGCGCGCGCGGCGGCGACGGCATGGAGGTTGTCGCGCGCCATCAGGAACGCCTGATCGATCCGAACGCGGCGGTTCAAGCTGCGCGCGCCGACGGCATGGTTATCTTGATCGCCGAGGACAATAAGGTGAACCAAGAAGTCTTGCGCCAGCAACTCGCCATCCTCGGGTACGACTGCGATATCGCATCGACAGGCCACGCGGCTTTGAAGAAGCTCGGCGAGCGGAGTTATCCGCTTCTACTGTGCGACTGTCACATGCCGGGAATGGACGGCTTTGAGCTGACCCGCGCCATCCGCACCAACGAGAACGGCCAAGCGCATATGCCGATCGTGGCCGTGACGGCAAATGCGGTGCCCGGTGAAGCGCAGCGCTGCCGCGCGGCGGGCATGGATGACTATCTCGCCAAACCGATCGAAATCAGCGCGCTTCAGGCCAAGCTGAACCGTTGGATTGGCCCTGCGCAGGCGTATCCAACATGGTCGGGTGTTAGCTCAATATCGGCGGCGCAACCGCCCGAGCGGTTGCTTGACTTGCGCGGCCTTTCCGTCGTGTACGGCGGCGATCCACAGCGCTTGGCGCCGGTGCTTGAACAATGGTCGAGCGGTATGACCGAGGTACTGCGAGATCTCGAAACGAGTGTGGATGCAAAGGCCTGGGAGGCCGCGTTGGCGGCAACGCATCGCATCAAGGGCAGCGCGGGCATTGCCGGCGCCGCACGTGTGTCGGCGGCGGCGGCGGCGCTTGAGGTCGCTTTACGCGGTGGCGATGCGGCGGTCATCGCGAGCGAGCGGGCCCGCGTTCGCGCGTTGATGCAAGCGTCGTTGAGGGAAGCCGCGGATTGGCGCCGAGCGGCGAATGACCCCGCGCGGGTCACTCAAACGTCTGCGTAAGATATGTGGTTAAGCCGCGGTCTCGGCCGCGGCTGCGGCATCGTCCGGCGAAAGGATGTAACCCGATCCCCGCACTGTCTTGATCATCAGCGGGCGTTTCGGGTCGACCTCGATCTTATGTCGAAGGCGCGTGACCAGCACGTCGATGCTGCGGTCCATCGGATCCCATTCGCGCGACAGCACCTTGTCCATCAGGTCTTCGCGCGTCTGGACCTTGCCGGCGTTGCGGATGAGGTGGGCGAGCAGGCGGGACTCGTTGCCGGTCAGCATCGCTTCCGCGCCGCTCTTGGAGCGGAACAGGCCGGCGTCCAGGTCGAGAACCCAGCCTTGATAGCTGAGCTTGCCGTGCGGAACTTCGCTACGCGCAGCGTGCGGCGCGGCCGCGAGAGCGCCGGTGCGGCGCAAGACGCTACGGATGCGCGCGAGAAGTTCGCGTTCCTCGAAAGGCTTGGTGAGATAATCGTCGGCGCCGCATTCCAGACCGACGACGCGGTCCATGATCTCGTGGCGCGTGGATAGAATGATGATGCCGAGCGTCTTGTACTGTTCGCGCAGGTAGCGCGTCAGCGCGAAGCCGTCTTCTCCGGGAAGGCGCAAGTCCATGATGACGAGGTGGATGGGTGTAGCGGCGAGGACCCGACGCATGTCCATGCCGTCTGTCGCCAAGGTGACTTCATATCCTTCGCCGCGCAGGTATATATCTAGGACGTCGCGGACGAAGGGATCGTCCTCGACCACAAGAATACGGGGCGGGGTCTGCGAAACCTTGGAGTTGTCCATCCAAAAAACTCGCGTTTTCAATGCGATAAGAGACGCAGATCGGGGGAGTGAAACGTTCCCCCACGAGTTGAGTATACAACCCAGGATGAAATTTCCTACCCCTCGTTTGAGCCTTCAAATAATAGCGGCGGGCGCTGGAGACTACGGATGAGCACGCTCTCGGTCATGCTGGTCGATGATGACGCATTCATCCGCGAGGTGGTGGCCGCGGCGCTCAGCGTCAGGCCGGGCGTGCACGTCCAGGGATTCGCGTCAGGCGAAGACGCGCTCGCGGGTGCGCGTCTCGCGACGCCGGATATCATCGTGCTCGATTTCACCATCCCCGGGACGGACGGCCTCGCGATCTACCATGCCCTGAAAAGCGCATTGGCGGCGATGCCGCCGGTGATTTTCCTCACCGCCCGCGAGGATGCCGACCTTGTCTCGCGGTTGCGCGCCGCCGGTGCGGTGGGGGTGCTGGCGAAACCTTTCGATCCGTTGATGATCGCGGAAGAGATTCTGAAATTCGGTGAACGAGAGCACGCAGGGGCACCGCGTGATGCGCGTCTTGACGCCGTCGCCGCGAGTTTTTGCGCAAGCCTGCCGCAGACCATGGCTGAGATCGACAAGGAGTGGAGCGTACTCCGCCGCGAATGGCAGGGGACGGTTGCTCAGAGCTTGATCATGCGGACGCATAAATTGGCTGGCGCGGCGGGGCTCTTTAAACTGCACGAGTTTGGGAGCGCCGCGCGCGCTGTCGAAGTCGCCGCAGTGGCGCAGGTTGACGCGGAGAAGCGCGGCGAGGCGGTCGAGATCGGCGTGCTCGCGCAAGCGGTGGCGGCGTTGTGGGAACGCGCGATCGCGGTGATGGAGAAGAGGTGAGCTTGGCCCTGCTTCGCGCCCTTGGGCGCCCAATTCTGCGAAGCGCCGTTAGACCCGAACCCGAGGGGCGGCATTTGCCGAACCGTCCCTCCGGGGATGAATGGTGCCGGATGAGGGGATTGAACCCCCGACCTTCGGTTTACAAAACCGCTGCTCTACCGCTGAGCTAATCCGGCGTCGTCATTCGCAAAGAGGCCCGGAAAATAGGGCCGGCCCTTCAAAAGGGCAACTCCGTAAAAAGGAGCCTATTTCTTGGCGTCCTGACGCACTTTTTCATACAGCGCCACCGCGGCGGCGTTGGAGACGTTGAGACTTTCCATATCGCCCGCCATGGGCAGCTTCGCGACATGGTCGCAGGTTTCAAGCACGAGGCGGCGTACGCCTTCGCCTTCGGCGCCCAGCACGAGCGCTATGCGGCCGCCGAGTTTGACTTGGCCGACCATATCCTTGGCGTGAGCGTCGAGGCCGACGACCCAGAACTGATGCTCCTTGATCTCCTCGAGGGCGCGCACGAGGTTCGTGGTTTTCACGTAAGCGATCTTGTCTAGCGCGCCGGAGGCCGCCTTTGCCATGACCCCGTTTTCCTCGGGCGCATGGCGGTCGGGTGCAATCACCGCGACCGCGCCGAAAGCGGCGGCCGAGCGCAGAATGGCGCCCACGTTGTGCGGATCCGTGACTTGGTCGAGCACCATGATGCAGGCATTGGGATTGGCGCTCGAGAGTTCCAGTACGTCGTTGAGATTGTGATCGAGCGCGCGCGTCAGCATCGCTATGCCTTGATGCACGGCGTCCTCGCCGACGACGGCGTCGATCTCGCGACGCGAACAGGTACGCGCCTGACCGAGTGGACCTGCTTCCTCGGTGAGTTTCGCGAGCGCTTCGGCCGTGCCCATGAGGCGGAGGATCTTGCGGGACGGATTGGCCACGGCGGCGGCGACGGCATGATGGCCGTAGAGCCAGACTTCGCCAGATTTGTGCGCGGGAGCTTCCTTCCGCTCGCCGCGTGGGACCTCAGAACGGATCGGTTGACGTTCTGCGATGGGGGTGGACCGGCGGCCCTGAGGCGCGCCCTTTTGTCCGGGTCTTGGAGAGCGGGTGTGTTTTGACATTTTTGGCTGATCCTTTTGCGCCCGGCGTAACGATGTTCGTCAACGTTTACAAGGAAGGACCATGCTTCCACGCCGGGAATAACCCGTTGAAAAAAAACATTTGGCGTTCGCCGCCGAAGCCTTTAGAACGCGCCGCGAACGAAGCGGTAGGTGGGTTCGGACCAGTTCTCACCGCAGAATGATTGACTGTTTGTGTCGTCACGACAAAAACATCAGTTATTCTAGATGCTTAGGTTCACGGAGGGATGGCCGAGCGGTCAATGGCAGCAGACTGTAAATCTGCCGACTTATGTCTACGAAGGTTCGAATCCTTCTCCCTCCACCATCCTTCGCTTACGCGGCGAAGGATGTCCCGCCGAAGCCCGCAGGGGTAAAGCGGGCCTAGGTTCCGCAAGCTTCGGCTCGGCAAGCCCACTGATTGAGATCATCGATGACCGAAACCCTTCCCGACCGTCTGTCTGTCAATCCGCAGAGCCCGCACTACAACGAAGAGCTCCTGAAGAAGGACGTGGGCGTGCGCTTCAACGGCGTTGATAAAAATAACGTCGAGGAATATTGCGTCAGTGAAGGGTGGATCAAGGTCGCTGCCGGTAAGACCCTCGATCGTCGCGGTAATCCGATGACGATCACCCTCAAGGGCAAGGTTGAACCTTATTTCCGGACTCCGGAAAACGCCGCCTAAGCGAACCGGCGACTCTGCTGTTTCATATCTCGTCAAAGAGACCGCGCGGCCCGTTCCAGGCATGGGAAGGGGAGGCCGATCCCGTGGCGGGCGTAACGCTTGCATACAACTATCGGCAATAATCCGCCGAGCAGGTTTTTGACGGCTCGGTGTCGAAGCCGCATTGCCCGATCTTTGTGCGCTGCGTCTAAATGACGATTCATTCATTGATCACAGGCTATTAGGGTCTGGCTGTTACATTTTTTGGCACATTTCGCGGGATTGCGCGGAGGACCGCCGAGTGATTGGCGAGACCTTTGAATTCACGGAGATTTTTCGCGATGAAATCGCGAAAAGCCGCGCGGCCTTCCACACTCTGTGGTAAAAAAGTACTTCGCTTTGGAGCGTGGAGGGGTGCGTCTGAAAAGATGCGCCTGTGCTCGAGCGACGTTCGCCCGAAATGGGCTTCGGTTTAAATGAGGAGAGGCATGCTGAATCTTCGTTGCGCTACGCATTTTGCTGCGGCCGCTGTCGTCATGTTTGCGGGCGCTGGCGCGTATGCGCAGACCCAGAAAAGCAAAGCGCCGGTTGAGGCCTTCATCGCAGAGCCGATGCCCGCCGGTGTTCAGGTGCTCGGTACGGAAGTGGACGGCCCGGTGTTCGCGACCGCCGCGGGCCGCACGCTGTATGTGTGGCCGGAAAACGACCAGAACGACCAAGGCGTGCGTGGCGAGCGTGAAGGCAAGCCGACCTGCACCGACAAAGTCACGCGGGTGACCGCGGGTTTCCATGAGCCCTATCCGCCCAATCTCGTCGAAGTGGACGTCGATACGCGTCCGGCCTGCACCGCGTTGTGGCCACCGTTCATGGCCGACCCGAATGCGAAGCCGACGGGTAAATGGACGATCGTCGACCGCCCGGACGGTGGGAAGCAGTGGGCCTATGACGGCCTTGCGGCCTACATGTCCGCGCTCGACCGCGAACCCGGCGACGTGTTGGGTTCGGCCAAGATGCATGCAGGCGGCGATTCAGGCGCGAAGCGCAAGCCGATCGGTCCTGAAGCCGACGTTCCCGCGCAGTTTGAAGTCGTGACCGTGCCGCTGGGCCGCATGCTCACGGACATCAAGGGGTTCTCGGTTTATGTGTGGGACCGCGACGGCGCCAACAAATCCAACTGCGATGCGGCGTGCCAGGAAACCTTCGCGCCGATGCTGGCACATGTATCCGCGCCGAAAGTGCACGGTGATTGGGGCGTGATTGAGCGTTCGCCCGGCGTATTCCAGTGGACCTACCGTAAGAAGCCGCTCTACTCACTGCTCGGCGAAGAACAGCGCGCGGCGTTCCACGGCTCTGACATCCCGGGCTGGCACAACGTGTTCACGCAGGCTGCGCCGCCGTTTCCGAAGGGCTTTGCTGTCCAGGACGCGCCCGGCGGTCAGGTTCTTGCCAACGCCGACGGCCGCACGGTGTACATCTACACCTGCATCGACGATACGCTTGATCAGCAGATTTGCGATCACCCGTCGCTCAATCAGAAATACCGTCTCGCGATCTGCGGCGGGGGGGATGCGCAGCGCTGCGTGAAACAGTTCCCGTACGTGACCGCGAGCGCCGGCGAGCGTTCGACCTCGCGTATCTGGCAGATCAAGACCATCAACACGGCCACCGGCAAATACGTCGAAGAGGGTGCACCGAACGCGACGCGCGTTTGGACGTACCGCGACCGGCCTGTGTACTACTTCTTCAAGGACACGACCCCGGGCGACACCTATGGGGACTCGTGGGGTGAGAACAACGGGTGGATCAACGGATTCCACGCCTTCTTCACCCGCGAGGAATTTCGCAAACAGTATATGGACACTTCAGGGAGCGGCCGTCGATGAAACACATCATTCTGTCCACTCAGGTCTCTGCGTTCGCGATTGCCGCGAGCGTCGCGCTGAGCGCCGGCGCCGCCAGCGCGCAGCAGGTCGTGAAGGAAGGCGCCCTCGGCGTCCAAAACCGTTCCATCGGTTACGTGATGGTGTTCGAGAACCGCTCGATCTACCAGGCGAAGGACGCGAAGACGCAGTGCCCGACGGCGTTGAACGACGGTCCGCCGGAACAGTTCAAGAAGCTCTATCCCGATAACGGCGAGCGCACCGTCGAAGGCACACGCCTCGCATGGGAAGGCGAGCTGTGGAACCCGTCCAGCAAGGAACTGAACGTCCCGTACTACGAAGTGCAGGGCAAGGTCGGCCGCGGCATGAACCTCGACGGCAAGTTCGGCCCGAACGACTATGTCGATCCGGACACCGGCGAGAAGGGCATCGACAACCAGATCTACCGTACGGTGGGCTGCACGTTTAACTATCGCGACGGCCAGACCTCGACCCTGACGCCGCAATGGCGCCGCGCCACGTACAATATCTTCGTCATCGAATTGACGGACGTCGACAGCCTGCAGAACGACGACGACGTGACGGTAACGACCTATCGCGGCAAGGACCGTCTGATCACCGACGCGACCGGCAATGAGTATCTGCCGGGCGGCTCGCAGACCCTCGATACGCGTTGGGGCAAGCGCTACATCACCGCCTTCAAGGGCAAGATCAAGGACGGCGTCCTGACCACGGAAGCCAAGGACCTGATCATGCCGGCGGCTTCTGTTTACGCACCGCGTGACGGCGCCCCCGACATCATCTATCGCGACATGCGTTTCCAATTGAACCTGACGGATACGCAGGCCAACGGCTACATGGGCGGCTATGCCGACGTGTGGACCTGGTACTACCACTCGCACAAGACCCGTGACTCGCGTCACCAGGCCTACGGCGGCACCGCCGGTCCGACCCTGTACCGCGCGTTGATGAAGAACGCCGACGCGTTCCCGGATGCGAACGGCCAGAACACCGCGATCTCCACAGCGCTCGATGTGAAGTTCGTGCATGTGTTCGTGCAGCACCCGGGCGCCCAGGTCGCGGGCATGGTCAATCACGGAACGCAGTCGGCTGAAGCCGCGGCGACCGAAGCGCGTACGCGCGAGTAACGGAGGGTTTGTTGGTGTCTTCGAAAGTACGTCTCTCTTCGCTCCTTCGCGGCAGCGCGATCGGCCTTGCGGCCGCCTTTGCGCTTTCCAGCTGCTCGGGACCGACGGGCAGTGAAGGAGCCAAGACCGCGGCGGCCAGCAAAGTCGCCGAGGTGGCGGAACCGGCGTCGTCGGGCGCCGAGCCGCGCCTGCGTCTCATCACGCGCGACCAGTATCTCAACACGCTGGCTTATGTGTTCGGCGCGGATGTGCGCCCTGACGTGGAATTCGCTCCGGTGGAACGCGTCGACGGCCTGCTTCGCCTCGGCACCTCCCGCGCCGGCGTGAACGACACGCAGCTTGAGCTGTATCAGAAGACCGCACAGTTCGTGGCCGCGCAGGTGATCGAGCCCACACGCCGCAACTTCGTCATTACCTGCCAACCGGCCAACGAAAAGGCCGCCGATGCCGCCTGCGCGACTCAGGTGCTGAACCGCGTTGGCCGCCTCATGTTCAGAAAGCCGTTGGAGAAGGACAAGTTGGCGGGCCTCGTGAGCCACGCTAACGCGAGCGCTGACCGCCTCGGCGACTTCTATGCCGGTCTCGCCGTCGCGATCGAAGAAATTCTGATGAGCCCGAAAGCGATGCTGATCGCCGAGACGGCCGAGCCGGACCCGAAGAACCCAGGTCATATGCGGCTGGACGCCTATTCGCTGGCGTCACGCCTGTCCTACTTCCTGTGGGACGCTGCGCCGGATGAAGCGCTGCTCAAGGCCGCCGAAAGCGGCGAGATCCAAACCGAAAAGGGCCGCGCCCGGATCGTCGATATGATGATCGCGAGCCCGCGCCTTAAAGACGGTCTGCGCGCCTTCTTCGACGATATGTACGACTTCGAGAAGATGACGACGCTGGCCAAGGACGCGCTGGTGTATCCGGCGTTCACCGGTCTCACCGCCGAAGACGCGCGTGAGCAGACCTTGCGCACGGTGGTCGATCATCTGATCACCAAGAAAGGCGACTACCGCGACCTCTACACCACGCGCACGACGTTCCTGTCGCCGCCGCTGGCCGCGCTGTACCAGCTGCCGACGACCAAGGGCTGGATCGAATACAAGTTCCCGGATTCGAGCCCGCGCGCCGGCGTGTTGACGCACATCAGCTTCCTGGCGTCGCACTCACACCCGGGCCGCAGCTCGCCGACGTTGCGCGGCAAGGCCCTGCGTGAATTGCTGCTCTGCCAGCCTGTGCCGCGTCCGCCCGCGAACGTGGATTTCTCCGCGCTGGAAAACCCGAAAGCGGAGCAAAAAACGCAGCGTGATCGCGTCAACTTCCACCTGGAAAACCCGGTGTGCGCCGGTTGCCATCGCATTACCGATCCGATCGGTCTTGCCATGGAGAACTTCGACGGTTCGGGTCGCTATCGTACCAGCGAACGCGGCGCGACCATCGACGCCAGCGGCAACCTCGACGGCAAACAATACAAGGATGTCACCGGCCTCGCGGCGGCGCTGCATGATCATCCGGGCCTGACGTCGTGCCTGGTGAAGCGCGTGTACGCTTACGGCACGGGCAGCCAGACCACGAACGACGATGCCGAGATGCTGAAGTTCTTGAACGCGCGCTTTGAGTCGGCAGGTTACCGCGTGCCGGATCTGTTGCGCACGGTCGCGTTGAGTAAATCGTTTTCGGAATTCAAAGAAGCGGCTCCGGCCGCGGCTGAAGCGAAAACCGCTTCCGCTGCACCGGCCACTCACTAAGGGAGACAAGCGTCATGTACGACTTCAATAGACGTCGGGTACTTCGCGGCATGCTGGGTGGCGGCGCCGTAACGGTTGGTTTGCCGCTGTTGAACGCCTACCTCAACGGCAACGGCGACGCGATGGCCGACGGCCGTCCGATGCCCGTGCGTTTCGGGACCTGGTATTGGGCCCTCGGGATCGCCAAGGCGGCGTTCGTGCCGAACAAGCTCGGCGCTAACTACGATATGAAGCCGGAAATGGAAGCGCTGAAGCCGGTGCAGCAGCACTTCAACGTGCTGACCAACTACACCGCATTCCGCGACAACGCGCCGAACCTCTGCCACTTCTCCGGCTGGGTGATCTCGCGCACCGGTACGGCCCCGATGACCGGCGGCAATATCCCGGGTGAGACGGTGGACGTGACCATCGCCAACCAAATCGGCCGTACCACGCGCTACAAGATGCTTACCGCGTCGGCCGATGGCAACGCGCGCGACACGTTCTCCTACGACAATCCGACGACCCCGAATGCCTCGGAAGTCTCGGGCCTGAAGTTTTATACCCGCCTGTTCGGCGCGGACTTCCAGGATCCGAACGCCCCGACGTTCACGCCGAGCCCGAAGGTTATGGTGCGCAAAAGCGCCATCTCTGGCGTGCTTGACGATGTGAAGGATTTGGAGAAGTCGGTCGGCGCCGACGATAAGGCGCGTCTCGACCAATACTTCACCGGCTTGCGTCACCTGGAAAAGCAGTTCGATCAGCAACTCACCAAGCCGGAACCGATCGCGGCGTGTAAGAAGCCGGGCAACCTCAAGGAAGACACCAAGGTTGGCTCCGACGTTTCGATCATCGCTTCGCGCCACAAGATCATCACCGATCTGATGGTGATGGCGGTGGCTTGCGATCAGACCCGCGTCTTCAACATGTCCTACGGCGGCAACAGCGCGACGAAGGCCGGCTTCGAGAAGCCGTCCCACACCGCGACCCATGAAGAGCCGTGGGATACTTCGGTCGACTATCAGCCGACATGCTCGTGGTTCACGCGCCGCGCGATGGAAAACTGGGCCTACTACGTGAAGTCCTTCGCGGAGTTCAAAGAAGGCGCCGGCAGCCTGCTCGACAACTGCTTCATCATGGCGAACTCGGATCACGGCCTCGCGCGCATCCATGCGCTCGACGGCATGGCCCTGTTCACCGCCGGCCGCGCCGGCGGCAAGGTGAAGTCGGGTCTGCACATCGACGGCGGCGCGACCGCCACGACGCGCCTCGGCTATACCGCGATGCGCATCATGGGTCTCGACGTCTCGGCGTGGGGCACAAAGAGCAACCTGACCTCGAAGGAAATCGGCGAAATCCTCGCCTAAACGTTCCTTCAGGAGACAAGACAGCAGGGGGCCTACTGGGCCCCCTGTTTTTTTTGTGTTCACGGGGTGGTGACCATGACGTTAGGAGGCGTTCTAGGCCTCCCGCCGGAGGCGGGATTCGTGCCACCATCATTGCGGCATCGAACAAGGGAGGACGCCATGGAAGAAGTCATTTCTAAACTGCTGGGCGATTTTGAGCGCGGCAAAATGTCGCGCCGGCAACTCATTTCAACGCTCGCCGTCTCGGCGGCCGCTGTCGCCGCGCCGGTGATTGCGGCCGAGCCCGCCAACAAGGGCTTCAGGACGGTCGCAGTCAATCATCTGTCCTACAATGTGAAAGACTACAAAAAGACGGCCGCCTTCTATCAGGACCTGATGGGCATGACGCCGTCGCACGACAATAACAAGACCCAGTGCTTCCTGGAGTTCGGCAATACCTTTGTCGTCGCGCGCAACGCTCGTGATGGCCGCGCGCCCGGCACCATTGACCACGTGGCATACACGATCGACACCTGGGACAAAGGGGCCGTGGAAGCCGAGCTCAAGCGCCGCGGCTTCGACCCGCGACCCGATACGGAAAATAGTTTTCACATCGTCGATCCAGATGGTTTCGATGTGCAGATCTCGGGCCGTGGCATGGACCCGAAGCTGATCTGAGGACGCGCCACGAAGCAGGGGGCCGCAAGGTCCCCTGTCCTTAGCTATAACGGAGAACAGGACGATGACGGCGGCGCTCGTGGAGGTATTTTTGCCGCTGAAGTAAAGTGAGATGAGGTCCGCCTTCGTCGCTTTTGCGAGCGAAGGCGGGAGCGGGGAATCGGCCCCGGCGCCAAGATGACTTCAGGGGAAGCTCGGAGATTCAACGCTGACCGGCTGATGGGCCTGTTCACGCTTATCGCAAATCCCGCGCCACGGCGGCGAGGAAGCCGCCTGCCGAATAGACGTAACGCCCGATCAGGCGGCGCGGCTCTAGGATCACGCGCCATGCCCATTCGAGATTGAGGATCTTGACCAGACCGGGTGGAGTGGGGGTCAAGCCTAAAGCCATCTTCACCGCCTGACCTACACACAGCGCCCAGCACGCCGGCAAGCGATCGCGGTGCACCTCGACAAACACTTCACTCTTCGGCGCGCCGAGCCCCATGAACAGAATGGTCGTGCGATGCGCACGGATCGCCTCGACCAGCGCGTCGCTGCGCGCGTCGTCCTTCTCGAAACCAAAATCCGGCACCGCCGTCTGGCAGGCGAGGCTGCGTTCCTCAGCCCAGGCGCGCACCGCGGTAGCGGCGGCTTCGGTGTCGACGACGAAGAAAAAGCGATGCTGCGCGGGAAAGGAGCGGCGTCCCATGATGTCCATTGCGATATCGCATCCTGTCACCCGGCCGGGGGAGGGAGCGCCACGCAGTTTGGCGTAGTAATGAACCGGAAAGCCGTCGCAGACGATTTCCGCGGCGTCGTCATAGGCCCGACGAAAGGCGGGATTGCCATGTAATAGCGCGATATGCTGGATATTCGGCGTCACGATCAAACCCGGCCCGCTGCCCGGCGGCGGTTCGTCCACAACCTTGGCGGCGATCTGGCTAGCCGTCAGGGAACTAATGTTCAGGCCGAAGATCCGCCTACCGCTCACGGATTGGCCCTGATGCAGGTGGCTTTTAGGACTTTGCAGATATCCGGCGCGCCTTTCGGACCGCAGATGCTGTCGGCACGGGTGTCGGATACATTCAACACCCCGTAATTGGTCAAAGACGTATCCTTCAAGATCGGGGGATCAGCGGCATGCGCGTCGCACGCCGAGTAGCGGTCATGCGCCGCCAGGTAGCGGGCAAAGCGGCTGTGAGGGATGTAGCTGTTCTCCCAACCCATCGCACCATAAGTGTTGAACACTGACGAAACATCCAGCCTGTCGCAATTCAGACAGCCGAGATATTCCCGGTGTAGCGGACCGGCCCAGATATGCATCGCCCGGCGGATCGTGGTGCCCTGTCCCCATGAATCTACCGGCGCAGAAAATAGCAGGATGGTCAGTGCTGGAAGAAGACGCCGCAGCATCAACGGCCGCCTCGCAACTTCTTGAGCGCACGCCGGACGACCGCGGAATAAAGCTCGCGCGCTTTTAAGGACAAGCTCTCATGTCGTTCATAGGGCTGGAGGGTAATGGGGAAGAAAGGCCGCAATTTCTCGGCCACCCGCGTCGGCGAAATGAAGGTGTTGCTCTGCACCACGGCGAACAGGCCATCGGCCTGTTCGGAGAAATGATGTTCGGCTTGCCACTCGTCGAGATTCCGTCCGTCCTTGCCCGCGAACCATACGCTGTCCGAAGCATGCACCGACCGTTGTCCGGGCGGTGACACCGCATGATACTTTTCGATGAGGCCTTCACGCTCGGCATTGAGCCAGTAAAGCGTATATTCCGTCCAGTCGATCGTATAGTTCGACAGTAGAACCCGCATCCAATCCTGATGATACAGCTCCTCCAGACGCCGATGCAGGCTGCGGCACAAGGTCGACGACAGAATCGCGGGAGTCCACCAGATCCCGTCCCGGTCGAGATGGGATTCCTGCTGCAAGAGCTGCGACGAGGGGCGCCAGAAAGCAGGCTCGCGCATGCGCGGTTGCGGATAGGTCAAGGCGCGTCCGCCGGGAATTAGCGTGTCGGCGTCGAACCTATGGACGGCAAAGACGTCGGGATCGAACACAATGAAATATTCGGTCTCGATCAACGCGGGGGTATAGAGTTTAATGATCTGCTGACGATGCCATGGCCGAATCTGATGCGGCTGCATAAAGTCGCGGAACGCGGTCATGTGCAAAGATTCGTCGACGACCTCGACCGGAAAGTCCGACCAGGCTTTAGCATAACCTCGGACATCCTCGAATTCGTCATGGGGCGCCATGATCACGATCTTGTCGAAGGTCGAAGGCGAGGTGAAATGCCGCAGTGACGAAAAGAGGATGTCGCAACGCGCGATGTTGTCGGCGTAGTGCCGGCCGCGTGTCTTGACCGGCAGGATGGCGCTGATCTTATTCATGGCTGATCGAATTCCGCGCCGTTAGAGGAAGCGATAGACGTAGGCAGGGATATAGCTGCGTCGGCCGGTCATTGCCACACCGACGATGCGCCCGCCGGTGTCGATCACTTGCGCTTTCATCTGCAGCGCGACGGGTTTGCGGGTGGCTTCGGCGCGCACGCCGAGCACAGTCGCGTCAGCCAGGATCGCCGCTTCGATGCCGTCGAAGGAGCGGCTGACCGGCGGAACGCGCATGACGATGTAATCGTGCTCGCGGCGCAGCAAGTCGAACAGGTAGGCGCTCTGGCGCCCGCTGGGAAGTTTAGCGCTGGATTTCCGCCGGCCGACGACAATGTAGCGGTTCTCGACCGGGTGGAAATCGAACATCGTCTCCGCCTCGGCACTGCTGGCGGGACCGACAGCAGCGGCACGCCAGGACGGCGCGGGGCCGGTCTCGCCCGGCCATGCCAGCAGGCCATCTTCGTCGGGTTGTCCGTAGAGATCGCCCTTCTGCGTTAGATCGAGAATGAGCACCGGCCGGCTCGAACGGCGTTCCAGTTCCTCGATCAAAGCCGTGGCAACCGTGTCGACCCCGTCATCGTCGCGCGAGGAGAGCAGCATCACGACGCGCGAGGATTTGTCGGTGCCGGGGACGCTATTGTGGATGGCCGCTACCATGCGGCCCAGTTCGGTGCGTGGCATACGGCGGGGCGGGGGCGCCGGTTCCGGCGGGGCCGCTTCTGGCAGCGCGGGTTCTGGCGGCGACAGAAGCTGGCGCAGCGTCTGTTTGAATTCCCGCACCATCTGCGGCGCTTCGGCGGAATGGAGCGGTGCAAATAGCACCGGCAAGTCCAACGAGCGCTCGACCTCTTCCGGACTGAGGAAGGTTTCTCGCAAAGAGGTGCGCACCAGCATTGAAATCGCGGCGACCATGATACCGATCACCAATGCGGCGGCCAGGAATAGGATCGGCGGATTGCTGCGCTGCGTAGGCGGCGCCGGCGCTTGGATGATGCGGACGTTACTGCTGCTCGATGTATCCGCCTGGTTCTGCTGGATGCGGGCCTGTTCGACCTCACGCGAGAAGCCTTTGAAGCTGTCGGCCAGCAGGTCACGGTCGATTTCCAGACGACGCAACTGATTGGCGGTCGTGATCAGGGATTGAAAATGATCGCCAGCTTCCGTGATCTGACCATCCAGGGTCTGCTTGCGCTCCTCCTGGCCGGCGACGTCAGCGCTCAGGCGCGTGATTCGGTCCTGCACCGTATCGTAATAGGTATTACGTCCGCGGCGAACGGCGTTGACCACCCCGGCTTTCTGCTTTGAGATTTCCTTTTCCAAATCGGCGATCTGATCGTCAACCTGCACCACGAAAGGCGATTCCGCCATATAGCGTGCCGCCAGATCGGCCCGACGGGCCTGAAGCTGCAGCAGAGTGAGCTGCATGGTGCCGATGGTACGCGCGGCCTCGGTATTGTCCTCGTACAGCTCAATCGTGGCGGGAACTGCCTTCGCTTCTGTCTTCAACTTTTCCAGCGTACTCTTATCCTGTGCCAGAGATGCCTCGTTTTCCATCGCACGCTGCTTCAGAAGCGCGTTCAACGCTACGGCGCTGGCGATCTGCGCCTCGACATCGACCGCGTCACGGCTGCGCTGGAAAGCAATTAGTTGGGCATTGGCCTTGTCGAGCTGGGTGCGAACCCGATCTCTCTGTTGGACCAGAAAGCCTACGCGGCCTTCGGTAAAGACACCTGCGCGCTGGCGGAAATAGTGGTCTATCAGCCGTTCGAGTGTTTTCGACGCCTTGACCGGGTCGCTGTCGCGATAGGACAACTGGATGACATTAGCGGTTTCAACTTTCTCGATAGACAAGCGGCTTTCGAGACGGCGCACGGCGCGATCGATCGTTTCTTCGTCCGCCGCCTCCCCCAATTCTTCCTGTACGACAGCGCGGTGAAGTTCCGGACTAGCCAGAATCTGCGATTCAACCGCGACGATCCCTCCACCCGTCTCGAAACCCGGCAATCCGCCGGCAGGGCCACCCCCGGTGCTGTCGATCTGCATATTGTAATAGCCCGCATACAAAGTAAGCAGGCGCGCTTCGGCGCGGTAGGAGGGCGGCACCAGGAGAGCGAGGAGAATTCCGAGCACAAGCGTCGCGGCGAGGGCGGCGGCGGCCGTCCAGCGGTAATAAAACGCGGTATTAAGGAAATCGCGCATGGAAAATCGCAGCGGGGCGATGGTATTGCCGCCGCCGGCAGTCATGGCCTTGGGAGAAACAAGCATCGTTACTTCTAAAAAATAGACAGTTGGCTAGATTGACCGTAAGGGGGGAGTTATTGAAAAAGCGTGTATTTAGTCAGATCGAAAATCGATCTTTATCGAAAATAAAGCTTCTCTCCTTAGGCTCTCACCATGAAGCATTTTGTCCACGCCACGGTGATGATTTCGGCATTCTTCCTCGCCGCTTGCGCTGAAGTGTCTCCACGGTTTCAGCAACCGGAGGCCTTCGAGGCTTCCGCCGAATTGCCGCCGCCCTATGTCGTCGGCCCTGGGGATGAGCTTTCGGTGGTGTTCCCCTTCAATGCTGAGTTGAATTACGAAGGGCCGGTTGGTCCCGATAGCAACTTTACCTTGCCGGTTGCGGGCACCGTCTCGACCGCCGGTAAAACCTCTACCCAGGTCGAGGAAGCCATCTCGCAGGCGCTCACCGACCGGAAAGTTGCGCGCAACCCCTCTGTATCGGTCAGCATCAGGCGCTATTCCCAAGTTGTCTATGTCGGCGGCGAGGTGAAGACGCCTGGTCCCATTCCGCTCCAGAACAAGATGGACCCGCTGCAGGCCGTGATCGCGGCAGGCGGCGCGCTCGACACGGCGCGCACCAGCCAGGCGGTCATAATCCGGCGAGGCGCGGACGGCACGCCGTTGTTAAAGGTGGTCGATCTCGAAAAACTGATTCATACCGGCGACAAGAGCCAAGCGATCGCGCTGCGGCCTTTGGACAGTATTTTCATTCCCAAGACCTCCGTTGCCGAAGCCAATCTGTGGATCGATCAATACATCAATAAGATGCTCCCGTTCCAACGCGGCTTCAGCTACACGATCAACTCTCAAAATCCTAACGCGTTCGTCACCCCGCAGTGAGCCAGATCGCCGCCGACCCTCTTCCTCCCCAACAATGGGACGAGGCCGGCGAGCTCCGGACATATACGCGGGGGCCGATCCCGGCGAATGCTGACATGACGCCGTCGCGGGCAGGTGTGATCGCCGTCCTGTTGGCGGCGTTGCCGATGTTTGGCCAGATCTTCCATTACATGCGCGATCTGATGCCGCTCTGGGCCCTGTCCAAAGCGTTTCCCATCCTCTCGTTGCCATTAGCGCTGGTGGTGTTCCGCTATCCGATGGCGCCGATGGCGCGTCAGGTCATGCTGTCCTTCCTTTGGTTGACGATCGTGCCGAGCTTTGCCAGCATCTTCTATTTCAACCAAGACTTTTTCACCGGTCTGACGGCCCAGGTGAAGCTTTTGCCGATGCTCTATTTCTTCTCTTTCCTGGGCTTGCTGCTAATGCTGCAGCCGACTTTGCGGGAGCTACAGACAGGATTTCTGCTCTGCGGCCTCATCACCTTCGCCAGCCTGGTGATCCTCTGGGCGGTAATTCCGCAAAGCTGGTACAATGAGCATTATCCCGAAGGCGGTGGGCCGCTCTTCTCGAACGACCATCGCGGCAACCGGATCCGCTTGCCGATGTTTTTCGGAATTATCGCGATCTTCTACTATTATCGCCGCTTTCTGCGTGACCCGCGGTTGAGTTCGCTCCTCGCGGTGGTGGCCGGCATCGCCCTGGCCGTAACGCTGGTCAAGTTCCGAGCGATGACGGCCGGGATCCTGAGCGTGATCGTCATAAACACTTTCTTCGCCACCCGTGGTTTCTTGCGCTACTTCATCTCGGGCATCGCCCTCGCGGCGGTACTAGGCCTGCTCGCTTTCGGCAATATCGGCGCCATGCTCAGCGACAGCGTGTCCACGGGCTTTGATCTGCGCTTCGCGACCATCATGAAAGCATCAAGTTTTCTTGGCATTTCCGCGATGCGCTGGCTGTTCGGCGTCGGCACTATCAGTCCGACCAGCAGTGACAGTCTGTCGTCTTTCTTCGACCACTTCTTCTTTTTGGCCGATATCACGTGGCTGGGTGTCATCTTCGAATTCGGCGTGATCGGCGCCGTGCTGTTCCTGTTCTACGAGCTGCGCGGCCTGCTTCTCTATGAGCGCGCCCTGCGACCGCAGATAGACAGCCATTTTCTCGGAAGCCTGCGGGATTATCTGCTTTACGTGCTGTTGATCTCCAACCTTTACCCCCCCACGTTGACGCCCGGCGAAACCGCTGTGATCCTGGCCATCTTCGCCTATGTCTGGTTGTGGTTGCAGCAACACGGATCTGATTGGCCGAAGGAAGCCGCATGACTCCACGCGCGTTCTTCCCGCTTTTGCTGCTGGCATTGGCCGTGCCCGCTTGGACGGCCAAAACCTCCGCCGCCGAACCGAGTATTGTGGTCACGGTGTCGGTCGATGCCGCAGCCGACAAAAAACCGATCAGTCCGCTGATCTACGGCCTCAATTACGCCACCACGGCGCAGCTCGCTGAGTTAAACGTGCCGCTCAACCGCTCCGGGGGGAACAGCGCCAGCATGTATAACTGGCGCATCAATGCCCGCAGCGCCGGCAGGGACTGGTTCTATGAAAGCCTGGCCGCTGGCGACGACATCTTCGATCAACATGGCGAAAGCTTCGCCGCGTTGACTAAGGCAGCCGGCGCTCAGCCGATGATGACGGTGCCGATGATCGGTTGGGTGGCTAAACTCGACCGCAACCGTAAGCCGTTGGCTGCCTTCTCGATCGGTACGTACGGCTTGCAAGAGGATTTCGACGAGAACGGCTTTGCCGAGGCCGGCAACGGGAAGACGCTGGACGGCGTCCGCATTACCGGAAACGATCCGAACGACGCGGCCCAGCCTGATAGCCTTCAGAATCAGGAAGAATGGGTCCGCAGTCTGGTGGCTAAATGGGGCACCGCCGACAAGGATGGCATCCGCTACTACATTATGGATAACGAGCCGAGCGCTTGGCACGAGATGCATAACCATGTCCGGCCGATCGGCGCTCATGCGCAGGAGGTGGCGGATTTGGTCAAGAATTACGCCGCCATGGTCAAATCCATAGATCCGGCGGCACGCATTGTCGCCCCGGAGGAGTGGGGCTGGACCGGCTATCGCTATAGCGGCTTCGATCAGCAATACTCGGCGGAGCACGGCTACGACCGCGCGCCCGACCGGATCAGCCAAACAAAAGGCATGGACTATCTGCCATGGCTGCTCACGCAGTGGAAGCAGGCCGGCCGGCCGGTGGACGTCGTCAGCGTGCACTATTATCCGCAGGGCGGCGAATATGACGACAAGGAGAACAGCTCCTCGCCCCGCATCGAGCTGATGCGCAATCGCTCGACACGCGATTTGTGGGACACCACATATAAGAATCCGACATGGATCAATGCTGTGGTGGCGCTGATACCGACCCTGCGCAAATGGGTCGATACTTATTATTATCCCGGCACACCCATCGCTATCACCGAATATAACTGGGGTGCCGAAGACACCATGAACGGCGCCACCACCCAGGCCGACATCCTGGGCATCTTCGGACGCGAGGGGCTGGATATGGCAGCGCGTTGGGCGACGCCGCCGACCGGTAGTCCTCCTTACGTGGCCTTCAAGCTCTATCGAAATTACGACGGTAAGAACTCGACGTTCGGCGAGGTTAGCGTGCGGGCGCGAACCCCGGATCCAGATAAGGTGTCGGCGTTCGCCGCCTTGCGCAAGGACGGCGCGCTGACCCTGATGGTGATCAACAAGCAGCTCGACGCCGCCGTTCCGATCAAGCTTGATCTGGCCAATTTCTCTAGCAAGACGGATGCCGAGGTCTGGCAACTTGCCGCTGGCAATTTGTCGGCTAAGCCCGCAGTGCGCCCTAACAACGGCACGATCGCCCTGCCAGCGCAAAGCGTGACCTTGTTTGTGCTGCGCGGCGATCATGGCTGAAAGAAATGACGGCATCGGCCGCGGGTTATTGCGCGGATCGGTAGTCAGCGTCGCTGTTCGACTGATCGATGTGCCGAGCCGGTACGGCTTTCACTTGCTGGTGGCGGCTCGGCTAGGCGTCGCGCAGACGGGCGACTTCTATATCGTCTTCAGCCTGATGACCCTGCTGTCGGGCGTCGGCCGGATCGGCATCGACAAGGCGATGACGCGGGAGGTGGCTGTGGCCCGCGCGGAGAATCGTTCGGGAGATGTGCGACGCATTATCGGGCGCGGGTATCTGTTGATCCTTTGCGCATCGGCACTCGTTGCCACCGCTCTGGCGCTAGCCGCCGATCCGCTGGCCACTTTCATTCTCGACAAGCCGGACCTCGCTTACCCCATCATGCTGGGCGCGCTGGCGATCGTGCCCCAGAACCTATCCACGGCGGCTGGCGGCGCTTTGGCCGGGCTGAAACGGATCGGATTCAGCCAGATGATCTATTCTTGGCTATGGCCCGCGCTGTTCTGCGGCGTGACCTGGCTGATGCCGGGCGGTGTCGCCAATACCGTGTTGCTGATCGCCGCCTGCTTTGCCGCGGCCGCCACTATCGGAACTTTATTGGTGCTACGTTTCGCCGAACGCGCCGAACCCGGCATGCCATCGGCGCCTCTGCTGATGCCGGGCCTGTCGCTGTTTACCCTGGAGCTGACGCAGCTTGCGATCTCATCCGTACCGGTACTGATCCTCGGCATGACAGCCGACAGCGCCCGCGTCGGCCTATTCGCCGTGGCGTGGCGGGTCGCTCTCCTCACCAATGTGCTGATCTCTGGCGTAGCCAGCATGGCCGCGCCGACTTTCGCTGGACTGCATGCCGCCGGTAACCGGGCGGGCTTGGCGCTGGCGGCACGCCATGCTGTGTTGCTGGGACTGGTGCTGACGGCAGGGCCGGTGTTTGCCATGCTGATAGCGCCTGAACTTCTTTTGGGATTTCTGGGAGACGGCTTTTCGGACGGCGCTTCGACATTACGCATCCTCGCTCTTGGGCAGTTCGGTGCGGCCTGCTTCACCGCATTGCCTGAACTCCTCGGCATGACCGGCCATCTCGCCGATCTGCGCCGGGTCAACATGATCGCCATGACGGTGCTGCTGACGAGTTGCGCTCTCTTGTCGCCTTATTGGCTCAATGATGGCGCGGCTCTAGCCACCACGCTGGCAATCCTGGCAAACGGAGTTGGCGCGGCAATCGCTGCGCGCCGTGCACTCGGTATTGTGCCCTGGAGGGCGCCATGCGCATCCGCACCCTGACCTTTGGACTGGCGCTGGCTGCCGCGGGCGTCCACGCCGCGCCCGTCTTCGCCGACGCGCGTCCGCCGCGCTACGACCTCGACGGACTTTGCAACAGCCGGGCTACCACGGTGGAAGGTTTCTCGCCTGAGACCAAGGCGGCATGCGTGGCGTCACAGAGCGAGGCGCTGGATGCAGTCCGTCGCATGTGGCTGTCGACACTCGCATCCATTCAGGACGATTGCAGTTATGAGGCGAAAACGGAAGGGGACGGAGATTACCAGGTCCTCGAGTCCTGTCTTCGCACACAGAACCGCCAGCAACAGGCCGACCAGGCGGCACTGAGCCGCGCGAAGGCAAAGTCCAAACCGGGACTCTCATCGAAGTAACCCAAGACGCCGTTACAGCGAAGCTGGTGCGGAACGTTACGCCGTGCCGATCAATAGGCGTTGCGGTTGACCAGTCCCACAAAGGGCGTCATCAACAGAATGCGCAGATCGAAGAAGATCGACCAGTTCTCGATGTACCAGAGATCATGGGCAACGCGGCGGCGAATCTGAATGTCTTCCTCGATGGTGCCGCGTAGGCCATTGACTTGCGCCCAACCGGTGATGCCCGGGCGCACACGATGGCGGGAATAATATTGGCGGATTGTGCGGGCAAACTGCTCGTCATGATCGACCGCATGCGGGCGGGGGCCGATGATCGACATTTCGCCGCGCAGCACGTTGATCAGCTGCGGTAGCTCATCGAGACTAGTGCGGCGCAGAATATTTCCGACGAAGGTAACGCGCGGGTCGTCGCGCAAGGTCGCCTTAGTGACGCCGGTCGGCACACTATCCGCGGCACGCATCGTGCGGAATTTGTACACCATGAACTCGCGGCCGTTGAATCCCTTGCGGCGCTGACGGAACAGGACCGGGCCAGGGCTGTCGAACTTGACCGCCAGTGCGATCACCAGGCAAAGCGGGATGACCAACGGCGCAAGAAGCGTGATCAGGATTCGGTCCTCGATATCCTTGATCAGCCAGCCCCAACCGTCGAGCGGGCGGCGCGACACACTAAACATCGGCAGGCCCCCGAGCGTGGTGGCGATGGAATTCTTCAGCAGCGGAAAGCTCTGCACCACGAAATTCAGCCCTTCCGGGCAAATCTGTACTTCGATGGCCAGTTCCTGCAGCACCTCGACCATCTCGCGCACACGGTGCTCGCTCGACCACGGCAAATTGATAACGACACAATCGACGCTTTCGTATCTGGCCCTTTTTAGGAAATCTTGCGCGGTGCCCAGAAGTGTGACGCCCTGTGCTTGCGCATGGTCCTGCAGGCGGGCGAAGCGGTCGTCATAAACCCCGACCACCTCGATGTGCTTTCCTTGCTGTTTTAGATAGTGATAGAGCTGCAACCCGCTCTTATCGCCGCCGATGATGGCGACGCGAGTGACTAGACTGCCCCGGCCGCGCGCCCGGCGCATGAGCGTCGCGCCGACCGCGCGCACGCCGACAAGGCCGAGTGCGGCGATGATCATCCACAAAGTGGCCCAACCGCGCGAATAACTCTCGCCCATGCCCGCCAAGAACACCGCGGCGATCAGCAACAGGCAGACGAGCGTCCATTGGCCGAGTACCCGGCTGGCCGAAGCCCAGAAATTATCCGCCTCGCCGGCTGAATAGGCCCGGCCGAGGTTAAACACGACGGCCGACATCATGACGGCGAAGGTCAAGGAAAGCATTCCGAGGCCCGGCACTGGGACTAAGCCGAAACGGCCCCAATGGGCGGTGAGGCCGGCCAGCCAGATCACTACGAGGTCGGCGATACGCATCACCAACAGCCACGCCGCGAGCCAACCCTGTCGGCGCAGCTTGCGACCCTCGGTGGTCAGCCCCGTTAGCTGGTCATCGGAAAAACGCCCCGCCGTAAAATCGTCCGGTAACCCCGCCATGGAGACCTCGAGAAAAACAGGTAATAGTTGTGCTGCTTCTATCGAGGAACTCTTTTCTTTTCTCTTAAGATTTATTCGGATTGGTTAATTTCTCGCTCTAATTTGTCTGGTGTCTACTGCTTTTCAATCAAGAATTGGGAAAATCCCTATAAATAAATTTCGAGTATTTACTACTTACCGTTGTGATCGTCTGCCTCAAGGGCGCTGATCGAATCGGGACTTGGAGACGCCGAACGGATCGCTGGCGGGGCGAGCAAAGCGGAGCCCCGGGGCGGAAGGTTGTATTAAAAAGGACCGAGGGCTCGCCGATGATTGGGAACTGGAGCGCGTGAGCGGCCGTGATCGCCGCTCGGCGCGCATAGCGCGCGGCCGAAGGCCGCAATAAAGGAATCAAGGGTTCGCTGCGGATTGGAAGTTGGAGCGGGTGAAGGGAATCGAACCCTCGTCATAAGCTTGGAAGTCGAATCTGGCCTCTTTGAAATCATTTGCGATTCGCCGACATCGAATTTTTTCAGTGTCTTAGAGTGTCGCAATGAGTCTCTGAGTGTCGCCGAGATTCCAAACTTTTGTGCCAAATTGTGCCAAAAAATCGAGCGCGCACTTTCTGACATCGACTGAGGAGTCAAATCTCTTTTCGCATCCATTCGCTTTTATCAATGCAGTCGGACTTTCATGTATTGGTCGCCCTAAAGCAAGTGCGTGTGACTCACTTTCGTCCGTCCTCGATCATGTCCTTGATGTTGAGTCCGCCGAGCGACGGTTTGCCGGTCGCGTCGCGAAGTTCCGCGGCGGCCTGCTCCCGGTCCCGCTGACACACGAAATCGACGAGACCCTGACAAGCCTCCACCGCCCCGTCGAAGGTCATTTCCTCCCCCGCCGGCGCATAGGAGACCTGGGCGACGAACCTTTCATATTCTTCCCGCCAGAGCTTGTCCGAGCCGATCCGCACGAGCATGGCTCGGACCAAGACCATCCCGGTCATCCCAGGGGTCTTGGCGCGGGAAGCGTCGGCCTCCAGGTTAAGGGCCGCCAGGTCGGCAAATGCGGGGTTTCCCTCGGCCTGGGATCTGAGGAGCGCCAGGTCGTGAAGGTGGCGCACGATGGTCGGGTCATCCTTGGGGTCTGAGCGGTCGCGGGCGTGGGTCCGCCAGGCCAGGGCGCTCAATTTGTCAGCCGCCGTCTCCAGGGGGTCCACACATAATAGAGAGTCTACCTCGGGGGCCTCCCGGCGGGCCTGGGCGACCA
>JBFWVA010000008.1:196068-236029 GCA_050246995.1 Rhodospirillaceae bacterium | reverse complement strand
ACGCCATATCTAATAATATTCGTTTCCACGATTTTGATTGCTCATCCCCTTTCGAGATAGCGAACTCCATGGGGCGGCGGGCGTAGCACCTGTATGAACTGAGGTAGACCCTTGCGTATCGAGATGGTTCCGGTCGGAGACAATCCGCCCCATAGCATCAACGTCATTATCGAAGTGCCGGTCGGCGGCGAGCCGGTGAAATACGAATTCGACAAGGCCTCGGGCGCCTTGTTCGTGGACCGCATTCTGCATACCCCGATGCGCTATCCGGCCAACTACGGCTTTGTGCCGCATACTCTATCGCCGGACGGCGATCCGTTGGACGCCCTCGTCATCGCGCGCTCGCCGTTCGTGCCCGGCTGTATCGTCCGCGCCCGTCCCATTGGTGTTTTGAAACTCGAGGACGAAGCCGGAGGCGACGAGAAGCTGATATGCGTGCCTGTGGACACCACCTTCCCCTATTACTCGGATGTTCTACAGCGCCAGGACCTACCTTCGATCGTCCTCCAGCAGATCGAGCACTTCTTCAAACATTATAAGGATCTCGAATCAGAGAAGTGGGTGCGCATCGGCCAATGGGGCGATGCGGAGGAAGCGCGGCGGATCGTGATGGAAGCGATTGAAGCCGCGAAGAAAGCGAAAGCCTAGCGGCAGTGCAGCGCTTGTGAGATCAATAGTGGGGCGGGGCGCCGCATAGACGGACTCTCGCGGCGCTGCTTCTTCAGTGTTACCCGCGGTGTCCATGCGCGTTCGCGCCCTCGTCACGCAGGGCACGCCTACTCCTCTCTATAACGACTGGAGCTCTCCCCCATGCAGCATAGCAAGAAGATCGCTGTCATCCTCCTCGGCATAAGCCTCCTGTTCGTCGCCAGCGCCAAAGCCCACGCTGCGGAAGAGATCAGCATCGCAGCGGTGCTTGACACGTTTCATGCCGCCGCTTCACGGGCTGATGGGCAGACGTATTTTTCGCTGTTCGCGCCTGACGGCGTGTTCATCGGGACGGACGCGACCGAAAGATGGACCGTTCCGGAATTCAAAGCGTATGCGAAGGACTCTTTCGATGCGGGGAAAGGTTGGACCTATGTCCCCCAGAGCCGCCATATCACTGTTGAGCGCGCAGAGGCGCCGCGCGTCGCGTGGTTTGACGAACTCTTGAAGAATGAGGACTTCGGTTTGACCCGTGGAACGGGCGTTCTCATGAAAATCGAGGGTGAATGGCGGATTGAGCAATATTCTCTTAGCCTCCCAATCCCGAACGACGCGATTTATCAAATAGGCAAAGAAATCAAATCGGCCGATCAAGCCAATAAAAAGACGCCGTAAAACATTGAGTGGGCATAGAAGCCATGGAGCCGACGATACAGCTCGCACGCGACAAGTCCGCACACGATGTCGTTCTCGTCGGATCGCTCGATTATTACTTTAACCCCGTCACCGAGGCGGTTGCCGCCAAAGGCTACAACGTCGTCCGCTACAACACGCCGGCGGATTTCGTGGCGAAGACCGATGCGCTCGACAATGCTAGCGTGCTTTATGCCGTCGGATACTGTCCGGTCTCGCGCGCGGCCATGGCTCGGGCACCGCATTTGCGCGCCGTGATCTCGCCGTGGACGGGCACCGAAGGATTCGACGAGCGCGCGGCGAGCGACCTTGGCATCATTATCGGCAACGGTCAGGTGCCTGAGAATACCGACAGCATGGCTGAAGCCACGGTTCTCATGATCCTCGCGTGCCTTTATGACTTCAACACGACGCAGCAGCGTTTCCTAACCCAAGACGTGTGGGCCGTGCCCCAGCTCACGGCCCGGCAGCTTGGCGGCAAAACCATCGGTCTCCTGGGCTACGGGGGGATTGCCCGCGGCGTCGTGGCGCGGCTTGCGGCCTGGGGCGTTGCGTTTCGCGCCACGACGCGCCATCCGCCGGTGGAAAACCCGCACGGGGTGAGCTTCCTGCCGCTTGAGGATATGCTAGCTGCAAGCGACATCGTTTGCGTGCTGGCGCCCCTGACCGACGAAACCCGCGGCATGCTCGGCGCCGCGCGCCTCCAGCTTATGAAGCGCGGTTCAGTTCTCATTTGCACATCGCGCGGCGGCATCATCGATGAAGAGGCGTTGGTGAAGCTTAGCCATGAAGGCCATTTCAATGCCGTCGGGCTGGACGTTTTCGAGAAGGAACCTCTGCCGAAGGACAGTCCGTTGCGAGGCTTGAAAAATGCGGTGCTGACACCGCACAGCATCGGCCTGACCCGCGAAATGCGGGTGAAATCGGTTGAAGCCAGCATCGCGAACGTGCTGCGCGTGCTTGAAGGCGAGCCGCCGCTTTACATTCGCAACCCGCAGATTTTGAAAACGTGGCGCGCCCGCTGGGCTATTGAACGCCCGTCTTGAAGAGATCGCTTGAACGCTATTCGACAGTGGAGGTCCTAGAAAAGCCCTGAGAGGAGAAACTCGGCAAGTTCGTCGCGCTCGCGGAGCTTACCGAGCTTACTCCCACCTTTCTCGCGTCTACGCCACGTCGCGCGCGTGCTGATTGAACCACGCAAGAGTGCGGGCCCAAGCTTCCGCAGCCGTGACCTTGTTATATCGTTCCGGCGTCGCGTCGTTGAAAAAGCCGTGCACGGAGTCCGGGTAGATACGGCCCTCGTACTTGATCTTGTGCTTCTTCAGCTCGGCTTCCTGCGCGGGCCAGTTCGCGATGAGGTTTTTGTCGAGCGCGCCGTGATGGACGAGGATAGCGGCCTTGATCTTCGCGACGTCTTCCGGCTTCGTCTGCGCGCCATAGAACGGCGCCGCCGCGGCGAGGTCGGCGCCCATTACGCCGGCCAAGGTATTGGAGAGTCCGCCGCCGAAGCAGAAGCCCGTGGCGCAGATCTTGCCGTTGCCGTCTTCACGCGACTTCAACCAATGGGCAGCGGCCAGGAAATCGGCCTGCCGTTTGGCGGGATCGAGCTTGCTGAAAAGTTCGCCGCCCTTGAAGTCGTCTCCGGGATATCCGCCGGCCGACGAAAGCGCATCCGGCGCAAAGACGTTGAAGTTCTCGAGCGCGAAGCGGCGCGCGACATCTTCCGTGTGCGGGTTCAATCCGCGATTCTCGTGAATGACGAGCACACCCGGCAGCTTCGCGGGCGTTGCGCTGCGTGTATCGGCGCTGAAGGGGCGCACGAAATAGCCTTTGATGTAGCCGTGGCCGTCGGGCGACGGGACCGTCACGTAGCTTGCCTTGATGCGTTCGTCGTCTTTGCGGATTTGCTGACCGAGCGCGTAGTTCGGCATCAGAGCCTCGACCATCGCCCCGACCGTGAGGCCGCCGATGGCGAAACGGGCGAGGCCGTCGAAAAAGTCCCGGCGGCCGATTTCGCCGTGAATAAAGCGCGAGTAGAGATCCACCGCTTCCGCGGGCATTTTCTTCCGGCCGGTCATCTGGTCCATGTGAGCCCCTTTCCCAAGACAAGCCCCGATTATCCACGGTCTGCGCTCTTGGCCAAGAGGCTCCATGGTAACCGGGTAAGCCGCGCTATCCGAGCACGTAGGAGATAATCACCCCGACAACGACAAGAACCCCAATCCCGATGAGCCGTTCCTGGAGCGTCGGTGGGGGCTCTTGCCGCGCCTCCACGGACTGACCCTCCCACGGTGCAGGGCCGCCACAACGCGCGCAACGCCGGGCGCGGTCCCATCTGTTGGTGCGAGAGGTCGAGCTGCGGATGTAGACGGGGGCAGACTGGTCGCACACCGGGCAGATGACGCGGTTGAGGTCGCGCGCCCGGGGCCACGGGTAGCTACATTGCGGACAGAACGGAGCGCTGTCCGCGAGCCGATGGCCGCAGTTCGCGCAGGGGATCAGTCCGGAGTTCAGTGCCCGCGGATGTTCGCCCATTCAGTCCCTCGGTTCCACCGGCTGAAATTTAAGCCGACACGCGCGAATATTACCAGCGTACTAAGAGCCGTAGAGGGGAAGGAATTGGAACACCTCCACCTCAATGCCGCCAAGCGGAAAAGCCTTTAAGAACACCTCGAGCTGCTGCGTATAGTCATCGGCATAATCGTCCAACGACTCATCGGGATTAAAAACCAGATAAATGATCTTGCGCGCGGGTAGCGGAAAGGCGTCGAGTTGCGCTTTCGCCGCGCGCAGGGTCCAGGTGAGCTTGCCCGCCAGGAATTCGTCCGAGAGAGAACTGCGATTTGAGCCGTCTTCGGCGCGCACCGTGCGCTCATCGTCCGACATGTTCAGTGTTTTGACTTCGCATAACACTAGGACGCCGTTCAGATCGGCTTTTAAGTCCGGCGTCTTATACTCATACGACGGTGGAATCGCTTGGATGTTGGCGCATCCGCGCGCGGCGAGATAGGCGTGGGCTTTGGCTTCGTTCAAAAGATCGAAGAGCGGTTCCCAGTCCTTCTTTTTGTTGCGGATGAGGCGTTTGGCGGCGGACATCTTCAGTGCGCACCACGCGTCGCCGTTCAAGAGCGATAGGTCCCGCTCGTAGTCCGCCAGGATTTTTCCCCTAAGCGCGTTCGCCCCGGACCATCCCTCAAAAGCGCGTACGTAGGAATTGGGCCGGCGCGCGTCCTCGGCCGCCGCGACCAATTCCCGCACCCGTTCAAGATTGGGAACTTGCACGTGCATCAAAGGGAAGTCAGGAGCGTCTCAAGTTCACCGAACTGTTCGGGGTATGCCCCCGTGCTTCCGGAGGCTATGGCCGCGTCGAGGGCGTCTTTCGACGGATAGAGATCGTGAATGACAACATATGTGCGGCCGTCCTTTTCTTCGAACGTCGCCGTGGTGACGGAGCCGTCGGGGCTCTCTTCATTCGTCCACACAAGACGCGAGGGCGGCGTCACTTCGATGTACCTGCCGAAGAAGGCCATGGGCTGCGGGAAATCCGGATGGCCGAACACAAAGCGATAGGCGCCGCCGGTGCGGACATCGAGCTCACAAGAGATAAACGTGATTCCGAAAGACTTTGGCGCCCACCAGCGCTTGAGAAGATCGGGCTTGGTCCAGGCTTCGAACACGAGGCGCGCCGGCGCATTGAAAGTGCGTGTGACGACGAGTTCGCGGTCCGACTTTCGTTCGACACGCGTGGGATTGTTCATGGCGCGGCCCTCTTCTTTTCTTTCTGTTTCAGCTCTTCGACGACGTGATCCAGCTCATCGAAGCGCGCAGCCCAGATCTGGCGATATTTTTCGATCCAGGCCATTTCTTGCTCCAACCTTCGCGCACCGAGCCTGCAGGTGCGCACCCGGCCCACTTTTTCCGTGGCAACGAGCCCAGCCTGCTCCAACACACCGACATGCTTTTTCATACCGGTGAGGGTCATGTGGAATTTGTCGGCGAGTTCGGTGATCGAGGCGTCGCCGCGTCCAAGCTGCTCCAGCACGCCGCGCCGGGTGGCGTCGGAGAGCGCGGCGAATGCGACGTCGAGGCGGTTTGAATACTGAGCCATATGGTTCAGTATAGACGAGACATTAGATGGATTCAATGCGCCGACAATATTTGGATTTATCCTTTGACGGCAGAGGAACCTTGCGCGCCAGGCGAATCAAGTTCAGGCCAGCGCCGACCGGAGCGCGTCGTAAACGGTATCCATGACCTTGATCCGTGCGAACTTCTTGTCGTTACCCGCGACCAAGGTCCACGGCGCAGACGTCGTGCTTGTGCGGGCCACCATCTCATCGACCGCCATGGTGTAGTCGCCCCATTTCTCGCGGTTTCTCCAGTCCTCGGGCGTCAGTTTCCATTTCTTGTAGGATATTGTCTCGCGCTCCTTGAACCGTCGGAGTTGCTCCTCCTTCGAGATATGAAGCCAAAATTTGACGAGCACGATGCCTTTTGCCGTTAACTGGCGCTCGAAGTCGTTGATTTCATCGAAAGCGCGCGCCCACTCTTCTGGCTGCGCAAACCGTTCGATGCGCTCGACAAGAACGCGGCCGTACCAACTGCGATCATAAATGGTCAGCCTGCCCGCCGCAGGCAGGTGCTTCCAGAAGCGCCAAAGATAGTGCTGAGCCCGCTCCTCTTCCGTCGGCGCCGCAATTTGAATGACTTGAAAATCGCGTGCATCCATACAAGCCGTAAGGCGGCGTATCGCACCGCCTTTGCCCGCCGCATCCGGCCCTTCGAACAAGATGATCGCGGACCGGCCTTCGAAGTGCAGGCGCCGAAAAATTTCACCGAGCGCGGCACGGCGCTTCTTCAGGCGCTGTTCATAGACTTCGGTCTCGAGACGCACCGAGAGATCGAGGCGATCAAGGGTTGATGCCTGCTCCGATTTTGCGTGGGCCCGTGGCGTCAGATTCTTCCGCGCCGCCTGGCGGACCTGCTTTTCCAGCGCCGGTAGTTTGGCTTCGATCTTCGCCAATTCAGATTGCCGCGCCTGACTTGCCATCGCGGCGGCCTTCGACACACGTGCTTGCCGGTGACGACGCCGGGCCAGGTGCTCGGTGAGCCCGTCGCGAATCGCAGTCAGTATGTGCAGCGCCCGCCGGCGCGGATCGGCGCCATCCACGCGAATCCAGCGCGCTTCATCCTTGTCGGTGTAATCGGCCGCCCGCTCATGCGCACTTTGCAGCTTACGATGCTTCTTCAAGTGCTCCCAATCGAGGGCGCCGATACGCCAGGAGCTCGCTTTGTCGCCTTCCAACGCTTTCATGCGTTTTTTCAAAGCGGCCTTATCCATATGCAGCCAAAATTTCAGGATCAAGGTCCCGTCGTTCGCGAGCGCTCTTTCGAAAGCCAGCACGTCGTCGAGCGCGCGCTTGAACTTGCCTTTGCCGATTTCGCCTTCGGCAAAGCTATGAACGGGGCTGTGGTACCAGCTTCCGGCGAACAATCCGATTTGACCCTTGGGCGGCAGATCCCGCCAATAGCGCCAGTATTCAGGCCGCGCGGCCTCTTCCGCCGTCGGTGGGCCATACGCGTGTGTCGTGATCCAGCGCGGATCCAGCCATTCGGTTATGAGGTTGAGCGACTCATTTTTACCCGCCAGCGCGGAACCTACGAACAGGAGGATGACGGAAAAATCCTGCGACTTTAATTGATCCTGTAGCCCCAACAGTTGGGTGCGCAGCGACCCGGCGATCTTATCGAAACCAGCCCGCGTTAAACTGCGCGGCGGTTGCCCGCGCATTGACGATCCTGCAACGCGTCTAACCATCGCGCGCCGCCAAATCCCTGACCAGAATCTCGGCGAAAAGCCGGTCAAAGGAGGCCGCGGTCGCATCGCTAAAAACCGGATCCTTTTCGCTTGAACACGAAGCCTCCACTTCGGTCCAATCCTCCGGGGTCAACAAGTGGACCGCCGCAGGGTAGAGATAGACCTCTTCCATCTCGATGTGGTGACGCTCGCGCGCCGTGAACTTACGCAAGCGTTCGGCGAACCCGGCTAATGCGCCGACATCTTTGCTGTCCAGAGAACGGGCGGCCGCCGAAACCGCGGCGAGTTCCTGGTGGAGTTCCGCGTGCTCCTCTAGGGCGTTGAACACCTTTTCGGCGCCGCGCACCATATGGCGCCGCAAAGCGCCATACACCGCATCCTCTATGGGATGATGTACTTTGCGCGGATAGTCCCGAAAGTATTTCAGGCCAAGCGCGATGATGGGCACCGCCCTGACGTCGCCGCGTTCCAGGGCCTCCGTCTGGCGGTCCAACATGTCGAGGATAAGCGAAAAGTGGACATGATCGCGGCGTAGAAGAGGAATGCTCAACGACATGACGACGACCACCTTTGGCTTGCCTCGCGGCGCTGGTGTTTCCGCGATTCGTGGAACCTGGCGATTCCAATGGATCGACAGCGCGCGGCCTGTTCGTAACAGCCTTTGTCCTGGAAGAGCCCGGTTCCCCGCATTGACGGAGATCAATCAGGGACCCGAAAACGGCCTTGCCGGCGCGCCCTTAATTGCAGGGATCGCCCAGTACCCGCATAAATCCGCCCGCCGGCGGTTCTCTTTCTCGTGTCTGGCGCGCCGTCGAATCTCGTCGTATTGATCTCACGAAGTTGCCGGGAGTTATGAACGGCAACGCCGCCATCCTTCGCTGGGAAATGTTATGAGCCGCCGCGCCGTTCTGTTTTGCATTCTTTTTCTTGCCGCGGAGCCTTGCTTGGCCGCGGAAACATTCCGCGACTGCAGCCAGTGCCCGGAGATGACGATCCTTCCGGCCGGCACCTTCAAAATGGGCTCGCCCCAGGCGGAACTGAGCGGCAACGAAAGCCCGCAACATGCGGTGACCATCCGCAAGCCGTTTGCCGTGGGGGTCTACAACATCACCTTCGATGAGTGGGACGCCTGCGTTATCGACGGCGGCTGTGAAGGCAACTCGCCATCGAGCCAGGAGTGGGGCCGAGGCAGAAGGCCGGTCATCAATATCAGCTGGTACGACGCGCAGCTTTACGTGAAGTGGCTGAACGAGCGGATCAAGAGTGCGGTGCAAGCCGCGCCGCCTGACGCGAGCGCATCCCCGCCCACGGGTCCTTATCGTCTGCTGACGGAAGCGGAATGGGAGTACGCGGCGCGCGCTGGAACCACGACGGCTTACTACTGGGGCGAGGACCGCAAGAAGGGCATGGCCAATTGCGACGGCTGCGGCAGTGAGTGGGACAACAAACAGACCGCTCCGGTCGGTTCGTTCCCGCCCAATCCCTTTGGCTTGTACGATATGGCCGGAAACGTCCTGCAATGGACGGAAGACTGTTACCACGAGAATTACAACGGCGCGCCGACCGATGGGTCTGCCTGGAAAGCCCGCATCTGCGATGCGCGCATGATGCGCGGCGGCTCATGGTTCAACAGCACTTACTATATCCGCTCGTCGCAGCGCTTCATCGTCTCTCCGCACTTCCGCGCAAACAACGCCGGATTCCGCGTCGCCAAGACATTGGAGTAACCAGCGTTGGTTACTCAAAAAGGGTCAAAAGGCTCTCAGGAAACTCGCCTATTAGTCGTATCGTCGTGGTATAAACCCCCGTCTTCTTGGGGGTAGGTCGTGGAACGTATCGCATCCGTTGTCGCCGCAGCCGCGTTTGGGCTAGGCGTTGTCGCCCCCGCTATCCCAACACAGGCTGCCGAGATTCGCGTGGGGACGGTGCAGTCCTCCGCACAACCCGCGTCGCAATCTCTCTTCCGCTTCTACAACAGCGGCGCCGACGCCGGCGCCATCACAATCGAGCTGCGTGACGAAACGACCGGCAAGGCGCTTGGCGCCTGGACCAGTCCGATCATTCCCGCCGGTGCCGAACACCAATTCGATATTGCGGACGTCGAGCGCGGTGCGGGGAATTTCACGAAACCCGATTCCTACGTGGTCACGGTGCGCGCCGCTGTCAGCGGGTCGTTCCAGCATCTTCTCTATCGGCCGCAGGACGGCGCGATAACGAATCTCAGCACGTGTTCGTCGGGTGTGACCACCAATCCCGTACGCGTGAGCGGCGTCCTTGCTTCAAGGTCCGCGACGGCTACAAGCTCCATCGTCGTGATCAACACGGGCCCGTCCGGAGCGGCGCCCACGCTCGGCCTCTATGATGCCCGCGACGGCGCGAATGTTGGGACTGCCGCCTTTGCGCCGCTGTCGCCGGGCGCGCAGCTTGTTTTATCAACGAAGGAGCTTGAAGCCGCTGCGGGCATCACACTGGTAGATGGCCTGGCGCGCTATGTCGTCAAGTTGGAGGGGCCGTTCACGGGCTATCTTCAGCATCTCGTCACCAATAAGCAAAGCGGCGCCGTAGCGGACATGACGGCGGCCTGCACGCTTGAGCACGCGCCCGCGACAAAGGCGCAACCGGATCTGCATGCCGGCGCGGTGTTCTCCACAGCGCAATCCGATGCGCAGTCCTTGCTGCGTTTCTACAACGCCGGCGCCCGCGCCGGGACAGTGACGGTCACGCTCAGCGATGGCCCGACCGGCGCCGCGCTCGGCGCATGGACCAGCCCCAGCATTCCGCCGGCGACGGAACGTCAATTCTCCCTGGATGTTATCGAGGCCGGCACGGGACTCGCCTTCAGCAAGCCGAATTTCTATGGCGTGAAAGTCCAACCCGGCATTACCGGCACGTTCCAGCATGTCCTACGGCGCGCGGGCTCACTCACAAATCTCAGCACCTGCGCGGCCGGCGTGAGCGCGAGCTCGACGAAAGTCACCGGCGTGTTGTCGTCGTTGCTCTCCGCCGCCGCCGTCAGCACGCTCGCCGTCCACAATAGCGGCGCCGTCGCAACCTCCGCGACGTTCGGCATCTACGACGCGCGGGATGGCCAACGGCGCGGCACCTACACCACGGCCGTGATCGCGAGCGGAGGACAAGTAACGATTTCGGTAGCGGAAATCGAAACTGTCATCGGCGCGCCAAGCTCCGGCCTTACGCACTACATCATCGCGGCCGAGTCTCCGTTCTCGGGTTTTGTGCAGCATCTCGTCACCGACACCGAAACCGGCCTCATTACGGATATGACGGCGACCTGCGCCCTCGGGACTGCGAAAGCCTTGGCCGCAACTTACGTCCCGCAGGCCATGCTCGGCGGGCAATGCGAAGCCGGCCAAACCGGCATGATCGGCTTCATGATGGTCTGCGGCAACGACGGGAAGTTCCGTTACGCTCTACCGGAAGACATGCCGGTCACGCCGCGCGGCGGATATACCGAACGTCCCGCCTGGTATCCACCCCTGCGCGACGTTCTCTTGACCAGCAACCCGCCCGCTTGCCCGGCGAGCGGACGCATCGCGACGATGAGCACCTTTATCGTGCCGCTTAATCAGCTGGCTCTCAGCACGCCGCAAGGCGCGATGCTGGGCGACCACGTCACGCCGATCGATCACGCCTATATCTCGCTCAAGGTGATGGATAAGCCGCAAGCCGCGCGCACCGAGGCCGACTATGTGCCGGTGACCGCGCCCGCCGACGGCGAGATCATCGAAATCTCGAATCTCGGCGCGTCGTGGACGAACCGCATCGTGATTGCGCATGGCTGCGAGACCTATTCCGTCCTCATGGTGCTAAACCGCATCGCCGGTGTGCTGACGCCTTACCGCCAGGAACTCGCGGCTAATGGCCGCGTGTCCACCAAGATCGCGGTGCGCGCGGGCGATATCATCGGCGAGCAGCGCGACAATCCGCTCGACTATTCCCTGCACGACGGTTCACGCTGGTTGCCGGGCTATGTGGCGCCCTTCTCCTATGTCGGTTCCGAGGGCTGGAAACCCTACACCGTCGATCCCGCACCCTATTTCACCCCGACCATCACCAATGCCGTTCAGGACGTGATGCGGCGCGTGCCTGCGCCGCGCTGGGGCAAGATAGATCACGATGTGGCCGGTACCGCCGCCGGCAACTGGTTCTTAGCTGGGACGGTAGGGTATTCGGGCCGGAGCGAAGAGAGCTTCCGTACCGCGACCGCGCCGATCAATTCTGGGCCTATCGAAGGCAAGAACACCTACGCCTGGAGCCACCTGGCGCTCGCGCCGTATTGGAACGCGCCGGCATACTGGGTGTTCTCGACAGGCTGGTGGCGCGATGAAAAAGGCGATCCGCAGCAGTGGCACCTTGAGATCACGTCCGGCAAACCAACGCCGCCGCTACTGACGCCGGAGTGCGGTACCGTCGTGTACCGGCTGCGGCAGCTTTACGATTTCAGCCAAGGATCGGGCGGGAACACCATGATCGCGGGCATCGTTGCGCTGCGCATGAACAGCGATGAGACGCTAACGGTGGAGATTGTTCCAGGTGTCGAAAACCCCGCGTCCTTCACCGGCTTCAGCGCAGCGCGGCGCACATACCGGCGTTAACGGGAAACGGAGATGATCCTGTATCACAGCGTCAGCGCGCGATCGTTCCGGCCGCTGTGGACACTTGAAGAATTTGGCGTCGCCTATGAGCTCGTGGTGCTGCCGTTCCCACCGCGCGTGCACGCGCCGGACTATCTTGAACTAAACCCGCTCGGCACCGTGCCGCTGTTCATCGACGGCGGCCTGCGCATGACTGAATCCGCGGCGATCTGCCAATATCTGGCGGAGCGGTTCGGTGACGGCGTTCTCGCGGTGGCGCCCGGCGATTCCGCCTACGGGACCTACCTCAATTTCCTGGCTTATGGCGAAGCGACACTCACCTTCCCACAAACTCTCCTGCTCCGGTACGGCCGCTACGAGCCCGAAGATCGCCGCGCGCCGCAGGTTGTCGACGACTATACCCGGTGGTTCTTCGCACGGCTAAAAGGCCTCGAAACCGCGCTTAGTGGATGTAGCTACCTTTGTGGTGAGCGGTTCACAGCCGCCGATATCTCGGTTGGCTATGCGTTGATGCTGGCCGATTATCTGCGGCTGTCGGACTCGTTCAAGGCCAACACAAAAGAGTACTGGCGCCGGCTGCGCGCACGGCCCGGCTTTCAGCGCGCCGCCCTCGCCGAGACTGAAGCCGCCGTGCGTCAGGGCGTTGCCGTCACACCGGCGCCCCTCGCTTAGGCAGGGCCGATCGGATCGGGACCGAAGCTATTTTCGCCGGGCGTTCCGCGCAAGGCCAGCACCCAGTACAACGCGATGACGGACGCGAGGCAGAAAAGCGCCGCGATCCAGAACGCGGCTCCAAACAGCGAGAACATCCCGATCGGCGAAGCGTCCGCCTGGTCTAGAATTTTTTGCGCGGCGTCGAGACTCTCTCCGCCTGCGATACCCGCGGACATCAGCAGCGAGAAAGTCGTGTAAATGTCGACAGCCGCGGCGCCGGCCGCGACGAATGCGATCAGCACAAACGCCAGCTGCCACCATCCAGACAGACCACGATCATGAAGCCGCCGGTTGGTCACCGCCGTGAGCGGCAGTAGACACAGGAGAGTGACCACCAAGTTCGTGGACATGAGCCTGGAGGCGAGCCCCGACATCGCGTCGAACGTGGATGCCGCGGCGCTCAGCAGAAGAAAGAACAGGGTGAAGAACCAGAACTCCGCCCGCGAGGCGCGCCCGCCGAATGTTGCGTACTTGTGAAAACAAGTTTGTACGGCTGCCGCGAAAGTCATTGCTCGCCTCTCCAGGGGCTTACAAACTGGACGCCTGCTTTAGCGCGATCCGCCCGACACAGGAAGATGAGATGACAAAGCACAGGATCTACACGATGAGTTTTGCCAGCGTTTACCCGCTGTATATCGCCAAGGCGGAGAAGAAAGGCCGCACCAAGAAGGAGGTCGACGAGGTGATCCGCTGGCTGACTGGCTACAGCCAGAAGGCGCTGGACGGCGAGGTAAAGAAGAAGACCGACTTCGAAAATTTCTTCGCCAAAGCGCCGGAAATGAACCCGGCGCGCGACCTCATCAAGGGCGTCGTATGCGGTGTGCGCGTGGAGGAGATCGAAGAGCCCCTTATGCGCGAGATCCGCTATCTGGATAAGCTAATCGACGAACTCGCCAAGGGTAAGACGATGGAAAAGATCCTGCGTAAGGAATAGCCGGCTTTATGACGGCGGGGGCTTAGCGCCATCCGCAAGCCACGCCGCCCAAAACGCCTCTTCCTCCACGACCACCTGTGCATCCTCGGGAGTCATGGCGACTGTACTTGTGATCGGTTGAAACTGCCGACCATGGACGCCGGCCATCATCGTGCCATCCACGGCTTTCACAAAGAGATAGACCTCCGGGACGCGCAAGTGGCTATTGAACAGGAGATAGCCTTTGTCGCCGATAATGAACGCGTTCACCGCATGCTGGACGCCGTCCTTCGCGATGACGAGATCGGTGATCGGCAACGGATGATCACCAAACCCGAGCCGGTCGGCGATATCGCCGCGTAATTCGCTCTCCCCTCCGAGAGCGCGCGCTTTTTCAAAAAGCACTTTCAGATCCACGCCCGGCGTTGACTGGGCCTGCCCGGAGAGCGGCATAAGGAAAAGCGCGGCGACAAACAATAGAAAACGCATAACTCATCCTGGACAAGGGGCGGCGAAGAGAGTCGCATCTTAAGCCCGCCGCATCAGGATTCGCTAGCGCTTCAACTAGCGGAACGTCGCCGTCGCGATGTGATTGCCCGATACAGTGATAGTGCAAATGGTGCCGTTAGGTCCCGACACGCTCGTGCAACCGCCCCACCCGAGGAAATCGACGTTCATGCCGCTTGCCGGTGTGGCCGTGAGAGACACAACCGCACCCATGGCGTAGCTGCCCGCGCATGTCCCGCCGCAACTGATGCCCGCCGGGCTCGAGGTCACGGTGCCGCTGCCGATCTTTTGCACCTCCACGACATTGGTGCCGAACGTCGCGGAGACGGTGCGGTCGGACTCATAGGTCACATTACAGACGGTGCCGCCATTCCCTGACGTACTCGTGCAACCGCCCCACCCTAGGAAGGTTGAACCGGACGCAGGGATCGCCGTCAGCGACAACGTGGTCGCGGTGAAGGCGGCGGAGCAGGTATTTCCGCAATCGATGGCCGCGGGGCTCGAGGTAACTGTGCCGCTGCCATTGCCGATCTTCTGCACCGTGAGCGTGCTGGCGGCAAAGGTCGCGGTGACAGTCTTGTTGGAGGTCATCGGGATTTCGCATACGCCGGTCGTATTGGTGCACGCGCCGCCCCAGCCGAGGAACCGCGAACCGGACGCGGCGACAGCGGTCAGTGTAAGCGTGCGGTCAACGTCCACAGTCGCCGTACAAGTGGGACCGCAGGTGATGCCGGGCTGCGTCGAGGAGGTCACCGTACCCGCGCCGCTTCCCACTTTGGTGACCGTCAACGTCGCGGTCGTGGGCGGGGTTTGGTCCCCATCCGACGCATTCACAGCGCACATGGTCGTCATGTTCAACGTCACGCGCAGCGTATCGTTGTTGATGGTCTGACCGAGGAGAATGGCAGGCGACGCACCCGACGAATCCGTCACGAACACGTTGGCCCGGATCTGCTCGCTTGTCGGCGCCCAATCGATGGAGCTTTCGATTTGCGACCACGGGATCGTGTAAGACGCGTTTGCCTGAGCGGTAACGTCCATTTGACCGACGTCGGTCCCGGCCGTCTCGTCCTTGACCGCGATCCGGTAGGTCTTCACGGTATTCGCGAAATTATGCAGCTCGATTGAAGATGGATAACCCGCAGACGCGAGCCTTGATGTGTGCACACTTGACAACATCATTTGCTTGGTCGCGTCGCGCACAACGTCTTGAATGGTCGCACGGCAGATTGAGGCGTTTTCGAAATAGCTGACGCTTGGGCTGTGTGTGACGTGCTGATAGCCCGCCAGGGGCTCATCGCTTTGGATGTAAAAGGAGTAATTGGTGTCAGGCTCCGTGACCGTCGCGCCGGCGCCCTGCAGAACCTGGAAGAGCGCGTATTGACGCGTGGCGGAAGGCGGGACCTGGAATGTCGCCGTCCCGTAGTCGCGCCCGGTGGGTGAGCCGACAACTTTCACACTGAAGGATGCGGTGGCGCTGCCGCCGTTGAAAAGCCGCAGATAGGAGATCATTCCGCCGCCGGCGCCGAGATAAAGCGGTGCGACCACGGCGTAGTTGCTACCGTCAACCGAGGCGGCCTTTTCGTGCTCAGGCGTTTCAGCCGCTCTTTGGCCTATCAGGAATTCATCGATCGCGAGCTTTGGCACTGCGGCTTCAAGGGCTTGCGCCCGTACGGAAGGGGCCGAAGCGATCAGGGCAATTGCCATCAGCGCAGCGCGGGGGAACTGACGAAGGACCGAGAATCGCATGACGGCCTCATCAAAAGGAATTGCGACCGAAACGACGGAATGCGGAACGTTAGGAAATTCGCGGCCAAACGTGATCCGTATCGCGATCTACGGGCGCAGGGCGTTTCGACATGGAGAAATGCGTAACACCACGTCAATTGGGCCATGCGTGCCGACGTGAGTCAATGCGCCCACGGGCTTGGCTGCTCTATTTATAATTAATCGAACTCTATACTGAGACGATGCGCGGTCATTCATGCCGGCGCGAGACGCAGAAAGAGACCGCCGTCGGTAAGTAGATAGACGCAGCCGTCCGGCCCAACGCCGACATCGCGCACACGGTCGATGCCGCGCAAGACTTCTTCCTGGAGGACTTGGCGGTTCTCCTTGAGCACGATCCGGTAAAGCGAACGGTATTTCATGGACCCGACGAACAGATTGCCTTTCCAGCGCGGGAAAACATCACTTTCATAAAACGCCATTGCCGACACTGCTGGTGACGGGGCCCAACTGACTACGGGTTGCTCAACGCCTTCCATCTCCGGCATGGCGACGCGCGGGATGGAATCGTAGCGATGCCCCCAAGTGACGACCGGCCAGCCGTAGTTCGCGCCCTTTTTTATGATGTTCACTTCATCGCCGCCGCGCGCGCCGTTCTCCGATTCCCACAGCGTGCCTTTGGAATCGAATGCGATCCCAAGCGACTGGCGATGCCCATAGCTCCAGACCAGCTTGAGCGCGCCTGGAATATTCACAAAAGGATTATCGGCGGGCGCACGGCCATCGTCGTGCATGCGTAAGACTTTTCCATTCGGGTCTGAAAGATCGAGGGAGGGCGCGTCCTCGGGTGGACCGGGATAGATGTTCCCTGAGAAACCCAAGGTCATGAACAGATAGCCTTGGCGATCGAACGCCATGCGCGCCGTGCTGGCCTCGCCCGTAGGCGCTTCGAACAGGACCTGGTGGTCGGTCCAGCGGCTGCCTTTGATTTTTCCGCGTACCACGCGCATCACAAAACCGCGGCCCGCCGGGTTGTTATCGGCGATGGTAAGATAAATCCATCCGTTCTTCGCGTAGTCAGGATGCAGCGCAATGTTGAGAATGCGCCGTCCCGGACCCTGCAGCGGCGTACCAATGGGAATGCCCTCGATGGCCTCCGGCAGCAGCTTGCCCTTATCGACCACGCGCAAGGTGCCGGCGGTCTCGGTGATCAGCGCGCGGCCATCGGGCAGAAAGACGAAGGCGTAAGGCGCGGTGAATTTGGCGACGGTCTCCACGCGGAAATCCGCGACTTCGGTGTGTTGCACGTCCGCCGGCACCGCCTGCACCGACCGGTCGACGACGAGGGTCGCAACGAAGACGGCGCGGATATAGGCGACAAGATCGGTGATCTGCGCATCCGTGAAATCAAAGGCCGCCATTTTCGGATCGAAGCCACCACGAATGGCTTTGCCGATATCGGCGTCGGTACGACCGTGAATCCAGTACTCATCACTAAGTGAAGGTCCCTCCGCACCCACGGCCCGCGCGCCGTGGCAGCCGGCGCAGTGCTCATTGAAGATTTTCGCACCCGGCAAGGCTGAGACTGGATCGGGCTTCACTGTCGAGGGCGCGCGGACGATGGCACGCGATGGCGTATCAGCCCCGAAGGCGGCGACAGCGAAGATAAACAGGCCCGCGCCAGCTAGACCGGCGATCCAATGCTTCATAAGCAAATCCCCCTCAGGCAGCCATACGGGATGATAGCTTGCTTTTCCCCAAGATGGCGCGGTCAAATCGCGTCTTAAGTTTCCTCCTGGAACGGCAATGCTCAAGATCCTCGGCAAGACATCCTCGATCAATGTGCGCAAGGTCTTGTGGGCCTGCGACGAAATCGGCCTTTCCTTCGAGCGGGAGGATTGGGGCGTTGGATTCCGCTCCACGCAAGAACCCGCGTTCCTGAGCCTCAACCCCAACGGCCTCGTCCCCGTCGTGATCGATGGGGATCAGGTTCTGCGGGAGTCCAACACGATCGTACGATATCTCGCCGCCAAACATGCGCGCACGGATCTCTTACCCGCGGACGCGATCGCGCGCGCGAAAATCGAGATGTGGATGGACTGGCAGGCGACGGAATTCAACAACGCCTGGCGCTACGCCGTCCAGGCCCTCGTACGGAAAAATCCCGCATTCACCGATCAGGCGCAGATCGCCGCTTCAATCCGGAGCTGGACGGAACACGTGGCGGTACTGGACGGTCAGCTCGCCAAGACCGGCGGCTACGTGGCCGGGTCGCGGTTCACCGCCGCCGATATTCCGATAGGGCTTTCCGTACACAGGTGGTTCGCCACCCCGTTCGAACGACGCACATTCGGCGCGGTTGCGGATTATTACGAGCGGCTGTCACAGCGTCCCGCGTTCCTGACGCATGGACGGGGCGGCGTCGCGTAGCTACCCAACCTTCGCTTCGGGCATCTCGTCAATCAGGAAGCCCTGGAAATTGCGAATCCCAAATTCCTGCGCGATCTCGAGAGCCACGGGATCGTCAACGCGGCTCATGACCATGGTGATCCCGCTGTCGATCGCGCCTTTAACGAAATCCCGGTGCGTGGACGAGAAGTTCTTGAGATCGCCCTTCCAATGCACTTTCGCGAAGTTAGGCCCGACGAGATTCAAATCAAGCGCGCCCATGGTGTCGGGAAAGATTTGATCAACGGCGATCTTGCCGCCGCGCGCGAAGATGAGATCGCGCGCTTTTTTGAATTCCTCGAAATAAGTCGTGATCATCGGCTGCGGAATCTCGAAGGTGATATTTTCGACCGAGATGTTCTTGATCGCCGCATCGAAGGTTTGGGTCAGGATCGAATGCACATTGAGATTGAGCGAGCACGGCACGCCGTTTTGCGGCAGATGCGCAAGCGAGCGCAGCATGAGTTGATCGAGCATATGGGTGAGGGATTGGAACGCGCGCTTCGAGCCGCGCATTTCCACACCCGGGAAGAACTCTTTCCTGAGCAGGTCGATACTGACATAGAACTCGCGCATGGCTGGCGCCATAGGCTGCCATTCGTCACGCAGAAGTATCGTTTGTTGACGCACGAACTTGTCGACGAAGTCCTGCGGGCCCATGTCCTTGAAAGCCTTGGCCACGCCACGAATATCTTCTTCGGTAAGGCCCCGCGCCCGGGACGTCTCGCCTACCGGCGCGCCGCAGCGGCGATCGGAGATCGACTCTTCTTCTTCCTCCTCGAACAGCGGCAACGGTTCTACCAGCTCTTCAGCGGCCTCGGCGGGAGCGGCCGTACCTGCCGTTGGATCGCCGTCGGTCCAGGCCACGTGAAGGGCACGGTTCAGCATCTTGTCGACGGACTCGACGGTCAAGCGCGTGAGGAACCGATCATAGATAGCCGGCGCGACAAAGCCCGGCTTGCCGCCGGCACCAGGATAAATCGCGATGACGCTGCCGCTCCATTGGTTTTTCTGTACGGCGAGCTCCACCGCCTGCACGGCCTTCTTTTGCTGAAGAGCGCCGAGCTGCGCGAACGAAGCCGGAAACGGCGCGATGATGAGGTCGTTCTCGCCGGCGCGGATATGCGCGACCTTGAAGTTCGGCAACGCCTGCGCGACACCGCGTGGATCGAGCGCCTTGATAATAGCCTGGCGAACGTTCTCCTTGCCAAGGCCGCCCTGAATAAAGCCAGTGACTTTCGCTGCCATAGCCGCGCGCACGACCGCGGCGTCGTCGCTATCCAACAGGAGAATGCAGCTCAAATATTGAAGCGGTCCGCCCCAGCGGCCTGACCGCAAATTGGTGAGAAACTCCAGGCCCGAGTTGGCGGGGCGGTGCGCGCAGATCACGCAATCTACCGGCGTTCTTCTATCTTGAAGCACGCGGAGCGCGAGCAATGAAGAGGCCGCGACATGGACCGCGGGAGCGCCTTCCGACACCAGAAAGCGCCGGAGCGCTTCACCGATATTCGGCTCTGAATCGATCACCAGGAAACGGGTTTGGGCGATAATCGTCTTCTGACGTTTCGGGTCTGCGGACATGGAACCGGATTTCTCAGCTTTCTTGCTGGCGAACCGGCGCGGGGCCTTTGACCGCACCGTACAACGGGAGAGTACTATACCGGTCCTACGGCTCGAAACCAGCGCCCGAAAACCCCTTGAGGGCGACGGCTTTTCTTAAGCTGCGTAAGCAGCGGTAGAATGGCCTTTCGCGGCGTTTTCGCTGAGATTGCTTGACCGCGATCAACCTCTAATACTATTGGCGCGTGAACCATACGTCCGCTCAGTGGCGGCGTGTGTGCGAATCGCTGATCCTTTTCCTGCCAAGCAAGGCAGGGAATGGAACAATGACACAACAGCAGCACAGCGGCGGTAAGGAGCGGTTCTTCGGCGCCGACGACCTTATCGTCAGCAAAACGGACCTTAAGGGCCGCATCACCTACGCCAATCGTCTTTTCATGGAACTCGCCGACCTTGATCAAGCGGGTTGCATCGGCGCCCCGCACAATGTTGTGCGCCATGCGGATATGCCGCGATCGGTATTCCACCTGCTCTGGGACACAATCGAGAAGGGCCAGGAAATCTTCGCCTACGTGAAGAACCGTTCGCAGAACGGCGACTACTACTGGGTTTACGCGCATGTCACGCCGACGTTCGATTCGGCAGGCAAGATCGGCGGGTATCATTCCACGCGCCGCAGCCCCGACCGCGACGTCCTGCAAAGCAAGATCTTCCCCTTGTACGAAAAGCTGCTGATCGCCGAGCGCAGCGCGGCTGATCGCAAGAACGGTCAGCGCGAAGGCGTTGCCCTGCTCACCCAAATCCTGAAAGCGGAAGGTAAGTCCTATGACGAATATGTCCTCACTCTCTAAGACCAACGCTTTCATCATTGCGGCGGCGGCTCTTTCGACCGGCGGTATCGCCACTACGGCGTTGGATGCGCCTCTCGCCGTAACGCTTCCTCTTCTGCTCTTGAGTACGGGCGCTTGTGGATTGGCCGCACGCGGGCTGGGCGGCGTCTCGCGATATCTGGAGCGTGTCAGCGCAGCCTTAAGCGCCGTCAGCAAAGGTAATTTCGAGACGCGTTTTCCGCTCACCGCGGAACGCGGTGGGCTTGGGGCCCTTGGTGAAAGCTATAACGATGCTGTCGACCGCGTCGACGCTTATATGCGCGAAGCTTCCGCGTCGCTTCAATATGTAAGCCGGAACCAGTATTTCCGTCTCATCGACCTCAGAGGCATGAAGGGAACCTTCAGGACTTCATCCGAAGGGACAAACGCCGCGGTGAAGGCTATCGGCGCGAAGGTCATCGGTTTCTATCAAGTCGCCAACGATTTCGAGAGCACCATGGGCGGCATGTCGGCGTCTTTCGCGGGATCCGCGGAGCAGCTTCAATCGAGCGCCGAAAAGATGCAATCGGCCGCCGTTGGATCTGCGGAACGCGGCGCGTCGGGATCGGAATCGGCCGTGCGCGCGAACGAGCGCGTGCGCACCGTTGCCACTGCCGCCGGCGAAATGGCGCATTCGATCCAGGAAATCAACCGTCAAACCTCGATGGCTTCCGGCATGACCGCGCGCGCGGTTACCGAAGCAACGCGCGCGGCTGAAGTGATCAGCGGGTTCGCGGATGCCGCGGCGCAAATCAGTCAGGTTGTCGATCTGATCAATGAAATCGCCGATCAAACCAACCTTCTTGCCCTTAATGCGACCATCGAAGCCGCACGCGCGGGCGAAGCGGGCAAAGGTTTCGCGGTGGTGGCCAGCGAAGTGAAGAACTTAGCCAGTCAAACGGCAAAAGCGACCGGTGAAATCACCGACCGCATCGCCGGGATGCGCGCGGCGAGTGCCGACTCGGTGAAAGCCATCACCACCATCACCGGGGCGATTCGCGATATCAGTGAGGTTGCCGGCGCCATCGCATCTGCCGTCGAAACGCAGGTCGCATCAATGAAGCGCGTGTCCGACAACGTCGAAGGCGCAACGGCGAGCGCAACGGCGGTTCAGGACGATATCGTCGCCGTTCGCGACGCCGCGCAGGACACGCGCCGGGAAGCGGGAATGGTGCTGTCAGCGTCGGCCGGGATCAAAGATCAGGCGCAAGCCCTTCGCGGTACGGTCGATGCCTTTGTCGTGAACCTGAAGAAAGTCATTTGAATCAACGCTAATTGGCCTTCACGGCCGTGACGTCCACCTCGAACATCATGCCGGGCCAAGCCAGCGCGCTCACACCAACCAGAGTGTGCGCGGGCAGCGGAAGCCCGGCAAGCACCTCGGAGCGGCACTGTCCAATGTCGGATTGACTGCGCATATCGGTGACGTAGGTCGTAACCTTCACAATATCGGTGAGCGATGCATTCTGTTTCTCCAAGCTCCGTTTCACCTTGTCCCAGGCGTATTTGCATTGGGCATAGACGTCGTCGGTATGGCGAATTTTCCCGCCGGAGGTCGCGGTTTCATCTTCAGCCCCGACACCGGCGAGATAGATAAATCGCTGCGGACGGGTCACCGTCACGACTTCGGAGAAACGTCCCTTCGCCCATTCGCTGTAATTAAAATGCTCTTTCTTAAAGCCGCTATCGGAGGCGGCTTCGGCAAGCAATGACAGGCTCACGCATATCGTGAGACCGAGCGCGACCGTTTGGATCGTTTTCATCTAACCCCCTTCTTGCGAGCATGATGCCGCCAGGAGGCATTTTCCGGCCCGCCCGGAAAATCTTATATGCAGAAAAACTGACGCGTGCGGCAGGCCAACTGCAACGGGCTGCTACGGGCGTATGTCGGGCTCAACAAAATGCTTCAGGTTGGCCAGGGATTCCCGCCTACCGAGGTCCCGAGGATTAGTTCGCCGATTTGGCATCGTAACGATAGATCTTGCCACCCTTCATGACGAAGGTAACGCGGCGCAGCGATGTGATGTCGGCCAACGGATCCCCGTCGACGGCGATAATGTCCGCCTGTAAGCCCGGCTTCAGCGCACCGGTGACGCTTTCCAGTCCCAGGGCCTTGGCGTTGCGTGAGGTCGTCGAGACAATCCCGCTCATCGCCGGCCACCCATTCTGGACGCGGAAGATCACTTCCTCGGCGTTGCGGCCTTCGGCGCCGGCCACTGCATCGGAGCCGGTCAGGATGTTGAGTTTCGGTTCGGTCGTGAACATGGTTTTCCAGCGCGGACCCTGGCCGCTCACGAAGGCTTTCATGTTCACGAAGGCTTCCGGCGTGTAGTTGCCGATGCCCGTATAGTTCTTTTCGTGGGCGATATAGTTCTGCGTGACGACGCCGACGGTGGGTTCAAAATTCACGCCGTTGTCGGCCATGAGTTTGAAAGTCGGCGGCGTGGCGAGAGAACCGTGCACAACCGTGGTGCATTTTCCGGCCACGACGCGCTGAATCGAATCGTCCCCGTGTGCATGCACCCAAACGCGCAGGTTCTGTTTGCGCGCTTCGTCACATACCGCCGCGACAACCTCGGCGCTCAAGGTGGCGCCGCCGCCGTCACGCGAGCTCTTGGACGCGAACATTTTTATCAGGTCTGCGCCTTCGGCCTTTCGGGCGCGGACGAAAGCGCGCGCGTCATCCGGCGATAGCTTTGCGTCGTTGAAAGGCGTGCTCGACGTCAGGAGCCGCGGACCAATCAAATCACCCGTGGCGATTTCCTTCCGCAATAGAAGATCGTCGGACGATCCGATGCTCTGGATGGTCGTATAACCCGCCATGAGCGTCTTCTTGAGGTTCTCGGCCCATTTGAGACCCTGCTGCTCGCGGGGAATATTTGTCATGTCCGCCCGGCCTTCGTCATTGAAGTGCCAAGTGATGTGCACGTGATTGTCGATAAGGCCGGGAAGCACGGTGGCTTTGGCGAGGTCGATCGCCCACGGCCCTTTTGCGCCAGTTTCGACAGCTACGATCTTGTCGCCTTGCACGGTGACGGTGGCGTCCTTTAGGGAAGCGCCGGCGCCGTCGAGCAAAAGGCCCGCATGAATTCTAACCGGCGCATCGGCGGCATAAACTTGGGCGGCCGAAAATGAGACGGCCGCGGCAACAACGAAAGAGAACTTCATAGTCACCCCTCCCTGCTGGAAGGGGCGACTCTAGCCTTCCCGCAGCGCGCGCGCCACGGCGTACAACCAGCCGCCGGGTGCATTTTTATCTGGCAAACGGTAGCATCGCGCCACCCCACCCGCAGACTCAAGGAGCGTCTCATGACGCCATATTTCCTCTCGCGCCGCGCCTTCCTCGGCGGCGCGCTCTCCTTCCCTCTGACAACGCCAGCCTTCGCGGCGCAGACCTCGGGGCCGATGCGGATTGTCATGACCGGTCAGGCGTTGCTGCAACATAACCTGAGCGCCGCGCAGTGGCCCGCCGCGTCGAAATTTGCCGCGCTGGCGAAGGGCGCGGACGTTGTTTTCACCGACCTCGAGACGGCGATCAGAGGGCCCCGCTCGACCACCGCCATGCGGGACGATCAGTTCCTGCACGCCGCCGGACCGGAGATTATCGACGTACTCACGCGCGCGGGCTTCAACACTTTCGCGACGTCGAACAATCACGCCTACGATTTCGCGGAGGGCGGCATTCTGGATGCGATCGCGGCGCTGGATGAGCGCGGCCTCACGCACGCCGGTACCGGACCAGACCTGGCATCCGCCGCGGCGCCGGCGCTGCGCCAAACCGCCAACGGCACCGCCGCGTTGGTATCGGCGGCGGCGGGCGCCGTCGCGAAAGGCGGCATGGCCGGTCCGGGACATCCGGGCGTGAACGAACTGCGCCGTATCGACAGCGATCTGAACGAAGGGGATGTCAGCCGCTATCTCGATGTGATCAAGAACGCCTCGCAAAACGCAGACGTCGTGATCGCATATCTGCACCAGCACTATTGGGAAAAGAATATGGCGGATACTCCGCCTTGGCAAAAAGCATTAGCCCACCGCGTGATCGACGCGGGCGCCACGATCTTCGTCTCCCACGGGCCGCCGCTTCTGCACGGCGTGGAGATCTACAAGGGTAAGGCGATCCTCTACGACCTGGGGGGATTTTTCTTTCAGACCGTCACCAAGCCGGGGTACTACCCGAACGAAGTGTGGCAAAGCGTTGTGGTGGATTGCCGCTGCACCAAAGCCGGTGTGACCAGCCTTGCGTTCACACCCGTGCAGATGAACGATACGGGCCTCGGCGGGGTCAGCGACATGGAAACACGCGGGATGCCCGATGTCGCCACCGGAGAAGACGCCGCCAAGATTCTCGAGCGGCTGGCGGCTATCTCAGCGCCCTATGGCACGCGGATGAAAGTCGCGAATGGCCGCGCCGAACTTGTCCTCTCATAATCAAAGTGGAATTGACCTGTGAAGAAAGCCGCAAAAAAGAAAGCCCTGAAAAAAGCACCACTGAAGAAAACCGTGAAAAAGGCGGCGAAAAAAACCACCCAAAAATCCGATGTGTCCGCGTCTAGGCTGATCGACGCACGGATCAAGGAACTCGGCGATTGGCGCGGCAAGACGCTCGCGCAGGTCCGCGCGCTCGTGAAAGCTGCTGTGCCCGCGGTGATCGAAGAATGGAAGTGGGGCATCCCAGTATGGTCGCACGACGGGATCATCACCACCGGCGAGGTCTATAAGAGCGCCGTGAAGCTGACTTTCGCGAAAGGGGCCGCCGTGGCCGATCCGGCTAAGCTGTTCAATTCCAGCCTGGGTGGAAACACGCGGCGCGCGATCGACATCCGCGAGAATGAAAAGATCAATGAAAAGGCGTTGAAGGCGCTGATCCGCGCGGCGGCCGACGTGAATACGGCGGCGGCGAAGAAACCGAAGAAGAAAGCGTAGCGAAACCTGAGCGGCGCGATTAGGGTGCCGCGCACATGACCACACCCCTTCACATCCTCGAGCATACATTTGGCTATCCGTCTTTTCGCGGGCAGCAGGGCGAGGTGATTGACCATGTCGTTTCGGGTGGGAGCGCCTTTGTGCTGATGCCGACCGGCGGCGGCAAATCGCTGTGTTACCAGATCCCGGCCTTGTGCCGGCCAGGCGTGGGGATCGTCATCTCGCCTCTCATCGCTTTGATGCAGGACCAAGTCGCGGCCTTACGCCAAGTGGGTGTCCGCGCGGCCGCCATCAACTCCGCCGCGTCGTGGGAGGACGTGCGCGGCGCCAAGGACCAGATGCGCGCAGGCGAGATCGACCTTGTTTATGTGGCGCCCGAGCGCCTGATGATGGACGAGTTCCTCTCGCTTCTAAAGGAAACGCCGCTCGCGTTGTTCGCCATCGACGAAGCTCACTGCGTATCCCAATGGGGCCACGACTTCCGGCCCGAGTACATGCAGCTTGGCGCGCTAGCCGAGAAATTCCCGGATGTCCCGCGCATCGCATTGACCGCGACCGCGGACACGCCGACCCGCCGCGACATCATCGAGCGCTTGCATCTCCAGGACGGCAAGGCCTTTATCGCAGGGTTCGACCGGCCGAACATCACCTACACCATCGTCGAGAAGGAAAACCCGCGTTCGCAGCTCCTCGCCTTCATCCGCCAAAACCACGCCGGCGACAGCGGCATCGTCTATTGCCTATCCCGCCGCAAGGCCGAGGAGACGGCGTCATGGTTGAAAAGCGAAGGTTTTGACGCTTTGCCTTATCACGCAGGACTGGGCGCCGATGTACGCGCCGCCAATCAAACGCGGTTCCTGCGCGAGGAAAATGTCGTGATGGTGGCTACTATCGCGTTCGGGATGGGGATCGACAAACCGAACGTGCGCTTCGTGGCGCACATGGACCTGCCCAAAAACATCGAAGCCTATTATCAGGAAACAGGACGCGCGGGCCGCGACGGCCTCGCGGCCAACGCGTGGATGGCCTACGGCCTGCAGGACGTGGCACAGCAGCGGGGGTTCATCGAGTCCGGCGACACCTCCGATGAACAGAAGCGCGTGGAGCGTCAGAAACTCAGCGCCCTTCTCGGCCTTTGCGAGGCTACCCGCTGCCGCCGGCAGGTGATGCTGGAGTATTTCGGCGATGGATGCGCGCCGTGCAATAACTGCGATACCTGCTTGAATCCGCAGCGTACCTTCGACGGTACAGCGGCCGCGCAAAAGGCGCTCTCGTGCGTCTACCGCACGGGTCAGCGCTTCGGCGTGAATTACCTGGTCGATGTTTTACTAGGGGCGGACAACGAACGTATCACGCAGTTTGGCCACCATACGCAGAGCACCTTTGGGATCGGCAAGGAATTCAGCGCCGTGCAATGGCGCGGGATATTCCGCCAACTGGTGGCGGCGGGCCTCTTATTTGTCGATCTCGACAATCACGGCGGGCTCAGCATCACCGATCACGGCCGCGATTTCCTCAAGAGCAAGGATGCGCTGGCGTTACGTGAGCCGCGCGCCACGAAATCGAGCCGTGGGAAACGGGGGGCCACTGTCGCGACTAAAGTCGAGACCAATGACACCGGGTTGTTCGACGCGTTACGGGCGCAGCGTTTGGAACTCGCCAAAGAGCAAGGCGTGCCGCCCTATGTCATCTTCCACGACAAGACGCTGGCGACGATGGCCGGCGTGAAACCGCGCACGCTGGCTGAGATGGCGGCGATCAGCGGCGTCGGCGACGCAAAATTAGCGCGGTATGGCCAGACATTCCTGGAAACGATCCGGCCGTTCCTGGACGACGCTTAAGCGCTCTCCAACTTCAACAGCGTGGCTTTCGCCGCGAGGCCGCCCGCGAACCCCGTGAGCTTGCCGTTGGAGCCGATGACCCGGTGGCACGGCGCGACGATGGAGATGGGGTTGCGGCCGTTGGCGGCGCCCACGGCACGGACCGCTTTCGGTTTCTTGATGGCGCGTGCAATCTCGGCATAGCTGCGGGTCTCACCGAAGGGGATAGTCAGCAGCGCCTGCCAGACTTTCTTCTGGAAATCGGTGCCGTCAAAATCCAGCGTAAGATCGAAGGCTTTCCGCTTGCCCGCGAAATATTCCTTCAGCTGATTTACGGTCTGGCGCAGGACAGGGTGCCGTCCGTTCAACACTCCCGGCTTCACGCGCACCCGCCCAGGATCATCTTTCGGCCAAAGGATGGCGGCGAGACCCTTTTCGGTGGCGACGAGGGTGAGTTCACCCACCGGCGATTTCATTTTCGTGTAAACGGTATTCATCGGCGCACTCTAGCCCGACCACCGCGCTTTCTTCTACATAGGAGGCCCGGACTTTTCTGAGGAGTTTCCCATGCCCGTCCCGAGCGTTCCGCGCACCAGTCCTTGGACACACGCCAAACAGAGCGGCGTCGCCGACGATATCGATTTCGAGATCAAGGGGCAGGAACTCCAGTTCGTCGAGATCGAGTTGGACCCGGGCGAGAGTGCGATCTCGGAGGCGGGGGCGATGGTGTGGAAGGACGCAAGCGTGACGATGTCCACCGTCTTTGGCGACGGCAGTGGCGGCGCCAATGAAGGGTTTACCGCGAAGCTGCTCGGTGCGGGCAAGCGCCTCATCACCGGCGAAAGCCTGTTCACCACCGTGTTCACTCACAACGGCCAGGGCAAGGCGCGCGTGGCCTTCGCCTCACCGACACCCGGCGCCATCCTTCCGCTCCGCTTGTCCGACTTTGGCGGCCAACTTATTTGTCAGAAGGACAGCTTCCTTGCTGCGGCGAAGGGCGTGTCCATCGGCATCCATTTCCAGAAGCGAGTGCTCACGGGCCTGTTCGGCGGCGAAGGCTTCATCATGCAGAAGCTGGAGGGCGATGGTTGGGTGTTCGTGCAGATGGGCGGAACCGTCGTCGAACGTGAACTGAAGCGCGGGGAGGAATTGCACGTCGATACCGGCTGCCTCGCGGCGTTGACGCCCGATGTGGATTTCGACCTGGTATCGGTTGGCGGCGTGAAGAGCATGGTGTTCGGCGGCGAAGGCGTATTCTTCGCGCGCCTGCGCGGCCCCGGCAAAGTTTGGATCCAATCCCTGCCGTTCGCGCGCCTCGCGGGCCGCATGATGGCGGCGGCGAGCGCTTACGGCGGCCAGAACCGCGGCGAAGGCTCGGTCCTGGGCGCGCTGGGCGATATCGTCGGCGGAAACCGCTAGGGGGACACGGCGGCCCCAGGCGCGCTTGTAAGCGGTACGGACGCTGCGCGTGATCGTTTCGCACGATGGCGTCATCGGGGCCGATCCGCGAGGCCGCCTGCGGGCTCTCGCAGCAGCCTTGAACTCGTTTTGGCTCCCTAAAACTTCGCGGTCACATAGCCTTCCGCACTGATCGGCCAAGCGGGATTCCAAGCGATCTCCCATGTGTGGCCATCCGGGTCGGCCACATAGCCGCGTAAGCCGCCGTGCTGCGGCTGATCGGCGGCGCGTAGAAGGCTGCCGCCGTGCGCGATCAATTGATTGAGAACCTGGGTCACCTGCAACGGGTCGGTGACATTATGGGCGAGAGCATATGCGCCGGGCGCGGGCGACGCCTCTTGCTTTATGTCCTCTTCCAGCTTTGCCTTAAGCCAGGTGCCGAGAACGAAGCCGTTCATTTGATAGAAAACGATCTCGTCCGTATCGAGGACGGGCTTCCAGCCAAAACCGCTCACATAGAACCGCTTGGAGCGCACCAGATCGGTCACGCCGAGGGTAATGACCGATACCTGTTGCTGCATGGAAGACTCTTTTGTTGGGGCGCTTTCTTATCGGACGCGCGCGCGAAGGCGCGCTTCTCATCTCGTTGGCCGGCCCTTAGGCCGGCGTGTAATCACACTTTTCCGGAACGCGCCCTATGCCTTCAATTCCCGATACCAGGCTTCGAACGCGCGCGGATAAAACACGTTGCTGAACAACGCCCAGGGGCCGAGCGATTCGGAGAGCATGAAGGTGCGGCCCGCATCCTCGGCGCTGACGCCGGCCTTGAAGGACTTGCGCGCACCCGCTTCCACTTCATTCAGCATCGCGATGTAGCGGTCGATTTCGCGCGCCTTCGCCAACGCGCCGTGCCCAGGAACATAAAGCGTGTCCTTCGCGCGCTTGAGTCCGCGCACCGCTCCCACGAATTTAGACGGCGTCGTGTCGACGTAGTTGGGGAACATGGCGTTCCACACCAGATCGCCGCAGAAGACGATTGAGGGATCGTCGAGTTCGACCGTGACGTCGCTTTGCGTGTGGCCCCCGCGCGGAATGACTTTCACGGTACGTCCGCCGAGGTCGATGCTGGTCGCGTCCGTGGTCGAGAGAAGCACCGCGCCGTTGAGGGTGGCCGTGCGCGCCGGCGGAGCACCGGGCGTCTTCGCGTCACGGCCGACCACGATATCGCGCGTGATGGCGGTGGAATGGACCGCGCATTGCGCGCCGTTCGTCTGGAAGCCCGAGATGCCGTTGGCGTGGTCGCCGTGATGGTGCGTGAGCACAACGTGCGTCGGGCGCATGCCGGTGAGTTCCATGGATTTGGCGGCGAGCCATTCGGCTCCCGCCGGGGCATTGAACCCTTCGACCGCGAGCACGGCGTTCTTGCCGGCAATGAGCCCCCCATTGGCGAGAGTCGTGCGGTCGCCGTTGAGAGGCTGCGAGATCACCGCCCAGACGCCGTCGGCGATTTTCTCCAAGGTGCCGAAGGGTTCGCGCGCGACGACCTGGCCCAAGGATTCCGCGGCCCAGGCGCGGCGCGCCGCGGCGGGCATGACGGACGCGGCGAGCGCGAGATGACAGGCGCAGGTGACGGTTTTTCCAAGGAACGTGCGGCGATCGAGCGTCATGGAGCTTCCCCTTTTCCCAGGCCCTCGAGCCTATACCGGCGCGCCGGACCGCGCGAGGGTGAGAAGGCGGCGCTGAGCGCAGAGCGATTGCGCCGGGGCCGACCCCACGGGTAACAGGCCGCGCAGTCCCTTCCAAAGCCAGTGTTATTCCGCCGCAGGGCGCGGCATAGTGGATTTATGACATCACCGCGTTCCCTTGCTGTCGCCCTGACCGTTGGCGCCGCGCTTCTGTGCGGACCGGCGCCGGGGTCCGCGCGCTCGGCTGATGACGACATCGCGGTCGACCTCGCGCTGGTCATGGCGGTCGACGTCTCGCTCAGCATCGATGAGAAGGAAGCCGCCATTCAGCGCAACGGCTATGTCCATGCGTTGAAAGACAAACGCGTCACCGAGGCCATCCGTTCCGGGCCCATCGGCAAGATCGCCATCACCTACGTCGAATGGTCGAGTGTTTATCATCAGGTGCAGGTCGTACCCTGGCATGTGATCTCGGATGCCAAGAGCGCGGCAGCCTTCGCGGACGAAATCTCAAAAGCCCCGGTGAAGCCGGGCAGCACGACCTCCATCAGCGCGGGTCTCGATTTTTCCGTGAAGCTGTTCGACAAGAACGGCTACGACCCCAGCCGCCGGGTGATCGACATCTCCGGCGACGGCTATAGTGACTATGGCCGCCCCGTGAAGGACGCGCGTGACGACGCCGTGAAGAAGGGCGTCACGATCAACGGCCTCGCAATGATGTTCGAGCGCCCCAAATGGAAACAGGAAGTGCCCGAGGACCTCGACCGTTATTACAACGAACAGGTCATCGGCGGGCCGGGTGCGTTCTTCGTGACCGTGCGCACGCCGAACGATTTCAGCCAATCACTGCTGCATAAACTCGTTTTGGAAATCGCCGCAGCGCCGCACTTGAGCGGCCGCGATATGTCACTGCCGGCGGAATAGCCGCCCCCTGCTGTCATTGCCCGAATAAAACGGGCGATGACAGGGTTAGCTTGGATTAGACGTCCAGATTACGGACTTTGAGCGCGTTATCCTGAATGAAATCGCGGCGATGTTCGACCACATCGCCCATCAGGGTCGAGAAGACCTCATTGGCTTCGTCGCCGTGGTTCACCTTCACCTGCAACAGCGTGCGCACGTTCGGATCGAGCGTGGTTTCCCACAGCTGGCCCGGGTTCATTTCACCGAGACCTTTGTAGCGCTGGATCGACACACCCTTGCGTCCATGCGCGAGCACGGCTTGCAGCAAGGTCACCGGGCCGCTGATCTGGACTTCGTCGTCCTTGTACTTCAGCACAGCATCGCGGGTGTAGGTGGTCTGCAGTTCGGAGGCGAGGCTGTCGAGGTGGCGGGCCTCGGCCGAGTGGAGCGTACGGGCATCCAGGGTGTAGGTCTCGGTCACTCCGCGCAGGGTGCGGGTGAATTTAAGACCCCCGCCCGCCGCCGCTTCGCCGTGCCAACCCTTCTCGTATTCGGTTTCGAGATGGTCGAGGCGTTTGACAACGTAATCAGCCGTCTGCTGCGCGAGTTCCTGCTTGTTCAGCACATCGAGATTAAAGGCGCCGGCGATGGCGCATTGTTCGACGATGCGCGACGGCAGAGTCCGCGACAGCATCTCGAGGCTGTTCTTGGTGTCGCGCGCGCGGTGAACGAGACGCTTCAGGTCCTCGCCGCCGATCTGTCCGCCGCCAGTGACCAGAACCGCGTTCGCCAAGCCCGCCGCGATGAGGTGTTCCTCCATCGCGTGGTCGTTCTTCAAATAGACCTCCGACTGGCCCTTCTTCGCCTTATAGAGCGGCGGCTGCGCGATCAGGAGATGGCCGTTCTCGATGATCTGCGGCATCTGACGATAGAAGAAGGTGAGCAGAAGCGTACGGATGTGGCTGCCGTCCACGTCGGCGTCCGTCATGATGATGATTTTGTGGTAACGCAGCTTGGCGATGTTGAATTCTTCCGGGCCAATACCGGTTCCAAGCGCGGTGACCAGTGTTCCGATTTCGGCCGAGGACAGCATCTTGTCGAAGCGCGCGCGCTCGACGTTCAGGATCTTGCCGCGCAAGGGAAGGATCGCCTGAAAGCCGCGGTCGCGGCCCTGTTTGGCCGATCCGCCGGCCGAGTCACCCTCGACGATGAACAGTTCGGACTGGGCGGGATCGCGGTTCTGACAGTCGGCGAGTTTGCCGGGCAGCGATGAAATATCGAGCGCACCCTTGCGGCGGGTGAGCTCGCGGGCCTTGCGCGCCGCTTCACGCGCGAGCGCGGCTTCGACCACCTTGCCGACGACCTTGCGGGCTTCGCTGGGATGCTCTTCAAACCAGGTGCTGAGCTTCTCGGCAACGATGCTTTCGACGACAGGGCGCACTTCCGAGGAGACCAGCTTGTCCTTGGTCTGCGAGGAGAACTTCGGATCCGGCACCTTCACCGACAGCACGCAGGTCAAGCCTTCGCGCATGTCGTCGCCGGTGAGCGCGATCTTTTCCGACTTCTTGCCGCCGACGCCGTGTTCATTGGCGTAGTGATTGAGAGTCCGCGTGAGCGCGGCGCGGAAACCGGCGAGGTGGGTGCCGCCATCGCGCTGCGGGATGTTGTTGGTGAAGCACAGCGTGTTCTCGTGATAGCTGTCGTTCCACTCCATCGACAGTTCGACGGTGATACCGTCCTTCTCCGCCTGCATCGTCACGGGCGGATCGTTCAGCGCCTGCTTGGTGCGGTCGAGGTATTTCACGAAGGCTTCGATGCCGCCCTGATAATAGAGGTCCACGGACTTGCGTTCCGTATGACGCGCATCGGCGAGATTGAGGAACACACCTGAATTCAGGAACGCGAGCTCGCGCAGGCGATGCTCCAGCGTGCCGTAATCGAATTCCGTCTGGGTGAATGTTTCCTTCGACGGCAGGAATGTGACTTCGGTGCCGGTTTTGTACTGACCCGCGCGCTTGCCTTCGGCGACCTTCGGCGCTTCACCGACTTCCTTGAGCGGGGCTTCCGCCTCGCCGTGCTTGAAGCGCATGAAATACTCTTTGCCGCCGCGCCAGATGCGCAAATCGAGACGCGAGGACAGCGCGTTCACGACCGATACGCCGACGCCGTGCAGACCGCCGGAAACCTTGTAGGAATTCTGGTCGAATTTTCCGCCGGCGTGCAGCTGGGTCATGATGACCTCGGCCGCCGAGACGCCTTCTTCCTTATGGATGTCGACCGGGATGCCGCGGCCGTTGTCGCGTACCGTGCAGCTGCCGTCGCCGTGCAGAACCACTTCGACCAAATCGCAATAGCCCGCCAAGGATTCATCGATGGCGTTGTCCACCACTTCGTAGACCATGTGATGCAGACCGGAGCCGTCATCGGTGTCGCCGATGTACATGCCGGGACGCTTACGCACGGCATCGAGGCCCTTCAGGACCTTGATGGACTCAGAGTCATAGGCCTTTTCAGCGACGGTCACGCCGTCATCTTTGAGGGCCTTTTCGGGACTGCTGGGCGGAGGATTCATGAGGGCTCTGATGAGGGTTTTTTGGAGCTTTTTTTGGTGGACCGAATATAAGGAATCGCGGACCGAAATGCACCCTTACTGACGCATTTTCGAGACCGTAACCGCGCCTTGATCGACGTTGAAAAATTGGGCGGATTCACCCACATCCTCGAACAATGCGCTGTCGGTGCCGGTCATCCAGGCCTGGGCGCCCAAAGCGTTCAATTCGGCGAACAACGCCGCGCGGCGTCCGGCGTCCAGATGGGCCGCGATCTCGTCGAGCAAAAGAACCGGCGCGGAGCCCCGTTTTTCCCGCTGAAGGCGGGCGTGAGCGAGCACGATCGAAATCAGAAGGGCTTTTTGCTCGCCGGTCGAACATAGCGCCGCCGGCTGGCCGTGCGATGGGTGGTTAGCGGCAATCATCGCGACGCCGAGATCCGACCGATGCGGACCGGCCCCCGCCCCAAGGACGCCGCGGCGCTCGTCCCACAGGCTGGCGCGGACTTTGTCTTCGGCGTCGACGGCGGGCATTTCGGCCAGCCAGCTGTCCACCGCGCCGACGAGCTTCAAGCTCGCCGCCGGGAAAGGGCCGGCGGAGGCGGACAAAGCGCGGGAAAGACGCGCGACCAGATCGGCCCGGGCCGCCGCTAAAGCGACACCATGGCGCGCCATAGTGTCCTCAAGCGCGGCAAACCAGGCGGCATCCCCGGCTTCTTCGCGTAACAAACGGGAACGCTGGCGATGAGCATGATCGTAAGCCGCGATGCGCCCGGCTTGGTCGGCGTCGAAAGCGGTGACCAGCCGGTCGAGGAATTTGCGGCGTGACGCCGGGCCGTCGAGGAACAGGCGGTCCATGGCGGGCGTCAGCCAGACCACGCCCATCTGGCGGGCAATGGCCGCGCCGCCCTTGGCCGGATGGCCGTTGATCTGTACGGCCCTGCGTTCCGGAGCATTTGCCGTAAGGCCCGTGCCGATTTCCGTGAGGCCGTCGGGGCCGCAGAGGACCGCATTCACACCCCAACCGCCCGCATGGCCCTGGCGGCCGACCTGCGACAGCCTGGCGCCGCGCAGGCCGCGGCCCGGCGCGAGAAAGGAGATAGCTTCAAGAAGATTGGTTTTACCGGCCCCGTTGGCGCCGGTGAGCACGACGGCGCCCGCCGCCACGTCCAGCCGCAGCCGGGCGTAATTGCGAAAATCGGTCAGGGTCAGACGCTGGACGAAAATCTGATGCATGACTCCCGCCGCCACTGTGCGCGCGGGAGCAACGGCGGCCGCCGGCGCGGCGGAAAAACGAGCCGCTACGACGCTCACACCCGCATCGGCATGAGCACGTACATGGCCGACCCGTCGGCCACATCGCGGATAAGCGTGGGCGAAGCCGCATCGGCCATGGTGAAGCGCGCGGCGTCACCTTCGATCTGACCTAGGATTTCGAGGAGATAGCGCGAGTTGAATCCGATCTCGAGATGCCCGGCCGCATAGGTGGCTTCGACTTCTTCCACCGCGTTGCCCGCTTCGGGGCTCGAGGCGGACAAAGTGATGAGGCCCTTTTCGCACTGCATTTTGATCGAGCGCGACTTTTCAGAACTGATGGCCGACACGCGGTCGACGGCGTCGAACAGCGGCTTGCGCTCGGCTTCGAGCACCTTGTCGTTGCCCGTCGGGATGACGCGTTCGTAGTCCGGGAAGGTCCCGTCGATGAGCTTGGAGGTCAGCGAGACATTGTCGAACGCGAAACGGATCTTGGAATCGGAGAGCGAGATTGTGATTTCGCTGTCGGTTTCGTCGATGAGTTTGCGCACTTCGATGACGGCCTTGCGCGGCACGATGATGCCCGGCATGCCGGCCGCGCCCTGGGGCAGCGGCAGTTCGACGCGCGCGAGACGGTGACCGTCCGTGGCCACGGCACGCAGCACCGAGACGCTGTCACTTTTCGCGGCATGCAGATAGATGCCGTTGAGATAATAGCGGGTTTCTTCGGTCGAGATGGCGAAACGGGTGCGGTCCACGAGGCTGCGCAGGTCCGCGGCGGCAAGGGTGAACGTGTGGCTGAAGTCGCCGCCCGTCAGCGCCGGGAAGTCTTCGACCGGGAGGCACGCGAGGTTGAAGCGCGAGCGGCCGGCGGACAGGGCGATCTGGCCACCGTCTCCCGTCGTCGCGATCTCGATCTGCGCGCCTTCGGGCAGCTTACGCACGATGTCATACAGCGTATGCGCGGGCGCGGTGGTCGCGCCGGGCTTGCCGATTTCAGCGGTGGTGGCTTCGACGATCTCGATATCCATGTCGGTGGCATTGAGGGCGAGCTGGCCCTTGCCGGCGTCGATACGCACGTTGGACAGGATGGGAATGGTGTTGCGCCGTTCGACAACGCTTTGGACGTGACCCAGCGACTTCAAGAGGGCCGCACGCTCGATGATGAGTTTCATGTTCGTAAAATCGTTCTTTTTTGAAGTCCGGACCGCCCGGAATCCCCGGTCCTACTAAACGCAGGACCGACATATTAGACATACTAGGGAAGGTGATGCGACAGCTTTTCGGGGTGCGCAAGGCACCCCGAATAAGGCCGTTAATTATTTTGGAATTCCGCGCCGGACGCAGGCCGGCGCTTAGCTTTCCAGCATCCGGGTGAGGAGTTCGACGTCCTCGGCGAAAGCCGTATCCAGCTTCACCAGTTCCTCGATCTTACGCACGGCATGGATGACCGTGGTGTGATCGCGCCCGCCGAAGGCGCGCCCGATTTCCGGGAGCGAGCGGGAGGTGAGCTGCTTGGAGAGATACATGGCCACCTGGCGGGGACGGGCCACCGCGCGGGAGCGGCGCGCCGAACTCATGTCGGACACGCGGATCTTGAAGTGTTCGGCCACGCGCTTCTGAATTTCTTCCATCGTCAGACGGCGGTCGTGGGCGCGGAGCAGGTCCTGGAGCAGGTCCTGGGTGGTTTCGAGCGACAGCGAGCCGCCTACCAGCTGGGCATGGGCGACAAGACGGGTCAGGGCGCCCTCGAGCTCACGCACGTTGGAGGTGATCTTGTGGGCGAGGAATTCCTTCACCTTCTGCGGCACCACGACGCCGAGCTGTTCGGCCTTGGCGTCCAAGATACCCAGGCGCAGCTCGAAGGTGGTCGGATGCAAATCGGCGACGAGGCCCGAAGCCAGGCGCGAACGCAGGCGATCGCCGATTTCTTCCAGGCTGGACGGTGACTTGTCGGCCGAGAGCACGATCTGGCGGCCCTGGTCCACGAGCGCGTTAAAGGTATGGAAGAACTCTTCCTGGGTTGCGTCTTTGCCGGCGATGAACTGGACGTCGTCGATCATCAGCACGTCGACGGAGCGGAACTGCTCTTTAAAGGACACGGTGTCCTGGTTACGGAGCGCGCGCACGAACGAGTACATGAACTTCTCGGCCGACAGGTAGATCACCCGGCGGTGCGGCGTGCGCTGGCGGATTTCCCAGGCGATCGCATGCATCAGGTGGGTCTTGCCCAGGCCGACGCCGCCGTAAAGGAACAGCGGATTGAAGCTGACCTGATCGGATTCGGCGACACGTTTAGCCGCCGCATAGGCGAATTCGTTCGGCTTACCGACGACGAAATTCTCGAAATTGTAGCGGGCGTCGAGCGGCGCGGAGAGGTCCGGGCCGAGCGGCGAGCCTTGCGGGGCCGTTTCGGCCACGGGGCGGGCCGGGACGCGCGAAAGACCGGCCGGGCGGGCGGCGGGCGCGGCCACGGGCGGCGCGCTCGTCATCTTCGGGGCTTCGGCCTTCACGGTGTCCGGCTTGGGCGAATCCACTTTGCCCGAATCCACCTTCAGGGTGATCTTGCGCACGGACGGGTTCTCACCGTTCCACAGCGCGCGAATCCGCTCGGCATAATGAGTGGTGATCCAATCGCGCATGAAGCGCGTCGGGACCGACAGCTCGACCTCGCCATCGCGCAAGCTGGTCGCGACGATCGGAGTCACCCAGCTCTTATAGGCGGAGTCGCCGAATTCTTGTTTGAGACGCGTTTTGACGCGATCCCATTCAGCCTGATCGATGGCTGCTTCATTCCCACGTTTCACGCGACGTGATCCCCTCGATACTTAAGTGGCGGATAATTCAAATTCCGAGCGGCGGGAGATTGAGATCCCGCTTCGCCATTCGCTGAATTGTCCGCCGTAACCCGCACCCCGAAACTCGTAGTCATAAAACGCATCACGATATGTACGGTTGCCATATCTTGACGGTTTTCCCCGCATCTCTTTTTGCGCGTCTCTTTTCTTTGGGCCGCCGCCGATTCTCAAAATTGAAAATAGCATTGGCCTTCGAGAGCTGAACCAAATCTGAGAGCAGCTCTTGATGAAACGCGCTTGGTGTTCCTGATGGTTTTTTTCGGATGCCGCTGTTTGTCCGTGACCGTCCAAGAGGACGTTTTGAACAACCGCGCGGCGTCTGATGGCGTCACTGTAGTTTGCCAAACGGACGAGACAAGGGCAAAGATGCGCTTGACACAAAATGCTCAAAACCCGCGTTCCATCTGCGTTTTCGAATCACCTGCGCGCGCAAGATCATTGATTCGCAATAGCTTCGAAGTCACGCGCGCACTTTGTGCGCGCGTGACTCGGAAGACTCGGAAGAATTTTTCAGGTGAACAAAAGAAAGATGCGCGCCTCACAAGGAGGCGCGCATGACTTTTCTTAAAACAGCAGAGTGTTTAAGCGGCGAGCTTCTTGATGCGCGCCGAGAGACGCGAGAGCTTGCGCGAGGCGGTCTTCTTGTGGATCACGCCCTTGTTCGCACCGCGGGTCAATTCCGGCATCACCTTCTTGAGCGCGGCGAGCGCTTCGGTCTTCTTGCCGGCGGCGATCGCTTCTTCGACCGCTTTCACGAAGGTGCGGATGCGCGAGAGGCGCGCGTGATTGATCGTCGCGGCGCGGGCGTTGCGGCGGATGCGGACTTTTGCGGACTTGTGCTGGGCCATCGAGTCGTACTCTGAATGCGTCTGTGGATAATTTGGAACGCGGGCTTATAGGGGATGCCACACCCCGCGTCAACGAGGTCCAGGCCTCAGGCCCCTGGAATAAAGATATTCCAGGTTTAGATGACCCTTAATTTCTAGGTCTGGCAGCCGGCACAGTAGAAAGTCGACCGCCCGGCTTGTGTGATCCGCCGCACCAACCCCTTCCCCTTGTTGGCGCCTTTTTCCCCGCCCTTAGCGCCGGGGCAGGCGCACGACTCGCCCTCACGGCCATAGACCTTCCATGCGTGTTGGAAATAGCCCAGTTCACCAGAGGGCTGCACGTGATCGCGGAGCGAGGACCCACCCGCGGCGATGGCGTCGCTCAGCACTTTTTTGATGGCCGGCACCAGCTTTGCCGCTCGCGCACCGGCGACACTGCCGGCGTTGCGAAGGGGCGATATCCCGGCGCGATAGAGACTTTCGCAGGCATAGATGTTGCCGACCCCCACCACGATTCGCTGGTCGAGCAGCGCCACTTTGATCGAGGTCTTGCGGCCCTTCAGAGCCGCCGACAATACGGCGGGGGTGAATTCCGGGGTGAGCGGATCGGGTCCGAGATGACGGAATAGCTTGTGATCGGCGAGATCGCCCTGAGGCACCAGTGTCATGAGCCCGAAGCGCCGCGGATCGTTGAAGCGAATCTCCGCGCCTTTATCTGTCGTGAAGATGACATGGTCGTGCTTCGCGGGAGGGGCGCCGCTTGTGTCGACGACCATGCGGCCCGACATGCCGAGATGCACGATGAGGACATTGCCGTCATCCAGATCGAGCAGCATGTATTTCGCGCGGCGATGGATTCGCACGACCTTACGACCCGTGAGCTTTTCGGCGAAGGCGGGCGGGAACGGAATGCGTAGGTCCTTGCGGCGCACCTGCACGCGCGCGAGGCGGCGGCCTTCAAGCACACCTTTCAGGCCTCGACATACGGTTTCGACTTCCGGTAGCTCGGGCATCCCTACGCCGCTCCGTTTTCGCTGCGGTTTTTTTGATAAGCCGCGATCCGGCGCAAAAACCGGTTTCCACTTTTTGCTGATCGCGGCTCGGTTTCGACTTCCGGTAGCTCGGGCATCCCTACGCCGCTCCGTTTTCGCTGCGGTTTTTTTGATAAGCCGCGATCCGGCGCAAAAACCGGTTTCCACTTTTTGCTGATCGCGGCTCGGTTTCGACT
>JBFWVA010000008.1:158239-196058 GCA_050246995.1 Rhodospirillaceae bacterium | reverse complement strand
CGGTTTCGACTTCCGGTAGCTCGGGCATCCCTACGCCGCTCCGTTTTCGCTGCGGTTTTTTTGATAAGCCGCGATCCGGCGCAAAAACCGGTTTCCACTTTTTGCTGATCGCGGCTCGGTTTCGACTTCCGGTAGCTCGGGCATCCCTTTTCCTTCGGCGTTTCAAGGCGCTTAGTGGCCTTTATAACAGCATTCCTCTATGGTCCCGCCTATGAACGAACCGGCCGAACACGGCACTACACATTTTGGCTATCAGACAGTCCCCGAGGACGAAAAAGTCCATTTGGTGCGGGGGGTGTTCGATTCCGTCGCTTCCAAATACGACCTGATGAACGATCTCATGAGCCTTGGCGTCCATCGTCTGTGGAAGTCGGCGATGGTCGACTGGCTCGCCCCGCGCGCCGGACAAAGCTTCATCGATGTCGGCGGCGGCACCGGCGATATCGCCACGCGGATTCTCTCGCGCGTGGGCGCCGGCGCGGGGCCGGTCACCGTGTGCGACATCAATCACGAGATGATCAGCGTCGGCCGCGACCGGTCCATCGATCGGGGGCGTCTGGCGGGCATCAACTGGGTGTGCGGCGACGCCGAGAAACTGCCGTTCCCGGACATGAGCTTCGATGCCTACACCATCGCGTTCTGTCTGCGCAACGTGACGCGCATCGATGCCGCGCTGGCCGAAGCGCGCCGTGTGCTGAAGCCGGGCGGGCGGTTCCTGTGCCTTGAGTTCAGCCGTGTCGTGGTGCCACTACTCGACAAAATATACGACGCATACTCGTTCAATGTTTTGCCGGCGCTGGGCAGCATGGTGGCCGGCGACGCCGCCTCCTATCGTTACCTCGCCGAAAGCATCCGCAAGTTCCCGTCTCAAGACGAGTTGCTCGCGCGCATGGGCGAGTCGGGTCTCAAAGAATGCAAGATGCGTAATCTGTCGGGCGGCATCGCCGCCCTGCATTCCGGCTGGCGTATCTAATTATGTTGCGCGATCTCCGTAATTTTGCCCGCCTGTGGGCGATCGGACGCACGCTTGCGCGTCATGACGCCTTGTTCCTCCTCGACATCCACCCGGCGGGCGCTTTCGTGGCCAAGAGCTGCGGCCTGATCTGGCGCCCGCGCAAGGATGTGAAAGCCATGCGCCCGGGCCTGCGCTTGGCCGCGGCTCTTGCCGAACTGGGCCCGACCTTCATCAAGTTCGGCCAGGCTTTGTCGACCCGGGCCGACCTCCTTGGCGATGAGGTGGCGGCGGATCTCTCGGAACTGCAGGACCGGTTGCCGCCGTTCCCCTTCGCCGAAGCCAGGGCGGCCATCGAGACGGATTTCGCTAAACCGATTACGGCGATCTACCTGAGCTTCGAGGAAACGCCGGTCGCCGCGGCCTCCATCGCGCAAGTGCATTTCGCCGTCACGACAGAAGGCGCGCAAGTCGCCGTGAAGGTGCTGCGTCCCGGGGTCAAACTCGCTTTCGTGCGCGATATCGATCTCATGTTCTGGATGGCGGAGAAGGCCGAGCGTTATGCGCCGAAGCTGCGCCGCCTGAAGCCTTTGGGCGTCGTCGAGACCTTCGCCGAATCGGTGAACCTCGAGATGGACCTGCGCTTCGAAGCCGCCGCCGCGCAGGAACTGAAGGAAGATTTCGCAAGCAGCCCTATTTTCTATGTGCCGTCGATCGACTGGCAGCGTACGTCCGAACGCATCCTGACGATGGAGCGCGTCTCGGGGATTCGCGTCGATGACCGCGCGGCGGTGACGGCGGCAGGCGTCGATCCGGTCCAGGTGGTCAAGAACGCCGCCGAGATTTTCTTCCGCATGGTGTTCGACCACGGCTTCTTCCATGCCGACATGCATCCGGGGAATTTGTTCGTCACGCCCCAAGGCACCGTCATCGCCATGGACTTCGGCATCATGGGACGCGTGGACAGCGAAACGCAAAAAAACCTGGGCGAGATGCTGCTGGGGTTTCTGACGCGCGATTACAAACTGGTCGCCGACGTCCACATACGCGCGGGCTTCGTGCCGTCGGAAAAGGACGTCGACATGTTCGCGCAGGCGTGCCGGTCCATTGCCGAGCCGATCCTCGGCAAACCGATCGCGGAGATTTCCATCGCGAAGCTGCTGGGTCAGCTGTTCCGCGTGACGGAGACCTTCGATATGCAGGCGCAGCCGCAGCTTCTTCTTTTGCAGAAGAGCATGCTGCTGGCCGAAGGCGTGGGCCGCAACCTCGCGCCCGAAGTGAACATGTGGGAACTCGCGCGGCCCTTGATCGAAGGCTGGATGCGCGCGCGACTCGGTCCAGAGGGCCGCACCGTGGATGCGGTGGCGGACGCCATCAGCACGCTGCGCACGCTGCCGCGCGTGATCGCGCGGGTGGAGGCCATCACGGCCGATATGGAGCAAGGCGGCCTTAGACTGCATCCCGACAGCGCGCGGGCGATTCTGGGCGCCGCCAGTGAGCGCCGGCGCGGACAGCGCTGGCTGTTTTGGGCGCCGTGGATCCTGGCGGCGATCTTGGGAGCGGCACTAATCCTGAACTAAGGAAGCAAGCGATGAGCGTGATGACGGTCTACGGGGATTCAATCTCCGGCAATTGTCACAAGGTGAAGTTCGTCGCCGAACGGCTGAATGTGCCGTACCGCTGGGTCGAGACGAGCGTGCTGAAGAAAGAGACCCGCACTCCGGAATTCCTCGCGCTCAATCCCGTGGGCCAAGTGCCCTTCGTCACCTTGGCTGACGGACAAGGGCTCGCGCAGTCCAACGCCATCATGCTTTACCTGGCGCACGGTTCGACGCTGATCCCCGATGAGCCCTACGAACGCGCCCTCATGATGCAATGGTTGTTCTGGGAGCAATACAGCCATGAGACCGTGATCGCTGTGCGGCGCTTCCATAAGCACTATCTTAAGAAAGCCGATAGCGAGATCGACCCCAGCCTGCTGACACGCGGCGAGAAGGTGCTGAGCCTGATGAACGACCATCTGGCCCGCCGGACCTACTTCGTGGGCGAGCGGCTGACCCTGGCCGATATCGCTTTGGTCGCCTACACCCGCTTTGGCCACGAGGCGGGCTTCGATTTGAGACAATGGCCCCAGGTGCGGGCCTGGGTCGCGCGGGTGGAGAAGGACTTAGGGGCGGAAAGCGCCCTCCCCTAACGCCGCCGAATTGAGATAAAATAAATCCTATGAACACCATCATGCGCGACCTCACAGCTGGACCGACCCCGTTGCTGGAGAACAAACGCATCCTTTTGATCGTCGCCGGCGGCATCGCCGCGGTGAAAGTGCCGGATCTGATTCGGCGCCTGCGGGAACGCGGCGCCCAAGTGCGCTGCATCCTCACCAACGGCGGCGCGAACTTCGTCACGCCGCTGACACTGGCCTCCCTGTCCGGCGAGAAGTGTTATCAGGACCTGTTCTCGCTGACGGACGAAAACGATATGGGCCATATCCGTTTGTCGCGCGAAGCCGACATCCTTCTCGTCGCGCCCGCCACCGCCGACATCATGGCGAAGATGGCCCATGGCCTCGCGGATGATCTCGCGACCACCGCGCTGCTGGCGACCGATAAGCCGGTGATGATCGCACCCAGCATGAACGTGATGATGTGGACCCACCCGGCGACGCAAGCGAACCTGCAAACCTTGCAGACGCGCGATGTGCGTATTGTCGGACCCGGCGCGGGCGATCTCGCCTGTGGTGAAGTCGGCGACGGACGCATGGCCGAAGTGCCTGAGATCATCGCCGCGCTCGCGCGCTTCTTCGCCAAAGCGCCGAACCGGGGTCCTCTGTCGGGCCTGAAAGCGCTGGTGACCAGCGGGCCGACGCATGAGCCGATCGATCCGGTGCGTTACATCGGCAACCGTTCGTCCGGCAAACAGGGCCACGCGGTCGCCGCGGCGCTCGCCGAACTCGGCGCGGACGTTACGCTGGTCTCAGGGCCGGTGAACGAGGCCGACCCCGACGGCGTGAAAGTCGTGCGGGTCGAGACCGCCAAACAAATGATGAAGGCGTGCAAGGACGCGCTGCCGGCGCAGATCGTCGTGTGCGCCGCCGCCGTCGCCGATTGGGCAGCGGACGCGAAGGACGCGAAGATCAAGAAGGACGGCGGCGCGGCGCCGACCCTAAAGCTGTCCGAAAACCCCGACATCCTCGCGACGCTCGCGCAAAAGGGTCCATTGCGTCCCGATCTCGTCATCGGCTTCGCCGCCGAGACCGAGAATCTCGTTGAGAATGCCAAGGCCAAGCGCGCGCGCAAAAACTGCGACTGGCTGGTGGCCAACGATGTCTCGCAGATGAGCGGCACCTTCGGCGGCGACAACAATACCGTCCACCTCGTGACAGCCGATGGCGTCGAAAGCTGGCCCACGTTAAAGAAACGCGCCGTCGCTGAACGGCTCGCCGAACGCATCGCAGCCGCGTTCAACCATCAATCCCAACATCAATCCTAAGAGGCTCCCTTGGCTATCGTCGTATCCGTTTCGATTAAACGCCTTCCGCATGCCTCCGATTTGCCGCTGCCGGCCTATCAGACCAGCCAGTCCGCCGGCATGGATCTGTGCGCGGCCGTGAGCGCCGACGTCGTCATTGAACCGGGCGCCTACACCATGATCCCGACTGGGTTCGCCATCGCGCTTCCCGCGGGCTTCGAAGCGCAGGTGCGTCCGCGCTCCGGTCTCGCGGCCAAGAACGGGGTGACCGTCCTCAACACGCCCGGCACCATCGACGCGGATTATCGCGGTGAGATCAGCGTGATCCTGATCAATCACGGCAAACAGGCTTTCACCGTGACGCGCGGCATGCGCATCGCGCAGATGGTGGTCGCGCCCGTGCGTACCGTGATGCTGGAAGAAAAAGAAAGCCTGGATGACACCGCGCGCGGCGCCGGCGGCTTTGGCTCAACGGGCCGTCACTAAAAAGAAGAAATGGATTTCACGGAAGACCAGATCCACCGCTACGCCCGGCACATCCTGCTCAAGGAAGTGGGGGGCGTCGGTCAGGAGAAACTTCTGAAATCGAAGGTGCTGCTGATCGGCGCGGGCGGTTTAGGCTCGCCGCTGCTTCTGTACCTCGCCGCCGCTGGCATTGGCACGATCGGCGTCATCGATGACGACACCGTCGATCTCTCGAACCTACAGCGCCAGATCGCCCACACCACCGACCGCATCAATATGCCCAAGGTGCAAAGCGCGGGGCGCGCGGCCACCGCCATCAATCCTGATGTGCGGGTGATGGAGTACAAGGCGCGCCTGACGGCGGACAACATCGCGGACCTGATCAAGGGCTACGATCTCGTCGCCGACGGCAGCGACAATTTCCCGACGCGCTTTCTGGTGAACGACGCCTGCTTCTTTGCCAAGAAGCCGCTCGTGTCCGCCGCCGTCTTGCGCTTCGACGGCCAGCTCGCGACCTTCAAGCCCCACGCGGGAGGTCCTTGCTACCGCTGCCTCTATCCGGAAGCCCCGCCGCCGGGCGAAGTACCGAGTTGCGACCAGGCGGGCATTCTCGGCGCCGTCGCGGGGGTGATGGGCACGCTGCAGGCCACCGAGGTCCTGAAAGAGATCCTCGGCATCGGCGATACCATGGCCGGACGCCTGCTCATCTATGACGCCCTGTCCGCCGCCGTCCGCACGGTAAAGGTCAAACCGGACCCGGAATGCGCCCTGTGCAGCCCACAGGCGACGTTCAAAGACCTTAGGCATCATTCCTAACACCTTAGAAATGCAGGAATAATGCGCCGGGCCTTGCTGCGCAGCGCGTTTGGCCTTACTTCCCCGGCTAGTTTTTGGGCGTTGGTCGCATTTTCTGCGTCAAACCGGTGCCCACTTTGTCGGAAAATGCTCCGTGTCACCTGATTCCGCGCCGCTTCTCCAAGACACCCGCACCAACCTCGTCGGTCTTTCCCGCGAGGCGCTGAAGGCTGCGCTTCTGGAAAAGGGCGAGAAGCCGTTCCGCGCCAAGCAGGTGTGGCATTGGATCTATCACCGCGGCGCGACCGAGTTCGCGGCCATGACGGATTTGTCCAAGGACCTGCGCCGCACCCTCGAGACCCATTTCGTGGTCTCGCGTCCGACCATCGCGCGCGAGCAGACATCCAGCGACAGCACGCGCAAATGGCTGATGCAGTTCTCCGACGGCCAGAAAGCCGAAGCGGTATTCATCCCGGACGAGGACCGCGGCGCGGTGTGCATCTCCTCGCAAGTCGGCTGCACGCTGACCTGCCGCTTCTGCCACACCGGCACGCAGCGGCTGGTGCGCAACCTAACGCCGGCAGAGATCGTCGGCCAGTTCATGGTCGCGCGCGATTCCTACGGCGAATGGCCGACCCCGACGGACGAGCGCCGTCTGCTCTCGAATATCGTGATGATGGGCATGGGCGAGCCGCTCTACAATTTCGAGAATGTCGCGACCGCCTTGAAGATCATCATGGCCGATGACGGCATCGCGCTCGGCAAACGCCGTATCACGCTGTCGACCTCCGGCGTCGTTCCGGAGATCCACCGCTGCGGCGCCGAGCTTGGCGTGAATCTCGCCGTGTCTCTCCACGCGCCGGACGACGATACGCGCTCGATGATCATGCCAATCAACAAGAAGTACCCTCTGAAAGAGCTGATGCAGGCCTGCCGCGACTATCCCGTGGCGAGCAATGCGCGCCGCATCACCTTTGAATACGTGATGCTGAAGGGCATCAACGATACGCCGGCCCACGCCCGCGCGCTGATCAAGCTGGTCAAGGACATCCCTTGCAAGTTCAACCTGATCCCCTTCAATCCCTGGCCCGGCACGCCTTATGAGTGCTCGGACGAAGCGACGGTGGAGTCCTTCAGCGCGATGATCCGTGACGGCGGCTATAGCGCGCCCGTGCGCACCCCGCGCGGCCGCGACATCCTGGCCGCCTGCGGTCAGCTGAAGACCGACAGCGAGCGCCTGTCGGCCAAGGAACTGCGCATTCGCGCCGAGCAAGAGGCGCAAATCGCACAGAAAGCCTGGGCGGAAAAAGAAGCCGCGTTCTAACCAAGCAGCTTCACCACCAACTGCGCGATCTCGGCATGAACCGCGTTGAGCGTGTCGGCGTCGGCGCGCGAACCGGTGAGATAAGCCGCGATGACGATAGGCTTCTTGCCCGGGGGCCAAGCGATGGCGACGTCATTGATAGCGGCGCGTGAGCCCGTGCCGGTCTTATCGCCCACTTTCCAATCCTTGGGTAATCCGGCCCGCAAGCGCGCGAGCCCCGTCTTCGACGCCACCATCCAACCGATGAGCGTATCCTTGCCCGCGCGCGAGAGCACATCGCCGGTCAGCACGGTTTGCAGGGTCTGCGCCATCGCGCGCGGCGTGGTGGTGTCGCGCTGATCGCCGGCGAAATTGGTGTTGAGGGCGGGCTCGATCCGATCGAGGCGTGTGATTTGGTCGCCGACGGACCGGCAGAAGGCCGTGAGCGCGGACGGACCGCCTAGACGCGTCAATACGAGGTTCGCGGCCGTATTATCGCTGACCTCGACCATGGCCTGGCAGAGCTCGGCGATTGTCATGGCGCCTTTGGCCAGGTTGGCTTTAACCGCCGGAGCGTATTCAAGCAGATCGGGTTCGGTGAACTTCAGCGCCTCGCCCAACTTCAGCTCGCCCTTGTCGGAGAGCGCCAGGCACTGCGCCGCCAATAGCCACTTGAACGTCGAACACATGGCGAAACGCGCGTCCGGCCAATGGCCGACGAATTTGCCGGTCGCGGTGTCGATGGCTCCGACTCCGAGTTGCCCACCGATGCGCGTCTCCAGCGCGGTGAAGGGGTTAGGTTCGGCGGCGAAAACAGCAGACCCCACAAGCCCGCTCGCGGCGGCGCCCGCCAAGAACAGGCGGCGTTTCATCATTAGATTTTCTATGTTTTCCGACACGTAACCATCCCTTGCGAGCCGGGCCCCTCGCCCTATACTGCGCGCCGAATTTCGGCCCGCACCTTCTAGCCCGCACATTACGGCGGATTTGGGGATTTCCTACATGGCGAAAGCAAAGAAAGTCGTCCTCGCATATTCGGGCGGCCTCGATACGTCGATCATCCTGCGCTGGCTGCAGGTGGAGAAGAATTGCGAAGTCGTGACCTTCACCGCCGACATCGGCCAGGGCGAAGAGTTGGAGCCGGCGCGCAAAAAAGCCGAGCTGCTCGGCATCAAGGAAATCTACATCGAGGACCTGAAAGAAGAGTTCGTGCGCGACTTCGTGTTCCCGATGTTCCGCGCCAATGCCTTGTATGAAGGCGTGTACCTCCTCGGCACCTCCATCGCCCGTCCGCTGATCGCAAAACGGCTCGTGGAGATCGCCATTGAGACCGGCGCCGATGCCATCTCTCACGGCGCCACCGGCAAGGGCAACGACCAGGTGCGTTTCGAACTGACCGCTTATGCCTTGAAGCCGGATGTGAAGGTGATCGCGCCGTGGCGCGAGTGGAGCCTCACCTCGCGCGCCAGCCTTATCGCCTACGCCGAACAGCATCAGATTCCCATCCCGACGGATAAGCGCGGCGAAGCGCCCTATTCGATGGACGCGAACCTCATGCACATCTCCTACGAAGGTAAAGCGCTGGAAGACCCGTGGGTCGAGCCGAGCGACGATATGTTCCGCCTCACCGTGTCGCCGGAGAAAGCGCCGAACACCCCGGAGTATGTGGAGATCGAATTCGAAGGCGGCGACGCCGTGGCCGTGAACGGCCAGAAGCTGTCGCCGGCCAAGCTCCTCGCGAAGCTGAACGAGATCGCGGGCCGCCATGGCGTCGGGCGTCTCGACCTCGTCGAGAACCGTTATGTCGGCATGAAGAGCCGCGGCGTGTACGAAACGCCGGGCGGCACCGTGCTGCATGTTGCTCACCGAGCGATGGAATCGATCACGCTGGACCGTGAAGCGATGCATCTGAAAGAAGAGCTGATGCCGCGCTACGCCAAGCTGGTTTACACCGGGTACTGGTTCGCGCCGGAGCGTGAGATGCTGCAGGCAGCCATCGACCAGACCCAGAAGCGGGTCACCGGTGTGGTGCGCCTGAAGCTGTTCAAGGGTCTTGCCAGCGTCGTCGGCCGCAAGTCGCCCAACAGCCTCTACCGTATGGACTACGTCACGTTCGAAGAGGACTCGGTCTACAACCAGTTCGACGCCGAAGGCTTCATCAAACTGAACGCGCTACGTCTGCGCCTCGGCAAAATGGCGCAGCAGAAATAGCGGCATGAAAGCCGTCGTCTTCGATTGCGATGGCGTGCTGATCAACAGCGAGGAACTGTGTCTCGACGTCGAGCTGGCATGCTTGAACGAGATCGGCCTCGCGTTCGAACGTCATGAATACGTCAGCCGCTTCATGGGCATGACCAGCGCGGACTTCTATGCCGCGCTGGATCAGGACCTTCGCACCAAGTATGGCCGCGCCCTGCCGGAGACGTTCCCCGGCATCCTGCACGAACGCACATGGTCGGTGGTCGAGACCTCGCTGGCCTGCATTCCGGGTGCGCCGGAGACTGTGCGCGCGCTGAGCGTGCCGATGGCCGTGGCGTCGGGCTCCAATCCTGACCGTTTGAAATTCAAGCTGCGCAAAGTCGGGCTGTTCGATCATTTCGCGCCGCACATCTATTCCGCCCAGGACATGGCGCGTGGAAAACCCGCGCCGGACGTCTATTTGCACGCCGCCAAGCAACTGGGCGTGGATTCCGCCGCCTGTATCGCCGTGGAAGACAGCGCCAATGGCGTGACATCCGCGCGCGCCGCGGGCATGGTTGTGGTGGGTTTCACCGGCGGCGGGCATTGTCCGCCGCAACAAGGTGAGGCCCTTCGCGGCGCCGGCGCCTCTCATATCGCCGCGAATATGGACCAACTGCTGGCGATCTTGCGAGGTGCGTTGTGACGGGATTCATTGCCTGCTCCACCGAGGACCGCGTCCTGACGATTCGCTTCAATCGCCCGGAAAAGAAGAACGCTATCCTGCGTTCCATGTATGGCGAGGCCGCGCAGGCGCTGAAGGCGGCGCAAGCCGACCCGAACGTGCGCGTCGTCGTGATCACAGGCGAAGGCAATTGTTTTACCGCCGGAAACGATCTCAAGGACTTCCTGGAAGTTCCGCCCACGAACGAGGACGCCGAGGTTTTCCAGTTCATGTTTGCGCTGTCGGCCTTCACCAAGCCCGTCATCGCGGCGGTGAACGGACTCGCCATCGGGATCGGCACGACCCTCCTGTTCCACTGCGATCTGGTCTACGCGGTGCCCGAAGCGACATTCCAGATGCCCTTCATCAATCTCGCGGTGGTGCCGGAGTTCGCCTCATCGCTGCTGGTGCCGCGTCTCGTTGGGCGTGCGGCGGCCTCGGAGCTGCTGCTGCTCGGCGAAGCTTTCAACGCGGCGCACGCGAAAGAGATCGGACTCTTGAATGCGGTGGTGCCAGCCGCAGACCTGATGCCGACGGTGATGGGCAAAGCCAAAGCCCTGGCCCTAAAGCCGCCAGGTGCGGTCAGAGACGCGAAAGCGTTGATGCATGCTTCGGTTGCCGAGATCCATAAACACATCGTCACCGAAGGAAAGATTTTCGGCGACCGGCTGCAAACGCCGGAATTCAAGGAGGCCGCGACGGCGTTCTTTGAAAAGCGCATGCCGGACTTTTCGCGGTTTAGTTAGTCACGCGGTTTAAGAATAATGGTGCATATCAATTTCTCATTCCTCGATCTGGTGGACGTCGATCCTCTGACGATCGTGGATGTCGGCGCGTCGTCGCTTGATAAAGCCGACCCCTATCACGTGCTGGCGGAACGCACCGCCTCGCACATCATCGGCTTCGAGCCCGATAACAAGACCTGTGCCGAACTGAACGCCGCCGGGAAATTGCGGCACTCCTACTTCCCGTTCGCGATCGGCGCGGGAGGACCGGCGAAATTGCATGTGACGGCTTCGAACGCGAACAGTTCGCTATACGCGCCCAACGCGGAGCTATTGAAACATTTCACGACACTCGCGGACATGCTGGTGGTCGAACACGTGACAAACGTCGAAACACACCGGCTGGATGACGTTGTCGGTGCGAAAGAGATCGATTTCCTGAAGATCGACGTGCCCGGCGGCGAGATGGATGTGCTGAAAGGCGCGGCCCGGCTCCTCCCGACGGCGCTCGCCGTCGAGCTGGAAGTCGAGTTCCTGCCAATGTATCAGGGCGCGCCGCTGTTCGGAGAAGTCGACGCCCACATGCGCGCGGCGGGTTTCCAGCTCCATACCTTCTTGGACGTCTACCAGCCGGTCTACACACCGCTGGCCGACACGCCGGCTGGCCGCAGCCAAACCATGTGGGCGGATGCGGTCTATGTGCCCGATGTGCGCAGCATGCGGAAATACAGCCGTGAACGGCTTTTGAAACTGGCCGCCATCACGCACGAGCTGTACGGCTCGATCGATCTGTGCGCCCACATCCTCGGTGAAATGCGCGCACAGAAAATGGACGCGCCGCTCGACGCCTATATCAAGCGCTGCAGCGCGCTACGTTAAGGCTTCTTGGGAAGGCGTAGCGGGATCGCGACGTCGGTCACGCCGCGCTGATTGCAAGCGGCCTTCAGCGTGTTCACCATAAGGCAAGCGATCGTCATCGGGCCAACGCCGCCGGGAACCGGGGTGATGGCGCCCGCGACTTGCGAAGCTTCCGCGAAATTCACGTCGCCGCGCAGGCGGCGCTTCCCATCCGAACTCGGGAGCGGATTGATGCCGACGTCGATGACCGTCGCGCCCGGTTTGATCCAATCGCCGCGCACCATTTCCAGTCTTCCCACGGCCGCCACGATGATATCTGCCGTCCGGCAGACGGCGGCGAGGTCCTTGGTGCGCGAATGCGCGACCGTGACCGTGCAGTTTTCATTCAACAGCAGAAGCGCGACCGGCTTGCCGACGAGGATCGAGCGGCCGATCACAACGGCGTTCTTGCCGGCCAAATCGCCCAGAACGTCCTTCAGAAGCATGATGCAGCCGAGCGGTGTGCACGACGTGAGCGTGTCGGCGCCGGCCACCAGGCGGCCGACGCTTTCCGGATGCAAGCCGTCGACATCTTTCGCCGGATCGATAGCGGTGATGACTTTCACCTGATCGAGATGTTTGGGCAGGGGCATCTGCACGAGGATGCCGTTCACGGACGGATCGGCGTTTAGCGTCCTGATGAGCGCCAGCAATTCGTCCTGCGTCGTTTCAGCCTTCAGATCGTGTTGGAATGAGGCCATGCCGAGTTCGACGGCCGTTTTCTGCTTGCTGGCGACATACACGTGGCTCGCCGGGTCATCACCCACGAGAACGGTCGCGAGGCCCGGCGTAATGCCGTGACGCGCCTTGAGATCGGCCACGGCCTTGGCAATGCCGTCCTTCAGGCGGGCGGAAGCTTCCTTACCGTCGATGATGAGGGGCGAAGTCATGATGTCATCCAGGTTTGAGCGGTGGCAGCCAGTGTAGCGGGATCGCCCGAGATGCGCAGGACCTTGCGCCGGTCGGTCTCACCCAGAGTGAGGGTGATATTGCTTTTCGCGATCCCAAAAGCGTCAGCAAGTAAAGCGATCACGGCGGCGTTAGCTTTACCCTTATCGGCGGGTGCGGTCACGGCCACTTTCAGCGCGAGTCCGTCGGTCGTGGCCATGGTGCCGGCGATGGCGTCACGCGAGGCCTTGGGCGTGACGCGCACCGTGAGCATCAGCCCCCCGTCGAGCTTGCGGAAGAAGGACAAGGCGTCAGACGGCGGCGATGGCCCCAATCAACCTGCCGACCACGAGTTGGACCAGAAGGATGAGCAGGAAAAGAATGATCGGCGAGGCATCGACGTTTCCGAACGGCGGCACGACTCGCCGGATCCGGCGCAATACAGGCTCCACCATCTGATGGAGGGCGTTGCCGATCATGCGGATGACCTGGTTATGCGGGTTGATCACGTTGAACGCGACGAGCCAGCTCAGGATCACCGAAATCACGACGATCCATTTATAGATATCGAGCGCGACGATGATGACCTGGAGGATGGGAATGAGAATGATGTCCATGCGCGGGCTGGGCTTTCGGCGTGTAGAAGTGGGGGGCCGCCCAAAGTTGCGCATTTGGACGGGAAAATCCGGGTGATTCCTACCCTAATCAGGGTGGCAGATCGGTTCAAGTGATCGGGATTTCAAGGCTTTCCAAGCAATTCAAGTTGCCTTGACTTCTCAAAGCTTTGGCGACATTCTCCCGCCCGCTTTCGGCCCCGGGTGTTACAAACATCCGGCCTGAAAAGCGTTACACGTTGATGCGGGGCTGTAGCTCAGTTGGGAGAGCGCGTCGTTCGCAATGACGAGGTCAGCGGTTCGATCCCGCTCAGCTCCACCATCAACGTCCCCCCCCCTGAATTCTCAAAATCTGGCCTCAGCCCGCCGCCGCAGGATCGATTCTGTTTTTTGCGCGCCTTCGCGCGCGGACCCGCTCAGCTCCACCATCCACGGTCCCCCTGAGTTCTCAAAATCTGGCCTCAGCCCGCCGCCGCGGGATTGATTCTATTTTTTGTGCACCTTAGCGCGCGGCCCTCGCTCAGCTGGCGTGACTAACTATTTGGGTCGATACGGGACAACCGGTTGCGCGAGAGGATTTTCCGGACGGCCGACTTCGGCATATGAGCCGGTTTTAAATTCAAAGCCGTTCAATGCGCCGCCGAGCAGGCAGAGGAGATTTGGGCCGGCAGGAGTGAAGCACGGAAGCAATACGGGCGCGTCCTGTATAGCCTTGTCGCGTGCGAAGCGTTTTTCAAGCGCAAGATCGGTGGCAGCAGGATCATCCGTGGCACCAGGTCCACCATAGATCTCGCGGCGCTGTTTTTCGCAATCCTCGCGCTCCTCGGACGTAAGAGCTTGATTGAGCCCGCAGCCGACATAACCGCCAAGCACTGATAGCTCATCGCGGAGAGGCATCACCGGAGCAATCAGGGTCGTCACGTCCGGCAACGTGAACGCTGGCGGCGACGCGGACAGGTTTGGCAGGCCCGGAGCTAAATCCGGCGTAAGCGCCGCGCTCCGCTCAAGCCATGTGATGGGTAGAGGCGCCAGGGTCTCTTCCCGCGGCGGGATGCGGCCAAGGGTCAGGAGGCCCGCCAAAATCGCAAGATGAATGAGCCCGGCAAGGGCCGTCGGCATAAGTTTGAGCAAACGCGATTGCATACCTTGAACTGTAAGGTATGATACCTGGAAGTTCAATGTATGAGGCCGATCTTGCCCGTGCGAAAGACCAATCCCGATTTTATGACCGGCGTGCCGGAGCTGTTGATCCTGCGTCTTCTCAGCGCGCACGAGATGTACGGTTACGAGCTCGTCCAGGCCATCGAGACCGCCAGCGGCGAGGCCATCAAGCTCGGTGAGGGCGTGGTGTATCCAGCGCTTCATGCGCTGGAGGAACAGGGGTGCTTAAAGTCACGCCGCAAGCCCGTGAATGGACGCACACGTGTGTATTACATCGCCACCGCCGCCGGAAAAAAGCGGCTGCGCGACATGACCGGGGAATGGCAACGCATCACGGAAGCGGTGGCGGGGATCGTAATGGGAGCGAAACATGCGGCAATTTGACGCTCTTGCGGATCGGCTTTTGCGTGAAGGCGTCGCGTACCGCCACGTACGCCGCTATATCGCGGAGCTTCGCGATCATGCCGAAGATATCGCACGCGCGGAGATAACGCGAGGTGCAAGCCAGGACGAAGCGCATGCGGCCGCGATCGCACGGCTTGGGACGCTCGATGACCTCGCGCGCGGCATGACGGCGCGCGGCGAACTTCAGGCGCTGAGCGTACGATTCCCGAGGTTTTACGGCGGCGCGATGCCGGTTCTTGTGTGGATCGGCATTCTCATCGCTCTCGGCCTTTTTCTTGGCGGCGTTGTGAACATCTTGCGCGCGAGCGGCCTTGCGCCAAACGGTGGCTCACCGTCGCTCGCCGTGCTGCAGACGCCGGCAGATGCTCTTCTTGCGCTGATCACGCGCGCTCTTCCGGTAGTCGTTGGCGGCGCGGCGCTGATCGGCGCCCTTCGCCAGCGCATGGTGATGCTATGGCCGATGATCGGAGCGGCTGCGCTGGCCGGGATCGCGGCCGCTGTTCAAGCGACCGTGCGTTTTTCCATGGCGCCTGAGACGCTGAGCAGCCTTAATCTCGGGGTCGGCATATCACCGGAAACAGCGGTGCGCGCGGGGATCATGTTCGCCGCGATGCTCACGCCGCTTCTGCTCCGGAGCCGCCTTAGGCGGTTTGCGCCTTAAGCGGCGCCGGTTCCTTGATCGGCAAATTCACCAGCGCCGCAGCGGCGGCAAGGATCGCGTCGACGTACCACATCCACTGATAATTGCCGGTCGAGGCGAAGGTGAGCCCCCCCAGCCACGCGCCAAAGAAGGCACCGACTTGATGCGACAGCAGGGTCAGGCCGAAGAGAGTCGCGAGATAGCGCGTGCCGAACAGCTTGCCGACGATGGTCGCGGTGGGCGCGACCGTGGCGAGCCAGGTGGCGCCGAGGCCGGCGGCGAAGAGATAGAATGTCATCGCTGTCTTCGGTGCGAGCAGATACAGCCCGATCAACACCGCGCGTGAGGCGTACATCAGAAACAGGACATGCTTGCTGCGATAGTGTCCCGTCGCCCAACCGGCGATGAGATTGCCAACGACGTTGGTAAGACCAATGATCGCAAGCGACCAACTCGCCACCGACGGTGACATCCCGCAGAGCGCGATTTCACCCGGAAGGTGAGTCACAAGAAAGGCTATATGGAAACCGCACGTGAAGAACCCGGCGTGCACCAGGATGTAGCTACGATCGCGAAAGGCTTCGCCGATCGCCGCTGCAAGATTCGACGGCCCTTGCGTGACCGCGTGGACCAAAGCGTTCGTGGGCTTACGCAACAACCATACGAGCGGCACGGCTGCGAGAGCCGCAGCGGCCGAGAACCACATGGCGCTCGCCCAACCGGCGGTGCCGATGATCGCTTGCAAGATCGGCGCGAACACGAATTGTCCAAAGGAGCCGCCGGCGTTTGAAATTCCGGCGGCGAGACCGCGCTTCTCAGCCGGCACGCGGTGGGAGAGAGCGCCCATGATGACCGAGAAACTCGCCGCTCCAGCCCCGGCAGCCGACAGGACCCCGATCGCGACGATGAGTCCGACGGTGGAGTCCATGAACGCAGTCACCGCAGAACCTAGGGACAGTGCGACGAGCCCAGCGGCCATCACCCGGCCTGGGCCATACCGATCGGCAAGCGCGCCCGCAATGGGCTGGATGGCGCCCCAACTGAACTGCCCGATGGCGAGAGCGAAGCTGATGGCGGCGATGCCGAGCCCCGTGGTCTTGTCGATGGGCGCGATAAAAAGGCCGGTCGTTTGGCGCAGGCCGATTGTGACGAGCAACAAGACCGCGGCCGCGCCGGCGGCGATGTGCCATGAATTATGTGTGTGGGACTGGGTCATAGCGCGCGACGTTAGCCGATTTCAAAGCCGCCCCTGCCCAGCAATTCGCGCAGGCAAGCTATGCTTGCGCGCGCACGGAAGCCGGTGAAGCGAAGCCGAGATATATCACGCTCTATCCCCTTGAGCCCTCTGCAATATCCCCTGTACAACAGAGCTTCAGCGAGATTTTTTAGGATATGCGCGTGAGCGAGCGGGATCTGGTTTCCGTCGTCATTCCCATCTTCGACGAGGCCGAGAATGTCGGCCCGCTGGTGGCCGCGTTGATCCCGGCGCTGGATGCGCTCGCGCGTCCTTACGAAGTGATCTTCATCGACGACGGCTCGAAGGACGGCACCGCAGACGTGCTGGCCAAAGCCGCGTCCGACAATGCGAACATCCGGGTCATCACCTTCAAGCGTAATTTCGGACAGACCGCCGCGATGATGGCCGGCATCGATCATGCTAAGGGCGCGGTTATCGTGCCCATGGACGGCGATCTGCAGAACGATCCCGCCGACATCGGCCCGCTTCTGGCGAAACTCGACGAAGGGTACGGCGTGGTCTCGGGTTGGCGCCGCGACCGGAAAGATACCTACCTCACGCGCATCCTGCCGAGCAAACTGGCCAATGGGCTGATCAGCTGGGTGTCGGGCGTGAAGCTGAAGGATTACGGCTGCACCTTGAAGGCTTACCGCCGCGAAGTGTTGGAAGGCTTCCGCCTCTATGGCGAGATGCACCGCTTCGTGCCGATTTACGCAAAGTGGCAGGGCGCACGCATCACGGAGCTGCCGGTCAAACACCACCCGCGCACCAAGGGTAAATCGAAGTACGGCCTCGCGCGCATCTTCAAAGTGATGCTCGATCTGCTGGTCGTGAAGTTCCTGACCCAATACGAGACCAAGCCGATCTATATCTTCGGCACTGTCGGTCTGTTCTTCTTCTTCGTCTCGTTCTTCGCGGGCGCTTACGCGCTTTATCTCAAGTTCTTCGAGGCCACCGCCTTTATCTCGACCCCGCTTCCGCTTCTGTTCACACTCGGCTTCATCACCGGCACCATGTGCATCCTGATGGGACTGCTCGCCGAAGTGCTGGTGCGCATCTATTACGAAGCCCAGAACAAGACACCTTACACCGTGAAGGAGCGTACCAACGTTGGCGGGGCGTCCTTCGGCTTCGCGCCGCCGCCGGGCGACGTCCGGCGCGTCTCCTAAGATATGTGCGGCATCGCAGGGTTTATCGGCGAAGGGACGGCCGCCGACCTTAAGGCGATGGCGGACGCCATCATTCACCGGGGACCCGACGGCGAAGGCTTCTTCGCCGATCAGCATGTGCCGGTGTTTCTGGCGAGCCGCCGCTTAGCGGTCGTCGACCTTCCCGGCGGCGCGCAGCCGATGTGGGACAGTACCGGCGATCTCTGCGTCGTTTTCAACGGCGAGATCTATAATCACCGGGCGCTGCGCAAGGAATTGGAAGCCCTCGGCCACAAGTTCCTGACCGATCACTCGGACACCGAGGTGCTGCTGTACGGATACAAGGCCTGGGGCCGGGACCTATTCGTACGGTTGAATGGCATGTTCGGCCTTGCGATCTACGACCGCCACCGCAAGACGGTGGTGATCGCGCGCGACCGGTTTGGCGAAAAGCCGCTGTTCTACGGCACCAAAACAGGCGCGCTGGCGTTCGCGTCCGAGATCACATCGTTGCGCAGGCATCCCGCCTACCGGGACGCGCCGCCGTCGAAACTCAGCCTGATGAAATTCTTTGCCCATGGGTTCTTCCCGGGCGAGCACACACCATACGAGCAGATCAAGAAACTTCCCGCCGGGCATATGATGATCGTGAACGCGGCCACCGGCGCGCGCGAGATCAAATGCTATTGGACCTTCGGCATCGACCCCAACACGCCGTCTGGAACCCCCGACGATTGGGCCGCCGAACTGGAAGCCAAACTGCGAAAGGCCGTGATCTCCCGCATGGAGAGTGATGTGCCGCTCGGGATCTTCCTGTCGGGCGGGGTGGATTCGAGCGCCGTCCTCAGCTTCGCCAGCGATGCACGCCCCGCGGCGAGCATCGAGACCTTTTCCATCGGCTTTAAAGAAAAGAGCTACGACGAGTCCGCCTACGCGGCCCAGGTCGCCAACCATATCGGCAGCACGCATCGCAGCGAGGTCTGCGACCTCGGCGGCGCGCAGAGCATGCTGCCGTCACTGCTGGCGCGCATGGACGAGCCGCTGGGCGATCCATCTCTGCTGCCGACATCGCTCCTGTGCGCCTTCGCGCGCAAGCATGTGACGGTGGCCTTGTCGGGCGACGGCGGCGACGAGCTGTTTGCCGGCTACGATCCGTTCAAGATGATCCAGCGCGCCGAACTCTACGACAGCTTAATGCCCCGGCCGGTCCATCAGGCGGTACGCCTGATGGCGGCGCGCCTGCCACTGTCCGACACCAACATGAGCCTCGACTTTGTGCTCAACCGCGGACTCATGGGCCTCAAGCGACGGCCGGCCTTACGCAATCCGGTGTGGCTCGCGCCCTTGCAAACTGACGAGATCGAGGACTTGTTTCAGACAGAGGTGAGCGAGGAAGAGCTCTACAGTGAAGTGATCGCGGCCTGGGACGCCTCGCGCGCGACCAACGCCGTCGACCGTACCATGGAGTTCTATACGCGCTTTTATCTGACCGACGACATCCTAGTGAAAACCGACCGCGCAAGCATGCGCGTCTCTTTGGAAGCGCGCGCCCCGTTCCTGGAAAATGAACTGGTTGATTACGTGCGCCGCCTGCCATGGCAGGTCAAACTGCGCGGCAATATCGCCGGCGGTTACACCAGCAAGTGGATCCTGAAGCGCACCCTCGCGCACCGCCTGCCGGCCGATATTCTCGCACGCAAAAAACAGGGGTTCGGGATTCCCTTGGCGTCATGGCTGCGGGAATGGACACCGCCGGAGAAGCATGTGCCTTTTGTAAATGACCTGGCCTTGCGCGCGCGTTGGGAAATGCACAAGAGCCGCGTGCGTGACGACCGCCGCGCGCTATGGTGTTGGCTCGCCCTCGCTTACGGCCTTAACTGAGGCGGTCGCGGCCCGCGAGATCGGCAATAAAGCCGGCGGCCGCGCCGACGACGGTGAGGCCAAGCAGGACCAGAGACAGCGCGAAGGCCCCCGCTTCGTTCGCCCCGAGATAACCGACCGCGCCAACCAGCGAAGCTTCGCGCACGCCGATCCCGGCAATGGAGATCGGCGCAAGCAGCACGATGGAGCTAAAGCTCACCACCACCGTCCATGCGGGAATGGAAAGTTCAATGCCGAGCCGCGCGCCGACGAGCCCCGTGATGGCCACACAGAGGGCTTGGAAAACGATTCCCAGCAACAGAGCGTAAGAAAGGCGTCCCGGCTGCATCGAAGCGCGCCGCCAAGCGGCGAGCGACGGACCGAGACGGCCAAGCCACGCGGGGATCGGAACCAGGATCGCGCCGGCGAGAATGGCGATGGCGCCGCCGAGCGCGAGGGCCGTCGCAACAATGACGGTTTGATCGAAGGCCTTGGCGTCAATCCCGATGACCAGGGCAACCAGGACCAGAAGCGCGAAGATTCCGACGATCTTGTCGACGGCGACGGCAGCGAGGATGGCGCTGATGTCCCCGCCCTTCTGCATGCGGGCGAGACGCACGGCCTTGACCGCGTCGCCGGCGAGCTGGCCCGGCAGCGCGACGCCATAGAGAACGCCGATCATGGTGAACCGCCAGGACTGCCAAAGCGAAAGGTTCGGCAGGAAGACCTGAAGCTTTACCGCATTGACCGCATGCGCCAGGAAATAGAGCGCGGCCGCCAGGGCAAGGACACCTGGCTCCAAGGCCGCCGCGGCCGTTAACGCTTCGCTGAGCGGGATGCGCGCGATCACGAACCACAACAGCCCGGCGCCGATCACGGCCTTCAATGCAAAAAGTAGAACAGGGCGCATCAAGAGTTCTCGTGGGTGAATCCCGAACGTCAGTGTATTAGGCTGGCCAGAATCAAACTACCACCGCCAAACGACCAGCCCTTACCGATCCGCCGTGACCCCGCGCCGCATCCTCTTCATCAACTATGAATATCCACCCGTCGGCGGCGGCGGCGGCAATGCCATGCGCCACATCGCACGGGAAATGGCGCGGCGCGGTCATGCGCCGTTCGTGCTGACGGCCGCACAAGGTCGCCTGCCGCCCATCGACGTGGCCGATGGCGTAACCGTGCGGCGCATCCCGGCGTTCAGACAACGCGTGGAGCGCAGCTCGATCCCGGAGATGCTTGCTTTCACGGGCGCCTCGATGTTCGCCGCGCCGGGTTATGCCCGCCAATGGCGTGTGGATGCGGTGATTGCCTTTTTCACGCTACCCTGCGGTCCGACCGCGTCGCTCCTGAAGCGCACCAACGATCTTCCCACCATCGTTGCGCTGCGCGGTGGTGATGTGCCGGGCTTCGATCCCCTCACCATGAAGACCTATCACGCGTTAACCGGGGGCCTGATCAAATGGCTATGGCATGACGCCGATGCCGTGATCGCAAATTCCGAGGGCCTCGCCGCCATGGCCCGCGCCCATGACCCTAAACAAGACGTCGGCGTGATCTCGCAAGGCGCGGACACGGCTGGGATTACGGCAAAGACAGACTACGGCGCCCGCGAGACCGTTGAACTCCTGACCGTCGGACGTCTCGCCGTGCACAAAGGGCTGGACGTTCTCCTCAATGCTCTCGCCCACCTTTCGTCCGATCTGCGTTGGCGTTTATCGATCGTCGGCGATGGCCCAGAACACGCGGCGCTTGCGGCCCAGGTTTCAAAATTGAATCTTACAGAGCGCGTAACATTCAAAGGCTGGGCGAAGCGCGAGGCACTGCCGGCGATTTACCGCAATGCCGATCTGTTCCTGCTTCCCTCGCGCGAAGAAGGCATGGCGAACGTTTTGATGGAAGCGATGTGCGCCGGATTGCCGAGCATCGCGACACGCATCGCCGGAAGCAGCGAAGCGGTGATTGACGGCGAAACCGGACTGCTCGCACCGTCCGAAGACGCCCCTGCCCTCGCGCGCGCGCTCGAAACGCTTATTCGCGACGCCGGCGCGCGCGAACGCATGGGCCGGGCGGCGCGTACGCGCGCCGAGGAGACTTATAGCTGGCCGGTGATTACCGATCAGTGGCTCGACATTGTCGAGCGCATCATCCAAAAGCATCCGGCATGAACACACCCGCCGCCGCGCCTGATGTGGATTACAACGCCGTCTGGACCGGCGCGTGGGACGACATGCGCCGTTATGGCCCCATGGCGCGTCACTCGCGCCGCTTGATGCGGCGCATGACCGACGATTTGAAGCCGGCGTCGATTCTCGATATCGGCGGCGGCGAAGGCTCGCTGCTTCAAGTGCTGGGCGCGGCGCATCCGAACGCGAAGATGATGGGCACCGATCTCGCCGCCACGGCCGTTGAGCTTGCCCGCAAGCAAATGCCTGGGGCGGAGTTCGCGGTGCTGGACGTTGTGAAAGACCGCCTACCTCGAAGCTTTGATCTCATCGTCTGCGCCGACGTTGTCGAACATATCGACGACGATCAAAGCGCCATCAACAACATGGCGGCGATGACCAATCCCGGTGGATATGTCGTGGTGGCGACCCTGCAGGGCCGCATGCGCAATTTCGAAAAAGACGTCGGGCATGTGCGCAACTACCGTCCCGGCGAGCTTGAGGAGAAGATGCGCCAGGCGGGGCTCAACATCGACCGTGTCATCGCGTGGGGCTATCCGTTCTACTCCCCGCTGTATCGCGATTTCCTCGACATGACAGGCAGCAAGGGCACGACGGGAAAGTTCGGCCTTTTGCGCCGGCTGATCTGCCACGGGCTCTATACGCTGTTCCTGCTCAATCGTCACAGCCGCGGCGACTATCTGTTCGTGCGGGCGCGCAAGCCGTGATCAGCTTGCGCATTCCCCGGATCGAAACGTCGCGCCTGCGCCTGCGTGAATTCGTGGAAAGCGACATCGAGACCATGGTGAAGATCGCCGGGGACCCCGAGGTCTCGCGCTTCATTACCGTAGATGGACTCCCCAAGCATCGCGAACACGCTTGGCGCACGATGACCAATCTCATGGGCCATTGGGCTTTGCGCGGGTACGGCATGTGGGCGGTGGAGGAAAAGGCCAGTGGCCTGTTCGCCGGTTACGTCGGGCCCTATTTCCCCGAAACCTGGCCGGACAAGGAAATCGGCTGGACCATCGCCAAGGATTTCTGGGGCCGCGGCTTCGCGACCGAAGCAGCACGCATGGCGCTCGAATATGCCCGCGACACCCTGAAATGGCCGAAGGTCATACACGTCATCGATCCCGAGAACTGGCGCTCGATTGCGGTCGCGGAACGCATCGGTTCAAAGCGCGTGGGGGAGTGGATGCGCGGCGGTAAGCAGCTGCACCTCTACGGTCAGGCGCTGGGGAGTTGAGACGCATTCGCTTTAGGAATGCGAAGCGTTCCGAACGCTCACAAAAATGCAGGCGCGGCGTTGACCGCGGCGTGATGTTTCGCCGATAACAGGCGCGGCGGTCTGCAAGGAGAAGTCATATGAAGGGCGACAAACAAGTCATCGCGTTCTTGAACGCCGTGCTCAAGAACGAGCTGACATCGATCAATCAATATTTCCTGCATTCGCGCATCCTAAAGCAGTGGGGCATGAACCGCCTTGCAGCGAAGGAATACGAAGAGTCGATCGACGAGATGAAGCATGCGGACCAGCTGACGCAGCGGATCTTGTTCCTGGAAGGTCTTCCGAACCTGCAGGACCTGGGCAAGCTGATGATCGGCCAGGACGTGATGGAAATGCTGAAGTCCGACCTCGGCCTCGAGAACAATGCGATCCCCATGCTGAAGGAAGGCATCGCGCATTGCGAAAAGGTCGGCGACTACATCAGCCGCGAACTATTCGAGGACATCCTCGGGTCGGAGGAAGAGCATGTGGATTGGCTGGAGACCCAGCTCGACATGATCGAGCGCATGGGCCTGCAAAACTACGTGCAGCTGCAGTGTTCGCCGGAAGAAAAAGAAGACTAGCGCAACGAGGCTCTTTTATTGGGCCTCGCTTTCCTTACCGAAACGCCAGGGGTTACTCGGCGGCCTGAAGCAGGGCCGGGCGGGCGACCTCATCGATCAGATCCTGGGCCATGCAGGTGCAATGGCCGCAGTTAATCTCAACGCCAAAAATCCGGTAGGCGTCCGCGACGGTGCGGGCGCCCTGTTCCGTCGCGCTGATGATCTGTTGGTCGGTAAGGGCGTTACAGATGCAGACGTACATGCCGGCTCGGCGCTCCCAAATAACATTGCGAATCAATCGCAGAGACAATTTATTGTCACTGCGACTGATTTGCAAGAGGCCTGTGACGCGTCGCCAAAGCCCCAGAAATTATATCAGATATAATTTCTAGGCAGATTTTATGGGCTTTTTTGGAGCAATGCCCCGTAAAATCCGTCCAAACCGCCCCGCTGGGGCCAATGGGCCGGGAGCGTGCCGAGGTCTCCGGCCGCATCGATGAACTGGGGATCTCCGGCGGCGTCCTGAGGGAGGGCAACGTGACGGAGGGTCGGGTCGGCGGCGCACACAGCATCGATCACCGCGCGCCGTTCCTCAGGCTGCAACGAGCAGACGCTATAGAACACATAACCGCCGGGCCGAATCATCGCGGACGCCGCGGTCAGCAATTTCACCTGCGTCGCCGCGAGGCTCTTGGGATCGAGCGCGGTCTTCAGCGCCGGCAAGTCAGGGTGGCGGCGGATGGTGCCCGTCGCTGTACAAGGCGCATCGAGCAGCACGGCGTCCGCCGGTTTCGCCGGACGCCACGTGAGCGCATCGGCTTCCACGACCTCGGCGCTGAGTTTGAGGCGCGTGAGGTTCTCGCGCAGCAGGGCAAGGCGGACGCCGGCGATATCGACGGCCGTGACCTTATGGCCGGCGGCGGCCAGCTGCGCGGTCTTACCTCCCGGCGCGGCGCACAGATCGATGACGTCATGAGCGCTGGCGCCGAGCACATGCATAAGCACTTTTGCCGGCAAAGCCGCCGCCGCGTCCTGCACCCACCAGGCGCCGTCATTGAAACCCTTCAGTTCCTGCACACGGCCCGCGTCGGTGAGGCGCAGGCTACCGGTAGGCAGGACTTCGGCGCCGAGATCGGCCGCCCATTCCTCGCGCGAGCCGGTTTCTTTCAGCGACAGATCGAGGGGCGGCTCCTTCAGATGCGCTTCGGCGATCCCGCGCGCGGCGTCCGCGCCATAGGCGCTTTCCCAGCTCTTCCAAAGAAAAGCCGGCGTATCGAGGCGCGCCGCATCCTGCGCCGCCACAAGCGCCGCGCCTTTTTCCGACACGCGTCGCAATACCGCGTTCACGAACCCCGACGCCGGGCCGTAGCCTTGTTTGGCCACCGCGACACTGGTGGCCACGGCCGCATGCGGCGGTGTCCCAAGGAATAGAAGCTGTGCGGCTCCAAGGCGCATGATGTCCATGACCGGATCGGCGGGCTTCTTGCTGATGAAGTCCTTGAGTACCGCATCGATCTGGCCGAGACGGCGCAACGTGGTGGCGACAAGCAGCCGTGCGAAAGCGCGGTCGCGCGGTTCAAGCCGCGCGGTGAGGGATTCGAAGCCGTCGTCGATGCTGCGGTGCTTGCGCAGCGCGCCGTCGAGCAGCCCAAGCGCGGCTTTACGTGCGCCAATATCAGCGGGGGGTTGGTTCATGCGCCCATGGAGAACATTGGGTCCGCAAAGTCAATCTCGCGATCTAACCCCAAGGGCCAGGACGGCGCGGCTGCGCGGCTTTGACTTGCGTCGCCGGATCCCAAGCGCCGGTGTTCACGGGCGCGGGACCATTCCCTGAAACACCGGCCAGTTCCTCGAGTTTCTTGACCCGGTTGGTGGTCGACGGATGCGTGGAGAAAAGATTGTCCGCACCGCGTCCACTGAGCGGGTTCACGATGAACAGGTGGGCGGTGGCCGGATTGGCTTCGGCGTTGTTGTTCGGGATATGACGTGCGCCGCGCTCAAGCTTGGACAAGGCGGAAGCCAGAGCGAGCGGATCGCCGCTGATGGCCGCGCCGCCGGCATCCGCGCCGTATTCGCGGGTGCGCGAAATGGCGAACTGCACCAGCATCGCGGCAAGCGGCGCGAGGATCATGACGGCGAGGGTGCCGATGGCGCCCATGCCATTGCGATTGTCGTTATTGCCGCCCCGGAACAGGAAGGCGAAGTTCGCGAGCATGCCGATCGCCCCCGCCAGCGTCGCGGTGATGGTCATGACCAACGTATCCCGGTTGAGCACATGCGCGAGTTCGTGCGCCATGACGCCGCGGATCTCGCGCTCGTCGAGCATGTCGAGCAGCCCCGTGGTCGCCGCGACCGCCGCGTTCTCAGGGTTACGGCCCGTCGCGAAAGCGTTCGGCTGCGCGTTTTCCATGATGTAGACCTTGGGCATGGGCATGTTCGCCCGGCGCGCAAGGTCTTCGATCAGCGCATAAAAGCGCGGCGCGCTGGCACGGTCCACCTGCTTGGCGCCGTACATGCGCAAAACCATCTTGTCGGAATTCCAATAGGCGAAGGCGTTCATTCCAAGCGCCATCACGAAGGCGATGATCATGCCTTGCTCGGCCCCGATCATATAACCGGCGGCGAGAAAAAGACCGGTGAGGGCGGCAAGAAGAAGCCCGGCCCGCATCGTGTTCATCGTGTTCAATCTCCTGAAAAGATTTCCGTCTGAAGTATGTACGCCGCCCGTCGCGTTCAAGTGGTGGCAAGGGTGCGGATTTTCTATAGGGTGCGGCCATGACCGCCCCAAAGGACAATACGGTAACACCGGATTCGGCAAGGCCGGCCCCCCTCGGTCTCTCGCCGGAAGCCGCCGCGCTGAAACCGAAACATGCGGAAAAACCTGGCGCGAGCGCGCCGCTTACTTTCCCGCCTGAAAAGGGTGGCCCCAAAGGCCTCGAGCCCACGCGCTACGGCGACTGGGAAAAAAAGGGCCGTTGCTCGGATTTTTGAAACCGGCCCGACTTTGAAAGGGGCTGACTTTGGATCGTTACATTTGACCGCGCGCAACGCACGGTTTCGCCGAGTCCTTCAATATATTTTTAAGTTCGCACTGCTAACTGGTTGATTCCGGCTTGGGTCCTTGTGCCCGTGTAGGATCGTGCCGGGGCGATGGGGGTTTGGTGTGTCGTTCGGTTTCTTAGATTTGTTTCGGCGCCGGCGCGAGCCACTGGCGGAGAGCGAGACCTTCACACGCGAGGAGGGCGAGGACGCCCTCGGCATTGAGCCGCTTCGTATTCTCATAAGCCCGCTCGCGGGCGATCTCCAAGGCCTGGCCGCGCGGCATATCCGCGATCGCCTCTCAGGACATACCGGCGTCGTTATCCAAGTCGCCGATCGAGCTCTCACCGCGCCGGGCGCCGACCATGGCGCGCCCCTGTTTGTCTCCATGGCTGTCGATCTCGGCCGCCGCTGGCTGAAGCGCGAGCGCGCCGATCTTCTGATTTGGGGCGAGAGCGTTCCAGCGAAGCTCTCGAACGGCCCGCAACGCGCGTCGTGGCGTCTGCGCTTCCTGTCCCTCTCCACACCCATCCATCCGCAAAGCGCGAGTTTCTCGGCGCTCGAACGTCTGGAAGTGCCGGCGTTGTTCGATGACGCCACCGGCAATCTCGTGTTCGGGGCCGCGCTTGCGGCCGTGAGCGTCGAGAGCGCCGACGGCCTTCGCGCCCGCGCGGCGCTGTTCCGCCCCGTGCTGCGCGCCGCGACACGCTTTGCCGAAGGCGACATGGCCGGCACGGTGGCCGAATGCGCGACCGCGCAAGCCTGCTACGCCGCGCTTCTGCTGCTGGAAGGCGCGCGCACCGGGAACGACAAGATGCTCCAGCGAGCGGTGGCCGTCTATCAAGGCGCGCTCATCCTGGGTGAGGACGCGTTCCCACTGCACGAGCGCGCGATGATCGGCAGCCATATCGCCGACGCTTTGTCATTGATCGCCGAATTCACTGCGCAGTCGCGCTTCTCGGGCAAGACAATCGAATACTACCGCTCCGCACTCGGCATGGTGCGCAAGGAAGTATTCGCCGATGAATACGCCGCGCTGCATACGCGCCTCGGTCTTGCGCTGCACGGTCTCGCCCAGGCCTCCGGTGAGGCGATCCATTTGAAGGAGGCCGCGGACGCTTTCACGGCCGCGACCAACATCTGGACCATCACGGAAGCGCCCGAGCGTTGGGCGGATATCCAAAATTCCCTCGGCGGCCTCTTGGTCACCATGGGCCGGCTCACGCAACAGCCGCCCTTGTTCGACAAGGCGGTGGCGGTGTTCACCAAAATCGCCCAAGCCCGCAGCCGAGCCCAGGCGCCGGCGGTTTGGGCGGCGACGCTCGCCAATATCGGCGCGGCGCTGAAGGAAAAGGGCGCCGCCGCAAAGGATGCGGTCTATCTTCAGCAGGCCTTGGAGGCTTTCGATCAGGCGTTGCAAGTCTTCGCCGAACTCGACCTCGAAAGCAGCGCCAAGGTGGTCGAGATGCAGCGTCGTCACGTGCTGTCCCTTCTTGCCACTCATCGGGCTTAAATCTAAATCTTGCGGTCTCTCATGACCGCCGCATCATCCCGCGCGGCGCTGGACCGCGGCATCGCCGCGCTTCGCGCCAATAATCTGACGGGCGCCGAAACCGCGCTGCGCGACGCATTGCGGAGCGGCGAGCCGGCCGCGGAAGCCAGTTTCTATCTCACCGCCGTGCTGCGCGGACTCGACCGCTACGATGAAGCCGCCGCGATGGCGCGCGAATCCTTCGCGATCTCGCCGCTGATCGAAACTGCGTATCTTGGCGGCGAGCTCGCCGCCTTGCGCCTCGATGGCGCCGAGGCTCTGTTCTGGGCGAACCAGCTGCAGCATGTGAAAACCAAACATCTTCCGCGCGTGGTCCGCGCGGGCGAGCAGTTCACGAGCGTGGCCTTATACAAAGCCGCGGCGCGCTGCTTCGAGATCGCCGCCGCGCTCGCGCCCGACGACATCGATCTCGTGCGGCGCCAATGTTACTGCGAGGCCATTCACGACCGGTCAAAGGCGATCCGCGTCTTGCGCGCTTTCGCCGAAGGCCACCGCGATACGTCCCATCTGGCCTGTCTCGCGCTATATGTGCTGCTGCCGTACCAGGAAAAATCATTGCGTGAGGAGCGCGGGCTTCCGCCGGACGGACGTGACCCGAGTGAGCTTCACTTCAGATTGTCGCAAACCGACTTCCAGGCGTGGGCGGACGCAACCGCGCGGTGGCTTGCGGCATCTCCTCAATCCATCGACGCCATTCAGATGATGGCGATGGTGCGCATCGCGGAAGGACGCGCACGGGACGCCGAACCTTATCTAGAACGCGTGCGGGAGCAGCGCGTGAGTCTCGCAGCCTGCGCACATTTCGACGAAGCATTCCTTGCCGAGGCTGCTTCCGCGTCGCTCCGGTTAGGCGAAAATCTTCCGGCGATGGAGATGCTCGTTGAGCGCGCGCCGCAGGGCCCATGGGTGTTCATGGCCTGCGATGCGATTTACTTCGAGAAATTCGGCCGCGCCTTCGCGCGGTCCTTCGCCCTTCACACCCCGACGACGCACCTCCATTTGCATGTCTTCGATCTTCCCGAAGCGGATCGCGGGCTTTTTCGCGCACGTCTGGCCGACGCGATGGGAGACACGGCCTATAGTGTCAGCGTGGAAATAACCGGCCTTGCAGGAACCAAGGACGCGGCCACGTATTATCACGCGGTGCGGTTCATCCGGCTCGCGGTGCTTGCCGACGCCTGGCCACATACTTTGTGCGCATTCGATGCGGACATGATCTTCAACCGTTCGCCGGATCTGTTGTTTGATTGGTTCAAGGAGGCGGATGTTGGCGTCGCGCTGCTGACGGGGCGCGTCGAGCCGTCCAATCAGATTTGCGCCAATGTACTTGGCATCGCGCCGACACAGGCGGGACGGAACTATCTTCGTCTTACGGCGGGTTATCTCGCGCTCGCGCGCGAGCGCGGCATCTTGCTGTGGGGCATGGATCAAACCGCGATGTTCGCCGTGCTCGACGACATGACGCGCCGCGGGGATGCGCCGCGTATGACAGGCGTTCCATCGTCGGTCTACGAAGGCGCCTACGCGCCGGAGGCCATCGTCTGGGTCGGCAAGGGCGCACCCGACGACCCGAACTATGTCGCTTTCGCGGCACGGCAAAAATCCCTTCTCGCGGGATTTCCGCCGGCCGCGAAGTAGAGCGTTAGGCCGCGAGCCGCAGGTTGGCGAGCGAGGTCGCGGCTACACGCGCCGCCGCGACACCCTTCGCCGCGGTATCCGGGCCGATCGCTTGACCTTCGACTTCGATGAAGGACACATCGGTCAAACCGAGGAAACCGAGAACCGTACGCAGGTAGGGCTCCTGATGGTTCATCGCGGCGGCCGGCGCATTTCCGGTGTAGAACCCGCCGCGGCTGACCACGACCACGACTTTCTTGTTCTTCAACAGACCCTCGGGGCCTTGCGCGGTGTAGCGGAAGGTGCGTCCCGCGCGGGCGATGTGATCGATCCAAGCCTTCAGCGTGGTCGGAATGGTGAAGTTGTACATCGGAGCGGCGATGACGATGGTATCGGCCGCTTCGGCTTCGGCGATCAGGGAGTCGGCGAAGGCGACGGCGGCTTGTTCGTCACCGGTGCGCGCCTCGGGAGCCTTGCCCAATGCAGCGAGGGTCTCGCTGGACAGGTGCGGGATATTCGACGGTGCGAGGGCCCGCTCGACGATTTGGCCGCCCGGATGATTCCTCGCCCAGCCGGCAATGAACTCACCGGCGATTTCGCGGGACTTGGATTGGCCGTTGAACAGGCTGGAGCTGACAAACAGAAGGTTGGCGGTGCGTGCGGTGGTCATGTGACCCCTCCTAGAATTTAAATTCGCGCCTTTGCGCGTCAGGGGAAAACATGCGCCTTCTCATCCATCATTTAAATCGGCCAACTTGTGATCATATTCATCATATATTATGATGGTTTGATGTTAGACCGCCTCACCCTCGACCAGCTCCGTACCCTGATCGCCGTGGCCGAAACCGGTAGTTTTTCGGCGGCCGGGCGGCGCCTGACGCGCGTCCAGTCGGGCGTCAGCCAGACCATTCAGGCGCTCGAAAGCACACTCGGCATCATGCTGTTTGAGCGCGCGGGCAAGACACCGGTCCTTACCGACGCGGGGAAGGTCATTTTGAACGACGCGCGACGGCTGGTAGACGGCGCGGAAGCTTTGCGGGCGCGGGCCGAGCAGATCGCCTCGGATATCGAACCCGAACTCACCATCGCGGTGGACCCAATGTTTCCAGGCGGCCTTGTGCGCGAAAGCCTGAAGGCGCTCGCGGGCATGTTCCCATGCCTGCCGGTGACGGTTTTTACCGAGGCGCTTGGCGGCGCCGAACAACGCCTGCGCGACGCCGCGGCGCGCCTTGGCATCTTCACGACCGTCGGGCGCGCATTGCAGGGCCTGACGGTGGATGAGCTTCCACCGATCACGCTTGTCCCCGTCGCCTGCCCGGATCATCCGCTTGCGAAAGAGAAGGGGCCGATCTCGAAGGAAATGCTGGAGCGCGAAGTGCAACTCGTGCTCACCGACCGCACGCAGATCACCGCCGGTTTTTCAGGCGGCGTGATCAGTCACCGTGTGTGGCGTTTCGCCGATCTGGCGACGCGCCTGGATTATCTGTTGGCGGGCTTCGGCTGGTGCAACATGCCGCTGCACATGGTGGAAGAGCACATCGCGGCGGGCCGCCTCGTACATCTTCCACTCGCCGATTATCAAACGCTGCAACTGCCTATCGCCGTCGTGTACAGCACCAAGCATCCGCCCGGCCGCGCCGGGCGCTGGCTGATGGACGATATCAGACCACGTCTCCTCGCATGCCCCGGCAAATATGTGGGCGATGCCACGCAAACAAAATCGATGAAGCCGGAGCGCGTTAAGTCGAAACGCGGTTCTTGACCAGATCGTCCACCACCGCCGGGTCGGCAAGGGTAGACGTGTCGCCAAGATTACCAGTTTCGTTCTCGGCGATCTTTCTCAAGATCCGGCGCATGATCTTACCCGACCGGGTCTTCGGTAGACCCGGCGCCCATTGCAACGCGTCGGGCCGCGCGATCGGACTGATCTCCTTCGAGACCCACGCAGCGAGTTCCTTCTTGAGATCGTCCGTCGGCTCGACGCCGGCTTTCAGCGTGACGTACGCGTAAATACCCTGACCTTTGATGTCATGCGGATAACCAACGACCGCGGCTTCGGCAACGGAGGCGTGGCCGACAAGTGCGCTTTCCACTTCCGCCGTGCCGAGGCGGTGACCCGACACATTGATGACATCGTCGACGCGGCCCGTGATCCAGTAGTAGCCGTCCTTATCGCGGCGGCAACCGTCGCCGGTGAAATACTTGCCCGGATAAGTCTTGAAGTAGGTCTCGATGAACCGCTGATGATCGCCGTAGACCGTACGCATCTGGCCGGGCCACGACGTCTTGAGGCACAGATTGCCGACGCCGGCGCCTTCGATCTCCTGGCCGTTCGCGTCCATGAGGCACGGCTCAATGCCGAAGAACGGAACCGTACCGGAACCGGGTTTCAGTTTTGTCGCGCCGGGGAAGGGCGAAATGAGGATGCCGCCGGTTTCCGTCTGCCACCAGGTGTCGATGATGGGACAGCGATTATCGCCGACCACGCGGTGATACCACAGCCAGGCTTCCGGATTGATCGGTTCACCCACGGAGCCGAGCAGGCGCAAGGTCGCACGCGAGGTGCGCTTCACCGGCGCCTCGCCGTCCTTCATCAGAGCGCGCAGGGCCGTCGGCGCGGTGTAAAATATGTTCACGCCGTGTTTGTCGATGACGTGCCAGAAACGCGACGTGTCAGGGTAATTTGGCACGCCCTCAAACATCAGCGTGGTCGCGCCGTTGGCGAGCGGCCCATAGACGATATAGCTGTGGCCGGTGACCCAACCCACGTCGGCGGTGCACCAGTAAACCTCGCCCGGCTTGTAGTCGAAGAGATATTCGAACGTCATCGAAACGTAGACGAGATATCCGCCCGTGGTGTGCAGGACGCCTTTGGGCTTTCCGGTCGAACCCGAGGTGTAGAGGATGAACAGGGGATCCTCGGCGTTCATCTCAACCACGTCGCAGCGCGAACGCGCCTTCTCGGTGGCCGTATGATACCAGACGTCGCGCGGCGCGTTCATCGGCACGTGGTTGCCAGTATGCTTGACGACGATGACATTGCGCACTGACGGCGCGGTCTTCAGCGCTTCATCCGCATTCAGCTTGAGCGGGACGATCTTGCCGCCCCGCCGGCCTTCGTCGGCCGTGATGACAAGTTTGGCCTCGCAGTCATTGATGCGCTCGGAGAGGGACTTCGGTGAAAAACCGCCGAACACCACGGAATGGATCGCGCCTATCCGCGCGCAGGCCAGCATGGCCACGGCCGCTTCGATGATCATCGGCATGTAGATGCAAACACGGTCGCCCTTGGCGATATTGTGCGACTTCAAGACATTCGCGAGTCGGCAAACAGCTTCATGCAGCTCGCTATATGTGATGTTCTTGGAATCTTTCGGGTCGTCGCCTTCCCAAATGATCGCGATCTGATTGCCGCGCTGGGCCAGATGACGGTCGAGGCAATTGTAGCTCGCGTTCAGCGTACCATCGTAATACCAGCGAATGTGCAGGTCCTTCTCATCGAAGGACACATCCTTGAGCTTGGAGTACGGCGTAATCCAGTCGAGCCTCCGGCCCGCTTCGCGCCAGAAGGTCAGCGGATCGTTACTCGATTCCGCGCGCAACTCCTTATAGCGGCGCTCGTCGATGGTGGCGTTCTTGGCGAACCCGGGCGGCACATCGATGATGATTTCTTCGGACATTTTATCCCTCCAAGCGCGAATGGCCGGGATGATAGCGGGCGCGCGCGGACGAAGTCACGCCCCGAGCGTGTAATCGGAATCGCCGCAGAAAATTTTATCGTCCTCGAGCCGGATGGGAAAAGATTTGAGGCTTTCGCCCTTGCACGGACCACGAAGACATTTTCCGCTGCCCGGTTCGAAATGCGCGCCGTGATTGGCGCAAAACAGGAATGACCTGGAAAAATCGAAGAAGATGTTGGGCGCGCTGTTGAGCGGCAAACGCGCATGCGGGCAGGCGTTGAAGTAGGCCATGACGCGCCCTTCATGCCTCACAACAAAAATGGCGCGGCGGATCCCGGCGTCCTCGACGATGATCTCCTTTGCGCCTGTAGCCTCGAGATCGGCAAGGCGGCAGAGAAGCCTCATCTTACTTCCGCTTGCGCGGCTTCGTGGGCTTGCGGCCGGCCGGCTTGCCGCCCGCTTTCGCCGACGGCGCTTTACGCGGCTTGGACGGTTTGATCGGCTTGGTCGGTTTCGGCGGCGGGCCCTTCGGGGCGACTTTGCGGGTACTGACAAGCGGCGCGCGCGGGCGCACCACACGGCGCCGAACGCGGCGGCGCGCGGCGGCCGAAGGCGTGGCTTTGCGGCGCGTCTTGCGGCGCGCTTTCTTGGCGACTTTCGCCGCGACCTTGGCGGCGGCCTTTACGGGCTTCGCGATCCGGCGGGGCTGGGCGTCGCCTTGGCCTTCGCGGCCGTAGTTGTCGGCGATGCGCACGATGTCGTCCTCACCGACGTATTCGCCGGACTGCACTTCGATCATGTGCAATTCGACCTGACCGGGATTGCTGAGCCGGTGAATGGTGCCGGCAGGCAGGAAAGTCGACTCGTTCTCGCGCAGTTGGAACTCATCCTCGCCGCGGGTGACAATGGCAGTACCGGTGACCACCACCCAATGTTCGCTGCGATGCCAGTGCTTCTGCAACGACAACTGCGCGCCCGGTTTCACGCAAATGCGCTTCACCTTGAAGCGGTGACCTTCATCGATGTTCTGAAACCAACCCCAGGGCCTGTAGGTGCGGCTTTGCGCCGTCGCCTCGGTGCGGCCCTTGGCTTTCAAATGCTCGACGACCTTCTTCACAGCCTGATCGTGCGCCTTGTCGGCGACGAGTACGGCATCGGGCGTCACCACCACGATGGCGTCCTTGAGGCCGATGACGGCCGTGAGCTGCTTTTCACTGCGGATGTAGGTGTTCTGGGTTTCTAGCGCGATGACATCCCCGAGTGTGGTATTGCCCGAGGCGTCGTGCGCGGTTTCCTGATGGAGCGCGCTCCAAGAGCCCACATCCGACCAGCCCATGTCGACGGGCACCACGGCGGCTTTGTCGGTCTTTTCCATCACGCCGTAGTCGATCGATTGGCTCGGCACTTCGGCGAAGGCCTTCGCATCGAGCCGGAAGAAAAAGAGATCGCTCTTTCCCTCCTTAAGCGCACGGCGGCAGGCGGGCACGATCTCGGGCTCGCCACGCTCAAGTTCGGAGAGATACAGGCCGACCGGACACAGGAAAATTCCGCCGTTCCAGTCATAACCGCCTTCCCGCAGGAAGCGCGTCGCGGTCGCCGTATCGGGCTTCTCGACAAATTTATCGACCTTAAAGGCATGTTGACCGAGAGCGCCGCCGCGCTTGATGTACCCATAGGCGGTTGCGGGGGCGTCGGGTTTGATCCCGAAGGTGACGAGATGGCCCTTACGCGCGACGTCCACCGCCGCGGCGACAGCGGCGCGGAACGCGTCGGGATCACGAACCGAATGGTCCGACGGCATGATGAGCATGAGGTCGTTCGGCGCTTCTTCCAGAAGGAGCGCGGCAACGGCCGCGGCCGGTGCGGTATTGCGCCCTTGGGGCTCGATGATAACCGCCTTGGGCTCCACGCCGATGGCGCGCAGCTGTTCGGCGACGATGAACCGGTGGCCCTCGTTGCAGACGACCAGCGGAGGCTGCACGTCAAACGCCGCACCGGACGGCGCCGCGCCCAGCCGCAGCGTGGTTTCCTGAAGCAAACTCTTCTCAGAGGTAAGCGGCTGGAGCTGCTTCGGGAATTCCTCGCGCGAAAGCGGCCATAGGCGCGAGCCCGAGCCGCCCGACAGAATCACAGGAAAAAGACGCACCGGTTTGGTCACAGAAGTTCCTCTATCTCACGTCAGCTTAAGAGCCTTTTGGGCCGGTATCTACTTCATCGCGCAGCGGGCGTTCGAGCAGGCTTTTCAGCATGGCGTCAATGGACGCGCCGTGATTGAGGACCTGATCGATGGCGCTGCAGATGGGCATATCGACACGGAGTTTGGCGGCGAGGGTGACGACGGCTTCGGCAGTGGTGACGCCCTCGGTCACGGACCGCCGAGAGCCCAAAACTTCCTCCAACGTCTGGCCTTTGCCCAACGCGACGCCCAAGGAATAGTTGCGTGACTGGGTGGAGGTCGCGGTCAGGACGAGATCACCCAGACCTGAAAGGCCCATAAGGGTTTCGGGTTTACCGCCGCGCGCGACCGCTAGGCGCACGATCTCCGCCAACCCACGGGCGAGCAGGGCCGCGCGGCCATTGGCCCCGAGCCCCTTGCCTTCGACGATGCCGCAACCGATCGCGAGCACATTCTTCACCGCGCCGCCGACTTCCGCGCCGACGATGTCCGTCGACACATAAGGCCGGAACGCCGGCGATCCGATGGCCGCGGCGACCCTGCGCGCGAGCTCGGGATCGGTGGCGCCCAGGGTGATGGCGGTGGGCAGGCCGGTGGCGACTTCCTTCGCGAACGTCGGTCCCGACAGGATCATCAGCGGCCTATCCGGCAGACATTCGGCGACCACGTCGGTCATCAGGGCCGAGGTGCCGCGCTCGATGCCCTTGGCGCAGATAACCACCGGCACGTGCGGCTTGAGAAGCCGCTTCACCTTTTCACAAGTGGCGCGCAGATGCTGCGCCGGGGTGACCAGCAGGACGATATCCACATCGGCCGCGACCGCGAGATCGGTCGTGGCCGCGATACCGGGCTCGAGGGAGACGCCAGGGAGATATGGCGTATTGCGCTGGTATTGATTGATTTCAGTGGCGACCTCGGGCTCCAAGGCCCAAAGGCGCACATCGCGTCCCGCACGGCGGCCCACCACCGCGAGAGCGGTTCCCCAAGCGCCGGCGCCGATGACTCCAAGCTTTTGCATGCGGTTCTTATTCTATTGTGTTGTCATGGTCTTGGCACGAGGGTAACGCGTCTGTCCATGGGCGGAACGAAAGCCCCCGATCGACCGTTGCTTGCGGGTCCTTTCGCGTTTAGATGACTTCATGACCATTCTTCTGACAGGCGCCGCCGGATTCATCGGCTACCACGTGACCCGGCGCCTTCTGGAGGCCGGACGCAGCGTCGTCGGCATCGATAATTTCAATTCTTATTATGATGTGCGCCTGAAAGAAGCGCGCTGGGCGCAGCTGGAAAAGCAGCAGGGCTTCGTCGGTCGCCGGGTGGACATCGCGCACAAGGACGCCTTTCTGGATTTCTGCGACAAGATCCAGCCGACATATATCGTGCACCTCGCCGCCCAGGCCGGCGTGCGTTATGGGCTCGAGAACCCGAACGCCTATGCCGACGCCAATCTCACGGGCTTTATAAATGTGCTGGAAGCGGCGCGGGCGCTGAAGGTCATCCATCTGGTCTACGCGTCGACCAGTTCGGTGTACGGCGCGAACAAAGCCATGCCGTTCGCCGAACATCACAGCGCTTCGCATCCGGTGAGCCTGTACGCGGCGACCAAACGCGCGAACGAGCTGATGGCGCACTCCTACGCGCATCTTTTCCAGATCCCGGTGACGGGCTTGCGCTTCTTCACGGTATACGGCCCGTGGGGCCGGCCGGATATGGCGCCGCATAAATTCACCGCGCGCATTTTCGCCGGCGATCCCATCGACGTGTACAACGGCGGCAAGATGATGCGCGACTTCACCTTTGTCGAAGACATTGTCGAAGGGGTAGTGCGCGTGACCGATCACATCCCTGTCGCCGACGAAGGATGGGATCCGATGAATCCGACGCCGGATGGGTCGGGCGTGGCGCCGTACCGCGTGTTCAATATTGGACGCGGCGCCCCGGTGGATCTGATGGATTTCATCGCGACCTTGGAAAAGCACATCGGCAAGAAAGCCGTGCTCAATATGATGCCGATGCAGCCGGGGGATGTTGAAGGCACATGGTGCGACGTCAGCGCGCTCGGCCGCGCGGTCGGCTATGAGCCACGCATCTCGCTGGATGAAGGTCTGGACAAAACCGTCGCGTGGTTCCGCGACTATTACAAAGTTTAGACTTTTACACCTGCGCCGCGCGCCGCCGGCGAAGGCCGGCCTCTTTTAAACGCGCGCGCGGCAATCCACGCCATGGCGTTTAGGCCTTTACACCTGCGCCGCGCGTCGCCGGCGAAGGCCGGCCTCTTTTAAACGCGCGCGCGGCAATCC
>JBFWVA010000008.1:0-158139 GCA_050246995.1 Rhodospirillaceae bacterium | reverse complement strand
CGCCGGCGAAGGCCGGCCTCTTTTAAACGCGCGCGCGGCAATCCACGCCATGGCGTTTAGGCCTTTACACCTGCGCCGCGCGTCGCCGGCGAAGGCCGGCCTCTTTTAAACGCGCGCGCGGCAATCCACGCCATGGCGTTTAGGCCTTTACACCTGCGCCGCGCGTCGCCGGCGAAGGCCGGCCTCTTTTAAACGCGCGCGCGGCAATCCCCATCATTGCGTTTAAGCTTTTACACCGGCGCCGCGCGCGGGAGGCGCGGTGGGGTCGAGCGGCCAGCGCGGCCGGGCTTGAAAGTCCAATCCATCCGTCAAACCAAGCTTAAAGCGTTCAAGCGCCGCCCAGGCGATCATCACGGCATTGTCGGTGCACAGCGCGAGCGGCGGCGCGACGAACGTGAAGCCCGCCGTGCGCGCGCGTTTCTGGAGTTCGGCGCGCAGCGCGGTGTTGGCCGCGACGCCGCCGGCCACGACAAGCGTGCGGCCTTCATGGGATTCGGCGAATGTTTCAAGTGCGCGGCGGACGCGATCGCCGATGGATTCGACCGCCGCTGTCTGGAATGAAGCCGCAAGATCATTCACGTCCTGGTCGCTGAGCGGGCCGGGCGGCAATGATTCCACCGCGACGCGCACAGCGGTTTTGAGACCGGAGAAAGAGAAATCGCAGCCGGGTCGGCCCTTCATCGGACGCGCAAATGCAAAGCGCGTGGCGTCACCGGATTTCGCGGCACGCTCAATGGCCGGACCTCCTGGATATCCAAGCCCAACCATCTTCGCGACCTTGTCGAACGCTTCGCCCGCGGCGTCATCGACGGTGGTTCCGAGACGGCGATATTTTCCAACGCCTTCGACGGCGAGCAACTGACAGTGTCCGCCGGAAACGAGAAGCAGAAGGAACGGGAATTCGACCTTGTCCGAAAGCCGCGCCGTGAGGGCATGACCTTCCAAATGGTTGACCGCGACGAAGGGGATCTTATGCACCGCGGCAATGGCCTTGGCCGACATCACGCCGACCAGCACTCCGCCGATAAGGCCGGGGCCGGCTGTCGCGCCAACCGCATCGAGATCGGCGAAGCCGACGTTCGCCTCGCGCATGGCCTTATCAATAAGGCGGTCGAGATGAGCGAGGTGCGCCCGAGCGGCGACCTCCGGCACGATGCCGCCGAAGGGCGCATGTTCATCCATTTGCGAAAGGACCGCATGGGCAAGAACATTCCCATCCCCGTCCACGACGGCGGCGGCGGTTTCATCGCAACTGGTTTCTAGTCCAAGGACAATCATGGCTTTCCACTTAGATAGGTAGGCTCTACAACGTTTGTGAAATGAACGCCAGGAAGCGGCCATGCGGGTTCTAATTACGCAGCCGGCGCAGGAAGCTGCGATCTCGGCGAGGGCGCTGGCCGCCCGTGGCCATGACCCGATCATCATCCCCCTGGTCACCGTCGAGCGTGAAAGCGCGCCCACCATCAACCTGGCGAGCGCGCAGGGGTTCCTCGCGACCAGCCCCGAGGGCGTGCGCGCCCTTGCCGAACATGTCGGCGTGCGCACGTTCCCGATTTTTGTCGACAGTGAGCTGACCGCCGCCGAAGCCCGGCGTGTCGGCTTCAAGGACGTGGCGGCGGCGAAAGACGATTCTCAGGATCTCGCGCGCCTCGTGGAACGCTCCCTCAAACCGGCCAACGGCGCGCTGGTCTATGCCTGCAGCACGGCCGCGCCGGTGAACCTCGGCGCGATGCTGGGTAACATGGGTTTCGCGGTGCGCCCACTCCCGCTGTACAGCATTAAGCGGGTGGCCGAAATCCCACGCGAGTTGCGCGCCAAATTGAACGAGAAGGCGATTGATGCCGCGCTGTTCATGTCCCCGGACGAAGCGCGCGCGTTTGTCACCTTGATGCAGCGCGACGAGCGCGCGCCATCCGTCACCGGTCTCAAAACCGTCGCCGCGACGCCGGCCATCGCCGCGCCTTTGCGCGCCTTGAAAGGCGCTAGCATCACCGTCGCTTCAGCCAGCGATCCCGACGCCGTGTGGGCAACCCTGGACGGCGAATTGATCGACAAGGTCGAGGAAGAACGCCGCGAGCGCGAACGTAAGATCAAGGAAGAAGAGGCGCGCCGTCGTGCGGAGGAAGAGCGCCTCCAAAAAGAGAAGGGCGAGCGCGAACGGATCGCGCGGGAAAAAGCGGACGCGGCACGGGTCGCGCGGGAAAAGCGCACGGAGGAAGAACGCATCGAGCGCGAGCGCCTGGAGGCCGAACGGCAGGGTATTGCCAAGCAAGAGGCTGAACGCGCCGAACTTGAGCGCCTGGCCCGGGAGGAAGAGCGCCGCGTCCGCGCCGAGGAAGAACGGCGCCGGAAAGAAGAAGCCGAACGCGAACGCGCTGAGAAACTTGCGCGCGAGAAAGCCGAAAAAGAACGTCTCGCCGCCGAACGCGCCGCCCGCGAAGAAGCTGAACGCCAGCGCATGCGTAAAGAAAAGGAAGAACGCGAGCGCCTGCGCGCCGAAGAAGAAGCGCGGGCAAAGGCGGAGAGAGAGCGTCTGGCGGCCGAGAAGACCGCGCGCGACCACGCCGAGCGGGAACGCCTCGCGGCCGAACGTGCCGAACGCGAACGTGTGAAGGCGGAAGAGGACGCGCGCGTGAAGATCGAGAGGGAGCGTCTCGCCGCCGAGCGCGCCGCGAAAGAAGATGCCGAGCGCGAACGCTTGCGCAAGGAAAAGGCGGAACGCGAGCGCTTGCGCGCGGAAGAAGAAGTGCGTGCACGTTTGGAAAAAGAGCGCCTGGCCGCCGAACGCGCGGAACAGGAGCGGCTTCGTAAAGAGAAAGAAGAGCGAGACCGCGCGGAGCGCACCGAAAAGGAACGCTTACGCAAAGAACAGGAGGCGCGGGAGCGTGCCGAGCGGGAACGTGTGGCCGCGGAAGTGGCGGCGCATGAAAAAGCCGATCGGGAACAGCGCGCCCGCGAGAAGGCCGCGCGCGATGAAGCCGAACGCCAGCGCCTAGCCGCCGAACGCGCGGTTTGGGAAGAAGCCGAGCGCGCAAGGCTCGCGGCTGAGAAGGTCGAACGGGACCGCCTGGAGGCCGAGCGCCAGCAGCGTGAGCGGAGCGAACGCGAAGCGCGAGAGAAAGAGCGCGCCGAGAAAGAGCGTATCGCCCATGAAGAAGCCGAGCGCGTGCGTACCGAAAACGCGCGGATCGCCGCCGAACGTGAGAAAGAGCGTCTCGCGCAGGAGCGCATCGCGCGCGAAAACGCTGAACGCGTCCGGGCCGAAGCCGCGCGAGTCGCGGCCGAGCGCGAGAAGAAGCGCCTCGAACAGCAGCGCATCGAACGCGAAGAAGCCGAGCGCGTGCGTGCCGAAAACGCGCGGATCGCCGCCGAACGTGAGAAAGAGCGTCTCGCGCAGGAGCGCATCGCGCGCGAAAACGCTGAACGCGTCCGGGCCGAAGCCGCGCGAGTCGCGGCCGAGCGCGAGAAAGAGCGCCTCGCGCAGGAGCGCGTCGCCCGCGAAGAGGCGGAACGCGTGCGCGCGGAAAAAGAGCTTTTCGCGCGCGAACGCGCCGAAGCTGAACGCCTTGCGCGCGAACAGCGCGCGGCCGAAGAGCGCATCGAGCGCGAAAAACGGGCCGAGGCCGCGCGGCTTGAGAACGAGCGCCTCGCTCAGGAGAAAACCGAACGCGAGCGGGTGAAAGCAGAACAGGCGGCGCAGGACGCGGAGCGCAAACGCATCGCCAAGGAAGCCGCCGCTGCGCAGAAGGCCCGGGACGATCAAGCCCGCCGTGAAGACGCGGCCAAAGCCCGCGCGGAACAGGAACGGCTGGCTCAGGAATTGATGGCGCGCCGCCGCGCCGAAAAAGAGGAAGCCGCCCGCGCAAAAGCGGAACGCAAGCGTCTGGCCGACGAGCAAAAGACGCTGGCGAAGACCGAGAAAGTGCGCCTGGCCGCCGAGCGCAAACCTTCGAGCGGCTGGTTGTCCAGCTTGTTCGGAAAACCAACGGCGCCCACGGAGCATGTTCCCGATTCCCGGTGGACCATGGCGGTCAGCCATGACCCGCCGCCGGCTTTACCGCCATCCGAACCGCGTCCCACCGAACCACCAGCGGCGGTAGCCTCCGCCGCGCCCTCATGGAATGATACGCCGATGATTGATCCCGCACGCGAAGCCAAAGAGACCCCCGCGGCCGAACCGGCAGAGGTGCCGTCGGCGCTGCAGGAGTTGGATGAGTTGGTGGCGCGCGAGAGCCACGGCACAGAGATCGATGCGGAGTCCCTGGCCGACGCCAAACCGGCCGCGCGCAGCGGCGGCGGTCGTTCGGCGCAGATGCAGGCGGAAGACGCTGCCGACGAGCGCATGCGGGACCGTCTGGCCAATTGGGGGCGCGGTGAACCGGAAACGCCACCTCCCCACGACGCCGAACCGCAGGCAGACCCGATCCCGGACCCCGTTGTTGCGCAAACCGCCGTCAGACGCCGCGGATCGGGACGTTCGGTCCTCCTTTTCTTCGTCCTTGCGACGGTCGTCACCGCCACGATGATGACGTCGCACCGTTGGCTGCCGCTCTTGGTGAAGGAACCGCCGGCGCCGGTTGCGAACGCGCCGTCTCCGGCCCCGCCACAAGTCAAACCGTTGCCGCCTGCCCCGACACCGGCGCCGAGCGTTCCAGCGTCAGCAACACCAGCACCGCAGCCCGCTGTCGCGCCGCCAACCGGCGACGTGTCCAACCAAACCATCGCCGCCCTCATGGCCCGCGTCGCGACTTTGGAAGCCGCGCTTGGCAATACGGCGCGCCTCGACGAAATCAACCGCCGCGTTGAAACCCTCGCAGGCCGCAGCGCGGACGCAAACAGCGTGCTCGCGCTCGCCGACCGCGTCACCGCCCTCGAGCAAGCGGGCCGCAGCGCCGCTGATCAACGCGCCGTCGGCGTGGCGCTGACGATCGCAGCCACGCAGTGGCGCGACGCGGTGGTCACGGGCCGCCCCTTCTTGAAAGAATGGGACACGGTCAAAGCGTTGAACGGCCAAAGCCAGACGGACACCGTCTTCGCGAAGTACGCGAGCTCTGGACTGCCGACGCTGACCGAAATGCAGCGCCGCTTCGACGTCGCGGCGGCTGCGGCGGTGCGCGCGAGCTACCTGCCGAAAGACACCGCGAGCTGGCTGCGCCAAACACTTGATCGTGTGTTTTCGGTGATCTCGGTGCGCCGCACGGATATCGATACCGGTGACGGCGTGGATGCGATCCTGGTGCGCGCCGAACGCGCCGCGGACGGCGGCAATCTCGCGAGCGCCGCGGCGGAAATGAAAAAGCTGACCGGCGCATCGCTTGCCGCCGCAACCCCTTGGATCGAACTCGCCGAAGCGCGGGTCGCCGCGGAAGAGGCTGCGCAAGAATCCGTGATCGCGGGTGCGACGACTCTCGCGCAGCCGACGGCAGCGACCCCGGCCGCTGCGCCTGCCCCTCACGCGAAGACGGAGTAGCGTCATGCTTCGTCTCATCCTCTACATCGCAGGGCTTGTCCTTCTGGTCTCCGCGGCGATCTGGCTTGCGAGTGAACCGGGCACCGTCGCGCTGGAGTGGCGCGGCTGGCGCATCGATACGTCCGCGAGCGTCCTGGTGGCTTTATTCATCGCCGCCACGCTGCTTATCGCCTTTTTGCTGCGTGCGCTGGCGATCGTCAGCGGCGTCATAAGCGCCGTCACCGCCGCGCGTCAGCAGCGCCGCTTGAACCGCGGCCTCGCCAGCCTCGCCGACGGGTTCGCCGCCGTGCAGTCGGGTCAGACCTCCGCGGCACGCCGTTTCGCCAAGGAAGCTGCATCGTTGCTGCAGTCCAACCCCGCCGTCTTGATGCTGCGCAAGGAAACAGCCGAACTCGTCGGCGACATGAAGGAAATGAAGGAAGTCGCCACCGCGCTTCTTGAACGCCCGCAGACGGAACTTGCAGGACTGCGTTCGCTGGCGATCAAGGCTGCCAGCGATGGCGATACAGTGGGCGCGCTTAATCTCGCCAAGCGCGCGATGGCCCGTAAGGATCCGCCGGCCTGGGCGATCGAGATGGCGCTCGATCTCACCATTGCGTCGGGTCAATGGCACGAAGCACTCGCCTTTGCGGACACCAAGACCGCACGGGATAGTTTCTCGAATGAGGACCTGCGGCGCATCAAGACGCGCCTCCTGTTGCAGCAGGCGCAAGTGGAATTGAAAAACGGGGATTCACAGAGCGCCGCGTCGCTCGCCCGGCAGGCCATGGACCTTGGCGGCGCGCCGGTGGCCGCCACGGCGTCCTACGCCCGCGCGATGGCTGCGCAAGGAAAGGGCCGCAAGGCCGCTCATCTCGTCGAAAAGATGTGGGAGGCTAATCCGCATGCCGATCTTGCCGCCGCATACCGCGTGCTCATTCCCGGCGAGACCGCATTGGACTACGCACGTCGCGTCGACAACCTGACCCACATCGACCCCGACCATCCCGAAACGCGCCTCGCCGTTGCGCGCGCGTCGCTCGACGCCGAACTTTGGGGACAAGCGCGCAATCGCTTGGCGCCTCTGACCGCGGAGAATATGGAGCCGGATGTGCGCGCGCGGGCGGCGCGCCTCATGGCCGACGTGGAGACGCGCGAACGCGGAGATTCGGAAAAGGCCGCGGAGTGGCTACAGGTGGCCTTGGACGCGCGCCGGGAGCCTGACGGCAAACGCGGCCCGCGCAGCGTTGCCGAACTCGCGAAAGCCTAGCTTACGCCTTCGGCATCATCGAGACCGGGAGCGCGGCGTCGCCCAACACGGGATACTTCGCCCGCGCATTGAACAACTGATAGTGCCACCACTCATTGCGATAAAAGTCCCAACCGGCGGCGGTCATGATCCCAAGCAGAATCGCGCGGTTGCGCTGCGCTTCGGCGGAGATGTCGGTGCGGCCATGATGCGACAGCGGCGTGAAGGCGTCGAAAGGCGTGCCCATGTCGAGCTCGCGGCCCGCTTCGTCGATCAAGGTTAAATCCACAGCCGCGCCCATCGAGTGAGGCGACCCGCGGCTTGGGTCGGCGAGAAAATTGGGATCCGGCGTGTGATTCCACAGCACCCACTGCGCTTCGGACGGGCGAAACGCGTCAAACACCTTGAACCGAAAGCCGAGGGGACGGGCAAGATCGAGCGCGGTCTTCAGGCCGGCGGCCGCGTCTTCATTCAGATAACAGCCGGGGCGGGCATAGACTGGCTTACCCGTGAAATTGTTGGAGGTCGCGTAAGCGATGTCGATGACGACATCGAAGGCGGGAGGCGCTATTTCAATGAGGCTCATGCCGGCTCGAAGTGCTATGTCGAAAGTGATGATAGAGACGATGATACAGAATATTGTGCCTGCCCTCAGCACTTCTCTCTGAAACGCGATGCTTGTCCTTGCCTTCGACACCACGACCGCCGCGTGCTCCGTCGCCCTCGTCAAGGACGGCGCGGCGCTGGCGCATATCCGCGAACTGATGGATCAGGGTCAGGCGGAAATCCTGATCCCTCAGATTGAGGAAGTGATGGAGAAGGCCGGTGTTGCGTACGACGCGCTCGACCGCATCGCCGTCACGATCGGGCCGGGTTCATTCACCGGCGTTCGCGTCGGTCTATCCACCGCGCGCGCCCTCGGGCTCGCCGCGGGAAAACCCGTCATCGGAATAAATTCGCTGGAAGCGATCGCGGCCGCGGTGCCGGAAGTCGAACGCCGGCGCCATGCGCACATCCTGGCCGCGGTCGATACCAAGCGCGGCGACCTCTATGTGCAGGCCTTTGCCGCGCGTGACCTCACACCATGCGCGCAACCGGCCGCCCTGCCGCCGGCTGAGATCGCAAATTGGCTCGGCGAGAAAGATCTTGTCGTTACGGGCGACGGCGTGGCTTTAGTGCTTGAACATCTGCAGGGCGCTACGCCTTCTGCCGCTGATCCGCTACCCGATGCCGTTGTGCTCGCACGCCTCGCCGCCCTGCGCACGCCCGACCCCGGCGGCCCGCTGCCGCTTTATGTACTCCCGCCGAAAATCACGCTTGCGCCGCACGGCGGAAAGCTTAGGCCGTGAGCGGCATCATCCGCCTGGAACCCGCGCATGCGCAGGTCGCGGGCGCGCTGCATCGCACGAGCTTCACGGCGCCGTGGAGCGACGCCGAGTTCGCCACCCTTCTGGAGCAACCCGGCGTCGCCGGCCTCATGTTGACCGGCGCCGCGCCCGAGGGATTCATCCTGATTCGGGCGGTCGCGGACGAGGCGGAGATTCTCACACTCGCGGTCGCGCCGGATTTTCGGCGCCGGGGCGTCGCGGAAAGCCTCTTGGCGGAGGCCGTACGGATGCTGCGCGCAGGCGGAACACACCGTCTCTTCCTGGAAGTCGCGGAGGACAACGCGCCCGCGCGCGCGCTTTATGAAAAACACGGCTTCGCCGTCACGGGCCGGCGCGCGAAGTATTATGAAAGAGGGCCGTCGGGGCGCGTCGATGCGGTGATCATGGCCCTCGCGCTCCAGCCGGCGGCGCTAGCAGCGCCGCACCACTAGGATATGCGGGACCCGGGGATCGGCTTCGGTCAGCTGATCCTCGCGCACAAGCGAAACCACCTCGTGCCCATGCGCCTTCACCGAGCGCGGTACATTGTCCAGCGGCTGCGCGCCTTTGAGGCGCACGGTCACGGTCGCCCCAACGGGCATTTTCTCCAGCAGCAACTTCGTTTTCACGAAGGTGAGGGGACAGACGTCCCCGGTGATATCAATGAAGAATGGCGCCGCAGTCATGGCTGACATATATCCACTCCGCGTGGCCTCGGCCACTGGACTCCGGACCATGCCTGCGAGTGACTCGCAGGGGCGGTCTTTGATCTCTTTACGGCCCGAGGGCCCGCACTATGATAGGCCTCCTTCCCCGGTGGCCTTCGCGCTCCCCCGGTCGACAGCAAGGAATTTAGTTATGGCGACGCGGCCTCTGTCTCACATCGAACAAGTTTGCGCCGAAAAGGGCATGAAGATGACCGAGCAGCGGCGCATCATCGCGCACGTGCTCTCGGAAGCGCAGGACCATCCGGACGTGGAAGAGGTTCATCGCCGCTCGGCCGCCGAAGACCCGCGCATCTCCATCGCGACCGTCTACCGGACGATGCGCCTTTTCGAGGAAGCCGGGATCGTCAAACGCCACGAATTTGGCGACGGCCGTGCCCGTTATGAGGAAACCCCAGCCACCCACCACGACCATCTGATCGATGTGCGCTCCGGCAAGGTGATCGAGTTCCATAATGAGGAAATCGAGCAGCTCCAGCAGGAGATCGCCAGCAAGCACGGGTACAAATTGGTGGGACACCGCCTGGAGTTGTACGTGCTGCCGCTAGATGCAGATAAAGCAACAGAAGAATAACACGACATCTGGTGCCAGCCGGGCGTAGTTTTGGGGGAATTTGGCTGTCAGCCAGTCCCCCTAACTGTTAAGAGTATCCCGGCATGGACGGTGCGTTTCGGAAACCCCTGGCCTTGCTCGGCCGGGCAACGGAATCGTTGAAATCCAAGACAGTTTCGTTGAGCCGCAAGCCCGGCGCGGCCTTTCAGTCGACGCTCCGCCTCACGCTGCAGTTCCTTACGCAGCGCCACGGCCTGAACGCGCGGTTGGGATACAGACCGATGACACTTTTGTTGCCGCCCTCCACCAACACCCCCTCGGGTGCGCTGGCATCCGCCGGCCTCGCCGCGCCCGGAGGCGCGCGCACGTTCGTGCCGGTGACCGCCGGCAGCCAGGTCATCCGTCTCGCGAACTCGGCCGACGAACTCGACGCCGCCCAGGCGCTGCGCTACCGCGTCTTCTACGACGAGATGGGCGCGAAACCCGACGCGCAGATGCAAGCCTCGCGCCGCGACTTCGACAAATTCGACACCATCTGTGACCATCTGCTCGTGGTCGACGCCGAACGCAAAGACGATCCCGTCGTCGGCACCTACCGCTTCATCCGCCGCGAACATGCGCGCGCCGCCGGCAGCTTTTATTCGGCCTCCGAATACGACATCACCAAGCTCGCGAGCTTTCCAGGAAGGGTGCTCGAGCTCGGCCGCTCGTGCGTCGACGCGGGATACCGCAACCGCGCGACCATGCAGCTCCTATGGCGCGGCGTATCGGAATATGTGAACGCCTACGGCATCGATCTCATGTTCGGCTGCGCAAGCCTGCCAGGCACCGACCCGCAGCAACTCGCCGTGCAGCTCTCCTACCTCTACCACTATCACCTCGCGCCCGAGGCGCTGCGCGCGACCGCACTGCCGCACCGGAAAGTCGAGATGAATCTTCTGCCGAAGGAAGCGATCGACCCGAAGCGCGCGCTCGCGAGTTTACCCCCGCTTCTCAAGGGTTATTTGCGCGTCGGCGGTTTCATCGGCGACGGGGCCGTCGTCGATCACCAGTTCAACACGACTGATGTTTGCATCATCGTGAAGACCGACCTGATCGAAGAACGCTACACCCGTCACTACGACATCGGCACCGAGTCAGCGTCATTCAAAAAAGCCTCTTAATCGATCCGAGCGACCTCGAAGAGGCGCAGCTTGTGCCGGCGCTGCCGATGCGCGGCGCCCTCATTGCCGTTACTCGCATTGGCATTTTCGTTGTCTCAGCGGTCATCGCGAGCCTGACGGCCGCGACGTTGAATATCCTTACGGGCAATTCCGTCGCGTTCCGCGGCCGCTACTACCGCTTCCTGTGCGCGCTGGTGGGCCTCGATGTGGTCACGCGCGGCAAACAAAGCGCCGCCGCGCCGCGCCTGGTGGTCGCCAATCACATCTCGTACTTCGACATCGTGGTGCTGGGTTCGGTCGTGCCCGGCGATTTCGTCGCCAAAGCCGATATCGCCAGTTGGCCGGGCTTCGGCTGGATGGCCAAGGCGGGGCAGACCATTTTCATCGACCGGCGGCGCACCGCGACGAAAGAAGCGCGCGACCAGCTTCAGGAACGTCTCGACGCCGGCGATACGCTCATCATGTTCCCCGAGGCCACCTCGGGTGACGGCAACACCATGAAGCCGTTCAAGAGCGCGCTTTTCACGGTGGCCGAACGTCACGCGGTGGCCGCCGACGGGACGGAGCGCCCTGTCACCGTGCAGCCGGTTTCGATGGCCTACACCCGTCTCAACGGTATGCCGATTGGTGTCGGCTGGCGTCCTTTCGTCGCCTGGTACGGCGACATGGAGATGCTGTCGCACATGTGGCAGATCATGCGCCTTGGCAAACTCACCGCCGAAGTGACCTTCCACCCGCCGGTCACCCTGGCCCAGTTTACCAGCCGTAAGGAACTGGCCGCGCACTGCGACCGGGTCACCCGGGCCGGATTCGCCCGCTTGCTCGCGGGACGCGAAGGGTCATAAGCCCTTACGCCCACAGCCAAAAGCCCTGTTTTGCTTTTACCCTGTTTAGGCGTTAGAAACCGCGTCTCAACCTTGTCTTATACACAGAGGCGATGACCGACACCCCGGCCAAACGGCTGTTCATCAAGACCTACGGCTGCCAGATGAACGTCTACGATTCCGCGCGCATGGCGGACGTGTTGGCGCCGCTTGGCTATGCCCCGGCGGAAAGTCCCGCCGACGCCGACATGGTCATCCTGAATACCTGCCATATCCGCGAGAAGGCCGCCGAGAAGGTGTTCTCGGACCTCGGGCGCGTGCGCGCTTACCGCAGTGAACGCGCCGCCGCCGGCAAGGACATGATCATCGCCGTGGCCGGCTGTGTCGCACAGGCGGAAGGCGCCGAGATCATGGCCCGCGCGCCGTTTGTCGATATCGTGCTCGGCCCCCAGACCTATCACCGCCTGCCCGAGATGGTGGCGCGCGCCGCGCGTACACGAGATGGCAAAACGGGAAGCAAGTCGGCCGGCATCCTCGACACCGAATTCCCGGTCGAACCCAAGTTCGATCACCTGCCCGCGCCGCGCGCTGATGGACCGGCTGCGTTCCTGTCGATCCAGGAAGGCTGCGACAAGTTCTGCACCTTCTGTGTCGTGCCTTACACCCGCGGCGCCGAATATTCGCGCCCCGTCGCCGACATCTTGCGCGAAGCGAAAAGTCTTGTTGAAAGCGGCGCGCGCGAGATCACGCTGCTCGGCCAGAACGTCAACGCCTATCACGGCGCGGGCGTTGATGGTGAAGTGTGGAACCTCGGGCGCCTTGCCCGCGCACTGGCCGAGATCGAAGGCCTTTCGCGCATTCGCTACACCACCTCGCATCCACGCGACATGGACGACGCACTGATGGCCGCGCACCGCGACCTGCCGGCGCTGATGCCGTTCCTGCATCTTCCGGTACAGTCGGGCTCGGACAAAATCTTGGAAGCCATGAACCGTGGCCACGCCGCCGATGACTACCGCCGCATCATCGCAACCTTGCGCGGCTACCGTCCCGACATGGCGTTGTCATCGGACTTCATCGTTGGGTATCCCGGCGAGAGCGACAAGGATTTCGAAGCGACGATGGCGCTCGTGCGCGAGATCACCTTCGCGCAGGCCTTCTCCTTCAAATACAGCGCGCGCGCCGGAACACCGGCCGCGGTGTTGAAAACGCAAGTGCCCGAGGACGTGAAAGACGCGCGCCTCTACGCGTTGCAGGACCTGCTGACCGAGCAACAGCGCTCCTTCAACCAGGCCAGCCTCGGGCGCACCTTTGACGTCCTGCTCACGCACACGGGCCGCCATCCCGGCCAGATTGTGGGCAAAAGCCCTTATTTACAGGCTGTGCACGTCACGGCCGATCCGAAACACATCGGCACCGTCGCGCGTTTGAAAGTCGTATCGGTCGAGGCCTTTAGCCTCGGGGCCGTTTGGGCCGACGCTTCCGAGGGCGCTTGCGCGAGCACGATCAAGACGGCATGAGCGAAGCCACACACGTCAGATGCGAGTTCTCCGACAACGGGCTCCTGCAGGCGCTGGTGGGACCGCAGAACAGTAACTTACATCGCCTCGAGCAGCGATTGAACGTGGTGCTGAACCATCGCGGCAATACGATCACCATTGAAGGCACGCCCGGCCGTATACAAATGGCTGAGCGTACCCTCTATCGTCTTTACGACCATCTCGCGAAAGGACACGAACTGGAAACCGGCGATATCGACGGCGCCGTCCGCACCGCGGAACCCGACGGCGACAACGTCAGTGAACTTGCGATCCGCACGCGTAAGAAACAGATCGGCGCCCGTTCCATCGGGCAAGGCGCCTATCTCAAGGCGCTGAACGATCACGAACTGGTCTTCGCGCTTGGTCCGGCCGGGACCGGCAAGACTTACATCGCTGTCGCAAAGGCCGTGTCGCTGAAGATGGCCGGCGTCATCGACCGCATCATCTTGTCACGCCCCGCGGTGGAAGCGGGCGAGCGTCTCGGGTTCCTACCCGGCGACATGCGCGAGAAAGTCGATCCGTATCTGCGTCCACTGTACGACGCGCTCTACGACATGCTGCCGGGCGACCAAGTCGCGAAGTTGCTGGTATCGGGCGAGATCGAAGTCGCACCGCTCGCCTTCATGCGCGGGCGCACGCTCGCCAATTCGTTTATCATCCTGGACGAAGCGCAGAACACCACGCCGGTGCAGATGAAGATGGCCCTCACGCGTATCGGCGAGAATTCCCGCATGGTCGTCACCGGCGATCTCAGCCAAATCGATTTGCCGCGCGGCGTGAAATCGGGGTTGGAAGACGCACTGGAGACGTTGGACAGCGTGAAGGGTGTCAGTCTTGTGCGGTTCAGCGCGCGCGACGTGGTGCGCCATGACCTCGTCACACGCATTGTCGAGGCCTACGACCGCCGCGACGCCAAGCGCAAGGAACGCGCACAAGAGGACCGCCCCGAATGAAGACCGCCGTCCATCCCACCATAGACGTGCTTGCGCCCGCGGCCGGTTGGACGCGCAGCCTGCCGACCGCCGCGGCTGTTGTCCGGCGCGCCGCCAAAGCGGCGTGGGACGGCGGCGCCTCGGCGGCACAGAAGCGCCGGGCCAAAACCACCGAACTCTCCGTGCTGCTGACGGGCGACACCGCGATCCGCAAACTGAATGCCCTGTACCGGGGCAAGGACAAGGCGACCAACGTCCTTTCCTTCCCGGCGGGCGCGGATGGCCCCTCGGACGGGGGTGTCCTACTAGGTGATGTGGTCGTGGCCTACGGCACCGTGGTCAAAGAGGCCAAAGAAGCCGGCAAGTCATTGAAAGATCATCTTTCTCATATGGTGGTGCATGGCGTTCTCCACCTTTTGGGCTATGATCATGAGATCGTGTCCGACGCCAAGACCATGGAACGCCTCGAAACCAATATCCTCGCCGGCCTCGGGATCGAAGATCCCTACCGTGACACCGTCCCCGTGCCCGCTGCCAAGAAGATATCGCGGGGAGCGCGCCGCCGGACATGAGCGAGCCCGCACGGTCCTTTCCGCCGGATTCCGACGACCGGCCCGGTCTTTTCACCAAGCTAAAGCGCTGGCTCGCCCCCGAGATCGGAGAGGCTGAAGCCGTCCGCGAAGTGATCGAGGAGTTGATCGAGGAGCGGATCGAAGACCGCCCCGACGGCGGGCCGGCCATCGACCCCAACGAACGCCTGTTGCTCGCCAACGTCTTGAAGCTGCGCGGCGTCACCGCCGCCGACATCATGGTGCCGCGCGCCGACATCATCGCGATCGAAGCCGCGACGCCGGTGGCCGACGCTCTGACCCTGGTGGTGAAGGAAGGCCATTCGCGTCTGCCGGTCTACCGCGAAACACTCGACGATGTAGCCGGTCTCATCCACATCAAGGATCTCGCGATCCTGGCGGCGGACCAAATCGCCGGCGAGAACGGCGCGCGCGTCAGCTCGCACGTGTTGACCGATCTTCTACGCCCTGTGCTGTTCGTTTCACCCGCCGTGCGCGTCCTCGATCTTTTGCTTGAGATGCGCCTCAAGCGCGCGCACATGGCGATGGTGGTGGACGAGTACGGCGGCATCGACGGTCTTGTCACCATTGAAGACGTCGTTGAACAGATCGTTGGCGAAATCGAAGACGAACATGACGCAGACCAGGCGCCGGAACTTCTGCCGCAACCCGACGGTTCGCTAATCGCCGATGGCCGCGTCGCGCTTTCGGATTTCGAGGAGCGCGTCGGAAAAATTTTCAGCGACGAAGAACGCGAAGCTTCCGATACGCTCGGTGGATTGGTCGCGAGCCTCGCGGGGCGTATGCCTTCGCGCGGCGAGCTTGTGAAACATTCGTCGGGGATTGAATTCGAAATCACCGACAGCGATCCGCGTCTGGTGCGGCGCTTGCGCGCCCGCAACCTGCCGCCGCCCAAGTCAGAAGCATAATGAGAACCGCGCTGGCCGACCGGCTTGCCGCGCTCAGCGGATGGAAGCGCTTTGCCGTGGCGTTCCTGGCCGGCGCGCTCACAATCCTAGCGTTTCCGCCGCTGTCCATCGTCCCCACGTTATGGATCGCGTTTCCAGTTCTGCTTTGGCTGCTGGATGGATGCCGCACGTGGAAACGCGCGTTCTTCACCGGCTGGGCCTTCGGCGCGGGTTATTTCATCACCGGCCTTTATTGGATGGCGAACGCCTTCTACGTCGATGCCGACGCATTCGGCGTGTTTGCGATCCCCGCCGTCGGGTCGCTATCTATCGCGATGGGTTTGTTCATCGCCATCGTGTGCGCGCTGACGCACGCCATCCCGCCGGCGTCTATCGATGAGATGTCCTATGACCGCGCGAGCGTTGCGGGACGGCGCGTACTTCTTTTCGCCGCCGTCTGGACGATTGTCGAGTGGGTGCGCAGCTGGATCTTCACCGGGTTGCCGTGGAATCCCATCAGTTTGGTGTGGGCAGAATCTCACTCACCCGTAGGACTTGCGGTCTTGCAGGTCATCACATTGATCGGAACCTACGGCCTCAGCTTCCTCACGATCTTGCTGTTCGGCGCTTTCACGCTGCTCGGCTACGCCCCATCTCTTGCCAAGGCCCGCGTGCGCGCGCTGGCGCCGCTCGCGTTGATGACCGTCATCGGCGGCGCCGGCGCGCTGCGCCTTACGCTCGCGCATGATGATGTCGTGCCCGGCGTGAAGCTCCGTCTGGTCCAGGCCAATTTCTCTCAAGCCGACCGCAGCCGGCCGAGCTTGTGGGTGAAGATGCTCGAAGAACATGTACGCATGAGCACCGAGAACCGGCCCGCCGACGTGACTCATGTTGTCTGGGGCGAGGCCGCCATCGCCTTCTTCCTGAACATCGATGAACCGGCGCGCCGCGTCGCAGCGATGGCCGCACCCTCGAACGGCATGCTGATCACCGGCGCGGACCGGGGCCTGCGTAACGAGGACGGCACGCAGACCGTCTACAACTCGCTCTATGTCATCGAACCCGACGCCAGCATCGCCGCCGTTTACGACAAGACCCACCTTGTGCCCTTCGGCGAATACACGCCGCTGCGCGGATTCGTGCCTTTCGACGAGCTGACCGGGATGTCGGGCGGCTTTGCGACAGGGCCTGGCCTCGCCACCCTGTCGGTCCCCGGCCTGCCCCCCTTCAGCCCGCTTATCTGTTACGAGGTGATCTTCTCAGGCGAAGTCACCGCGGGAGGCGAGCCCCGGCCCCGGTTTCTGCTCAACCTTACTAACGACGCCTGGTTTGGCCTGAGCCTTGGCCCTCACCAGCACTTTGCCCAGGCCCGGATGCGGGCGGTCGAGGAAGGATTGCCCCTAGTGCGTACCGCCAATACGGGAATTTCAGCGGTGATAGACGGTTATGGGCGGGTCAAAAGCGAACTTCCGCTCGGTACGCGAGGCGTCCTGGATGCTTCACTACCCATGCCTGTATCGGGCGCTACCCCCTTCGCGTTATTGGGAAATTTGATCTCAATTCTGCTCGCAACTTGCGGGGGTGGCTGGGCGTTGTTCTTCAGGCGCGGCGATACGCTGCTGCGTCTACGGCGCTCATTCGCCCAGAGGGGCACCCGCGCTCATTGAGTACTCGGCGAGGCCCGGAAAACCCGGCCAAGCTTGTGCCAAGAGTGGTGTTGGCCTACCATCCGCTCAACGGTCGGTAGATGACGCGCTGTGTAAACGTTGAGTTGCGCAGTCAGTTTTACAACGGGCAGGTTTCACATGGGTTTACCGCAAGAGCAGATTAAAGATGACACGACGCCGCTGCGTTCGACGCGCGGGCGGATGCCTTCGGGCAAGCCGAATCCGGTCGACGTCCACGTCGGCGCGCGCGTGCGCTTGCGCCGTACGCTTCTGGGCATGAGCCAGGAAAAGCTGGGCGAAGCCATTGGCCTGACCTTCCAGCAAGTTCAGAAGTACGAACGCGGCGCCAACCGCATCGGCGCGTCCCGCCTGTGGGACCTGTCGCGCGTGCTCGATTGCCCGATGTCCTTTTTCTTCGAGGAAATGGACGAAGAGACCGCCTCGTCCAGCCCGCGCAACCTGTCGGGCGACAGCCGCGACCTGGAACCGCGCGACAACGATCCGATGACCAAGCGCGAAACCCTCGAACTGGTGCGCGCATACTACCGGATCAACGATTATCACGTGCGCCGCCGTATTTACGAGTTGGCGAAGTCGCTCGCTTCGACGGAAGAACCGGTCGAAAGCTAAGCTTCGGACACGCTTTTCGAGCTGAACGCCGCCGCGGAGACCCCGCGGCGGCGTTTTTCATTGCGGCTGCGGAAGGGAGAAAAACGCTGCGGGAGGGGGCCGCCACAGACGCTTGTGCTCCAAAACCCGACTCGCCCTTGAAAAGTGCGGGGCGTTCCGGTACCCCCCTTAAGCTTTTTTCAAGGGGGCCCGGCTATTCCCCCTCTTCATCAAACGCAGCTAAACCCTCGCCAGGAGACGACCTTGTCTAAGACTGACTATGTGTTCACGAGTGAATCCGTCTCCGAAGGCCATCCCGATAAAGTCAGCGACCGCATCTCTGATTCCATCGTCGATTTGTTCCTGAAGGCCGACCCTTATTCGCGCGTCGCCGTCGAAACGCTCTGCACGACGAACCTCATCGTTCTCGCCGGCGAAGTCCGCGGCCCGTCATCGGTGACCCACGACGCGATGGTCGAAAGCGCGCGCCAGGCGGTGAAAGCGATCGGCTACGAACAGGACGGCTTCCATTGGAAGAACGCGAAGGTCGAGTGCCATGTACACGCGCAGTCCGCGGACATCGCCGTCGGCGTCGACAGCGCCGGCAACAAGGACGAAGGCGCGGGCGACCAGGGCATCATGTTCGGCTACGCCGTCAATGAAACGCCGAGCCTCATGCCGGCGCCGCTCTACTACTCGCACGCCATCTTAAAGTCGCTGGCCGACGCGCGCCACGACAAGGACGTGGACTTCCTCGGCCCCGACGCGAAGAGCCAGATCTCGCTGCGCTACGCCGGCGGCAAGCCGGTCGGCGCGACCTCCATCGTCGTCTCGACACAGCACAGCGAGTCCGCGTCGCAGGAAGAGATCCGTGAATACGTGCGCAAGCATGTGCTCGACGCCATCCCGAAAGGCTGGATGTGCCCCGAGCCGGAATTCTACGTGAACCCGACGGGCCGCTTCGTCATCGGCGGACCGGACGGCGACACTGGCCTCACCGGCCGCAAGATCATCGTCGACACTTATGGTGGGGCTGCGCCGCATGGCGGCGGCGCCTTTTCGGGTAAAGACCCGACCAAGGTGGACCGTTCCGCCGCTTACGCGGCGCGTTATCTCGCGAAGAACGTCGTCGGCGCGGGCCTCGCGGACCGCTGCGTGATCCAGCTTTCTTATGCGATCGGTGTGTCGAAGCCGCTGTCGGTCTATGTCGACACTTACGGCACCGGCAACGTCGATGAAGACAAACTCTCGAAGGTTCTGCAGGAGCTGATGGACCTTTCGCCGCGCGGCATCCGCGAGCACCTGAAGCTGAATCGTCCGATCTACGAGCGCACCGCCGCTTACGGTCACTTCGGCCGCGATCCGGACGGCTCGGGCGGCTTCAGCTGGGAGCGTCTCGATCTGGTCGATCAGCTTGAATCCGCCTTCGGAATCTAAAGGCGATACAGCCGACCTGCGTTTCTACGGGCGCCGTAAAGGCAAACCGCTCAAGGCCGCCCGCCAAGGATTGATTGAAGAGCTTCTTCCGGAACTGCGCATCGGGGTTCCGGAAGCGCCGCTCGATCCGCGCACGCTGTTTTCCCACCCCGTCAAAAGTATCCGTCTCGAGATCGGCTTCGGCGGCGGCGAGCATCTCGCGCGCATGGCCGCGGACAATCCAGACGTCGGCTTCATCGGCGCCGAAGTTTTCCTGAACGGCGTGGCGTCATTGCTGCGCCACGTGCACGAGCTCGGCCTCAACAACGTGCGGGTGTTCAATCAGGATGTGCGCTTTCTTCTGCCGCATCTTCCTGCGGCAAGCTTTGAACGCATCTCGCTGCTGTTCCCCGATCCCTGGCCGAAGGCGCGTCACGCCAAGCGCCGGTTCGTGGGGCCGGAGAACCTGAAAGAAATGCAGCGCCTGATCGTCCCCGGAGGCGAGTTCCGGGTCGCGAGCGACCATCCGGTCTATATCGACTGGGCGCTTTTGCACCTGGTCGGGCACCCGGGTTTCGCCTGGACGGCCAAGGGGCCGGAAGACTGGCGCACCCGGCCCGCCGGTTCGACCCCGACTCGATATGAGGAAAAGGCCAAAAAGCAGGGCCGGACCCCCGTCTTCATGAATTTCCGCCGGGTTTCACCTTAGGTGGAATACCCTCAAAAACCGCGCAAAAACCCTTGTAATTGGGGAAGAAGCGCCGTATACGGACGTCATCTTTTGACATTCCTGGACGACCTAGGAAGTGGCCCACTTGGCCACTTTTTTTATTGCCAATTTAGGGCCGCCGGGGACCGCCGGAGCCTTGCTTGGAACGCCTACTGACCCTGGAAGAACGCGTTGCGCCAACCCTTGAAGCCATGGGCTTCGAGGTGGTCCGAATTGCCTTAACGGGTTCCGTCGGGCGCAGGACGCTTCAGGTTATGGCCGACCGCAAGGACGGCAGCCAAATTTCGGTCGATGACTGCGCGCAGATCAGCCAGACCCTGTCGGCGATCTTCGACGTCGAGGACCCGGTACCCGGAGCTTACGACCTGGAAGTGAGTTCGGCGGGGATTGATCGTCCGCTGACGCGCGCGAAAGACTTTGCCGCCTATGCGGGCTTCGAAGCGAAGCTGGAGACGCGCCTGCCGGTGGGCGGACGCAGACGTTTCCGCGGCGCGCTTGGCGGTTTGAACGGCGATGCGGTTGTGATGACGGTCGACGAGACGAAAGTCGAAATTCCTTTGAGCGCGATCAGCACCGCGAAGCTGGTTATGACCGACGAACTGATTGAAGCCTCCGCGAAGCGGGCGGAACTGAAACAACGTAATTAGCGAAGAGCCGGAGAACGACGATGGCACGAGAAAGCATTGGCATGGCGCGCCCCGAACTGGTGCAGGTGGCCGATACGGTCGCCCGCGACAAGGGCATCGACCGCGAGGAAGTGTTCCAGGCGATGGAACAGGCGATCCAGAAGGCCGGCCGCTCCAAGTACGGCCACGAGAACGACATCCGCGCCGCCATCGATCGCAAGAACGGCGAAATCCGGCTCGCCCGCTACATGACGGTCGTGGACGTCGTCGAAGACGAGAACACCCAGATGCCGCTGGCGAAAGCCAAGCGCAAGGACCCGGAAATCGAACTCGGCGGCGTGATCGTTGATCCGCTTCCGCCGATCGACTTCGGCCGCATCGCTGCGCAGACAGCCAAACAGGTGATCGTGCAGAAGGTGCGCGACGCCGAGCGCGCCCGCCAGTTCACCGAATACAAGGACCGCACCGGCGAGATCGTCAACGGGCTCGTCAAGCGCGTCGAATTCGGAAACGTGATCGTCGACCTGGGCCGCGCCGAAGGCCTGCTCCGCCGCGACGAATTGATTCCCCGTGAGCACTTCAAGAACGGTGACCGCGTGCGCGCTTTCATCGTGGACGTGCGCGAAGAACCGCGCGGCCCGCAGATTTTCCTGTCGCGCACCTCGGGCGACTTCATGGGCGCGCTGTTCAGCCAGGAAGTGCCGGAAATCTACGACGGCATCATCGAAATAAAGGCCGTGGCCCGCGATCCGGGCAGCCGCGCGAAGATCGCCGTCATCTCGAATGACTCCTCCATTGATCCGGTCGGCGCGTGCGTCGGTATGCGCGGTTCGCGCGTACAAGCGGTCGTCGCCGAACTGCAGGGCGAGAAGATCGACATCATCCAGTGGAACCAGGATCCGGCGACCTTTGTCGTGAATGCGCTCGCGCCGGCCGAAGTGACCAAGGTCGTGCTCGATGAGGACTCGGGCCGTATCGAAGTCGTGGTGCCCGACGATCAGCTGTCCCTGGCCATCGGCCGCCGCGGTCAGAACGTGCGTCTGGCCTCGCAGCTCACCGGCTGGACCATCGACATTCTCACGGAAGGCGAAGAATCCGAACGCCGCCAGCAGGAGTTCCACTCGCGCTCGAAGATGTTCATCGATGCTCTTGATGTCGACGACGTCCTTGCCCATCTGTTGGTAACCGAAGGATTTACGTCCGTCGAAGAAGTGGCTTTCGTGCCCATCGAAGAATTGACCGATATCGAAGGCTTCGACGAAGACGTCGCGAACGAGCTGAAAGCCCGCGCGACCGCCTATATCGAGGAAGAAAACAAGAAGATCGCGGCCCGGATGGAAGAGCTCGGCGTGTCGGAAGACTTGGCCGAGGCGGAAATCGAAGGTCTCGATCCGAAGAAGATCATTGTGCTGGCGGAAAAAGGCATCAAAACCCTGGACGATCTCGCTGATCTCGCCGGCGATGAATTGGTCGAAATCCTCGGCGCGGACGTGATCAAGGAAGGCCCGGCCAACGCAATCATCATGGCCGCACGCGCCCATTGGTTCCCCGAAGGCAGCGCGCCGCAAGGCGATGCCGCCGACGAGACCAAGACCGTGTAGCCCCCTTTACCCCTTGTGGCGGTCCGGGAAGACGCGATGACCAGTGAGATATACCCCTCGGGCGGCCCGGCGCCCGGACGCGGATCTACGAGCGCGCAAACGCCCGTTGGCGATGACCCCGGTGAGGACCTGGAAACGGGACCGACCCGGCGTTGCATCGCTAGCGGCGAGTCGCTCCCGGTGGCCGAGCTGATCCGGTTCGTCGTCGGCCCCGACAACACCATCGTTCCCGACATCGCCGGCCGCCTTCCCGGCCGGGGTTTGTGGTTGAGGGCACGCCGCGATATGATAGAAACAGCGGCGCAAAAACGGCTGTTCGCCAAAGCCGCGCGGGGCAACGTGAACTTGCCTGCGGATTTGGCCGATACCGTCGCAGAACTGCTACGTCGCCGCTGTCTTAATCATCTTGGCTTGGCGCAGCGCGCCGGACTTGTCGCCTCGGGCGCGGAAAAAGTGCGCGCGCAAATCGCGACCGGACGCACGGCTGCCTTAGTCGGGGCCGCCGACGGCTCGGAAGCGGAGCGGCGGAAAATGAGTGCCCTCGTCCCGGGCGTACCGGTGGTGGATGTGTTCACGAGCCCAGAGCTCGGGAGCGCGATCGGTCGGGACATGGCTGTGCATGTGGCGCTTCTGCCCGGCCGCCTGACGGAAATGATTTTGGAAGACGCGGGTAAGCTTCGCGGCTTCATCTAAGTGACGAACGACCATCTGGATTTTTTGATTAAGGTGCACTGAGTGAGCGATACCAAGACCAAGACGCCCTTGACCCTAGGCGGTAAGGGCAAACTCGAGCTGAAGAAGACGGTCGAGACCGGTCAGGTCCGGCAAAGCTTCTCGCACGGCCGCTCTAAAGTCGTTCAGGTCGAACGCAAGCGTAAGCGCCAGTTCGAGATTGGCGCCGACGGCAAGGTGCAGGAAGTTAAAGCGCCGCCCGCCTCGATCAAGGCGAAGGCCGAAGAAGCCCTGCTCAAGGAAGCGCTCCAGCACGGCACCCTCACCGACGACGAGAAGGCCCATCGCCTGAAGGCGCTTCAGGACGCCTTGAAGGCCGACGAAGAAAGCGCCCGCCGCGCCGAAGAAGAAGCCAAGCGCGAAGCCGAGGAAAACGCGCGCCGCGCCGCCGAAGAAAAACTGCGCAAGGAACAGGAACCGCAGCCGGCTCCCGCAGCCGCCGCGCCGGCCGCCGCCGAAACGCGCGCCGCCGCGCCGGAAGCCAAGGCGACAACGACCACCGCAGCGGCCGCTACCACCACGACCACCCCGGCCGCCGGCGACCCTGCCGCGCCGCGCCGCGAAGCGGTGGAAGAGGAAGAAGAAGACGAAGCGCCACGCCGCAAGCCGAAGACCGGCCACAAGCCGCCGACGGTCAACAAGCGCACCGAACCGCGCCGCCGCTCAGGCAAGCTTTCGATCAGCACGGCGCTCGAGGGCGACGACGCGGTCGAGCGTTCGCGCTCTATCGCCTCCATGCGCCGCGCGGTCGACAAAGAACGCCGCAAGGCGCAGCTCAAACAACCAATGAATACGGACAAGGTCGTGCGCGAAGTTGTGTTGCCGGAAACGATCACTGTCCAGGAACTGTCCAGCCGAATGGCCGAACGTTCGGTCAACGTGATCAAATCGCTGATGAAGCTCGGGATCATGGCGACGATCAATGAAGTGATCGACGCCGACACGGCTGAGATCGTCGCGCAGGAGTACGGCCACAAGGTTAAGCGCATCACCGAAGACGCCGTCGAGGACTCACTGAAGAGCACCGAAGACGACACCGCGGAGATGAAGACGCGCCCGCCCGTCGTCACCGTCATGGGTCACGTCGATCACGGCAAGACCTCGCTGCTCGACGCCCTGCGCTCCGCCAACGTGGTTGCGGGCGAAGCGGGCGGCATCACGCAGCATATCGGCGCCTATCAAGTGCGCACCGCTAAAGGCCAGAAGATCACCTTCATCGATACGCCCGGCCACGAAGCCTTCACCGCGATGCGCGCCCGCGGCGCCAAGGTGACGGACATCGTCGTGCTCGTGGTGGCCGCCGACGACGGCATCATGCCGCAGACGGTGGAAGCCATTCGGCACGCCAAAGCCGCTGAAGTGCCGATCATCGTGGCCATCAACAAAATGGACAAACCCGGCGCCAATCCGAACCGCGTGAAGACCGACCTGCTCAGCCACGAAGTCGTCGTGGAAGACATGGGCGGCGAAACGCTGGCGGTGGAAGTCTCGGCGACGCAGAAGATCAACCTCGACAAGCTCGAGGAAGCCATCATGCTGCAGGCCGAACTCCTCGACCTGAAAGCGAACCCGAGCCGCAGCGCGGAAGGCAGCATCGTCGAAGCCAAGATGGAAAAGGGCGTCGGCTCGGTGGCTACCGTGCTCGTCCAGCGCGGCACCTTGCATGTGGGCGACATCTTCGTCGCCGGCGCCGAATGGGGCCGCGTACGCGTGCTGATCAACGAACACGGCAAGCAGGTGAAGTCCGCGATGCCGTCAGCGCCGGTTGAAGTCGTCGGCTTCGGCGGCACGCCGTCGGCCGGTGACGACTTCGTGGTCGTCGATGACGAAGCCAAGGCGCGCGAAGTTTCCGAGTACCGCCGCCGCAAGATCCGCGAGAAGGAACATGTCTCCTCGGTCGGCGGTTCGACCATGGAACAGATGTTCGCCAAGATCAAAGCCGGTGAAACGACCGAGCTTGCTGTGATCATCAAAGCGGACGTGCAGGGTTCGGCCGAAGCGCTGAACGGCACGTTGGCGAAGATCGGCACTGAAAAAGTGAAGGTGAAAGTCCTTCACAGCGCTGTCGGCCCGATCAACGAGTCGGATGTCACGCTCGCCAAAACCAACGGCGCCGTGATCATCGGCTTCAACGTGCGTGCGAACGCCCAGGCTCGCGAAGTCGCCAAACGCGACAACGTGGACATCCGCTACTACTCGATCATCTACGAAGTGTCGGACGACATGAAGCTAGTGCTGACCGGCATGCTGGCGCCCACCTTCAAGGAAGCGTTCATCGGTTACGCCGAAGTGCGCGAAGTGTTCAACATCACCAAGGTCGGTAAAGTGGCCGGCTGCCGCGTGACGCAGGGCGTCATCAAGCGCGGTTGCAAAGTCCGTCTGCTGCGCGACAACATCGTCATCCATGAGGGCGATCTGTCGCAGCTCAAGCGCTTCAAGGACGACGTCAAGGAAGTCCGCGAAGGCTACGAGTGCGGCATGGGCCTTGCGAACTATCAGGACATTCAGGTCGGCGACATGATCGAATGTTTCGAAATGGAGCGCGTCGCCGCGACTCTCTAAACCTCACTCGCCTCGCGCGCGCGTTTTGCGCGCCGAGGCGAGCGATTGCTTCTCTCGAGGATTCTTCCCATGGCACGACAGCGGCCAAAAGCGCCGGGCCAGCGGCAATTGCGCATCGGCGAGGAGATTCGCCACGTACTGGCCTCCATTCTGGAACGCGAGACGTTCCGCGATCCCGCCCTCGCCAACGTCCGAGTCACCGTGACGGAAGTCCGGCCAAGCCCGGACCTCCGTCATGCGCGCGTTTATATCGTTCCGCTCGGCGGCGGCGATCCGAAGCCCATCCTTGAGGGCCTCAAGCGGGTGAAACCGTTCCTGCGCCGCGAGCTCGCGAGCCGGCTGACGACGAAGTTCATCCCGGACCTCATCTTCTCGGCCGACACCACTTTCGATGAAGCCGAGCGCATCAGCCGGCTTCTGCATAAGCCGGAAGTCGCCCGCGACCTTGGCGATGACTACGGCGCCCTGGGACCAGAGGGCCTCGACCGTCTTCTCGGCGAGGAAGAGTAGGCGTGGCCAAGAAGCCTGCTGGAGTCCCGGTCAACGGCTGGATGGCCATCGATAAACCTACCGGAATCACGGCCGCGAAGGTCGTTGCCCGGGTAAAACGGGCTTTGAATGCCCTAAAAGCGGGTCACGGGGGTACTTTGGACCCCTTGGCGACCGGAATCCTGCCTATTGCCCTCGGTGAGGCGACCAAAACCGCGTCTTTCGCCATGGATTCCAGCAAAACCTACACTTTTGAGGTCAGCTGGGGCGCGGCGACGGATACGGACGACAGTGACGGGGCCGTCATCCGGACCTCGGATAAAAGACCCGACAAGGCTGCGATCGAGGCCATGTTGCCGCGTTTTACGGGCCTGATTGAGCAGGTCCCGCCTGATTATTCGGCCATTAAAGTCGCCGGCCAGCGGGCCTATGACCTCGCCCGGGCGAAGGAAGTGCTGAATCTGGCGGCCCGGACCGTGGATGTGCGCAGATTCGCGCTCACCGGGATGGCGGACGCCGACCGCGCTACGTTCGTGGTCGACTGCGGCAAAGGCACCTATATCCGGGCCCTGGTCCGTGACCTGGCCCAGGCCCTGGGAACCGAGGGCCATATCTCGGTGCTGAGGCGCACAAGGTGCGGCGCCTTCAGCGAAAAAAGGGCGATTTCCCTGGAAAACCTGGAGGCGCTGGGGCATAAAGCCGCCGCTTCCGAGTACCTTCTCCCGGTCAAGACCGTGCTGGACGACATCCCGGCTCTGGCCCTGACGGAGGAAGAGGCCCGCCGTATGAGCCTGGGGCAAGCGATCGCCCTTTGGCCCGTTGTGAAGCGGACGCCCCTCACCGGCCTTGAAGAAGGTCAGACCGTGCAAGCGGTGTGCGGTGAGAGGCTGATCGCGGTGGCCGAGGTCGGGAACGGCATGGTCCGTCCCGTCCGTGTTTTGAATCATTGATCTAGAAGGAGTACCCGATGTCGATTACCGCGGAGCGCAAACAAGCGCTCATCACCGAGTATGCCACCAAGAAAGGCGACACTGGTTCGCCGGAAGTTCAAGTGGCCGTTCTGTCCGAACGCATCAAGAACCTCACCGATCACCTGAAAGGCCACAACAAGGACAACCACTCGCGTCGTGGTCTCCTGGTGATGGTCGGTCAGCGCCGCCGCTTGCTTGATTATCTCAAAGGCGTGGGCCCCGATCGTTATGAGAGCTTGATCACCCGTCTCGGACTGCGTCGCTAATTTTTGTTCCAGTCATGGCTGGTGGATGCGGACGGAGCGCCCTTGCATGTGCAAGAGGCGCTCGCCGTTTTTGCCGAGCAGCATCTGTGACTGGCTGACGCCGCTGCCGCATGCCCTGCATGTGAGTGTGTTTTAAGGCGCGTGTTCATTTCCACGCGGGATCGAAATCTCGGCTCACTCCCCTCTGACCGTTTTGAAAGTCCACATGGGTGGACACCTGACGGTGAGCCGAGCGCACAATCCGGTGCCGGTCCAGGAGGAAGAAGGAAGAAAAAACTATGTCTATGTTCAAAGTCACGCGTAAGGAGCTCGACTGGGGCGGCCGCAAGCTGATCCTCGAAACCGGAAGGATCGCGCGTCAGGCCGACGGCGCTGTTCTGTGTACCTACGGTGAGACCACCGTCCTCTGCACCGCCGTTGGCGCGAAGTCGCCCAAGCCCGGCGTCGATTTTTTCCCGCTGACCGTCAACTATCAGGAAAAGGCTTTCGCCGCCGGCAAGATCCCGGGCGGCTTCTTCAAACGTGAAGGCCGTCCGACGGAGAAAGAGGTGCTGACCTCGCGCCTTATCGACCGTCCGATCCGCCCGCTGTTCCATGAATCTTATCGCAACGAGACGCAGGTGGTTTGCACCGTGCTCTCGCACGACCTCAAGAACGATCCAGATATCGCCGCGATGATCGGCGCCTCCGCCGCTCTCACGATCTCGGGAATTCCGTTCCTGGGTCCGATCGGCGCCGCGCGCGTCGGTTATGTGAACGGCCAGTACGTCCTCAACCCGAAGATGGACGAGCTTGCGAACTCGCAGCTCGACCTCGTCGTCGCCGGTACGCGCGAAGGCGTGCTGATGGTGGAATCCGAAGCGAAAGAGCTTTCGGAAGACGTCATGCTCGGCGCCGTGAACTTCGGTCACGACCAGATGCAGGCCGTGATCAACCTCATCATCAGCCTTGCCGAATCTTGCGCGAAGGATCCGTTCGAACTGACGGCGGCGGCGCCGGAAGTCGCGGTGGTGAAGTCCAAGCTTTCGGCGTTCGCCGGCGAGCTCGGCCAAGCCTACACCAAGACCGTGAAGCAGGAACGTTATGCGGCCGTCGGCGACGTGAAGAAGAAGGCGATCGCCAGCCTCGGCGACAACCCCGCCGAACTCGCGGTCGCGGGCGGGATCTTCAAGCACATGGAAGCCGACGTCGTGCGCGGCAACATCCTCAAGACCGGCAAGCGTATCGACGGCCGCGACACCAAGACCGTCCGTCCGATCGAGATTGATGTCGGCGTGCTCCCGCGCGCTCACGGTTCCGCCCTGTTCACCCGCGGTGAAACGCAGGCCCTCGTCGTCGCCACTCTCGGCACCGGCCAGGACGAGCAGATCATCGACGCACTGGAAGGCGAATACCGCCAGAACTTCATGCTGCACTACAACTTCCCCCCGTATTCCGTGGGTGAAGCCGGCCGCATGGGCTCGCCGGGCCGCCGCGAAATCGGCCACGGCAAGCTGGCCTGGCGCGCGATCAATCCTCTGCTTCCGGGCAAGGAAAACTTCCCGTACACCCTGCGTCTGGTCTCGGAAATCACCGAGTCCAACGGCTCGTCGTCGATGGCGACGGTGTGCGGCAGCTCGCTGGCCATGATGGACGGCGGCGTGCCGCTCGCCCGTCCGGTTGCGGGTATCGCGATGGGTCTGATCAAGGAAGGCAACGACTTCGCCGTCCTCTCGGACATCCTTGGCGACGAAGATCACCTCGGCGACATGGACTTCAAGGTCGCTGGCACCGAAAGCGGCGTCACCGCGCTGCAGATGGACATCAAGATCACCTCCATCACCCGCGAGATCATGGAGATCGCTCTCCGTCAGGCGAAGGACGGTCGTATCCACATCCTCGGCGAAATGGCGAAAGCCATCACCGGCGCGCGCGACACCGTCGCCGCGACGGCGCCGCGCATCACCACCCTCACCGTGCCGAAGGACAAGATCCGCGAAATCATCGGCACCGGCGGCAAAGTGATCCGCGAGCTGCAGGAAACCACCCAGACCAAGATCGACATCGAAGACGACGGCACCGTGCGCGTGGCCTCGGCCGACGCCGACAACATGAACGAAGCGGTCCGCCGCATTCGGGAAATCGTTGCCGAGCCGGAAGTGGGCGCCATCTACACCGGCACCGTGGTCAAGATCATGGATTTCGGCGCGTTCGTGAACTTCCTCGGCAAGCGCGACGGCCTCGTGCACATCTCGGAGCTCGCCTCCAAGCGCGTGCAGCAGGTCGCCGATGTCGTGAAGGAAGGCGATGTCGTGAAGGTGAAGTGCCTTGCCATCGACGATCGCGGCAAGGTGAAGCTGTCCATGAAGCGCATCGATCAGGCCACGGGCGCCGAGATCGATGTCGGCGGCAAGGACGGCGGCGAAACGCCTGCCGAATAAGGCGCGTGCGTAAACCGCTTCCTTTTCCATTCGTGATCGGCCATCGCGGCTCGCCGCGGACGGCGCCAGAGAACACTCTGGCGTCGTTCCGTCAGGCGGCCCGCGACGGTGCGGCGTGGGTGGAGTTCGACGTCTCGCTGACATCGGACGGACGGGCGGTGATTTTTCATGACGATGATCTCAACCGCACCTCGGACGGCGTCGGCCCTCTGGCCGCCACGCCGTTCGATGCGCTGCGTAATCTGGACGCCGGCAGTTGGTTCAGCCCGGCGTTCGCCGGCGAGCCGGTGCCGACGCTGGAAGAAGCGCTTGAGCTGTTTCGCGACCTCGGCCTTTCCTTCAACATGGAAATCAAGCCGGACCGCGGCCGCGAAGTGGAAACGGCGGAAGTGGCGCTGACCATCGCGCGCGACTGCTGGCCGTCCGATTTGCCCACGCCGCTGGTCTCCAGCTTCTCGCGCGCCTCCGTGGCGGCGGCGAAGGAAGTACAGCCGGGCTGGCCGCGGGACCTTCTGTTCGATCGCGTCACCGACGACTGGAAAGACGTGGGCGCGCAGCTGGAAGTCATCTCTTTTGGCGCCAACCATCAGCATCTGACGGCTGAGACGGTTCGCGCGATGCATGAAGCCGGTTACGGCGTGATGGCCTACACGGTGAACGACACCGAACGGGCTAGAACGCTGAAAAGCTGGGGTGTGGACGGGATTTTTACGGACATTCCCGCCACGATGTTGAAGGCTTTTACATGACGGCCCCAGCTTCACTCCTTGGTTCACTCGCACGGGCGGCTTATATTTCCGCCGGGAGCGTGCGGTTTGGTACAGTAGGAAAATGAAAGCACTAAATCCGATTGTTCTGGGCGGACAGGAAGTCCTGCCCATCATCGAAGGCGGCAAGGGCGTGAGCGTCTCCAACGGCCAATCGTCCGGCGCGTGGGCGGCGGCGGGCGGCGTCGGGACCTTCTCGGGCGTGAACGCCGATTCGTTCGACGCGCGCGGCATCGCGATCCCGCAGACCTACAAGGGACGCACCCGCAAGGAGCGTCACGAAGAGCTGGTGAAATACGCCATCGAAGGCGGCATCACCCAGGCGCGGATCGCGCACGAGGTCCGCGGCAACGCGGGCCGTCTGCACATCAACATCCTGTGGGAAATGGGCGGCGCCGAGCGCGTCCTTTCCGGCGTGATGGAAAAGTGCAAAGGCCTCATTCACGGCGTCACCTGCGGCGCCGGCATGCCGTACCGCTTGGCCGAACTCGCCGCGCACTATGGCATCTACTACTACCCGATCATTTCATCGGGCCGCGCGTTCCGCGCGCTGTGGAAGCGCGCGTACCACAAGTACGCTGAATTGCTCGGCGGTGTGGTCTATGAGGATCCGTGGCTCGCGGGCGGGCACAACGGCCTGTCCAATTCGGAAGACCCCAAGAAGCCGGAAGAGCCCTATCAGCGCGTGGCCGCGCTGCGCACCGTCATGAACGAATGCGGTCTGCAGAACGTGCCGATCATCATGGCCGGCGGCGTTTGGTGGCTCTCGGAGTGGGAACACTGGCTCGACAATCCCGAGATCGGACCGATCGCGTTCCAGTTCGGCACGCGCCCGCTGCTCACCAAGGAAAGCCCGATCTCCGACGAGTGGAAGCGCCGCCTGGTCACCTTGCAGCCGGGCGATGTCCATCTGCACCGCTTCAGCCCGACCGGTTTTTATTCGTCGGCCGTGCACAATGGTTACCTGTCGGAACTCGAACACCGCAGCGAACGCCAGATCCCATTCACGCCCGAGCCCGTGGGCGCACACGACACCGCGTTCAACATGGGCGTCAGAAAACGTGAAGTCTACGTGACTGGACCCGACAAGATGCGCGCGCAGGCGTGGCTCGATCACGGTTTCACCGAAGCCATGAAGACGCCGGACTCGACGCTGATTTTTGTGACGCCCGAGAAAGCCGAAGAGATCCGCACCGACCAGACCGCCTGCATGGGCTGTCTGTCCGCGTGCTCCTTCTCCAACTGGTCGCAGAACGAAGAAGGCTCGACGGGCCGCAAAGCCGATCCGCGCAGCTTCTGCATCCAGAAAACGCTGCAGAACATCGCGCACGACGGCAACGTCGACGGCGAGCTGATGTTCGCGGGACACAACGCGTACCGCTTCAGCCAGGACCCCTGGTACAACGACGGCTTCGTGCCGACCGTGAAGCAACTGGTCGAGCGCATCACTTCGGGTTGGTAAGGGACGGCTGGTAAACCAGCCTAACCTTTCATCACGGTTTTGATCTTGGCGTACTCATGTTCGAGTACGCCGTAGATCACTGTGCTCCACCATTTGCCGCGCGCCTGATGGACATCGCGCAAAAGCCCTTCGCGCGCCATGCCGGTCTTCTGCATGATGCGGATGGAACCCTTGTTCTCTGGACTGCACTGGGCGCTGACGCGGTGCATCTTTAGATGAGAGAAGGCCGCTTCCAGCAATGCGCCGGCGATCTCGGTGCCGAACCCCTGTTTCCAGAAACGCGGCGCGACGCCAAAGCCGAGTTCGGCTTGGCGCTCGGCGGCATTGGTGATCTTAAGAACGGCCTCACCGATGATTTCACCGGTGTCTTTGCGCGTGGCGGCCAGGAAGTAGGCGAGGCGAGGCTTCGCGGCCTGTTCGTTCACGACCCATTTCAGTAGCGTATCGAGCTGCTGCGCCGTCGGCGCCTCGCTGCGCTGATACTGCCAATAGGCCGGATCGTTCACATAGTGGAACACCGTCGGGATATCGGCGACCACATAGTCGCGGATGTGGAGGCGGCGCGTCGTCAGCGGCAGAGAAAGCGCGGGAACCGAGATCATGCGCCGCGAATCGTACGCGACTTTCCGGATTATCGCGCGAGATATTTTCCGATGAAGTCTTCGATCTCGGGGGTCGAAAGACCCTTGTTCTTCAATTCAGCGCGAATACCGCGCAGATCGACATTGGCGTAGTTGTGGATCGCGGCCGGGATTTTGTCCGAGGCGTCGACGATGCGGAAATCGAAGTCGCGTACCGGGCCCTTGAAGACTTCGTAGTGCAGCACCTGATCGACTTCGTTGTTCGGCGTGAACGTCAAGATGGTGGGCTTGAGCCCATAGAGTTCTTGCGGCTGCACGTCGCAAGCGGCGGCGATAATCAGCTCGTCGCCGACTTGGCAGGTGCGCGCGGCGGCGCCGTTGAGGATGCAGCAGCGCGAGCCGGGTTCGCCGTAGATCACGTATGTCGATATGCGCGCGCCCGAGTTCTTGTTCCAAATCTCAACGAATTCGCACGGGTACAAACCGGCAAGAGCGCCTTGTTCCGGGTCGAGGGTGATCGAGCCGTGGTAGTGGAGGTCCGCGCCGGTGACACGAATGCCGTGGAGTTTGGCGCGGATGACTTTGACCATCGGAGGAACGCTCTTCTGTTCTATGTGCGGTGCAAAATAGCGGCCGCAACATACGCGTTTTGTCCGGTGGGTAAAGGCGGGGCCTCGCTTGCTTCGGTATAGCAGCCCTCGTAAAGTCGAATGACGGGCGGAACATTCGATGAACATCCCAGGCTTGTCTGATCTACTAGGAACCACCATCACGGGCGGCGCTGAAATCGACCTCAGCAAACCTGGCCCGGTGCGTTCGCAGGTGCGGCCCCCGCCGCAAGTCGTCACCGCCGGTGTTACGCGCGGTGTATGCCGATGGCTGGGCGATCTCGGTTTCTCGACCTTGGTGGAATTCAAACTCGGCAACGGTCGCCGCGCCGACGTTGTCGGCCTCAACGAAGCCGGCACCATTCTGATGGTAGAAGTAAAAAGCACCCCCGAAGATTTCCGGGGTGACGCGAAGTGGCTCGAGTATGTGCCTTACTGCGACGCCTTCTCCTTCGCCGTGCCGCCGCACTTCCCGTGGCAGATTCTTCCGGAGAACGTCGGCGTGGTGATGGCCGACGCGCATACCGCTGCCATCATGCGTCCCGCCGCGCAGCACCCGTTGCATGCGTCACGACGCAAAGCGCTGACGTTGCGATTTGCGCTGGCCGCCGGCCAGCGGCTTGCGAGTGTGGTGGATCCAAGAGTCTAAGCAGCGCTTAGCCGCAATAGAGTCCGATAATGCGCTTCTGGGCGTCGAGTTCGACGTTCACGCGCCCCGGATTGTGTTCCTTCGTTACGATCACGCCCGGCGGCAGGATGCGATACGGCGGGGTCAGATTTTCCTCGCGCATATACTGACCGCTACCGGGGGCTTGAGTGCCTTTGGAGACAAACGTCATTCCCAGCGCGGGCACGAGGACGTGGCCGCGGCAGGGGACCAGCATTTCTGGAACGACAGGTTGGCGGATGACGGCAGGCGGCGGTCCCGGCGGGACGATGCTGATGTCCTGACGGAAACGGGGAAAACGATCGTTCGGTCCTTGCACGCAACTCGCCAAGGCGAGCCCCGCGACGGTCGCATACAAAAGACGTTGAGTGGTCGTCGCCATGAGCCCCCGCTTCATGAAACTGGCCGCGCGCCTTTCAGCGCGGTGATGGTGGCGGTGGTGGAGAACGACGGGACGAGATCAGCGAGCACAACGCGTCCGCCGTAACTTTCCACGAGATCGCCCCCGACCACGGTCGCGCGCGAATAGTCGGCGCCCTTCACCAGCACATCTGGCCGCAAGGCCTCGATCAACGCAAGAGGCGTATCTTCCTCAAAGATAATGACAAGGTCGGCCGAGGCGAGCGAGGCCATCACAGCCGCGCGAGCCGCTTCGGTTTGTACCGGGCGGCTTTCACCTTTGAGACGCTTCACGGACGCATCGCTGTTGAGCGCGACAACGAGGCGGTCGCAGGCGCCGCGCGCCTGGCGCAGCAGTGAGACATGGCCTGGATGCAAGAGGTCGAAACACCCGTTGGTGAAGCCGACCTTGAGCCCGGCGCGGCGCCACTCGGCGACGCGGAGCGCGGCTTCGGCGCGCTCGACGACTTTGTGTTCGACGCTGGCGATACCGGCCTGCCGCATCGCGGTCGTGATGTCCTGGACGCTGACGACAGCGGTGCCGTGACGACCCACCACAACGCCAGCCGCGATATTGGCGAGGCGCATGGCGAGTGGCAGCGGTGCGTTGCATGCAAGGGCAAGGGACAGCGTGGCGATGACGGTATCGCCCGCGCCGGTGACGTCGGCGACTTCGCGGGTTTCGGCGGGCTGGTGGTGCACGGCGCCGTCGGCGGTGACGAGAGTCATGCCTTCACCGGAACGCGTGACGAGCACGGCCCCGACGCCGACATCCCGGCACAGGCCGCGCGCGGCCGTCACCAGGTTTTCGGTGGTATCGACGGGTAAACCCGTCGCTTCGGCGAGCTCGGAGCGATTGGGGGTTAGCACCGCCGCGCCCATGTAGCGGCCGTAGTCGGTGCCTTTAGGATCGACGATGACAGGTTTGCGTTGGGCCTTGGCCGCCGTAATGATGGCTTGGGCGATATCGCCGGACAAAACACCTTTGCCGTAGTCCGACAGGATGACGGCTTCCGCGCGCAGGAGTTCGGAGGTGACCGCGCGCATCACGTCGGCGGCGTCATTGGGCGCGAGCGGGAGCCGGGTTTCGCGGTCGGCGCGGAGCAGATGATGACCGTCCAGACTGAAGAAGCGATTCTTGATGGTCGTCTCCCGCTGACGGGAGACCCGCAAGTATGGTTCCACGGGCAAGCGGGCGAGCAGGTTGCTAACCTCCTGACCGGCACGGTCGTCCCCAATGGCGGCGACAAAGGCGCACGCGGCGCCAAGCGAGGCGAGGTTACGCACCACGTTGCCGGCGCCGCCCAGTTCGCTGGTCTCACGGGTGATCCGCACCACCGGCACCGGGGCTTCAGGCGAGATTCGCTTCACTTCCCCGTAGGTCGAATGGTCGACCATGACATCGCCCACGCACAGGACGCGCCGGGTCGGGAACTTGCCGAGCACGGCCGCCAGGGCGGCGAGATCATCGAGAGCGGGGTCGGACGCTGTGGTCATGTATCGGATCGTAACCGGAGGTCAAAAAGGTGGGTTCTGCGGCTTCCGCGCGGGTCCGGGCTTATGATAATGGACGCCCCTATGGGAGACGATGGCGATACCGGGTGCGCCAGCTTAAGTCACCCGGCCATAAAAAGAATATTTGTTAATCTTTTCCAAATGGTTACCGTTCAAGATCGGGCCAAATGGGCTTAGAGTCGCGCCAGGACCGGCTCCCGGATGGGCTTTTGAACCGTCGGGACACCGGCTGCATTGGCGTGAAACTCGTAAAGGTTGAGTAGCGCGAGACGATGAATCAAGGCGCCAGAGGCTATCAGGAGACTCTGCTCGTCGACACGCTCGACCGGATGCGCCGCAATCCGGAAGGGCGCAAGGTCGTGCACCTGCGCCTGTCCAAACTCATGCCGGCCAACCGCACACCAGTGCGCATCAAGATCGTCACGCGCATGTTCCGCACGCTGGAAAGCGGGCGCCAGGTACAGATATTCAGCCTGACCAACGACGACCTTGCGATGATCGTCGGCGGCGGCGCCCAGCGCGACGTGAACAACATCATTCACCGGATCCGCAAATTGTTCGAAGGCGATCCGCTGACCCTCGACGACGATCAGGGCAACGACCGCTTTGTGCTCTGGTACGACCTTCAGCTTGATGCCGCCATGGCGATCCATGCGGCGCAGCAGTTACGCCAAGAGGCGCAAAGCGCGCCGCCGGCCGCCGCCGCGGCGCCGCCGCTTCCCACGGTAACGCCGGCGGCCCTCGACGAAATTCATAAGAAGCTCGCCTTCCTGAATGTCGTGCCCTTCGTACGCGATCAAGTGGCCATCCGCCTCGACCAGGAAACCAAAGCGCCGTCGATCGAATTCTATGAGTTCTTCCTGTCCGTCGGCGATCTGCAGCGCGCCGTTGCGCCCAACTGGAACCTGTTCGGCGACCGCTCGCTGTTCCAGGATCTTTCGCGCACGATGGACCTGCGCATGCTCGACATCGTGCTGCGGCATCCCGATGCCCGCGGCGCACCGGCGCTTAGCCTCAATCTCAATCTGGAAACGATATTCACGCCGACGTTCGGCAGTTTCCTGGAACGCCTCGAGCAGGACCAGAAAGTCATCATCGAAGTCCAGGCCGTGGATCTTCTGACGAACTTCAGCATGTATCTCGACGCGCAGGCCGTCCTCTCCAGCATGGGTCACGCCGTGCTCATCGACGGTCTTTCGACATCCGCTTTGGCGATGCTCGATGTCGCGCTGATGAAGCCGGACTACGCCAAGATCATCTGGGCGCCCGAACTTCTCGACATGATGGACCCGGCGACCAATCAGAGCGCGGCGTTCATCGTGCACAATATCGGCGCGGAAAAAGTCATTCTGTCGCGCTGCGACTCCGCCGACGCGCTGCAGTGGGGCCTCAAGACCGGCATCAGCGTCTTCCAGGGCCACTTCCTGGACGCTTACCGCAAGAAAGCGCCCGCGCCGCAAGCGCGTGCGAACCGGTTGAGATAATGAGCATGGAACCGCAATCCGGCACCGCCGCACATCCGCTGGGCGCCAGCCATGAGGCGCGCTTCCTGGACGACTTGAAGTCTCTGGAGCCGGGGTCGCGGGACCGCGGCGTCATCCGCCTGCACCTGTCGCGCTTGCTCCCCGAAAATCGCGACAAGGATCATCTGCGCAACGCCGAGACGGTGTTCGACGACCTTGCACGCACCCGTACCGCGCAGCTGTACCGCATGCGCAATTCGGACCTGATGGTGGTTTTCGAAAATCATGAGACGGCCGCGGCCGAGCGCGCGATGCTTAAGCTTTTGAAATTGTGGGAGCGCGATCCGCTCATCGCCAAGTTCAAGAGCGATGCGCGCAAGAACCGCCTGTCGAACTGGTTCGACATGAACGCGGACTACGACAAGCTGCTCACTTTCGCGATGCGCCAGGCGGCGAGCACCGAAAAGAGCGTGCGCAAAACGCTCCCCGAGTTGATCGCGGCGCGCGAACTTTTGCGCAATAGCCCGGAACGCGGTACGCCGCTGACGCCGACGGAACTTGGCAAGGCGGAGGACGCGCTCGCGCGCGTCGATCTTTCCAGCTTCACGCGCCGCCAGCCGGTGTGCGCTTTTGTCGAAGACGGAAAGCCGGAAATCGTTTTCACCGAAGTGTTCGTGTCCATCGCCGATTTGCGCGAGACCCTGATGCCGCGCACGGACCTCACCATCAATCCGTGGCTGTTCCAGCGCTTCACGCAAACCTTGGACCGCCGCGTGATGGCGCAGATCGCGCGCCGTGAAGATCGTACCCTGGTGCGCGACGGCTTCAGCATCAATGTGAATGTCTCGACCGTGCTATCGGAGGAATTCTTATCCTTCGACGACGACTTCGCGCCATCGAGCCAGGACGTGGTGCTCGAGATGCGCCTTGAAGACATGTTCGCCGATCCAGGCAGCTTCGCGTTTGCCCGGGATTTTGTCAGCGAGCGCGGCTACCGCATCTGCATCGATGGGCTTAACCTTTCGACGTTCCCCTTCGCTGATCCCAACCGCCTCGGCGTGACCTATGCCAAACTCAATTGGGCGCAGGAAATGACCGCCTATGTCGGCACGGAGCAGGGCCAGCGGCTCAAGGAGATGATCCGTGAACGCAAGAAGGGCCGCACCATTCTCGCGCGCTGCGATTCGGAAGCGGCGGTGAAGATTGGCCAGCAGCTCGGGATCACGTTGTTCCAAGGCCGTTACATCGACGCGCTCGCGCGTGGCATTCGTTAACACGTTTATTCGTTTACAACGTCTGTAATAGCTTACGGCCGCTGCCTTACTTCGGGCGCACTTCGCCGCAACACTCGCCCATCAACGGAGGCTAACATGACGAAATCCATTTCCCGCCGGCAGGCGAGTCTCCTGATGGCGACGCTGGCCGCGAGCACTGCCGTGAACGGTGTCGCCAAAGCCGATGACGTGCTCGACGCGCGCCACATCCTCGACGAAGCCGCGATCACCCTCACCCGCGTGCGCGAGGAGCTGAAGAATTCCGGCGACATGGACGACCTTTTGCAACGGAGCAAAGGGGTCCTGATCATCCCGTCCTATTACAAACTTGGCTTCATCGTTGGCGGCGCCTACGGTGACGGTGTCCTGTTGAAGCGTCAGCCCGAAGGTGAGTTCGGCGATCCGGCTTTCTATCGCATGACAGCGGGTTCGCTCGGCCTGCAAGCGGGCATGAATTCGGCGTCCGTCGTCTTCATGATCCTGACCGAAAAGGGTCTTAGCGCCGTGCTCGACGACGAATTCAAGATCGGCGCGAATGTGGGCATGACTCTCGGCACCTTGGGCGTTGGCGCCGAAGCGGCTACCACGACGCATGTGGGCAAGGACATTGTCGCTTATTCGCAAAGCAAAGGGTTGTTCGCCGGCGGCGCCTTCGAAGGCGCGGTGATCAAACCGCGCAAGGATTGGAACGCCGCGGTGTACGGCGTGGGCAACGACAATCCCTCGGCGATCGTGCAGCGCAATCAGCTGGGCGCGGCGACCAATCTCAAGGATATCTTGTCCAAGAACGCGTATCCGGCGCAGGCCGCGCCGGCTCCCGGAACACCGTAACGGATGGCTTAAGAGGCCGGCGCCTCAAACGTCGCCGGCGCCTTTTCGATCTCCGTGGCGCCGTCACGCGTCACCTGCATGATCGCAAAACCGCGCTGCGACAGCCCGTTCGGCAGGAAGCGGAAAATCCCGTCCACGCCCGCGAAACCCGAAGGATTGGTGATGGCCTCGACCGAGAAGGGCTGCGGATAATCTCCGCGCGCCAGGACCGCAGCGAGCGCGACAGCGTCATAACCGTGACTCGCGATGCCCGGCGCCGCGCGGCCGAACAGCTCGCGGTAACGCACGAAGAACTGGCGGTTCGATTCCTGCGGCGGAGCTGGATAAACACCGCCCACCATCACTGGCTCGCGGCCGAGACCTTGCGTGTTCCATAGCATCGTGCCCAGAAGCTGCACGCGCCCCGAATCAATGTCGTAAAAAGGCAGCAGGGTCGCGGCCTGCGTCAGACGCGTGCCTTGGTCGGGGAGCAGCACGGCTTCAAAATCGACTTCCCCGATAGTCTCAAGACGGTTGAGGCGTTCCAGGGCGAGCTGTGAGATCTCGTCTTCCTTGCCCGCGAGTTCGGCCTTCTGCGCTTCAAGCGCCTGTTTGCGGCGATCATATGCGGCAAGATCGCGCACCACGTCGTTGAGGTTTGTGCCTTCCGCGTTGTAGTACGCGACATTGGTGACCTGGCCACCGCCGGCGGGCACATAGCGATTGAAGGCTTCAACCACCGCGCGACCATAATCGGACTCGGGTGCGAGCACCGCGAAGCGCGTGAGGCCCTGCGCGCGCGCATACGCGATCATCTGACGCACTTGCTCCTGTACGAGGAAGCCAAGCACGAACACGCGCCCACCCGCGATGGTGGGATCTGTGGAGAAGGCGACGATGTTGACGCCGGCGGCATCGGCGGCAGGAGCGATGGCGCGCGCCTCCGCGGAGAACAGCGGACCAAGAATAAGCTGCGCGCCGTGCGACAATGCGCGCTGCGCCGCTTCGGTCGCGCCTTCGGGTGTGCCACCGGTATCATAAGCCTGCAGGACAAAGCGTTCATCGGCCACATCGAACAGCGCCATCTCGGCGGCGTTGAGCAGAGCCTGACCCACGGGCGATGACGGACCCGTCAATGGGGCGAGAAGGGCGACTCGCACGAGGCCGTTGGCGTCGGGCACGGGCCGCTGGGGCATCGGGCCACCGGCAACAGGGGGAAGGGGCTTCACGTCACCGCCAAGGCCGGGGATCAGCTGATTGCGCGGCAATACGCCACGCCGGTCCGCCGGTGCATCGAGCGTCGAAGTCGGCGCACCCGAGGCCCTGGCAGCAGCGGGCGGAGTCTGCGAGGGTGTCGGCGTACCTCCGGCGCAGCCGGCCAAAAGACTGGCGGCAAGAACGCTGGCCAAAAAGAATGGCTTCAATGACACGAAACGAGTCCTTACATCATAAGGCGGGTGAACCGGTCCTATCGTCCGGGGCCGAACCTACGGCTGGGGTAGCCCTGAATCCAGGCCTTTATGTGGTCGCGACGCCCATCGGCAACCTAAATGACATAACGGCGAGAGCCCTTGCGGTGTTGCGCGGCGCCGATGTGATCGCCTGCGAGGATACGCGCGTGACAGGCGTATTGCTCCACCGCTTCGGAATCGCGGCGTCCATGATGCCGTACCACGACCATAATGCCGAGCAGGCGCGGCCCAAACTTTTGTCCCAGCTTCAGGCGGGCGGACGGGTCGCCCTTGTCAGCGATGCCGGCACGCCGCTGATCTCGGACCCCGGCTACAAATTGGTACGTGCGTGTGCGGACGCGGGCATTCCGGTGATTCCGATTCCGGGTCCTTCGGCGCTGCTGGCCGGACTGGTCGTCGCGGGCCTGCCCACCGATCGAGTGATGTTCGCCGGATTCCTGCCGCAGAAATCGGGCGCGCGCCGCGGCGAGGCCCTCGAACTCAAGGGCCTGAAGGCCACGCTCGTATTCTATGAATCCGCCCAGCGCCTGCCCGAAACCCTGGCTGATTTACACGCGGTTTTGGGGCCGAGACCTGCCGCGGTGTGCCGCGAGATGACCAAGCTGTACGAAGAAGTACGTCGCGGTACGCTCGCCGAACTGGAAGCGCACTACGCCGCCGAGGGGCCGCCGAAAGGCGAGATCGTCCTCGTGATCGGCGGAGCCCCGGACACGGTGACATCGGCCGAAGACCTGGACTCCGCATTGCGCAAGGCGCTCGCGACGATGACGGTCCGCGACGCCGCCGATGTGGTCGCCGAAGCGTTCCAGGAACCGCGCCGGCGAATTTATCAGCGCGCGCTCGAATTGAGCAAAGATGGCCGCCCGTAGCATACGCACCGCGGCGGAACGCCACGGGCGGCTCGCTGAAAGCCTTTGCGCGTGGAGCTTACGGTTACGCGGCTGGCGCATCTTGGAGCGCCGGCTGATAGGTAAACGCGGAACGGGCGCCGGTGAGATCGATATCATCGCCAAGCGCGGAAAGGTCATCGCCTTTATCGAGGTCAAAGCGCGCGCCAATGAAACGGCGGCGCTTGAAGCGGTAACATTATCCCAGCGTACGCGTATCGCGCGCGCTGCCGAAATTTTCATCGCGCGTTTTCCGGGTGGCGGCGATTGCGATGTCAGGTTCGACGTCATGACGGTCAGCGGCGTGTTCCCTCGGCATTTGGAAGACGCATGGCGCCCGTAATAACCCGAGTGGAAACCCGCGCCGAATCGCGTTAGGTCTCGTGTATGGCTAGCACGGCGACCATCAAGGCGGCGCTCGGACATGTCTCGTCGCAGATCGACGAGGCCATTGATATTGCCGACATCGCCCTCGTGCTCGCCTCGTTCGATCATCCCTCGACAGATCTCAAGATCTACCGTGATCATATGCGCGAGCTCGCCGAGGCGGTGCATACCGCGATGCTCGAGTCCGGCTTCGATGTCGACAATCCGGGGCCGGAAGAGATGGCTGAGGTCCTCTCGAACGTCATCGCGCGCGATTTCCATTACGTCGGCGATGAAGAGAACTACAACGACCTCGACAATGCCAACATGATGCGCGTGATCGAACGCCGCCGCGGCCTTCCCGTGTCCCTCGGCATCCTCTATCTGGCCGCCGCGCGCGCCCAGGGCTGGGTCGCCGCGGGTCTCAACTTCCCGGGCCATTTCCTGGTGCGTCTTGAAAGCCGCGACGGGCGGCGCGCAATCATCGATCCGTTCTACAACGGCCGTGTCATGGAGAGCCGGGCGCTCCGCGAGCTCTTGAAGCTGGTACGCGGGACGGCGGTGGAGCTCGATTCCAGCCATTACCGGCCCGTCTCGAACCGTGAAGTGCTGGTCCGCCTGCAGAACAACGTCAAAACCCGGCGCATGGAACTCAATGAGATCGCCGGCGCCCTGGAGGCCGTCGACGCCATGCAGATGCTGGATCCCGAAAACGCCTCCTTGTGGCGTGAAGCCGGGGTCATGCATATGCGCTTGGGACATCTGAAACATGCCGTCGAGGCCTTCGAGGGCTTCGTGGCGCGCACGCCGGAAGGCGCCGACCGCCGCAAGATCGCACAAGTTATTGAAGAACTGCGCGAGCGCTTGCATTAAAAGGGTGTCCCTGCACAATTCGCCGAGGCCAAACCGGCAGCCCGAGGGACAATGACACTTCAAGTCGCAATTCAGATGGACCCGATCGAGTCCATCAACATCAACGCAGATTCCACTTTCGTGCTGGCGCTCGAGGCGCAGAAGCGCGGCCATACCCTGTACCACTATCTGCCGCGCAAGCTTTCGTTCCGCGAAGGCCGCGTCATCGCCCGGGCACGCGCGCTGACGGTACGCCGCGAATTGGGCAAGCATTACGAACTCGGCCCCGAGCAAGAATTGGACCTGCGCACCATGAATGTGGTGTTGATGCGTCAGGACCCTCCGTTCGATATGGCCTATATCACCGCGACCCATGTGCTCGAACACATCCACCCCAAGACGCTGGTGGTCAACGACCCGGTCCATGTGCGCAACGCGCCGGAGAAACTGTTCGTCACGCATTTCGAGGGTGTGATGCCGCCGACGCTGATCTCGGCCGACGTCGAGGAAATCCGCGCCTTCCGCCGCGACCATAAGGACATCATCATCAAGCCGCTGTACGGCAACGGCGGCGCGGGCGTGTTTCATATCCGCCCGGACGATGAGAATCTCGGCGCCCTTCTGGAGATGTTCACAACCACTTGGCGCGAGCCGGTGATCGTGCAGCGTTATGTACCCGAAGTGCGCAAGGGCGATAAGCGCATCATCCTCATCGACGGAAAAGCAGCCGGCGCCATCAACCGCGTGCCGGCGGCGGGTGAGGCGCGCTCGAACATGCATGTGGGCGGCCGCCCGGAAAAAACCGAGCTGACGAAGCGCGAACAGGAGATTTGCGAGATCATCGGACCCGCTTTACGCGAACGCGGCCTGATCTTCGTTGGCATCGACGTCATCGGCGATTATTTGACGGAGATCAACGTCACCTCTCCCACCGGGATCCAGGAGATCAACCGTTTCAATGAGACATCGTTGGAAGCGGATGTATGGGACGCGATTGAAGCGCGGCTCTAGGTAAAAGGCGATGGAAGACCTCACGAAGCTCAATCCGGATCAAATCGAAAGGCATCTGCTTAACACCGTCGACACGATGCTCGCGGTGATCACGACCTATGGCCTGCGGGTCATCGGCGCCATTATTACGCTTGTCATCGGATGGGCGATCGCCAATGCCGTTCACCGCGCCATCCACCGTGGAGGCCTGCGTTCGAAGCGCATCGACCAGACCATCACCACCTTCGCCGCGTCCGGCGCGAAGTATCTGATCGTCGCCTTCACCCTGATCTCGGTGTTGGGCAGCTTCGGCATACAGACCACAAGCTTTGTCGCTGTCCTCGGCGCGGCCGGTTTGGCCATAGGCCTTGCACTGCAGGGAACCTTGAGCCATGTGGCCTCCGGTCTTCTGCTGGTGTTTTTTCGGCCCTTCCGCGTGGGTGACGCCATTGAAGCCGGCGGCGTGAGCGGGACCGTGCGCTCAATCACCTTGTTCGTGACCGAAATCGACACGGCCGACAACGTTCACGTGGTCGTGCCCAATGGATTGATCTGGAGCGGTACGATGAAGAATTTCACCCGCAATGCGACGCGGCGGGTGGAACTCAAATTCCTGCTATCCTATGTCGACGACGCCACCCTCGCCTTGAAGATTGTCCATGAGATCGTTGCGCGCGACGAGCGCGTGCTCGAAATCCCGCCGCCGCAGATCGGCCTCGCGTCGTTCGCCGATGTCGGCATTACCATCGCCGCCCAAGTCTGGGTGGCGCCCGCGAACGTGCAGGCGGTGCAGTTTGACCTGAACCGCGCCGTGAAAGACGCTTTCGACAAGAAGGGCATCACCATGTCCTTCATCCAGCGCAAGGCGCTTCTCAACGCGCCCATCCCGCCGGTTGTTTAGCGAGACGTCATGACCGAAACGTTGACGATCTGGACGTACGATTGGGTTCCCGACGGCAAATCGGGGCCGCGCGGTTTTGTGCGCGATCTCAGACTGCGCTGGGCGTGCGAGGAGGCCGGGCTCGATTACGACGTCAGGTCGGTCCCATTCAAGGATCGGGGGCCGGATCACTTCGCGCGCCAGCCGTTTGGCCAAGTCCCCTTCCTCACGGAAAACGACATCAGCGTCTTTGAAAGCGGCGCATGTCTTCTGTACCTCGCGCGGAAGAGCGACATATTGATGCCGCGCGATCTCAAGGGCGAGATGGAGGTCCTGGAATGGACGGTCGCCGCGCTCAATTCCATGGAGATGGTGACGGTGCCGTGGTGGTTCCTCGGCCTGTCTCAAGCTGCGGACAACCCCCTCGAGGGATGGGCTATGACGCGCCTAAAGCATCTGGAGACCGTGCTGGCGCAACGGGAATGGCTCGCGGCGGAGCGGTTTACCGTCGCCGATCTTCTGATGACGGACGTGCTGCGTATTCCGAAAGTGAGGGCCGCCGGCGACTTTCCAGCGACACGAGCTTATGTCGATCGCGTCTGCGCGCGGCCCGCTTTCAAGAAAGCCTATGATGGTCAGATGGCTTTCTTCGCCGCGGGCGGAACGGCACAGCATCACAAAGCCTGACGAGGCCCGCTTACGCCGGCAGGAAGTAGCGCTCGATAAAGAGATCCGTGATCGCTTTCACGCAGGACGGCGCAACATGGCGTTGGTCTTGTTCTTCGATCCCGAAGAATGGGCCGACATGACCGCCGAGCCATCTGACGATCTCGAAAGACGGCCAATAATATACATCGGGGATTTGCTCCTCCATCGTCATGGCGATGGCGGCTCTGATGTTGCTCTTGGAGATGCAATCCTGGACGACCGGCGCGGGATGATCGACCGAGCTCATGAGCGGGACGGGCGAGAGCGTGAGAATGACAGGAAGGTTCGGCCGCATGGCCCGGATGGACTCGATGGACCGCTCGATATAGGAGCGGATTTCATCGACCGACAGCATATGGAATGAGTTTCCCAGGGTTCTCCACTTCGGCCCAACCGTCGATTTGGTGACGTGGATGATCGGCAAACCATCTTCATGGAACGGCTGGAGCGCCACGCCCAAGGTCAGGATGAACGCCGATGCGCTGGGCAAATAGCCGCGCAATTCGAACATCTTCGCAGGATTTATGATCCGGTCTTCGTTGAAGTGTCCAATCGTTTTTCCCTCCTTGCCGCGCAGCCTTTCGAGCAGTAGCAGAGCGCACGGTGGCGTATTGACGGCTTCGGCCAACATGAGATGCCGGCTGATGATGCCGGCGGCTTTCAGCGCTTCGTGAATCGTCTGCGCGAAGCATGACCCGATGGTGAAAATACTGGACGTGCGCGGCAGGAACGGCGCGGGCGGCGCGAATCCAGGCAGCAGGTGTTTTTCGATCGTCGCGCGCAGGTCGGCGAACTCATGCGCTTCGGAGGGATAGTGATTGGCCATAGCAGTCCTCGTGGGAGCCGGAAGTCAGGCCGATAAAATCAGGTTCATACCCGGCTCGCCAGAGGGCATTTGCGCCGTTCTATCACCCGATATTCACCGCTATAGTCGCGTTTCGCGGGGGGCGGAATGGTCGCGCATATCAACACGGTCGCTTTTTCAGGGATCGAGGTCCTGCCCATCGAGGTGCAGGTTGCGATCTCGAGCGGCCTCCCCGCGTTCAGCATCGTCGGACTTCCCGATAAGGCCGTCGCCGAATCGCGTGAGCGTGTCCGCGCCGCCCTGAACGCCATCGGTCTCGCATTGCCGGCCAAGCGCATCACCGTCAATCTCGCGCCCGCCGATGTGCAGAAGGAAGGCAGTCACTTCGATCTGCCGATCGCGCTCGGTGTTCTCGTGGCCATGGGTGTCATCGGCGTGGAGGACCTCGGCAGCTATGCCGCTTTGGGCGAGCTTGGCCTCGACGGCTCCATTGCCGCGGTCGCCGGCGTATTGCCGGCGGCCATCGCAGCCAACGCCGGCGGACGCGGTCTGATTTGCCCCGGCGCGCAAGGCGGCGAAGCGGCCTGGGCAGGCGGCGCCGACGTGCTCGCTCCGCAAACGCTCCTGCAACTGATCAATCACTTCAAAGGCGTCTCAGCGCTCAGCGCCGCCATGCCGGCCGCCCCGCGCGCCGCCACTGCCTTTCTCGATCTTAAGGACGTCAAGGGCCAGGAGACAGCCAAGCGTGCCCTCGAGATCGCCGCCGCGGGCGGCCATAACCTCTTGATGGTGGGGCCGCCGGGTTCCGGGAAATCCCTACTCGCCGGCCGCTTGCCGGGGCTCTTGCCACCGCTCTCCGCCGCGGAGGCGCTCGAAGTCAGCATGATTCATTCAGTGGCGGGCCAGCTTGAAGGCGGCACCATCCTTCGCCAGCGTCCTTTCCGCGATCCGCATCATTCAGCCTCGACGCCGTCCCTCGTTGGCGGCGGACTGAAAGCGCGGCCGGGCGAAATTTCGCTGGCCCATCGCGGCGTGCTCTTCCTGGATGAGCTTCCCGAGTTTTCCCGCCAAAGTCTGGAAGCCCTGCGGCAGCCGCTGGAGACGGGCCGCGTGATGATTGCGCGCGCCAACGCCCACGTCAGCTATCCCGCGCGCTTCCAATTGGTCGCGGCGATGAATCCCTGCCGCTGTGGTCATCTCGACGATGCGCAGCTTGCCTGCGGAAAGGCGCCGAAGTGCGCGGCGGAATATCAGGGCAAAATCTCCGGGCCGATGTTCGATCGCATCGATCTGCATGTGGATGTGCCCGCCGTCGACCCCTTGGATCTTTCGACGCCGGCATCGGGGGAGCGCAGCGAAATCGTCGCCGGGCGGGTGGCGGCCGCGCGGGCCCTGCAAGAGGCGCGCTATGGCGCGCGCGGCGGCGTCACGTGCAATGCCGAGGCGGACGGCGAAATTCTGGAAATGGTGGCTGCGCCGGACAGCGATGGCCGCGCGCTGCTGACGCAAGCCGCCGAGAAAATGAAACTGTCGGCGCGCGGGTATCACCGTATTTTGCGTGTTGCGCGCACCATCGCAGACCTCGTCCAATCGGAAAATATCGTGCGCGGTCACATCGCCGAAGCGCTCTCTTACCGGCGCTTTCTGCCGGGACGCTCCGCCCTGGTGGAATAAACGCCACCGCCGCCTGCGCGATGCGGCGCCGACGCACGCAACACGCGGGTTTGCGGCGAAGATGCCTTACTCCGAACAGAAACTCTTGGCGTTGGGCCTTCGTTGAGTCTGTCGTTCACGTCGATGAAGACGGATGATGGAGGCAGTTATGACGAAACGTCTTGTTGCAGCTTCGCTTATCTTAATGGCGCTTTCGGCTTGCGGTTATGACCGCGGTGAACGGGCGCTTTCCGGCGCAGGGATCGGCGCGGCCGGTGGTGCGGCGCTTGGCGCTATTACCGGCGGCGATCCGTTGACCGGTGCGGTGATCGGCGGCGCCGGCGGCGCGGCCGTTGGTGCGTTCACGGATCCAGATGACGTCAATCTTGATCGTCGCCGCCGCAACTAAGGCTTCGGCGCTGGTCCGCGTAGAACGGACGGCGTCTCGCCTGCTCCCGGGGTTGGTTCCCTAACTAGGAACCACGCCGCGAGCAGGAGAATTAAACTCTCCACGCGCGGGCCACTTTAAAGTGAGCCCGCGTTTTTTTATCTGGAAACCATTGAGCCAATGACGCGGCCGCCGAGCACATGGAAGTGAAGGTGGGGCACTTCCTGTCCGCCGTCTGCGCCGTTGTTGAGGATGAGCCGGAAGCCGGAAGCATCGACGCCTTTGAGCGCCGCAACGGTGCGCACGGCGCGCATCAGCGCGGCGATCTCGGCATCCGAGGCTTTTTCCGCGAAGTCGTTCATGGACACATATTTGCCCTTGGGGATGACCAGCGTGTGCACCGGAGCGCGCGGACTGATGTCCTCGAAGGCAAGTGTGTGTTCGTCCTCGTGGACCTTCTTACACGGGATCTCGCCGCGCAAAATGCGCGCGAAGATATTGTTGTCGTCGTACATTCTCAGCCCTTCTTCCGGAGTTCCTTGATGCCGGTGGGGCCGAAGCGGTTTTCAAGCTCGACCCAGACGTCGGTCATGGAGAGGCCCTTGGCGGACCAAAGCACAAGGAGATGATAGAGAAGATCTGCGCTTTCACGCGCCAGCCGCTCTTTACTTTCCGCGACGGCGGCGACCGTGGTTTCCACCGCTTCTTCGCCGACCTTCTGCGCAATCTTATGAACGCCTTTCGCATACAGGCGCGCGGTATACGAAGTAATTTGATCGCCGCTCTTACGGCGCTCAATCACTTCAAGCATCTCGGATAACACTCGCTCGTCCTTCTGCATTCTTAACCTATGTTAGTGCACCGTACGCGCGAGGGTGGAGCGTATTTTCGCGGCGGATTTGGGTCAGCGCCAGGGCAATTCTTTGATGTAGATCAAAAGCTTTCCCGTGACCTAGCTCCTTCAAGTTGCGCATGCCCGTTACCGAATTCCATTCACCCGCGCATGAACGGCTTTTAATGGCCGGCCAGAACTACTCTAACCCCTCGATTTATCGAAAGTTCTCCTCGCCTTCGAATTCCACGGCCACCGGAGATTGCGCCCGCTCACGCACTGGCTACCGCCCGCTGCTTGCGCCTGTGCATTTTTCAATCCATCTTTGTAGGGCGGCGAAGATGCTGAACAACAAGCGTCAGCCGCTAATAAAAAAGAAGGAGCAAATGTCGGAAGCGACTTTTGTTCAACATATAAACAGAATGGGTAACGGAGTTGACAGTTTTACCAATGAAAGCACGCGGCAGAGGGCGGCAGCCCGGCACGCGCGGCGGCGGTCCTGACCCGATCGATATCCACGTCGGCAAGCGGATCAAGCTTCGGCGTACGCTGCTGCATATAAGCCAAGAACAACTCGCCGGCGATATCGGCGTTACTTTCCAGCAGGTCCAGAAATACGAGAGCGGCCATAATCGAGTGAGCGCAAGCCGCCTTTTCGATATCTCGCGTGTCCTCAATTGTCCGATCGCGTACTTCTTCGAAGATATCGGACCGGACACCACGGGCGACCGTACGACCCCGACGGCGCGCAGCGCCGTGGAAGGGATTGCGGAGGAGGCCGTCGGCGGACCCGACAGCGATCCGATGCAGCGCACGGAAACCCTGGAACTGGTGCGAGCCTACTGGCGCCTGCACAATCAGGACCTGCGCAAGAACGTCCTCGAATTGCTTGGCAACATCTCGAAGCGCGAATAGCTGTCGCGCTTCGACCGAAGGCAACACCGGCGCCGCATGAGCTGCGCCGGCGCCTTCGGGGGGCGCGCAGCTTTGCATGAGGCTACGCGTTCAGCCGGTACCCGCCGGGCTCCGTTATCAAGAGCCTGACTTCCGCGGGGTTTTCCTCGATCTTCTGACGCAGGCGATAAATGTGCGTCTCGAGGGTGTGCGTCGTCACCGCCGCATTGTATCCCCACACCTCACCAAGCAGCGTCTCGCGCGAGACCGTCTTGTTTCCAATCCGATAGAGATATTTGAGGATCGCTGTCTCTTTTTCCGTGAGACGGATCTTCTTCTTTCCTTCGCCGGTCGAGAGCATCTTCGCGGCCGGATGGAATTGGTACGGCCCGATGGTGAACACCGCGTCGTCCGACTGTTCGTGCTGACGCAGGTGCGCGCGCACGCGTGCGAGCAGCACCGCGAGACGGAACGGCTTGGTGATGTAATCGTTGGCGCCGGCATTGAGGCCGGTGACCGTGTCGTCCTCGGAATCGAGCGCCGTTAGCATGATGATGGGCGAGCGCACGCCGCGCTCACGCAGCGTCTTGCAGACCTCGCGCCCATCCATGTCCGGAAGATTGAGGTCGAGCAGGATGATGTCGAACACACTCCCGGTGGCTTGCGTGATGCCGCCGGCGCCGGTCGCGGCTTCCTCGATGCGGCTGAAATCTCCTTGTGCGGCCAGTTGCTCCTTCAACGAAGTGCGCAACAGGTCGTCATCGTCAACGATGAGTATGCTCCGGGCGGATGACACGAGGGCCCAATCTCCATTCTTCAAATGCGCGGCTTATTATAGCGCCTAATCTAGGCCGGTTCGCCTGCGTACGTCCCGTCCCATGTGGCTTTAAATCAGCCATCCACAATGGCTTGTGATCAGACGGCCCTAATCGCGCGGGACACGTGGCTGGACAGGCCGTGCAAGGCTATATATCCCCCATACGCATGAACGCTAGAGCCGACGACAAACCAGAACCAGAAATGGGCGCCTTGTCCCTGCCGGACTTGGAAGCCGTGGACCGGGCTGTCGCCGAATTGCGGCGCGGCGGCGCGATCGTCATCCTAGGGACGGCCTCCACGGGTGCCGCACTGGTGCGGGCGGCGGAAACTGTCGATCTTTGGCCCGCACCGTTTTTCACCGAGACCGGTGTAGGTCCGGCCTGTCTCGTCGTCACCGGACGCCGCGCGGCGGTCCTCGGCCTCGCTGCCCCCTCCGCCCAGGCCATTCAACTGGGATGCAACGATCTCAGCCCCGCGCGCATCCGCGCTTTAATCGATCCCGACGTCGAGCAACCGGTACCGCCGCCTGATGTCGCGGCGCGCGGCATGCCGGCCTCGGACGCCGGCCACGCCGCCGTGGTGCTGGCGAAGATCGCTCGGCTTCTTCCCGCCGTGGTGATCGCCCCGCTTGCCGACAATCAGGATCTATGGACGCGCCGTCATGGCCGCCTCGCGGTGAACGCCGCGGCGATTCTGCGTTATGACCAGGACACCGCCGGCGATCTGCGGCCGATCAGCGAAGCCCGCGTTCCGCTGGCCGACAGCGAAGACACGCGCATCATATCTTTCCGTCCGCGCGATGGCGGCGCTGAACATCTCGCGATCATCATCGGTTCGCCCGACCCGGCCAAGCCTGTGCTCGCACGTCTGCATTCGGAATGCTTTACCGGTGACCTTTTAGCGTCGATGCGCTGCGACTGCGGCGATCAGCTCCGCGGCGCCATCGCGTCGATCGCCAAGGAAGGCGGCGGAGTGCTGCTTTACCTCGCACAGGAAGGACGCGGCATCGGTCTCGTCAACAAGTTGCGCGCTTACACGCTGCAGGATCGCGGATTCGACACCGTCGACGCCAATGAGCAATTGGGCTTCGACGACGACGAACGCGTCTATCTTCCGGCGGTGCGCATGCTGCGCGTGCTGGGCTTTACGCGCGTGCGTCTCCTGACCAATAATCCCGCGAAGGTCGGCGCGCTCGGGCGTCACGGCATTGAAGTCGTCGAGCGCGTCGCACATACCTTTCCTTCCAACGCCCACAACTGGAGTTATCTCCAGACCAAGGCGAAACGCTCAGGCCATCTGTTCTAGGTTATGGATATCGTTGTCGCCCCCATTGCCACGGACGTGACGCGCGGAACGCTGCGCTACAAGACCTTCGCTTATCCTTGCGTGCTCGGACGCAGCGGCATCCGGCGCGACAAACATGAGGGCGACGGCGGGACGCCGCTCGGGCGTTACGCTTTGAAGAAAGTGTTCTATCGCAGCGACAAACTCATGTTGCCGACAACGCGCCTTCCGGTCGCGCCTATCATGCAGGACGATGGCTGGTGCGATGCGCCGGGCGACCCGAACTACAATCGCCCTGTGAAACTGCCGTATCCCGCCAGCGCCGAGAACATGTGGCGCGGCGATGGGCTGTATGACCTGGTGGTGGTGCTCGGGCACAACGACGATCCGGTCGTTCCGGGCGCGGGCAGCGCCATCTTCATGCATGTCGCCGCGCCGGACCTGACGCCGACCGCGGGCTGCGTCGCGCTGGCGCGGGAGGATCTTCTATCGATCCTCCGCGCGCTGCCTGGTGCGACCTTTATCGATATCCGCGCTGAGTTTTAGCGCGCCGCGCCGCCGCCCGATGCCGGGGCGAGTAGATCCGCCACGCCTTCAATACCGTCGAGCATCAACGAACGCTCGAAGCTGACGTAGTGGAAGCGCTGCGACGCGTGACCCGCGTGAATCGCGAAGCCAACGGTGTACTTCTTATCCGGCACGATCTTCTTATAATCCGGACCCGCGTCGAGTTTGCGCGACATGATCACGGTGTACACGCCCTTGGTCACGGTGGCTGAGACTTTCACCGCCGGCGTTTCATGGGTCGTACGCTTCTCGAGAATGGTGCCGTCGACCGCGATGGCCGGCTTGCCCGGATTGACGCGCGCCTGCCAGTACTCGAGGAAGTATCCAGACGCGCGCATTTTCGCCAGATCTTCGGCCGGCTTAATGATGTCGCCGCCGCTCTTCGGGATACGCGTGTCGGTGAGGTACTTGGTGGTGCCCGTCACGCTCCAGCGCATGCTTTCCACGTCGCTGTGACAGGTGATCCAGCACCCGGCGTTTTTGGAGTCCTTTACGCCGCCATCATCGAGGATCATCGTGACCTTGGTCTCGAAGTCCTTGTCCATGTTCACGTTCGGTTGCTTGCCCGGATCGAATTCGATGCGCACGAACAGGGTGTCGTTCTCGTGGGCGGTCTTGACCTTTGCCTTCACGAACGGCGGCTTACCGGCGATCGGCGCCGGTTCCTTGTCTTTTTCCCCGTCCACGAGACTGTCGCCAAGCGGGCCCTCGTCGATGTCGCCGTGGCAGCCGACGCAGGTCTTTTCCGGCCAACGGCGCTGACCGCTGTGGCGGCCGGGCGTGAACAGACGGTCCCACGAAATCTGCGCGGGATAGAACAAAGTGATGTTCTTCTCCGGCACTTTCGCCCAGTCGACCGCGCTCGCGCTTTCCGGCACGAGCATCGCAGCGCCCGCCACCATCGAGATTCCAAGCGCGCGCATAATTCCTAATGACACCTCGTTTCTCCCTTGTTTATCGTCCGAGCCTTCGATTCGGGGAAACCTATATCATGCAGAAGCCGCCAGAGAAATTCGGACCGGTTGCCATCGCCTTACATTGGCTGATGGCCTTTGGCGTCGTTTTGTCGGTCATTTTCGGCCTGGGTACGGTCTATATCGACGATACCCAGACCAGCCGGTCGGCTTTAGCGCTCCACCAGTCTATCGGATTTGTGATGCTGCTCCTGGCGGCGGGCCGGTTGTATTGGCGCGTCACGCACGCCGCCCCGCCGCCGCCCGAAGGCATGCCCATTGGCCAGCGCGTGGCCTCGTTCATCACCCACGCCACTTTGTACCTGTTTTTATTGGGTATGCCGGTGACCGGTTATATCGGCCTTGCCGCCCGTGGCCGCGAAATCCCGATCTTCGGCCTGTTCGATCTGCCCCATCTCGTACCGCGCAGCTTCGACCTGTCGGCCATGGCCCAGGACATTCACTACTACGCGCAGTTCGCACTGTATGTCCTGGTGGTCCTTCACATTGGCGCGGCGCTCTATCACCGCTTCGTGCTGAAGGACGGCGTCCTGGAACGCATGTTGCCCAGCCGTAAGACGTTACAGAGCGATACGGTCTAGTTACCCTCGGTTTCCATTTTTTTGCGCTCACCGAACAGCGCGCTGCCCACGCGGACGTGTGTGGCGCCGAAACGCACGGCCGTCTCGAAGTCGGCGCTCATGCCCATGCTAAGCTGAGCAAGACCAATCCGACGGGCGAGATCCTTCATAAACGCGAAATGCACCGCGGCCTGTTCATCGACAGGCGGAATGGACATCAGCCCGACAACCGGGAGATTCCACCGATCGCGGCAAGCCGCGACAAAGCTTTCCGCCTGGTCCGGATCGATGCCGGCCTTTTGCGGCTCGCGGCCGGTATTCACCTGAACGAAGCAGGGCAGGCGCCGGTTCTGACGCGCCATCTCGGCCGCGAGGGCCTGCGCGATCTTTTCCCGGTCGACGGTGTGGATCACGTCGAACACCGCCACGGCGTCACTCGCCTTGTTTGATTGCAGCGGACCGATCAGATGCAAACGGACGTCAGGCGCGTCAGCTTTGAGCGCGGGCCATTTCGCTTGCGCTTCCTGAACGCGATTTTCACCGAAGTCGCGTTGCCCGGCGGCGATGAGCGGCGCGATGACGTCGGCGTCGTGGGTCTTGCTGACCGCGATCAAGGTCACGTCCGCCGGGGGGCGGTGCACGGCACGCGCGGCGGCGCCGATCTGCCTCAATACATTGTCGAGATTTTCGCGTGGGTTGTTAGAATCACTCATGGCCCTATTGCTAGCAAACACACGCCGTAAGCTCAAATCGCAAGGCCTGCCCGCCGTGTGGTTCTTGACCGATGAGACACGGGACGGTGACGCCGCGGCGGCGGTCATGGCGTTGCCGCGCGGGAGTGCGGTCATTTTGCGTCATTATGGCGCAGCCAATCGCGTGGCTTTCGCGCGCGATATGGCGGCACGGTGCCGCGCGCGCGGTCTTTTGTTCCTTGTCGCGGGCGACTGGCGCCTCGCGGCCGCGGTGAATGCCGACGGACTGCACCTTCCCGAATATGCCGCCGCGCGCGGTCCTTCGAGCCCGGCGCGTTTATGGCTGCGCGGACGTGTCTTGACCGCCGCCGCGCATGGCGCGCGCGGCCTCGCACGTGCGCATGATATCGGCGCTTGCGCGGCGACTCTCGCGCCCGTCTTTCCAACACGGAGTCATCCGGGTCGCACAGCCCTCGGCCTATCGCGCGCCGGCGCATGGGTGCGTGGCGCGCGGCTCCCCGTGCTCGCGCTGGGCGGCGCATCGCCGCACAAACTGCCGCACGCGCGGGCGGCGGGCTTTTCGGGTATCGCGGGAATCGGTTTTGCTTTGAAAAGATAGATGCGCTTAGAAGCGCAATTGTACGCCGACGCGCGCGCCGGTTCCTTGCGGCGTCTTGGCGTTAGGCGCGGTCAGATAAGCGGTGCCGTGGCTATAGTCGCTGTAGAAGGCATCCGCATTTAAACGGAACCGCGAGCTGAACGAATAGATACCGCCGAGGGTGATCTGCTGCTGCTCGGCCACACGGCTGACGCGGCCGATGTCGCTGCCTTCCGCCGCATATGTCAGGCGCAGGTTCATGGAGCCGAAGTCGTAGCCGAGACCGGCGGCCCAACCTTCGCGGCCGATGAAGGGGCCGAACGAATTGGTGTCGCTGACGCCGCCCAGCACGTAAACGCCGGCGTAGCCAACGGTCGCGCCGAAGTTCCACGAGGACACCGGCGACAGAGCCAGCGTCGAGGGCTGATCGGCGTAACCGCCGTACACGCCGACATCGCCGCCGAGGAAGTGGGTGGAATAGCGCGCGTTGACGTCCTGCGCCCGGGCCACGCCGAGACCGCCGACCGTGCGGCGGCTGCCGACGATCGGAGCGCCCAGGCTGAACGCCCCGGTTGCCGGGCTTTGATAGCCAATGCCGAGGCTGTTTTTCGAAGAAACTGAAAGCTGAGAGGTCGCGGGCGCCGGGGTCTGAAGCGCCGGGCCGGTCGTCTGCAACTCGGCTGCCATGGCATGAGAACCCATACCCGCGAAGAGGGTAGAGCCCACAGCTATGATGGAACCGAAACGCTTCATGACGATCGCGGCGCGCACCTTACCTGCGCCCTCCTTGGGTATTTCATCTAAATTTGCACCCCAAGTAGAGCCGGTCAACACGATGCGAGTTTAAACCTTCTAAATAGCCCCGGTTGTGGCAAATACCCCACAGAACGGGCCCGAGGCGCCAGGGGACTGTTGTAAAAAAGACCGCCTCGGAAGTCTGCTTACGACTGTGAGAAGTTGCCCGAGGATGCGCGGCGCGACGTGGAGAAGCGACTCGGACCCGCCGCTCAGCCTTCGCCCTTAGTGCGGGTCTTGTTGGGCGCAGCGCTCTTTTCCAGAAACTCGATGATCATGCCGGCGATGTCCTTGCCAGTGGCGAGCTCGATGCCTTCCAGTCCCGGTGTGGAGTTCACCTCCATCACAACCGGTCCGTGATTCGAACGCAGCATATCGACGCCGCAGACGTTCAGACCCATCGTCTTGGCGGCGCGCACCGCGGTGGAGCGCTCCTCCGGCGTGATCTTCACTTCCTGCGCTTTGCCGCCGCGGTGCAGATTGGAGCGGAACTCCTCCGGGGCGCCTTGGCGCAACATGGCCGCGACGACCTTGCCGCCGATGACGAAGGCGCGGATATCCGCGCCGCCAGCTTCCTTGATGAACTCCTGCACAAGGATGTTCGCTTCGACGCCCCCGAAGGCCTCGATCATACTCTTGGCGGACGAACGCGTTTCGGCGAGCACGACGCCGATGCCTTGCGTGCCTTCAAGCAGTTTGATCACCAAGGGTGTGCCGCCGACCATATCGATGAGATCGTCGGGCTGGCTTGTGGCGTGCGCGAAAGCCGTGACGGGAAGCCCGATGCCTTTCCGCGAAAGGAGCTGCAAACACCGAAGCTTGTCGCGCGAACGTCCGATGGCGACCGACTCATTGAGCGGATACACACCCATCATCTCGAACTGACGCAGCACCGCGAGACCGTAGAAGGTGATCGACGCCCCGATACGCGGGATCACCGCGTCGTAGCCCTCAAGCGCGCGGCCCTTGTAGCGGACTTCGGGCCGGTGCGAAGCGATGTTCATGTAGCATTTGAGCGTATCGACGATGTCGATCTCATGTCCGCGCGCGCGCGCCGCAGCGACGATGCGCTGGTGCGAATAGAGTTCGGCATTGCGTGCGAGCATCGCAAATTTCATTGGAGGCACCGGTACGGAAAACGAAAGATCTTGGAACGGAGGAATCGCCGAAAAGATCGTTTGGAGGCTTAACTTTAACCGCCCCCTAAACGCCCTGCAAACGGCGTTGATCCCTAAATTATTTCTCGGTCTTGCGGCGTTTAAGTTTGGTGACGAAGGACCGAGCGGGATCGACAAGGAAGCGCCGGCGCAGCGCCTGGCGCCCGATCAGCATGCGGAAACCCAACTGATCGCGGTTGGTCAGGCTGAGTTCTACCGGCCATTGCGATTGGCCGATGCGCAAGGTCGTCCGGATCACATAGCGCTCTTCCGACCGGCCGCCGGAATCCATGATCCGGCGATGATCGATCACCAGCGCCACACAGGTGGCCGCCGGCTTATTCTTGCGTTGGATGGGATGAACCACGAAGCGTACATAGGCCGCGCCGTCCTTGGTGAAGGGCGTGATCTTGGAGGCGTGCAGGGCGGATGTGCGCGCGCCGGTGTCCAGCTTGGCCTTGATACGTTTGATATTGCAGTCCGGCAGCGACACCCATTCGCGCCAGCCGGCGATTTTCTTTTTGCGCTTCTCGACTGTGATGGTCTCGGCCGCATCGTCGTCGCGGGTCGTGCGTGACATGGCTGCGGCAAGCCTCGCGCTAGAAGTCGACCTTAAGACCGCTCAATACGCCGCCACCGTCCCACTGTAGACCGGCCACATCCGTCTGGTCGCCATAGAAACCTGCAAGGCCGACGCTGATACCCGGCGCAAGTTTGTAGGCGGACTGTAGCGTGATGCGGTCTGCGTATTCGTAGAGATTGAGGCCTGCGACCGCGCGGCGCTTGGCGTCGCGGTAATCGGCGGAGAGCTGCAGCGGGCCGATGGCGTAAAATAAGCCGATGGTCCACGCGCGCTCATCCAAGCGGCTCGCAGGTTTCACGTTCATATACGCGCCGGCCAACTCCCAACCGCCGTAAGTGATTCCAGCGCCGGCGTTCCACGCTTCGATGCCGTCGTTACCCAGCGTGCGCGAGTTGGAGTAGAAATAACCGCCGGTAAGACGGTAGGTGCCGCCGCTGTATTCACCTTGATACTGTCCCGTGACATCCACCGCGTTGCTCGGCATCAGCGCTTTGTTCACTGGTCCTTCCCAGGCGCGCGGGGTCGGGTGATAGGTGATGCCGGCCTGGAAGCCTGCGATCTCGGGCGTTTGGTAGGACACGCCCAGCGCATTGCCGGTGAAACGCTTGAAGGTGAAAGCATCGCGCAAGGTGATGCCGTTGCGCGGCACCAGCGCGTCGCCGAGCACTTCTTCATAGGTCGACAAGAAAGCCTGCGGCACCGGATCGCCCATGATGGCGTAGTTCACGCCCGCGCGTTCGCCGGCGCGGATACGCCCGAGACCGCTCACGATCTCGACGAAACCTTCGTCGAGGTTCGAGGTTTCGCGGGTCTTTGCCTTGAAACGCAGGTAAGCGCGCACGGTGATGCCGTTATCGAGCACGGTGCGGCCGTCGACCGCGACACGCGCGTCGGTGAACATCCCGGCGGCGTTGAGGTTCTCCGTGGGCGTCTCGGTCTGATCGGCGACAAAGAAATACTGCCGCACGAAGCCACCGAGGCTCACAGTGATTGGGTCGGCGGCAAACGCTTCCTGCGGCAAAGCCGCCGCGATCAGCGCGCCCATTCCATAACGCAACAACTTCATCGGAACCCCTGTTTCGCCAATACCCTAGGCGAAAAGGGGTTCCGCTGAAAGTCGCTTTAGCTAGTACATGATCTGGAAGCGCGCCATGACCGTATCAAGCGAAAGACCCAAGGGGATGGGCAGCGCGCTGGTGGCGGTGATCGGGTTCTCTTTGTCGAACTGCGTATGAATGTAATTGAACTTCCACAGCATGTTCGAATTCCAGAACCAGTTAAGGGCCGCGGTGTAGCTGGTCTGACGTCCGCCGTTCACCATGTATGGCTGATCTACCGCGAGCGCGCGGGACGTATAGTTGTCGACGAGATCCATATAGCTCACGCGTCCCGCAAACTCGAAAGCGCCCCACCCGCCGTTCTTCGGCGAGAACGGCGTGACAGGATTGACGCCTGAGTAGGTGCCGGTCGCGGGCACATAAGTACGGCGACCGCCGACGGTGTAACTGGCCTGCATGTAACCACCCGCGAAGCCGGCGGTCGGACCTTGCAGACGCTTAACCTTGTCCCAGCTGTATTCACCCTGCATGAAGAAACTGCCGAAGGCGCCGGCCGTCTGCACACCGTAGATCTCGACGCCGGTGACGGGATTGGCGGCGTTGCCAATGGCGCCCGTGTTGAGAAGCACTGTCGTATCGATGCGTGATTCAGGACGGTCGGACAGCGTCACGGTCGCTGGCGTGTTCGGCCCGCTGTTCGGAACTTCGAACAGCTTCGAAGCCGAGACGCCGAAGTGCAGCGAGGTGAGATCAGTCTGGATGGGATTGTAGGAGACGTGGCCGTAAGCGCCGAAACCGCGCGTCGACAGGGCGTGTGACACGTTGGGCGTGGAACCGGTGATCGCCGCGGCGGCGAACCAGTTGGATTCCCACGTGCGCGCACCGATGGAGAAACGATTGTCGCCGCCGGTGAAACCACCGGCGATGTTGCCAGGCGATGAGCGCTCAATGAACACGATGTCGTTCGAGCTGGTTGCGTCGTCGAGCTGGAAGTACTGCGGCCCGTAACCGATTTCCAAAATCGTGTTGCGAATGCCCGCGTAACCGAGGCGCGCTTCGTTGATCGTCGCCGCGCCGTCCTGTGTACCGCCCGCGTCAAGAATGACGGAGTAGGTGAAGTCGCTCATCGCGCGGCCGGTGATGCCGATGCGCGCGCGGCGCGCGTTCACGCCGTTCGATAATTTGCCGCCCGCCGCCGTGCCGGGGCCGGTCGTGCCTTCGGGTTCCTGATTAAGGTAGACGCCCATGTCTAAATGGATGCGGCCCGTCGGCGCGATGGTCCAGGCGCCGTCGGCGCTCGACAGGGCGAAGCGGTTGGTGCCGGACTGCGTGACCTTCGGATTCGAAGGCGGGATCATCTTCACGGTACCGGCTTCGATCACGTTACGGCCGCCGGCCGCGAGGTTCGCATCGCGCGCGGCGCGTTCTGCCGTTTCGCGGGCTTCGGTTTCTTTGGCGAGCGCTTCGCGTCCTTCGGCTTCGCGGGCCTGGAGGGCTTCGAGCTGCTTCTGCATGGCGCCAAGCTGATCCTTGAGAGCCTGGATTTCACGCGCGACGTCGCTGTTTGACTGCGCTGCGGTGGCGGCGACCGGGGTCAGCGCCGTCGACGCCAGGAGGGCGGCGGCTACAATATATTGAGTTTTCATGGTTTTTTTGCCTTTTAGAGACGCCCTACGGCGGCGAGGGACCTTCGATTTGCCCGGTCTACGGGGGGACCATATGACCGGACGTCGGTGAATTTCGTGACAGTAACTTTACTGTTTTGTGAAGGCCGCGTCGGATGCGGCCCGGCTATACACATTTCCGGGCTGAAAAACATCATGTTGGCGGGGAGTTGCGCCATTTCTGGAGGGCCTTCGCAAGGGGTCACGGGTTGGTTATAACGGCCTCCCCTTACGCCCCAAACGGTGCAAAAGGGTGCGAAAGAGTGCAAAAGGATGCAGTAACGGCGGGCGTTCGTGCCCCCCGCAGGAGATTGGTAAGAATGAGCGTTCGAGTTTCACAGGTAACCCGCGCCGCGACGACCATCGGCCTGGCTCTTTCGGCCGTCCTCGTTGCTTCGTGCAGTTCCGGGAAAACCTATGAAGGCGTTGCGGGAACCGTCACGGAGAACCGCGACAGCGTCTTCTCGAACGGCGGCGTCGGCCTGACCCTGTTCGGTGGCTCTAAGGAAAATGCAGTGGCCGCGCCGGTGGCGGTGAACGCCTACCTATGGCGCGCCTCGCTCGACACTCTCGCCTTCATGCCGCTCGCCTCGGCCGATCCTTTTGGCGGCGTCATCATCAGCGAATGGTATGCGCCGCCCGAAACGCCGGACGAGCGCTTCAAAGTGAACGTCTACATCCTCGGCCCCACCTTGCGCGCCGACGGCATCCGCATCTCCATCTTCCGCCAGACCCGTTCGGGCGGCGTATGGAGCGATGCGGCCGTCAACGCCGAGATGACCACGGAATTCGAAAACGCTGTGCTGTCGCGCGCCCGCGATCTTCGACTTCGTGCCGTGGCAGAAAAAGACTAACTCGGCTCATCTGCTGCACCTCTAGCAGCACCTTCAAAACAGAATTGGGTAGGGCCACCCGGCAACGGGTGGTCTTGAATTGCAATGGCATCACCGGAAGAGCGCCATAACTTCCGCCGGACGGAAGCGAAGTGGCAGGAAACTTGGACCAGCCGTAACTGTTTCACGGTTGAGCCCAACTCATCGAAACCGAAGTACTACGTGCTTGAGATGTTCCCCTATCCGTCGGGGCGTCTGCACATGGGCCACGTGCGCAACTACACGCTCGGCGATGTGGTCGCGCGCTACAAGAAGGCCAAGGGCTTCAACATCCTGCACCCGATGGGCTGGGACGCGTTTGGTTTGCCCGCCGAAAACGCGGCGCTGGAGCGCGGCGTGCATCCGGGCAAGTGGACGCGCCAAAACATCAAGGACATGCGCGAACAGTTCCGCCCTTTGGGCTTCTCGCTGGACTGGAGCCGCGAGGTCACGAGCTGCGAGCCGGAATACTATAAGCACGAACAGAAGATGTTTCTCGACTTCCTGAAGGCGGGTCTCGCCTACCGGAAAGAGTCATGGGTGAACTGGGACCCGGTCGAGCACACTGTGCTGGCCAACGAACAGGTGATCGACGGCAAGGGCTGGCGCTCGGGCGCCGACGTCGAGCAGCGCAAGCTGTCGCAATGGTTCCTGAAGATCACGCGCTACGCCGAGGATTTGCTGAAAGCGATCGAGGGCCTCGACCGCTGGCCCGACAAAGTCCGCGTGATGCAGCACAATTGGATCGGCCGATCGGAAGGCGCGCGCGTGCAATGGCCGCTGGTCAACGCCGACAAGACAGACCGCGGTGAATCGCTGGAAGTCTTCACGACGCGCCCCGACACGTTGTTCGGCGCTTCCTTCTGCGCGATCTCGGCGCAGCATCCAGTGGCCGCGAAGCTCGCGGAAAACAATCCGGACTTGGCCGAGTTCATTGCTGAGTGCGGCCGCACCGGCACATCCACCGCCGCCATCGAGATGGCCGAGAAGAAGGGCTTCGATACCGGCCTCAGGGCCCGTCATCCCTTCAACCCGAATCGCACCGTACCGGTGTTTGCGGCCAATTTCGTGCTGATGGAATACGGCACGGGCGCGATCTTCGGCTGCCCCGGCCACGACGAACGCGATATGGAGTTCGCGCGCAAATACGGCCTGCCGGTCTACTGCGTGGTTGCGCCCGTGGGCGAAGACGCCGCAGCCTTTACCGATAAGCTCGAAGCCGGAAGCGTCGCCTTCACCGAGGACGGCGTGATCGTGAATTCCGATTTCCTGAATGGCCTCAAGGTGGACGCCGCCAAGCGCGCGGCTATCGAGAAGCTCGAAGCGCTGAAGCTGGGCAAAGGCACGGTGCAATACCGCCTGCGCGACTGGGGTGTTTCACGCCAACGCTATTGGGGTTGTCCGATCCCGATCATCCACTGCGCGAAGTGTGGACCGGTGCCGGTACCCGATAAGGATTTGCCGGTCACGCTGCCGGAAGACGTCACTTTCGATAAACCCGGCAATCCGCTTGAGCGTCATCCGACGTGGAAGCATGTGAAGTGCCCCAGCTGCAACGCCGAAGCGGTCCGTGAAACCGACACCTTCGACACCTTTGTCGAATCGTCGTGGTACTTCGCGCGCTTCTGCTCGCCGCAGGTCGATGACCGTCCGTTCGATAAGGCCGAAGCCATGAAGTGGCTGCCGGTGGATCAATATATCGGCGGCGTGGAACATGCGGTTCTGCACCTCCTGTATTCGCGCTTCTATACCCGCGCCATGTCCGAATGCGGCTACCTCGATCTGAAAGAGCCGTTCGAAGGCATGTTCACCCAAGGCATGGTCTGTCACGAGACCTATAAGTCTGCTGACGGAACCTGGGTCGAACCCGGCGCCGTCGAGGTCGTGAACGGCGTCGCGATGGCCAAGGGTCAGCCCATTACAGTGGGCCGCTCCGAGAAGATGTCGAAGTCTAAGAAGAACACCGTCGACCCGCAGCACATCATCGAGACCTATGGCGCTGACGCAGCGCGGTTGTTCATGCTGTCCGACTCTCCGCCGGAGCGCGATCTGGAATGGACCGATGCCGGTATTGAAGGCGCATGGCGATTCCTCAACCGTTTGTGGCGCATGGCCGCGGCGGCGCGCGATATCCCCGCGCAGGATATTCCGGCCGATCTCGATCCGGTGGCCGCGACGGTACTGCGTCAGATCCACCGCGCGATTGCCGCGGTCGGGGATGATCTCGAGAAGTTCCGGTTCAATTCGGCCGTCGCGCGAATCCGCGAGCTGACCAACCGGGTTGAAGACCTGGAGCGATCGGTGAAAGGCGGCAACGCCGTGTTCCGTTTCGGCGTGTCGATCATCGCCCAGATCGTCAACCCGCTGACCCCGCATATCGCCGAAGAGGTGTGGGAGCTGCTGGGCAATAAAACGATCCTGGCCGATGGTGTGTGGCCGGCGCACGATCCGGCCCTTCTGGAAGACAGTGTCGTGACGATCGCGGTTCAGGTGAATGGGAAGCTGCGAGGCACGATTACCGTCGCTAAAGGCGCCGACGCAAAGACCTGTGAGACAGCGGCGCTGGAGCTGCCGGCGGTTGCCAAGCAACTGGAAGGCAAACCGCCCCGAAAAGTCATTGTGGTTCCGGAAAAAATCGTCAACATCGTTGCCTAATGATCAGCACAGCTAAAGCTCTGCGGGCAGTCGCGGTCACGGTGGTTCTCGCCGCCGTGTCCGGCTGCGGGTTCACGCCGCTCTACGGCGAACGCAGCTTGTCCGCCGCGCCCAGCGTCACTGAAGCCATGCGCCAAGTGGTGATTCGTCCATTGCCCGACCGCCAGGGCCAGAAGCTGCGCCAAGTGCTGCGCGAACAATTGCAGCCGCGCGGCATGACCGACAAACCGCTATACGATCTTGAGGTTCACCTCACGACGCGGATCGAAGAGGTCGGCGTGCGGCGCGACGCAACCAGTTCGCGCGCCAACTACATCCTCACGGCCAACTTCTTCCTGAACGAGGGCCCGAACCGCATCGTGGACGACAGGGTGCAGGCCATCGTCAGCTACAACATCCTCGACGAACAATATGCGACCGTCGCGTCACAGGCCGACGCCGAGAACCGCGCCATTCGCATTGTCGGCGAAGACATCAAGACCCGCCTCGCGGTCTATTTCCATAAGCGCATGGAAAAGCCCGTCGCGCAGGCCACCCGCTAGCCTCTATGAAAATCACCGGACGCGCGGACGCTTTTGTCGCCAAGCCGGATCCCAAGATCCGCGCGGTGCTGGTGTACGGGCCGGACTCCGGGCTTGTGCGCGAACGTTTGAACGGTTTGACCAAAGCGGTCGCCGGCTCCGTTGATGACCCTTTTCGCGTGGTCGAGATCCCGGGCGATGCGTTGCGTGAGGATCCCGCGCGCTTGCGCGATGAGGCGGCTGCGATGTCCTTTGGCGGCGGGCGCCGCGTTGTCCGCGTGCGCGACGCCGGCGATACGCTGGGCGAGCTTTTCGAATCCTTTGACGAAGACGCGGTGGGCGACGCGCTGGTGGTTGTTACCGCCGGCGATCTCAGCCCACGCTCAAAATTGCGCGCCGCTTTCGAAGGCGGCGAACGCATCGCCGCGCTGCCCTGTTATGCAGATACCGCGGATGCGGTGGAAGGCGTCGCACGTGAAATGCTCCGCGCCGCCGGACTGCAGATCGCGCCCGAAGCCTTGTCCTGGCTGGTCGATCATCTCGGCGGCGACCGTGAGCTGTCGCGCCGCGAGCTCGAGAAGCTCATTCTCTATAAAGGCGGCGCCGGGACCGTAACGGAAGAAGACGTACTCGCCTGCGTGGGCGACACGGCCGGTTTCAGCATGGACGATCTCATCTACGCGCTCGCGGACGGCGATCACGTAACCATGCAACGCGTCTATGGCCGGCTGGTGAATGAGGGCACGTCGCCCATCAGCATCCTCACCATGGTCTCACGGCATTTATCGCGCTTGCATGAAACACGCGGCCGCATGTCCGAGGGCAAGAGCGCCGATACCGCCGTTTCGATGCTGCGCCCGCCGATTTTCTTCAAGTTTAAGAATCGCTTCACAAGTCAGGCGAACCGCTGGAGCGAGAACCTGCTCGCGCGCGGCCTCGAGATCGTGACCGAAGCCGAGATGCAGGCGAAGACAACGGATATGCCGGCCGAAGCGCTGATCGAGCGTGCGTTCATCCAGCTCGCACAAGTCGGACGCGGTGGACGGCGCTAACTAGCGCCCCTGGCCAATCGCGAGCGGTGGCTGCACTGGACAAGCAAGCTGCGTGGCCTTCCAGTGTTTGTGCTCCGCCGTCGGCGGTGTCATTTCGAACAGCGTGCAGTTCTGCACGTGTACGGTTTCACCGAGCAATTCTTCCATCGCCCAGAACGTGCCGCCGTGCGCGACGATGAGCACAGGCGCGGGATGTAAGAGCGCCTCGTTGAGCGCGCGGTGAACACGCGCGATATAATCGACGCGGCGTTCGCCGCCCTCGATCGCGCCGCCCGCCATCCAGTCCGCGCGCCACGCGCCGTTTGAGTCATGGCCCTCATACACACCGAAACCGCATTCCTTTAGCGTCTCGATGACGACGATGGGCACGTTGTTGACGTTGACGATCTCGGCCGTGCGCCTGGCGCGAGAGAGCGTGCTCACGACAATGGTCTTGATCGGCAATTGCGCGACAGCCGGCGCCACATCCATCGCCTGACGGATACCAATGTCATTGAGCGCGATGTCGATGTGACCCTGCATCACGCGCCGGCGATTCCAATCGGTCTCGCCGTGCCGCAAAAAATAAAACGGAACCTGTGGCAGCATTATTTAGTCGTGCAGCTCGTGGCGCGGCGCACCGGTCGATAAGCGATGCACGATATCATCCAGTTGCTCGAGGCTCGCGTATGAGATGGTCACCGTGCCGCCCGTCCCGTCGAAAGCGATGTTCACTTTATAACCGGTCGCCTTGGCGAGGCTCTGTTCGAGCGCCGCGGTGTCGGTGTCCTTCGGCAGCATATTGGCGGCGCGTTTCTTGCGGCCGAAGCTCTTTGCGAACTTTTCCGCCTGACGCGCGCTCATTCCTTTTTTGACGACTTCGCGCGCGATGTCTTCCGCGCGGCTGACGCCGATCAATGGACGCGCTTGGCCTGCCGTGATCTTGCCTTCTTCGAGCATTTGCAAAACGGAGAAGGGCAGATTGAGAAGACGCAGCGTGTTGGCGACGTGGGCGCGCGACTTGCCGACGATTTCGCCGACGCGTTCTTGCGTGTGACCGAACTCATCGAGCATGCGCTGATATCCGCGCGCTTCTTCGACCGGTGTCAGATCCTGCCGCTGCAGGTTTTCAATAAGCGCGACTTCAAGAGTCTCGGCGTCGGAGAGATCGGCGAGGTGCACCGGCACCTCGTGCACTTGCGCGCGTTGCGCCGCGCGCCAGCGCCGCTCACCGGCGATGATTTCGTAATGCCCGGGTTTCGCGCGGTCCGGACGGACGAGGAGCGGTTGGATCACGCCCTTCTCACGCACCGAGTCGGAAAGCTCGGACAACGCGGTCTCGTCGAAGTGACGGCGCGGCTGATAGGGCGAAGGCGAAAGGAGATCGACGGCGAGACGCGTGACGGGACCGGCGGCGGCAGCCACCACGGCCGGCGCGGCGGCAACCGGAGCCGACGGCGGCGCGGCCGGCGTTTCGGGCGCGGCGTCCTGATCGCCGAAGAGGGCGTTCAGGCCCCGGCCAAGGCGCTTTGGGCTATCGGCGTTCATGCGGCGGCGTTCTCGCGTTTGAGGACTTCGCCCGCGAGATCGAGGTAGGCCTTTGATCCCGTGGACTTGAAATCATAGAGCAGCACGGGCTTCCCATGAGATGGCGCTTCGGAGATACGCACGTTACGCGGGATCGTCGTTGTGTAGACCTTCTGGCCGAAGAACTCGCGCACATCGTTCTCCACCATTACCGACAGCGAGTTACGCCGGTCGACCATGGTGAGCACGATGCCTTGGAGTTCGAGAGTGGGGTTGAAGCTCTTTTTGACCCTCTCGATGGTGCGCACAAGTTGGCTAACCCCTTCCAACGCAAGGAATTCTGCCTGGAGCGGCACCATCACGGCGTCGGCGGCCACCAGCGCATTCAGGGTCAAGAGGCCGAGCGACGGCGGGCAGTCGATAAGGACGAAATCCCAGTGCTGACCATGGCCGGCGAGCGCTTCCTTGAGGCGCGCCTGACGGTTCTCCAAGTCGACGAGCTCCAGTTCCGCCGCGGCCAGATCGACACCCGACGGGACAATGCTGAGATCGGGGATCGTGGTCGGAACAACAGCCGCATTCAAATCGGCGCCGCCCGTCAAAAGATGGTAGGCGTTCACGGCGCGGTGTTTTTGATCGATCCCGAAGCTGGTGGACGCGTTACCCTGCGGATCGAGGTCGATCACCAGGACGCGCTTGTTCACCGCCGCGATCGCGGTGGCGAGATTGACGGTGGTCGTCGTCTTCCCAACGCCGCCCTTCTGATTGGAAATGGCGATAACCCGCGGACGGCGCGGCTTATTTTCCCGGGCCGTTTCAGTGACGGGGGGGCTCGTCTCGGACGTTGTCGTCTCGGACACGGCAGACCTCACGAAGGGATAGAATGGTTCCTGTGGGATCGGTCAGGCTTTGCTGCCGATCCACTACCATTGTCCATCTCTTGTGGGCTTCCGTCAATTCGGCCTCAACCGTTTGACCCTTTAAAAACAGGCATAAGGTATCGGGCGTTCGGAAGGGGGAGGTCCACTCCAAGAGGCGCTCCAGCGCCGCCAACGCGCGGGCAGTTACCGCTTGGACCTGAAAAGCGGGGATAGATTCGATCCGAGCGGCATGGAAGGTCACCTGGACGCCCGCAACGCGCGCCGCTTCCCGCATGAAGGCCACTTTCCGCTGGTCCACTTCCACCAGATGGACGTTCGGAACGCCCATGATCGCAAGGACGAGGCCCGGGAAGCCGGCCCCTGAGCCCACATCTAGTAAATTGGGGGTATTATGGGGAATAAATCGGAAAAGCTGAGCAGAATCAGCAATATGGCGGTGCCATAAGGTGGGGATGGAATCGGGACTAACCAGATTGATCTTCGCGTTCCATTTTACGAGAAGATCGGCATAAGCCTTCAGCCGCTCCAATGTTTCACGTGAAACATCGAAGGTCGCCTGAAACGCGTCAGGGCCAGTAATAGGGGATTGTTTCACGTGAAACACTCACGCGACTTCAGCGTCGCGGTCCCGGCGGACATGGCGGAGCAAAGCGGTCAGGGCGGCGGGGGTGACGCCAGGAATACGGGCGGCGGCGCCGAGTGTGGCCGGGCGTCCCGTCTTGAGCTTCTGGCGGACTTCGTTCGAAAGGCCGCCGATGGCGTCAACATCCAGGTCATCGGGAAGGCGCAACGCTTCATCACGGCGGAAGGCGCGGATATCTGCCGTCTGCCGGTCCATATAGCCAGCATAGCGCGCTTCGATCTCGACCTGCTCAACAACGGCAGGGCTCGCTTCGGGAAGGTCCGCGAACAGATCGCGTAAGCGGGCATAATTCAGATCCGGCATGGAGAGAATATTGAGCCCGTTACGGCGCACGCCATCCTGATTGACGGTAAGGCCGCGTTTCTGAAGCTCCGCCGGGGTGACTGAAATCTCGGCCAAGCGCATCCGTAGCGCATCGAGAGCCGCCTTCTTCTCGGCAAAGCGATTGGCGCGCATAGTACCCACACATCCCGCGGCGATGCCTTTCTCCGTTAGACGGAGGTCCGCGTTATCGGCGCGCAGCTGGAGGCGGTATTCAGCGCGGGACGTGAACATGCGATAGGGCTCGGTCGTGCCCAAGGTGGTTAGGTCATCGACCATCACCCCGAGATAGCCCTCGGCGCGGTCAAAGGTGACCGGCGCGGACTGGCCAACCTTACGCGCCGCGTTGAGGCCGGCAATCAGCCCTTGGGCGGCGGCTTCCTCATATCCGGTCGTTCCGTTGATCTGGCCTGCGAAGTAAAGCCCGGAAACCTTGCGGGTTTCGAGGGTGGCCTGAAGTTCGCGCGGATCGACGTAGTCGTACTCAATCGCATAGCCAGCCTGAAGCATGACCGCGTTCTCGAGGCCCTCGATCGTCTTGAGCAGGGCCAGCTGAACGTCCTCGGGAAGTGAAGTCGAGATCCCGTTCGGATAAACGGTATCGTCGTCAAGTCCTTCTGGCTCAAGGAAAATTTGGTGTCGCTCGCGCTCTGAAAAGCGCACCACCTTGTCTTCGATCGAGGGGCAGTAGCGCGGTCCGGCACCTTGAATCTGGCCGTTGTAGATCGGCGCCCGGCTTTTATTGGCGAGGATCAGGGCATGGCCTTCGGGGCTCGTATATGTGACCCCACACTGGACCTGCGGCGTCGTGATCTTTTCAGTCAGGAACGAGAAGGGCCCGGGCGGGTCGTCCCCGGACTGCATCTCGAGGCTGTGCCAGTCGATGGTACGTCCGTCGAGCCTAGGCGGGGTGCCGGTCTTAAGCCGGCCGACGCCGAAGGCCAGGCGCTTCAGCGTTTGCGAAAGCCCAAGGGCCGGCGCCTCGCCAATGCGGCCCGCCGGAATCCGGGTTTCTCCGCGGTGAATCAAGCCGTTAAGAAAGGTGCCAGTGGTCAGGACCACGGCTGCAGCCCGGATCTCGGCGCCGTCGCCGGCGACCACACCTAAAACTCTACAACCCGTTGAATCTAATATTAAATCTTCGATTCCGCCGGCACGGATCTCCAGATTTGGCTGCGCGGCGAGAAGGTCCTGGACGGCCTTTTTATAGAGTTTGCGGTCGGCCTGGGCGCGGGGCCCTCGCACGGCGGGGCCTTTGGACTGGTTCAGCATTCGGAACTGGATACCGCCAAGGTCGGTGGCCCTGCCCATGATCCCATCGAGGGCGTCGATTTCCCGGACGAGGTGACCCTTGGCGAGGCCGCCGATCGCCGGATTACAGGACATCTGGCCGATGGTCTCGACCTTATGGGTGACCAAAAGGGTACGCGCGCCAAATCGGGCGGCGGCCGCGGCGGCTTCGCAGCCCGCATGACCTCCGCCGACAACAATGACGTCGTATGTCCGGGCCCCAGTGGGATCCATGGATAAGTCCGGGAAAAGCTGTGGATAAAGGTGCGCCCTTATATCGCGGAGGGCGGGGCCACCCAAAGGATTTTAGGTCGGGAAACCGCGGCTTCGCGCACCCAAGGCCCTAAAAATATTTTTCGGCCGGGACTTACTTTCCGATGCAGAAGTCGCGAAAGACGACGTCCAGGATCTCGTCCACGTCGACCCGGCCGGTCAATCGGCCCAAGGCCCGCGCTGCGAGTCGCAGGTCTTCCGCCGCAAGCTCGGCGAGCGGAGCGTTCTTAGCCCGATCGAGAGCGTCACGGCATTCCTCAAGCGCGACTCGGTGACGCGCCCGGGTGAGAGGCGCCGCGCTGCCGGCGTCGCTTTCATCGCGCACGCGCGCCTCAAGCGCGGCGAGAAATTCAGCGAGTCCAAAACCCGACTTCACCGAAATGAAGTGCAGGCCTTCGCGCGCATCAAAAGCTTTTGCGCCCTTTATGAGATCCGCCTTATTGACCACCGCAAGGGTGCGCGCGTCACGCAGCGCTTCCGTCGCCGCATCGCGCATTGGAAAACCTGCGCCGTCGAACAGCGCGATCTTGAGGTCAGCGTCCTTCGCGCGCTTATGAGCGCGGCGGATGCCCTCGTCCTCAATGACGTCCCCCGCCTCGCGCAGGCCCGCCGTATCGGCGATGGTCACCGCGAAACCGCCGAGATCGAGATGCACCTCGATCACATCGCGCGTGGTGCCTGGAATATCCGAGACGATCGCGGCGTCGCGCCGCACTAGCGCATTGAGCAAACTTGATTTGCCGGCATTGGGCGGCCCGATGATCGCCACATGCACGCCGTCGCGTGTTCTTTCGCCGCGATGGCCGTCGTCAAGGTGCGCTGTGATGTCCCGGCGCAGGTCCGCGACTTCATCCCACATGCGCGCGGCCACATTCTCCGGCAAATCCTCATCCGGAAAATCGATCACCGCTTCCAGATGCGCGAGCGCCTGCACGAGACGATGGCGCCAGTCGTCATATATTTCTTTCAGCGCCCCGCCCATTTGCCGCAGCGCTTGGCGCTGCTGCGCGCGGGTTTCAGCGTCAATAAGGTCGGCGAGCGCTTCGGCCTGCGTCAGATCGAGCTTGCCGTACTCGAAGGCGCGGCGTGTGAATTCACCCGCTTCGGCCGGGCGAACGCCCGCGATGACGGACAGCGCATCCGAAAGGTGCGCGATCACAGCGCGGCCGCCATGGATATGAAGCTCAGCGACATCCTCGCCCGTGAAACTCGCCGGTCCGGGGAACCACAGGACCAGCCCATCGTCGATCAGCGTACCCGTAGAGTCGCGAAACTTCGCGCGCGTCGCCCGGCGCGCTTCAGGAATGTGACAGCCCAACGCGCGCAGCGCAGCGCCCGCATCCGGCCCTGAGACACGCACAACCGCGATGCCCGCGCGCCCCGCGGCCGAGGCCAGCGCGAAGATCGTCTCGCTGGTCATTGAGATGACCTTATTTCTTGGCCGCGCTCGTGAACTGATTCCAGAACGCTTTCTGAAGTTCGGCCATGCCCTCGGACTGCAAGGGAAACAACGTCTTCAGCATCCTTTCGGGATCCATCGCCGCGGTGGCGCTGCTCATGCGGCTCTTCATTTCATCAAGCATCGCATTCTGAAACGGCGCGACGTCCGGAAGCCCCATGAACGAACGCGCTTCTTCTGGCGTGCAGTCGATATTGATGGTGACTTTCATGATGGATCTCGCGGGAAAGAGGATGGAAGTGGCCGGAAGGGACGCTTAAGGTGACCACCCCAAATTAAGGCCCTATGCCGCGCCTGTCCATGAACGCTGGCCGTAACCGCCTCGGCGAAGAGACAAGCCCCTATCTGCTCCAGCACAAGGACAATCCCGTCCACTGGTGGCCTTGGTCCGACGCGGCTTTTGCGGAAGCGAAGGCGCGCGATGTGCCGGTCCTGTTGTCGGTCGGCTATTCGGCCTGCCATTGGTGCCATGTCATGGCCCACGAATGTTTTGAGAATGCCGACATCGCCGCGGCGATGAATCGGGGCTTCGTCAATGTGAAGGTAGACCGGGAAGAGCGGCCCGACGTTGACGCGATCTACCAAAAAGCGCTTGCGCTGATCGGCGGGCAGGGCGGCTGGCCGCTTACGATGTTCGTGGCTCCGGATGGAAAGCCTTTCTTCGGCGGGACATATTTTCCGCCCGAGCCCGCTTATGGCCGGCCGAGCCTGCCGCAGGTGCTTGCCCATATCGAGAAAGTCTGGCGGGAGCGAAAAGACGAAGTGTCCGCCCACGGCGCGGAGCTCACGCAATCCATTGGCGCTGCGCATCGCGAACGCCTGCGCGACGGTCTTTCCTTCCCCTTGCTCGAGGAGGCCGCCCTACGCCTCCTGGATTATGTCGATTTCTCGTCCGGCGGCATGACCGGCGCCCCAAAGTTTCCGATGCCGTTTGTGTTCGAGTTCCTGTGGCGCGCTTTTATCCGCACAGGCAACCCGCGCTTCGAACAAGCCGTGACCACCACACTCGCGCATTTATGCGAAGGCGGGATCTACGATCACCTTGCCGGCGGCTTCGCGCGCTATTCGACGGATAGCGCCTGGTTGGTGCCGCACTTCGAGAAGATGCTCTACGATAACGCCCAACTCATCGACCTCATGACGCTGGTCTGGCAGCACAACAAAGACCCGCTGTTGGCTTCACGTGTGCGCGAGACCATCGACTGGTTGAAGCGCGACATGATCGGAGAAACCGGCGCCTTCACGGCGGCCTTCGACGCCGACTCCGAGGGTGAAGAAGGGAAGTACTACGTTTGGACTGAGGCCGAGATCGACACGCTCCTTGGTCCGCAAGGCGCGGCATTCAAGAACGCCTACGACGTGACGCCCGAGGGTAACTGGGAAGGCCATACGATCCTGAACCGCACGCGCCTCATCGGCGCGGCTATACCGGACGAAGCGGAACTGGCGCGGAGCCGCGCGCTTCTCCTGGCCGCGCGCGCGAAGCGAATCCCGCCGGCCCGCGACGACAAGATTCTCGCCGACTGGAACGGTCTAACCATCGCCGCGCTCGCCCGCGCCGGCATGGCGTTCAATGAGCCCCTGTGGATCGCGGCGGCGCGTGAAACATATGAGGCGGTTTGCCGCACCATGACGTGGACGGATGAAGCGGGGCGCGGGCGTTTGGGGCACTCCTTTTGCCGGGGCCGCTTGCAAACCGCCGCGATGCTCGACGATTACGCCAATATGATCAACGCGGCCCTCGCGCTCCATACAGCGACGGGCGAAGCGTCTTATCTCGCGCAGGCGGAAGTCTGGATCGATATCACCAGCGCACTTTATTGGGACGACAACGACGGCGGCTATTTTTTCACCGCCGCCGATGCTCATGATCTCGTGCTCAGAACCAAAAGCGCGAGCGACAGCGCGGTGCCCTCCGGGAACGGCGGTATGGTTTTCGCGCTGGCGCGCGCCTTTTATCTCACCGGGAAACAGGTCTACCGGATGCGCGCGAAATCCACGGTCGACGCCCTGGAAGTCGAATCCATGAAAAGCTTTCCGCACGGCGTAACGCTTCTCAATGGCTTCGAGCTACTCGAGAAAGCCATTCAGGTCGTGATCATCGGGGAGCCCACGGACACGGCGGCGCTGCGCGCCGCGCTCCGGGAGGTGTCCATCCCGAACCTTGTCCTCAACGTGGTCATCCCCGGAACTTTGCTAGCTGATATGCACCCAGCCCACGGCAAAACTGCTGCAAGCGGCGTTGCGACCGCTTATGTTTGCCGCGGTCCCACCTGTTCACCGCCGCAAACCAGCGCGGCCGGCTTGATACAGGCCTTGAAGTCCTAAAGGTGCCGCATGCCGCAGCTGTCCATGCACTCTCCCATTGGCGACATCACTATAAGTGAAGACGAAGGCGAGATCGTCTCCATCGACTGGGGTTGGGCGCGCGACCAGAAAGCCACGCCTTTGTTGAAAGACGCCAAGCGCCAGCTCGACGACTATTTCGACGGCACATTGGAAAAGTTCGACCTTCCTCTGCGCGTCGAAGGCACCGATTTCCAGAAACAAGTTTGGCGCGAGATGTGCAAGATCCCCGCCGGGAAAACGCTCACCTATGGTGATATCGCCAAACGTTTGAAAGCCAGCGCGCGGTCCGTGGGCACGGCGTGCGGCCGCAATCGGTTCCCTGTGATTATTCCCTGCCACCGCGTTGTAGGCGCGAACAGCCTCGGCGGTTACTCCGGCGCCGGCGGCGTGGAAACGAAAATCGCGCTCCTCGAACTTGAAAAGGCGTTGATGCCCCTATGACCAAAGCAATCCTCGTTCAAACTTACGGCGGCCCCGATGTCATGCAGCTTGCCGACGTTCCCGTCGGCGAACCGGGCCCCGGCGAAATCCGCATCGCGCAGACCTATGCCGGCGTGAACTACATCGACACCTATCACCGCACTGGCCTTTATAAAGTTGCGCCAAGTGTGAAGGGCTTTGGCGACATCGCGCTCATCCCCGGTTCCGAAGGCGCGGGCAAGGTCGCGGCCGTCGGCGCCGGAGTGACAGACCTCAAGGTGGGCGATCGCGTCGCCTATGGTTTCGGTCCCGTTGGCAGCTATGCGGCCGAGCGCCTCTTCCCAGCCGAGAAGGCCGTGAAGATTCCAGACGGCGTGACGGATGAACAAGCCGCGGCGATGATGCTGCGCGGACTCACCGTCTGGTATCTGCTCTATGAACTGCGCTCGATAAAAGCCGGTGAAACCGTGCTCTGTCACGCGGCCGCGGGCGGAGTCGGCCTCATTCTCGCCCAGTGGGCGAAGCATCTTGGCATCAACGTCATCGGCACGGTCGGTTTCGCGGAAAAGGCGAAGCTCGCCCGCGAGGCCGGTTGCCAACACGTCATTTTCTATAAAGATGAAAATTGGGTCGCGCAGGTGCGCGAGCTCACCGGCGGCAAGGGTGTCTCCGTGGCTTTTGACGGGGTCGGCAAGGACACATTCATGAAATCCCTCGATTGTCTGATGCCGCGCGGTCTTGCCGTCGCGTTCGGGAATGCCTCGGGTCCGGCGCCGGCGGTCGATCCGCTTCAACTCGCCGCGCGCGGCTCGCTCATGATGACGCGGCCGCGTCTCGGCGACTTCGTCGCTACCCGCGCCGATCTGCTGCGCGGATGTGAGGCGCTGTTCGCCGTCGTGAAATCCGGCGCCGTGAAGATCGACATCGGCCAGACCTTTGCTTTGGCCGACGCGGCAAAAGCCCATGTCGCGCTCGAAGCCCGCCTGACCACGGGTTCGACCGTGCTGAAGATCTAAGACCAGCAAGCGTTCAAAGAAAAAGAGCGGACGTTTGAAGCGTCCGCTCTTTTTTTGTCTGTTCCGTCTTCGCCCGCTTATTTGTTCATGCGGTCGAAGAAGTCACCGTTGTTCTTCGAATCGCGGAGCTTGTCGAGCAGGAACTCCATGCCGTCTTGGACGCCCATCGGGTCCAGAATACGGCGCAGGACCCACATCTTCGACAGGTCGCTCTGCTTGACCAGCAGCTCTTCTTTGCGGGTACCCGATTTGGTGATGTCGATCGACGGGAACACGCGCTTGTCCGAGAGCTTGCGGTCGAGGACGATTTCCGAGTTACCGGTGCCCTTGAACTCTTCGAAGATCACTTCATCCATGCGGCTGCCGGTATCGATCAGAGCCGTCGCGATGATGGTGAGCGAGCCGCCTTCTTCGATATTGCGCGCTGCGCCGAAGAAGCGCTTCGGACGCTGGAGGGCGTTGGCGTCGACGCCGCCCGTCAGCACCTTGCCTGAAGAAGGCACAACGGTGTTGTAAGCACGGGCCAAGCGGGTGATTGAATCCAGGAGAATGACCACGTCCCGCTTGTGCTCCACGAGACGCTTGGCCTTCTCGATGACCATTTCAGCAACCTGGACGTGACGAGAGGCCGGCTCGTCGAAAGTCGAGCTTACAACCTCCCCTTTCACGGTGCGGTCCATGTCCGTCACTTCTTCCGGACGTTCGTCGATCAGAAGAACGATCAAATAAACTTCGGGGTGATTTGCCGCGATCGCATTCGCGATGCTTTGCAGCATAATGGTTTTGCCGGTCCGCGGCTGAGCGGTAATCAGGGCGCGCTGGCCTTTGCCGAGCGGCGAAACCAGCTCGATGACACGGCCTGTTAGATCCTTGTTCTTAGTGTCCTTCTGCTCGACTTCCATCGACAGCTTTTCGTCGGGATAGAGCGGCGTCAGGTTGTCGAAGTTGATCCGGTGGCGGACGTTGTCCGGATCTTCGAAATTGATGGTGTTGACCTTGAGAAGCGCGAAATAGCGTTCACCGTCTTTCGGCGCGCGGATCTGACCTTCGACCGTATCGCCGGTCCGGAGGCCGAAACGCCGCACCTGGCTCGGCGACACGTAAATGTCGTCTGGACCCGGCAGATAGTTCGCTTCCGGCGAGCGCAGGAAGCCGAAGCCGTCCTGCAGGATTTCGAGGACACCGTCCCCGTCGATGGAGGTGTCTTTCTCAGCCAGCACTTTAAGGATCCCAAACATGAGATCCTGGCGCCGGAGGTTGGAAGCGTTCTCAATCCCGCATTCCTCGGCAAAGCTGAGAAGTTCGGCGGGGGTTTTGCGCTTCAGTTCCTGAAGATGCATGGGTGCTAAAATATGTATGAGGTGAGGGGATAAGTGGTGGAAGGAGAGTGGTTAAGGAGGGTCGCCGGAGGGAGGTTTTCGAGAGGCCGCCCGTTAAACGCTGGCGGCAGGGTCTTTGATCGAAGCTGATCTCTGACGAGGGCGATTTTTGAGAAGACGGGCCGAACGCCCCGTTCTGATGATGGAAGCGATACCTGATCGCGGCCCAGCGAGTCAATATTTGAATTCAGGACAAGGGGCTTACAGCGAGGAAAACAATCCACCCTAATCTTAAGAGATCTTAGGTGAAGGATGAAGGTTGGGCCTGTGAGTAACGAGAATCATCACTGCTCCTTTTCTATCCCGTGATGTGTGCACATTCGTAATGCCGAGCCTCTTGGGTGTGGGAATCATTCGGCAAACAGCTCTGACAGGGGCGTGAACCGCGAAATGTCAAAATGGTGGAAAACGGGTATTGTGCTCTTCGCCTGATTTCATGCACCTGATTCACAGGTTTCTTCACCGTCACCTGGGCTGTTCGCAAAAGTGCTAATGGATTCCCTTGCTGCGTGCACTCTTTGATGACAGTTCTGGCGAAAGCTGACTTATCCCCGACAAAGATTCTTATCCCGCTGCCCTGTGAGTTTTGATTCCCGCGACCGTGGAGCCTCTTTTCGGTGACTGACCGCGCTCCTTATAACCTCCATCTCGTGTCCGATTCGTCAGGCGAAACGGTGACCAACATTGCCCGTGCCTGCTTGGTGCAGTACGAGAATGTCCAGGTAACCGAGCATTTCTGGTGGCTGGTGCGGACCCCCGGTCAGATGAACCGGGTGATCGAGGGGATCCGCAGCGCCCCGGGGCTTGTGATTTTCACTCTCCTCGACGGCAAAATCCGGGGTCTTCTCGAACAGGCCTGCAGGGACTTGAAGATTTCCTATGTGTCCGCGCTGGATCCCGTCATGGGGGCCTTGTCCCAGTTCTTCGAACGCCGCGCCGGGACCGAAATCGGCCGTCAGCATGCGCTCGATGACGAATATTTCCATCGTATCGACGCCATGCACTTCACCGTAGCCCACGACGACGGCCAGTCCATGACCACCATGCTTGAGGCCGATGTCATCTTAATTGGCGTATCCCGTACGTCGAAAACACCGACATGCATGTATCTGGCCAACCGCGGTCTCAAAGCCGGCAATATTCCACTAGTTCCTAATGTAACCCTGGCGCCGGAAGTGTTCACAGCGACAAAACCGCTGATCGTGGGTCTCACCCGCGAGCCGAAAAGCCTGTCTGACATTCGCCAGAGCCGCCTGCGCATCATGAACGAAGACCGCAACGAGGGTTACGCGGACCTAGAAACAGTGCGCGAGGAAATCGCCGAATCAAGGCGTCTGTTCGCCAAACACGGCTGGCCCGTAATTGACGTCACCCGCCGCTCCATCGAAGAAACCGCGGCGACAATCATTCAACTTTATACGCAGCGTACCTCGCCAACATCATGACCCGTCCCCTGATCCTTGCCTCGGCGAGCAAAAGCCGCGCGAATCTGATGCGCTCGGCCGGGCTCGCCTTTGAACAGATTCCCGCACACGTCGATGAAGAAGCGATCAAAGCTTCGCTGAAAGCTGAAGGGGTATCTGCGTCCGACTGCGCCCTTGCGTTAGCTGAATTCAAGGCCGGCACTATCTCAATGCGCTATCCGGAAGCCCTCGTGATCGGCGCCGACCAAATGCTCGATTGCGACGGCGACTGGTTCGACAAACCGAAAGACATCGCCGGCGCGCGCAGTCATTTGCTGAAGCTGCGCGGCAAGACACATGTCTTGCCCACGAGCATCACGGTTGCGCTTCATGGCTCGCCCATCTGGCATCACACATCTCAGCCGCGCATGAGCGTGCGGCCGTTCTCGGATGCGTTCCTTGACGAGTACATCGCCGCCGTCGGCGACGCGGTGACCTCGTCGGTCGGCGCTTATCATCTGGAGGGCCGCGGCGCGCAAATCTTCAGCAAGGTCGACGGCGACTTTTTCAGTGTTCTTGGTCTCCCGCTGCTCGAGCTGCTCGCGTTCTTGCGGGAACACCGCGTGGTGACGTCATGAAGCCGATCAAAGCCGGTATCATGGGCTGGCCGGTCGATCATTCACGCTCGCCGGCGCTGCATGAGTTCTGGTTGAAAACCTACGGCATCGAAGGCAGCTATATGCGCCTGCCGGTTCCGCCCGAAAGCCTCGGCGCCGCCATATCCGAGTTGCACGAGAAGGGTTTCTCGGGCGTCAATCTCACGGTGCCGCACAAGGAAACCGCGCTTTCGTTCCTGACGGGTATCACCAACGAAGCCCGTCAAATCGGCGCCGTGAATACGATCTTCCTGACTGCCGACGGCAAGATGCTCGGTACTAACACCGACGCCTACGGCTTCATCACCAACCTCCGCGCGGAAGCGCCGATGTGGACTCCTGACGCCGGCCCCGCTGTTGTGCTCGGCGCCGGCGGCGCGGCGCGCGCGGTGTGCTTTGCGCTCCAGGACGCCGGCGTGAGCGAGATTCGCGTGGTCAATCGGACGGCCGCGCGCGCCGAGGCGCTGGCGATGCAGATGGGTCCACGCCGCCTTAAACCGCGGGCCTGGGAGGACATGAAGGACGCGCTCAGCGGTGCGGCGCTGCTCGTCAACACGACGACCCTTGGCATGAAAGGCCAGCCGCCGCTTGATATCGATCTCGCGCCGCTGCCAACGACCGCTGTGGTCAACGACATTGTCTATGTCCCGCTCGAAACACCGCTCCTCGCCGCCGCGCGCGCGCGCAAGAATCCGACGGTCGATGGGCTTGGCATGCTGCTTTATCAGGCGCAGCCCGCCTTCGCCGGCTGGTTTGGCGTGCGTCCGGAAGTCACACCCGCTTTAAGGGCCCACGTGCTCACCGCATGAAACGCCGCCGGCTTCATCCGCACAAAGTCCGTCCGCGCCGCTGGCCGTCGCGGATCGTTGGGTTGACCGGCTCCATCGCCATGGGCAAATCCACGGCGACATCGTTCCTGGCCCGCGCCGGAATTCCTGTTTTCAGCGCCGATGCCGCCGTGCACAAGCTGCTCGGCCCCCGCGGCCTCGCGGTGGCTTCTGTCGGCGAACGCTTCCCGGGTGTGACGTCGAACAACGGTGTCGACCGCGCGGCGCTCGGCAAGGCTGTATTCGCCAATCCTCAAGCGCTCGCCGCGCTGGAAGCCATTCTCCATCCGATGGTGAAAGCGGCCCGCGCGCATTTCTTCCAGGTCGCGGCCGTGCAACGCCGCGGCGTCGTCGCCGTCGAAATCCCGCTTCTGTTCGAAACGCCGCAAAACGATCTTTTCGACATGATCGTCGTCGTTTCGGCGCCGGCCTTCTTGCAACGCCAACGTGCGATGCGCCGTCCCGGCATGACCGAAGCAAAATTGAAAGGCATTCTCGCGCGCCAGATGCCCGATGCCCAAAAACGTAAACGCGCCGATGCGGTCATTCTGTCCGGTCTCGGCAAGCGCGAGACCTTGCGCCGCCTGACACGCGCTCTAAAATCAAGGTTGGGCCCGGGCGGAGAAAACTAAGCGATGCGTGAGATCGTCCTTGATACGGAAACCACGGGGTTCGATCCCTTGGGCGGTCACCGCGTGGTCGAGATCGGTTGTATCGAGCTCTTCAACCACATGCCTACGGGCAATGAATTTCACCGCTATCTAAACCCCGAGCGCGATATGCCGGCGGAAGCTGAAGCGGTGCACGGGCTCTCGGCCGCGTTCCTGGCCGATAAGCCGTTGTTTTCTTCGCTCGCCGACGATCTTCTGGGTTTTATCGGTGATTCCCCGATCATCGCTCACAACGCCGGCTTTGATATGAACTTCATCAATGCCGAGCTGCGCCGGATCGGGCGTGGTCCCCTGGCCGCCGACCGCGCCATAGACACCGTCGTTCTGGCCCGCCGGAAATTTCCCGGCGCGCAAGCCAGTCTCGATGCATTGTGCCGGCGCTTTCAAATAGATCTGTCCGAGCGCGGAAAACACGGGGCGTTGCTCGACGCGAAGCTCCTGGCCCGGGTCTATCTCGAGCTGATCGGGGGCCGTGAACCCGGTCTTGCCCTCGCCGCCGCCGCGACGGTCGACACGGGCCCCGAGGAAAAGATCGAACGCACCGCGCGCGAGCCGCGGGTCCATGCCGCAAGCGCGGACGAGCTTGCCGCTCACGCGGCCTTCGTCGCGAAGCTGAAAAACCCGATTTGGCTGAAAGCCGCGGCCGAAACCGCGGCATAGTCCCGCTTTAGTGGACGGCCGGCTGCGGTTGCGGCTGGCTCTGGCCCGGCACGCCGAATTTCTGACGGTACAGAAGCCCGAAATCGACCAATTGGAGCTGCAGCGGCGGGAAACCGCCATGGCCGGTCGCATCCGAGACGATCTGGCGGGCGAACGGGAAAATCTGGCGGGGCACTTCGATCATCAACAACGGATGGATGTGCTCTTCCGGCACGATGGCTTTGTTCACTTCCACGGCGGCGCAATAGACCAGCTCGCAGATGAACGCCTTACGTTCGCCGACGGTGGCTTCCAGGTGGATCGTCAGGGAGACTTCATAGGTGGTCTCGCTGACCGGACGGGCGACCACATCGATGCTGATGGGGATTTCCGGGGCCTGCGTCTGCAGGATCGCGTAGATCTCGGGAGCGCCCGGGACTTCGAACGACAGGTCCTTAATATACTGACCGGCGATCCGGATCGGGGCGAACGGCGGCGCTTGGTCCTCGCTGGGCGCGGATTCCGGGGGCAGATCGCTCGTCTCGCTCATGGTCGTCTCCGTTGGGGCGCACGAATTGGGCGCGAGGGCGCAGGTAACACGCTTCTAGCAGCCATACAAGCAGCCCCTACAAGTACTTCCACGGATATGAAGTGTTACCCGGAATAGATGGCGCGAGGCGCGGAATTCGGGCCCCCTTCGCTTGCCCTTTAGGAAGCGAGAGCCTATTTTTAATGTATGGCCGACGTTCTGACTTCGGCTTTCTAAGAGCCGAGAGATACTCCTTGGGGGCTCCCTCCAACCAAGCGACGGCGAGACAATGGAAGGCTTTCAGTTTATCGACATTATTATCCTCGCGATGGTCGCGGGGTTCATCGTGCTGCGTCTGCGCAGCGTCCTCGGACGCCGGACCGGCCATGAACCGACCCGCGATGCGCGCCCTGAAGAGGGCTACGCGCGTGGAACCTCTAATTCTCCCGACAACGTTGTGACCATTCCCGGCGCGGCGCGCCGCTCGCGCGAAGGCGCGCTCGATATCGAACCGGCTTACCAAGGCACGCCCATGGAAGCCGGCCTCGTGCAAATCAAGATGGCCGACCCCAGCTTCAGCGTTAGCCGTTTTGGCGAAGGCGCGGCGAAGGCTTTCGAAATGATCGTGAACGCCTATGCGCGCGGCGACACGGACACCTTGAAGCCGCTGCTCAGCCCCGAGGTCTATGGCCAGTTCGCCAACGCGATCCAGGAACGCGAACAGCGCGGCGAGACCATGGAAACCGAACTCGTCGTCCTGAAGCCGCCCAAGGTGGAAGCGATCTCCGTCGAAGGCGTACGCGCTTCGATCGACGTGCGCTTCCAAAGCGAACAGGTCAATGTGATCAAGAACAGCGCGGGTGAGATTGTTGATGGCGACCGCGAGCATGTCGATAGCGTCACCGACGTGTGGACGTTCGCCCGCGACCTCTCCAGCCGCGACCCGAACTGGGTCCTGGTTGCCACCCGGAGCGTTGAGTAACCTTCTCCCAGTCTCTGTCGAAGTCTCGTGGCTGAACCGGACGCACCACCCCCACGCCCGCGCTCAACGGTCGCTCTCGTAGCGGCGCTTCTCGTTGGCACCGTCATCGGCGCCGCCGCGGCGATCAGTTTCATGCGCCAGCATCAGCCGGCCAACGAGGCGCGCGAGGAGCAGCCGCCAGCGTCCACGGCAGCGGTGAAACCCGATAACACCGTCACCTATACGCTCGTCGGCGTCGATAACCTGCCAGGCTGGCAGGAAGAATCGATCGCGCAGGCCCTGCCCGCGCTGCATCGCTCGTGCGAGCGCATCAAAACACTCGCGCCCGACCGCGTGATCGGGACAGGCAATATCGCCCGGCCGGCTTCGGCCTGGCATAGCGCGTGCGACGCGATTTTGCGCGTGAACGGCGGCGACGCCGCGTTGCGCGCCGTCCTCGCCGACATGTTCGTCGGCTACCGCGTCGCCAGCGGCTCCGGCGAAGCGGCGAACGATCACGGCCTCTTCACCGGTTATTACGAAGCCGATTTGCGCGGATCGCTCGAACAGAGCGGCATGTACCAGTATCCAATCTACGGGCTGCCGCGCGACCTCGTCACCGTCGATGTGCGCGACTTTGCCGCCGGAGCCAACCTTCCCGCGGGTGTGCCGTCCAATATCGTCGGGCGCGTGATCGACAGCGGCCGCGGCATGCGCATGACGCCCTATTACACACGCGCCGAGATCGACAACGCGCGCGCTATCGCGGGTTCAGCCGATGTCCTGGTGTGGGCCGATGATCCGGTGATGGTCCACGTCCTGCACGTGCAGGGCTCCGGCCGCGTGACTCTTCCGGATGGTTCGGTGATGCGCATCGGCTTCGCCGCGTCCAACGGCCGTCAATTCAAGGGCATCGGCTCCATTCTCCTGGAAGCCGGCGCGCTCAAGCCGGGCGGCGCGTCCATGATCGCCGTGCGCGAATGGTTACGGGCGCATCCCGAGGACGCTGCGCGGTATATGAATCTCAACACGCGCTATATCTTCTTCCGCAAACTGAATGCGGCGGAGGCCGAGGATGGCCCGGTCGGCGCCTCCGGCGTGTCGCTCACGCCGGGCCGTTCCATCGCGGTCGACCCCCGGTTCATCCCCTTGGGGGCGCCCGTGTGGCTCGATACCAAGGACCCCGATGACCTTCCTCTTCAACGTCTAGTGGTGGCGCAGGATACCGGCGCCGCCATCACCGGCGCGGTGCGCGGCGACTTCTTTTGGGGCCACGGCGAAGACGCTTTTATGAAAGCCGCGCGCATGAAAAGCAGTGGTACCTATGTGGTCTTTGTGCCCAAAGCCCCCGAATCCTTGTCGTCGCCTGTTCCACCGCCGGTCGAGCCCCCCGACAACCTGGGCCAAGACATGGGCGCGTCAACGCCCCCGCAGCCTCAATAGGCCTTCTGGCGTCCATCCTTCAGAATCGGTAAACACTCCTCTGTTACCTTCGCTGATTGTGGCGGATCGGAAGGTCCTAAGTGGATGAATACGAGCGCGAAACAGCCCACGCATGAGAAAAAGCGCGACCGCGCGCTTTACGCGCGTCTGGTGGAATCCTACCACGCAGACCGCGTTGGCATTTTCGTCGACTTCGACCGCCTGAACACCCCGCGCTCGCCGCTGTGGAGCCCTTGGGAAAACGTTGCGCCATTGCTCATGGTGTTCGTTGCCTCCCTCGTCCTTATGTTCACCGTCGATCTCATCCTCGGCACCGCCGTGATGGTGCTCGGCGTGTTCTTCTATCTATTCGTCGTGCGGCCCTGGATCGCCCAGCGCGTCTACCGGCGCGCCATCGCCGCGTCGACCGAGAACCTGCACAACTGGAATTTGCTCTGGAAGCTGGGCGGCCTCGTGCTCACCCTCAACTTCATGAACAAGACGCGTTGCGTTTCGCCCGACGGCGATTGGCGCGCCTTCGTCACCCGTTATCTTCCCGAGATGGAACTCGACGGCGTCGAGGCCTACCACGCCTTTAACCGCATGGCGCGCGGCGAAGAAGAAGACACGGCCAATAAAGGTCCGGGCAAGGGCAACATCGGCCGGGGCCAAAACGACCGCGGCGAAGATCCCCGTCTTCAAGACGTCCACATGTAATGTATCGCTGCCTCGCGTAATGCTTGGTGCGGCCTTACATTCCCTCCCATGAAAGATAGCGAGCTCTGGCGCTTTGTGACGCGGAACGTCACGCCGTATCGTCCGCAGCGGCATCCGACGCCCGAACCGGCGTCTTCGCCGCGCGAGGAAGCGCGCGCCGCGCCAAAACCCGAACCTGATTTTTTCGCACCTTCGCCGCCGCCGGCTAAACGCGCCCCCGCGCCGCTTAAAATGGGCGCGATCGCGGCGATGGACAAACGCACCGGCCAGCGCTTCAAGCGCGGGGAGATGTCCGTCGACGGCCGCATCGATCTCCACGGCATGACGGTGGATCAGGCCCACGGCGCACTGATCGGCTTCATCCGCCGCTCGCATGCGCGCGGGGCGCGCTGCGTGGTTGTGGTGACCGGAAAAGGTGAGCGCGGCGGCGGAAAGATCCGTCGCGAAACGCCGGAATGGCTGAACCGCCCCGATCTGCGCCCGCTGATCCTCGCCGTCACCGAAGCGCGCCAGCAGCATGGCGGCGCCGGCGCTCTCTATGTGCTTCTGAAGCGCGTTAGAGAATAAAACGCGACAGATCGCCCTTCTTGGCCAGGGCGCCCACCTGCGACTGCACGTAGTCCGCCGTCACGGCGAAGGTTTCGCCCGACCGGTCCGTCGCGGTGAAACTGATCTCTTCCAAAAGCTTTTCCAAGACCGTGTGCAAACGGCGCGCGCCGATGTTCTCGACGCTGGTGTTGATCTCAGCGGCCAGATCGGCGATGGCCGCGATGGCTTCGTCGCCGAATTCCAGGGTCACGTTCTCCGTGCCCAGCAGCGCCTTGTATTGCTTGATCAGGCTCGCTTCCGTTTCCGTCAGGATGCGGATGAAATCATCGCGAGTCAGCGCCTTCAGCTCGACGCGGATCGGCAATCGCCCTTGTAACTCCGGCAAAAGATCCGAAGGTTTGGCGAGGTGGAACGCGCCCGAGGCGATGAACAGGATATGGTCCGTCTTCACGGGCCCGTGTTTCGTGTTCACCGTCGTGCCTTCGATCAACGGCAGCAAATCGCGTTGCACGCCTTCGCGGCTTACATCCGCACCGCGCGCATCCTCGCGTCCGGTGATCTTGTCGATCTCGTCGAGGAACACGATGCCGTCATTCTCCACGGACGAAATCGCCTCGCGGATCAGGTTCTCCTGGTTCAGGAGTTTGTCGGACTCCTCGCGCATCAGGACCTCGTAAGACTGGCTAACCGTCATTTTGCGCGTTCGCGTGCGGTTGCCCATCATCCCGCCGAGCACATCGCTTAAATTCATCATGCCCATCTGCGCGCCCGGCATGCCTGGGATATCGATGGTGGGCATCGACGCGGACGCGGCTTCCTGCACGTTCACTTCGATTTCGCGGTCATTGATCTCGCCCTCGCGCAGCATCTTGCGGAATTTCTGGCGGGTCTCGGGGCTCGCGTTGTCTCCGACCAGCGCATTGAGCACGCGCTCCTCGGCGGCCAGCTCGGCCTTGGCGGTGACTTCCTTGCGTTGTTTCTCGCGGGTCATGGTCACCGCGATTTCGGTCAAATCGCGTACGATGCTTTCCACATCGCGGCCGACGTAACCGACTTCCGTGAACTTGGTGGCTTCGACTTTCAAGAACGGCGCGTTAGCCAGTTTGGCGAGCCGCCGCGCGATCTCGGTCTTACCCACGCCCGTCGGCCCGACCATCAATATGTTCTTCGGCAGCACTTCCTCGCGCAGGCCCTCGGGCAGCTGCTGACGGCGCCAGCGGTTACGCAGCGCCACGGCCACGGCTTTTTTGGCGTCGGCTTGGCCGATGATGAAGCGATCAAGTTCGGAAACAATCTCGCGCGGCGAAAAAGCACTCATAGCGTTTCGACAACCAGTTCGTTGTTGGTGTAGATGCAGATGTCGGCGGCGATCTTCATCGCCTTGCGGGCGATGGCTTCGGCGTCCATGTCGGGCCGGTCCGCCAGCGCGCGCGCGGCCGCTAAAGCGAATGCGCCGCCCGAGCCGATGCCGATCAAGCCGTCTTCCGGTTCTAGAACGTCACCCGTACCGGAAAGAATGAGAGACACATCCTTGTCCGCGACCGCCATCATCGCCTCCAGACGGCGCAGGTAACGATCCGTACGCCAGTCCTTCGCGAGCTCGACGCAGGCGCGCATCAATTGTCCCGGGTGTTTCTCGAGTTTCGCTTCGAGCCGCTCGAACAGGGTGAAGGCGTCCGCCGTAGCGCCCGCGAACCCGGCGATGACTTTCCCGTCCGACAGACGGCGCACCTTGCGCGCGTTCGATTTCAGCACCTGATTGCCCAGCGTGACTTGTCCGTCCCCGGCCACGACGATCTTGCCGTCCTTTCGAACGGCCAGAATGGTGGTGCCATACCAAGTCGCGGGGTCGTGGTGAGTCATCGATGAATCCGGAAAATACGGGAGAGGTGTCTGAGGATGGGGTGAGTCACACCCTGATTCAAGGCTTCAGCTTCAAGACCACCGGTACATGGTCGGACGGTGGGGTCCAATGCCGTACATCGAGCAGGACGTCCACATTCTCAATCCGGTCTTTTAGCGCGGGCGTGACCCAAATGTGGTCCAGACGCCGGCCTTTATTCGCGGCTTGCCAGTCGGCGGCCCGGTAGCTCCACCATGTGAAAACCGGGTTTTCCGCAGGATGCACTTCACGTAACGCATCGATGAAATAAAGCGCGCGTTTCATCCGCTCCAAAGCCGCGATCTCGATCGGCGTATGTGTAACGATGCGTGACATGCGCGCGTGATTCCAGACGTCGCTCGGCAGCGGCGCGATATTGAAGTCCCCCGCCACAACCGCCGCGTCGGACAATCCATGATGCTCGGCGAAGAAGTCTGCGATGGCGTCCACGAATTTCAGTTTGTGATCGAATTTAACATTGAGGTCGCGGTCCGGGATGTCGCCGCCGGCCGGCACATACAGACTGTGCACCTTCACCGCGCGCTCGCCCGCTCCCACCACCGCGCTCACATGGCGCGCGTCGTCGCGCCCGCAGTGGCGGTGCAAATCTATGTTGGACAGCGGCAACTTTGAAAGGATCGCGACGCCGTTGTAGGCCTTCTGTCCGGCGTAAGCCTGGTGGATGTAACCGAGGTCTTCGATCTCTTTGCGCGGAAAAAGCGCGTCCGCGCACTTGGTTTCCTGCAGACAGATCACGTCCGGCGCGGCCAGATCGACCAGCCGGTCGAGCTGCGCGAGACGCTTGCGGATTGAATTGATGTTCCAGGTGGCGAGGGTGAGCATGACGCGAACCAGTACCACAAAAAGAAACGGCGCCCGATGTGGGGGGACATCGGGCGCCTTTGCGTCTGCCGAACGGTAGGGGGACCGTTTTTTCGGCCCGGCGGGGATCTTTGCGATGCCCGCCGTATGAAGCTGATATATGTCGCGCTTTCCAAATTGCAAATTGACCGCCTGGAATGGCGGCCATGCAAAAGCGCATAGTAGTTATCGAATAGAATCATGCATTTATGCGATTAAAGACCATGAACTGCGCGTCATGGTCCTTAATAATCACGTGGCTGTGAAAGACGGGCCGACGCGACTCTAGCCTTGTTGCGCGCCGCTGCCGGCAAAGGCCGGCGTTATTTAAGATGCGCGGCGCGCGCCCACGCTATTGCGAGAACTAGTCTTTGTTACGCGCCGCGCCGGCGAAGGCCGGCATCAATTAAGATGCGCGGCGCGCGCCCACGCCATTTTGCGAGAACTAGTCTTTGTTCCGCGCCGCGCGCGCGTCGTAGCGGAAGAGCGCTTTATCGAGGGCGACGCCCTTCTGCGCGTTCTCCAGCGTCACGATGACTTCTTTATTCTGCGCATCGACAACGCGCCACTGACGAAGCTCGAACGGACCTTCGCTGAACACCATGGTGAGTTTTCCGGCCGCGGGGTCCTTGGCCATCGCCGCCGTGATCTCCACGGTGCCCGCGCCGCTTTTCACACCCAAGAGCTTCACCGTGGGATCGCTGAAGGACAGGTTCTCCTTCAGCAACAGGCCCGCGGGCGTCTCATCAAGGTCCAGGTGACTGGCGTCGTTCATCTGGGTGTCGACGTAGATGAGGAACTTCCCGTCCGCCACCATCAGCATCGGGGTCGGCTTGTCGTACACCAGGCGCATGCGGCCTGGGCGCGAGATGTAGAGATCGCCGGTGTAATTGCCGCCGTCCGGGTTCACCTGGATGAAGCGCGATTTTAGGGTGGTGATGCCGTTGAGATAGGCTTCCGCCTTTTTCAACGCCTCGACGTCCGCCGCATCCGCGGCATAACCCGGCGCGCTGAACCCCAGCGCTGCAATCAACAGGATGAAAACTCGAAGCAATTTCGCCATAGCGACCTCTCGTTCGGGCTCCAGCCCCAGAACATGGGCGGACACTATGGCGGCTCTAGGGCTGAGTCCACCTGACGGCGAACTTTTTTGCGCCTACAGCTACATATCCTGGGGTTCAGGCAGCAGGATCTCGCGCTTGCCCACATGGTTGGCCTTGGAAATCATGCCCTGTTTTTCCATGTCCTCGATGATCTTAGCGGCGCGGTTGTAGCCGATCTGCAAGTGGCGCTGGATGAAGCTGGTGGACGCCTTGCGCTCGCGGGCCACGATTGCGACGGCTTGATCGAACAGCCCGTCGCCGGTCGAGGTGTTGCCGCCGGCCATGCCGCCGGAGAAGCCCGGCACGTCCTCGAGATCGTCTTCTTCCGTGACCGCTTCTACGTAGTCCGGCACAGCCTGTGCGCGCAGGTGCGCGGTGACTTCCTCGACTTCCTTGTCGCTCACGAAGGGGCCATGCACGCGGGTCACGCGTCCGCCGGCGGCCATGTACAGCATGTCGCCCTGGCCAAGCAGCTGCTCGGCGCCTTGTTCGCCCAGGATCGTGCGGCTGTCGATCTTCGAGGTGACCTGGAAGCTGATGCGTGTCGGGAAGTTCGCTTTGATCGTGCCGGTGATGACGTCCACGGACGGACGCTGCGTGGCCATGATCACATGAATGCCCGCGGCGCGGGCCATCTGCGCCAGGCGCTGCACGGCGGCTTCGACGTCCTTGCCCGCGACCAGCATCAGGTCCGCCATCTCGTCGATGATCACGACGATGTACGGCAGCGGGTTCATATCGAGCGCTTGTTCTTCGTAGGTCGGCTTGCCGGTGCCCGGATCGAAGCCCGTCTGCACGGTGCGCGTCAGGGTCTTACCGGCCTTCACCGCTTCGCCGAGGCGCTGGTTGTAGCCCGAGATATTGCGCACCGAGAGCTGCGACATGGCGCGGTAACGGTTTTCCATCTCGCGCACGACCCACTTCAGCGCCATCACCGCCTTGCCGGGTTCCGTGACCACCGGCGCCAGCAGGTGCGGGATGCCGTCGTACACCGACAATTCCAGCATCTTCGGATCGATCATGATCAGGCGCACGTCTTTCGGCGTGTTCCGGTACAGGAGCGACATGATCATGGTGTTGATGGCCACCGATTTACCCGACCCTGTGGTCCCGGCGACGAGGAGGTGCGGCATGCGCGCGAGGTCGGCGAACACCGGCGCGCCGCCGATGTCCTTGCCCAAGGCGAGGACCAGCTTGGTATCGCTGCGTTCGAATTCTTCAGTGGCAAGCTGTTCGCGCAGGAGCACGGTTTCGCGGTGTGCGTTCGGCAGTTCGATGCCGATCACGCTGCGGCCCGGCACCACGGCGATACGCACCGCCACCGCGCTCATGGAGCGCGCGATATCATCGGCAAGGGACACAACGCGCGAGGTCTTCGTGCCCGGCGCGGGCTCCAGCTCGTACAAGGTTACGACCGGGCCCGGGCGCACTTTGACGATCTGACCCTTGATGCCGAAATCGTCGAGCACGGATTCCAGCATGCGCGCGTTGGCTTCCAGCGCATCCTTGCTCACCACGTTCTGCACGCGGGTCGACGGTGGGGTCAGTATATCGAGGCTCGGAAGGTCGAAGTCTTTCTTACCCTTCGGCAGCAGATCGCCTTGGCGCGCGGCCATTTCGCGTTTTGACGGCTTGGCGGGTTTCGCGCGGGTTTCGACAACGGCGGTCTCGCGGGCGCGCGGGGCGTCTTCCACCGCGTCTTCTTCATCGTCTTCGTCGAGGATGGCGCGGGCCTGAGCCGGCGCTTCGATCTCTTCTTCGTCGGCGTCGCTGTCCGCCGGGATTTGCGCGACAGGTTCGATGCGTTCGCGCTTGGCCTTCACCGGCTTTTCGAGCGCCTTTTCGCGCGGTTCGGCTTTCGGCAGGCGGTCCACCACCCACATCGGCGCGCGCGCCAGAACGATCGCTGCGGTCGCCAAGCCTTTGGCGGCGGCGATGCAGGCCGCGCCCGCGACAGCAAACCTCACGGTCATGGACCACAACATCAGCCCGGTGCCCGCGGCGGCGGCCGCGAGACCGACCACCAGGCCCAAGGTGATGGCGACGGCGGGCGCGCCATAGCCGGTCAAAAGCTTGAGAAGCACATCGCCGGCCGCGCCGCCGAGCCCGGCGATGATCGGCCAGCCGCCGAAGGCCGGCACGATCTCGAAGCCGATGGCGAGCAGAAGCGACGCGCTGATCACCGCGACCGTGCGTAGCCACAGCCAGGAGACGGTTTCGCCCTTCATGAGGCGCACGCCCCAGGCGCCGACGGCGAAGATGATCGCCAGCGCGCCGAGGCCGACGGTCTGCAGCAGCGCGTCGGACATGATCGCGCCCGTGAAGCCCAGCGCGTTCTGCGGCGTCAGATTTGTCGCCGTGTTCAACGAAGGATCGTCCGGTGAGTAGCTGATGAGCGCGAGCAGCGCGAGCACGCACAGCATCACAACGCTGAGCCCTGCGGCGAACAGGGCGGCGCGCTTCAGCATCGCGGCCCAGGCTGGCGGCAGGAACGGCGTGTTCTGACTACGTACGGCGGCGGTCATGACATGTCCTCGCGGTGACTATTCTGTTCACACGGTTTCAAGAATCGGAATCATCCGGGAAAGCGCACCGGCAACCTTGGCGCGGTCATGCACGAGTGCGACGCGGATATAAGCCTGGCCCGGGTTCACGCTCTCGGCGGCGCGGGCGAGATAGGCCCCCGGCAGAACCTTGATCCCGCCTTTCTCCCACAGCGCGCGGGCGGCGGCTTCGCCGTCCTTCACGTCCAGCCACAGGAAGAAACCGCCGGCGGGGCGGTAGAACCCAAAACGTTTGCCGAAGATGCGTTCGGCGTCGTCGTTCTTCGCACGGTAGAGCGCGCGGTTTTCGATGACATGCGCCTCGTCGCTCCAGAGCGCCGTCGCCGCCGCCATCACCGGCAGCGGCTGCACCGCGCCGCCATGCGCGCGCAGCTTTGACAGCTTGGCGATCAGATCGGGATCACCCGCGACAAACCCCGCGCGAAGGCCCGGCACGCTGGAGCGTTTGGAAAGCGAATTGAAGACGAGGACGTTCTTCAGCCCTTCGCCAAGTTCGGCGCAGGCTTGAAGCGCGCCGGCCGGGGCCGCGTCGTCGTAGATCTCCGAGTAACACTCGTCGCAGGCCAGCACGAAGTCATGTTTGCGCGCCAGGGTGATGGCGGCCTTCAACTGCGCGAGCGTGGCGATGGTGCCTTGCGGGTTCGACGGCGTGCACAGGTACGCCATCGCGGTGCGCTCCAAGTCCGCGCGCGCGACGCCTTCATAGTTCGGTTGGAAATCGGTCTCGCGGGTCGCGGCCACGAACACCGGTTCCGCGCCCGTCATCACCGCCGCGCCGAAATACACCTGATAGAAGGGGTTCGGCATCAACACCGCCGGTGTGCGGCCGTTCTTCGTGGGCGGCACGCACAGCTGCGCGGCCATGAACAGGCCTTCGCGGCTGCCGGCCAGCGGCAGGATATGTTTTTCCGGATCGATATATCCAGGCGGAAGAGCGAAGCGCTGGGTGCACCAGCCGGCGACGGCCGTCCGGTAAGCCGGGGTCCCGGCGTTCGGCGGGTATTTGCCCCAGTCGCCTTGCGCCTTCGCCAGCGCCGCATGCAGCAGCGCCGGCGGCGTATGCTGCGGCTCGCCGATCGACATGATGGTCTGTTCTGAAGCGGGCGCGATCCCGGCCAGCAGGGCGGCCAGGCGCTGGAACGGATACTCCGTCAGCCCATCCAAACGCGCGTTGTACATCTACGTCCGCCGAACTCAGGAAATCGAGATTCATCCTCGCCCAGCAGGGTATATAAACCGTAAACAAAAGGCAAAAAGCTTCGCAATTTCAGGACTATCGGACCCATTTCTAAGGTTTTCGTTGAGGGGCCGAAAGGGGGCAGTCACAGGCAAATTAGAAAGCAATTTCAGTAGATTAGAGACTTTAATCAACGTTAAAAACGAGACCCGCCCTCTAACCTACACCAACAGCTCCCGCAGGACCGCATTGAGCGCCATCCGCCCCGGCGCGGTGGCTTTCAGGACGGTCGGGCTGTCTTCCAGGAAACCGCCCGCGACCATCCGGTCGATGGACCCGGGGTTGGCTACCGCCTCCACGGTACGGCCCGCGAGCCGGGCAAAACGGTCTTTATCCACGCCTTCTGAAATTCGCAGTCCCATCATCAGAAGCTCGCGCGCCCGGTCCTCCGCGGCGATGGCGCTTTCTTTCTGGGTCCCGTGGCCGGTGCTCTCGACTTTCTTCAACCACAAGGCCGGCGCCTTGATCTGTCGGGTCGCGGTCGCACCGCCGCCCAAGGTGAGGCGTCCGTGGGCGCCCGGTCCGACGCCGACATAATCGCCGCCGCGCCAGTAGGTCAGATTGTGCCGGCTCGGCGCGCCCTCGGCGGCATGATTGGAGATCTCATAGGCCGGAAAACCGGCGGCTTCGCACAAACTCTGTGTGTCTTCGAACATCGCCGCCGCGTCGTCCTCGCCGGGTAACGCGAACGCCCCGCGCGCATGGGCGTCGAACATCGCCGTGCCCGGCTCCATGGTCAGCTGATAAAGCGAGAGATGGGTGATGCCGTTGTCTTCCACTTCGCGCAAAGCTTCGCCGAGTTCGGCGCGCCAAGCTTGGGGGGACTGCTTAGGGCGTGCATAGATCAGATCGAACGACACACGCGGGAAAATCTTCGCCGCGGTGCGCCATGCGCGGCGAGCTTCTTCGACGCCGTGGCGGCGTCCCAGGAATTTGAGATCGGCGTCGTTCAACGCCTGCACGCCCATCGACAGTCGATTTACACCCGCATCGTGAATGGCGTGGAATCGGTCCGCGTCGACCGTGCCTGGGTTTGCTTCCAGCGTGATCTCGAGATCGTTCACGGTGCGCCAGCTTGTCCGCGCCGCTTCAATGATCGCGCCGGTGGTCGCCGGGTCCATCAGCGAGGGTGTGCCGCCGCCGAAGAAAATGCTGGTGAGAATTTTGTCGGGCGTGCGGGCCGCGAAGTGCGCGAGCTCAGTCAGAAGCGCGGTCTTCCATGCAGCCTGATCGATGCTCTGCGCGACGTGGCTGTTGAAGTCGCAATACGGGCATTTGGAGATGCAGAACGGCCAGTGGACATAAAGGCCGAAGCCTTCGCTGCCCTGCGTGCTCAAGAGAAGCTCGCCGCCACGAGTTTGCGGAAAGCGTCCGCGCGGTGGCTCATCTCATGTTTCTTGGCCGGATCCATTTCGCCGAAGGTGATGTCGAAACCGTCCGGGATGAAGATGGGATCGTAGCCGAAGCCGTGGTCCCCGCGCGGCGGAAAGGTCAGCGTCCCTTCGACTTTTCCTTCAACCGTCTCGCAGTGGCCGTCCGGCCAAGCCAGGGTTAAAGCGCAGATAAACCGGGCGGTTTTGACCGGATTATCCCCCATCGCGTTCTGGATCTTGCGCATGGCGAGATTGAAATCCTTCTCCGGTCCCGCCCAGCGCGCGGAATAAATGCCCGGCGCGCCGTTCAAGGCGTCGACCGCAAGACCTGAATCGTCCGACAGCGCGATGAGCTGCGCGCCCATGGCGGCCGCGAGGGCTTTCAGTTCGGCGTTCGCGACAAACGACAAACCCGTTTCTTCCGGTTCGGGCAATCCCAAATCACCGGCGGAGATCACCTCGGCGTTGAAGGGCGCGAGCAGCTCGCGGATCTCGCGCAGCTTGCCTTGGTTGTGGCTCGCCAGAACGAGTTTGCCGCCGGGAAAACGCCTCGGCATGTTTTTACAGTCCGATCTTCGCCAGCGCGGCGCGCTGCAGAACGACGAGTTCGCCGATGCCCTTCTTCGCCAGATCGAGCAACGCGTGGAATTCGGCTTCAGTGAACGGATGATCTTCCGCCGTGCCTTGGACTTCCACGATGCCGCCCGAGGCGGTCAGCACGAAGTTCGCATCGGCTTGGGCTTTCGAATCCTCGGCGTAGTCGAGATCGAGCACCGGCATGCCGTTGTAGAGCCCCGCGCTGATGGCCGCGACGGGCTCCTTCAGCGGGATGCGGTGAATGGCGCCGAGTTTCTTCATGGTTCCGAAGGCCTGGTGCAGCGCGACGTAGGCGCCGGTGACGCTTGCGGTTCTTGTGCCGCCGTCGGCCTGGATGACGTCGCAGTCCAGGCGGATCTGGATTTCGCCGAACGTGCGCAGATCCGTGACGGCCCGCAGCGCACGCCCAATCAAGCGCTGGATCTCCTGCGTGCGGCCGGACTGGCCGCCCTTGGCCGCTTCGCGCGCGGTGCGGGTGTTGGTGGCGCGCGGCAGCATGCCGTATTCCGCCGTCACCCACCCCTTGCCGCCGCCCTTCAGCCAGGGCGGAACTTGTTCTTCGATGGTGGCGGTGCACAACACGTGCGTATCGCCGAATTTCACCAGGCACGAACCCTCGGCGTGTTTGTTCACCCCCAGTTCAAGGGATACGGGGCGGAGGGCATCGGCGGAGCGTCCCGAGGGACGGCGGGTTTCGGTCATAAGGTCTGGGCTCCAAAAGGTGGGCGTCCGTCTACACCCTGCGGCGGTGTGGGTAAAGCCATGGGAATCCCCGCAATTCCCCGCCTGGAGGTTCAAAATCGCGAAGAAAATCAACGGTAGAGCGCATTGACGCCCCCTTGAGGCCGCCTTACATACCGGCCAGTCATTCCAATGGTTTTGGAGTCCATGCTTCAGCCCGACGGCCACAGCGTAGTCGCACTGAACGAACGTTCGCGGGAGATCTTCCGCCACGTGGTGGACTCCTATGTCGAGACGGGCGAGCCGGTGGGATCGCGCACCATCGCGCGTAAGCTTGGTGGCTCGCTGTCGCCCGCGACCATCCGCAACGTGATGGCCGATCTCGAATATGCGGGCCTTCTCTACGCGCCGCATACTTCCGCCGGCCGCCTTCCCACGGATGCGGGCCTTCGCATGTTTGTCAGCGGCCTCTTACAAGTAGGCGGACTGGACGCGACCGAGCGCAGCGCCATCGACGCCCATTGCCAGGCCGCCGGCCGCTCGCCGGAAGAAGTGCTCGGCCAGGCCACGGGCGCGCTCGCCGGTCTCGCGCGTTGCGCCGGCCTTGTGCTTGCGCCGAAACTGGAAGCGCCGCTCAAACACATCGAGTTCGTGAACCTTAAGCCAGGCCGCACGCTGGTGGTCATGGTCGATGAAAGCGGCAACGTCGAGAACCGCGTCTTCGAAGTTCCGACCGAATTGCGCCCGTCCGCGCTGGTGGAAGCGGGCAATTTCCTCGCGGCACGCCTGGCCGGCAAGACCGTCGCCGAAGCGCGCACGGGCATCCTCGCCGAACTTGAATCGGGGCGCGCCGAACTCGACGAACTGACCGCCAAAGTCGTTCAGGCGGGCCTCGCGACGTGGAGCGGCGACCGGGCCGGGACTCTCGGCGGCGCACTCATTGTTAAAGGCCAGTCGCACCTTCTCAGCAACGTCACCGCGCTGGAGGACTTGGAACGCATTCGCCAATTGTTCAGCGCCCTCGAAGCGCGCGAGCAGGTCGTGCGCCTGCTTGATCTCGTCGGCAAGGCGGACGGCGTGCAGATTTTCATCGGCGCTCAAAACGAACTCTTCGGCATGGCCGGATGTTCGATGGTTGTGGCGCCGTTCCAGAATTCCCGCGAGCAGATCGTCGGCGCCATCGGGGTTATCGGCCCCTCGCGCCTCAACTATGCGCGCATCATTCCTATGGTCGACTACACCGCGAAGCTGGTGGGCCGCATCCTGGATCGTTAAAAGAAGACATCGGAAAAAGATTACATGACCAACGCAGAACCCCCGTTTGAAGCCGCTCCTAACTCTGAAGGCGCTCCCGAAGGCGCGCCCACGGAATGGGAGATGAACGCCCAGAAGCGCCTCCTCGAACTGGAAGCCCAGATCGAGGAGCTGAAGAAAGACAAGCTCCTCGCGCTCGCTGAAGCCGAGAACGCCGGCAAGCGCGCCGACAAGCGCATTTCGGACAATGCGAAATACGCGGTCACCAATGTCGCCAAGGCGCTGTTGCAGGTGGCCGATAATTTGTCGCGCGCGCTGCTTGCCGCGCCGGCGGAAACGCGCGCCAGCAACGAGACGCTGAAGAACCTCGCCGTCGGTGTCGAGCTCACTGAAAAGGAACTGCACACGATCCTTGAGAATCAGGGCGTGCGCCGTGTGACCTCCCTCAATCAGGCGTTCGATCCCAACCTCCACAACGCCATCCAGGAAGTCGAGAACACCGCCGTTCCCGCCGGTACGGTCGTGCAGGTGTTCCAGGACGGCTACCTGATCCATGACCGTCTGTTGCGTCCCGCGATGGTGGTCGTTTCGCGCGGCGGTCCGAAGCGCGAAGCCGCGCCGGCCCAACAAGCGGGGTCCGGAGTCGACACCAAGATTTAAAGCGCGGCGCCCTGCCGGTTCGTGATCCTCACTGTTGCATAGCAAACGAAGGAAAAAACGATGAAGCGGTTCGGACAAGTTGCGGTGGCTCTCGGTGTCGTCGGCGCCGCCGGATTCGCGGCGGCGCAGGCGGACAATCTTAACAAGCGCGAGCAAACGCCGGGCGCGGTGATCGAGATCGCGGCAACCACGCTCGCCAAACCCTACGCAACGCCCAGCCGCGCCAATACGTCCAACGATAAGCCGCGCGCCGAACAGATGCCGGCCGTGCCCGCGGGCTTCCGTGTGAATGTATTCGCGAGCGGCCTTTCTCACGCGCGCAACATGTTCGTCGCATCCAACGGAGACGTGCTTCTTGCCGAACAGCGTCCGGGCAAAATCACGCTGCTTCGCGACGCCGATGGCGATGGCAAAGCCGAACTCACGCAGACGTTCGCCGAAGGATTCAGGATCGTCTACGGCATCACAGCGGGCAAAGACGCGCTCTATGTCGGTGACGCCGACGGCATTTGGCGAATCCCATACACGCCGGGCGACGCCAAGGCGCGCGCGCCTCAGGAACGCATCAGCGCCGACGGCGCCTTTGGCGGCGGCGGCGGGCACGTCACCCGCAATGTCACCCTCGCGCCCGATGGCGCGAAGATCTACGTCTCGATTGGTTCGCGCGGCAATATCGCCGAGGAAGAAGAGCAGCGCGCCACCATCCAGGAATTCACCCTCGAAGGCGGCAAGGCCGTCAAGCAGCGCACCTTCGCCAGTGGTCTGCGCAACGCGGTGGGTACGGCGTTCTATCCCGGCACCACCACGCTCTATACGGTGGTCAACGAGCGCGACGGCCTCGGCGACGAACTCGTGCCCGATTATTTGACCAGTGTGAAAGACGGCGGCTTCTACGGCTGGCCGTACAGCTATCTCGGCCAGAACCCGCAGCCGGGCTTCGCCGACAAGAAACCGGACCTCGTAAAGAAAGCCATCGTTCCCGATGTGCTGTTCCGTTCGCACTCCGCGCCGCTCGGCCTCACCTTCTACACCGGCACAAGCTTCCCGGCCGAATACCAGGGCGGCGCCTTCGTCGCGCTGCACGGCTCATGGAATGCGGAAAAGCCGCGCGCCTATCATGTCGTCTTCGTGCCGTTCAAAGGCGGCAAACCGGCCGCGAATTCCTACAAGGTCTTTGCCAGCGGTTTCTGGACCGGCAGCGATAAACCGGAAGTGTGGGGCCGTCCCGCCGGCGTCGCGGTCGCCAAGGACGGCAGCCTGCTCATCGCCGACGATGGCTCGCAGACCATCTTCCGCGTCAGTGCGGTGAAATAATCACAGCGCCTTTCTAAACGTCAGACTGATGCGTCCGTGAAGATCGCCAAGCGGGCTCGTGCCCGGGTGGATCTTGCGCACACCGTGGAACAGCATGCGTCCGGGCGGGCCCATAAGAATGGCGTCGCCGCTTTGGACGAGGAAAGCCGTGGTCTTGGCGGTGCGCGTTTCGCCGCCGATCAGCCAGTCCGCGTCGTCGCCAAGGGAGACCGTGACGATCGGCTGGTCGAAGTCCTTTTCATCCCGGTCCTGATGCAGGCCCATCTTGGCGCCGGGGGCGTAGAAGTTGATGAGGCAGGCGTCCGGTTTAAAGTCCGGCCAGGGACTCCCCTTTACCGCCAGCCGCACTATCTCAAGAAAGAGGCCCGGCATCGGCGGCCACGGCCGGTCGGAGCCCGGTTGGGTTGTGATGTAACGGTAGCCCTTCGCGTCGCTCCACCAGCCGGCCTCCCCGGTATTGGTCATGGCGGCTGAGGTCATGCCGCCGCCCCGTGTGCGGGGATGCTGAAAGGGCGCGCCGCGGGCAATCTCGCGGACAGCGGCCAGCAACTCTTGCTGCAGCGCAGCAGAAACCGCCTTGGGGCGGAAAACCACCCCTTTCGGTAGTGCGGGAGGGGGGTTCGCGTCCCCGAAAAGGCTCAGGTTCCCGGTTTTCAGGGGGTCCAAGCTCCAAAACTGGGTTTTCCGGAGGCCCCAAACCCCGAAAAACGGTGACAAAAGAGTCGGTTGGCCCGTTGCGGCCCTATCTGACCCCCCTTATATACGCCCCAGGTTTGAATGCCTTGGCGCGGCGGAGAAATTCTAGCGCTAAGGCCCTGAGCGAACAGAAGAAGCGAACATAAGCAGGGGACACCCCGGGCGCCAGTATGGGCCCGCCTGTGTCCGCCTCATGGAAGGAAAAGAGAGCATGGCTAAAGTTATCGGCATCGACCTCGGTACGACGAACTCCTGCGTCGCGGTGATGGAAGGCAAAACCGCGCGCGTGATTGAAAACGCTGAAGGCGCGCGCACCACGCCGTCGATGACCGCCTTCACCGAATCCGGTGAGCGTGTCGTCGGCCAGCCCGCGAAGCGCCAGGCGGTTACAAATCCTGAAAACACCCTCTTCGCCATCAAGCGCCTCATCGGCCGCCGCAACGACGATCCGATGGTGGAGAAAGACAAGAAGCTCGTCCCCTATAAGATCGTGAAGGGCGACAACGGCGATGCGTGGGTCGAAAGCCGCGGCGAAAGCTATTCGCCGTCGCAAATCTCGGCCTTCATCCTCCAGAAGATGAAAGAGACCGCCGAAAGCTATCTCGGTGAAAAGGTCACCGAAGCGGTCATCACCGTGCCGGCCTACTTCAACGATAGCCAGCGCCAGGCCACGAAGGACGCCGGCCGCATCGCCGGTCTCAATGTGCTGCGCATCATCAACGAACCGACCGCGGCCGCGCTGGCCTACGGCATGGACAAGAAGAGCAACGGCGTCATCGCCGTGTACGACTTGGGCGGCGGCACGTTCGACGTCTCCATCCTCGAGATCGGCGACGGCGTGTTCGAAGTGAAGTCCACGAACGGCGACACGTTCCTCGGCGGTGAAGACTTCGACGCGCGCATCATCGAATACCTCGCCGATGAATTCAAAAAGGAAGCCGGCATCGATCTGCGCAAGGATAAGCTTGCTCTGCAGCGCCTCAAGGAAGCCGCGGAAAAGGCGAAGATCGAGCTGTCGAGCTCGATGCAGACCGAAGTGAACCTGCCGTTCATCACGGCGGATGCGTCGGGTCCCAAGCACCTCAACATCAAGCTGACGCGCGCCAAGTTGGAAGCGTTGGTGGACGATCTCATCCAGCGCACCGTCGAGCCGTGCAAAAAGGCTTTGAAGGACGCCGGTCTGAAAGCCAGCGAAATCCAGGAAGTCATCCTCGTCGGCGGTATGACCCGCATGCCGAAGGTGCAGGAAGTGGTGAAGAACTTCTTCGGGCGCGAGCCGCACAAGGGCGTGAACCCGGATGAAGTCGTCGCCATCGGCGCCGCCATTCAGGCGGGTGTGCTCAAGGGCGAAGTGAAGGACGTTCTGCTCCTCGACGTGACGCCGCTCTCGCTCGGCATCGAAACCCTGGGCGGTGTGTTCACGCGTCTCATCGAGCGCAACACCACCATCCCGACCCGCAAGAGCCAGACCTTCTCCACCGCCGAAGATAATCAGACGGCCGTGACCATCCGCGTGTTCCAAGGCGAACGCGAAATGGCCGCGGACAACAAGCTCCTGGGTCAGTTCGACCTCATGGGCATCCCGTCGGCGCCGCGCGGCGTTCCGCAAGTCGAAGTGACCTTCGACATCGACGCCAACGGCATCGTCAACGTCTCGGCGAAGGACAAGGCGACCAACAAGGAACAGCAGATCCGCATTCAGGCCTCGGGCGGTTTGTCGGAAGCCGACATTCAGCAGATGGTGAAGGACGCCGAAGCCCACGCCGAGGAAGACAAAGCGCGGCGTGCGGGAATCGAGGCGCGCAACCAGGCCGATGGCGCGATCCACTCGGTCGAGAAGAACCTGAAGGAGCATGGCGACAAGATCCCGGCCGCCGATAAGGCCGAGATCGAAAGCAAGCTCCAGGCGGCCAAGGATGTGCTCGATTCCGGCGACGCCGAGAAGATCAAGGCGGCGAGCGATGCCCTCCTGCAGGCGTCCATGAAGATGGGCGAAGCCATGTACAAGCAGGATCCGGGCGCGGCGGCCGGCGGCGGCGCGTCTGGCGGCGGCGAAGAAGCCAAGAGCGACGACGTGGTCGATGCCGACTTCGAAGAAGTCGACAAGGACAAGAAGTAACCTGTGTTATAACTAACACGGGGACGGCACCCGGGGCTCGCAAGGCTCCGGGTGTTGCACAAAGGCAGGCGGGCAAGAGTTAGTTACGCGCGATGGCGACAGCAGCGAAGCAGTGTTTCTACGAGGTCTTGGGTGTCGCGAAGACGTCCTCGGCCGAAGATTTGAAGAAGGCCTACCGCAAGCTCGCCATGCAGTATCACCCGGATAAGAACCCGGGCGATAAAGAGGCCGAACACAAGTTCAAGGTCCTCAGCGAAGCCTATGAGATCCTGCGCGACGAACAGAAGCGCGCGGCATACGACCGCTACGGCCACGCGGCCTTCGATCAAGGCGGCGGTGGTGGAGGCGGCGGCGGCTTCGGGTTCGGCGGCGGCTTCGCAGACATCTTCGACGAGATGTTCGGCGACATGATGGGCCGGCGCGGCGGCGGCGGCAGAAATGCCGGACGCGGTCAGGACACCCGCTACAATCTCGAAATCACCCTTGAAGAGGCCTTCTTCGGCAAAAAGGCCGAACTCAAGGTGCCGTCTTCGATCGCCTGCGAATCCTGCAAAGGTTCCGGCAGCAAGGGCGGCGCGGCGCCCAGCACGTGCCCCACCTGCCGCGGCGCCGGCAAGATGCGCAGCCAGCAGGGTTTCTTCACCGTCGAACGGAGCTGCCCGACCTGTCACGGCGGCGGTCAGGTCATCACCGACCCTTGCGGCAAGTGCAACGGCGCGGGCCGCGTGCGTAAGGACAAGACACTCGAAGTCACGATCCCGGCCGGTGTCGAGGAAGGCACCCGCATCCGTCTCGCCGGTGAAGGCGAAGCCGGCCTCAACAGCGCCCCGCCGGGCGATCTCTATATTTTCCTCGCCATTGCGCCGCATCGCATCTTCCAGCGTGAAGGCGCGAACCTGTTCATGCGCATGCCGATCCCGATGCATGTCGCCGCCCTCGGCGGCGATGTTGAAGTGCCGGCGGTCGATGGCGGCCGCGTGAAGGTCAGTGTCCCCAAGGGCTGCCAGAACGGCCACCGCTTCCGCATGAAGGGCAAGGGCATGACCGTGCTCCGCTCCACGGCGCGCGGCGACATGTTCCTCGAAGCGGCCGTTGAAGTGCCGGTGAACCTCACCGACAAGCAGAAGAAGCTCCTCCAGGAATTCGCCAAGGAAAGCGACAGCCGGACCTACTCGCCGGAAAGCACGTCGTTCCTCGACCGGGTGAAGGAGTTCTTCACGGATGCCGCGGAATAACTCCGAACGTCGTTAGGCGACGGCTGCCCGCAAAAGACGCATTTGCTCAGGCAGCAGAGTAGGCGATACTCCGCCGCGAAATTTCGGCGGGACTAACGCACATGAAAATCGGAATCGTCGGCTGCGCGGGCCGCATGGGTCGCATGCTCGTCGCGGAGATTTTGCGCACCAAGGGCGCGAAGCTCGGCGGCGGCACGGAACCGGCGAAGTCCCCGGCCCTCGGCACGGATCTTGGGACGCTGGTGGGGCAAAAGCCCGCGGGCGTGAAGATCACGGGCGATGGCGCGGCCCTGTTCGCGGCTTGCGACGCGGTGATCGACTTCACCACGCCGGCGGCGACCGCCAAGCATATCGAACTCGCGCGCAAGCACGGCGCCGCGCTCATTGTCGGAACGACGGGATTAACGCCGGACGTGAAGCGCGCCCTCAAGGCCGCCGCGAAGAAGACCGTTATCGTCCAGGCGCCCAACATGAGCACCGGTGTGAACGTGCTGCTCGCCTTTACCGAAAAGCTCGCAAGCGTCCTGAAGGACGACTACGACATCGAAATCGTGGAAATGCACCACCGTCACAAGGTCGACGCTCCGTCGGGCACGGCTCTGGGCCTGGGTGAAGCGGCCGCAAAAGGCCGTGGCGTCGCGCTGGAGAAAGTCTCGCGCCGGACCCGCGACGGCCAGGTCGGCGCGCGTCCGAAGGGCGAGATCGGCTTCGCGACATTGCGCGGCGGCGATGTAGTTGGCGATCACACGGTCATCTTCGCGGCCGACGGCGAGCGCATCGAGATCACGCACAAGGCCTCGTCCCGCGAAGTCTTCGCCCGCGGCGCCGTGCGCGCCGCCATGTGGGTGAAAGGCCGTAAGCCGGGTCTTTACACTATGAGAGATGTGCTCGGCTTATGAAGCCGGCTGACATCGTCACGTTTTACACACGGCTGCGGGACCAGAATCCGGAGCCCGCGACGGAACTCGTCTATCTCAATCCTTACACGCTTCTCGTCGCTGTCGTTCTCTCGGCGCAGGCCACCGATATCGGCGTCAACCGCGCGACCGGTCCGCTGTTCAAGGTTGTCGACACCCCGCAAAAGATGCTCGACCTCGGCGAGACGAAACTGCGCGACTACATCAAGACCATCGGCCTCTTCAACACCAAGGCCAAGAACGTGATGGCGCTGTCGAAGATCCTGGTGGAGCGATACGGCAGCGAAGTTCCAGCGAACCGCGATCTTCTGGAAGAACTCCCCGGCGTCGGCCGCAAGACGGCCAACGTGGTGATGAACGTGGTGTTCGATCAGCCCACGATCGCCGTGGATACGCATATCTTCCGCGTCTCGAATCGCACCGGACTCGCGCCCGGCAAGACGCCGCTGCATGTGGAAGAGAAACTCGAGAAAGTGACGCCGGACGCGTTCAAGCGTCACGCCCATCATTGGCTCATCCTGCACGGCCGCTATATCTGCGTCGCGCGCACGCCGCAGTGCTGGCGCTGTCCCGTGGCCGATCTTTGCGCTTTCAAGCCAAAGACGCCGCCGCCGGGGTCACCCCAGGCCGTGATGCAGAAAAAGAAAATCGTGAAGGCCGCCGCGAAGACGGCGGAAAAAAAGACGAAAAAATCTTAGAGCGTTTCGATCGCGCCCTGCAGACGTCCGCCGTTAGCGACGGCAATCGTCTTGTAGCTTACTTTGCCGGTGACCACGCCGCTGGCGGCGATTTCCAAATGCCCGTTCACCTTGAGATCGCCGTCGTACGTACCGGCGATAGTGGCGGTGTCGACTTCGCTCGACCCTTTGAACGTTCCGTTGACCGTCACGTCTAGGGTCTTCACGCCCGAGACTTTCGCATCCACATGGCCGTCGACGACCAGGCGTTCGCAACCCGACACTTCGCCGTGGATACGCACCAGCTTGCCGACCGTCAGGCGCTTGCCTTCCACGTCATCGACGCCGCGCGCGCCGCCCGGGCTCGGGATGTCCGCCACGCGCCGCGGAATCTGCGGATTGAACGCGGCCATGCGGTCCGAGGTGAATCTATCCGACATCGAAGTCTCCCTAGAGAGAGAAGTGTTGAGCGTGCTGGTCCGAAACAGGCCGCGCTTCAATGGACGCGCGGTGAAGGCCTTCGGCGGCGGGCGAATGCCGCGCGTCATTTTCGACAGATCGAGCCGCGGGCTGGTCTCGCCCGCGCCGTCCGCGCCATCGTCTTTGTCCTGCTCCAGCACCGGTGTCTTGTCCTGTCCGTGGTCGAGGAAAAGCAGCCGACGTTAGCCAACAACAGTTAAAAACCCCTGAAAAATCTACCATAGTGGGCTTTAAGGGGCGAAGCTTCTGTGGTCTAAAGCCCCGGTTACACGGATTTTCCGCATCTCAATCACAGGACCTACGCTATGCCTGAGGCACGTTACGACGTCATCGGTATCGGTTCGGCCATCGTCGACATTCTCTCCCGTACCGAGGACGACTTCATCAATGCTCATGGCATGGTGAAGGGCACCATGGCCCTGTGTGACGCGGCCCGGTCCAAGTTCATCTATGACCGCATCGGCAAGGCGGTGGAAATCTCCGGCGGTTCGGCGGCCAACTCCATGGCCGGCATCGCCTCCATGGGCGGGAAGCCTTGTTTCATCGGCAAGGTCGGCAAGGACAAGCTGGGTGAGATCTTCATCCACGACATCGAAGTCGGCGGCGTCGATTTCGCCGGCTCGATCGGAACCCTGCCCACGGCCACTTGCGTGATCCTCGTCACCCCGGACGGCCAGCGCACCATGAACACCTTCCTCGGCGCCTGCACCGAAGTGGGCCCCGACGACATCGACGAAAAGAAGATCGCCGACTCCCACGTGCTCTACATCGAGGGCTACCAGTGGGATACGCCGCAAGCAAAGGCCGCCATCCGTAAGGCCACGAAAGCCGCCAAAGGCGCAGGCCGTCAGGTCGCGCTGTCGCTGTCCGATCCTTTTGTCGTCGACCGTCACCGCGACGATCTGCTCGGCCTCATCAAGGACGAGGTCGACATTCTTTTCGGCAATGAAGACGAGATCTTCCGCCTCTACGAAGCGGGCGACGTCTCAACGGCGGTCGAGCGCCTGCGCGCCGCCAAGGTGCTCGCGGTCATGACCCGGGGCGCCAAGGGCGCCGTGGTGTTCGACGGCCAGACGACCGCCGCGGTGGACGCCGCCCCGGTTGAGAAGGTGATCGACACCACCGGCGCGGGCGATCTTTTTGCGGCCGGCTTCCTCTACGGCTACACCCACGGCCGCTCGCTTCTCTCCTGCGCCCGAATCGGCTCCATCGCCGCCGCCGAAGTCATCTCCCACATGGGCGCCCGCCCCGAGATCCCCTTGCGCGACCTCATCACTAAACACGGCCTATAATTGGGGTCAGACTCCATTTCCAGAGCTAACTCTGGCCCCAATTCGACCTCTTGCTAGGATTTAACCGTATTGACGGGGTTTTGCTGCGCTGCACCGTTGATCAAACAGGGCCGTAAGTATATATAGCGGCCAACTTTAGCGAGCCGGGCCCCCCACGAAGAGGCGCCCGGCTTCTTTATACCCCTTGGACCTTTTGGAGCCCCGCCGCGGCGACGCCTCGCACCGGCTCCTTGTGTGTAGTGGATGTGCCCTATGGAACTGCGCAACATCGCCATCATCGCCCACGTCGACCATGGCAAGACGACACTTGTGGACGCCTTCCTGAAGCAGTCGGGCGCCGTGCGCGCCAACGCGCGCATGGACGAATGCGCGATGGACTCCAACGACCAGGAACGTGAGCGCGGCATCACCATTCTCGCCAAGTGCACGGCGGTCGAGTGGAACGGTATCAAGATCAACATCGTCGACACCCCGGGCCACGCCGACTTCGGCGGCGAAGTCGAACGCATCCTCTCGATGGTCGATGGCGTGTGCTTGCTCGTCGACGCCTCGGAAGGTCCGCTGCCGCAAACCAAGTTCGTGCTCTCGAAAGCTCTTGGATTGGGCCTGCGCCCGATCGTCATCGTCAACAAGATCGACCGCGGCGACGCGCGCCCGGACGAAGTGCACACGGAAATTTTCGATCTCTTCGCCAACCTCGGCGCCACCGATCAGCAGCTCGACTTCCCGACGCTGTTCGCCGTCGGCCGTGAAGGCTGGGCCGTGCGCGACCTCGAGAAGGACGAGCGCAAGGACCTCACCCCGCTGTTCGAAACCATCGTCAGTCACGTGCCGGCGCCGAACCGCGACAAGACCAAGCCGTTCTCGATGCTCGCGACCACGCTCGAGTTCGACAACTTCCTCGGCCGCATCCTCACGGGCCGCATCGAAACCGGCATCGCCAAAGTGAACATGCCGATGAAGGTGCTCTCACGTGACGGCAAGGTGCTCGAAACCGGCCGCGCCACGAAGCTCCTGTCGTTCCGTGGTCTGGAACGTATCCCTGTTGAGACCGCCGAAGCGGGCGACATCATCGCGCTCGCCGGCATGGAAAACGCCAACGTCGCCGACACCTTCTGTGCGCCGGAAGTCGAACAGCCCCTCAAGGCCCGTCCGATCGATCCGCCGACGCTGGCCATGACCTTCGGCGTCAATGACTCGCCGTTCGCCGGTCAGGAAGGCGACAAGCTCACCACGCGCGTCATCGGCGCGCGTCTCGCGCGTGAAGCCGAAGGCAACGTGGCCATCCGCGTCACCGAATCCGAAGACCGCGACGCCTTCGAAGTCGCCGGCCGCGGCGAACTCCAGCTCGGCGTGCTCATCGAAAACCTGCGCCGTGAAGGCTTCGAGCTTTCCATCTCGCGCCCGCGCGTGCTGTTCCAGACCGATGAGAACGGCAACAAGCTCGAGCCGATGGAAGAAGTGGTCATCGACGTGGACGAGCAATTCTCCGGCATCGTCGTCGAAAAGATGTCGATCCGTAAGGGCGAGCTCCAGGAAATGAAGCCCGCCGGCGGCGGTAAGACCCGCATGGTGTTCATTGCTCCGTCGCGCGGCCTCATCGGCTATCACGGCGAATTCCTCACCGACACGCGCGGCACCGGCGTCATGAACCGCCTGTTCCACTCGTATGGTCCGTATAAGGGCGCGATCGCCTCGCGCCTGCGCGGCGTGCTGATTTCGACCGATACCGGCGAAGCCAACACCTACGGTCTCTTCAACCTCATCGACCGCGGACCGCAGTTCGTTTCGCCGGGCACGAAGGTCTACATGGGCATGATCGTCGGCGAACACACCCGCGACAACGATCTGGAAGTGAACCCGCTGAAGGCCAAGCAGCTCACCAACTTCCGCACCGTGATGAAGGACGACAAGCAGGACCTGCCGCCGCCCCGCCTCATGAGCCTCGAGCAGGCGCTCGCCTACATTCAGGACGATGAGTTGGTCGAGGTCACCCCGACCAGCATCCGTCTGCGCAAGCGCTACCTCGACGTCAACGACCGCAAGCGCTACGCCAAGCAGCTCGCGGCCGCCGGCTGATCTCGCCGCGCAAACTTAAAGCGGAAGGGCCCGGTCCACTGGACTGGGCCCTTTCTGTTTGCGCGCCCTTCTGCGAGAATCCGCTTATGGCGGAGGCCACACCAAAATCAGGGTTCGCGGGGCTCGCGGTCTATCTCGACCGCCGTGTGGCCGTCATGCTCGCGCTCGGCATCTCGGCCGGCCTGCCATTCATGCTCATCTTCGACACCTTGTCCGCGTGGCTGCGCGAGTCCGGCCTGACCCTGGAAGTCATCGGCTTCTTCTCGCTCGCGACGCTCTCCTATGCCTTCAAGTTCGTCTGGGCGCCCTTGGTGGACCGCGCGCCGATCCCGGTGCTCACGCGCCTGCTCGGTCAACGCCGCTCGTGGATGCTGCTGGCCCAGCTCGCGATCATCCTCGGCCTCTGGTCGATCTCGGCGACCGATCCCGCCACCAACCTCGCGATGATAGCGGTGTTCGCCGTCGCGACCGGGTTTGCCTCGGCCACGCAAGACATCGCCATGGACGCCTGGCGCATCGAAGTATCCGACGACCGCGAGCAGGGCGCCATGGTCGCGGCCTATACCTGGGGCTACCGCATCGCGCGGCTCATTGCCGGCGTGGTGCCGCTGATCGTCGCCCAGGCTTTCAACTGGTCGCTGTCTTACTTCGTCATGGCGGCCATGATGCTGATCGGCGTCGCCGCGACCCTGCTTGCGCCGCGCGAGAAAGCCGCCGCGCTGCGTCCCGTTGCCGACGACAGCGTGCCCGTGCGCCCCATCGCGGACCGTGTTGAATGGCTGGTTCGCCTCGTGCTTCTCGCCATCGGCGCGGCCGCATTGGGTTCGGGTCTGTCGGCGCGCGCCGATCTTTTCGCTTTCTTCCTTCCGCCCGAGCAGAGCGACGCTTTGAAGGCCGCCTGGCGCGCCGCCGGTACCGGCATCTTCATCCAGCTCGCCAGCGTCACCGTCGGCTTCGTGCTGTTTTTTCTGGCCGCGACCCCGCTTCCGCATCGCGAAACGCGCCCGGGCTTCTTCCTCGCGCGCGCTTTCATCGATCCCTTCGCCGACTTCTTTCGCCATCATCGCGGCGAGGCCGGGTTGATCCTCGCGGTCATCTGCCTCTACCGCGTGGCGGATTTCACCCTCAACATCATGAACCCGTTCTATCTCGACCTTGGTTTCACCTTGGTCGAGCTCGCCGAGGTGCGCAAAGTCTGGGGCACGGTGATGTCGATGCTCGGCGTCTTCATCGCCGGCGCGGCCATGGCGCGCTGGGGTTTGATGAGGCCGTTCCTCGTCGGCGCGTTTCTGGGGCCTCTCAGCAATCTCGCCTTCGCCTGGGTCGCGACCCAAGGCCACGATATTCCCGCGCTCATGATCGCCATGGCGATCGACAATATCTCCGAGGCTTTCTCCGGCGCCTGCCTCGTCGCTTATATGTCGAGCCTCACGACCACAGGTTTCACGGCCACGCAGTACGCGCTGTTCGCCTCGCTCTATGCGATCCCCGGCAAACTCGTCGGCTCGCAGTCGGGCCGCATCGTGGAAGCCTCGGCGCGCGCGGCGGAACTGGGCGGCTTCTCGTCGCCCTTCCGCGATCTGTTCACCGTACCGCCCGAAGCCATGGCAAAAGGCGCGGCGGCCATCGACGTATCTTCCGCCTCGCTCGGCGCCGGCTACGTCTCGTTCTTCATCTACACATTTTTGGTCGGGCTCGTCGCCATTGCGCTGACCTGGATCCTCGTGCGCCGCAAGGCGGCGTAACGGATGACCGGCGCTGCGCGGTCCTGGCGCCAGACCTTCTCTGTTTACGGCGAACGCGCCACTCTCACCATGTACGGGCTCGGTTTCGCTTGTGGCCTCCCGTTCTGGCTGATCTACGACACGCTCACCGCCTGGCTGCGCGAGGCGGGGCTGTCCCTGGATACGATCGCCTTCTTCAGCCTCGCGACCTTGCCTTACGCCTTCAAGTTCCTCTGGGCGCCGCTGCTCGACCGCACCCACGTACCGGCGCTGACGCGCATGATGGGCCACCGGCGCTCGTGGATGCTGGTGGCGCAGGTCTTCGTCGTTCTCGGCCTCGCCGCTATTTCCCTCACCGATCCCAGCGCCAACTTCACCGTCACTGCCTGCGTTGCGGTGTTCATCGGTTTCGCCGGCGCGACTCAGGACATCGTCGTCGACGCCTGGCGCATCGAAGTCGTGCCCGCGAGCCAGCAAGGCGCCATGCTTACGACCTATCAATGGGGCTACCGCACGGCCTTCCTCGTCGCGGGCGCCTTACCGCTCTATCTCGCCGATTTCATGAACTGGAGCGTGGGCTACTTCGCCATGGCCGGGGCCATGGGGCTCGCGCTCATCGCCACCCTCCTCGCGCCGCAGGAGCCGCCCCACACCCTCACTCCCATCCCGCGTGCGCCCGGTAAATCAAGTCCAGCGACCGAACGCCTCGAATGGGTGATCCGTCTTGCGATCCTCAGCGTCGGCGCGCTGTTCCTTGGTTCGGGATTGTCCACGCGCGACACGGCCCTGGCGGCCTTACTGCCCGCGCGTGCGGCGGCTTCGCTTCATGTTCTCTGGACACTGCCGACCCTCGGTACTCTCGTTCACACCGTCGCCGTCATCGCCGGTTTTGCGCTGATCGTGCTCTGCGCTTGGCCGCTCCCGGGCCGTCCGACGCAACCGGGTCTTTATCTCGCGCATTCCTTTGGTGATCCGCTGAAGGATTTCTTTGCCCGCTTTGGCAAAGCCGCGGCGCTGATGATCGTCCTTATCTGCTTCTACCGCGTCTCGCAGTTCGTGATGGCGGTGATGCTCAATCCCTTCTATCTCGATCTCGGCTTCTCCTTGAGCGAAGTCGCCAGCGTGCGCAAATTTTATGGCGCCGCGATGGATATGACGGGTGTCCTCATCGGGGGCATCGCCATCACGCGGTGGGGGATCATGCGGTGTCTGGTGGTTGGCGCCATCGCCGCGCCGCTGAGCAATCTCGGCTATGCTTTCCTCGCCACGCAAGGCCCCAGCGTCCCGGCGTTCATGTTGGTCCTCGGGCTCAACAACGTCTGCCAGCAATTCGCGGGCGTGTGTCTCATCGCCTATATGTCGAGTCTGACGAGCGCCGGTTTCACCGCCACGCAATACGCGCTGTTCACTTCGCTCTACGCCTTGCCCGACCGGTTCCTCATGACCCAGTCCGGCCGGATCGTGGAAGGTATCGCCCAATCGGCGGCCGATGGCGGCCCATTCGCCGCTTTGAAAAGCTTTTTCACGCAGATACCGGGGAATGGTTTTGCGGTCGGTGCGGAGCGCGTCGCCATGGCGCCCGAGGCTCTCGGTGCGGGTTACCTGGGCTTCTTCGTCTATACCTGCTTGATCGGATTGGCGGTGGTTCCCGTGGCGGTGATCGTAGCCCGCCGCGCGGCGCGCTAGACGGCGATCGGTAGAAACACCGCGAAGGTCGATCCCTTGCCGATCTCGCTCTCGATGGTCAGCGCGCCGCGGTGACGGATCGTGATGTGCTTGACGATGGCAAGCCCAAGTCCTGTTCCGCCAAGCTGGCGCGATCTCGCATTGTCGACGCGGTAGAAGCGCTCCGTCAGGCGCGCGAGATGCTCGCGCGGTATGCCTTCCCCATAATCGCGTACCGCGATCTTCAGGCACGCCCCGCGTCCCGGCATGTCCTTCGGGCGCGTCTCGCTCAGCGCCACCTCGACGTCCACGCCTTTCTCGCCGCCGTATTTCACGGCGTTGCTGAGGAGGTTGAAGAACACTTGATAAAGCTCGTTGATGTCGGCGACCGCCTTGGGCGCATCCGGCGCCGCCAGAACTCGGATCACGGGTTTATTGTCCGCGCGCTGTTTTTCGATCAGCTCGATCACATTGCGCAGGGTCGGCATCACGTCCACGGCTTCGGTGGGACGCGTATGTTCGTGCAGCTCGATGCGCGACAGCGACAACAAATCGTCGATCAGCCGCTTCATGCGTTCGGCTTGAGTCAGCATGATCGGCAGGAATTTCGCGTGCGCGTCTGGATCGTCCTTGGCGGGTCCGAGTAATGTCTCCGTGAAGCCCAGCACGCTCGCCAAGGGGGTGCGCAGCTCATGGCTGGCGTTGGCGACGAAGTCGGCACGCATCTGATCCATCTTCAGGCGTTCGGTCTGGTCATGAAGCAGGACCAGGGCCGCGCGGCCGTCGTGGACGGGGCTCGACAGCGGCACGACGGCGGCGATGAACGTGCGTTCCACCGGCGAGGGGATCGTGAATTCCGCCTCGCTTTTCTTTGCCTGCACGAGCGCGCCGTCGGCGGCTTCGAGCACCTTGGGGTCGCGGATGATTCCCGCGAGATCCCGGCCGACAAGCGGACCCGCTGTGCGCTCCATTTCGAACAGCTCGCGCGCCGCGCCGTTGGTGCTGACGATGCGCCGGCGGTTGTCCAGGATGAACAACGGGTCCGGCAGGCTGTCGAGAATGTTCTGGCGCGATTTGGCCAGCGCGCCGGCCTCATCGCGCCGCTCGGCCCACAATTTGCGTAATGCGGTAATGGCGGCAAGCAAGCGGCGCGCCGTCGCGGATCTGTTGAGCTGCGGCGGCGGCGCGTCGGGATCGGCCAGCATGCGCTCGGCGTAATCGATCATCAGATCGAAGTCGGCGAGGCGGGTGAACACCAAAAGCGCCATCACCACGAAGACGACGCCGCCTGAAACCAATGCCTCCGTCCAGGACAAGCGGCCGGTCCCGCCCAGCACCAGGAGGACGCTCCACGCGGGAATGCACGGGCCCACGGCCCATGCGGTCAGTCGGCGCAGGGAAGCGAAATTCGTCGGCGCCATATGTCCCGGATCTGAACCCTAAATCAGTTTCGGCGTGCAGGAGTGCGCGGCCATCAACGCCATCTGTACAAGGTCCGTGACCGAGGCGTCCATATTGACGATCTGTACCGGCTTCTCGAGGCCGATCAGCATCGGCCCAATCGAGGACGCCGCGCTGAACCGTTGAACCAGGCGCGTGGAGATGGTCGCGGCATGCAAGCCCGGCATCACCAGTACGTTGGCCGCGCCCGACAGCTTGCAGAAGGGATACAGCTTGCGGTCCGAATCCAGGGCCACGTCGACGTTCATTTCTCCGTCAAATTCGAAGTCGATCTCGCCCGCGGCCGCGGCCTCATTGAGCAGCTTCATGGCGCCCCGCACCCGTTCCGGGATCACGCCGCGCGGATTGCCGAAGTTGGAATATGACAGAAGCGCGACTTTCGGCTCATGGCCCAAGCGCTTGACCGCCGCCGCGCTTTCGATGGCGATACGGGCGAGCTCGGCGTCCGTGGGCCGCTCATGGATCGCGGTATCGGCCACAAACAGGGTGCGGCCGCGCGCCACGATCATGGTCAGTCCGAAAATGGGCGCGTGCGGGGTGGTGTCGATCACCTGGCGCACATCGCGCAGCGCGCTGTGATAGTTGCGTGTCAGGCCCGTGACCACGGTGTCGGCGTGGCCGAAAGCCAGCATGCAGGCGGCGAAGATATTGCGGTCCTGGTTCACCATGCGCTCGGCGTCGCGCTGCAGGAAGCCTTGGCGTTGTAAACGCCGGTACAGGAAATCTGAATACTGCGCGACCGACTTGTTCTCGCGCGCGTTGGTGATGGTGATGCCTTCCAGGTCTTCCGGCCGCAGCGCGAGGTTGGCGATGGTCTCTTCCACCTTGCGCCGGCGCGCGACCAGGATCGCTTTGCCGTAACCCGCGTTGCGATAGGCGATGGCGGCTCGCAGCGAGCGTTCTTCCTCACCCTCGGCGAACACAACCGTACGCGGCGAGCGCACTACTTCGTTGCTCACCGTCTGCAAGGTCGCCGCCGTCGGATCGAGGCGCGCGGCAAGTTGTTTGCGGTACCCGAACATATCCGTCAGCGGCTTGCGCGCGACGCCGCTATCCATCGCGGCTTTGGCAACGGCGGGCGGAACGGTCGCGATCAGGCGCGGATCGAACGGCACCGGGATGATGTACTCCCGTCCGTATCGCAGCTTCCGGCCCGAATAAGCGGCGGCCACTTCTTCCGGCACATCCTGACGCGCGAGGTCGGCCAGCGCGCGCGCGGCGGCTAGCTTCATCTCCTCGTTGATGGTGCGCGCACGGACATCGAGCGCGCCGCGGAAGATGAACGGGAACCCAAGCACGTTATTCACTTGGTTGGGATAATCGGAGCGTCCCGTCGCCACGATCGCATCGTCACGCACTTCGGCGACTTCTTCCGGGGTGATCTCGGGGTCCGGGTTCGCCATGGCGAAGATGACCGGGTTCTTGGCCATGGATTTCACCATGGCGGGCGTCACGGCGCCCTTCACCGAAAGACCGAAGAACACATCCGCTCCGTCGAGCGCCTCCGCCAGCGTGCGCGCCTTCGTCTCGGCGGCGTGCGCGGCCTTCCACTGGTTCATGTTCTCGGCGCGGCCGCGGTACACGACGCCCTTTGAATCGCACATGATCACATTCTCGGCGCGCACGCCCAAAGCCTTGGCGAGCTCCAGGCACGAAATCGCCGCGGCGCCCGCGCCGTTCAGCACCAGCTTCACATCCGATAGATTGCGGCCGGTGAGATCGCACGCATTGATCAGCCCGGCGGCGCAAATGATGGCCGTGCCGTGCTGGTCGTCATGGAATACCGGGATGTCCATCAGCTCGCGCAGGCGGCTTTCAATGATGAAGCACTCGGGCGCCTTGATGTCCTCGAGGTTGATGCCGCCGAAACTCGGGCCCAGGTAGCGCACGCAGTTGATGAACTCGTCGACGTCGCGGGTATCGACCTCGAGGTCGATGCCATCCACGTCCGCGAATCTTTTGAACAGTACCGCCTTTCCTTCCATCACCGGCTTGCCGGCCAGTGCGCCCAGATCGCCAAGGCCGAGTACCGCCGTGCCGTTGGAGATCACGGCCACGAGGTTACCCTTGGCGGTGTAGTCGTAAGCGGTGTCGGGATCGCGCGCGATTTCGAGGCAGGGGGCCGCCACACCGGGCGAATAGGCGAGCGATAGGTCATGCTGCGTGGTCAGCGGCTTGGTCGCGGTGATCTCGATCTTACCCGGACGGCCCGAGGCGTGGAACGTCAGGGACTCTTGGTCGAAGTTGCGCCGTACAGGCCGCTTCTTCTGCTCCACACCTGTTTTCGCCGGCGCGTTGCTGTCCATCGTGATCCCCTCCCATTTTAGTTCGGTCAGGGCTCTCATCGGCCCTGTTGATAACCATTGTGCCGCAGCGGTCTGATCAATGCAAAATGCGAGTGATCCCAACGCGCTGCACCGCACACCGCGTGACGCGGCGATGACAGATATACAAGCGGAATTCCGCCGGTCGTTCTCCCTTTCGCGCGTGCGCGGCTTGTTATAGTGAGAAGACTCCGCGCGTCTACCCACATCTAGAATTTTTGGACCCCGCCTTTGTCGGATGAAACTCTCGAGACAGCGCCGCCAGAGCGCGGCCCCGACGCGCTAGAGAATAAGACGGCCGCGCCTTCGTCTTCCGCCGGCGAAGCTCCGACCCCGATGATGAGCCAGTATCTCGCCGTGAAGGCGGGATATCCCGACGCGCTGCTGTTCTATCGCATGGGCGATTTCTACGAGCTGTTCTTCGACGACGCGGTGAAAGCCGCCGCCGCGCTCGATATCGCGCTCACCAAACGCGGCAAACACCTCGGCGAAGATATCCCTATGTGCGGCGTGCCCGTGCACTCTCACGAGGCATATCTCGCCCGCTTGATCCGCGCCGGCTTCAAGGTCGCCGTGGGCGAGCAGATGGAAGACCCCGCCGAGGCCAAGAAGCGCGGCGCGAAATCCGTTGTGAAACGCGACGTCGTGCGCCTCATCACGCCGGGCACCCTCACCGAGGATTCGCTTTTAGATGCGCGCACTCACAATTATCTCGCGTCGCTTGCGCAAGTGAAGGGCGACCCCGAGCACGAGTTCGGGCTCGCTTGGCTCGACGTCTCCACCGGCGATTTCCAGCTTCAGCCCGTACGCCGCGCCGGCCTTACGGCGGCCTTGGCGCGGCTGGAGCCTGGCGAGCTTCTGCTCTCCGAGAAGATCTTCCTCGATGCCGAGATGGCGGATCTGCTTGCGCCGTGGAAGCGCCGCCTTTCGCCGCTGCCCACGCCGCGCTTCGATTCCGAGAATGCGAAGAAGCGCCTCGAGAAACTTTTCGCCGTCGGCACATTGGATGCCTTCGGCGCATTCTCCCGGGCCGAAACCGCGGCCGCTGGCGCGCTGGTCGACTATGTCGAGCTGACGCAGAAGGGCAAACTGCCGAGCTTGTCGGCGCCGCAGCGTCTGTCCGTCGGCGCGGTGATGGAGATCGACGCCGCCACCCGGCGCAATCTCGAGCTCACCCAGACCTTGTCCGGCGAGCGGCGCGGAAGCCTCCTCTCGGTGATCGACCGCACCATCACCGGCGCGGGCGCGCGTCTGCTCGCCAGCCAGCTCAATGCCCCGCTTACCGACCCCGCGCGCATCAACGAACGCCTCGACGCCGTCACCTTCTTCGTCACCGCGCAGCCCGCGCGCGAAAAATTGCGCACCGCGTTGGCGCAGTGCCCGGATATCGAACGCGCGCTGTCACGTCTGTCCTTGGGCCGCGGCGGTCCGCGTGATCTCGCTTGCATGCGCGACGCTCTGAGCCAGGTGCCCGGCTTGCGCGCGGCGGTGATGGAACTGCCCGCCAGTTTATTGCCGCCGTCGCCGTTGGTCGCGCGTCATCTCAGCGCGCTCGGTCAACACGAAACCCTTGTTGCGCGCCTCACCCGCGCGCTCGCCGCCGAACTACCGCTCCTCGCGCGCGACGGCGGTTTCATCGCGCCGGGCTACGACGCGGCCCTCGACGAGTTCCTCGCCTTGCGCGATGAAAGCCGCAAGCTGATCGCCGGCCTGCAGGCGCGTTACGTCGAGATCTCCGGCATTTCCGCGCTGAAGATCCGCCACAACAACATCCTCGGCTACTACATCGAAACCACCGGTAAGCCCGGCGAGACCCTGATGGAGAAAGCCAGGGCCGGCGGCCCGGAAGCGATCTTCATCCACCGCCAAAGCATGGCCAATGCCATGCGCTTCACGACCGTCGAACTCTCCGAGCTCGAGGACAAGATCCGCTCCGCCGCCGACAAGGCGCTCGCGCTGGAACTTAAACTCTTCGCCGATCTGGTGACCGAAGTGCTCGCCTACCGCGCCGAGATCGCGAGCGCCGCCGCCGCCATCGCCGGCCTCGATGTCGCCACCGCGCTGGCCCAGCTCGCCGTGAACGAAGGCCATGTGCGCCCCGACATCGACGACACGCGCGCCTTCCAGATTTCGGGCGGCCGTCATCCGGTTGTTGAGTCCGTGCTCAAGCCCCAAGGCATTCAGTTCGTCGCCAACGACTGCACCCTCGGCGACGGCACGAAGAAGAACGGGCGCTTATGGCTCATCACCGGCCCCAACATGGCTGGTAAGAGCACATTCCTGCGCCAGAACGCGCTCATCGCGCTCCTCGCGCAGATGGGCGCCTATGTGCCGGCGGCCTCCGCGCACATCGGCGTCATCGATCGCCTGTTTTCTCGTGTCGGCGCGGCCGATGATCTTGCGCGCGGCCGTTCGACTTTCATGGTCGAAATGGTCGAGACCGCCGCCATTCTCAATCAGGCGACACCGCGTTCCTTCGTGATCCTCGACGAGATCGGCCGCGGCACTGCGACCTTCGACGGCCTTTCCATCGCCTGGGCCAGCCTCGAGCACATCCACGACATCAACAAATGCCGCGCCCTGTTCGCCACCCACTATCACGAGCTCACCGCGCTTTCCGCGCGGTTGCCCGAGCTCGCGCCGCATACCATGCGCGTCAAGGAATGGCAGGGCGACGTGGTCTTCCTGCACGAGGTCGCCGCCGGCGCCGCCGATCGCTCCTACGGCATCCATGTGGGACGCCTCGCCGGTCTGCCCCCGGCCGTGATCGCCCGGGCCGAACAGGTCCTCGCCATCCTTGAGAAGGATCAGCAGGGCGGCGGCGCGGCGCGCCTGGCCGACGATCTTCCCCTGTTCGCCGCCATCCCCAAACCCACGTCCGGCGGCGTCAGCCGCCCCTCCGGGCCGTCGCCGTTGGAGGTGGCCCTGGGCGAGGTTTCGCCCGACAGCTTAAGTCCCCGGGAGGCCCTCGAGATCCTGTATCGCCTCAAGGCACTAGCGCCCGAAAAGACCTGAAACGGGATGCCGCGCCCTCTGTTATACTGGGGGCATGTTCGACATCGATCCCGACAAGCCGAATATTCCCGCGCTCGCCCGCATCCTTTCGGGCATGGGCCTTCTGCTGCTGGTCGGCGCCATCGTGTCGATGCTGCTCGCCTTTTCCGGTTACGCCTGGGTGAACGAGATCTACGCCATGGCCGGCGCGGGCGCGTCTTTTCTGCTCGCGCTGCTCTTCCTCGGCCAGGCCAAGATCATCGAGGCGCTCGCCGTGATCAGCGCGCGCGTCAAATCGCGCTTCGCCATCGAAGCCGCGGTCGCCAAGGTCGCCGCGTCCGGCGCGCCCGCCGCGCCGAACACCGCTTGGTCCGGTCCGACCTCAAAACCGCCCAAAGAACGCGTTATTCACGTTCCCGATGAACAGGCCCGCCAATCCGGTTTTAAAGTGAGATAGGTTGCTGGCCCCTCGCCGGGGGCTCATATAGAGCGCGCGTTTCCTCGGAAAAGACCAAGCCCCTGTGTCCACGATCCATCAGCCCCGCGAGATCATCGACCGCCGCCGGCTTGAAGCCGAGCTCGATGACGCCGTCGTCGACGCACGGGAGGATGCAAAGCGCGCCCTCCTGATCGCCAAGCTGAAAGCCGCCCAAGTCGCCGGCACCGCCGTCATCCGCGACCGGTTCGAGAAGGGGCGCGCCAGCGGTGCCGACACGGTGGCCGCGCACAGCTATCTCATGGATCAACTGATCCGCGTCCTCTACGATTTCGCCACCACGCACGTACTCTCGCGCGGTGTACCCACTAAGGGCGAGCGCATCTCCATTGTCGCCATCGGCGGGTATGGCCGGGGTGAACTCGCCCCGCTCTCGGACATCGATCTTCTGTTCCTGCTGCCCTATAAGCAGACGCCGTTCTCCGAGCAGCTCGCCGAATTCATGCTCTATGCGCTGTGGGACCTCGGCCTCAAGGTCGGCCACGCCGTGCGTTCGGTCGACGAGAACATCGTACAGGCAAAAGCCGACTTCACCATCCGCACCACCCTTCTCGAAGCGCGCTGGGTGTGGGGGGATCAGGAGCTCGCCAACGAACTCCTCGCCCGCTTCAAGAAGGAAGTGAAGCGCGGCACCGCGCAAGAATTCGTGAAGGCGAAACTCGCCGAGCGTGACGAACGCCATCAGAAACTCGGCGATTCACGCTACCGGCTCGAGCCTAACGTCAAGGAAGACAAAGGCGGCCTGCGCGATCTCCACACGCTGTTCTGGATCGCGAAATATCTCTACGGCGTCTCGGACATCCGCAAACTCACCGATAACGGTATCATCGACGACGACGCGGCCGGCCGCTTCATGAAAGCGCACGACTTCCTCTCTACCGTGCGCTGTTATCTCCACTATCTCACCGGCCGCACCGACAATCGCCTGACCTTCGACCTGCAGCGCGAGATCGCGCCGCGTCTGGGGTATACCGACCGCGCCGGAGCCGCCGCCGTCGAACGTTTCATGCGCCACTATTTCCTGGTCGCCCGCGACGTCGGCGATCTCACGCGCATCTTCTGCACGCTGCTCGAGGAAGGCCAACCGAAAAAAGGCATGGCGCGCCTCACCGCGCGTTGGCGTCAGCGCAATATCGACGGCTTTGTCGTCGACGGCGGACGTATCGGCGTGAAGGACCCCGCGATCTTCATCGGCGAGCCGATCAAGCTGCTCACGATCTTCCTGACCGCGCTCCAGCATAATCTCGACTTCCAGCCGGCGGTGCTGCGCGCCATCGCGCACCATGCGCGCGGCGTCACGGGCCTGCGCAACGATCCGGAGGCCAATAAGGTCTTCGTCGACATCCTCACGCACAAGAACGGCGCGGAGAACATCTTGCGCCTCATGAGCGAGTGCGGCGTCTTCGGGCGCTTCATTCCCGACTTCGCCCGTGTCGTCGCGCAGATGCAGTACGACATGTACCATGTGTACACGACGGACGAGCACACCATCCGTGCGATTGGCATCCTCAACCGCATCGAGCAGGGCAAACTCAAGACCGAGCTGCCCATCTCGTCGGACATCATCCACAAAATCGATTCCAAGCGCGTGCTTTACGTCGCGGTGCTGCTGCACGACATCGCGAAAGGGCGCGGCGGCGACCATTCGGATCTCGGCGCCGACATCGCGCTGCACCTCTGCCCGCGCCTGGGCCTCACGTTGGCGGAAACCGAAACCGTGAGCTGGTTGGTCAAACACCACCTGCTTATGAGCAACACGGCTTTCAAGCGCGACCTCGATGATCCCGCCACCATCTCGCGCTTCGCCGAAATGGTGCAATCGCCGGAACGCCTGAAACTTCTTGTGATCCTCACCTGCGCCGACATCCGCGCCGTGGGCCCGACGGTGTGGAACAACTGGAAAGCCACCCTGCTCAAGGAACTGTTCACGCGCGCCGACCAGGTCATGCGCGGCAGCCAGGCCGACGCGGGCATCGATATGCGCGTGACGAAGGCAAAGGCGGCGCTCGCCGAGCGCCTCGCCGATTGGCCGGCGCATACACGTGAAAATCTCCTCAGTCTTGCATCCCCGGCGTTTTGGCTCGGCGAAGACACGGACACGCACGAACGCATGGCGCATTTCATGCGGGCCGCCGATGAGGTGGGTGAGAAGATCGCCATCGACTTCACGGTCGACGCCGTGCGCGATGCGACCCTCATGACTCTTTACACCCCCGACCATCCGGGCCTGTTCGCGCGCATCGCCGGCGCATTGGCTCTGGCGGGTGTATCGGTCGTCGACGCGAAGATCGTCACGCTCTCCAACGGCATGGCGCTCGACACTTTCGCCGTCCAGGATTTCGAAGGCCACGCCATCCCCATCGATCACCGCACCCAGCGCATCAAAAGCCGCATCATCTCGGCGCTGGAAGGGCGCATGCGGCTCAATCAAGAGCTTCCGAAAGTAACCTCGCGCCTGCCGTCGCGTGTGCAGGCGCTCGAGGTGCCGCCGCGCGTCATCATCGATAACACCGCGTCCAAGGTCTGCAGCGTCATCGAGATCAACGGCCATGACCGGCCGGGCTTCCTGTTCGATGTCACTAAAACCCTTACCGACCTCGGCCTTCAGATTTTCTCTGCTCACATCTCCACATACGGCGAACGGGTCGTAGACGTCTTTTATGTAAAGGACGTCTTCGGCATGAGGATCGAGAACGAGACGAAAATCCGCCAGATTCGCGATGCACTAGGACAGGCGATCGGCGTCGCGGCCGGCGACGTCTCGGTCCAGCAGCGTCCGTCTCTTTCCGCCCCGCCCGCGCCCGGCGCCGCCGCCGAATAGCGATCTCCACTTAAGGGTCTAAATGGCTTCCCCGTCGCTTCTCAAAGGTATCGGCACGGTCGGCTTCTTCACGCTCGGCTCGCGCATCACCGGTTTTATCCGCGATATGCTGCAAGCCGCGCTCCTCGGCGCCGGTGACACGGCGGCGGCCTTTATCGTCGCTTTTCGCATCCCCAATCTCTTCCGCAGCCTCTTCGCCGAAGGCGCGTTCTCGGCCGGCTTCGTGCCGATCTTCGCCAGCCTTCATGAAGGCGACGGCCACGCCAAAGCCATGGCGTTCGCGCGCGAAGCGGCCTCGGTGCTGGTCCTGGTCCTGGCGACGTTCAGCGCGCTCATGATCGTTTTCATGCCCTGGGTCGTCCTTCTGATCGCGCCCGGCTTTGCCGATGAGCCGGGCCTCATGGCCAGCGCGGTCGAACTTTCGCGTATCGCCTTTCCCTATCTCTTCTTCATTTCGCTGACGTCCCTGCAATCCGGCATCCTCAACGCGTTGCACATCTTCGCCGCGCCCGCCGCCGCCCCGATCCTTCTCAATCTCACCGTCATCGGCTTCCTGCTCGGCGCCGCCGTGCTCGACACGCACCGCGCCGAAGCCATGGCCTGGGGCGTCTCCGCCGCCGGCCTTATCCAGTTCCTGTGGCTCGGCTATCACTGCTGGCGCGCCGGCGCCGCGCTCAAGATCGGCCGTCCGCGCCTTTCGCCCGACGTGAGGATGCTTTTGAAGCGCATGCTGCCCGTGGCGATCGGCGCCGGGGTGTATCAGCTCAATATGTTTGTCAGCACCAGCATTGCGACCCTGGTTTCAGCAAGCGCGGTCTCCTGGCTTTACTACGCGGACCGCGTGAACCAGCTTCCCGTCGGGATCGTCGGTGTCGCCGTCGGCATCGTGCTGCTGCCGCTGCTGTCGCGCCAGATCCGCGCCGGCAACGAGGAGGCCGCGCTCGCCAATCAGAACCGCGCGATCGAATTCTCGCTGCTCCTGACGGTGCCCGCCTCCGTCGGCATCGCGGTGCTCGCCGAACCCATCACCTCGACCTTGTTCGAACGCGGCGCCTTCACGCCGCAAGACCGCGAAGCCGTCGCCGCCGCGCTGTTCGCCTTTGCTTTTGCGCTGCCGGCCTATGTGCTCAACAAGGCGCTCACGCCCGGTTTCTTCGGCCGTCACGACACGGTGACACCGGTGAAAAGCGCCGGCGCGGCTTTTGTTGTGAACCTCGTCGCCAGCCTGGCGCTCATTCAAAGCTTCGGCCATTTGGGCATCGCGCTCGCGTCCAGTCTTTCGGCCTGGATGAACGCCGTCACGCTCTATGTGATCCTGCGCCGCCGGGGCCATCTCAAGCCCGATGCGCGCCTCAAGAAGCGCGTGCCGCGCCTCGTTCTGGCGGCGGCGGCCATGGGCGGCGCGGTGTGGGCGGCGCTTCACTATGCGGTGCAGATGTTCGGCCCCGTCTTCGGTCCGCCGAATGCGCCGGCGGGGCCGGAACTCGCACGCATCTACATGCTCGCCCCGGTCATCGCCCTCGGCGGGCTCGTGTTCGTGATCGCGGTGTTCCTGTTCGGCGCCGCCGACAAAAGCGATCTGAAGCAGTTCCGCCGATCTTAAAGATGCGCGGCGCTTGACGGTTCGGAAGGGCCGGAGTACCACGAGCGCGCCCATCACCGATGGGCCGGGATATGCCTCCAACCATGTCCTGACCTCGAGTGAGGAAACTTTCATGAGCGGGTCCAATCCGCACGCGTCCAACGGACGCAAGGGCCGCATTTTTTCCGGCATTCAGCCTACGGGCAATCTCCACCTCGGCAACTATATCGGCGCGATCCGGAACTGGGTCGCGATGCAGAAGGACTATGAATGTCTGTTCTGCGTCGTCGATCTGCACGCCATTACGGTGTGGCAGGACCCGGCCGCGCTGCGCCGCGCCACGCGCGAAGTCGCCGCCGGCATGATCGCCTCGGGCGTCGATCCGGAAGCCAACATTCTTTTCGTACAAAGCCATGTCTCGGGTCATGCCGAACTGGCCTGGGTGTTCAACTGCGTGGCCCGCCTCGGCTGGCTGAACCGCATGACCCAGTTCAAGGACAAGGCCGGCAAGAACCGCGAGAACGCCTCCGCGGGTCTCTACGTCTATCCGAACCTCATGGCCGCCGACATCCTGCTCTACAAGGGTACCCACGTTCCGGTAGGTGAAGACCAGAAGCAGCACGTCGAACTCGCGCGCGACATCGCCCAGAAGTTCAACAACGACGCCGGTGTGCCCCTTTTCCCGCTGCCCGAACCCGTGATTCAGGGTGTGGGCACACGCGTCATGTCTCTCCGTGATGGGTCGCGGAAAATGTCGAAGTCCGAGCCCTCGGAATTCGGCGTGATCTATATGACCGACACGGCCGAGGCGATCCGCGACAAGATCAAGCGGGCCACCACGGACCCGAACCTGCTCCCGGATTCGGTGGCGGGCCTGGAAGGGCGGGCCGAAGCGACGAACCTTCTCAGCATCTACGCGGCTCTCACCGGCCGCACGCTGGAAGCCGTCGTCACGGAAACCGCCGGCCAGCAGTTCAGCCAGTTCAAGGCGACCTTGGCCGATGCGGCCGTCGGCGCCCTCGGTCCCATCAACGCCGAAATGAAGCGCCTGATGGACGACCCGGCGGAGATCGACCGGTTCCTCAAATTGGGGGCGGAAAAGGCGCGGGACCTGGCCGCGCCGGTCCTCAAAGAGGTCTACGACGCCGTCGGCTTCCTGCCCCGCACCTAACCAAAACCCCTCGCCGCACCGGCGAGGGGTTTTCTCTAACATATTGATATTATTAATTTTGCTGCGGTGTTTTGTGCAGCACAGCCGCTTTATGCTGCGCCCCATGTTGCAGCATTTGCTGCAGCAAAAGGCGCAGCAAATGCGCCGGACTAGGCCTTCTTGATGCGGCTGCGCAGCCTCCCGCCCAGTTTGTCTCCCAATTTATTCAGGGCCGCCGACCATTGGGCTTTGACCTTACCGACGTCGGCGGCGCTCGCGAGGCCTTCATGGTCTACCGTCACTTGGGTCTTCTTCGGGCCTTTCACCACGAAGCGCACTTCCACGCGGCCCACCTTCCAAGTGAAGCGCAGGTTCTTGCCCGGGTTCCGGGTCGAGAAGTCGACCGCTTCCTTCAGGAAGGCCGCCCGCGTCTTGGCGTTGTCCCAGGCGTCGAAAGCCGCATCGACCCCGGCGTCGAGGGTCCGGCTGACGCTGGTGCGGAAACCGGTGAGGGTCTCGTTCATTTTGCGCAGGCCCCGGGCCCGCTCATAGCCCACAGTCACCATCTGCGCCCACCAGCCTGGGATCTTGTGGCGCGTGGCGATCAGCTCGGCGATGGCTTTATGGGTCATCTTCGCCGCGCCGGCTTTATCCAGAAGGGTGAACCACTGGCTCCAGGTGCGGCCGGTTTTGGCTTTCACCGCGGCATCGCTCATGGCCGCGGACGCGCTTTTGCGCTTCGTTTTGGGCGCGGCTTTTTTCGCGGCGGCCTTTTTGACGGCGATTTTTTTCTTAACGGGTGCTTTGCGTTTTGCCGGCGCTTTCTTTTTCGGCGCGGCCGTTTCGTCGTTCGTGTCGCTCATCACACCACCTCGCAGGCTCGTTCGAACGGCAGGCGCGGGCTTCTGGGATAGACGCGCGCGTCGTCGCCGTAACCGATATTGCACATGAAGTTCGCCTTGATCCGGCCGTCGGGCCAGAAGGTCTGGTTCACAAGGTTCGCATCGAAGCCGCTCATGGGGCCGCAATCAAGCCCCAGCGAGCGCGCGGCGATCATGAAATAAGCGCCCTGCAGCGCGCTGTTGCGCAGCGCCACGGTTTCGGCGTCGGGTTTGCCCTCGAACCAGCCTCGCGCGGCCTCGCGCGGATACAGCTCCGGCAGCAGTTCGTAGAATTTGGTATCGTATCCGATGACGAGATTCACCGGCGCCGCCAGGGTTTTCGCGCGGTTGCCCGCGCTCATGGCTGGGGCCAATTTGGCCTTTGCGTCCGGGCTTACGATGAACAGGAAACGCGCCGGTGTGGTGTTGGCGCTGGTCGGGCCCCATTTCGCAAGGTCATAGACCTCGCGCAGCAAGGACTCGGCGACGTCGGCCGGTTGGAAACCGTTATGGGTGCGCGCCTTGCGGAAGATGAGATCGAGCGCTGCCTCGTCGAGCTTCCCCCGCATAACGACCTCCCGGCGGCTACATCACCGCTTCGACTTGCAGCACCTCGGGCACATAGTGCTTCAGCATATTCTCGATGCCCATCTTCAAGGTCGCCGACGAGCTCGGGCACCCCGCGCATGACCCGCGCAGGTTCAGATACACCGTGCCGTTCTTGAAACCCTTGTAGACGATATCGCCGCCGTCCTGGGCCACGGCCGGACGTACGCGTGTCTCGATCAGTTCTTTGATCTGCGAGATGATCTCGCCGTCGACGTTGTCGTCGTTGAACTCTTCGTCATCGGCGCCGGCCTCTTCACCGGCTTCCATCACCGGTACGTTGGCGGTGAAGTGATCCATGATCGCGCCCAGCACCATCGGCTTCAGCACTTGCCAGTTCTTCTCATTGGTCTTGGTGACCGTGACGAAGTCCGCGCCGAGGAACACGCCGGCCACGCCGTCGATCTCGAACAGCAAGCGGGCAAGCGGCGAGCGCGCCGCGGCCTCGCGAGTGGTGAAATCGGCAACGCCCGTCTCCAGGACCGGCCGGCCCGGCAGGAACTTGAGGGCGGCGGGATTAGGGGTCTCTTCGGTTTGGATGAACATGGGGCGCCCCGGGGAACGTGGAGGAATATGGGGTTTAAATAGGACCAATCTGGTCCTTGATCAAGGACGCCTATGTCAGGGCGTCTATGCGTTCTTCGCTGAGGTCGCCGGGTACACGCGCGTGACCCGAAAAAGTGGCGCGCGCGCAGGCACGCATCGTTAAAAGGCCGGCCTTCGCCGGCGCCGGTTTTTCGAGAAGGTCACGCGCCAAACAAAAACAGCAGCTAAGTAAGGGCGTCTATGCGTTCTTCGCTGAGGTCGCCGGGCACAATAGTGACCGGGATCAGGATCTTTCCGGCGAGCTTCCCTGAGATCGCCGAGACAATGGGCCCGGGACCTTCCGGCCCGGCGCTCGCCCCCAGCACCAGCATGTCGATGGAGGGATTGGCGCTGATCACCGCGAACAACTGCTCCAACGTGTCGCCTTGGCGCAAGTGCAGGTCGGGGAACCTTCCCGTCGCCTTGTGCACATCGGCCGCGATCTGTTGCAGGCGCCGCTCGGCTTCCGTCTTCGCTTCATGCTGCATCAGCTCTTCGATGGCGGCGAAGTGGTGATAGTCGCTGTGCGGTACGGCGTGGAACAGCGCGACCTTGCCGCCGGTGTTCATCACGCGCCGGCACGCGAAGCGCAACGCGGTGCGGAACTCGACGGAACGGTCGACGACCACAAGAAACGTGCGCCCGGATTCCGGTCCGGGCACCGCTGGGGGAGTCGAAGGCGCGGGTGTTTCGCTATTCATCGCTACACACGGCGGAACACGGCGCTCGCCGCCCAGCCCGCGCTCGCGGCCAGCAGCACCGCGAGCAGGCCATATAGCGGCGCGAGATTATGCGCGAAGTCATAGATGTCCGCGCCCACGCCGATCTTCGAAATATTCAATGGCACGATCTCGGCGGCCACGACTTGTCCTTCACGGAACAGATAGACCTGCACGTTGTAAGTGCCGACCGGCACGTTCGACGGGAAATGCAGTTCGGCGCGGAACAGGCGGTTCGACATCATGTTGATGGCGCCGATGCCCTGATCGTAAAGGCCCTCATCGGTCTTCAGGCGCACAAGGGCTTTCCTGAATGCCGCCAGCTGCTCGAGCGGGATGTTTTCGTCCGTCGGCAGCATGCGGATATTGTCGACACCGATCTCATGACGCGTCAGCAGGGCCTGCGGCACGAATTCTTCCACCGGCCGTGACGACACGACGCGGTAATAGGACGGCACCGACGCCAAGGTGACATCATCGGTGTTCAGCCAGATGGGACCGACGCGCGTCTTGTGGCGCACCACTTCATCGCGCTTGGGCCCGGTGACGACCACGGCAACGTCGCCCGGGCCGTCGGTCGCGCCGAACAGAAGCACGTCCGTGCCGGTGAAACGCGACGTGATGGCGACCAAGTGGCTGGAAAGATCGGCCACCAGCGGAACCTCCGGCGCGCGCTGTTCTTCTTGGGTTCGCGGCTCTTGTTGCGCCTGGGCCGGCGGTGCGGCGAGGAGCAGGGCGATGGCGAGGAGCGGCGCTCTCATGGCGTGCTCTCCACCGAAATTGAGAACGGCTCTTTTGGCGGCAGCACCAGGCCGATGGCGAGGCTGATCGCAACCAGCAGAACCATCCCCGCCAGCATGACGCGCAGTTGCTCGCCCTTCACCTTGCCCGACAGGCGCGCGCCGACCTGCGCCGAGAGCACCGCGATCACCAGTAGAAGTAGCGCGAGCACCACGTCCACCGACTGATTGACGATGGCTTGCAGCAGCGCGGTGACGGCGGTGACGAAGGTGATCTGGAACAAGCTGGTGCCGATCACGACCTGCGTCGGCATGCCGAGCAGGTAGATCATCGCCGGCACGATCAGGAAGCCGCCGCCCACACCCATCATCGCGACGAGAAGGCCGACCAGGAAACCGATCCCGGCGGGCAGCAAAGCGGAAATGTAAAGTTTGGAACGTCTAAAGCGGATCTTGAACGGCAGTCCATGCATCCACATGTGACGGCCCGGACCGCGCGCGGCCAAGGCCTGCGCGACAGGGCGTTTCTTCAGGGCGCCCGGCAGGCTTTCCATCAGCATGAAGCCGCCGACCACGCCCAGGAACACGACGTAGCCCAGCGAAATCGTCAAATCGATGTGGCCGGTGCTTTTGAGGATATTGAAAAGATACACACCGAGGCCGGAGCCGATCATCCCGCCCGCGGTGAGCACGCCGCCCATCAGGAAGTCGACATTGTTGCGGCGCATGTGCGCCAGCATGCCCGAAACCGAAGACGCGACGATCTGCACCGACTGCGTGCCCACCGCCACCGTCGGCGGCACGCCGATGAAGATCAGAAGGGGGGTCATCAGGAAGCCGCCGCCCACGCCGAACAGGCCCGACAGCAAACCCACAATCCCGCCCAAGCCCAGAACAAGCCAGATGTTCACGGACAGTTCGGCAATGGGCAGGTAGATCTGCATACGATTTTACTAACTCAGGCCTTGGCCACGTTCTGACGATACCATTCATACGCCGAGGCAACGCCCTCGCGCAGTCCGGTCTTTGCTTTCCATCCCAGCGCATTGATGCGCCCGACGTCGACCAGCTTGCGCGGCGTGCCGTCGGGTTTCGTGCTGTCGAAGGTGAACGTCCCTTTGAACCCCACCACGTCGGCGATGAGTTCGGCGAGTTCGCGGATGGTCACATCCGTCCCGACGCCAATGTTCACCAATTGCTCATCCGAATAGGTCTTCATCAGGAAGACGCACGCGTCCGCGAGATCGTCCACATGCAGGAACTCGCGGCGCGGTGTGCCCGTGCCCCATAACGTCAGCTCTGGTTTCCCAGTGACTTTGGCGTCATGCGCCTTGGCCATCAGCGCCGGTAAAACATGACTGGACGTCAGATCGAAATTGTCCTCGGGGCCGTACAGATTGGTCGGCATGCAGCTGATGAAGTCGCGGCCGTATTCACGCCGGTAAGCCTGGCATTGTTTGATGCCCGCAATCTTGGCGATCGCATACCACTGGTTCGTGGGCTCCAAGGGCCCCGTCAGCAGCGCATCTTCGTTCATCGGCTGGGGCGCGAGACGCGGATAGATGCACGTCGAGCCCAGGAACAAAAGTTTCTCGACGCCGGTCTGATGAGCGGTCGCGATGATGTTGGTTTGGATCTGCAGGTTTTCCGTCAGGAACTCGGCCGGGCGCGTATCGTTCGCGACGATCCCGCCCACCACGGCGGCGGCGAGGAACACGGCCTGCGGTTTCGTCTCGCGCATCCAGGTCTCGACTTCCACCTGACGGGTGAGATCGAGCTCGCGCCGTGTCGCCGTCAGCAGCGTGCAGCCTTCGGATTCAAGGCGGCGCACCAGCGCGCTGCCCACCATGCCCCGGTGGCCCGCCACCCAGACGCGTTTGCCGGAAAGGGAATAGGCGTCCGTCATCAATCGTCCCGGCTGAAGCGCATGGCTTCGGCCTTCACCGTCGCGAGGTCGGACGCCACCATTTCCTTCACCATGGTCTTGAAGGAGGTCTTGTGCTTCCAGCCCAGCACCTTGTGCGCCTTGCGCGGGTCGCCGAGCAAAAGATCGACTTCGGTCGGGCGGAAATAACGCGGGTCGATTTCAATGAGCGTCTGGCCGGTCTTGGCGTCGATGCCCTTCTCGTTCACGCCCTTACCCTTCCATTTGATCTTGCGGCCGACCTCGGCGAAGGCGAGTTCGACGAACTCACGCACTTCGTGGGTCTCGCCGGTCGCAAGCACGAAATCGCTTGGCGTCTTCTGCTGCAAGATCTTCCACATGCCTTCGACATAGTCACGGGCGTGGCCCCAATCTCTCTTCGCATCGAGATTGCCGAGATAGATCTTGTCTTGCAGGCCCAGCTCGATGGCCGCGACCGCGCGCGTGATCTTGCGGGTGACGAAGGTCTCGCCGCGCAAGGGGCTCTCATGGTTGAACAGAATGCCGTTGGAGGCGTGATAGCCGTAGGCCTCGCGGTAATTCACCGTGATCCAATAGGCGTAAAGCTTGGCGGCGCCGTAGGGCGAACGCGGATAGAAGGGCGTTTTCTCGCTCTGCGGCACTTCCTGCACCAGGCCATACAGCTCCGACGTCGAGGCTTGGTAGAAGCGCGTCTTGTCCTTCAGATCGAGGATGCGGATCGCTTCGAGCAGACGAAGCGTGCCGAGGGCATCCGAATTGGCGGTGTATTCCGGGGTCTCGAAGCTCACCTGCACATGGCTCTGCGCCGCGAGGTTGTAGATCTCGTCCGGCTGCACCTCCTGAACCAGGCGGATCAGGTTGGTGGCGTCGGTCATGTCGCCGTAGTGGAGGAAAAACTTCACGCCGGTTTTATGCGAGTCCTCGTAAAGGTGATCGATGCGGCCCGTATTGAAGGACGAGGAGCGGCGTTTCACCCCGTGGACCACATAGCCCTTCTTGAGCAGGAAGTCGGCCAGGTAGGCCCCGTCCTGGCCGGTGACGCCCGTGATCAGGGCGACTTTTTGTGCCGATTTTTTTGCTGGTTTTTTGGCCATAAGGGGTCCGAAAGACACGAGATTTTGAGGGACGCGGATTTGGCTAGCACTATGTCTTGAAACGTCTTAACGCTCAATGACGGCGTCCCTTTCCGAGACCGATTGATCAATTTAGAGAGTTCATGACGGCCTTCCCCGAACTTTACGTGCTTTGCGCCGGCGGCCACGCCCGCGTGCTGATCGATATCCTGCGCCGGAACGGCAAGACCGTGACCGGCCTCACCGACGATGACGCGGCACTGCAGGGCACCGCCCTCGACGACGTGCCGATCATCGGCGGTCAGCAAGCGCTCCTTGCGCGCCCCCCCGAAGGTCTTCTGGTCGTGAATGCGCTCGGCAACAAACCGCGCACCGGCGATGCGGGTATGGGTTTACGCCGCGCCATTTTCGCGCGCTTTAAGGACAAGGGCTTCCGCTTCGACACCGTCATCAGCCCCGACGCCAGCGTGTCGGCACGCGCGCTTTTGAACGAAGGGGTGCAGGTCGTCACCGGGGCCATCGTTCATCCCGGGTGCCTGATCGGGGCCAACACCATCATCAATACCGGCGCGCAGATCGACCATGATTGCCGCATCGGCGAGCACTGCCATATCGCCCCAGCCGCCGTGCTGTGCGGCGAAGTGACCGTGGGCGAGGAATGCCACGTGGGTGCGGGGGCCGTTGTAGTTCCGGGGGTCACCATCGGGGCCGGCGCCGTCATCGGGGCCGGGGCGACCGTGGTCACGGATGTCCCGGCGGGCGCGACCGTGCTCGGCAAGACCATCCGCACGGGGGGCGAGCGGCCGACATGGCTGCAACCCTAATTTTGCCATACGCGTTGGATAGGTAAGGCCTTATAAGGGCGGCGAATTTTGCGCCCGAAGCCGCCTTGCGCTACACTTACCCTTTCGCCCTCCGGAAGACCCTGTGACCGATCAGGCTCGCAAAAGACGTCCTTTGGCGCTCGCGCATCTTTTGCAGCGGCGCAATCTGGCGGTCTTTGCCTTCGACGTGGCCATGGCTTTCCTCTCGGTGGTCGCGGCTTTCGTGCTGCGCCTGTTCGAGGATGTGTCCTGGGGTTTCTTCGCCGCGCGCCCTGAGATTCTCCAGATGGCGGGTGTCTTCGCCGTCGTCGCGGCGGCGGTCTATCTCGTCACCGGCATCTACCGGCACATGTGGGAATATGTGTCGGCCAAGGACGCCTTCAACATCCTGCGCACCGCGACCCTTACGGTCGCCGCTTTCCTCCCGGTCTGGTTCTGGCTGACGCGTCTTGAATCGCTGCCGCGCTCCGTGCCGGTGATCTCCTGGTTCGTACTCGTGGCCTTCCTCGCCGGTCCGCGCCTGCTTTACCGCATTTCCCGTGACGGCCAGATGCGCGGGCTCATGCGCCGCATGCCGAATGGAACGCCGGTGCTGCTCATCGGCGCCGGCGCCGAAGCCGAACATTTCATCCGCGCCGTCAGCCGCGGCCCTGAGTCCAATGTGCGTGTCGTCGGCATGGTCGCGGCCGCGGACGGTGTCGGCGCCGATCGCGTGGGCCAAGTGATCCACGGCGTCGAGATCTTGGGCCGCGAAGGCGACATCTTGCGGGTCATGACCGCGCTCACGCGCCGCGGCGAGCGGCCCGAGAAACTCGTGCTCGTCACGCCGACGCATGACGGCGCGGAAGTGCAGCGTCTGCTGGCCGCCGCGGAAGATGTCGGCTGTCAGCTGGCGCGCGTGCCGCCGCCGACGGATTTGCAGGCTTACGACACCACCGATCTCAAGCCGCGCCCCATCGCGATTGAAGACTTGCTGGGCCGACCGCAAGCGCGCCTCGACCGCGTGGCCATGACCAACATGATCAACGCGCGGCGCGTGCTTATTACGGGCGCGGGCGGTTCAATCGGTTCGGAACTTGTGCGCCAGATCTCCGATGCGGGGCCTGTGCATCTCACTCTCGTCGATAATGGCGAGTTCAATCTCTATTCCATCGACCTCGAAATCCGTCAGCGCCATCCGGCGCTGTCTTGCACTACCATCCTCGCCGACGTACGCGACGCCGACCGCATCCGTGACATCTTCAATCGCGAGCGGCCCGATCTCGTCTTCCACGCGGCGGCGCTGAAACACGTGCCGATGGTCGAGACGAATCCCATCGAAGGCTTGCTCACCAACGCGTTGGGGACACGCAACGTCGCGGAAGCGTCGATCGCGGTGGGTGTCGCGGCGATGGTGCTCATCTCCACCGACAAGGCGGTCAACCCGCACAATGTGATGGGCGCGTCCAAGCGCATCGCCGAGATTTATTGTCAGTCGGCCGACCTGCGCCACGCCGGCACGCGCTTCATCACCGTGCGCTTTGGCAACGTCCTCGGTTCGGCGGGTTCCGTGGTGCCGCTCTTCCAGAAGCAGTTGGAAGAAGGCGGGCCGCTTACCGTCACGCATCCGGAAGTCGAACGCTATTTCATGACCGTGCGGGAGTCGGTGGAACTCGTGCTTCAGGCCGCCGCTCTGGGGCGCATCCGCAATGACGAAGGCGTGATCTACGTGCTCGACATGGGACCGCCGGTGAAGATCATGGATCTGGCCCGCCAAATGATCCGTTTGGCTGGAAAAACGGTGGGCGTGGACATCGACATCAAGATCACGGGGCTGCGTCCGGGCGAAAAGCTGAAGGAAGAGCTGTTCCACGGCCAGGAACCGCTTGTCGCCACCGATATGGGCGGCATCCTTCTCGCCCAGCCCCGGACCCTGGACCACGCCGTCGTCGCCGCGCACTTCGCCGCCCTCGAAGACGCCTGCCGCCGCCGGGACGAGGGCGCCGCCTTCACCCTCGTCAAGGATATGGTGCCCGAGCTGCAGCGTACCGGCCCCACGGTTGGAAAGCCGCATCTTAAGGTTATTAAGTAACGCCGCAGAGCGCCGCTGCCGCAGAGCGAGCTGCAGCTCAAACCATAAAGTAGCGCTGCAGCGCACGAGCCCCGCGGTTGGAAAACCGCATCTCAAGGTTATTAAGTAAAAGCCTCTCCCGGAGCTCCGGCGCGCCGTGCTAAACCGCGCGCTCATCTTCCTAGGCCCGCGCCAAAGCCCCGAGAGAGCCCATGACCCCCATCCGCCGCGCCCTATTTTCCGTCTCCGATAAGACCGGACTGATCGAATTCGCGTCCTTCCTGCACGGCCAGGGCGTCGAGCTGATCTCCACCGGCGGCACCGCCAAGGCGATCCGCGACGCGAAGTTGCCGGTGCGCGATGTCTCCGAAGTCACGGGCTTCCCTGAAATGCTCGACGGCCGCGTGAAGACCTTGCACCCGATGGTGCACGGCGGCCTCCTGGGCATCCGCGGCAACGCCGAACATGAAAAGACCATGGCCGATCACAAGATCGCGCCCATCGATTTGCTTGTGGTGAACCTCTACCCGTTCGAACAGACCGTCGCGCGCGGCGCCGACTATGACACCTGCGTCGAGAACATCGACATCGGCGGTCCGGCCATGATCCGCGCCGCGGCGAAAAATCACGCGGGCGTCGCCGTTGTGGTCGATGTCGCCGACTACGCGGTGATCGAAGCCGACATGAAAGCCAACAAGGGCGCGGTCACGGACGACACCAAACGTTCCCTCGCTGCGCGCGCCTACGCGCGCACCGCCGCCTATGATGCCGCCATCTCCACCTGGTTCGCCGGCGAGCTGAAGGAAGAGTTTCCGCGTTGGCTCTCGTTCGCGGGCTCGCTCAAGCAGACCCTGCGTTACGGTGAGAACCCGCACCAGAGCGCCGCGCTCTATGTCACGGGCGAGAAGCGCGCGGGTGTGGCGTCCGCCCAGCAAGTGCAGGGCAAGGAACTCAGCTACAATAATATCAACGACACCGACGCGGCCTATGAGCTGGTCGCGGAATTCGACACTCCGGCTTGCGCGATCATCAAACACGCCAATCCGTGCGGTGTCGCGCTCGGCGCCGATTGCCTCGACGCGTACACAAAAGCCCTGGTGTGCGATCCTGTCTCGGCCTTCGGCGGCATCATCGCCCTGAACCGTCCTATCGACGGCCGCACCGCCGCGAAGATCACCGAGCTCTTCACCGAAGTCGTGATCGCGCCCGGCGCCGACGATGAAGCGCGTGCGCTGTTCGCCAAGAAGAAGAATCTGCGCCTGCTCATCACCGATGGTCTGCCCGATCCGCGCGCGCCGGGCCGTACCGTGCGCAATGTCGCCGGCGGCTATCTCGTGCAAGGCCGCGACACGGGCCGCATCACCAAGGCCGATCTGAAAGTCGTGACCAAGGTGAAGCCGACGGCGCAGCAGCTCGACGACTTGGTCTTCGCCTTCACCGTCTGCAAACACGTGAAGTCGAACGCCATCGTTTATGTGAAGAACGGCGCCACCGTCGGCATCGGGGCGGGGCAGATGAGCCGAATCGATTCGGCGCGAATCGCCTTCTCGAAGTCGAAGGACGCCGCCCACTCCGCGGGAGTCTCCGGTGCGCTCACCGAAGGTTCGGTCGTCGCCTCCGACGCCTTCTTCCCGTTCCCGGACGGCCTCTTGGTCACCGCCGAAGCCGGCGCGGTCGCGGTGGCTCAGCCCGGCGGTTCCATCAAAGACGAAGACGTCATCAAAGCCGCCGACGACAAGGGCTTAGCCATGGTCTTCACCGGCATGCGCCACTTTAGGCATTAAAACCATCAGCTTAGCTGGAACCACCGCGCGCGGCCCCAATATGGGGTCAGACTCCATTTCTTTGATTTACTCTGACCCCGTTTCTTTGACGTCCTTCAGGAGCCAAAGCCCGAGGACCAGAAACACCGGCACCACGGCCATGCCGAGCCGGTAGTTGTCCGTCGCCGCGGCGACGATTCCGACCAGGGCGGGCCCTGCGAAGGCCGTTACTTTTCCCGACAGCGAAAACAGCCCGAACATCTCGCCGCGCATGTCGGGCGGCGCGATGCGCGCCATCATCGTGCGGCTTGCCGCCTGCACCGGGCCGAAGAAGGTGCTCATGATCAGCGCCGCGATCCAGAAGGCGATCGGCGTCGGCGCGAACAGCACGCCGATCGTCGCCACGATCAGCGCCACCAGCGAAATCGAGATCGTGCGTTTGGAACCGATCTTGTCGTCGACCCACGCGAACACCAGCGCGCCGAGCCCCGCCGTCACATTGAGCGCGATACCGAGAAGGATCACGTCGCCCAATTCCATGCCGAACACAACGGCGGCATAGACACCGCCCAGCGCAAAAACAGTGTGCACCCCGTCGGAATAGATCATCGCCGCGATCAGGAAACGCAGCGCGTTGCCGTGGGCGCGCGCGTGACGGAATGTCTCGACGAGTTGCCGTAGCCCACCGCGCACGGCTTGGCCAATCGGCACTCCAACGCGCTCTTCCTTCACCATGAAGAACAGCGGGAGTGCGAACACCGCGAACCAGCCGGCGACCAGGATCGCCGTCGCGCGCACATGTTCGGCCTGATCTTTATTCAGTCCAAACGGTACAGGATCGGCCTGCACCAGGAACACGAGGGCGATCAGAAGCGAGATCAGCCCGCCCGCATATCCACACGCCCACGCCCAACCGGACACACGGCCCAGCATCGCGGACGGCGCCACATCCGGCAGCATGGCGTTGTAGAACAGAAGCCCGACTTCGAAGCCGACGGTCGCGATCACCACGCAGGCGAGCGCGAACGGTACATCGGCCGCGTCAGGCCGCACGTACCACAGAAGCGCGGTGGCGATCACGCACACCACCGACACGCCCGCGAGCCACGGTTTTCGCCGTCCGGTCTGATCGGCGATGGCGCCAAACACCGGGCTGATCACCGCGATGATCAGGCCCGCGATCCCCATCGCGAGGCTCCACTGACTGCCGCCCGTGGTCGGATCGGCCGCGACGCCTTGCGCGAAGTAGGCGGCGAAAACGAAGGTGACAATAATGGTGGTGAAGGCCGAGTTGGCGAAGTCGAACAGCGACCACGCGATAACAGGACCCTTCTTCATGTGAGCCCGAGGGCCTTCTGCACACGCCACACGACCTGCATCACGGACAGCGCCTCCGCGCCGCTCACCGCGGGCGGGACGCTATTTCGAATGGAGTTTGCGAAGCTCATCATCTGGCGGCCGAGGTTGTTGGCGTCACCCGCCACTGGAAGCGAGACGCCGTCCCGCGTCAATGTCCTTTGGATGAAATCGACGCCGTACACCGCGCCGTCTTTCATCTCGACCGCGAGATCACGCGTGCGTCCCTCCGTGATGCGGCTCGCGGTCAGATGCGCGGTCGCGCCGTCGGAAAACGTCAGCGTTGCGACCGCATGGTCCTTAGACCCCAGGGCCCGGATATCCGTGACCGGCACGCCCTTCAGCGCCATCACGACATCCAGGTCATGTACCATGAGATCGAGCACAACATCGATATCCGTCACGCGCGCGCTGCCGGAGTTCATACGCCGCGCCGTTAGCACGCGCATGTCGGAAGGGGCCGGTTTCAAGGCCAAAAGCGCTTGCACCGCGGCGTTGAACCGCTCGACATGGCCGATCTGCAAACAGGCGCCGCTCGCCGCGGCGGCCCGCATCAGCGCGCGGCAATCGTCCTCGGTCAGGGCGAACGGCTTTTCGACCAGACACGCGAGTCCGCGCGCGAGCAAGGGTTCCGCGACCGCGCGGTGGTCTGCGCTCGGCACAACGACCAGGGCCGCATCGATCTCACCGGCGTAGGCGAGTGACGCCGCCGCCCGTGCGCCGATCACCGCGCCCACTTGGTTGGCGCGTTCGACATCCTTGTCGACGAGGGTGACGATCTTCACATCCGTGAGCGCCTGCACGGCTTTCACGTAATTGGCACCCATGGCGCCCGCGCCAATCAGCGCGAGTTTCAACGGAGCGGGAGGGGCGGAAGAAGCAGGCGAGGCCATGGCGCCCGCGAATTTCACGAAGCGGCGCCGCGAACCGTGGCGATGATCTCGTCCTGGACGTCGGCGGCAAGATAAGGATGCATTGGCAGGCTTACGACATCGTGCGCCAGTTTCTCGGTCACCGGCAAGCCGCCGCCGGCCACGGGGAAGCCGCGGTACGGCGTCTGCAGGTGGATCGGTTTGGCGTAGAACACCGCGGTCGAGATCTTCTTGGCGGAAAGGGCCGCGATGATGCGGTCCCGGCGCGGCGAGCTGATGGTGTACTGCGCCCACACGCAGGTCGAATCCGGACGGATGAAGGGCGTGCTGACATGCCCTTTCAAGCCGGCGTCATAACGCGCCGCGATCTGGTCGCGGGCCTGGCACTCGTCCTCGAAGATCGCGAGCTTCTCCAGCAGCACCGCCGCCTGGATGGAATCGAAACGCGCGGTCAGGCCGATGCGCACGTTCTCATTGCGATCGCGGCCCTGGCCGTGCACGCGCACCTGCATGAGCTTCTTGGCCCACTCTTCATTGTTGGTGAACACCGCGCCGCCGTCGCCATAGCAGCCCAACGGCTTCGAGGGATAAAAGCTCGTCGCCGTGATGTCGGCGATGGCGCCGAGTTTGCGGCCCTTGTAGCTCGCGCCGAAGCTCTGCGCCGCGTCGTCGAGAATGAACAGACCGTGCTTGTCGGCAATGGTGCGGATCGCGTCGTGGTCTGCGGGTTGACCAAAGAGATCCACCGGGATCACCACACGCGGCTTCAACCCCGTCTGCTCGGCGACGGCGATGGCGCGCACCAGCGAGTCCGGATCCATGTTGAAGGTGTCGGGTAGCACATCAACGAACACCGGCGTCGCGCCGACGATGGCGGCGACTTCCGCGGTGGCGGTGAAGGTGAAGGACGGCACGAACACCGCGTCGCCGCGGCCGATGTCCCAGGCCATCAGCGCCATGACCATCGCGGTGGTGCCGTTGGAGCAGCTCACCACATGCTGCGCGCCGCACATGGCGGCCAGGCGCTTCTCCGCCTCGAACACTTCCGGGCCCATGATGAAGGCGCCGTGGTCGATCACACGGTTGATGGCGGCTTCGATGCGCGCGCCGATACGCCGCCGCTGCGCCTGAAGGTCAATCAACGGGACCGGCGCCGGGGCGACCGGAACAGTGGCGGTATCGCGCATCAAACAAACCTGTCGGGGCAAAATAAAAGAAACACCGGCGGACAGCCGGGAAGGGACATTAGGCCAGAACCTAGTCTCTCGTCATAACGCTTGCAAATGGAATGGGTTGCGGTCACCTCTGGCCCCCCGGACGTCCTTGCCCTAGCTTCTTTTTTCATGACTTTACCCCCGCCGCCCGCGACCTTGCGAAAGCCCGGCCTCTACGGCCGGCTTCTGCGCGAAGGCGTGCTTCCGCATTTGGGCGTGTTTGTCTCGGCCAGCCTTTGCATGGTCGTCGTCGCCGCCTCCACGGCTGCGCTCGCCTGGCTGATGGACCCGGTCGTGAACCGGGTCTTCGTTGAGCGCCGCGCCGATCTGTTGTGGCCTGTCGGTTTTGCGGTTTTTGCGTCTTTTGCCTTGAAGGGCGCCGCCGCCTACGGCCAGACCGTCCTCATGACCCGGCTCGGGCAAACCGTTTTGACCGACTTCCAAAATCGCTTGTTCCGGCACCTTCTGCAGATGGACCTGGGCTTTTTTGCGGCCAACCGTACGGGCACGCTGATTTCGCGCCTGACGACCGACATCGCGGCCATGCGTCTGGCGGTCTCCACGGCGCTGACCGGGCTTGGCCGTGAAGTCCTTTCGGTGATCCTCCTGGTGGCGGTCATGTTTTACCAGGACTGGCTCCTGGCCTCGGTCGCCTTCATCACCTTTCCGGCGACCGTCATCCCCATCGCCCAGCTTGGCCGCCGTCTTCGTAAAGTCACCGCCAACACCCAGGCGCAGACCGGCGCCTTCATGACCATCGTGCAGCAGAGCTTGTCGTCCATGCGTCTCGTCAAGGCCTACCGGATGGAAGCGCTGGAAGTGGAGCGGGCCGAGGCTCTCACCACGCACATCCGCGATCTCACCATCAAGGCAGAGCGCGTGAAGGCGCTCGCGAGCCCGTTGATGGAAACCCTCGGCGGTCTCGCTGTCACCATCGTCATCGTGTACGGCGGCTGGCGCGTCATCAACGGCGAGACCAGCGCGGGCGCTTTCTTCTCCTTCATCACCGCGCTGCTGTCGGCCTATCGCCCAATGAAGGCGCTTGCGAACGCCAACGCCCACGTCAACGAAGGCCTCGCGGGCGCGCAGCGTTTGTTCGACGTGCTCGACACGACATCGGCGCTCACCGAAAAACCGAATGCGCCCGCGCTGACCGTTTCGCGCGGCGAGGTGCGGCTCGAGAACGTCACCTTCTCCTACGCCGCCGATGTCGCGGCGCTGCGCAATCTCACCCTCACCGTTCCCGCCGGCAAGACCACGGCGCTGGTCGGCGCGTCTGGCGCGGGCAAAAGCACAATCCTCAGCCTGATCCCGCGTTTTTATGATGTGAACGCGGGCGCGGTGACGATCGATGGCGTCAATATCGCCGATGTCACGATCGCCTCCTTGCGCGACGCCATCGCCTTTGTCAGCCAGGATGTCGTGCTGTTCGACGACACCGTGCGCGCCAACATCCGCTACGGAAAGCCGGGCGCCGGCGATGCCGCCGTCGAAGAGGCCGCCCGCGCCGCCGGCGCCCACGACTTCATCGCGGCGCTGCCAAACGGTTACGACACCATGGTGGGTGAGCGCGGGCAGACACTGTCGGGCGGCGAACGTCAACGTATCGCCATCGCCCGCGCGCTGCTCAAAGACGCGCCGATCCTTCTGCTCGATGAAGCCACCAGCGCCCTCGATGCGGCCACCGAGCGCCATGTGCAAGCGGCGCTGGAACGCCTCAAGAAAGGCCGCACGACCTTGGTCATCGCGCACCGACTCTCCACCGTCGCCGGCGCCGACCAGATCTGCGTGCTCGATCAGGGCCGCGTGGTCGAGACCGGCACCCACAGCGCGCTCATTTCCGGTGGGGGCGCCTACGCGCGCCTTCACGCCCTCCAGTTCTCCGCCGCCGAATGAGCCTCGAAAAAGCCTTTGCCGCTTACGAAGCCGGGGACCGCGCCGCCGCGCGCGCCGCCGCCGCGGCCGAACTCGCACGTGCGGCGAATAATGCGGACGCCCTGCATCTTCTTGCGGTCATCGCGCAGGATGAGAGCCGCCAGGGCGAGGCGGAAGACTATGTGCGCCGCGCGCTCAAAGTTGTGCCGGGGCAACCTCTCTATCTCAACACCCTCGGCAACGGCCTAGTCGCGCAAGGGCGCACCAACGAGGCCATCACCGTTCTCGGGGAAGCCGTCGCGGCCGCGCCGAACCAAGCCGATATCATGTTCAATCTTGCCAACGCCGAACGCACGGCGGGCCGGTACGAAGACGCCTCCGAGACCTATCGCAAGGTCATTGCGCTGCGGCCAGGCCATATCGGCGCCTACAATAACCTCGCCTTGATGCTGAAGGCCCTCGGCGACGCGGAAAGCGCCGCGACGGTGCTCATCGAAGCGACGGCCCGGGCGCCGGCGTCGTTCGAGATCCGCTTCAATCTCGCCAATGCGCTGCATGTCGCCGGGCGTCTTGACGCCGCCGAAGGCGCGTTCCGGAAAGCCATCGAACTCGCGCCGCGTCATGCGGACGTCCACGTGAACCTCGGCGTCGTGCTCAAGGAAGGCGGCCGCCCCGACGAAGCGGAGAAGGCATTCCGCGCCGCTATCGCCATCAATCCGAACATGTCGCAGGCCTACGTGGGCCTCGCCGACCTTACCGACGACGGCACCATGGACGCGGTGGCGCATCGCCGCGCCGTGCTCGCACTCAAGCCCGATCTCGCCGCCGTACGCTCAAGCCTGCTCATGTGCATGCAATATGCGCCCCGCATTTCGCGCGCCGAGATCGCTGCCGAACACAAGAAGTTCGGCGAGATCCACCCGTCCCCACCGAAACCCGCCTTCGCGCCGGGTCACGACTTTTCTCCAGATCGCAAATTGCGCATCGGCGTTGTCTCCGGCGACTTCCGTTTCCACGCCATGGCCTTCTTCGCGCTTCCTGTGTTCAAGGCGCGCGCGCGGGAGGAATTTGAGCTTGTCTGCTATTCCACCGGCGCCAAGGTCGACCATCACACCTTGAACTTCCGCGCCACTGCGGACCTCTGGCGCGACGTGCGCGCGCTGTCCCCGGAGGCGTTGGCGGACCTCATCGCGCGCGACCAGGTGGATATCCTCATCGACCTCGCCGGCCACGCGCCGCACAACCGTCTCCTTACCTTCGCCCTGAAACCCGCGCCGCTTCAGATCGCCTGGGGCGATTATGTCGATACGCGCGGCCTCTCCGCCATCGATGTCCTCTTGGGCGACCCCATCCAAACGCCGCCGGAAGACGATAAATATTATGTCGAGCGTGTCCTTCGCTTTGCGCCTGATTACATTTGCTATGCGCCGCCCGATTACGCGCCCGCGGTCGCGCCGCCGCCGGCGCTGCGCAATAACGGCATCACCTTCGGCTGTTTCAGCGAAGCCACCAAGATCGGCCCGGCCTCGGTCGCGCAATGGGCCGCCGTCCTGCGCGCCATCCCCGACGCGCGTTTCCTCTTCAACGGATATCTGTGGGCCGACATTGGGCGCCAGGGCAAGATCATCAGCTTGTTCATGGACAACGGCATCGGCACCGACCGGATCAAATTCCAGACCGGCGGCGATCACGCCGCCTTCCTCGGCCAGTACGCGGACGTGGACGTCATCCTCGACACCACGCCCTACTCCGGCGGTCTCACCACCTGTGAATCGCTCTTGATGGGTGTGCCCGTTCTCACCGTACCCGGTGACCGCTTCTGCGGCCGCCACGCGAGCGCCCATCTCCTCAACGGCGGTTATCCTGACGGCGTCGCGAATGACGTGGCCGATCTCATCGCCAAAGCCAAAGCGCTCGCCGCCGCACCGGCGAACCGCGCCGCCATCCGCAAAGCCTTCCTGGCCTCACGCGTGTGCGACGTGAACGCCTTTGCGAAGGACTTCTACGGCGCCCTGCGCGCGGAGTGGAAGAAGCTCGCATAGCGAGTGACGCGGCGCCCCTCTGTCTCGGCATTGCCGGATACAATCCCGAGGCTGTTCAGACCGCGCGTGCGCCGAAATACTTACCCCGCCGTCATGGCGCTCAATTGCCGGTTCGCCACCGTCAGCATCGAGAGACTGATGTTGTCCGCGGCCTTGATCTCCGCCAGCACCTGATCGAAGCGGTCGACGCGCGTCTTGTTCGCGTCCACCCAGGCGTCGAGCGCTTTGGCGCCTGAGGCCTTGCTGGTTTTGCCTGAAGCAAGCACGCGTGTCGTGATCGTGGTCTGGTGCGCGAACAGCTCTTCGATGGCGGCCGACACCGCGAGACGGTCCCAGTGGCTCTGCGTGCCGAAGGTTTCGGTCCTTTCTCTGAGCCCGCCGAGGCCGAATCGCTGGCCCACCAGGAAGTACATCTTCGCGACGGACGCCAGCGGTTGCTTGGTCGCGTTGATGATGGCGTTGACGTCGTTCGCGGCCGCGAGGCGATAGAGAGAGGCGACATTGAACGCGAGCTCCGCCGGCACGCCTTTGGCGGAATAAGCGTCCACCTGACGCTGCACATAACGCGCCACTTCCTCGGACCACAGATCCTTCAGGCTCTTGCGCAGCGTATCGACCGCTGGCTTCAAGCTCTTGATGGTTCCGGCCATGTCCATCGGCACCGTGCAGTGACGCAGCATCCACAAGACGCTCCGCACCACCATGCGCTCGACTTCCCACAGCATCGCGAGCTGCGTTTCCGCCGGCACTTTATTGTCCAGCGCTTCGATGGCCGTCCACAGATCGCGCAGGCCATATGCGGCCCGCGTCACGGTGTAGGCCCGCGCGATGTCCACCGGTCCCATGCCCGTGCGCTCCATCAATGCGTTGATGAACGACGGCCCGACGCGGTTGATGAAGCTGTTGGTGATCACCGTACCGATGATTTCACGGCGCAGTTTGTGCTTCGCGATCGGACCCGCGAACTTCTTCTGCAAGGGGACCGGGAAGTAGTGGTGCAGGTCTTCCTCGACTAAGGGATCGTCTACGAGATCGCTGTTCACGATCTTGTCGTAAAGCCACATCTTCCCGTAGCTCAAGAACACCGCGAGTTCAGGGCGCACGAGGCCATGTCCCGCCGTCAGGCGCTCCTGGAATTCCTCATCGTTGGGCAGGAATTCGATGTCGCGGTTGAGAAGTCCGTCACGCTCGAACAGCTTCATGGTGCGCTGCTGCGCCTCCAGAAGCGCGGGCGCGCGGTGCTGCATCATGCTGATGGTCTGGCTCTGCTGATAGTTATCGCGCAGCACGAGGTGGGCGACTTCATCTGTCATCTCGGCCAGCAGCTTGTTACGCGCTTCCAGCGTGATCTTGCCTTTGCGCATCTCGCCGTTCAGCAGGATCTTGATGTTCACCTCATGGTCCGAACAGTCGACGCCGGCCGAGTTGTCGATGGCGTCGGTGTTGAGACGCACGCCTTCCTTCGCGGCCTCGATACGCCCGCGCTGGGTCATGCCGAGGTTGGCGCCTTCGCCCACCACCTTCGCGCGGATCTGGTGGCCGCTGATGCGGTGCGCGTCATTGGCGCGGTCCGAGGCGTCCGCGTTGCTTTCGCTCGCGGCTTTCACGTAAGTCCCGATCCCGCCGAAGAACAGAAGATCGACCTTGGCGCGCAGGATCGCGTTGATGATCTCGGTCGGAGTAGCTTCCGCCTTGTTGATCTCCAACAGCGTCTTCATCTCCGCAGACAGTTTGATCGTCTTGGCGCTGCGCTCGAAAATGCCGCCGCCCTTGCTGATCAGCTTGGTGTCGTAATCGGTCCAGTTGGAGCGCGGCAGCTTGAACAGCCGTTCACGCTCTTTGAAGCTCTTGGCGGGGTTCGGATCGGGATCGATGAAGATGTGCAGGTGGTTGAAGGCCGCCTGCAGCTTGATGTGCTCGGACATCAACATGCCGTTCCCAAAAACGTCACCCGACATGTCGCCCACGCCGACGCAGGTGAAGTCCTGTGTCTGGGTGTCGACGCCGATCTCGCGGAAGTGGCGCTTCACGCACTCCCACGCGCCGCGCGCCGTGATGCCCATGGCCTTGTGGTCATAGCCGACACTGCCGCCGGACGCATAAGCGTCGCCCAGCCAGAAGCCGTATTCGGCCGACACGCCATTGGCGATATCCGAGAAGGTCGCGGTGCCTTTGTCGGCGGCTACCACCAGATATGGATCGTCCGCATCGCGCCGCACCACCTTGTCCGGATGCACGATCTTGTCGTTCACCACGTTGTCGGTGATATCGAGCAAGCCCCGCTGCAGGGTTTTGTAGCACTCGATCCCTTCGGCCAGATACGCCTCGCGCCCGCCGGTCGCCGGCGGCTGCTTCACCACGAAGCCGCCTTTCGACCCCGTGGGCACGATCACCGCGTTCTTCACCATCTGGGCTTTGACGAGGCCCAGCACTTCCGAGCGGAAATCCTCGCGCCGGTCGGACCAGCGGATCCCGCCGCGCGCCACCTTGCCACCGCGCAAGTGAATCGCTTCCACGCGCGGCGCATAGACGAACACTTCCACGTTCATGCGGGGCAGCGGCAGCTCTTCGATGCGCTGGCTGTCCAGCTTCATCGACACGTACCACTTCGGCTTCCCATCCGGGAAAGGCTGGAAGAAGTTGGTGCGCAGCGTGCAATCCATCAGGTTCAGATAGCGGCGCAGAATGCGGTCCTCGTCGGCATTGGTGATGCCGTCGAGCGCCGTGTCGATCTCTTTGCGGATGCCCTCGATCTTGGCCGCCGTGGCTTTTGCTTTCGTCCCGCTGTTCAGCGCGGGATCGAAAGTGGTCAGGAACAGGTCGACCAGCAGGCGCCCCAACTTCGGATGCGCCGCGAAGGCGTTCTCGATATAGGCTTGGCTGAATGGGAAAGCGGCCTGGCGCAGATATTTGGCGTAGGCGCGCAAGATCGTCACCTCGCGCCATGCCAGATCGGACAGCGCGACGAGTTTATTGAAACCGTCGCTTTCCATTTCGCCCGCCCACACGCGGCAGAAGGCGTCCTCGATCTCTTCGCGCACATCGGCCAGGGCAAATGTCGCCTTGCTGGCGATAGTCATATCGAAATCGTGCAGCCACACGCCGCCGGTGGCGCTGGAGCCGCGCGGCGTGATGTGGAACGGCTCTTCGCCGATCACCTTGAAACCCATGTTCTCAAGCACGGGCATCACGTCGGAGAGCGGGATCGGCGTCGCGGGATTGTAGATTTTAATATGCACGGTGCCGCCGGTGGCGCCCGGCGGCTGATACACATGGATCTTGACCCGCTTGTCCTCGGCGCAGGCGCAGATGCGGTCGATGTCGTGCAAGGCCACGGCGGTGTCGAAACGTTCGCGGTAGCTCGCGGGGAACCCGTGCGCGAACACCTCGGCCAGCTTGGCGCCTTCGGTCTCGCCCTTGGTCTTGATCAACGCCGCGCGCAGTTCGTCGCTCCATGCGCGCGCGGCCTTCGCGATGCGCTCTTCCAGCTCGGCCGGCTTCACTTTCGGTACGCGGCCGGGTTTTGTGGCGATGATGTAGTGGATGCGCGCCAGCGGGCTGTCGGTCACTTGCGTGTAGAAGGACGAAAGGCGGCCATCCAATTCGCGCGTCAGGATATCGCCGATGGTCACGCGCAGCGCGGTGTCGAAACGGTCGCGCGGCACGAACACCAGGATCGAGGCGAAGCGTTCGAACCGGTCCATGCGCATGAATAAGGTCGGGCGCGGACGCTGTTGGAGATGAAGGATGCCCAGCGCCGTGTTCAGCAAATAGTCATCCGAGCTTTCGAACAATTCGTCGCGCGGCAGGTTCTCCATGATGTTCTGGAGCGCCTTGCCGTCGTGGCCGTGCTTGCGGAAGCCCATGCGGTCTCTAATGCGATCGATCTTGCGGCGCAGGACCGGCACGAAATTGGGGCTGTTTGTGTAGACATCGGCGGTGAACAGGCCGACGAACATATGCATGCCCGTCACGGCCCCTTTCGCGTCGAAGATCTTTACGGCGACGACGTCGAAATGCACGCGGCGGTGCACCGGCGAACGCTGATTGGCTTTCACCACGAACAGCGCGCTCGGCGAATCCACGAAAGCGGCGAACTGCGGCGGCAACGGCGCGCCGTCCGCGATGCCTTCGAAGATCATGCGCTGCGCCTTCTTGAGAAGTCCGAGGCTATGCGTGTTATCGATCTTGAGGGTGCGGTTCTTGCCTTTGCCTTCAAATGCAAAGCGCCGATAACCTAGGAACGTGAAGTGATCGTCGTGCAGCCACTTCAGGAAGTCGGCGACCTCCTCGGACTGTTCCGCCGTCACGCCCGGCCGTGCGCAATCGAAGTCGGCGGCGAAATGCGCGGCCTGGCGCCGCATCGCCTGCCAATCGTTCACGGACAGACGCACATCGCCCAGCACCGAATGCAAATTATCCTTCAGGCGTTCGGCCATATCGAAATCCACTTTCGGGATCTCGATGTACATCAGCGATTCAAAGGACCCGCTCGCATCGGTCTCCGTGTCGCCGAGGCTCGAGAGCCGGCCCGCGGCGTCCCGCTTCAAGCTGAGAATCGGATGGATCAGCAGTATCGCGCTGTGATCCATGCGCTCCAGTTCGGCATTCACCGAATCCACCAGGAACGGCATGTCGTCGTTGACGATCAGGACGACCGAGCGGTCGCCCTCGCCTTCCATGATGCTGATCTTCTCTTTCCCGGGGGCGCGGGTCTCGAAGAAGTCCCAGGCGGCAAGCGCGATGTCGTAAAGCGTATCCGCGGAACGGTCGCCAAGTTCATCGGGCGGCGAACCGCGGTAGAACTGAACGATGAATTTGACGAAATCCGCCTTGGCGGCGAGCTTGGAGCCCTTGCGCTGCGCAATCTGGGTCGCGGCGGCGATCACCTTGCCAATGCCGCTGTTGTCCCCTTTGGACACCCGAACATCCATAGCCGTCCTCCCCCTATCATGAGGGCGTGCGAGGCAGCCGCTTGCCGGGTGCCTTCTAGATCGAAACGCACGCCAAAGCCGTTGAGAAGACTAGCATATTTAGTCTTGGGCGCACTACTTCCCTACACTCAGGAGTCGCACCAGGTGGGTTTTCGCTTCGTAAGGAAGGCGTCGATGCCCTCCGCGGCGTCCCGCAGCATCATGTTCTCGGTCATAACCGCGCCCGCATAGCTGTAGGCGTCCTCGAGGCTCATATCGATCTGGCGGTGAAAGGCGTCTTTTCCAATGGCCACCACCCGGCCTGATTTGGCCGCTATTTGGCCCGCGAGGCTTTCCACCGTCTCATGAAGCTTGGATGCTGGGACGGCGGCATTCACCAGCCCGATCCGCACCGCTTCGCCCGCGTCCACCATCTCCCCCGTCAGCAGCATATGCATGGCCGCTTTGCGCCCAACCGCGCGCGTCAGCGCGACCATGGGCGTCGAACAGAACAGGCCGATGTTCACCCCCGGCGTCGCGAAGCGCGAGTCCTCGGCGCACACCGCCAGATCGCATGTGGCCACCAGTTGGCAGCCCGCGGCGGTCGCGATGCCGTGTACTTCGGCGATGACGGGCTGGCGCAGCTTGGTGATCGTCAGCATCAACCGCGCGCAGGTTTCAAAGGTTTGTTGCATGAATGCGCGCCCCGGATTGGCGCGCATTTCCTTGAGGTCGTGACCGGCGCAAAAGGCCGGCCCGGCGCCGCGCAGGATCACGGCTTTGATCGCGGCATCTTGACCGATGATCTCCAGCGCTGCGATCAGCGCGTTCATCAGTTCCATCGATAACGCATTGCGCGCCTGCGGCCGCTCCATCGTAAGGGTCGCGACGCCGGCGGAATCGGTGCGGGAAAGGACAGCAGACATACGAACTCCTCTAGAAGGAGTCCGGATTCTACATGTCTGGCAAATGAAGCGGGCGAAGGGATTCGAACCGCGGCGGCCGAAGGCCGCAAGACCTATAGAATCGAGGGTTCGATTCAATATGTCTGAAGAATGGAGCGGGCGAAGGGATTCGAACCCTCGACCCCGACCTTGGCAAGGTCGTGCTCTACCCCTGAGCTACGCCCGCTCAAAGCTGGGGGCAACGCGCCGCCCCCTCAGGAGAGGGCGGGACTATAGCCATTTGGAAACCCATTGCAAGGCTCCAGACGCGTGAAAAGGAACTTCTTTTGACCGGCCAAGCGCCTGTCACCGTTGAAAAAAGCCTTGCCATCCCCGGCCGGCCACCACATCTAACGCCTGGAACTTCAAAACCGGGGGCTCCCGGGCTTAAACTCCGGCCCTCCCGCCGGCTCCCCGTTTGGGGGCCCGGGCTCAAGATTAGGACAGGATTTTCATGCTGATCGGACAAACCGAAGGTGCGGCCCCTAAGGACCTGATCAAGGACACCGATACCGAGGGTTTCATGGCCGACGTGATGGAGGCCTCGAACGAGGTGCCGGTCATCGTCGACTTCTGGGCCCCCTGGTGCGGCCCCTGCAAGCAGCTCACCCCGCTTCTTGAAAAGCTGGTGAAGCAGTACGGCGGCAAAGTGAAGCTGGTGAAGATCAATGTCGACGAGAACCAGGACCTCGCCATGCAGTTCCGGGTCCAGTCGATCCCTGCGGTCTATGGCTTCAAGGGCGGACGCCCCGTCGATGGTTTCATGGGCGCGCTTCCGGAAAGCCAGCTCAAGCAATTCATCGAGCGCCTGACGGGCGGCGGCGGCTCGCCCTTGGATGAGGCGCTGCTCGAAGCCGAAGCCTTCGCGACCGAGGGCAATCACGAGGACGCGCTCGCCGTATATAAGGAGATCCTCGCGCAGGACCCCTCGCACGTGAAGGCGCTCGCCGGCGCGCTGCGCGCTTATCTTGCCACCGGCCAGGACGACATCGCCAAGCAGGTGCTCGATAATCTGCCCGACGCCCTGAAGACCGCGCCCGATATCGTCGGCGTTCAGGCCGCGCTCGATCTCAAGGCGCAAAGCGCCCAGGTGGGCGACGGCGCCGAACTCGCTGCGCTCGAAGCCAAGATCGCCGCCGATCCGAAAGACATGCAGTCGCGCCTCGATCTCGCGGTCGCGCGTTATGGGCATGGCCAGCGTGAACAAGCGATGGACGATCTTCTGGAAATGGTCCGCAAGGACCGCAAGTGGAATGAAGAAGCCGCGCGCAAGCAGCTCGTGAAATTTTTCGAAGCTCTCGGTCCGGCCGACCCGCTCACGGTTCAAGGCCGGCGCAAGCTTTCCTCCATTCTGTTCGCCTGATGCGCAGTCCGATTCAGACGCGTTACGAAGACCTGCCCGAAGAGCTGCCGATCTTTCCTTTAAGCGGCGCGCTGCTGCTGCCGTGGGGCCGCCTTCCGCTCAACATCTTCGAGCCGCGCTATCTGAATATGACGTTGGATGCGCTTGGCGTGGGCCGCATCATCGGCATGGTGCAGCCGAATTACGATCGCGCGGACGCGGGCGGCGATCCGCCCACCTATTCCATCGGCTGCGCGGGCCGTATCGCGTCCTTCGAGGAAACCGAGGACGGCCGCCTGCTCATTCTTCTGAAAGGGCTGTGCCGGTTTTCAATTGTGAATGAGATCGAAGGCCGTAAGGGTTACCGGCGCGTGAAGGCGCTCTATGAACCGTTCAAGGCCGACCTCGATCAGCCGGCCAACTTCGAAGTGAACCGCGAGCAATTGTTCCAACGCCTGACGCCTTATCTCGAAGCGCACGCCATGCCGCTCGGGGTCGAGGTGCTGAAAGGCCTCTCGGATCCGACCCTCGTGACATCTCTGTGCATGGTCTGCCCGTTCGACCCGCGCGAGAAACAGGCGCTATTGGAAGCCCCGACCCTGAAAGCGCGCTACGAAGCGCTGCTGGCGCTGTTGCAGATCGCCGCTTTCGAAGCGGGCGGCATCGACACGCCGCGCCAATAGGAACCCGCGCGCGAAGGCGCGCAAACGGAAGGGCCTACGCGCGAAGACGCGCAATAGAAAGGACCACAAAATGGCTGCAGACATCGACCCGAAGCTCCTCGAGATTTTGGTGTGCCCGCTCAGCAAGGGCCCGTTGGAATACGACCGCGCCGCCGGTGAACTCGTCAGCAAAAAAGCCGGCCTCGCTTATCCCATCCGTGACGGCATCCCGATCATGCTCCCGGACGAAGCGCGCCGGATTGACGACTGATGTCGGAGAGCGGCGACGTTTGGCCCGAAGCGCTCGACTACGACCCGGCCACGAAAATCCTTCATGTGCGATTCGAAGGCGGTCAAAGCTTCGCGCTTCCGGCCGAATATCTGCGCGTCGAGAGCCCCTCGGCGGAAGTGCAGGGCCATAGCCCCGCGCAGAAACAGACCGTCGGCGGCAAACGCGCCGTCGGTGTCCGCAAGATCGAGCCCGTCGGCAATTACGCCGTGCGCCTCGTGTTCGACGATATGCACGACACCGGGATCTATTCGTGGCGCTATCTGCACGAACTCGGCCGCGAGCAGGACAAACGCTGGAGCGACTATCTCAACGCACTCAGTGCGAAAGGGCTCGCGCGTTAGAGTCCATCAGCGCCGCGAGGCCGACCAGCGCAGGGTAAGGATGCGAAATCAGGTGCACCGGCACCGCGTCGACATACGGCCCATACGCGCCCTTGTCGGAAAACCCAGCCATGAAGCGCGCGGCATCGAATAGCTTGCCCAACGCAGGGACAACCCCCCCGGCGATATAACAACCGCCCTTGGCGCCGAAGATCATCGCCATGTCGCCGGCGCATCCGCCCAGAAGTTCCGAGAAGAACCCAATCGCTTCCAGCGCAACTGAATCGCCGGCGCCCGCGAGGGCCGTGACTTCGGCCGGATTCGCGGCGCCTTTCGTGGTGCCGGCCAGCGCCCGGTAAATGCGCAACAGCCCGCCGCCCGACAGGAGGTCCTCCCAGCAAGGGTTCGTGCGCCACAGCACTTGCGCGCGCGCCGGCGCACCGCGCGGCATCACGGCCAGTGCATGCCCGCCCTCACTCGGCACGGCGGTCCAATCCGTGCCGTGCGGCGCGAGCGCGCTGACGCCGAGCCCCGTACCCGGCGCCACCACAACACGCGCGCCGCGCGCGGCCGTTCCGGCGCGCCATGTCACGATGTCGGCGCTGGCCAGGTGCGGCAGCGACCACGCCACCGCTTCAAGGTCGTTGGCGATGCTCAAAGAAGGCACGGCTATATGCCGCGCGAGCGCGCCGCGTGCGAACGTCCAGGGCAAGTTGGTCAGTTTCACCGTTTCGCCGCTCACCGGTCCGGGCACAGCCACCATGGCGCGTGTGGGCGTGGCGCCGGCTTCCGCAACGACATCGGCCAGCAATGTTTCAAGGGAATCGAAATCGGCGGCGCGGCGCAAGAAAACCTGCGGCCAAGGCTCGCCGTCTTTACGGAAGGCGACGCGGGCGTTGGTGCCGCCGATATCCGCGAGCAGGTCGATCTCGGTCATGGGCGCTTACGCCGCGGTCAGGGTCTCGAGGAAAGAATCCCGCCAGCGGTCGATGCCATGTTCTTCGACGTTCGTCATCAAACTCTGCCATCTCGATTTGCGTTCTTCGAGCGGCATTTTGAGGCCCCGGTGCAGCGCGTCAACCATGCTTTGTTCGTCGAAGGGGTTGACGATCAGCGCCTCGCGCAATTGCCGCGCCGCGCCGGCGAACCGTGACAGAACGAGGACACCGGGGTTCTCCGGATCTTGCGCGGCGACGAATTCCTTGGCCACTAGATTCATCCCGTCGCGTAAAGGGGTGACGAACGCGACACGCGCCGTGCGGTACAGGCCGGCCAGCGCCATGTGATTGTAGGTCTTGTTCACGTAGCGCAGCGGTACCCAGTCGTAGTCGGCGAATTCGCCGTTGATACGTCCCAGAAGGCGTTCGAGTTCGCGGCGCATCGCGCGGTAGGCGGACACTTCCATGCGCGACGGCGGAGCGATCTGCAGCAGCGAGACCTTCGCCCGGTGCTCTGGGTATTTTTGCAACAGCTTGGAATAGGCCGAGAAGCGCCGGTCGATGCCTTTTGAATAATCGAGGCGGTCGACGCCGATGATCAGTTGGCGTCCGGCGAGACTATCGACGAGCCGCACCGCATGTTCGGTTGCTTCAGGTTGTGTCGCCATCTCCGCGATGCTTTTCGCGTCGATGCCGATGGGGAAGGCCTTCACATGGATCGTGCGTCCAAAACAGGTCACGCGTCCGTCGGATTCCAGCGCGCCGTCCGCTTCCCGGATCACGTAATCGAGGAAGGATTGCACGTCGCGGTCCGTCTGGAACCCAACCACATCGTAGGCGAACAGCGAGCGGACCAGCGCGCGATGCTCCGGCAGCGTGACCACCAATTCCGACGCCGGCCACGGGATGTGCAGGAAGAACCCCATCTTCTGCATCGCGCCTAGGCGCTGAAGCTCGGCGCCGAGCGGGATCAGATGGTAGTCCTGCACCCAAATGGTGTCCTCGGGTTCCAGCAGCGGCATCACCGCCTCGGCGAAGAGCACATTCACCCGGTAATATCCGACGCCGAAACTGCGGTCATAGGCCACGAGATTGGGCCGGTAATGACACAGCGGCCATAGCGCGCGGTTGGCGAAGCCGTTGTAATACTCCTCGTGGTTCTCCTTGCTGAGATGCAGGGTCGCGAGGGTGTAGTTGTCCTGCCGATGCGTGACGACCGTGGTCTCCTGCGTGTCCTTCACCTCGCCGCTCCAGCCGAACCACAGCCCGCCGAACGCCTTCAACGCGCTGGACAAGCCCGCCGCCAGTCCGCCCGCCGCCGCGCGGCCGCGGCCCTTCACCGGGGGCACGCGGTTGGAGATGATCACAAGCCGCTTCATACGATGTCCCTCCACGACTTCGACAGACGCATGGCGCCGTTGATGATCCCCACCAGGGAGTAGGTCTGCGGATAGTTTCCCCATAGCTCTCCTGTCGTGGGGTCGATGTCTTCCGACAGAAGCCCCACGTGATTACGATGATTGAGCATGCTCACAAACACCTCACGGGCGTCGTCGTCGCGTCCGCTGCGCTTCAGCGCATCGATGTACCAGAACGTGCAGATGTTGAAGGCGGTGGTGGGCACGCCGAAGTCGTCATGGCCGACGTAGCGGAAGACATGGTTGCCGCGCCGCAATTTCTCGCCGACGCCGTCCAGCGTCGCCTTGAATCGGGCGTCTTCGGCGCTGATGAGGCCCACCTCGGCCATCTGCATCAAGCTGGCGTCGAGTTCCTGTCCGCCGAAGCTCGCGGCAAACGCGCCCGTCTCGCCGTTCCATGCCTTGCTCAGGATTTTTTCCTTCAGTTCGCGCGCCCGCTCGCTCCAGAACAACGCGCGGTCCGCGAGGCTGAGGTGCGCGGCGATACGCGAAAGGCGGTGACAACCCGCCCAGCACATCAGGCTGGAATAGGTGTGGACGTTGGCGATGGTGCGCAACTCCCACAGGCCCGCATCCGGGACCTCCGCTAACCGATAGGCGCGGTCCCCGATGATCTCCAGCGCCCGGAAATCCTGCAGCGTCAGAGGCCGTAACAGACGCCGGTCGAAGAAAGCCTGCGTCGAGGACAAGATGACCTGCCCATACACATCATGCTGCTTGTGTTCGAAGGCCTGGTTGCCCACGCGCACAGGGCCCATGCCGCGATAACCCGGCAATGAGGTGATCTCGCGTTCCGTCAGCTCCTGTTCAAGGCCCAGGCCGTAAACCGGCTGCATGTGCCGGTCTTCCGTCAGCTCCGGAAGATTGCGCAAATACGTGAGATAGCTCTCCATGATGTCGACGGCGCCAAGCCGATTCAGCGCGCGCACCACATAATAAGCGTCGCGCAGCCAGCAATAGCGGTAGTCCCAGCAGCGTCCCGTGCCGGCCGCTTCGGGGATCGAGGTGGTCATAGCCGCGAGGATGCCGCCGGTCTCCTCGTGCCAGCACATCTTCAAGGTGATTGCCGCGCGGATCACCGCATCCTGCCATTCGACCGGAACGGCTAATGTCCGTACCCAATCGCGCCAATAGCCATCAGTCGCGGTAAGGAATTCTTCGCACGTCGCCGCCACGGATCCGGCCACGGTCTCGTCGGGTCCCAAGAACAGATACATGGGCCGCTCCAGGCAGAACCATGTCTCATTCATGATGTATGTGACCGGCGCGTCGGTGGTCAGGCGCAAGGTCAACTGATCGCCCACGAAGCGCACATGGTTGGAGCCGCGTGTGATCGTCGGTTCAATAGCGCCATAATTATAGGTCGGCCGCAGACGGACACGGATGCGCGGGCGTCCGGTGACCGGCCGGATGATGCGGATGATCGCCACCGGCCGGTGACGCCGGCCGAAGCGATTGAAACGCGGCGCGAAGTCGATGACGTCCACCGCCTGGCCGGCCGCGTCGTGCATGCGCGTCACGAGCACAGGAGTGTTGGTGAAATACTGCTGTTGCGAGGACGTGAAGTTCTCGAGATCGACAGCATAAACGCCGCGCGCGCGCTCATCCTGCGGGCTGATGCCGCCGAGCAGCGCGTTGAATACGGGATCGCCGTCGGGGCGCGGCATACAGCTCCACACTACGCAGGCGCGCTGGTCGACCAGTGCGTTGAGCGAGCAATTGCCGATAACACCCAGGTTCAGATCGGACAGGGGCAGGGGATGAGAAGGGTTAGCTTGCGCGGCGGCCATCGTTCTGTTCGTTCAAGGTCTTGAGCCAGGCGTGAAGAGCGGTCACCGAAGCGAGGCGGCTGCTGGCGGCGGTGGGTGTCCGGGCGCCGACGATGACGCCGTAGCCGTTGGTCTGTGAGACGGCCATGAAAGCCGACTCATCGGTGAGATCGTCCCCGACAAACACGGGCCGGCGCCCTGCGAACGGCGGCTCGTTCATATAGGCGGACATGGCCACGGCCTTGCGCACGGAGGCCGGCTTCAATTCCACCACCATGTTGCCGTCCAAGCGCTCAAGCTGACCGTGCGAGGCGGCCGCGCAGTCGTCGATGATGGCGCGGCACTTGGGTCCCAGGGCCGGCGCGTTGCGGTAATGCAGGGCGATGCTGATGCCCTTATCCTCGGCGTGCACGCCCCGATGACTCCGGCAAAACACCGACAGTTTCTCGCGCGCCGGATCGAGCGCGGACGAAGGGATCTCGGCTTGAATGATGTGTCCGAGGGCCGTGCGCCGCTCCGCGCCGTGAATTCCAGCCACCGCGCGCACGCTGCCCTTCAGATGTTTGTCGATCGCCTCGATCGGCCGCCCTGTGATCACCGCCACCGCGCCGTTCAAATGCCAGGCGACCTGCGCCAGAAGCGCTTCCAGCCCGGGCGGCACCTTCACGGCATTGGGCGACGGCGCGATCTCGACGAGTGTACCGTCGAAGTCGAGGAATAGCGCCACGTCGGGCGTAAGCGGAGGCGGCTGAACGTCCATGCGGCTCGCATGTGATGAAAGGGTGTGCGGGCCATAACGCGCCAAGCAGGAGAATAGGTTCGCCCATGCAGGCGTGAAAGTACCAGTAGGGATTCCCGTATAAGGGGCGGTTACAAAGCGGCGCGCATCAAGCGCGGCAAATCGCCCGTGGTGCCCATGGCGTGACGCATGAAAGCGCGTTTCAAGGGCGGGATGCGGTTGACCAGCGCCAGACCGGCATCGCGCGCCGCTTTGATCGGCGCGACGTCGTTCGAGAATAGGCGGTTCAAAACGTCGGTCACGCCAGCCATCATCAGGTTGTCCGCGCGGCGCCAGCGCTCGTACCGCCCCAGGGCATCCGGGTTCGCGATATCGAGTCCCAGTTTGCGCGCATCCACGATCACTTCAGTCAATGCCGCTACGTCGCGGTAGCCCAGATTAAGGCCCTGACCGGCGATGGGATGAATGCCGTGCGCGGCATCGCCCGCGAGGACAAGGCGGCCCTTGGTGTAGGTCTGCGCGAATTGCAAACCGAGAGGATGGCTGAAGCGGGGACCGATTAGCGACAGGCGGCCGAGGAATCCCCCGACCCGTTCATCGATCTCGGACAGGAACTGCGCGTCGTTCAGCGCAAGGTATGCTTGCGCCGCGTCCGCCCGCTCGGTCCATACCAGCGAGGCCCGATGTACGCCCGCGTCATCGGGCAACGGCAGGATCGCGAACGGTCCTGCCGGCAGGAAGCATTCATGCGCGATGCCATTGTGGGGTTTCTCGAATCCGATGGTCGCGACGATGGCGACCTGCGGATAGCGCCAGCTCGTCACCGGGATTTTGGCGGCGTCGCGCAGTTTGGACTCACGCCCCTCCGCCGTAACGACCAAGGACGCCTTGATCGCGCGGCCGTCCGCCAGATGCAGTGTCGCCGCGTCGCTTGTTTCGCTCATATGCGAGACGCTCGCGGGCGCGATCAGGCGCAGCGTGCCGTGAAGCTCCTTCATGCGCGCAAAGGCGGCTTCGCGCAGGTGACGGTTCTCGGCCATGTTGCCCAGGAACTCATCGCCGACGTCGGAATAAGCGTAGTGCAGGAACAAGGGCGCGTTGTCGTCCGAAACGCGGATCTCGCGGATCGGCTCGCTGCGTCCCGCCAGATGCGGCCAAATCCCAATCGCGGACAGCAACCGCTGGCCGCTCGCCGCCACGGCCGAGGCGCGGCCGTCGAATCGGCCCTCAGTCATGGTGCTGGGGTCGAGGCGGTCGATCAGGGCGGTTTTCACCCCGTGCGCCGCCAGCGCAACGGCGAGCGTTCCGCCCACCAGGCCGGCCCCAACGATCGCAACGTCAACGTGCTCCCAGCCGGACTCGGCCATCGGAACCCCTGAGTTTTCTCGGTACGCGACCGTTGATACTCCTTTAACAGGACCGCGCGCAGCAAAAAGTGGACACCGGTTTTTGCGCCCGCGCGCGATCCGTTAAAAAGAGGCCGGATTCGAGCAAGTGCTCGAATCCGGGGACTTTTCAAAGCCTTCACCCGTGGTGGGAACGCTTGCGTCCGGGGGGCGAAACACATATTGTCCCGCCGCCCTGACCGGGTGGCTTCACCTGGTCCCGTGCCGACGTAGCTCAGGGGTAGAGCAACTGATTCGTAATCAGTAGG
>JBFWVA010000007.1:0-255494 GCA_050246995.1 Rhodospirillaceae bacterium | reverse complement strand
CACCCTCTCCGCCATTCTGCTTCGCGGCTCCTCGCGTCGTGACGTCCGGAAGACCCACCATGAGCGACGGCCAGCCTGACGCGCGCGGGAACACCCCGGACCCCCTCTCTCCGCAGGAGCAGGCGCTCGAGCGCCAGATCTACAAGCATGTCCTCGCGCAGGTGAAGAGCGCTCTCGAGGATGCCGCCCAAGCCGCCTCCGCCCACGAACGCCGCGGCGTGCTCGCAAAGGCGCACTACGCCATTTCGAGCGCCCTTAGCACGAATACGAATGCGGTGCTCAATTCACCCGCCGGCGCCGACCTCAAAAAGGAAATCGCTTGCCGGAAAGGCTGTACGTTTTGCTGCTATCAAAATGTCGGCGTCACCATTATCGAGGCGATCGCGATTTCATCCGGCATCATGCTGCTGAAACCACACCTCGCGGCGCGCATCGCCTCGCAGGCCGATCAGGTGAAGGGCATGACCGACGGCGAACGCGCGAAGAAGCGCATGCCCTGTGTTTTTCTCGCGGACGGTCTGTGCTCGATCCATGATATCCGCCCGCTTGCCTGCCGCGCTTATTTCTCGCTGAACCTCAAGGACTGCGAGGAGGTCTTCGAGAAAGGCCTTTCACCGGGCGCCGAGGGCAACATCACGACTTTTTCTTTTCCCGCGATTTTCCGGGGAGCGGTTTTAGCGGCGACGAACGCGGCAAGCGCCGAACGGGGCTTACAGGCCGGCTCAGTTGAATTGACGGCGGCGGTCGCGCGCGTGCTGGCCGATCCCGGCATCGTCGACAGATGGTTCGCTGGCGAAGAGGCCTTCGTCCCTCAACCGGTGTAAGTCGGCGCTCGTTGAGTCATCTGGCGTTCGTGACGTCCAGGCCCACCCGTCCAAACCGGCCGGAGCGCCTTACTCGAACAGCTTATCGATTATTTCTTGAGAGTTGGGAGACGTATGGCCGGCGATAACCGCCGAGACTTCATCCGCAAGGCGCGAAATTACATTCAGTTGGGACGTGACCGTTTCACGCAAATTTTCCGGCCTCTCGCGCTCGACCAAGTCGGTGACTTCTTCGATGGCGCATTGGAGCTGAACGGCGAGAGCCTCAACGCCTGCATCGAACGGCTGTTTATACTTTTGGGGCGCGTGCGCATAAGCTTCCGCCGCCAACGGCCCATAATCCAGGTTGCTCTGTAGAAAATGCTCGCAATAGGATTTGAAGCGCCATGCACGCAGATCCTGAATAACCTCAGGGATATCTGTAACCATCCCCAGCAGCATGATCGCTTCACTGAAGTGGTTTAGATAGTCACTCGCCAGCAAAGTGACCGGGTTGATGTGCGTTCCGAATACTTGCTCAGCCCAGGGAACGGAAGCTCCGGACCTCTGTGTGTCGTCAGTCATCGGCAGGCACGAGCTGTGGTCATGACGCAAATTTATGCGACAAGGCGCGTCGAACTTCCACCGGCTCATTGACAGGGTCCATGGTGCGGAGACATTGGCCCTTGGGCCCCACCCGGAAACAGCTGCCGCAAAGTGTGGCGTAACCACGAGCGGCGCTCGCACCTACTTGAAACAGGTATGCGCCAAACTTGCGGTGGAACGACAGCCCGACCTCTTACGCCTTATTTTCACGAATCCTAAGCCCGCTTGCGGCTGTTGGCCCCCAAAACCCATTTGCGCGTCTTATCTCTACATGAGGATGGGGAGGGCGTATCCGACAGGATAGGTTTTCCCACTAACCCCATACCTTTAAGAGTCCTCCCCCTTGATAGAGATCAATGCAGCGCGGTTTCACACGTCACAAAAATCAAACAAATCAGCAAGGTAGATTGGCGCCTATGCCGGCCACGAAGTTCAGCAACCTCACGATCATTCTCGCGGACGATCACGAATTGATCCGTGAGGCCGTGAAACCGTACCTCCGTCGGCTGGCCGAGGATGTCCAAATCCTCGAGGCGTCGAACTACGAGGAGGTCTGTGCGATTGGAAAGCATTGCCGGGCAACCGCGCAGTCTGTGGATCTTGCTCTCATCGATCTCGATATGCCGGGTTACGACGACGCAAATCCATTCAAGAAAATTACCGACGTAAAGAACGCCCTTCATCAATCGCCGCTCGTGATTTTTTCCGCGAGCGATGATCGCAGCACCATAGCCGCCGCGCTCAACAATGGCGCACGCGGGTTCGTTCCAAAAAGTATGCGGGGGCAATCTCTAGTCAACGCTTTGCGGATGGTGCTGTGGGGCGAAATATACGTGCCGCCGAATATGGCGATTGGTGTGCCGCCGGAAACGCGGCAATCCTCCGAGCACGCAATACAGAACGAAGCAGATGTCGAAAATAAACTTAGCCCGCGCGAGGCCGATAGTCTGCGCTTTCTCGTGCGCGGTATGACCAATAAAGAAATCGGACGCGAAATGGGTTTGCAGGAAGTCACGGTGAAGATGCACCTGCGTAACGCCTATCGAAAAATCGGCGCGACGAATCGAATTGAAGCCGTCCGCATCGCACTCGAATCCGGCATCACTTAAAGCTTAGCCTCACGAGCGCGAGTCACGCCTGAGGCTTCGTACGCGTTCGCGCGCTCGGCTTCGCGGAGCATACCTCCAAACCGACCTATCCTTTTTTGAAGCGCGCCTCACCTTTTGGCGTCTTCGGAATCCGCCCGGCCTGTCCCTATGTTCCATCACACCGTACCGCTCCCGCAAAGGGATCGCGTTCGGTGCGGAAGCAACCGGTCAAGGAGCAGCAGATGGGTTTCGGGCAGTCGCAGCGGGGATTCTTCGGATTTGCGCGCGAGTCACGCGTGGCGGACAACAAGATGAACGATAATAAGCTTCAGCATGCAGAACGCATGATCGAAGACGTGCCCGTCGCAGTCATGATGTGCGATCGCGACCTCAAGATAACCTACGCCAACAAGGCTTCGCTCGAAGCTCTCAAGAAGATCGAGCACGTGCTTCCCGTGCGTGCGTCGGCGATCATTGGGCAGAGCATCGACATCTTCCACAAAGACCCGTCGCATCAGCGCCGCATGCTGGCTGATCAGCGCAACTTACCGCACAAAGCCCGGATCAGGGTCGGCGACGAATGGCTCGACCTCAACGTGTCGGCTGTCATGGATGCGCAGGGCAACTACGTCGGTCCCATGCTGGCCTGGAGCATCGTCACGGATCTGGTCCGCAAGGAGTTCGAGGCCAAGCGGCTTCTTACTATGCTCGACCTTATGCCCATCAACGTCATTCTGGCCGATGGCGAAACGCTGGATATTACTTACGCCAACCGCACCAGCATCAATACGCTGCGTCCGCTCGAACAACACCTGCCATGCAAGGCCAGTGAGATCGTCGGGCGGAACATCGATATCTTCCATAAAAACCCGTCCCACCAGCGCCGTATGCTGGGAGATCATCAGCGGAGTCTTCCGCACCGCGCGATTATTTCTCTCGGCAACGACAAACTCGAACTGAATATATCGGCGCTTAACGACGCCAAGGGCGCCTATCTCGGGCCGATGGTGACATGGAGCGTCGTCACCGAAAGCCTGAATGTCGCGGGCAAAATGGAAGAAGTGGTCGCCACTGTGTCGGCGGCCGCGACCGAGATGCGCGCCAGCGCGGACGCGATGCGTTCGACGGCGGATCGGGGACAGGAAAAAGCCGCGAATGTGGCCTCCGCGGCCGAAGAGTTGAGCGCGTCGATTTCCGAAATCTCGCGTCAGATCGCCAAGACGCAACAGATTACGAATCTCGCGCAAGGCGAATCGAAGCGGTCGCTCGAAATCGTCGGGGGCCTCGCCGAGGCCGCCAACAAGATTGGAAGGGTTCTCAACTTAATTAACGATATCGCCGATCAGACCAACCTCCTTGCCTTGAACGCCACGATCGAAGCGGCGCGGGCCGGCGAGGCCGGTAAGGGCTTCGCCGTCGTCGCCGCCGAGGTGAAAGCGCTCGCGAATCAGACAGCGCAGGCAACCGGCGACATCTCCGAGCAAGTGACGGGTATTCAGCAGGCAACCGAAGCGGTGGTGAAGGCCAACGAAGCCATCAACAAGACCGTCGGCGAAATGACGGAGATCTCCGCGACCGTCGCCGCGGCCGTAGAGGAACAATCGGCCGCTACGCAGAACGTCGCCGCTAATATCGCTGAAGTCTCGACGGCGTCCGGCGAAACCGGCCGCATCTCCAGCGACGTCAATTCCGCGGCTGCGGAACTCGCGGAACGCTCTGCTGAACTGAATGGCGAGGTGACCCGCTTCCTCGAAAGAATTCGAGGCAAGAAGTAACCGGGGGAAAGGCGCATGCCGCTCCTCGACAGTTTCTTCTTGCGGGCCGTCGATGAAGTTCTCGTTCACTTCGACGCCTGGGAAGAGCGGTTGCAGGACCTGAGCGCCGTACCCTTCAGCGGTTTCGCCAGTCCCCTGGGCCTGATGCACGAGTGGACTGGCGACAACCCCCGCGCCATTCGGACCGAAGGAGTTCGAGATCATGGATGACCTCATTCAAGAATTCGTCACCGAGTCCCTGGAAAATCTTCTTGTTCTTGACCAGGAGCTTGTGCGTTTCGAGCAGACACCGGGCGACAAGGAGATTCTCAGCAACATCTTCCGCATGATGCACACCATCAAGGGCACTTGCGGATTCTTGGGTCTGCCGCGGCTGGAGAAAATCGCCCATGCCGGCGAAGACGTGCTCGGAAAATTCCGTGAAGGCGCCCTCGCGCCGACCCCCGGGGCTGTCACATCAATTTTGAAATGCATCGATCAGATTCGCGCCCTCATCGAATCGCTTTCCGCCAACGGCTCTGAAGGCGCGGGTGAAGATGGTCCGCTCATCGCTGAGTTGAAAGCGATCATCGAAGGCGAAGCCGAGCCGTTGAAGCCTATCCAGGCCGCGCTGCCGGCCGGGCCGGTCCAAGATCCGGGCGGTTTTCCGGTCGCGGCCGAGTTCCTTGCGGAGTTGGGCATCGTATCCGCGCCGGCGGCGGCGGCTCCCACGCAAGAGTTCCCCGTCGCGGCGGAGCTCCTGGCGGAAGTCGAGGAGATCACGAACGGGCGCGCGCCGGCGAAAGAGCGTGTGCTTACGCCGGTCGCGAAGCTGGCGGTCAAGACCGATGCGGCGCCCAAGGTCGAAACGGCGTCAGCCGACGGACGTGAAAAAACTGCGCCCGTCCAGACCATCCGCGTCAATGTCGAGGTGCTCGAGAACCTGATGACATTGGCGAGCGAGATGGTTCTCACGCGGAATCAACTTCTGCAGCTCATGCGAACGGCCGGAAATACCGTTTTTAAAGAGCCGATCGAACGTCTCAGCCGCACCACCAGCGAGCTGCAGGAAGGTGTCATGAAGACGCGCATGCAGCCGATCGGCAATGCGTGGGGCAAGCTTCCTCGCATCGTGCGCGACCTGTCCAACGAACTCGGCAAGAAGATCAACCTTGTCATGGAAGGCGAGGAGACGGAACTCGATCGCCAGGTCCTTGAGCTGATCCAGGACCCATTGACGCATATGGTGCGTAATTCCGCGGATCATGGGCTTGAGCGTCCGGAGGATCGCGTCGCCGCCGACAAGGACGAGGTCGGAACGATCCGCCTCAGCGCTTTCCACGAAGGCGGTCACATCATCATTGAGATCTCGGACGACGGTCGTGGCATCAACACGGAGAAAGTCCGTGCCAAGATCGTCGAACGCGGCCTTGCGACGGCCGACGAGGTCGCGGCCATGGACGATGCCGTGGTCAACCAGCACATCATGCGCGCCGGTTTCTCGACGGCCGAGCAGGTCACAAAGGTCTCTGGCCGCGGCGTCGGCATGGACGTCGTGCGCTCAAACATTGAGAAGATCGGCGGAACGGTCGAGTTCAAGTCGGTCTTCGGCGCCGGATCCATCTTCACGATCAAAATCCCGCTGACCCTGGCAATCGTGTCGTCTCTGATTGTGCAGGCAGGCGAAGAGCGGTTCGCCTTGCCGCAAATTGCGGTCAACGAAGTCGTCCGCATCTCGCAGCGCTCCGAACACCAGATCGAAGCTTTGCGCGGCGCGCCGATCTTGCGCTTGCGCAACCGGCTGCTGCCTTTGGTAAGCCTTGGCGACCTTCTGGGCGTCAAGGACGGCAAGACCAGCTGGCGTCCTGGCCAAAACAGCTTCGAGGGCTACGTCGTCGTCTGCCGTAACGGCAGCCAAGTCATGGGCGTGATCGTCGATTCCATCGCCGGCGTCGAGGAAATCGTCGTCAAACCGCTATCGAAAATTCTTGGCGCCACCAAATATTTCTCGGGCAACACCATCCTCGGCGATGGACGGGTCATCCTTATTCTGGACCTCAACGGTATCGCCTCGTGTCTGTCGCAGGAGAAAGTCCGTGCAGAGATCGCCGCCGAACAGCCTGCGGAAAGCTTAACGAACACCGAAAGCATCCTTCTGTTCCGCACGCAAGGCGACGGTATGAAAGCCGTGAGCCTCTCGCAGGTGCAGCGCATCGAAAACTTCGATATGGCCGCGGCCGAGACCGTGCAAGGTGAAAGGGTCATTCAATATAGAGACCGTCTGTTGCCGCTTTATACGCTCGACGGCGCCGCAGGGGTTCGCCGCACCGGCCGTCAACAGGTTCTCGTTTTCGGTCAGGATGCGATGGCGGTCGGACTCGCGATCGAATCCATCGGCGACATTGTTCAAGACCAGCTGAAGATCCAACGTGCGTCCGAGCTCCCCGGCATTGTGGGAAGCGGCATCGTGGGCGGTAAGGCGGTCGACGTCATAGACCCTGTCCACCTCTTGAAACAGGGCTCCAGCAATCAGATGTCCGACTACGGAGCTGCCGCATGAAACTCGTTGCGGCCCGGGATGTAACCGCGAAACCCGGCATTTTAAGCGAGCAACTGGTCACATTCTCCGTCGATGGCCAAAACTTCGGCATCTCGGCGTTGAAAGTCAGGGATGTCCTGCGCCGTCAACCGGTGACGCGTGTTCCCCTGGCGCGTGCGGAAATCGCCGGCGCGATCAATTTGCGCGGGCATATCGTTAGCGCCATCGACCTGAGAGCGCGTCTTGGCATGGCGGCGCGCACCGCGGGCTGCCCGGCCATGTGCGTGGTCGTCGAGCATGGAGCCGAATCGGTCTGTCTCGTCGTCGATTCTGTCGGCGACGTACTTTCAGTTGACGCCTCGGACGTCGAGCCGAACCCGGCCTCCCTTCCATCCACGTGGGCGCAGGCCGCGAGGGGCGTTTACCGCGCCCGCGATCATCTCCTGCTCCTGCTTGATGTCGACCAACTGCTGACATTTTAGGGTGAACGCCATGGGCTCCCTCGCCGCGCCTGCCACTTGCCTCATTGTCGATGACTCCCGCGTGATTCGTACACTCGCGCGAAAGATGCTTACAGGTCTCGGGCTGTCGACTTCGGAGGCGGAAAACGGCGCCGTTGCCTACGACATGTGTATCGCGTCCCGGCCTGATCTTGTCCTTCTCGACTGGAACATGCCGGTGCTCGACGGCCTTTCCTTTTTGAAACGGATTCGCGCGGCAAAGCTCGACCGTCAGCCCAAAGTATTGTTCTGCACGACTGAATCCGAATTTTCGAAGATCGCCGAAGCGCTCGCGGCGGGGGCGGACGAATACATCATGAAACCCTTCGATGAAGAAATTCTCGCATCGAAACTTCACCTCGTCGGCGTGATCTAGGCGCCAATCTTTGATGTCCTTGTCCGCGCCAAACAAATTTCCAAGCCGTCAACCTCCATTGCGCATCATGGTCGTGGACGATTCCGTCGTCATGCGTGGAATCATCTCGCGGATGTGCGGTGAAGATCCGGCCGCGATGGAAGTCGTGGCCACGGCGGCCAACGGGAGTCTCGCCGTCGAACGCGCCGCCAAACGCGATCTCGATGTGGTCATCCTTGATATCGAAATGCCCATCATGGACGGCATTTCGGCATTGCCGCGGCTCCTGGCGATCGATCCGGGCTTGGTCATTATCATGGCGTCCAGCCTCACCAGCCGGAATGCCGAGATCAGTCTCAAGGCCCTCGAGAAAGGCGCGAAGGACTATGTGCCGAAGCCATCCTCCGTTACGACGGTGGACGGCGGACAGGAATTCAAGCGCGAACTCCTGGAAAAGATCCGAACCCTGGGCGCGCGCTACCGCCGTCCATCGGCTGTCGAACACGCCGCGAAGGTCCCGGCGGTGATTCGCGTCGCGCCCCCGCGCGCCATACTGCCCAAACCCTACGCATTGGCATTCGGGAGCTCCACGGGAGGCCCCACCGCGCTCCTGACGGTTCTCAAGGCGTTATCTTCACCGCTGCGCGTCCCGGTCTTCATTACCCAACATATGCCCGCGACGTTCACGGCCCTTCTCGCTCAGAACATAACCCGCGAAACGGGTCATGTTTGTCGGGAGGCCCGGCATGGCGACGTGGTCGTGCCGGGGCACATCCATCTCGCGCCCGGCGACTATCACATGACCATCGCGCGCTCCGGCGCGCACGGCGTCATCAATTTGAACCAGGACGCCAAGGAAAACTTCTGCCGGCCCGCGGTGGATCCGATGCTGCGTTCACTCGCCGACTTTTATCAACGCAATTTATTGACGGTGATCCTCACGGGCATGGGCCAGGACGGACTCTCCGGCAGCGCGGCGGTCGCCAAGGCCGGCGGCCGCGTTGTGGCGCAAGACGAAGCCTCCAGCGTCGTTTGGGGCATGCCGGGCGCCGTCGCGAGAGCCGGTCTATGCGAAGCGGTGCTGCCGCTGACGCAACTCGGCAGTGAAATTCAGCGCATCTTGAGTACATGACCATGGACCCACAAGTCTTCGCGGCGGCGGCTTCATTTCTTAAGGCCCAATCGGGTCTCGCCCTCACGCCGGACAAAGCTTACCTGCTGAACAGCCGGTTGCAGCCTGTGGCTGAACAATATGGGTGCTCCTCCGTCGCGGCCTTGGTGGCACGGCTCACTCCCGCGGCGCCGGCGAAATTGAAACAGGATGTGGTCGAGGCGATGACCACAAACGAGACCTCCTTCTTTCGCGATACGACCCCGTTCGAGTTGTTCAAGACGCAGGTCCTGAATGAACTCATCGAACGGCGTAAGGCGCGCCGGAGCCTGCGGATCCTCTGTGCCGCCGCTTCGAGCGGCCAGGAACCTTATTCGCTCGCGATGTTGCTCGCGGAGAATGCCGCCCGTCTCCCGGGATGGAAAACCCAAATTCTGGCCGTCGACCTCGATTCCAAGGTGCTGCAGCGTGCCGAGTCCGGCATCTATACGCAATTCGAAGTGCAGCGCGGTCTGCCTGTGCAGTTGCTCATGAAATATTTCGAGCAGTGTCCGCAGGGGTGGAGCCTCAAGCCGCAGATAAAGTCCATGGTGCAATTCCAGCGGTGCAATCTGCTGGAACCGTTTTCGCATTTCGGCGAATTCGACGTGATCTTCTGCCGGAACGTTCTCATCTATTTCGATACGCCCACGAAGCGCAACGTCCTCGAACGGTTGGCCACGCACCTCGCGCCGGACGGTTTCCTGTTCCTCGGGGGCGCCGAAACAGTGCTCGACATCACCACCAGTCTTGCGCCGTCGCCCGGTCATCGCGGCCTCTATCGCCGCACGGCCCAGGCGGTGGATCGGATCGCCGGATAAGGCGCCTGCATCCGTTGGCATATACCCCGAATTGAAGCCGCCCCATCCCATTGATCTTTGGCCACGAAGCGCAGGCGGGCCGATATTTGAATCGAGCGTACGACACGGGAAAAGAGAGAGATGGCTGACGCGAACGACAGGGAGCTTGCATCGGAGAACGGCACGGCTGACGGGCAAGCCGCGGCGTCATGCGACACCCCAGGGCTTCAGCTCACGCATTTCAACTTCATCCACCGCGTGTTCCAGGCCCCGGGGGCTCGGTTTCTTTCGAAGGGAGCGGCGCACACGCCAACCTTCCGTGTCGAGATGGGCGATCTTGAAGGGCTCATCGAGATCGGCGTCCTCAAGAAGGAATTCGGCATCACGCCCGATAGCGCTGACGGAAAGTTGATTGATCTCGCGGTCGCAGGCCTCCGCTACGTTCTCGATATCAAACCGGGCGATTCGATTCCTTCAGAGCTTTTATCGGGCGCCGCCTCGTGGGCAGTGAGCCCGAAACACAAGAAAATCGCGGAACAGCGCCTTCAGGTGCAGTTGCTCTCGTGGGTATCCGGCAAGGAACTGCTGCTCACGGACCCCAACGAGATCGCGATGTTCCTCCAACAACTCGAGAACCGCGAAAAGCTGCGTAACGCGTTCCGCGACGCCGCGGTTGCCCTTGGGCACCAGCGGGAAAACACCGAGCCGGTGATGGTGCAGCTGGAACTTCTCGCGCGCGAGCTCTGCTACATCGAAGCCTTGCGCGACAGATACAGCCTCATTCCGAAGATCACGGAAAAGCTGACGGCGCTCGCCGGCTCCTATGGCAATGACCGGAACGGGAAGATGGAGCTGAACCGCATCCTTGCCCTTCTGCGTACGGGCATTGCGGAGTATTCCGCGATCTTCGCCGAAGTCGATGCGCAAACCAGCGAGATCATCTCGGCTTTGAAGTCCATCGACAGACAGGCGCGGTATATCCGCGAAAAGCGCGACGCGCTCCACTTCCTCGTTATGCAGTGGGATCCTGTCGTGAAGGACCTTGGCAAGTGGCCCGCGCGGCGCAACCCCGAGGCGGACAAACTCCTGTCTGCGCTCTACCGCTTTCTCGCGCCGCGCTACACCGCCGGAAAAAGCGTCCTCAAACGCAAGCCTGCGACCGACGGCGCGCAGCCGAAGCAGAAGCAGGCGACGGGTAAACCAGCGGCGCGCCCGGCCGAAGCTAGCGCCGCGCCGAGGCCGGCGCCGGCGCAATGATAGCAAGAAAGGAAACCACATGAGCGTAGACCTCAAGATGCCCGTGCTCGTCGTTGACGACTACGCAACGATGCTGCGGATCGTGAAAAACCTCCTCAAGCAAATTGGCTTCGAGAATGTCGACGAAGCCAGCGATGGGGGCCAGGCGTTTCAAATGATGAAGTTCAAGAAGTACGGCCTCGTGATCTCCGACTGGAATATGCAGCCGACGAGCGGCATCGACTTGCTGCGGAATGTGCGCGGTGACGCCGATCTAAAGGGCACCCCGTTCATCATGGTGACGGCGGAGAGCAAGACGGACAACGTCATCGAGGCAAAGAACGCCGGCGTTTCCAACTACATCGTCAAGCCGTTCAGCAGCGAGATTTTGAAAGGCAAGATCGCGAGCGTCCTTGGGCAGTTCTAAGGTGGGGTGAGCGCGTCGTCATGGACCGCATCAAATCCAGCCGGGACCTCTCGTTGCAGCTCAACGCCGCCGAGGGCATCCCGCCGCACAATCTCGAGATTGTTCAAAAAGTAGTGGATCGGCTTATGTCGCAGTGGCCAAACAATCGTGGAATCTATCTCCAGCTTCAGCGCCTGGCGGATTTCATAACCAAGACGCGCGGCGAACTTTCGTCTTTCCGGCCGCAGGAAATGAAAGAACGCTTTATTCCGAAGGCCACCGACGAACTGGATGCCATCGTCGAGGCCACGGCGAGCGCGACCCATACGATCATGGATGCCGCTGACGTGATCATGGATCTCGCCGGCCGGCTGGAGAAGGAGCAGTCGGACAAGGCCATGGCGGCCGTCACCTCCATCTATGAAGCGTGCACCTTCCAGGACATCACCGGTCAACGCGTGACGAAAGTCATCAACGTTCTGAAGGTCATCGAAGACCGTATCGACAAGATGGTCCTGGCGTTGGGCGAACTCGAGCCCATCGACCAGGCGCAGATCGACGACGCGGTGGAAGAGGCGGTCACGGACTCGGCGGGCGGCGACCGGAGCACCCTCAACGGCCCGGCGCTGCCCGGACAGGCGAAGAGCCAAGCGGAAATAGACGCGATTCTCTCGGGGCTGGATGGAGCATCTTGATGGCGCGCGCGCTGAAATCCACAGACTTGCCCGGTACTCCTGAGCCTGTTGACGATCGCGACACTCTACATACGCTTGCGCTCAACATCATGCCGCTCAAGAACCCGACCCTCAAGCGCGCACGTTTGATCAAGAACTCGCGGCTTGAAAGCGTGGTGGAGCTGTACCGGGCGCCGACCGTCGGCAGCGGCCAGATTGATATCGAGAAGTTGCCGCAACAGCTCGGCGTTAACTGTCTGACGCCGGAAGATTTCGCGCTCCTGCGCCGCCTGGCGCTCATGCCGAGTTACGACGTCTACAGCCTCCGCGTCACGTTACGAGAACTGGGCGTGGTTGTTGACGACAACGAGTCCCTCCGTCTCTCGCCGGACAAGACGAAGGAGCTCTCGGCCTACATGAAGAATTTTACCCGTCCGTTGATGATGCAGATCTACGGCGAAGAAGGAAATAAGATCGAATCCGTGCAGGATGTCATCGGACTGTTTCGCGATCCCGATCTTCAAAAGGCCCGGCACCGGTTGACAGTCATGGCGGCCAAGCTCGGACTGGATATCGCCGGGATTCCCAGGTTCCTGGAAGACTACGCCGACATCTTCTTGTCGCTGTCCTACTACAAGCAATGTCTGGACGGGGTCACGCCCAAAGCACACGAATTCTTTGAATCGCTGTCCGACCTGCGCAAGAGCTACCAGGTGCGGTCCAACGCACAGCTCATGAGCGCTTGCGCGGAAATTGAATCCACTTTCACCACGCTGCTGACCACCGTCACGGGTCGTCTGGAAAGCTTCGACCGCCATACGAAGGATATGTGGAACAACCTGTCGGCCGATCGCTTCCGCAAGATCGAGACGGTCATCAAAGCGTTCCACACAATGATGGGCGGAATTCTCTGCGCTTTGACCGTCAAGCTCGACGCGTGGACGGAGCTGTTTCCCTCTCGAACGGCCGGCGCGCCCGGTAGGCGCGGTGACTTTATTTTGAATGATATGCGGCACGGACTGCGCAAACTTCGCGAGATCGAAGCGGCGGCGCACGGCCACGGCATGTAAAGGCCTCGGTATGATATTGCACAATGATCGGATGGCGGAAGTTTCGGGGCTCATGTCCCAAACGGAAACCCTGCTTTTAAAAATCCTCGACCGCGTAAAAGATGAGGCGCAAGTAGCCGGCGTCGCGGACGTGCTGCGCAGCCTTTCATCGCTGCGTATGCGCATGGAGGTGCCATCCGGAGCAGACCAACGCGTTGCCGCCCGGATTCACGAGCGCGCTGTGGTCGAAATTTCCTGTGTTGACGGCGCGCGTTGCGAAGGCGCTTTGCACGACATCTCGGCCGGGGGCGCACTGGTGGAATGCGATATGCCGCTGGCTGCCGGCGCGCGCTGCTCAATCGCGCTTGCAGGCAGCGCCGAACCCATACCGGCGACCGCGCGTGCGCGGCATGAGGGGGTAACGCACTTCAGTTTCGACAAATTGCCCCCCGCGCGGCACGTCGCCCTGGTGAAGCACATCGAACGCTATTTTGGACGATATTGAACGCTTGCCCGTGCGCGCGGCTGCTTTTTTTGAAGAAAAGGAACTGTCTTCCATGACCGAAGGTCCAACACCCGATTTGAGCGTGGTGCGCGTGTTGTTTGTGGAGGACGAGCGAGTCATACGTCAGCTCGTCGTGCGGATGTTGGCTGCCATGGGCATCACGGAAGTAACGGAGGCGTCAAGCGCCGAAGCCGCCTGGGAGTATCTCGCGGGCTCCAAGTCAAAGACGTTTGACATTATTATTACGGACCTGACCCTCCCTGGTGTCTCCGGCATCGGTTTGGTCGCGAACCTACGGGCCCTGCCGGCATTGCGTGCGAAAACAATCCCCGTTGTCGTCCTCACCGGCAGCGGCGATCCCGCCACGTATAAGAAGGCTGAAGCGGTGGGAATTTCGGGGTACCTAGTGAAACCCATTTCCGTGGATCTGCTGCGCCGCACCCTTTACCGCGCGCTCACCACGCCGCTTGTCGCGCCCGCAAATCCTGCGCGCGCCGGCGGTGGGCGCTCGAATACTGCGGCTTGAGGCTCCGGTTCGGCGCCTATCTCATCAATAATCCGCCGCCAGCCTCACCACGTATCGCCGCGGCGGCGTAGGTGCGATGCGCCCCGATGCGCCGTCCACGGTCCAACCGTACGCATTGGCGACGTTGCGCACCTGCAGGCGCAGGTTCGCGCGCTTTTCAAACACGGTGAACGAATAACGCGTGCCGAGATCCCAGGTCACTGCTGTCGGGATGCGGAAGCTGTTCGCGCGGTTGGCGTAGTGCGACTCATCGACATTGAGCTGCGTGTCCACCGAGAAGCCCTTCAGCATCGGCAACGCATATTGAACGTTCAGCAAATATTTGGCCGGCGGGATGCCCGGCGGGATGGGGCCGATCAAACCGCGTTCCACACTTAAGCCGGACACACGCGCTTGCAACAGTACGGCGCCGGCCACAACGGTTAGCCCCGGCGCGACTTGACCGGTGAGAGACATTTCAATCCCGCGATGCCGCAGCGCGCCCACGCCGGTATAGACGTTCGCCTGATCGCGGTCGAAATAGGGCTTTGAGATCTCGAACGCACCGGCCACCAAATTGAGCCCGGGTATGATCCGGTAGCGCACGCCCGCATCGACTTGCTCGGTCAGCGCGGCCGGCACCGGCTGGCCCCGGTTCACGGCATTATCCGGCGCGGTGCCGAATTCCTCGAGCCCGCGCGTGTAGCTCGCATAGAGCACAAGATCGTCCGTGGGGCGCACCGCAATCGTCCCATTGTAAAGCCACGGTTCACTGCGCGTTTCCGCCGGCGCCGCATTTTCCTTGCCGAACCTGCGGCGGTAAAAACTTTTCTGAAGGCCGACGCTGAACTCGCCGACCGTGGCCCATTGCCCCACATAGCTGATGCCGGGCGTGATCTGGCGCACCACATCGCGGTCGCGCACATCATAGTTAAACGCCGGCTCCGCGCGCGCGTGGAAGCTGTTCACCGTTGCCGGTCCGAAACCCACCGTGTTCGTGCCGCCGAAGGTGCGGCGTGTATCGCGCCCGCGCACCGCGAAATGAACGGTGTGACGAAAGGCTCCCTCGGTTTTGACGCGCGACACCCGCGCTTCGCCGGAGGTGCTGGCCGAGACGTGATGCGGCGAACCCACGATATCCAGCAGTGCGTCGCCATTTGGCTGCACGTTGCGGAACAGGATCGAATAGTTCTCAGGCCGGTCGTTCTTGGAATCGAAGATCCCCATCTGCGCTTGCCACGCGTCCGTGACGTGTCCGCGTGTGATCAGCCCGAATGTCCGGTCTTCCACCTCGCGCGCCGCCCAGGACTGCCCGAGGAATACCGACCGGTCCATCTCCGGCGGCAGGTATGCGCCGGCAGGAAGAATAAGCGGCTGAACCTCCAGCGTGCTCTTCGCGTAAAAAGCCAGCGGCAGAATCTCGAGGTTTTCGCGCGGCGTCCAACGTATCACGCCGCCGCCGCCGGGGGTGTTGTACCAGCCATTGTAGTCGTTCGGCCCAATGAGATAGGCGAAGCCGCCGGCGAAGCCGAGCTTGCCTTTGACGATGGGCGTGGCGATATCGACCGACGTCAACGAGCCGCCAATCGGTTCGGAATATTGCTCGGAAACCGACACCACCCGGCGCTCGGCCGGCGCCACCAGCGAAATGTCCACGATGCCTGTGGGTGCGGGGAACGGGTAAGACTGCGCCGATAGCCCCACGCGCATGGTCTGGCTGCGCTGCATGCGGCTGCCGAACTGACCCTGCTGATCGTAATAAAGCCCGTCGATCCGCATATTCCCGGCGAGCTGCGGACTGAAGCCGCGCGCGTTGGTCGCGCTGTAAAGGCCAACATTCTCATTGCCAACGCGCGTGCCGAAGGCGTCTTCGGCTGCCGCGGTGGCGTTCTCATCCGCGCGCTGCGCAAACGCGCCGTGCGGGGTCATCGTCCAAATTGTTGCCGAAACCTGCGCCCATCGGCGCCACGCAAACGTCATGCTGTGCCCCTCTTCTCGGGGCCGGCAACATGTCCAACTGCGGCACTCCCCATTGCGCCTGTGTATGCCAGGAATCCGGCGCCGATCCAAAAGTGTTCTGAAGTGAAGCGCCTCGCCCACGCCGGGCGAGGCGCTTTGGAGGGTTGACTACATCTTGAACCGGACGCCCGCCAAGAACACGCGGCCCAGGCGGTCATACTGCGTGTTTGCTTGGCCCGCGTAATACGTGCTGCCTACCGTCCCGCCGATGAAGGGCGGGTCGGTGTTCAGAACGTTCTGAACGGTGAGGAACACCTCGGTCTCGTCGTTGTCCGGCAGGAACTTGTACTTCAGGGCAACGTCAAAGATGTTGTCGGAGGCGATATGGTTATTGTCGATGGTCCGGTTGCCGGTCGGGCACCCTGACTGACACTCGGTGAACGCGTTGTTGTAGACGCCTGCGGCAACATGCCGCCACGTCACGGTGAACGAGAACGGATTGAGGTTATAGTTGGCCGACACGTGCGAGCGGAACGTCGGCGCCGTTAATCCGGAGAAGCCGTTGCCGCCGAAACCACCGACCACGCCTTTGCCGTCCACATCTCCGAACTGGGTGTCGATCGAACGAAGTTCGAGCACATAGGTGCCGAGGGCGCGCAACGTCAATTCCCCGCCCCAGCTCTCGTTGATCGACTCGAGGGGCAAGGAATAGCTCGCTTCGATATCCAGCCCTTTTTGGATCTGCTGGGCGATATTCTGTGGGCTCGTGATGACCGTGTTGATGAGGCCGTTGACGCGGATGATGTTCGAACAAAGTTGCGGCTTGTCCGCATAACACCCGTTGATCACGGACTGGGCGTTCGGCACCTGCGTCGCGTTGCCGATGTCGATGTTGTAGTAATCGACGGAGGCCTGGAAGCCGGGGATGAACTCCGGCTGAACGACGACGCCGAAGCCCGTCGTATCGGCTTTTTCAGGGCCGAGCGTCGGGTTGCCGCGGCTGAGCGAGAAGCCGCCCGTGGTGGTCGTGCCGTTGGTCGGGTCGAAGAAGGTGTTGCCCGATGCCGCGGTCCCGCCGGCGAACAGTTCGCCGAGATATGGCGCGCGGATATCGCGCGACCGCGTGCCGCGGAAGCGGATATCGTCCGTCACCTGCCAGGTCGCCCCGACCTTCCAGGTCGTGACATAACCCGACGTGCTGTAGTCCGTGGCGCGGATGGCCGCGTTCACATCGAGCGAACGGGCCCAGGCCACATCCTTGGCCAGCGGAACGACGGTTTCGACATAACCTTCCGTCACGTTGTAGCTGCCAAGGTTGTTGCGGTAGTTCCCCGTCAGGAAGTTCTGCGCTTCATCGTCCGGCGTATTGACGCTTCTCACGCGTTCGTAGCGATGCTCGATCCCGAGCGCGAGTGAGACCGGTCCCGCCCACAGCTCGAAGGGCTCGCCGTTCAAATTCACCGCCGCGGCATCCTGACGCAACGAGTCGTACCGGTAGCTTGTCCCGAAGGCGTAATCGATGGCGCCTTGGCTGTTCACGCCAAGACCCATCGGATTGTACGGGATGCAGGGATTTGACGGGTCGGTAAGTTTCACGCGGCAGACGATCGAACCGTTCGGCGCCGTGACCGCGTCCCAGGCCAGCGCAAGCTTCGGCACGTTGCCTACACTGTCCGAGCGCGAGGACAGGCCCTGGGTACTGGTTTGATAATAAGCGTCCCATGACCATTCGGTTCCCATGGCGTCGAACTTGCCTTCGAGCCCTCCTGCCATGCGCGCCAAAGTGCGCCGATTGTTGGAGTGGAAGCGCGGCACATCGCCGTTGCTCGAACCGATGGTGATCTGGGTCAATCCCAGAGAAGTCATCTGCGCCTGGATGCTTGCCGGAATGAACGGATTGCCCGACCGGATCGGGACGTTGGCCAACGTGCGATTCGGGTTCGAGTTTGCGTTCGAGTGAGAGCTGGCCCATTGCCACTCCGCCCAAGCGGTGACGCTGTCGGCGAGGTCATAGCTCACGCGCGTGAAGGCGGCCTGACGCGTCAACTCTGGATCGATGTCCAGGCCGTTGTCGATGCGGGAAATCTGCCAATCGCCGCCCACGTGCGTGTTGCTGCCCGTGACGACGCCATAGTTGAACATGCCGAGCGGTTGGCCGCCGGGGCCGAAGTAGATGCCCTTCAAAGGACCGGAAGTGATGATGCCGCCTGGCGTGCCGGTGCTCACCCCGACCTGGCGGCGGACCCAATAAAACGGTTGCCCGTTGGTCGCCGTGTAATTCGGGTTGTTGACGACCGAGCCGCCTTCGGAGTTCCAGTCGCGGGTATTTCCGATGATGCCTTGATTGTAGTGGGTTTCACCGAACGCCATGATATGCCCACGTCCCCCGGCGAAGGGCGTGCCCACCGCGAGGTTGATCAGGTAGTTCTTGTCGTCGCCGTAGGTCGTCACGCCGCCTTCGACCAAGCCCTTTATGCCGGTGAAGCTCTTGTCGATGACGAAGTTCACGACGCCGCTCAACGCATCCGAGCCGTAAGCGGCCGACGCGCCGCCCGTCACGACGTCGACGCGATTGATCAATCCGTGCGGCATGGAATTGACGTCGACGCCTGTGAAGCCGTTGCTGAGTGAGGCGTTGATGACCCGCTTGCCGTCCAGAAGCACGAGGGTTCGCTGGGAGCCCATGCCGCGCAGGTTCAGGAGGTTCACGCCGGCCGCGCCGGAGGTCAGGTTGGCGGTGGCGGTGCGTCCCGAGACGGCGTTGCTGAACACGGGCAATTGGCGTACCGCGTCGGCGATGTTCGTGTTCGCCATGGCGTTCAATTGATCTGCGCCGAGGACTGACACCGGCGTCGGGGCTTCGTAGCCGTCGCGCACGACGCGCGAGCCCGTGACGACAATTTCATCTATGGAAGCCGGCGCTGGCGCGGCTTGCTGTGCGGCGGCGCTCTGCACCGCGGCGGAACTTATAATGATGGCGATCGCGGACGTGGTCGCAAGCGTGCGCGCTTTAACGCTGAGTGTTGCAGTCATAGCTTCCCCCCTTATGATGATGAACCGGGCGCGGGAACGCGGGCATTTCTGAGATGCTCGCAATCGCGCGCGCGGGCCGCTGAAAATTAGGCTCCCTTGTACGCCGATGGCGTAATCCGAAAGCGTACGCCTCTCGCGTCGGCAATGCACGATTTGAACGACGGTTGAGGGTCTCCCAAGCAAACCTTAGCAAATGCTGTGCCAACGGCGCGTCGCTTTCGCAGTGCGCAAAAAGCTGGCATGGATGAGATGAGTATTGCACTGCACCCAGCAATGACGGCGGAAATTTGCTCATGGGCGACCCTCAGACCGGCAGGAACCCGCCGACAAGCGACGAAAAATGGAATCGTTATAAAAAAAACGCCTGCGGCCCGCGGTGCCCGCGCGCGGCCCTTTCCCTGAGGCGTCCGGTTCATGATGGCTATTCTCAGATTGCTGCTTCCGGCGTTGTTTCCGTCTTGGAATTTCTTCGACGAGATCGCCGCCTCGCCGCGCATCGAATATGCCGTACAGCCGTCGCGTGATGAAACGGGCGGCGAGTGGCGGGAGTTCCGTCCGCGCCCGCCGCGCGTCTCCTTCCCGCGCATGCTCGCCCGCTTGTTCTGGAACGCGCGTTGGAACGAGACCCTGTTTGTCGTGAGCTGCGCCGAGCGTTTACTCTCCGAGCCGACGGCGCACAGCCAGGATGAGATTTTCCGCCGCATCGCCGCTGATCTTCCGGATCAAAGCGCATGGTTGCGCTTTCGCATTTTCCTTCTCAGCGAGCAGGATGGTGTGCCGGTGAAGGAGCTTGCCTTCATTTCCGCGCCTCACCGCATCGAAGGCAAGCGCGGCGCATGACCTTCGACGCCGCCCTTCGCCTCACGGAAGTACTCCTGGCGCTCGCCTTTATCCAGCAGAGCCTCGAACACATGCACGGCCCGCGTGCTGAAAAGCTGCTGTCCAGCGTGCGTATCGCCCTGTGTGTGCTGGTGATCGCGGGCTTAGGGGCGCCGTTCCCGCTTCTTGGTCTCGCCTTGCTTTCGCTCGCGATGCTTCATCTGTTCCAGGGCCCCTATAACGGCGGCAGCGACCGCATGGGTCTGCTTGCGCTGTGGTGTCTCGCGCTGGCGCAGGTCTTGCCGTCCGAGAAGGCGCGTGCGCTGGTCTTCGGATATCTCGGGGTGCAGCTGGCGCTCTCTTATCTCATGGCCGGCTGGGTGAAGCTCAGGAATTCGCAGTGGCGAAGCGGCCAGGCGCTGCGCCAGGTGTTTGCCTTCTCCACCTATCCTGTCAGCGAAAGCCTGCGTGGTTGGGCAGCGCGTCCGCGGCTTCTCTTTGTGACGTCTTGGGCGGTTATCTTGTTCGAGATCGCTTTTCCGCTGGCGCTTCTCTCAACGCCTACCTTGGTGGCCGCTCTCGTGCTCGCAGCCGCGTTTCATTTCGCCAACGCCTGCCTCTTCGGTCTCAACCGATTCTTTTGGGTGTGGCTCTCGGTCTATCCCGCGATTCTCTGGCTGCAGGGCCGCCTGTTCTAGATCACGCGGTCGGCGATATCGGGCGACGGCGTCCAGCATGTCTCGCGCCGGCCGAACAACGCGTAGCGGTTCCGTGCGATAAGGTCGTAAGCCTTGTCGCCCAAAGACGCCGGGACCAACCGCAATCCGGCCGCCACCCAGCGCCACAGGCCGCCCAGGCGCGCCGCGACCTCGATATATCCCGCGAATTTCCCATAGGCGACGCCACCCACCACCACGAGGTTGGTCTCGAAGTGAACGGGATCAAGGCCGAGGTCGCGGTAGAGCGTCTGCCCCCATGAACCTTGCGCGGACGTGAAGCGGAACCGGTGATGGCGGTCATGCCGGATGACCCATTGCACGAAGCGCGAGCACAGCACGCAGACATCGTCGAATACGATCAGCGGCGCCGCCGTCGGAGCGGTAATTCCTAAGCGTCGGACAAAGGGGCGGGCGAGGGGCATCGCCCGCCAATTTACACCAGGCGCGCTTCAGTTCCCTTGCTGTTTATGCGCGCCGCTTAAATCGAACTCCGCCTGCCCGATGGTGTTGAACCACGTGCGGATCTGCTCCGCATCGCTGCTGAAGGTCAGCCCCAGCTGCAGCAGGATGCGCGCTTTTTGGGGAAGCAAGTCGCCGCCGCCGATGATGCCCGGTGCCGCGGCGTCATACACGCCTTCGCCGCCCGTGCGCGTGGTGGCGACGAAGAGCACGCCTTTTTTCACCGCTTCCTTCTGCGCGTCCTGTTGCAGATAGGAAAGGTTGCCCGGCCCATGGCCCGCCGTGACGATACCCTTGGTGCCCGTGGCGACCAGCCCCGTAATGGTCGCGGCGGAGGCTTCGATATAGCCGTAGGCGATATCGGCGCGCGCGAATTTGTCTGGCGATGTCTTGGTGAGATCGAAAGGGCGCTTCCACGCCTCCGTTCCGCACTGCATGACGCGCGGGGTGCCCCGCATCACGCGCACATGGTCTTCGTTCACGACGCCCAGTGCGCCGTAATGGCGCACTTCGAACGTGTCCATCCTGAACCCATCCGTCTTGGTCACATCGCGCGCGGCGAAGAACTGATCGTTCAGCAGCACCACTGTGCCGAAGCAGGTGGTCTTGCCGCTGGCGGCGAGGCGGATCGAGCTGAACAGGTTGGTGTAAGCGTCGTACGTGAAGGTGCCGTACTGATGCATCGCGCCGGTGACGACAACAGGCTTGTCGGACTGGACGGTCAGATCGAAGAAGTAAGCGTCCTCCTCCATGACGTTCGTCCCCGTCGTGACAACGACGCCGTCCACGTCGGGCCGCGCCAACTGCGCGTCGACCGCGCGGGCCACATTATATAAGGCCGCATTGGTCACCCCCGACGAACCGCCGAGGCCGCCCGCCGTCATCACTTTGATATTCGCGACCGCGCCCAGCTCGGGGTACAGGTCTTCCAAAATCTTCTTCACGCCCCCTTCGACGTTGCCTTGATAATGCTGGTAGCTGATGCGGTCGCGCGCGCGCGCCGTCAGGGTGCCCCCGGCGTCGATCACCACCACATTCTTTTTGTTGGCCTCGGACGCGGGACCTATCGCCGCGATCGGGAAGTTCTCCCATGCGGGTCCGGCCGGCGCTGGCGGCGCCGAGGCTGCGCCCACCGGGCCGGCCGCGCACGCGCCGAGCGCCGCCGCCATGAGTCCGGAAAAGACGCTACGGCGCCAAGCCATACATTGCGAGACGGTGGTCATGGATGGAATCCCCCTTGCTGAAGTCACAGGAAGTCGGCGTGGCGAAATAGAAGGCGCCCTGCAGCGTAGCCTTACTACTACGCGTTGGTCTGGGCGCACCCGCCAGGACGCCCCTGACTTTTTTTCCACGCACCATCATCTGGGCGATTCTTTCGCTTGGCGAAACCCTCGCGATGCCGGTCCTGGCTGAACGTATCGAGACGGAGGAACAGCTGACGGGATTGCGCGAGGAAGGCTGCGATCAGGCACAAGGCTACCTGCGTGATCGCCCGTATTTGAACGCGCCCGTATCGCTCCGGTTCCAGGCCGCCTGAGGCGAACCCGACGCCGGGACGTCACCTAAGTCACTGATAGTTGGATAGGATATGGCTTTTTGCCGGCCTGGGGCGTGCCCTGTTCGCGCGTATTTACTTTAGCCGAATTCCAGTGTTTTTCAGCGGGCTCGCCATCCTTTGATATAGGATTTATTACGATTTCACGTATAGTTAGCCATTCAGGTCACCTCATCGGGAGAGAGGAGAAGCGCTATGGATTTCTCAAGACGTTTTGCACTTAAGGGCATGCTGGGCGGCAGCGCCGTCACGGTCGGCCTTCCGCTTCTCAATGTGTTCCTGAACGGGAATGGCAACGCGATGGCCGATGGCACGCCGATGCCGGTGCGTTTCGGCACTTGGTACTGGCATCTCGGCATGCAGCGGAACATCTTCGTACCGGATAAAGTCGGCGCCGACTTTGACCTGAAGGAAGAGTCGGCCGCTTTCGCGCCAATCAAGCAGCACATGAACCTGCTGACGAATTTCACCGCGTTCCGCGACGATTGCCCGCTGCTCTGCCACTCCTCGGGCTGGATCATTAGCCGCTCGGGCATCGCGCCGAAAGCGAACGGCGACAATCCGGGTGAAACGCTCGACATCACCGTATCGAACCAGATCGGCCGCACCACGCGCTTCAAGACCCTGACCGCCACGGCGACGGGCGATGTCCGTGATACGCACTCCTACGAAAACCAGACCACCGAAACGGTGCCTGAGTTCTCGCCGATCGCGTTCTATCAGCGCGTTTTCGGCCCAGATTTCCAGGACCCGAACGCGCCGTCGTTCACGCCGAACCCGAAGGTCATGGTCCGCAAGTCCGTGCTATCGGGCGTCATGGACGACGTGAAGAAGGTCAACACCAAGATCGGCTCCGAAGACAAGGCGCGCCTCGATCAGTATCTGACGGGCCTGCGTCATCTCGAGCGTCAGTTCGACCAGCAGCTCACCAAGCCGACGCCGATCGCCGCCTGTAAGGCGCCGAAGGCGCTCGACAAGGAAACGCAGCCGGGCAACGAGTCCTCGCTGATCACATCGCGCCACAAGATGATGACCGATCTCATGGTCATGGCGGTGGCTTGCGATCAGACCCGCGTGTTCAACATGAGCTACAGCGGCGCCAACACCACAAAGCCGGGCTACGAAAAGCCGCACCACACCTGCACGCACGAAGAGCGCCTCGATGAGAAGCTCGGCTATCAGGTCAATGCGTCTTGGTTCACCCGCAAGTCGATGGAAGCGTGGGCGTACTACGTCGAAGCCTTTACCAAAGTGAAGGAAGGCGACGGAACGTTGCTGGACAACGTGTTCATCCAGGCCGACACCGATGTCGGATATGCGCGCGTTCACTCGCTCGACGGCTACACCGCGATGACCGCCGGCCGCGCCGGCGGCAAGGTGAAGACGGGGATCCATGTCGCGGGCAACGGTACCTCGATCTGCCGTCTCGGCTACACGGGCCTCAAGCTCATGGGTTGCGATGTCTCCACCTGGGGCACCAAGAGCAACAACAACTCGAACGCCATCAGCGAAATTTTGGCCTAAAGACCGAAATCTTTGCAAAGAAACGGCGGGAGCCTTCAGCTCTCGCCGTTTTTTCATGCGCGCGCCGCGCTTCTTCGTAATGCGTTCAACGCTGCGGTATAGCGACGGTACATCATCACGCGGGTTCCGCGTTTGCTCAATCCGCGCATGCGCGCCCTGTGGGATAAATGTCGCATTCCTCCGCGCCATGCCCCATTTTTGAAAAATTCTAAAGTTTTTGTAAGTGAAGTCGGCTAGTTTTCCGCCCCGAGGTCCGGCTGGGGAAGCCGGGCCGATCACTACTCTCTTGGGGAGACAATCTATAATGGCTATGTCCAAAAGCCGCACGCTGATGCGGCACGTCCACGTTTTGTCTGTTACCACCGCCCTGACCGGCGTTGCGCTCGCCGCCCCGGCCGCCTTCGCGGCTGATGAACCTGCTTCGCTCGACGAAATCGTCGTTACCGGTTCGCGCATCGTGCGCGAAGGCTATGAAGCCCCGACACCCGTGTCGGTCCTCGGCGCCAGCGAACTCGCGAACATGGGCCTGCCCAACGTCGCCGACGCCATGAACCGTCTGCCGGCGCTGCAAGGCAACCTCGTCGGTCAGCGTTCGTCCAACACCGTCGGCGGCGGCACCGCCGGCATCAACCTCGCCAACCTGCGTAACCTCGGCGGTTCCCGCACCCTCGTGCTGCTCGACGGCAAGCGCGTGGTCGGTTCGAACCTCGGCGGCATCGGCGGCGCCCTCGTCGGAGGCGCGGTCGACCTCAACATCATCCCGAACTCGCTGATTGAACGCGTCGACGTCGTGACCGGCGGCGCCTCGGCCGTGTACGGCTCGGACGCTTTGGCCGGCGTGGTCAACTTCGTGCTCGACCGTGACTTCACGGGCGTCAAAGGCAGCTTGCAGGGTGGTGTGTCCACCTACGGCGACGCCGAAACCTACAAGGTCGACGTCACCGCCGGCACGCCGTTCGCCAGCGGCCGCGGTCACTTCATGGTGAGCGGCGAGCATTCGTATGCCGCGCCGATCGACCACGCCTACTATCGCAAACAGATCGCCGACAACGCCTGGAACTGGGTTGCGAACCCGGCTTACGGCACGAACGCGACGCTGGGTCAGTCCACCAGCGTCCCGCAGTATCTCGCGCTCGATCACGTCGGCCTTGCTACCGCGACGCCGGGCGGCCTCATCACCGCCGGTCCGCTCAAGGGCACGGCCTTCGGTCCGGGCGGTACGCCGTATAACTTCAATTACGGCAGCATCATCGGCGCGCCGTACATGCAGGGCGGCGATTGGCAGGCCTCGCGTCTCCAGGGCCAGCTGCCGCTGAACCTCGAGATGCAACGCGAAGCCATCTTCACGCGCGTCAGCTACGACCTCGCCGACAACGTGACGGCCTTCGCTGAAGCCCAGTGGGCCCACGCGTTCACCGACAACGAGCAGGGCGTCAATTACTTCCGTCTCGGCAACATCACCATTCGCAACGACAACGCGTTCATCCCGCAGTCGATCCGTACGCAGATGACCGCGCTCGGCCTTACCAGCTTCTCGCTCGGCACCTGGAACGGCGACTTTATCGGCATGGGCGCCGAGAATGAGCGTCACTTCCGCCGCTACATGGCGGGCATCAACGGTGCGTTCGATGCGGCCGACACGACCTGGAACTGGGAATTCTCGGTTTCGCGTTCGACCACCCACATCTCGGCGCGTTCGACGAACAACTACTACATCGCCCGCTACCTCGAAGCGGTCGACTCGGTGTACGACGCTAATGGCCGCATCGTCTGTCGGTCCACCCTCACCAACCCGACCAACGGCTGTATCCCAATCAACGTGATGGGCATCGGCGTGAACAACTCGAAGCCGGGCTCGTACCCGTATTCGAACTTCAACGGTTATCTGTTCACGCGCATGGCGCTGAATACCGTCGCGGGCCAGGTCACCGGCGAGCCGCTCGACACCTGGGCCGGTCCGGTCTCGGTGGCCTTGAGCGCCGAATACCGCAAGGAATCGGCGACGGGCTTCGCCAGCTCGTTCGACGAAGCTGGCGTGTTCTTCGCGGGTAACTACAAAGGCACCACCGGCGCTTACTCGGTGAAGGAAGCCGCGTTCGAAACTGTCGTTCCGCTGGCCCGCGACGAAGATTGGGCCCGTTCGCTCGACGTCAACGCCGCCATCCGCGCTACCGACTACAGCCAGGCCGGTTACGTGACTACCTGGAAAGTCGGCGCAACCTACAGCCCGGTGGACGACATCACCTTCCGTGCGACGCGCTCGCGTGACATCCGCGCGCCGAACATCGGCGACTTGTTCTCCGGCGGCGCCTCGGGAACCGGTAACATCACCGACCGCTTCCGCAACAACGAAGCCTACACCACCGTTACCGTCACGCAGGGCAACCCCGCCCTGGTGCCGGAAAAGGCCGATACCACGGGCGTGGGCGTCGTGTTGCAGCCGACCTTCCTGCCGGGCTTCGGCGCGTCGGTCGACTACTACAACATCGACATCAAGGGCGCCCTCGCGACCTTGAGCAACCAGGAACTGATCGACCGCTGCTTCGCCGGCGAAGCGGTACTCTGCAGTTACTTCGTGCGAGAAGGCGGCTCGCCGACCGGTCTGATCACCCGCGTCAACAACCGTCCTCGTAACCTGATCTCGCAGCAAGCGCGCGGCATCGACTTCGAAGCCAGCTACAACTTCCCGCTCTCGACGTTGAACGATAACTGGGACGGCAACGTGAACCTGCGTGGTATGGCCACGAAGGTCCTGCGTCTAAACAGCACCGACCAGAACGGCGTGAAGCAGGAGGGCGCCGGCGTTGGCGGTAGCGTCCAGGGCGGAGCGCCGCTCACCACGGAAGACTTCCGCTATATCTTCTCGCTGACCTACAGCCTCGAGCCGTTCTCCGGAACGATCACGATGCGCGGGATTGGTGCGACGTCCTACAGCCGTACGGCGATCGTGTGTACGACGGGTTGCCCGGTTTCGAGCACGGCTGCGCCGACGTTCAGCATGAACCACATCGATGGCGACCGTAAATTCGACCTCAGCATGAACTACAAGTTCGACAACGGGCTCACGACCTTCCTCGTCGTCGACAACGTGTTCAACGACCTCCTGCCGATCAAGTACGGCACGGTCGGTGCGGGTCTCTATCAGAACATCAACGGCGACGACGGCCGCACCTTCCGCTTGGGTGTGCGCTTCGAGATGTAGTTTTATTTTAAATTAATTCGAGACAAGAAAGGCCAGGGCCGCAAAGCCCTGGCCTTTTTTATGCGCAAGTTGTGCGCGTAACCAACCGCCGAGACTTACTCCGACACGAAAAGGCAGGTCGCCGCTCGGTCCTCAGCGGCGCTTCTTTGAATGCCTCCAAACAATGCGAACGCGGCGATGTTGCCCCTCGCACACAACGCAGGCGAAAAAAAGCCGCGTGAAATTTTATTGCGGAATTTTATTTTCCGTTCTGCTTAGTATCGTCGCCTTCAATCGGCCAAAGGGGGGGAATCTTATGGTCATTCGCAGCGCGCGTACGCTCGTGCGTCACATCCGTTCATTATCGGTCACCACGGCGCTCGCGGGCGTTTCAATGTTCGCGGCGCAAGCCGCGCTCGCAGCCGACGCCGGAGCGCCGGCGTCGCTTGATGAGATTGTCGTCACCGGATCGCGCATCGTGCGTCAAGGTTATGAAGCGCCGACACCGGTATCCGTGCTGGGCGCCGACGAACTCAACAACATGGGCTTACCGAACGTTGCCGACGCCGTCGCGCGTCTTCCGGCGCTACAGGGTAACACGGTCGGCTAGCGCACTGTCTCCACCATCGGCGGCGGCACCGCCGGCATCAACCTCGCCAACCTGCGTGCGCTCGGTCAGTCGCGCACCCTGGTGCTTCTCGACGGGAAGCGCATTGTCGGCTCGAACCTCGGCGGTCTCGGCGGCGGCCTCATCGGCGGCGCGGTCGATCTGAACACCATGCCGAACAGCCTCATCGCGCGCGTGGACGTCGTCACCGGTGGTGCCTCGGCCGTTTACGGCTCGGATGCCTTGGCGGGGGTGCTGAACTTCGTGCTCGACAAGGAATACACGGGCGTCAAAGGCTCCGTGCAGGGCGGCATCACCACCTATGGCGACGGCGAAAGCTACAAGATCGACATCGGCGCGGGCACGCCGTTCGCCGGCGGCAAGGGTCATCTCCTGGTCAGCGGCGAGCACGCATACAACGCGGCCATAGATCACGCCTATTATCGCCAGAACGTCTACGACAACACCTACAACTGGCTCACCAATCCGGCGTACGGGACAGGCGCGGGCCAAAGCACCAGCGTGCCGCAGTATATCGCTCTTGATCACGTCGGCCTTTCCAACGCAGCCCCGGGCGGGATCATCACCGCGGGCCCACTTAAAGGCACCTACTTCCTGCAAGGCGGCACGCCGGCAAACTTCGTCTATGGCCCTGTCATCAGTTCACAATATATGTCGGGCGGCATGTGGCAGTTCTCGCGCCTCAACGGCCAGCTTCCGCTTAACATCATGCTCGAGCGCGAAACCGTCTTCACCCGCGCCAGTTACGACCTTGCCGACAACGTCACCGCTTTTGCCGAAGTGCAGTGGTCGCATACCAAAAGCGTGAACTATCAGGGCGTTCCGTACTTCCGCCTCGGCAACCTCACCATCCGCGCCGACAACGCCTTCATTCCGGCGTCCATCCGTACGCAGATGACCACGCTCGGACTCACCAGTTTCAGCATGGGTACGTGGAACGGCGACTTCATCGACATGGGCGCGCGTAATCAGCGTTACTTCCGCCGCTACATGGCCGGTTTCGAAGGTAGCTTCGAGGCAGGCGGCACCGACTGGAATTGGGATATCTCGGCCTCGCGCTCGACAACCCATATTTCGGCGCGCTCCACCAACAACCCGAACGTGCCGCGCTATCTTGAAGCCATTGATGCCGTCACCGATCCGGCCACGGGCCGCATCGTCTGCCGCGTCGCGCTCGGCAATCCCAACCACCCATGTAAGCCGATCAACGTGATGGGCATCGGCGTCAACGATCCGACGCCCGGCGCTTATCCCTATTCGATCTTCAACGGGTATCTCTATACCCGCATGTCGCTTAACACCTTCGCCGGGACGCTCACCGGCGAGCCTTTCGAATTGTGGGCGGGCCCAGTGTCGGTGGCGCTCAGCGCCGAGCACCGGAAGGAGGCTGCGACGGGTTTCGCCAGCGCCCAGGATTTGCTTCGTACCTTCTTCGCAGGCAATTACCAACCCACGATTGGCTCCTACACGGTGACCGAAGGCGCCTTTGAAACCGTAGTGCCGCTCGCGCGCGACGAGGATTGGGCCCGTTCGCTCGACCTTAATGCCGCCGTGCGCGCCACCTCGTATAGCGCTTCCGGATATGTGACGACGTGGAAGATCGGCGCTACCTACAATCCGATCGACGACGTCACCTTCCGTGTGACTCGGTCGCGAGACATCCGCGCGCCGAACATCGGCGAACTGTTCTCCGGCGGCACCACCGGCACAGGCACGGTCATCGACGTATTCCGGGGTGAGACCTACGCTATTCTCACCAACACCGTGGGCAATCCGAATCTGAAACCGGAAAAGGCCGATACCACGGGTCTCGGTGTGGTCTTCCAGCCGACGTTCCTGCAAGGTTTCGGCGCGTCGGTCGACTACTACAACATCGACATCAAGGGCGCTGTGGCCACGCTGGGCTCGCAACGTATCGTTGATCGTTGCCGTGGGGGCGATGCTGAACTCTGCGCCTTGATCATTCGGGGCGCTCCGGCGGCGGGCCAGACGTTGGGCCTCATCACTCAGGTCAACAACCCGGGCCGCAACCTTGTCTCGCAGCAGGCGCGCGGCATCGACTTCGAAGCCAGTTACAACATGCCGCTCTCCACTATCGACGACGCGTGGGCGGGCAATGTGCAGATCCGTGGTCTGGCTACGAAAGTGCTGCGTTTGAACAGCATCGATCTCGACGGCGTACTGCAAGAAGGCGCGGGTGTTCTCGGCAACGTCTCGACCGGCGCGCCGCTCACCACCGGCGACTTCAAGTTCCTGGTCTCATTGGGCTACACGCTCGACATGTTCTCCGGCACACTGACCATGCGCGGTGAAGGTCCAGGCGTGTATCACAAGAACGCCACGGTTTGCACGACGGGCTGCCCGGTTTCCACCCCGAACGCGCCGACCTTCAGCATGAACCATATCGACGGCCGTAAGACCTTCGATCTCAACCTGAACTACAAGTTTATGGATGGCGCGGTCACGACGTTCTTCGTCGTGGACAATCTGTTCAATGAACCGCTGGCCCTTCGTTACGGTCAGCTCAGCAACGGGTACTATGAAAATACGAACGCTGACGAAGGCCGCATCTTCCGTCTGGGTGTGCGCTTCGAAATGTAGGCTGAGGTTCTAAAAAATTGAGGCCAGGACTTCGCGTCCTGGCCTCTTTTTTTGTCCGCGTCTCGCGGGCCCTATTTCGTCATGCAGAAGGCGGCCAGCTTGTTGCCGTCAAGGTCGCGGAAATACGCGGCGTAAAACCCATCGCTGCGCGCGCCCGGCGGGCCTTCACAGGTGCCGCCAAGGTCCAGGCACTTTTTATGCAGCGCGTTCACCTGATCCGGATTGGCGGCGGCCAGCGCCACCATGCTGCCGTTGCCGGCGGTCGCGCCCTTTTTATCGAAAGGCGTCAGCACGGCGAACATCGGTTTATCGGGGGCGGTGCCCCAACCGATGCCGCGGTCACTCTTGAATGCGACTTGCGCACCCATCACGCCAAGCAGTTCGCCGTAAAACGCGACGGCTTTGTCGAGGTCGTTCGTGCCGACGCAGGTATATCCAATCATGTGGTCCTCCCCCGTTGATGCCTGCTGGGCCGGAGTTTAGACCTCCGCGCGCGCGGGGCTCAATCAACAATCCAGTGAATTAGCGCTTTGCCGCGATGATCATCCGATAGCGCATCCCCCTGGTCCGGTAGAGCGCTTCAAGGAAAAAGCCGCCACGCAGCGCGTCAAGCACGTCGCGCATCCCGCGCGTGGGCGCTGCGGCTCGAAGCGCTCCAAACGCGGCAATCAGTACACGCAGCCACAGCAGCGACCGCGGCCGTAACCGCGCGGTCAGATCGACCTCGCGCATGACGGAAAGGCCGGACGCCGTGAGCGCGGCATGGAAGCCGCCCGCGTCCAGCAGCACAGGCGTGCGCCATCCAAACTTGAACCCTTTGAGAAGCGCGGGATCCGCTTGCGTCTCCGGCATGTCGTCGACAATCACGAACAGTCCGCCGGCGCTAAGCGCGCGTCCGAGATTGGCAATGGCGTCTTGTGGGTCGCTGCTGTGCGCCAGCGATTCGATGGCGACCACGGCGTCATAAGACGGATCGAGCGACGTGTGATAGCTGCGCACCAGAAAACTGCAATCGCGCGCGAAGCCGCGCCGCTGCGCTTCGGCTTCCGCACGCCGTTGCTGTTCCGCGCTCAAGGTCAGTCCGACATATTGTCCGGCGACTCTTTGCCGCCAATGGAAGATCGTGCCCCCGAGGCCGCAGCCCGCGTCGATCACGCGCGGCGTTCGCGCGAGGCCGGTCGCAAGCGCCGCATCAAGGACGAGATGATCGAGCCGCTCCGGTCCCGCTGTCTCGCTGTCCGATTCCCCGGGCAGGCCCGCCAGGAATCGGTGTGTCGAGCCCTGCTGCGCGCCGCCGCCGCGCCCCACGCGCCGCGCGAAGTCCAGGAACCGTGAAAGATTGTCGTAATAGCTGGCGATGGCGCCGGAAGTGTCCGTCATGGCGGGCACAATATGTGAACCCGCCGCCCGCGCGCACCGCCAATTCAGCGCTTTTTTCTCGACAAAAGTCCCCAATTTAGGTACATTGCCGGGAGCTCTAGGAGCTTTTGTGATGACCGCCTTTGGGTCCCGCTCTCTTCCGCGCCCGCATCAGCCCCGAACGGCAAAGGTTAATAGATGTCGCCTAATGTCGCCCGATGTCGCCTTCGTGATTTTTCGCCCAAACCTTTGTAATAAAATGCGTATTCGGAAGATGTCGCATGTCGCCCATGTCGCCCGGGCCCCTGCGACAAGGCCCGGCTCCAAGTTCTTTCATCCTTGAAGGGCAAGGCTTGTCAGGACCGGGACACCGGTCATACTGCCGCTCACAGCGTCACCGGCTCAGCCGGGCTAACGGTGAGGGATGGGCCGGATGCGCAGCGCACTTAAGTTAGGGACGGCTCTTGTTTTTGGGGCGGTGTCGATGACGGCCATGGCCGCCGATGCCCAGCGCACCGTTTTACCGTCGGAGCGCGAAGCCTACCTCCCCGTTCCGATGCCCGCGGGTTTCCGGGTCGAACACACCGAACTCGAAGGGCCGGTGTTCGCCGATTCCAAGGGGATGACCCTCTATTACTGGCCGCACGACACGCTGCGTAACGGCGTGACGGGCGATTCCAAAAATCAATCCGACTGCACGTTTGAGAAGACCACGCTGACCGCGGGCCTGATGAGTCCCTATCCGCCGGGTCTCGAACTCCCCGATCTCGCCGCGCGCAAGTCCTGCGCCGAGGAATGGCCGCCGATGTATGCGGCTGACGATGCGAAGCCCATCGGTGACTTCACCCTCATCACGCGCAAGGACGGCAAGAAGCAGTGGGCCTACGACGAGCACGCGCTCTACACCTCGCCGCTCGATAAAGTGCCCGGCGATGTGATGGCCGCAACCACGCGCGAAAGCGGCGGCGGCAACGACGGTCCCGCCACGCGCCGTCCCGCGCAGGCGCCTTCGGCGATCCCGCCTGGCTTTTCCGTGCTCACCACCACGACGGGACGTCAGCTCCTCAACGACAAGAATTACTCCATCTACGTCTCGGATCGCGACGTGGCCAACAAGTCCAATTGCGACGAGCGCTGTGCGCGCACATGGCTCCCAATGCTCGCCCCGGTCGCCGCGAAAAGCCAGGGCGACTGGTCGACCTTTGAACGTTCGCCCGGAGTCTATCAGTGGGCCTTCCGCAAGCGTCCCCTCTACACATATTCGCTCGACTATGACATTCGCAGCCTGAAGGGCAGCGACGAGGCGGGGTGGCATAACGTCTATCTCCAGCTCTCACCGGCGCCGCCGAAGCAGTTCACGCAGCAAGAGACCCTGGCCGGAATTGTGCTCGCCGACGAGAACGGCAAAACGATCTACACATATAACTGCGGCGACGATTCACCAGATCAATTGGCCTGCGATCATCCGGGCGCGCCGCAGCAGTACCGTCTCGCCATTTGCGGCGGCGGCGACGCGGCGCGCTGTCTCGCCACGTGGCCATATGTGCGCGCGCGCGAAGGGGCGAAATCCGAAAACCGCAGCTGGAGCGTCATCAGCATCGATCCGATGACGGGCCGCCTCGCGCCGGCGGGCGCAAATGGAAGCCTACGTGTGTGGGCCTACCGCGACCGGCCTGTTTACACTTATGCCCGTGATCAGCAGCCCGGTGACACGTTGGGTGTCGCGCGCGGCGAACATCGCGGACGGCGCAACGGGTTCACGGCGTTCTGGTTGCGCGACGATTTTTTCGGAAACACTTACTAAGCTCCCGGGAGGGCGTGATGCTGCGTAAGGTTCAAAATATCTGCACCGCGGCGGTGATCGCATCGGTCTTGGGCGCGAGCGGCGCGATGGCAGACGGCGAAGGCCCCGTCCGCAACCGGACGATCAGCTATGCGCTCGTGACGATGCATTGGTCCGTATATCAGACCGCCGATGCGAAATCCGAGTGCCCGAACGGCCTCAACGATTACGGCCCGCGTGAAGTATTCAAATCCTACTTCGGCGACGGCAAGGGCAAGACCGTCGTGGAAAGTCAGCTGGCGCGCGAGGGTTACAAATATTTCCCCATGGATGTGGAAGATAAGCTTCCCTATCACCATGCGGGCGGCAACACCGCCAACGGCCTCAATCTCGACGGCAAGGTGAAGGCCGGCGACTTCGTCAATCAGGACGGCGAAAAGGGTGTCGACAACAATCTCTACCGCGTCATCGGCTGCGCGCGCATCTATCGCGGACCGGACGGGGCGATTTTCTTCTTCGCTACCAAGCAAACGCGCGACTACGCCTTCAACCGCACGATGATCGAGATTGGCGAGGTCGACGATCTCGCGAACGATCCGGAAGTGACGGTCACCTTCTATCGCGGCATGGATCCTTTGATGCAGGACGCGTCCGGCGCGCTGGTCGTTGCGGGCGGCACCCAGCGTCCCGACATGAAGTTCGGCAAGCGCCTCATTCGCCATACCAAAGGTAAGATCGAGAACGGGATGCTGCTAACCGATCCGATCGATTCAATGATGGTGCCCTGGGAAGTCTTTCCGCCGGTGCCGGACTATCTCCTGATGAAGGGGGCGCGCTTCAGCTTACGCCTTACCCCTGAAAGGGCCGAGGGCGTGCTCGCCGGCTATGCCGACGTCGAGAAGATGTATGCGCACGCCACCACATGGTCGACGCATCACTTCAGCTACGGCCAGCACGACGCGCCGCGCTTTTACCGCGAACTGAACAAAATGGCCGACGGCTACCCGGACAAGGACGGCAAGATGACCGCGATCTCCTCGGCGCTGCAGTTCAACATGATCCAGGTTTTCATCGACCACGGGGACGACGCCAAGACCGCCGAGGCTGTACCTTTGAATCAATCAAAAACACAGGGCCGGTCGGAGCGGGAATAGGCCACGAAAGTTTTGAACCAAAACCGCTTTGGGGCTTAAAAGACACAGTTATAGGGAATAGGGCGGCTTAACGGGCATGAGGGTGCCCCGTGCTTGAAATGCGTTTCCCGACCGTCCATTCTACTAATTCCAGAGGTTAAGCCCGTATGGGTGGTGCCGGGTTTCGGGCCATATGCGGGCGGGGAGACCTAAAACAATAATTTTCTGCGGCCGCCGGGCGCATACGCGCGTCGGCGCAATCGTTCTTAGACGTTACGCGGAGGGCGCTGATGGCGCTCTCACGTCAATCATGGGGGAGTATGCATGACTAGGCTTGGTTCGCTGCGTTCACGTTCCGCGCTTTCGTTGCTCACGATGGCGTGCCTGGGTTCAACCTGTCTGAGTAGCGCCGCGTTCGCGCAGGCCCAGCCGGCGGCTGCGGTGGACGAGATCGTCGTCACCGGTACGCGCGTCGTGCGCGATGGTTACCAAGCGCCCACCCCGGTGTCGGTCATCGGCATCGAGCAACTCGATAACGTTGCAACGTCGAATCTCGCCGACGCCATCAACCAAATCCCAAGCGTCGTGAACAGCGCCTCGCCGCAGTCATCAGCGGCGAACACCACGTCGGGCCAGTCCGCCATCAACGGCCTCTCGCTGCGCGGCCTCGGCATCTCGCGCACCCTGGTGCTTCTCAACGGGCAGCGTACGGTAGGCTCGAATCTGACCGGCGCGGTCGACATCAGTGAACTTCCGCAGAGCCTGATCGAGCGGGTGGACGTCGTGACCGGCGGCGCCTCGGCAGCGTATGGTTCCGACGCGCTCTCGGGCGTGGTTAACTTCGTGCTTGATACCGACTTCACCGGCTTCAAAGGCGAGGTCTCCGGTGGTCTGACCACTTATGGCGATGTGCCGAACTACAAAGTGAATGCCGCGTTTGGAACGCCGTTCGCTGGCGGCCGCGGCCACTTCCTTCTGTACGGCGAGCACGCCTGGGATGATGGCCTCCTTATTTATGACCGGCCGTGGACGCGCGAGGGCCACAGCTACATCAATAACCCGGCGTTCGCGCCGGGCAACGGACAGCCGGCGATCATTCGCACGACCAAGGTGGCTATTGGCAACGCAAGCTGGGGCGGCACCATCGTCTCGGGTCCCTTGAAGGGCACGTCGTTTGGTCCGGGCGGTTCCATCTATCAATTGGCCTACGGCGATATCGTCGCGGGTGCGCTGATGCGCGGCGGCAGTTGGGATGCGCAGAACGTGGTCTCCGTGCGCGGCGTCGCCGCGCAGCCGCAGCAGAACCGTCAGGACGTGTTCACGCGCGTCAGCTACGATGTGAGCGATGACATCAATGTTTATGCGCAAGCCGCATGGGGGCATCTCTACTCGTACTCGTCTGGCGCTCCGAACTTCCGGCCCGGTAACCAAGTTGTGCGCGTCGACAACGCGTTCCTGCCTGAGTCGCTCCGTCCGGCCCTCGCGGCCGCCGGCTCTACCTTCACCATGGGCACGCTCAACTGGGATCTCGACAACTTCCGCGCGGTCTATGACCGTCGCGTGCTGCGGTTCCTCAGCGGCGCCAACGGTAGCTTCAATGCGGCCGATACAGACTGGAAGTGGGACGCCTACTTCAGCGTGGGTCAGGCTTTCGGAACCTTGCAATCCCGCGGCGCCATGGATGTTCCGCGCTATCTTCTGGCGACCGACGCCGTCCGCAATCCGGCGACCGGCGCCATTGTGTGCCGCTCAACTCTTACCGACCCCGGCAACGGCTGCGTGCCCTTCAATCTTTTCGGTATCGGTGTGAACAGCGCCGCGACGGTCGAATATCTGCAGGGCCGCTACGGTTGGAATCTCCAGCGCCTCAATCAGAAGGTCGCCGCGCTCAGCTTTACGGGCGAGCCGTTCTCAACCTGGGCCGGTCCGGTTTCGACGGCGTTTGGTTATGAGTGGCGCCGCGAGAGAATGCGCCAGGTCACGGATCCGGAAGAACAGGCAAACCCGACGATTTGGTTCCAGGCCGCCGGTCAGCCTTACTCCGGCGCGTTCACGGTGAACGACTTCTTCGCCGAAACGGTCGTGCCCCTTGCTAAGGACGAAAGCTGGGCCACGGCGCTTGACCTCAACGCGGCTGTGCGCGCCACGCATTACTCCACGTACGGCTGGGTCGCCACATGGAAAGCCGGTGCCACCTACAGCCCGGTTGACGACATCCGTTTCCGCTTCACGCAGTCGCGCAACATCCGCTCGCCGACGCTGGTCGATCTCTATCAAGCCGGCTCGACCTCGCGCAGCACTTTGACGGATCCGTTCAACGGCAATGTGGCCACCAACACGGAATTTACGACGCGCGGCAATCCGAACCTCGGGCCTGAAAAGTCGAGCGATACCGGTATCGGCGTGGTTTATCAGCCGGGCTGGTTCCCGGGCTTCAGCGCCTCGGTCGATTACTACCGCATCAAGATCAAGGACGCGGTGAATCTCCCAGGCACCCAGGACATCATGAACTTGTGCTTCCAGGGCAATCAGACGGCCTGCCAAGCCTTCACGCGTGAAGGCAGCGGCGCGTCGGCGGTGATCAAAATCGCCGTTCAGCCGCAGAACTTTGCCACCGAAACCGCCAAGGGGATCGACTTCGAAGCGAGCTACTCCATGCCGCTCTCGAACTTGTCCGACGGCCTCGACGGCAATCTCGGTCTGCGCTTCCTCGCCACGCACTTTATCGACTACCTGGTCAACACCGGCATTCCGAACCAGCTCGTGTTCGACTATGCGGGCGTGAACGGTTCAGGCGGCGGCCTCGGCGGCGGCGGCAACGGCGTCCCGAGCTGGCGCGTCAATTCGTCGATCCAGTACGCGTTGGACCCGATTAGCGTCGGCTTCAACTTCCGTTGGATATCTTCGGGGATAAACTCGGTCACCAACTACGAGTGCGCCTCGGGTTGCCCGACGGGCCTGTCGCCGCAATTGCTCACCGTTGACGACAACAGCGTCGACAGTGCGATGTATGTCGACTTCAACGCCGCCTATACCATGGCGTTGGGCGAGACGGCCGAAACGGAGCTGTTCCTCAATATCCGCAACATCACGAACGCTGATCCTGCGATCGCGGTGCGCGGGCCGGGCGGTTCAAGCTTCGACTTCGCGCCGACGCCTGCCGGCGGAAACTACGACATTCTCGGCCGCGTATTCCGCGCGGGCGTGAAGTTCAAGATGTAATATCTAAAAGACGAAAGACCTACGTGCGGGCGCCGGGGCAAAACGCCTCGGCGCCCGTACAAACACAAGGGAGTGACTATTGATGAATTCGGCTGGTCGTATTTCTCGTGCGCGTTCGGCGCTATCGCTGCTGACGCTTGCATGTCTTGGTTCAACGTGTCTCAGCAGCGCGGCCTTCGCGCAGGCACAACAGGCGCAGGCGCCGGCCGCCGCGGTCGACGAAATTGTCGTCACCGGTACGCGCGTTGTGCGTGACGGTTACGAAGCCCCGACGCCGGTCTCGGTCATCGGGATCGAGCAGCTCGACAACGCCGCCACGTCGAACCTCGCCGATGCGATCAATCAGCTTCCCGCCGTGATGAATAGCGCCTCGCCGCAGTCCTCGGCCACTAACACCACTTCGGGCCAGTCGGCGATCAACGCGCTCTCGCTGCGTGGTCTCGGCATCTCGCGCACCCTGGTGCTGCTCAACGGTCAGCGCACAGTGGGTTCGAACCTCACTGGCGCGGTGGACGTCAGCGAACTGCCGCAGCACCTGATCGAGCGCGTGGACGTGGTGACCGGCGGCGCCTCGGCGGCCTATGGTTCCGACGCGCTCTCGGGCGTGGTCAACTTCGTGCTCGATACGGACTTCGTCGGCTTCAAGGGCGAGGTGTCGGGCGGCATCACCACCTACGGCGATATGCCGAACTACAAAGTGAACGCCGCATTCGGCACGGCGTTCGCCGGTGGCCGCGGTCACTTCCTGATTTCGGGCGAACACGTGTGGGACGACGGCCTCCTGGTTTACGACCGTCCCTGGACCCGCGAAGGTTACAGCTTCATCAACAATCCGGCCTTCGCTGCGGGTAACGGTCAGCCGGCCATCATCCGCACCGACAAGGTCTCCGTCGGTAACGCCAGCTGGGGCGGCAACATCGTCTCCGGCCCGCTCAAGGGCACGGCCTTCGGCCCGGGTGGTTCGATCTATAAAATCGCGTACGGCGATATCTACACCGGCGCGTTGATGCGCGGCGGCAGCTGGGATGCGCTCAACGTGATCTCGGTGCGCGGCGCCGCGGCCCAACCGCAACAGAACCGCCAGGACGTGTTCACGCGGGCGAGCTATGACGTAAGCGATGATGTCACCGTTTACGCACAAGCCGCGTGGGGCCACCTCTACTCCTATTCGTCGGGCGCGCCGAACTTCTTCCCCGGCAACCTGACCGTCTCCACCGACAACGCGTTCTTGCCGGCGTCGCTTCGTCCTGGCCTTGAGCCGAACGGGACGGTGACCACCTTCACCATGGGCACCCTCAACTGGGATCTCGATAACTTCCGCGCGGTGTACGATCGCCGTGTGCTCCGCTTCCTGACGGGCGCCGAAGGCACCTTCGATGCCGGCGGCACCGATTGGAAGTGGGATGCCCACCTGGGTGTGGGTCAGATGTTCGGCACCCTGCAATCGCGCGGCGCCATCGACCGGACGCGCTATCCGCTGGCGGTCGATGCGGTGCGCAATCCGGCGACCGGCGCCATCGTCTGCCGTTCCACCCTCACCAATCCGACGAACGGCTGCGTGCCCTACAACGTGTTTGGTATCGGCGTGAACAGCCAGGCGGCGGTTGATTATCTGCAAGGCCGCTACGGCTGGAACCTGCAGCGCCTTAACCAGAAAGTGGGCGCGATCAACTTCACGGGTGAGCCGTTCTCCACCTGGGCCGGTCCGGTCTCGACCGCGTTCGGTTACGAATATCGCCACGAGAAGATGCGCCAAGTCGTCGATCCGGAAGAAATTGCGAACCCGACGATCTGGTTCCAGGCTGCCGGCCAGCCTTACACCGGCGCGTTCACCGTGCATGATCTCTACCTGGAAACCGTGATCCCGCTTGCGAAGGACGAGAGCTGGGCCGCGGCGTTCGACCTCAACAACGCGGTGCGCTTCACGCACTACTCCACGTACGGCTCGGTCGTGACGTGGAAGGCCGGCGCGAGCTGGTCGCCGTTCGACGACCTGCGTTTCCGCGTCACCCAGTCGCGCAACATCCGCTCGCCGACGCTGGTCGATCTCTATCAAGCCGGCTCGACCTCGCGCAGTTCGTCGCTTGATACGTTCAAGACCCCGGCGGTCACCATCAACAGCCAAGTGACCTCGCGCGGCAATCCGAACCTCGGCCCTGAAAAGTCGAACGACACGGGTATCGGCGTGGTCTATCAACCGTCTTGGTTCGCGGGCTTCAGTGCGTCCATCGATTACTACCGCATCAAGATCAAGGACGCGGTGAACAGCATCGGTGCTCAGGACCTCATCAACTTCTGTGTGTCGGGCAATACCGTGGCCTGCCAGTCGGTCATTCGTACAGGCACCGGCACGGCCGCCGAGCAGCTCGAAATCACCGTTCAGCCGCAGAACTTCGCCACCGAACTCGCGCGCGGGATCGACTTCGAAGCCAGTTACACGATGCCGCTGTCCAATCTTAACGATGGACTCGACGGCAACCTTGGCCTGCGTATGCTGGCCACGCACTACCTCGACTACAAAACCTTCAGCGGCATCCCGGGCGATATCGAGATCCAGTATGCCGGCGTGAACGGCTCCGGCGCCGGTCTTGGCGGCGGTGGTGGTGGTGTGCCCAGCTGGCGCATCAACAGCACGGTCTCCTACGCGCTTGACCCGATCAACGTCGGCTTTGCATTCCGCTGGATCTCCAGCGGTAAGAACATCGCTACATGGATTGAGTGCAAATCGGGCTGCCCGAACCCGACGACAGTGAAGCAGACCGTCGATGACAACAGCGTCGATTCGGCGCTCTACATCGACTTCAATGCCGGATACACGGTCAACTTCACGGAAACTGCGGAAGCGGAGTTGTTCCTCAACATCCGCAATATCGCGAACAAGGATCCCTCGATTGCGGTGAGAGGTCCCGGCGGCACGAGCTTCGACTTCGCGCCGGCGCCCTCCGGCGGCGCTTATGATGTTCTCGGTCGTGTCTTCCGCGCGGGTGTGAAGTTCAAGATGTAACGCTCTTTAAGATACGAAGACAAAAGTCCGGGCGCCCGGGCCAAAAGGCCTCGGCGCCCGGATGCTTTTTAGAATGGTTAATTTTCGTGATCATTTGATGGGCGGTGCGAAGAAATAGCCTGGACCGCACCGGATTTGCATAATCCGTATGCAGGCTTGTTTGCGGTTTACCGACAGTGTTCGTCAGAAATGACACATGTTGGTTCAAATCGCGGCAAGGATAGGTCGTAGCGGGTCGCCCCCGCTTGATATTCTTTTCCCGACCGGTCAATCTATTAATAGGGAGTTCTAAAGCCGTGTCGTGGGTAGGACGTGCCACGGGCGGCGGGAGCAACACTCGAAATCGCATCAGGCCTTCGCGGGGCGCTTTGGCGTCCCCTCGAGAATGCCGTGCAATCACCACCGTCGGCAGAAATGCCATGCGGGCGGCCGCATTTTCGACCGCACGCCTTACTTAAAGGGGATCCTCAAGCATGAAATCCGCCCAAGTTTTTAATTGGAATAAGTCGCTTTTAACGCTCGCTTGCCTCGGCTCGACCTGTTTGAGCTCGATGGCCTTTGCACAAGCCGCCGCCCAGACCGCGCAGGTCCCGGTCGTCGACGAAATCGTCGTGACCGGCACGCGCGTCGTTCGTGACGGCTACGAAGCGCCGACGCCCGTCTCGGTGATCGGTATCGAAACGCTTCAGAACGTTGCGACCTCGAACCTCGCGGACTCGATCAATCAGCTCCCGACCCTCGTCGGCAGCTCGACGCCGTCGACCACGGCGACCACCACCACCACCGGCACGTCGGCCATTAACGGCCTCAACCTGCGCGGCCTCGGCACCACGCGTACCCTGGTGCTGCTCAACGGCCAGCGCACTGTCGGCTCGATTCTCACCGGCGTTGTGGACGTGTCCGAACTTCCGCAGAGCCTGATCGAACGCGTGGACGTCGTCACCGGCGGCGCCTCAGCGGCCTACGGTTCGGACGCGCTCTCGGGCGTCGTCAACTTTGTGCTCGACACCGACTTCACCGGCTTCAAGTCCGAAGTCTCGGGCGGCATTACCACTTACGGCGATGCGCCGAACTACAAGATCAATATGACTTACGGCACGCCGTTTGCCGGCGGCCGCGGTCACTTCCTGATCACCGGCGAACATGTGTGGGATGACGGCCTTATCGTCATCGACCGCCCGTGGAACAAGGAAGGCCACAGCTTCATCAACAACCCGGCGTACACGGCCACCAACGGCCAGCCGCGTCTGTTGAAGGTGGACAAGGTAGGGATGAGCCCGATCATGGCATGGGGCGGCGCGCTCAATGTTCCTGCCACCAACCCGCTCTACGGAACTGCTTTCGGTCCGGGTGGCGTACAGTACCGCATCGCGCCGGGCGACATTGTCGATGGCCCGATCATGCGTGGCGGTTCGTGGGAAGCCCAGCAGGTCGCGCCGGTGCGCGGCGCCGCGCTCGTCCCGCAGCAGAACCGTCAGGACGTGTTCACCCGCGCCAGCTATGACGTCAGCGACAATTTGACCGTGTACGGACATGCCGCATGGGGCCATCTCGGTTCGTACTCGTCGGGAGCGCCGAACTTCTTCCCGGGTAACCTCGCTCTTCGCGTCGACAACGCCTACCTGCCAGACTCGCTCCGGCCGACCCTGTCGGCGAATGGCGCGACCCAGTTTAATTTCGGCACCATGAACATGGACCTGGACAACTTCCGGGCTGTGTACGACCGCCGCGTGCTTCGCTTCCTCGCGGGGGCTGAGGGCAGCTTCGAAATGGGCGCCAAGGACTGGAACTGGGATATGTATCTCAGCAACGGCGAAGCCTTCGGCTCGCTGAAGTCTATCGGCGCCATCGACACCTTGCGCTATCGCCAAGCGGTCGACGCAGTACGCGCTCCGAACGGCGCCATCGTTTGCCGCTCCACTCTCTCGAACCCGACCGACGGCTGCGTGCCGCTCAATGTGTTCGGGATTGGCGTCGCCAGCCAGGCCGCGGTCGACTACGTCCAGGGCCGCTACGGTTGGAACAATCACCGCCTCAATCAGAAAGTCGCGGCCATCAACTTCAACGGCAATCCGTTCGAAACCTGGGCCGGAGATGTTTCGCTCGCATTTGGTTACGAATTCCGCAAAGAAACGATGCGCCAAATCTCGGATCCGGAGGAACAGGCGACCCCGACAATCTGGTTCCAGGGCGCGGGCCAGCCGTACACCGGCGCCGTCACGGTGAACGACATCTACGCCGAAACCGTCATTCCGCTTGCGAAGGACGCCGAATGGGCCGCGGCTCTCGACCTCAACGCCTCGGTGCGCGCCACGCACTACTCGACCTACGGCTGGGTCGCGACCTGGAAGGTAGGCGCCACCTACGCTCCGGTGGACGATCTGCGCCTGCGTGCCACACGTTCGCGTAACATCCGTTCGCCCACGCTGGTCGACCTTTATCAGGCGGGTACCAGCATGAACAACGCGCTGAACGATCCGTTCACCAACTCCACCGTTAACTACACCTCGCGTACGTCGGGCAATATCAACCTTGTGGCGGAAAAGTCGAACGACCTCGGTCTTGGTGTGGTGTACCAGCCTTCGTGGTTCGAAGGTTTCAGCGCCTCGGTCGACTACTACCGGATCGACATCAAGGACGCGGTGAACCAACCGAGCGCGACGGACCTCGTGAATCTGTGCTTCAACGGCAACCAAGCGGCCTGCGGCGCCATCACCCGCACGACGCAGAATGGCGCGCCGTTCCTGTTCATCCAGGTTCAGCCGCAAAACTTCGCGACCGAAAAGGCCCGTGGTATCGACTTCGAAACCAGCTACCGCACGCCGCTGTCGGCGATCTTCGACTCGGCGGACGGCGATCTCAGCCTGCGACTGCTCGCCACGCGTTATCTCAAGTATGAGATCAACAACGGCACCGTCGGCTCGATCATCATCGACTACGCCGGCACCAACGGTCCGGGCGGCAACAGCGTTCCGAAATGGCGCCTGCAAAGCGTGCTGGGCTACAACCTCGATCCGATCAACCTCGGTCTGACCTTCCGCTATATCTCGGCGGGTAAGAACGTAGCGACGCATATCGAGTGCACCTCGGGCTGCCCGACGTCGACGGCCCAGAACATGACCGTCGATAACAACCGCATCAACGCCGCCTACTATCTCGACCTCAATGTCGGATACAAGATGTCGGTCGGCGAAGCGGCTTCGTCGGAGCTGTTCTTCAACGTGCGTAACTTGTTCAACCGCGATCCGGAAATCGCCGCGCGCGGTCCGGGTGGCACTTCCTACGACTTCCCGCCGACCTCGGTCGGCCTCTACGACACTCTCGGCCGCGTGTTCCGCGCGGGCGTGCGCTTCAAGATGTAAGCTTGCGTAACTGAGCGATCTACAATGGGCCCAATCCGGGTATACTGGATTGGGCCCATTTCTTTTTCCAAGGCGCCATCAATAGGGGGATGCATCCATGAATAAGGTTCGGTTTCTCGCAACGTTAGGTCTCACGACGGCGCTCGCGCTGGTTCTGCAATCCTGCGACAAGCCGGCGCCGAAGGAAGAGGCGAAGACGCCGTTCAACGTCGTGGAAGCCTCGATCCCGGATATGCAGAAGGCCATGCAGGACGGCCGCACGACCTCGCGTGAAATCGTGACGCAGTACCTGACCCGCATGGGCATGTACGAAGACATGCTCAATGCCGCCGTCTCGGTGAATCACAATGCGCTCGCCCAAGCCGACGCGCTCGATAAGGAACGCGCCGAAGGCAAGGTGCGCGGGCCGTTGCACGGCATTCCGGTCGCCCTGAAAGACAACATCATGACCAAGGACGACATGCCCACGTCCGGCGGCATGCTCGCCTTCAAATATTACATGGCGCCTTACGACGCGACCCTGGTCGCCAACCTGAAGGCTGCGGGCGCGATCATTATCGCCAAATCGACCATGAGCGAACTCGCGGGCTGGTACGGCAGCGAGAAGCGTCCCGGCGGCTACAATGGCGCGGCGGGCCAAAGCTATAACCCCTACGATCCGCGCGCGAACGACGATGGCACGCCTGTGATGGAAGTTGCCGGGTCCAGTTCCGGTGTCGGCGTCGCCGCTAATCTCTGGGCCGCGAACGTCGGCACGTCCACAGGCGGCTCCATCGAAGGCCCAGCCAACGCCAATATGCTCGTCGGCCTACGCCCGTCCACGGGCCGCATCAGCCGATATGGGATCGTTCCGCTGACCCTCGATCAAGACACCGCCGGCCCGATGACCAAGCATGTCGTCGATGCCGCGATCATGCTCGGCGCCATGGAAGGCGCGAGCGCGGATCCCAACGATCCTCGGACCTCCGAGTGCGCGCCGCCCGCGAACCGAGACTACATGCCGTTCCTGAAGGCCGACGCCCTCAAGGGAGCGCGTATCGGGATTCCCCGCGCCGGCTTCATTACGGCGCATACCTATCCCGGCAAGGCGCGCCCGTTCCCGGGCCTGAAACCGGCCGAACTCGAAAGCATGGAGGGCGCCATCGCGGCATTGAAAGCCGCTGGCGCCGAAGTGGTCGATCCCGCCGATCTGCCGAGCACGGTCGCGACCGATCCGCAGAAGAACATTTCTGCGCACTTTATTTGTCAGCTCGCCACCGACGGAAAGGCGCCGGACGATTACTGCTCGAACGTGCTGCGTTACGGCATGAAGCGCGACTTCAATCTTTGGCTCGCGTCGCTGGACGACAAGGCTCCGGTCAAGAACTTCAAGGAGTTCCTCGCCTGGAACACCGCGCATGCCGCCGACGGCGCGATCCGCTATGGCCAGTCGCGCCTGGAAGCCGCTGAAGCGGTCGATCTCGAAAAGGAAAAAGCGCGTTACGAAAAGAACCGCGCCGAAGACTTGGTGCTGACACGCGATGAAGGGCTCGATGCCGTCATCACCGCCAACAAACTGGACGCGATCATGTTCCCCGAAGCCAATGGCGCTAACTACGCCACGAAGGCCGGCTATCCTATCGTCGTTGTGCCTTTCGGCCTCGTGCCCAACGACAATCCCGGCGCGAAAGGGTCCGAGGAGCGTGTGAAACCGTTCGGCGTCAGCTTCGTTGGCGGACATTGTGAAGACCCGAAAGTCCTCGGTCTTGCCTACGCTTTCGAGCAGGCGACCAAGAAGCGCGTGCCGTCCAAACACACCCCGTAAGCAGTGTCACAGCCGCCGGCGGAGCGCCCTCATGAACCGTCTTAAACAAGCGTTTCTAGAGAAGCGCCCCGCCGTGGGCTTGTGGCAGGGACTCGCCAATCCCTACACGGCCGAGATCTGCGCCGGCGCCGGTTACGACTGGCTGATGTTCGATTGCGAGCATTCTCCTAATACCCTCCAGACGTTGCTCGCGCAGCTTCAAGCGGTCGCGCCGTACCCTTTGGAGCCTGTCGCGCGGCCGCCGATCGGGGATCCGGTTTTCATCAAACAGTATCTCGACATCGGTGTGCGCAGTTTGCTGATTCCGATGGTCGATACCGGCGACCAGGCCGCGCGCATTGTCGCCGCCACGCGCTTTCCGCCGGCTGGTGTCCGCGGCGTCGCCAGCGCCACCAGCCGCGCGGCGGGGTTCGGCACCAATGCGAAATATCTGGCCGAGGCGCACGAGGACCTGTGCGTCATCATGCAGATCGAAAGCCGCCGCGCACTGAGGGAGATTGAAGCCATTGCCGCCGTAGAGGGCGTCGATGCGCTGTTCATCGGACCTGCCGACCTTGCGGGTTCTCTCGGTCATCTTGGCAATCCCGGGCATCCCGAGGTGAAAGCGGCCATCGGCGACGCCCTGGCGCGCATCGCCAAGGCCGGGAAGCCCTGCGGCATTTTCGCCCGGGACCCCGATCAGGCGCAGGCCTATTTCGCGGCCGGTTTTGCCTTTGTATCGGTAGGAACCGACGTTGGACTGCTGGCGAATGGGGCGCGCGATCTGGCCGCACGAGCCCGCCCAAACCCCTAATCCAGGAATTTGCGCCGGACGCATTGACCGGAATCAATGCCTCCCACGCCGGACGTAGCCACAGTCCCCCTAGAACTCATCGGGAGGAAAACATGCGTCGGTTTGGTGCGGCTATTGGCGTTTTGGCTGTTTTGAGCGGTTCTACAGCCGCTCTCGCGGCGGAGGACAAGGACACTATCGAATATCGCCAGCACATCATGAAGTCGCTTGATGCGCAGGTCGCGATTCTGGGGATGATCTTATCCGGCGCCGCGCCGGAAGATAACTTGGTCAGCCACTTGGACACGATCGCCCTCATCGCGCAGGGAGCCCTGCAAAGCTTTGAAGCCAAGGTGCCCGGCGGCGAAGCGAGCCCCGAGGTATGGGCCAAGTGGGCTGATTACTCACAGCGCATGAATTCGTTCGCGGCGGCCACCGCCAAAGTCGCCAAAATCGCGCGTGAGCAAGGCAAGGACGCCATCATGGGTGAAGTCGCCGGCGCCCTTTCTTGCAAGTCCTGTCACGACGTCTATCGCAAGAAATAGCCCTACGTTCCCATGGCGGGATCGCTGACGCCGTGCCGGCCGGTTTCGACGCGGCCGGCAGCGCGGCGGCTCAAGCCGTGTCCGGAAACGGTGAAATCATACCAATTTCCGCTTTCGGCAACGGACCATTCTTTGGTCGCCCGCCCGCCCGGCGCGATTGAAAGTTCTTCACCCGCCATGCCATAGGCGTTGTGCTCAAGCTTCAGCGTTGCCGGGGCTTTTCCGGTGTTGCGGGCGTTGAGTTGAAGTTTCTGGGTCTTGGCCTGGTAGCGCAGGTCGATCTCGGCCGCGACGCCGCCGGCATCGCCCGCGAAATCGCGGCGGAAGCCGTTCGGCGCGATGACGAACAGGTCATAGCGGCCATTGTCCGCCGCCGTTTCCCATACATCTGAAATGTTCTTGCCGGCTTCGACCGTATATCGCTTCGGGATGCGGTCGAGATGCAGGCGGTCGTACACGTGGAACACCGCGCCTTGTTTGCCGGTGTTCTGGAAAGTGATCGTAATCCCTTTGGCGTCGACCTTTGAGACGGCGTGAAGTTCATAAGGAAGTGCGCGCGACGGACGCACACCGGTTTCCTGGAACAGCGCTTCATGCTTGGTCGGCGGCAGGATTCGCGGGCGCTGAATGTGATCGAGCACGATAGCCGACGCGCCGCTGACGTCAGGAAGCTTCGGGAACGTCGGATCGTTCGGCGTGACGAAGTCGAAGGCTGAGGTCAAGTCGCCCGACACGGCGCGATGCCACGGGGTAATTGCCGGAATGACGACGTCGAAGCGCTTTTCGAGGAACTGGCCGACGGAGGTGTGATCGAACACCTGCGAGGTAACCCAGCCGCCTTTGCTCCAGGGCGAAACCACATACATCGGAACGCGCGGGCCCATACCGAAGGGCCGCACGAGGCCGCTCCAGTCGTCGGTCTTGGCGATGTGCTTGCGGTCCGGGTCGTGGAAATAGTGTCCGGCCAGATCGAGTGTGGCCTTGCCCTGCATCACGCCATTGCGATCATAAGAAGGGGGCGCGGACGGCGCCAAGTGATCGAACAGGCCGTCATTCTCGTCGAAGGTCTGCAAGAACACGGTGCTCGCCCAGACTTCGGGATTGGACGTCAGCGCCTGGAGTACACGCGCGGTGAATTCCGCGCCTTCCACTGGCGTCGACGCACTTGGATGCTCCGAATACGGCGGCGAGGGCAAGATCCACGATACGGCCGGCAGCATGTCGTTCATGACGTCGCGCTTCAACTGATCGAGCGACCACCAGCTCATGCCCTTTTCGTAAAGCGCATCGCCCGGCTTACAGGTGCGGAAGCTCTCGAACGCGAGGCCGCCGTGCATTGCGCCGGTCCAGTTGTTGTTGGGATCCTGATAGATGCGCCAGCTCACGCCGGCCTTCTCCAGCACGTCCGGAAGCGTCGGCCAGCGCAGATTGTTGCCAACATATGTGTAGCCGGGCTTCGGTAAAGCGCCCTTCACCCAGCAGCGGAAGTTGTCAGGCTCTGAATATTCGTCCGTCGCGTTGATGCCTTTGGCGCGCAGTTCCGGATCATTGCTGGCGCCGGACCAGAACACCACGCGGTTCGGGTCCGTCCCGGCGGTCACCGAACAATGATAGTGGTCGCAGATGGTGAAGGATTCGGCGAGGGCGAATTGGAAGGGGATATCGTCGCGCCGGTAGTGGCCCATGGTATAGGGCGTTTTGTACCGCGGCCACTCGGTCATGCGGCCCTGGCCCCAGGCGCCCTGCGCATCGGCATACGAGTGCGGCGTGCCGGGCACGCGCAGAGCATCGGTGGTTTTGGTATCGAGATGGAACGGCATCATCTGCGACTCGCCGTCGGATTGGGTCCAGACATTGCGCCCGCCTTCCTGCGGGATCGGGTGCCGATCGCCGAAGCCGCGCACGCCGCGCAGGGTTCCGAAGTAGTGATCGAATGAACGGTTCTCCTGCATCAGAATCACGACGTGCTTCACATCCTTGATCGTACCCGTGACCTGCTTTGCCTGTACGGCAAGAGCGTCGCGAATGGCGGCGGGAAAAGCCGCAAGCGCTGCGCCGGCCCCGGTGGCGCCCGCGGCCGTCTTCAGAAATGAACGTCGGTTTTGGTCGGCCATCGATGATGCCTCTGTTGCTGATGAGAGGCGGCGAGTGTCGCCGGTCTCGCGGTCGTCCAGATGTAAGGTGCATGAACACTGTGTGAATCTTCAGGGCGCGCGTGATCGCGATTCACTTCACGCCGACGTCACGCGCGCTTCACGTGGTTGTCACCGCGCGCGCGTATAGCAGCCTTCTGCCGGAGAGACGCAGGGGCGAGGGTGCGTCTTTTCCGTATGCAGGGGGAAATCACCAAGGAGAGAATTAAAATGTCCGCAGGGCATATCCGAGAACTTTCGCCGGTTCGCCGCTCGCATCTTACCGCCGCGTCTTTTGTCGCCTTCTTACTCACATCGTGCAGCCTCGCGAGCCTGGCGCACGCACAGACGGCCGAAAATTCGCAGCAACTCGCCGCCGCGCAGCAGCAGCTTCAGGATGCGCAGGAACGCGTGGCTCAGGCGCAGCGCGAGCTGGAAGCCGCAAAGCAGGAGCTGGCCGACGCCGGCGGCGCCGAAGAGCGGCCTGTGCAGGAAGCGGCCGCCGAATCCGCCGCGCAGCAGTTGGCGCAACATCAGCAGGTTGCGTCCGCACCTGCGGGGGACGTTGAAACCATCATGGTGGAAGGCCAACGCATAAACCGCGAGGCTGTTTCCGACACCGCGGTGGACTTCTCTAAGTACGGCACCCAGGTTCAGGTCATCAGCGACGCTGAAATCGCTACGGGCGGCTTCACGAACTTCGCCGAACTGGCCGGCGGCCTCATCCGCGGCGCCAACGTCGGTTACTCGCCCGATGAAGGTGAATTCACCATCCGTATCGACGGCGGTACCGACCGCGATACGCTGCTGCTTGTCGACGGGGCGCCGACCTTTGATCGCGGGACGCCGTTGGAAGACATCTGGGGAGCGACGTCGATTGATCCTCGAATGATCGACTCCGTGGAAATTTTTCGTGGCGGCCAGAGCCTCTACTACGGTGGTAACGGCGGCCTTGGTGTCGTGTCCGTCAAGTACAAGCAACCCGACGGCCAGTTCAAAGGCGACCTCGGCGTTTATTTCGGCTCGTTTAAGACCCGTGAAATCTACGGGAACCTTGCGTTCCCGCTTGATGCTGATGGTCGCCACAGTTTGATGTTCTACGGCCGGTCCTATGAAACGGACGCGAACGAGATCTTTGATCGCAGCGCCTACGCGGATACGGTCCTAGAAGCGGGCGGAAAGCACGAGTTCCCCTACAGCTATAATTCGATCGGCGCGAAGTACCTTTGGAAGATGGGCGATGCCACCGAATTACGTCTTGGCGCGGAGCTTTCCTCGAATGACTTCCACGACGCTTTTCCTAACGACCACGTCTTCAATCCCAACCATCAAACGTTTCCCAAGTTCACGGCTGGATTCCATAGCGAGATTTCGGATCGCCTGCGTATAGAAGCGGAGGCGTATTACGCTGCGCCGAAACTATGGAATACCGAGGTGGACGTGCAGCTTTGCCGCATTCCGCAAAGTGTTATCAATCCCGCGACGGGCCGCCCGTTCACGCGCGCTTCCGAGTTTGAAGCATACGCACAGGCAAACGGGATTCCAGCGGGCTGTGTCACCAATCCCGATACCAGTACGAAAGCGGACGGCGTTGCGCGTCAGGGAATCTACGTGGACGCGAACGGCCGCATCAAAGGCACCTTGCAGAATCCGTTCCGTATTGGCGATCCCATGGGCACGGTGATTCAGACGATCGCGAATTTCGGTACCGGCGTTCCGGTCAAGGGATATGGCGAAGGCTCGCAGTTTAAGGCCGGGTACATCGACTATGGCGCCAATGTACGCGCGAAGTACAAATGGACGGATTGGTTGTCGACCGTGGTCGGCGCGCAGCGCACGACGTCGTTCGATAACTCCGCGGATGAATATGGCGTGTCGGATGCCCATATCAACACAACCGGCATTTACGGGGATGCGCAGATTGACTTGCCGCTTCTCGATGGAACCAATATTTCGGTGGGAGCGCGAAAGGACTTCAACAACCTTTTCGCGGACAACTTCATTTGGAAGTTCTCTGTGCGGCAAGAATTCGGCTCCGGAATCTATGCGCGTGGTAGCGGCGGGACGTCGTACAACAACCCTCGTGCTCAAGAGGCGGGCCTGTTCGCGAATACCCGCAACAATCCGACGATCAAGCCTCAGGATGTTGAAACCTACGGCGCCGGCGTAGGTATCAACGGGGAAGTCTTGGACGGAACGTTCAACGTCGAGGCGGGATACTTCACCACCGACATCACGAATCTGTTCGGAAGCGCGCAAATCCGGGACGTTTGCCCGGGTGTCGACCCAACTCGCGTGATCAATCCGAATATCATCACGCCGACGGAGTTCTGCCGTACATTCGCAAGCTTCGGCCTTACCGGTCTAAGCTCGGCCTTCTTCAATACCAAGGCGCAGCAGAATATTAAGGGATATACCCTCGACGTCTCGATTGACCTCAATCAAATCCAGGCGGATTTCAGCTTTACCAAGCAAGAATCGCTTGAACCGAACCCGATTTACGGCCTCACAGCGGTGCGCGCGGGAACGGGTGCGGCGCTCACCACCATCGTCCCCGGGGCAGCGGGAGCCAACCCGACGCGCCAATCGGGTGAACGCCCCGAGTGGATGATCTCAGCCCTCTTGACCTACACACCAACCGACCGGTGGGTGATCGCTCTTAACCCACGCTGGCAGGGGCCAGAATGGCTCTATGTTCAAAACAATGCGGCGCGATTCGTCGACGCATCGGGAAATCGTACAAACCCCGACGTCAACTTTGGCGATTACTTCGTGCTGAACGGCTCGATCCAATACTATTTGGGTGAGGAGATGCAGCATCGCTTCTTGCTGCGTGCCGTGAACATCCTCGATAAGCGGTACTCTGAACGCGGTGGTGCGACCGATAGGGCCTATTCGCGCGCTGCTGTTCGCGGCGAGCTCTCCACGAATGATCCGGCCTATTATTACACTTACCAATTCTACGGTAAGCCGCGTTCATTCTGGTTGCAGTACGCCTACCAGTTCTAGACTTCGAAAATGGGGCGGATCCTTCTAGGATCCGCCCTAGAAGTTCAGGGGAGGGATATCGATGATCTCACGCCGTTTCTTCATGGCCGCCGGCGGTCTGACGCTGTCGATCCCCAAAGCCTTCGCCCAATCCGATAAGTATCATTTTACCCTTGGTGTCGCGTCCGGCAGCCCGCGGGCGGATGGAATTGTGCTGTGGACACGCCTTGCGCCGGACCCGTTGCGTGGCGGTGGCATGGCGCCGGGGAAAGCCAATGTGCGCTATCGCCTTTGTGCCGATCAGGCCATGCGCAAGACCGTGCGCGAGGGCATCGTCGAAACCTCGGAGGCCAAGGCGCATGCTGTCCATGTCGTCCTGCGTGGCTTGGAGCCGGGGCATGACTATTGGTACCAGTTCACCTACGGCAAGGATGAAAGTCCCATCGGACGCACGCGCACGGCCAATCCGGCCGCGGCTGGCGCAAAGCTCGCGCTGGCCAGCTGCCAAGCCTATGAAGCCGGTCTCTTCACCGCCTACGCCGACATCGCCGCCTGGTCGCCCGACTGCGTTATCCATATCGGCGACTACATCTACGAAGGGGCGGCCACCGCGCCGGGGCCGCGCAAAGCCAGTGTCGGCGGCTTCGACGTCACATGGGAGAACATACGCTCCCACAATGGCCCCGAGACCGTGACCTTATGGGACTACCGGAACCGCTATGCGCTTTATAAAAGCGAGGCGGCTCTGCAAGCGGCCCATGCTGCGGCGCCCTGGATTGTTTCTGTCGACGACCATGAGATCGACAACAACTGGGCTGGCGATATCCCCCAGGATCCGTGGGCGCAAACGCCGCTGGAATTCAAGGTACGCAAGCTCGCCGCGCTCCAGGCCTACTATGAGCATATGCCCTTGGAAGAGCCGCCGACGGTGAGCGGCGTGGATTCCCATCTCCAGCTCTACGGCGCATATCGATTTGGGCCAGCGCAGGTGCACATGCTTGACACACGCCAGTACCGCTCCGACCAAGTGTGCGGTCCGCGCGATCCGGGCGAGCGGAGCTGCGAGGCGCTCACCGATCCCACGCTCACCATGACCGGTGCCGCGCAGGAGCGATGGCTGATCGACGCGCTTCGCCGCTCGCAGGCGCCGTTCAACGTCATCGCCTCGCAAACGTGGTTCGCGCCGTTTCGCTACAATGCACCGGGCGATGTGCCTTACGTGAACATGGATCAATGGGACGGTTATCCGGCGCAACGGCAGCGGCTGATCGACGTCATGGCCGGGGTGAGCAACCCCGTCGTCCTCAGCGGCGACTGGCACAGCGCCGCCGCCATGCGTATTCACAAGGACCCGTGGGATCCAAAATCGCCGCGCGTCGGGCACAATTTCTGCGGCACGTCGATTGCCTCGCATTGCCCCTGGTATGAGGCCATGCGGGCGGCGCGGGATTTCAACGGCCATGTCGATCACCTGAACGGCGCCCAACGTGGTTATGTGCGATTCGACGTGTCCGGCAAAACCTGGCGTTCCGACTATCGCGTCGTGACCAACCCGCACGATCCAAACGCCACCGTCTCCACTGACGTCACCATCGATATCCGCGACGTCTAGCGGCCCTCCCGGTGACCGGCTAAAAAAGCCGGATCCGGCGCCATGGCCGGGCAAGCGGGAGAATGCGAGTGCAGTTAGCGACTTTGCGGCTTCGGGGCGGCGGTAGCGTTATTTGTCAAATGCCAGGCGATGAGGTGACGGCGCGCGCGGTCGGCGTGTGCGTCAATACGCCGGCCGATGCCCCGGATCTGCGGCTCTCATTTAAGGATCTCGAGGGGCGGCCGGTCGATCTGCATGCCCGTGAGATCGTTGGGATCGAGATGGATCCGCCCTATTGCCTGATCGAGAACTTCCTTTCACCGGCCGAGGCCGAACGGGCGATGGCCCATGCTTTGGCGCACGAAGCCGAGTTCCGCGATTCGACTGTTTCGCTTGCCACAAACCAGGGTGAGTTCAAGCCGGATTACGAGCTCCGCCGCTCGCGGATCCTGGACAATGTCGCCGATGTCGCGCCGATGATCGGCCAGGCGCTGTTCAAGGCGATGCCGCGCATTTTCACCGCGCTCCGGATGCCGCCGATGAACTTCCGTTCAATGGAATTGCAGCTGTCGGCCCATGGCGATGGCGACTACTTCAACACGCACACGGATAATGGCTTGCCGGACATCGCGCACCGCACTGTCAGCTATGTCTATTATTTCCACCGTGAGCCGAAGCGGTTCACGGGCGGGCACCTGAAGCTCTACAAGACCGTCATCCATGAAGGCACGCATTCTTTCGGCGATCTGGTGGCCGATATAGATCCGCCCGGGAACGGGCTCATGGTGTTCCCGAGTTACATCCAGCACGAAGTCGCGCCCATCCAATGCCCGTCGTCGGCCCTCGAGGACCAACGGCTGACATTGAATGGCTGGCTGGTTGCTTAGAGCGTGCCCCGGAAAAGTGGATACCGGTTTTCCGATAAGGGCACGCGCCTTAAAAGCTTAGAGCGTGCCCCGGAAAAGTGGATACCGGTTTTCCGATAAGGGCACGCGCCTTGAAAGCTTAGAACGTGCCCCGCAGGCTGATCATGAACATGCGGTCCCACTCGGTTACATAATTCTCGGTGCGTGAGATTGTGCCCGCGATCACGTCGTTCGCGTAAACGACACGGCGTTGGAATTCGCGCGTCCGTTGCGGCATCAGACCGTAACCCTCCACACGCAGGGTCAAGCTGCGCGTCAGGGTCTTTTCCGCGAAGGCGTCCAGACGCGGGCCCGCGCTTGACCATCTATAGACGCGGATGTCGCTGAATAGACGCTCCCCGCCAAATTCCCGGTAGTTGACGCCGTAGTTGAAGCCCCACGCGGTCACGTCGTGACGGAAGCCCACCTGAAGCTCGTGATCCCAGATATTGTCGGCGGCCTGGCTTTCGCCCACACGTTGCGTACCGCCAAGGAAGGCATCGGTCCCCTCCGCCCTCTGCCGCAAGTACCGCCCATCGATCGTGACGTCCGGCAAGCCCAGCGCCGTCATGCGGACGCTGGCTTTGACTTCTGCGCCGTAATGTTTGGCTTTGCCGATATTGCCCTGGGCCGATACGCGCGTACCGTCCGGCTCCACGCGGAACAGGATATAGCCGATGTGATCTTCGATCCGGTTGTAGAAGGCGCGCGCTTCGATCAAACCTTGGTCGTTCGGCAGTCTTCGCTGGTAGCCCGTTTCGAACTCCCACTGGCGCTCGGGCCGGATTGCCGGATTGCCTTCGTCGATCTCGTTATCCACGAGGTCGAACTGCGGCACGAACAAGCCGAAGTCGAGCTGCCCTACCTTGCGGTCGATCTTGAAGCGGAGCTGATCGGACTTCGTTAGGTCGTAACGCAAGTCCGCCCGAGGCTTGGGATAGACATAAGTGTGCTTAGCGCTGCCCGCGAAGTTGTTGGAGATGCGCGATATCTCCACGATGACCGAACTATTCAGCGAGAGGTTCGGCGTCATCTGCCAGGTGTGGTTGGCGAAGGCTTCGCCGCGGATTTCCTGTACGCGCGCGTTGCCGGTCGGAATCGCGATCTCCTCGACCTTGCGATCCCCGTTGCGGTCGAAGAACGGCCTTAGTTGTTGGCGCAGGACGTTGCGCGCGACTTCACCGCCCAGCTCCAGGGTCTGCCCGGCGGCAAGCGGGAAGGCAATGGTGGGGCGAACGATGGATTCGATATTCGTGGGAACGCGGATGTTTCGGTTCAGTTCGGTGACGACATTCCCATTGATAAAGTTGCGGTACTCGTCGTTGGGGTCCCGCTCGTAGGAGTGGATGAACAGCACGTTAAGCCGTGCTGCGCCGAATAGGGCCTCGTAGTCGCCGCCGACTTCCCACTGATTCTGCCAGCCCTGATGGCCGCGTTTGATCTCGGTCGCATTCAGTACCGGCGCGCCGGCCGTGTCGTAGCGCGTGATGGAGATGTCACTGTCGCTGTTTGCCTCGCGCGGTTCCATAGAGCCGTTCATGCGCAGGACATCACCATTCTCGAAGTTATAAGTAAGATCGGCTGTCAGCGTGTATTGATTTTGGATATAGCGCGCGCGGTCGTCGCGCAGTTCGCGGATCACGCCGTTTGGATAAAAATAGCGTTCGGTCTTGGTGAGTTCGCGCCAATAGGGATAGCCGCGGTTCCAAGAATCACGGCGCACGCTCACGATGTAGTCCAGCGACCCGACGCTGTCGCTGTAGGAGATCAATCCATCTCCGTCATAGACGTCGTCGTCATTGAACCGGAAGGCGGCCTGCCATGAGCCGGAGCCCGTGCTTACGCCCTCCTCCAAAACGACATTGATCATCAGGCCTTCGCTCTGAACGTTGGCGTCGGCGTTGTTGCCGCGGATGAGCTCGATCCGAAGCACGTTCGCGCTTTGGATGCGCTTCAGCGCGGCGAGAATCTGGTTCTTGCCGGCGAAGCGTTTGCCGTTAAGCAGAATTTGGTCGCCCGACGAGCCGAAACCGCGTTGCTGCTGATTGTTGTTGGCATTGAGGCCGTCGAGGATGGACGAGGTGCCCGGTACACGGCGCACCATGTCCTCGGCGGTCACTGTGTCGTAGCGCTCAAAATAGGCGCGGTCGTAAATCTGTGTCGAACCCGCGGTATCCTGTGCGTGAACTTCCACGGCCATAAAAAAAGCGGCCAGGCTAAGTGCCACGCGGCCGCACACAACGCTTCGCAAGATTGACTCCTTCCCCAGAATTGGGCGCAGTCAACGACGGCTCACTTTTTCACGCAAGCTAAAAAAGCCCGTGCAAAACGCGCGAATTGTAACGAAAGGTATCGGAAGGCGCCGTCCGGCCCAAATCTGAATTCGGTAATGGACTTAGGCCGGATACACGAGCCGCACGGGGTGCGGATCCAAAGCAATGCGCAGCGGCAATGTCGCGACAATGTCACCGTCGGCTTGCACCGGGTGGCCGGCGCTGCCGCGCACGATCACTTCGCGGCCCGCGACAAGCTGTACGTCTTGCCAGGCGGTTATCTTTCCAAAAGCTAAGGCGAGGGCGTAGCGGATGACGCTGAACCAGCCGCGGCCGTTCATCAGCACGACATAGAATTTGTCCTCGCCCAGCGAGGCGTCGGGCGCGGCGATGAAAGGCCCGCCGTAACGACGTCCCTTGCAGGCCACCATCGAAACCGGCCGGTAGGCGACGCCGTCGATCGTGACTTCATGGGCCTGGAAGCCGTATTGCACAGCCTGGCGCATCGATTCCCAAACATAGGCGAGCGGGCCCAGCAGTTTTTTCAGTTTCAGCGAAACGCGGCTCACGACAACGGCGTCGAAACCGACGCCGGCCATCATGGTGAAGCGGCGGCCATTGGCGCGGCCGACGTGCACGGTGCGTATGGGGCCGTTCGATAGGGCCGCGGCGATTTTCTCCGGCGTGCGCATAAGTCCAATTTCCTCGGCGAGTACGTTCGCGGTGCCGAGCGGGATGATCCCGAGCGCGACGTCCTTACCTTCGAGACCGTTGATGACCTCGTTCACCGTCCCGTCGCCGCCGCAGGCCGCCACGACATCGTAGGACGACGGGGAAACGTTGCGCGCCAGCGTCTCGGCATGGCCCGGTCCGGTCGTTTCAATCACATCGACCTGGCACGCCGCGGCTTTGAGCTGCGCGACAACATTTTCAAACCGCGGCCGTCGGGCACTGCCCGCGGTCGGATTGAAGATGACGAGGATCCGCCGCGCGTTCATGGCTATTCGAAATAGTGAGAGAAGGCGGTGTTGAACTCAAGACGTTCATCCTGGACGCAGGCGTCAGTATCGCCTTCGCAGTTGTGGAAGGCTTTGCGCTGGGCGAGCGATAGGTCATCCAGTCCAAATCCAAAACGCTCCAGCGCCGCGGGCGCGAGCATCACGATATCAAGGGGCTTGGGAACGGGATTGTCGCTGTCGGTGTCGCAAGCGAAATTCACGCAGCGCACGTCATAGGTCGTCAGGTGACGGGCCTTCTCGCTGCTGATGAAGCGAAGCGTGAATTCCGGCTGATGGTCGCCGAATGTCACGACGCCGGCGCGGCGGCCACGCGCCTTCAGCGCGTCCAAGAAGTCGCCATAGGCTTTGTCGGCAGTGTCGAATCGCTGAATGTAATCGGCCATCGGATCCTGCGTCGCGTGCGGACCGTGCTGGCTGATGGTCAGCATGAAGGCGACCACCGGTTTGTCCGAGCCTTCCAGCTTCTTCAGCATCGCCTTGTAGAAAGCCTCGTCCGGGATCTTCCAATCCCAACCCGTGGCAATACCCAGCGACTGTGCGTCGTAGAACTCATCGACGCCGATCGATGCGTAGAAAGGTGCGGCGTTGATGAAGAATCCCGGCACTGGATAGAACACGACGGTGCGGTAGCCGAGTTTCTTCAGCTCGGTGAAGATCGAGCGGTGCACGCGGCCCTCAAGCTGGTGGAACACATACAGGCCGTCGCCGCCAAACTCTTGCGGACGCATCTGGGTAGTGAGCGAGAATTCCGTGCGCCAGGTGCCGCCGCCGTACGTATGCACCTTCAAGGGGCCGCGCTGCGCGGCCGGGCCGGCGAACATATGCTTGGATTTGTGGTCCGGCTGCAGCACTTCCGGCAGGAACGTCGATTCCTGAAGCAGGAAGAAAATGTCGGGTCGTTCCGCAGGCGCCGTCAGCCCGCGATGTTCGCCCGGCGGCGGCGTGCTATCGGCGTTCGCCATCAAATGTAGTTGCGGGCTCGGCGCTTGCGTCGATTTCACGAAGGTCTTGACGGTCGGCAGGGTCAACGCCGGGTCCCAGATGGCGATCTGCGGCTCGGTGCGCATCGCATAAATGCAAAAACCCGAAACCAACGTCAGCGTGGCGACGCCGCCCTTTTCGAACAGCGTGAAAAATCCGCGGCCGCCCAGCAGAGACTTCCCATAAAAGAAGAGCGCCGCCAGCGTCAGCACAACGCCGGAGGCCACGCGCCAGTCGTTGTAAGCCAGCATCAGCACATTGCCGCGCAGGAAGAAGTGGTCGTAGGCGACCAGCGGGATATTGGTGACGAAGGCCTTACCGACACTCACCGCCAGAAGCACAGCTGCCGGCAGCAGCGATAGGGTCGTAAGAATCAGCGGGTGTTTGCCGCGCGCCGCGCCCAGGGCGAAGAACGGCAGGATCAGCAGGGCGACATAAGGATCGTCGTAGACAACGCTATATATGCCAGCCGCGGCGACGAAGAGGAACGCGAGCGCCAGTCGGACATCAATGCGGAGAGCCGAGCTTGGCGCTCGTTCGCTCATGAATATTTCCAGACGAACGCGGGCGGAACGTTCAGAAGCTCAAGACCCGCCATTTCGCTCTTGGCGAAGATCGCGCCGAGCGGATCTTGCGGGAAATACGTGTAGGTGACGAGTTCGGCGATCATGCCGGCCCTGTAGGCCTGCGCAAAGCCTTCACGAAGGAATTCGAATTCGGAATTATTCACGCTCGGGATGCTGCTCACCACGACGGTCGGCGTGGAGAGCTGCGCAAGCGCCGGCAGCGCGCAGGTGTCGAGGATCGTGCGTTCGGGGAACATCTTCTTCAGATGTTCAAAACGCGTCTTGTCGCGTTCGACGCTGACGGTCGATTCCGGCAGCAGCTGCGTAATGGATCCAAACCCGGCGCCAAGTTCCAGCACCGGCAGCGACTTGTCGCCGATGGCATCGCGCATGCGCCGCGCGAGGAACTGCGAAGATTCGCAGATCGCGCCGATACTGCTCGTCCAGGAACCAAACTTTTTGATCCGTGTCGCGATCTTCGTGAGTTCGCGATCCAGCCCGGATAACGCACCTAAGTTCTGCATAAAACTCCCGCTACTCCCCATCAGCCCCGGCCTATAGGTCATATTTCTGTAATCGGAATTCAAGGCGGGATTAGGGTGGATATTTATATATTTATTTCAATGACTTAGCTTGACATGGGGCAAGCCCCGTCAAAAAACAGCCGTAAAAGCCCTCGTAAAACGGAAACCGAGCTTTCCGATTCTTGCTGTGATTGCAGTGATTTAGCGCCGCAGTTAGGCGGCGAGGCGTCGGGAGGAGCGCTTTTTGAGGCGGTGGCCGACACTGACGATGGCCGCGATCGCGGGCATCAGTTCGTTGCCGAGCTCCGAAAGCGAATATTCAACCGACGGCGGCGAGGTGGGCTTCACGTCACGGTGCACCACGCCCATGTCCTCAAGTTCGCGCAGCCGGTGCGTGAGCACCTTCGCCGAAATTTTTCCGATGTCGCTGCGCAGTTCGCCGAAGCGGCGCGCGCCGCCGCTCAAGTTCCAGATGATCGCGGGTGTCCACGCGCCGCGCAGAAACGCCATGCACTCGCCGATCGGGCACTGCGGCGCGGGTGAATTATTTTTGCGGACCTTGAGCGCCATGAGGTGTCGAGCCCTTGTTCGTCGGATATCCGTTACGGCCAGGAAACGGACTTACCACCTGGAAACCGGATAATCATGATATCCGAACGACACCTGGTTTACAAAGGTAACCACATCGCTTAGCTGTCGGGGCATGACCATGGACATGACAAAACGCTTTGGGCTTCAGCACCCTGTCGTGCAGGGACCGTTCGGCGGCGGCCTCTCGTCCCCGCTGCTCGCGGGCAGCGTTTCCAACCTTGGCGCCCTCGGATCCTACGGCGCCGAGCATCTCGCGCCCGAAGACATCCTGAAACTCGCCGCCGACATCCGCGCGCGTACGTCAAATCCGTTCAATCTTAATCTTTGGGTATCCGTCGCCGATCCGGGCGGCGAGGAACTGACCGAAACCGAGTTCGAGCGCCTGTGGCCCTTGTTCGAGCCTTACTACCGTGAGCTTGGCGTCGCGAAGCCTGAGCGGCCGCAGCGCCTGCACGCGCCGTTCGCCGATCAGTTTGAAGCGATGATCGAAGCTGCGCCCGCGGTGTTCAGCTTCGTCTTCGGTATTCCCACGGCCGACCAGCTCGCGCGCTGCCGGAAGAAGGGCATCCTCACCGTCGGCACCGCGACCACCATCGCCGAAGCGGTAGCGCTCGATGAGGCGGGCGTGAATGCCATCGCGGTCACGGGTCTTGAAGCCGGTGGTCACCGCGTGTCCTTCCTCGCGTCGTCCGAAGACTCGCTGACGGGCACCTTCTCGCTCGTGCAGATCGTCGCGCCGCGCGTCAAAGTCCCGGTGATCGCGGCGGGCGGTGTGGTCGATGTGCGCGGGGTGAAAGCCGCGATCGCCTTGGGCGCCGCGGGCGTTCAGGTCGGCACCGCGTTCCTTGCCTGTGACGAGTCCGGCGCAAGCCCGGAGCACCGCGCCGCCCTGTTCAGCGACCGGGCGCAACAGACTGTTCTCACACGCACCTATTCAGGCCGTCTTGCGCGCGGCATCCGCAACCGCCTGTATGAGGAAATGCCCCGCAATATCGCGCCCTATCCGATCCAGGTGTGGTTCCTCAATAAACTGAAGGCCGCGGCCCGGGCGCAAAAGCGCACCGATCTTGTCTCGATTTGGTGCGGTCAGTCCGCGCCCAATCTCAAGCACCATAACGTCCCGGCCCTCATGGCCGATCTCACCAACCTCTAATCTCAGGAGTCTTCTCTCGTGTCTTATCAACTTTACTACGCGCCCGGCGCTTGCTCCCTCGCTCCTCACATTGTGCTTCGCGAGCTGGGCGAAGACTTCAGCCTGGTGAAGGTCTCCACCAAGACCCACGAAACCGAAGACGGGAAGGATTTCTATAAGATCAATCCGAAGGGTTATGTGCCGGCGTTGGGTCTCGGCAACGGTGATGTGCTCACGGAAGGCGCAGCGATCACCCAGTTCCTCGCCGACAATAAACCGGGCTCCGACCTCGCGCCGCGCGCCGGCACCATCGAGCGCGCCCGCCTCAACGAATGGCTGGTGTTTATCAACAGCGAAATTCACAAGACGTTCAGCCCGATGTTCAACCCCGCCACCACGGATGAGCAGAAAAAGTCCATCAAGGAAAAACTCGCAAGCCGCTTCGACTTCGTCGAGAAGGCGATGGGCGATCGCGCTTACCTGACCGGCGAAAAATTCACCATCGCGGACGCCTATCTGTTCACCGTCGTCAATTGGTCGAACTTCACTGGCATCGACATCGGTCCTTGGCCTAAGCTGAAGGCGTTCCAGGTGCGTGTCGCGGGCCGTCCGCACACCCAGGCCGCCATGAAAGCCGAAGGTCTTATCTGAGCCAATTTGCGATCATTGTTGCGGTCGGACCGTGGGATCCTTCGTCCTGGCGTGAGCACTTCAAAGCTGCCGCGAACGGACGCGAGGTTCATTTCTGGCCGCAAGATGGCGCAATCAAACTATCTTCTCCTTACGTCATCTGCGCGTGGAAAGCGGACCCGAAGCTTTATACGGTGTTCCCCGATCCACGCGCGGTCTTCTCGCTCGGCGCCGGGGTGGATCATCTCGCGCCCTTAAAGGGCCGGCCGGATCTGCCGGTTTATAGGGTCATCGATCCCGACCTCTCGGCGCGCATGGCCGAGTATGTGGCCTTCGCCGCGCTTTATCTGCATCGCCAGATTCCGCTCTATCTGCGTCATCAGAAGCAGCGTGTGTGGGATCCGCCCGATCAACTTGCGGCCTCTAGCGTGCATGTCGGCCTGCTTGGCGCTGGCGTCATGGGCCAGGCGAGTGGGCGCGCTTTGCAGGCCCTCGGATTCCAGGTCACCGGCTGGGCGCGCTCCGCGCGCGCCGGCTCTGCGTTTCCGGTTCATGCGGGCCGCGAAGCGCTTGGCGCGTTCCTCGAAGACATCGACATTCTGGTCAATGTGCTGCCGCGCACCGATGAAACCACCGGCCTCGTTGATAAGAGCGTGTTAGAGCAACTCGGCCGCCGCCGGCCCGGTCCCAAGTACTTCGTCAATGCGGGGCGCGGCGACACCGTTGTCCAAAACGATCTGATCGCGGCGCTGACGTCGGGCGTGTTGCATGGCGCGGTGCTGGACGTGTTCACGCCCGAGCCGCTGCCCGCCGATAGTCCGCTATGGGCGATGGATAACGTTCTGATCACGCCGCACGTCGCGGCGGACTCCAACCCGCTGACCATCATTCCGCAGGTGTTCAAGGACGTTGCCAGCCTCGAGCGCGGCCAGAAGCCCGCGGGCATTGTCGATCTCGTGCGCGGATACTAGCGGTCCATGGCGGGCGGGCTCGACAAAGTCGATCTTAAGATCCTCGCTGAACTGCAGGAGGACGCCTCGCGCTCCTCCGCCGAGATTTCCGAGGTTGTCGGCGTTTCCACCTCCACGTGCGGCAACCGCATCAAACGCCTTACTGCGGAAGGCTACGTGAAAAAGACGGTCGCGGTGCTGAACCGCGACAAGCTCGACATGCGCACGCAGTTCTTCGTGAAGGTGAACGTACGGCAGCACGATCCGCAGTACATCCGCGGCTTCACCGAACGCATGAAAACTATGCCGGAGGTGCTCGAGTGTCATGTCCTGCTCGGCGATTTTGATTTTCTGCTGCGCGTGGTCACGCCCGATCTTCACGCCTACGAGGACTTCTACTTCAAGAAGCTCTCATGCTGTCCGGGCGTCCGGGAGGCCTCGACGTTCGTGAGCCTCTCCGAAGTGAAAATGACGACCGCGTTGCCGCTGACGCGCCGGTAATTAGCTCTGTGCGAGCGGCGTGAGCGGCGCCGTCGAGACCATCTTGTCCAGAACGAAGGAAGTGCGCACGGCCTGCGCGCCGGGCAGGGTCATGATTTGGTTCAGGACACCGCGCGTATAGGCGTCGAGGTCGGGCGCGATCACGTGGAGGAGGAAGTCGGTGTCGCCCGACAGCAGATAGCAGGCGCGCAAGTTTTCCAGTTTCTTGATCTCGACCATGAAACTGTCGGCGGTCACCTTTGCCTGCCGGTCGATCGTCACGGCGACGAAGGCTTCCACCTGATAGCCGATCGCGCGCAAGGAGACGTTGGCGCCGTAGCCGACGATCACCCCGGCCCTCTCCAATTTGTCGATGCGCTTGTGACACGCCGTCGCGGACAAGTTCACGCGCTCGGCCAGATCGACGACGGCGATCCGCCCTTCGCTCTGGAGAAGTTTCAAGATGCGGATATCGGCGCTATCAAGCTCAATCATAGTGAAAATCACACTATTTATGGAAATTTGGTGTGAATATATCACTATTTATATGTAATTGCTCATGATTTCGCCGAGATCGCCTCCCCGCTCCCCCGGTACACTTTTCCCAAGGTTAGGAATGTTTGGGAGGAGAACGCATGGCCAAGACTCAGGCTGTCAAAGCCGATCATAACGTCACGGCGAGCGTGGATTGGGAGAAGGTGGCGCGTGCGTTGTTTCTGTCGCGCAGGCTCGACGATATCGAAGAGCAGAAGCTGCTTCCCGAACGCAAGATGTTCTACCAGTTCTCGGGCCGCGGCCACGATCTCGCGCAGATCATTCTCTCGCAGCGTCTGACTCACGCTTATGACGCCGCCGCGGGATATTACCGCTCGCGTCCGCTTTTGCTTGGCCTTGGCATTCCGCTTGAAGAAGTAATGGCCGCGACCCTGATGAAGGTCGGCGGATACAGCGACGGCAAGGACGTCGGCACCGTGTTCAATTTCCCGAACCCGGGCGGCGCCAAGGGCCTGCCGATGGCGGGCGGCGTCGGCACGCAGTACACGCCGACGGCCGGTTGGGCGCAGGCGATCGAATATTATCGCAACGTGCTGAAGGACAAGAACGTCGGCAACGCCATCGCCGTCGTGCTTGGCGGCGACGCATCCGTCGCCACCAACGGCTTCTGGGCGTCGCTCACCATCGCGACCACCCTCAAGCTGCCCATGCTTTTCTATATCGAAGACAACGGCTACGGCATCTCGGTGCCGTCGACCTTCCAGACGCCGGGCGCAAACATCGCGCTGAACCTCGCGAGCTTCAAGAACCTCACCATCTTCAACGGCGACGGTACCGATCCGGCCGAAGCCGCGCGCCTCGTGAACGAAGCGACCACGCATGTGCGCGACCGCCAAGGTCCCGCGCTCCTGCGCCTGACGGTGCCGCGTCTCGCCGGTCACTCGGGCCAGGATACGCAAGCCTACAAGGGCGCCGAGCGCATCGCCGAAGAAAGAACGCGTGATCCGCTGCCGAAGTTGAAGGCCTTCCTCGTGCCGTCCGTCTTCTCGGAAAAGAAGTGGGCGGAGCTTGAGGAACAGGCCGGCCGTGACGTCCAAGTCGCGCTCGAAGCCGCCTCGAACCGTCCGAATCTCGACACGAAGCAGCTCAAGCGACACGTCTTCGCGGAAGTCGACGAGAACGGCAAACCCGAGGTGCAGCAGATCGGCGGCCTTGCGACCTCCGGCCACCAGTTCCCGGCGTCCACCGAGATCGCCAATCCGCAAGGCCCGCGTATCAACATGGTCACGGCCATCCGCCGCACGCTTGAAGTCGAGCTCGCGACCAATCCCAAGATGGTCCTGTTCGGCGAAGACGTCGGGCCCAAGGGCGGCGTCCATGCCGTGACCATGGGCCTCCAGGACAAGTTCGGCGATCAGCGCGTATTCGACACCAGCTTGTCCGAAGAAGGCATCATCGGCCGCGCTGTCGGGATGGCCATGGCCGGCCTGCTGCCGGTTCCGGAAATTCAGTTCCGCAAATACGCCGAGCCCGCCGTCGAGCAGCTCAACGACTGCGGCACTCTTCGCTGGAGAACCGGCAACCGCTTTGCCGCGCCGATGGTCGTGCGCATGGCCGGTGGTTTCTCCAAGTGCGGCGATCCGTGGCATAGCCAAACCAACGAAGTGCAATGGGTGCACGCCATCGGCTGGAAAGTCGCGGTGCCGTCGAACGCCGAAGACGCGGTTGGCCTCCTGCGCGCGGCTCTGCGTGGCAACGATCCGGTCGTGTTCTTCGAGCATCGCGCGATGCTCGACCATGCCTGGTCGCGCCGTCCGTATCCGGGCGACGACTATGTCGTCCCGTTCGGCAAGGCCACCAAGACCATGACCGGCGAGCACATCACGCTGGTCGCCTGGGGCGCCATGGTCGATCGTTGTGAAGAAGCCGCGAAGGCGTCGGGTTATACCGCGGACGTCATCGATCTGCGCACGCTGATGCCCTGGGATAAGGAAGCGGTGCTTGAATCCGTGCGTAAAACCAAGCGTTGCCTGGTTGTCCACGAAGACAATGCGACCGCTGGTTTTGGCGCGGAAATCGTCGCGGTCGTCAGCCGCGAATGTTTCCTCGATCTCGACGCGCCGCCGGAGCGCCTCACCATGCCGGATATCCCCAGCCCCTATAATCCCGTGCTCTTGCAGGCTGCGGTTCCCGGCGTCGATACGATTCGCGACGCCATCGTCGATCTCGTGACGTTCTAGGGGAGGGCGCTATGACCGATATCATCGTTCCGTCCGAACAGACCGAGGGCACGCGCTTCAAATTCAAGGGTTGGCTGAAAGCCGCCGGTGTGCAGGTCAAAGTGGACGAGCCGGTCGCGGAACTCGAGACCGACAAAGTCACCATGGAAATCGTCGCGCCCGTCACGGGCGCGCTCGAGCAACTCCCTATCGAAGTCGGCTCCGACGTCACGCCCGGCACGCTGATCGGACGCATCTCATCGGGTGCGCCTAAGCCCGCCGCCGCGCCTGCGCCGGCAGCGACCCCTGTGTCGGCCTCCGATGCCAAGGCGCCGCCGGCGCCGCTCGCGCCGCGTGATCGTGCGCATGCGGGCGAAACCGGCCCCGCGCTTGGTCTGTCGCCGACGGTGCGCCGTCTGATCGCCGAACACAATGTCGATCCGAAGAACATCCAGGGCACGGGCCGCGGAGGCCGCGTCACCCACACCGACGTGCTCGCTTATGTTCAGAGCGGCGGCGCCAAGGCGGCTCCGGCGCGCGGCGCCGTTCCGGCCGCCGCTAAGCCGCAAGGCACGCCGACCGCCGGCGGCCGTCTGATCCCGCACACCAACATCCGTCGCGCCATCGCCGAGCATATGGCGCACAGCGTCGCGACAGCGCCGCACGTCACGGCGGTGTTCGAGGTGGATTTCAGCGCCATCATCGCCGACCGCAAAAAGAAGAAAGCCAAGGGCGGCGCCGAGTACGCGAACCTTACCTACACCGCTTACTTCGTCGCGGCTTGCGTCGAAGCGCTGCAAACAGTGCCGGTCATCAACAGCCGCTGGCATGCGGATGCGGTCGAAGTGTTCGACGACATCAACATCGGCGTCGGCACGGCGCTGGGCGACGAAGGCCTGGTTGTGCCCGTGATCCACAAGGCGCAGATCCTTTCCTTGAACGGTATCTCGCGCCAGCTCGCTGACCTGACCCACCGTGCGCGTACCGGCAAACTGCAACGGGCCGACGTCTCGGGCGGCACCTTCACCATCTCCAACCACGGCGTGTCGGGCAGCCTCCTGGCCGCGCCGATCATTATCAACCAGCCGCAGTCGGCGATCCTCGGCATCGGCAAGCTCGAGAAACGTGTGATAGTGCGCGAAGTCGACGGACAGGATACGATCCAAATCCGTCCGATGGCTTACGTGTCGCTTACCATCGATCACCGCGTGATCGACGGTCACCAGACCAACATGTTCCTCAAGAAGTGGGTCGATGTGATCGAAGGCTGGCGCTCGGCGGACTAAACAAAAGGCCCTTCAATGCCGGTCTATTCGTTCGAGAACTTCATTCCCGTCGTCGATCCGACGGCCTTCGTTCACCCGACGGCCGTTTTGATCGGCGACGTGATCATTGGTCCCGGCGTCTATGTCGGTCCCGGCGCGTCTTTACGCGGCGACTTCGGCACAGTGACCCTCGAGGAAGGCTCGAACATCCAAGATAACTGCGTGATGCACTCTTTCCCGGGCGCGGAGGCGCGCGTGGAAGTGAACGGCCATATCGGCCACGGCGCGATCCTGCACGGCTGCCTCGTGAAACGGAATGCGTTGGTCGGCATGAACGCCGTCGTCATGGACCGCGCGGTGGTCAGTGAAGAAGCGTTTGTCGCCGCCGCCAGCTTCGTGAAGGCCAGCTTTGAAATCCCCGCGCGCATGCTCGCGGCGGGAATTCCCGCAAAGATCATCCGTCCTTTGACGGCGCAAGAGATCGAGTGGAAGGCCCAGGGCACGGTGGAATACCAGATCCTGGCCAAACAAAGCCGCGCTACCTTGAAGGAATGCAGCCCCTTGGCGGCTGTCGAAGCGAACCGGCCTCAACGTTCCGGTGGTTACGTTCCGCTCACGGACCTGAAGCGTAACTCGTAACTATCTTCCCCAGGGTTGATACCTCGGGTCAGATAGCCTACGAATCCCCCGCTAGGGGGCTACCTTTATATGGCACGTACGCAGGCGTCCGATTTCAATGACCGGCGCGAGTTCATTATTGAACGCGCACTCCAGCTCTATGCGGAAAAGGGCTTCCTTGGCGCTTCGGTGGCCGACCTCGCGACCGCCTGTAAAACGTCGAAGTCGCTCATCTATCACTACTTTCCTTCGAAAGAGGACATCCTCTTCGAAGCCATGGACTCCCATATCAAGACCCTGAGCAACGCCGCTTCGGGTATCGCGGCCATGGACGGCGCCAGCGCGGCCGACAAGCTCAATGCGCTCATCCACGCCTTCATGCATCTGTATGTGGGCGCCGCGGCGCGTCACAAAGTGCTCATCAACGAGCTCTATCATCTGCCGCCTAATCGCCGCGACATCATCGTCGGGCGTCAGCGCCGTCTGATCCAGCTGGTGGTCGATCTCGTCGCCGATATACAGCCGCAGCTGAAGGCGCGGCCCGAATTGCTGCGCCCCGCGGCCATGCTGTTTTACGGCATGCTCAACTGGACCCACACCTGGTTCGATCCCAAAGGTCCGGCCTCGGTGGATTCCATTTCCGAGCTGATGAGCGATTTGATGATCGGTGGGCTCAAGGGCCTGCCGGTGCCGTCTAAGAAGACGCGTCGCTAGAAGCGCGGCCAGCGGCCGCGCGACCAATCAAAAGAGTTAGACGTCGTAGTCCAAGACAACTTTATCGGACACCGGGAACGCCTGGCAGGTGAGCACGAATCCCTGCGCGAGGTCTTCGGGTGCGAGACCGTAGTTGGTCTTCATCTGCACTTCGCCCTCGATCACCTTCGCCTTGCAGGTGGCACACACGCCCGCCTTGCAGGCGAAGGGCGCGGGAAGGCCGGCGCTGCGGGCGTTCTCGAGAATGCTGCCCTTGGAGGTGTCGTAAGCCAGCGTGCGCAGACGGCCGTCGATGCGCACCTGCACCTTCGAGCCTTGCGACTTCTTTTCCAACGCGGCGACGGACGGATCCTGCACCGGCGCCGGCAGGCCATCGGCCGTAAAGCGTTCGATCAGGATTTTTTCGGCCGGAATGCCATGTTTCTTCACCGCTTCTTCGGCGGCGGTCATCATCGGGCCGGGCCCGCAAATGAACACCGCATCGAGGGCGCGGTCGCCTACGAGAAGGTTCAAGGCCTCGCTTGCTTTGGCGAGATCCAGGCGGCCGTTGAACAGCTCCACTTCGCCTTCTTCCTCGTCGAGGAAGTGGTATAGCTCGAATCGGGACATGTAGCGGTCCTTCAGGTTCGCGAGCTCTTCCAGGAACATAATCGTGTGGCTGGCGCGGTTGCCGTAGAACAGCACGAACTCGCTGTCGGGTTCTTCCGCGAGACCGGTCTTCAGCAGTGACAGGATCGGGGTGATGCCCGAGCCGCCCGACATCAGAAGGTAGCGGCGCTTCTTTGCCTTCTCGAAGGTCCAGGTGAAGCTGCCGTGCGGCGGCATGGCGTCGATGACGTGGCCGGCCTTGATCTCGCGGTTCGCCCAGCTGGAGAAGCGCCCTTGCGGCACTTCCTTCACCGCGATGCGCAGCTCGTTCTCATGCGGCGCCACGCAGACCGAATAATTGCGGCGCACTTCCTCGCCGTTGATGTCGACCTTCAGCGTCAGATGTTGGCCGGGGCGGAACTGAAATTTCTCCTTCAGCTCTTCCGGGATCTGAAACAGGATCGACACGGCGTCCGAGGTTTCCCGGCGCACGTCGGCGATCTTCAGCTGATGGAATCCAACGGACATCGTTTCTCTCTTAGTGACACTTGAAGCGGTCGAACGGCTCGCGGCAGGTTTCGCACTGCCAGAGGGCTTTACACGGGGTCGAGCCGAAGCGGCTGACCTCGCGGGTCTTGATCGAACCACAGCGCGGACACGTCGCCGGCTGGGCATTCTTGAGCCCCGGCGCGCCGCTGCCCTTAGGCGGGGGCGCGATGCCGTAGGCCTGGAGTTTCTGACGCCCCGCTTCCGTGATCCAGTCGGTGGTCCACGGCGGCGATAGCGCGACTTCAATCTTCACATCGCTCAGCGCCGCGTCGTCCAGCGCCTTGCGGATATCGGACGTAATGACCTGCGTTGCCGGACAACCGCTATACGTCGTGGTGATCACCACGCTCTTCGGGTCTTCCTTCACGCCCCGCACAATCCCCAGATCGACCACCGAAACCACCGGGATTTCAGGGTCCGCGACGTGGGACAGCACATCCATGACGCGTTCGCGCCAGTTCATCGGCTCACCATACCGCGTCGGGATAGGCTCGCGGCAGGAACTGCATCTCCGCAAGCAAATGCCCGAGATGTTCGGAATGTTGTCCCCGGCGTCCGCCCGTGACGGGCCGCGGGTATTTCGGCAATGCGAGCGTGGCTTCGGCGAAAGTCGCTGCCAGCGTCGCATCGAACGACGCGCGCAGCTTCGCCGGATCGACCGCGACGCCGGCGCTGATCAGCGCGGCGTCCGCGGGTTCGGCCATGAACAATTCTTCGACGAAGCGCCAGCACCACTCGAAGCCGTCATTCACGCGCTCATGGCTCTCTTCGGTGCCGTCGCCAAGACGGATCACCCACTCGGCCGCGAGTTCGGCGTGATAGATCGTTTCCTTGAGCGCCTTGGCCGCGATTTCCGCCAGGCGCCGGTCGGTCGACTGGGCAAGTTCTTGGTAAAGCGCGCGCTGATAGCTCGAGAAAATGAACTGACGCGCGATCGTGCGCCCGAAGTCGCCGTTCGGCTGTTCGACCAGCAGCGAATTGCGGAACTTGGTGACGTCGCGGTGGAACGCGAGCTTGTCGGCGTCGTGGCCCTTGCCCTCGATTTCAGAGGCATAGGTCAAGAACAGCATCGCTTGACCGATCAGATCAAGCGCGACGTTCGCGAGCGACAGGTCGGTTTCCAGGGCCGGCGCATGGCCGCACCATTCGCCGAGGCGCTGGGCAAGGATGAGCGCGTCATCGCCGAGCCGCAGTGTGTAATCGAAAAGGGCTTCGTTGGCCGTCATAAGCTTGAATAAGCGTTAGATGTGCTTGATGTGGTCGGGGACCACATAGAACGTCGGGTGACGATAAACCTTCGATTCCGCCGGTTCGAAGATCGGGCCGGCATCCGCCGGATCCGAAGCCGCGATGTCCGAAGAACGGATCACCCAAATGCTTACGCCCTCCATGCGGCGCGTATAGGTATCGCGCGCATGACGCAGCGCGATGTCCGCATCAGGGGCATGCACGGAGCCGGCGTGACGGTGCGACAGACCGTGCTTCGCGCGGATGAACACTTCCCACAACGGCCACTCGTTCTTTTCGTTAGCCATTGACGACTTCCTTCTGTCTGCGCGCGGCTTGCTTGGCGGCATGGGCCAGCGCGGCTTCGCGCACCCAGGCGCCCTTATCCCAAGCTTCCGTGCGCGCCTTCATGCGTTCCTTGGCGACAGGGCCTTCGCCCTTCACAACCGCCCAGAACTCATCCCAATCGATAGCGCCGTAGTCGTACTGACCGCGTGCTTCGTTCCACTTGAGGTCTTTATCCGGCACCGTGAGGCCGATGGATTCTGCCTGCGGAACGGTCACGTCCACGAACTTCTGGCGCAGCTCGTCATTGGTTTCGCGCTTGATGCGCCAGCGCACCGACTGCGCCGTGTTCGGCGAATTCTCGTCCGGCGGACCGAACATCATGATGGCCGGCCACCACCAGCGGTTCATCGCGTCCTGCGCCATCGCCTTTTGTTCCGGCGTGCCGGCGGCCATCTGCATCATGATCTCGAAGCCCTGACGCTGATGGAAGCTTTCTTCTTTGCACACCCGCACCATGGCGCGGGCGTAAGGCCCATAAGACGTCCGCTGCAGCGGCACCTGATTCATGATCGCCGCGCCGTCCACCAGCCAGCCGATGGCGCCGATATCGGCCCAGCTGAGGGTGGGGTAATTGAAGATCGTCGAATACTTGGCTTTACCCGAGTGCAGCGCTTCGATCATTTCGTCACGGCTGGTGCCCAGCGTTTCGGCGGCGGAATAGAGATAGAGACCGTGGCCGCCTTCGTCTTGCACCTTCGCCAGCAGCACCGCCTTGCGGCGCAGCGACGGGGCGCGCGTGATCCAGTTGCCTTCGGGGAGCATGCCGACGACTTCCGAGTGGGCATGCTGAGAAATCTGACGGATGAGGGTCTTACGGTAGGCCTCGGGCATCCAGTCCTTCGGCTCGATGAACTCGTCGTTCGCCACGCGCGCTTCGAAAGCTTCGAGAAGCTCCGGCGGTTCGGCGGCGGACGGACCCTGACGGGTCGGGTTTTTGCTCATCTCGGTGGTGTACATGGGCGTTTCCTAGAACGAGAATCGTATCGGACTATAATAATAAACCGAACAGACGGTCAATTAATTCCCCGCATCTTTCCGATGGGCCGCCATCTTAAGCTCATCCCCCGGACGAGCAACGTCCGAGGGTGGACCTATCAAGCAAAAACCGGCAGTGAATTCAATAGCTTAAAAGTCGTCCCCGCTTAAGGTTTCGCCAGCAGGACCGCGATCCCCTGGCCAACCCCGATGCACATTGTACATAGAGCGTAATTCCCGCTTCTAGCCTGCATTTCAAGGCTGGCGGTCAGGGCGAGTCGCGCGCCCGACATGCCCAAAGGATGGCCCAAAGCGATGGCGCCGCCGTTCGGGTTCACATTCTCCGCATCGTCGGCGATGCCGAGTTCGCGCAACACCGCAAGGCCCTGCGCGGCGAAGGCTTCGTTGAGTTCGATGACCGCGAGATCGGGAATAGCCACGCCATTGCGCGCCAGCACCTTCTGCGTCGCCGGCGCCGGACCCATGCCCATGATGCGCGGCGGCACGCCCGCGACGGCGCCCCCCACGACGCGCGCGATCGGGTTCAGGTTGTACTTCTTCACGGCTCTTTCGCTGGCGATGATCAGCGCAGCCGCGCCGTCGTTCACGCCGCTGGCGTTGCCCGCGGTGATCGTGCCGCCCTCGCGCACGATGGGCTTCAGCTTGCCAAGGGCTTCAACGCTGGTCGCGCGCGGATGCTCGTCCTTGTCCACGACGATCGGATCGCCCTTCGCCGGTTTGATTGTGACAGCGACGATCTCCTTGGCGAGACGGCCGTTGGCTTGGGCTTTCGAGGCCTTCTCCTGGCTGCGTACGGCGAACTTGTCCTGGTCGATGCGCGAAACCTTGTAGTCTTGCGCCACGTTTTCAGCGGTTTCCGGCATGGAATCGATGCCGAACTGCGCCTTCATCAGCGGATTCACGAAGCGCCAGCCGATGGTGGTATCGAAAATCTGCGCATCGCGGCTAAAGGCGGTATTCGCCTTGCCCATCACGAACGGCGCGCGGGTCATGCTTTCGACACCGCCCGCGATCATCAGATCGGCTTCACCGGTCTTGATCGCGCGCGCGGCCATCGCCACCGCATCCAATCCAGAACCGCACAGGCGGTTGATGGTCGTCCCCGGCACGCCGTCGCCAATCCCCGAGAGCAGCGCGGCCATGCGCGCGACGTTGCGGTTGTCTTCGCCGGCCTGATTCGCGCAGCCGAGGATGATGTCGTCCACCGCAGCGAAATCGAGCTGCGGGTTGCGCACCTTCAGTTCCGCCAGCACCTTCGCCGCCAGATCGTCCGGACGCACGTTGGCCAAACTGCCGCTATAGCGCCCGATGGGCGTGCGGATGCCGTCACAGATGAAAGCTTCAGCCATTCTCGTTACTCCTCGACTATGGCCCCGCCGACAGTGCGGGATTGTCCTTGAAATTGTGCGACAACGCGGCCGTCGCCGCCGCGCACGGTGATCGAATAGACGCCGCTGCGGCCCATCAGCGCGATCTCGCGCGCTTCGGCCTCCAGGCGCTCGCCGTTCTGAACGGGCGAGGTGAATACAATTGAGGCGCTTTGCGCCACGGTCGCCTGGTTGCGCGAGTTGCATGCATAGGCGAATGCGGTATCGGCCAGCGCGAAGATATGACCACCATGGGCGATCTTGTGGCTATTCAGCATCACGTCGCTCACCGTCATGGAAATCTTACTGTAACCGACGTCGGCGTCTTCGATCTGTACCCCCCACGAGGGGCCTGTGCCTTCGCCCTTCAACATAGTTTCGGCGATGCGCCGTGCCAGTGTGCGACTGTCGGACATGTCTGCTTTTGCTTTGTGAAAGAAGAAGACAGGCTATGCGTTTTGCGCTTATTTAAGCCACCAAAATCGCCTTGCCAATAATAATCCGACCGGCCATTCTGCGAATTCTTCAGGAGGGCGCCCATGCAATTTGAGACCATCATTTTTTCGATTGAGGATGGTGTCGCGCGCCTGACTCTCAACAGGCCCGACCGTCTCAACAGCTTCACTGTGCAAATGCATAAGGAAGTCGCGGCCGCGTTGACCGAAGTTGAAAACAATAAAGACGCGCGCGTGCTGGTGCTGACGGGCGCCGGCCGCGGTTTCTGCGCCGGGCAGGACCTGAACGACCGCGCCGTGGCGCCGGGCGCCGAACCAGTCGATCTCGGGCACTCGGTTGAAACCTATTACGGGCCGCTCATCAAGCGCCTCTCGAACCTGCGCATGCCGGTGATCTGCGCCGTGAACGGCGTGGCCGCCGGCGCCGGCGCGAATATCGCCGTTGCGTGCGATATCGTCATCGCCGCCAAAAGCGCGAAGTTCATCGAATCTTTCGCCAACATCGGCCTGATCCCGGATTCCGGCGGCACGTGGCATCTCGCCAAACATGTTGGTCAGGCGCGCGCGCTCGGCATGGCGCTCACCGGCGAGCCGATCCCGGCGGAAACCGCCGCGGCCTGGGGTCTCATCTGGAAGTGCGTTGACGACGATAAGCTCGCCGAGGAAGTGAACGGGCTCGCGGCGAAGTTCGGTCAAGGCCCGACGCGCGGCCTCGCCGCCACCAAGGCGGCGATCCGCGCCGCGTGGCTGAAACCGCTCGACGCCGAACTCGACATCGAACGCGACCTGATGCGTGAACTTGGACGCAGCCATGACTATCTGGAAGGCGTCAGCGCCTTCATGGAAAAGCGTAAGCCGAAGTTCACAGGCGCTTAAAGCTGCTTTGCGCGCGTCTGTTTTTCCGCGCGCCTAACCTTCAACGATTGGAACGCTCCACATGTCGATGATCCGTCTTCAGAATTATACCGCCGACAAATGGATCTCGGGCGAAGGTAAACTTTCACCGATCTTCTCCGCCGTCACCGGAGACCAGATGGCCGAGACCGGCTCCGGCGGTATCGACTTCAAGAAGATGGCCGACTACGCGCGCAAGACCGGCGGCCCGGCGCTGCGCAAGATGACCTTCCATCAGCGCGCGCTCGCCCTGAAGGCGCTCGCGAACGCCATCATGGCGCGGAAAGAAGAGCTCTACGATCTTTCGTACAACTCCGGCGCCACGCGTACCGACAGCTGGATCGATATAGAAGGCGGCGCCGGCACGCTGTTCAGCTTTAGCTCCAAAGGCCGCCGCGAGCTCCCGAACAGCAACATCCTCATCGATGGCGATCTCGAAGTGCTGGGCAAGGCCGGCACCTTCGTCGGTCAGCACGTCTACACATCGCTGCAGGGCGTCGTGGTCCATATCAACGCCTTCAATTTCCCCGTGTGGGGCATGCTCGAAAAGCTGGCGCCGACGATTCTCGCCGGCGTGCCGTGCATCGTGAAGCCGGGCACGTCCACCGCCTATCTCGCCGAAGCCGCGTTCCGCATCATGATCGACGCGAACGTCCTTCCGCCGGGCGCAATCCAATTCATCGCCGGGTCCGCCGGCGATCTTCTGGATCATCTCACCTGCCAAGACGCCGTCTCGTTCACCGGTTCGGCCGGGACCTCGATGAAACTGCAGGCCCATCCGGTCATCGCGCGTGAGTCCGTGCGCTTTGTCGCCGAACGTGATTCGCTCAACGCCTCGATCCTCGGACCCGACGCCAAGCCCGATACGCCGGAATTCGATCTCTTCGTGAAGGAGGTCGTGAAGGAAATGACGGTGAAGGCGGGCCAGAAGTGTACGGCTATCCGCCGCGCCATGGCGCCCGCGCATCTTCTGGACGACGTTCAGAAGGCCATCGCCGCGCGCCTCGACAAGACCGTCATCGGCGATCCGCGCATGGAAGGGGTGCGCATGGGCGCCCTCGCGAGCCAGGACCAGCTGAGGGACGTGCGCGCGAAGGTCGCCGAACTCGCGCAGGTGGCCAAGGTCGTCTACGGCGATCCGAACAGTGTGAAGGCGCAAGGCGAAGGCGTTGCGAAGGGCGCTTTCATGTCGCCGATCCTTCTGCGCACCGACGATCCGTGGACCGCCAGCGCGGTGCACGACGTGGAAGCCTTTGGTCCCGTCTCGACGATCATGCCGTACAAGGACTTCGACGACGCCATCGCGCTCGCCAACCGTGGCATGGGCTCGCTCGCGATCTCGGTGTTCACGCACGATCCCGACGTTGCGCGCGAAGCGGTGCTGGGCTCCGGCGCCTATCACGGGCGTATGGTCTTTATCGACCGCGATTGCGCCAAGGAATCCACCGGTCACGGCTCGCCCCTGCCCGTGCTCGTGCACGGCGGTCCCGGCCGCGCGGGCGGCGGCGAGGAAATGGGCGGCATCCGCGGCATCAAACACTACATGCAGCGTTCCGCGCTTCAGGGGAGCCCGACCCTGCTCGCCGGTGTTGTCGGCAGCTACTTGCCGGGCGCCGCGCAGAAGCCGGCCGAGCGTCATCCGTTCCGCCTCAAGTTCGGTGAATTGCCGATCGGTTACACCATCACGACCGCGCCACGCACCGTCACCATCAAGGACATCGAACACTTCGCCGAATTCACGGGCGACAAGTTCTATGCCCACATGGACGAAGAAGCCGCGAAGGCCAATCCGTTCTTCCCGGGCCGCGTTGCGCACGGCTACCTGCTCCTGTCCTTCGCCGCCGGTCTGTTCGTTGATCCGGCGCCGGGCCCGGTGCTGGCCAACTACGGCCTCGACCATCTGCGCTTCGTGAAGCCGATCGCCGCCGGCGAAAGCATCCGCGTGACGCTGACGGTGAAGTCGAAGACCCCACGCAAGGATGAGTACGGCGAAGTGCGCTGGTACGTGCAACTCCACAATCAGGCGGACGAACTGGTCGCGACCTACGACCTCCTGACGATGAACGCGATGTAGGATGTTGGTGGGATCATGACCTTTGATCCCCCCACGCCCTCGTTCTCGGACCTGCGCGCGCTCCAATTCGCGCGTCTGAAGGACAGCATTGCCCGCGCCTATGCGGGCAACGCGGCCTACAGGGCAAACTGGGACGCGGCGGGTGTCTCACCCGCCGATCTCAGGTCCCTTGCCGATCTCGCGAAATTTCCGTTCACCACCAAAGCCGATCTGCGCGCCGCGTATCCGTTTGGATTCTTCGCCGTGCCGCAGGACCAGATCGTGCGCATTCACGCGTCGTCGGGCACGACTGGCAAACCCACGGTCGTCGGTTACACGAAAGGCGACATCGATACGTGGGCGCAGTTGATGGCGCGCTCCATTCGTGCCGCCGGTGGACATCCGGGCATGAAAGTCCACGTTGCCTACGGATACGGCCTCTTCACGGGCGGTCTTGGCGCGCACTACGGCGCCGAGCGTTTGGGATGCGCGGTGATCCCGATGTCGGGCGGGCAGACGGAGCGTCAGGTGCAGCTCATCACCGATTTCGCCCCCGAGATCATCATGGTCACGCCAAGTTACATGCTCGCGATCCTCGACGAGTTCCGGCGCCAGGGGCTCGATCCGCGCGCGTCCTCCTTGAAAATCGGCATATTCGGCGCCGAGCCCTGGGGCGAGGGCATGCGCCGCGAGATCGAAGAGGCTTTTGATATTAGGGCGGTCGATATTTACGGATTGTCCGAAGTCATGGGGCCGGGGGTCGCGCAGGAATTCGCCGACACCCAAGACGGTCCGACCATTTGGGAAGATCATTTTTATCCGGAAATCATAGATCCCGTGACAGGTTCCGTGCTCCCGGACGGCGCGAAAGGCGAGCTTGTTTTCACCTCGCTGACCAAGGAAGCGATGCCTGTCATCCGCTACCGCACGCGCGACCTCACGCGCCTTCTTCCGGGGCAGGGCCGGACGATGCGCCGCATGGACCGCATCCACGCGCGCACCGACGACATGCTCATTATCCGGGGCGTAAACGTGTTTCCGAGCCAGATCGAGGAACAGATCCTCAAGTTCCCGGACCTCGCGCCGCACTATGTCATCGAGGTGGCGCGGCCACACCGTACCGACGAAGTCACTGTCCTGGTGGAACGCCGGATGGGTGCGGATGACGGCGCTTGCGCCGCGGCCGCGGCGAGTTTCATCGCCCGCGTAAAAGACATTATTGGCATCAGCATCGCCGTCGATCTAAAAACCCCCGGTTCTCTCGACCGGTCGCAAGGCAAAGCCAAGCGTGTGATCGACCGGCGTCCTAAGATTTGAGTTGGAGCTATCGATGACCGTGACGCGCGAAACCAAGGACAACGTTCTTGTTATCTGGATCGACAATCCGCCGGTGAACGCCCTGTCGCAGGACGTGCGCGCCGCGATCCTCGCCGGCGTCACCGATGCGCAGAACGATGCGTCCGTGAAAGGCATCGTGATCGCGTGCAAGGGCCGCACCTTCATCGCCGGCGCCGACGTCAAGGAATTCGGCGCGCCGCCCAGCGAACCGTTCCTGCCCGACGTCACCGCGGCCATCGAAAGCTCTAATAAGACGGTTGTTGCAGCGATTCATGGTCAGGCGCTGGGCGGCGGTCTCGAGATTGCACTCGCCTGCCACTATCGTGTCGCCGCCAAGGGCGCCAAGCTCGGCTTGCCCGAAGTCACGCTCGGTCTCGTGCCGGGCGCCGGCGGCACGCAGCGCTTGCCGCGTCTCATTGAATCGACCGCCGCGGCGGAAATGATCACGTCCGGCAAACCCATCGATGCCGGCAAAGCCAAGGCCAACGGCCTCGTGGATTCCGTGGCGGACGATCATGTCGCCGAAGCGATCGCGCTGGCGGCGACCACGTCCGCCGGCGGGCGCCGTCTGTCGGAGCGGTCCTTCGCGCTCGATGCCGCAAAGTTTGATGCGCTCGCGGCGGCGACCAAAAAACAAGCCAAGGGCGCCGCCGCGCCGGGCGCGGCCATCGACCTGATTCGCCGCACCGCCGGCAAATCTTTCGCCGACGGCATGAAGGAAGAACGCGCGCTATTCCTGCAGTTACGCGCCAGCGAGGAAGCCAAGGCGCTGCGCCATATCTTCTTCGCCGAACGCGCGTCGGGCAAATTGCCGGACGATATCGCGGAAGCGAAGCCGGTCGATGTAAAGACGGTCGGCATCATCGGCGCAGGTACCATGGGAACCGGTATCGCCATGACCTTCCTCGATGCCGGCATGAAAGTTCGCCTGCTCGAAATGACGGAAGAGGCGATCACGCGGGGTCTCACGCGCATTCAGTCCAGCTACCAGGATTCGCTCATCAAAGGCCGGATCACCGAAGCGCAGCGCGACCAGCGTGTGTCGGCCCTGACCGGCGGCACGGATTACGGCGCCTTGTCCGATTGCGATCTCATCATCGAAGCTGTGTTCGAATCGATGGATGTGAAGAAGGCGGTATTTGCGAAGCTCGACGAAGTTGCGAAGCCGGGCGCGATCCTCGCCACCAACACGTCCTACCTCGACATCAATGAGATCGCGGCCTCGATCGCGCGACCCGAAGCGGTGGTGGGCCTGCACTACTTCAGCCCGGCGAACATTATGAAGCTGCTCGAAATCGTGCGCGCGAAAAGGACGAGCCCGGAAGCGCTCGCCACCGCGCTGTCCGTCGCCAAGGCCACCAACAAGATCCCAGTCGTGGCCGGCGTGTGCCCAGGTTTCATCGGCAACCGCATGCTGCGCGCCTATGTGCGTGAAGCCGGTCTTCTGCTGCTTGAAGGTGCGACGCCCGAACAAGTGGACAAAGCTCTCACCGCGTTCGGCATGGCCATGGGGCCGTTCGCGGTCGCCGATTTGTCGGGTATCGACATCGGCTATAAGGCGCGCAAAGAGGCGGCGCCGGGGTCTTTCGAGCCGATGGCGACGATCGTGCACGACAGCCTCGTCGAAGCCGGCCATCTCGGTCAGAAGTCGGGATCTGGCTTCTATACGTATAAGGACGGGGTAAAGGCGCCCAATCCGGCGGCGCTCACGTTCATAGAACAAGTCCGTTCCGAGACGGGCCGCACGCCGCGCGCCGTGTCCGATGCGGAAATCGTTGAACGCACCATGTTCGCGCTGGTGAACGAAGGCTATTGGATCGTTGAGGAAGGCATCGCCCGTCATATCGACGATATCGACGTTGCCTATGTAAACGGTTACGGCTTCCCGCGCCATCGCGGCGGGCCGATGTGCTATGCGCGCAGTGTCGGGCTCTCGAAGGTTATGAAGGTCATCGAAGGGTTCGGCCAAGGCGCGTTCGGCAAGTGGTGGCGGATCGCGCCGGCCCTGCGCAACGCCGCTACCGCCAACTGATTTTGCGCCGCACAACGCGCGCCGCTTGCGCGACCGCCTAAAAATAATTGTCCGTCCGGACGGTCGCGAGCTGTGAAATTTATATATTTCAATTACTTAGAGCGAAAAGGAGTGTGCGGCTTTCGCTCCCCCATCAGAGGCGATTGATATATATTGCAAAGTGGAGATGCCGCGCGCGTGCGCGGCAGCGATAGGGAGGATTTTCGATGAAGCGTGGTGTCATCACCAATGTGGCGGCGATCGCCGTTGTCATGGGCATGTCGACGGCGGCGGGCGCGGTTGAAGTCGCGACCAAGACCGAACCCACACTGCGCAACGGCACCATCGGTTACGTGCTCACCAGCCGTAAGTGGGCGGTGACGCAATCGCCGGACGGCAAGCTCGAATGCCCGAATGGCCTTAACGACGGTAATCGCGAACAGTTCAAGATCCTGTTTCCCGAGAACGCGCCGAAAAAGCACCTGCTCGTCGACAGTCAGCTCGAGCGTGAAGGTCAGATCTGGCATCCGCAAAATACCGAAGAGCAGTTCGTTTTCCGTGAAGCCGGCGGCAAGGTCGCCGAAGGCATGGATCTTGACGGCAAGACCGACGCCAACGATTTCACCAGCCCCGACGGCGTGAAGGGCGTGGACAATCAGATGCACCGCGCGCTCGGTTGCATCGCCGGCTGGCGCGGCCCGGACGGCGCGCAGATGCATTTCGAAAACGAGTACATGCGCCGCTACAATCAGAACCGCATGCTGCTTGAGATTTCGGGCGTCGACGATCTCGTCAACGATCCGGATGTCACGCTGACCACGTACCGTGGTCTCGACGAGCTGATGAGCGATGCGTCCGGCAGCGCTTACATCTCGGGCGGTACGCAGCGTATCGACATGCGCTGGGGCAAGCAGTTCATCCAACAGTTCAAGGGCAAGATCGAGGGCGGCGTGCTCACCACCGACTCTCACGATCTCATCATTCCTTATTCGATGACCTTTGATACCTCGACCATCATGCACATGCAGGACGTGCGATTCCGCCTGAAGCTCACGCCAGACAGCGCCGAAGGTATGTTCGCCGGTTATACCGATGTCGACGAGTGGATCCGCCGCCTCACGATCAGCTGGAGCACGCACCACCTCAGCTACGGCCAAGTGTCGGCGCCGTCGCTCTACCGTGCGATGCGCCGCCTCGCGGATGCGAAGCCCGATCCGAAGACCGGTGAAAATCGCGCCATTTCGGGCACGACACTTGTCACCTTCCGTCAGGCTTACCTCGAGCATCCGCCCGAGCATGTGGCCACCAATGAAGGCGGGGCACCGGAAGCTGTCGTTCCGGCGCGCCAGTAGCGTCGGCGCATAAAACATAAGGCGCGGCTCCCTCGGGCGCCGCGCCTTTTTGTTTGCGCGCGAGTCTCAGATCGAACGTTGCAGGCCGCCGTCGCAGGCAATCGCCTGGCCGTTGATATACGCCGCCGCTTCGGACGCCAGGAAGGCCGCCAGCGCGCCGACTTCCTCCGGTTTGCCCAAGCGCCGCGCGGGGATCTGTTCAGCCAGTTTCGCCTGGTCAAAGCCCACTTCGACGATGCGCTCCGTCAGAACGTAACCAGGCATCAACGCGTTCAGCGTTACGCCGTCGGCAGCCACCTCCTTGCTCAGGGTGTTGATCAGGCCGTGCAAGCCCGGCCGCATGACGTTGGAAATGGCGAGCACCGGGATCGGTTCGCGCGCGGTGACCGACGTCACGATGATGATGCGGCCCCATTTCTGCGCGCGCATGGCGGGCAGGGCTTCACGGATCGATTGCACGGCATTGATGACGAGGCTCTCAAAACCCGCGCGCCAGGCTTTGTCATCCAAGGTCTCGAACGTGCCGGCCGGCGGACCGGCGTTATTCACCACCAGGATATCGACACCGCCGAGCAGGGCGCGCGCCTCCGCAACGACCTTCGCGCCGGCGCCGTCCGTGGAAAGATCAGCGGGGATCGCTTCTGCGCCGAGCTCGCGCGCCGCCGTGCGCAGCCGTTCGCCATCGCGCGCGCAGATCGCGACCTTCGCGCCTTCGGCGGCCATGGCGGCCGCGATGGCGCGGCCCAATCCGCGCGAAGCGCCCATCACCAGTGCGCGGCGTGATTTAAGTCCTAATTCCATGAAAATTCTCCGATCCGACGCGTCCATATATAAGTGACGCAGCGTATCGTGGAATATTCAAATGACACGCGATGAATTTTTGGCGGAATCATTCACATCCTCAGAAAATTTAGCAAATCCCGCCCCATAAAGCTGCCCGCCCCCTGCGCATTCACAAGAATCCGTTTTTGGCCTTCACATAGACTTTCCATAACGCGCGCTGCGCGCCGTATTTGTCTTTGATCGTGGGAAGGGGAAAAGGACATGCGCTTCACATCACTCGCGATGCTGACGGCCTCTGGTCTTGTGTTGGGCGCGTTCAACGCCGGTGCTTCAAAGGCAGCCGACGGCTGCGCACCGATCGGAAAGGCCCATTTCACTTGCGTATCCGGCAACGCCGAAGATCTCGTGGCCATTCCCGGCAGCGATTGGATCGTTATTTCAGGTGTGCTGCGCGCCGTGAATGTGAAGGACAATTCGGAAGTGAGTCTCTTCACCGCCGAAAACCGTCTCGACGGTAAACTCTACGGATCCTGCCCCGGTCCGCTCACGGGCACGGAGATCACCGACAAGAAAATTCATGCCCACGGTATCAACGTGCGCGAGGGTAAGGGCGGGGTTCATACGCTGTATGTCGTCCATCACGGCTCGCGTGAAAGCGTCGAGGTGTTCGAGCTGGACGCGCGCGGCAAGGCGCCGAAGACCACCTGGGTCGGCTGCATACCCGCGCCCGCCGACGCCGGATTCAACGGTCTTGCCGTACTGCCCGACAATGGGGTCGCGGTCACCAGCTTCACCCGGCGCAGCATGGGCGGGTTCCGCGGCGAGAAAGGCAAGATGACGCGCGAACGTCTCACCAAGGGCGAGAACGTCAGCGAGATCTGGGAATGGATGCCCGGGAAAGAGTGGATGATCATTCCGGGCTCGGAAGGTCCTGGTTTGAACGGCGTCGAAGCCTCCAAGGACGGCAAATATCTTTATGCCAGCGCGTGGGCCACTGGCGATATCATCCGCTATACGCGCGGCCAAACGCCGCCGGAGAAGAAAGTGATCGGCAAGGTCAATTTCCACGCCGATAATATCAGATGGCAGCCGGACGGCAGCCTTGTGACCGCGGGACAAACCGGCTCTGTCGATGAAGTGCTCGAAGAGTGCCTCGCCAATCAGCGCTGCACCAAGACCGCCTCGAGCGTCGCGATCATCGATCCTGCGTCGGGCACAGTGCGTGAAGTCGTCACCGGCTATCCATCGAACGGCGAGTTCGACCTGTCGACCGCGGCGCTGATCTCCGGCAAGGAGATGTGGGTCGGCAGCATCGGGCGCGGCGCGCGCATCGCCCGCTTTCCCTTGCAGTGAGCCCCGAAGCCTCCACCGTGTGGCCGCCGAAGCAAAAGGATATGCCGTGCTAAGTCAAACCGAAGTCCAAGCACTCGCAGCCGACATTTTCGCCCAACACGAACGCCGTGAAACCTTCAAGCCGATCCCGGAGCGCATCCCGACCGTGGCGGATGCCCAGGACGTTCAGGACGCCTATGTCGATCTCTTGCTGAAGAAATACCGCACCACCGTCGGCGGTTATAAAGTCGCGCTTACCTCCAAACGCGTGCGTGACTGGTTGAAGGTGTATGAACCCTGCGCCGGTCAGGTCCTCGCGTCGCGCATCTATCAGTCGCCGCATACGGAACGCGTTGCCGACTACGTGCGGTTCTCCGCCGAGACCGAAGTCTGCGCGGTTCTCGATAAGGACATGGGCGGCCCCTGCACGGTGGCCGATGTGCGCCGGAACTTGCGTTCGTTGCACTGCGCCTATGAACTGGTCGAGGATCGCGGCGCGGACATGAATAAGATGGATGCCCGCTCGCTGGCCTCCGATAACAGTTGGAACGCAGGGATCGTCATCGGTCCGGCGGGCCCCACCGATATCGATTTCAACAACCGGATGGGCACGCTCAAGGTAAACGGCGTCGCCACCCAGCAGGGAACGACGGCTGAAAGCATGGGGGGCGATCCTCTCGAGGCCGTCGTGTGGCTCGCCACCTACCTCGGCAAACGCGGGAAGGCCATTCGCGCCGGCCAGCCGGTCATGACGGGCACAATCGTTCAAAGCCAGTTCCTAACGGCGGGCGATCGGTTAGAATTCGCTATGGACGGCATGCCGCCGGTCTTTCTTAACCTGATCTAATTTCGGAGCGCCCGTTGCCGAAGGCTATCGTGGTCCGCCAGTACGGCGGAGCGGACGAGCTCAAGCTCGAAGATGTAACGCTGGGAAATCCGGGGCCGGGACAGGTCCGGCTTCGCCAGGGCGCGGTCGGCGTCAATTTCCACGATATTTATGTCCGCAGTGGTCTCTATAAGACCCTCGCGCTGCCCGGCGTCCCGGGGGTCGAGGCGGCAGGTGTTGTCGAGGCGGTCGGCGAAGGCGTGAGCGGGTTCAAGACCGGCGACCGCGCGGCCTATGTGACGCAAACCTACGGCGCCTATGCCGACACCCGCCTGATCGACGCGGCCCACCTCATCAAAGTCCCGGACGGCATCGATGACCGCACCCTCGCGGCTTCCATGGTCAAGGGCCTCACCGCGCTCATGCTCACGGCCAAGCTGCGGCCGCTCACGGCGCGCGACACGTGCCTCGTCTATGCGGCGGCCGGCGGTGTCGGCCAGGTCCTCTGCCAGATGGCGCGGCGCATCGGCGCGCGGGTCATCGGCGTGGTCGGCGGCGCCGATAAGATCGCGCGCGCCCGTGCGGCGGGTTGCGACGACGTGATCTTGCGTACCGAAGCCAATGTCGCGGCTGAAGTGATGACTCTCACGAAAGGCCGCGGCGTCGATGTCGTTTATGACTCCGTGGGCAAGGACACATTTGAAACGTCACTCGATGTTCTCGCGTTGCGCGGTCATCTCGTGAATTTTGGGCAGGCGTCGGGACCCGTTGCGCCTTTCACACCTGCGCGCCTTGCGGCGAAATCCAATGCCGTCTGGCGTCCCATCCTCTTTCACTTCCTGGTCGACCCTGTGGAACGCCAAGCTATGGCGGATGAATTCTTTGCCGCCGTCTTGTCAGGGGCGGTGAAGATCGAGGTGGGCGCGCGTTTCAGCCTTCAGGAAGCGCCGGCGGCGCACCTTGCGCTGGAGAGCGGCAACACCACAAACTCGATCATCCTCGTCCCGTAGTTTTCGCGAACGCCTCGAAAAGCCATCGCGGTAGCTTTTGGCGGAAACCGCCAAGAAATCCGGGAATTTTGGCAAAGTCGGTCCTCGGCTCGAACTGGACGGGACGCTTTCACAAAAACTTATTCTCCAGCTTCACTTAGGATTTCCCTCAGCGAATTTTGCGCGCGGGGCGCGCGCGAAGTTCCATTCATCGGGGGACCATCCATGCGAAAGACCGTTCATTTCGTTACGCCGCGCGTACGTTCACGTCTCGCAACCGCGGCCAGCGCGCTTGCTATGCTCGCGGCAATGCCCGCCGCTTACGCAGCCGAAGCCCAACAGACCGCGCAGTCGGGGGCGATCGATGAGATCACGGTCACCGGGACGCGCGTTGTGCGCGATGGCTATGAAGCCCCCACGCCAGTCTCGGTCCTCGGCGCCGACGAACTGAATCTCGCCGGCCGCAATAACCTCGCGGAAACGGTCTCGCGCCTCCCGAGCTTCTCGAACAGCGCGCTGCCGCGTGGCCGGTCAGCGACCTTGAACGTCACTGGCATCACGGGCGTCAGCAACCTGAACCTGCGCGGCATGGGCGGGTCGCGCTCGCTCGTGCTGCTCGATGGCGCGCGCGTCGTCGGTTCAAGTTTGTCAGGCGAGGTCGATGTCGGCGTCATGCCGGATGGCCTCATCCAGCGCGTGGACGTCGTGACGGGCGGCGCTTCGGCCGCCTATGGCTCCGACGCGCTCTCCGGCGTTGTCAACTTTGTGCTCGACCGAGAATTCACCGGCGTGAAAGGCAACGTCGAAGGCGGCATTAACAGCGCCGGTGATGGTGCCAACTACAAACTCAATCTGTCGGCGGGCGTTCCCTTCGCCGGCGACCGCGGCCATTTCCTCATTTCCGGTCAGCATGCTTATGACAACGGCATTCACGGCGCGCCGCGCGGCTGGCGCCAGGATCACAACGCCGCGGTCATCAACAACCCGAATTGGACGGCCACCAATGGCCAACCCCGCCTGCTTGAGGTTTTCGACTTCGGCCTTGCCGCGGCGACACCCGGCGGCTTGATCACCGCAGGTCCATTGAAAGGCACTTACTTCGGCCCCGGCGGTGCACCGGCCAAATTGAACTACGGTACGATCATTAGCGGTTCGTACATGGTCGGCGGCGATTGGAAGCTCACGCGCTTCGACCAGCTCTCAGATCTTGCTTTCAAGATGTCACGTCAGAATCTCTTCACGCGCGTCGGCTATGATGTTTCGGATAACTTCAATGCCTATGCGATGTACCAGTTCTCGCAGATCGAAGGGTACTCGGAGGACCTTCGCAGCTGGAATTTGGGCAACCTGACTATTCGTGCCGACAATCCGTATATTCCGGCCGCTATCGCGGCTCAAATGGCTACGCAAGGCCTGACGCAATTCACACTCGGCACGGTCAATGACGACATTGGGCCGATGATCCAGAATAATATTTCCACGCTTCGCCGCTGGGTTGTTGGCGCCGAAGGTAACTTCGACGCTTTCGACAGCAATTGGGCGTGGGAAGGCTACTATCAAAGCAGCTCGACCAATATCTCGTCGAACAACCGAAACGTGGTTCACAATGCACGTCATGTGCGGGCGATCGATGCTGTGCGCAACGCCAACGGGGCCATCGTGTGTCGCGTGAATGCTGACGCTGTCACGACAAACGATGACCCGTCGTGCGTGCCGTACAACCCCATGGGGACCGGCGTGAATAGCGAGGCCGCCCTCAATTACGTGCGCGGCGTCTCGCACGGTCACACGACCTTGAGCCAGGACGTCGCTTCTCTTAGCACGAACGGCGAGCCGTTCGAATTGTGGGCGGGTCCGGTCTCATTGGCGCTTGGCATCGAACACCGTCGGGAAGAAGTCAGCGGCGTTCCCAACCCGGACGACGAAGCCAATTCCTGGTTTGCTGGCAACTATCACGCCAGCTTCGGTAAGTTTAACGTCACCGAAGGCTTCCTCGAAACCGTTATCCCGCTCGCTAAGGATGCCGCGTGGGCCGAGGCCTTCGACCTCAGCGCGGCAGCGCGCTTTACCGACTATTCGACGTCCGGCTTCGTGACGACATGGAAAGTGGGGGCTACCTGGACGCCTTACGCTGATCTACGTTTCCGCGCCACGAGGTCCCGCGACATCCGCGCGCCGAACCTAGGTGAGCTTTTCAACTACGGACGCGTCAACACCGGGACGCTACTCGATCCCCGTAACGGCCAGACGCTCTCGATCTTCACAACCACGTCGGGCAACGTGAACCTCAAGCCGGAAATCGCCAATACGACCGGCGTCGGCGCCGTCTATGCGCCGTCATGGCTTGATGGATTCACGACGTCCGTCGATTTCTACAACATCAAGATCAACGGCGCGATCACCAGCCTCGGCGCACAGCAGTATGTGGACCGATGCCACGCGGGCGATACTTATCTCTGTACCTTCGTGACGCGTGACGCGGCCGGCACACTGACGCACGTGTCGATTCTGCCCGCCAACGTTCTCTCGCAAACGGCGCGCGGCATCGATTTCGAGGCCACGTATCGCCTGCCGTTGGCGTCGCTCACCGATAGTATGGACGGCGACCTGACGTTCCGGTTCTTGGGAACGCGGGCCTTGCGTATGCGAACGATCGATGTTCTGGGTCTGACGATCGAAGGTGCGGGTGTGAACGCTGAAGGCATGGGCACTGCGCCATCGTCCGGCTTCTGGGCGCCGAAATTCAAGGCGAACCTCTCGGCCACTTATAACCTGGACCCGTTCACGGCCTCGCTCACGATGCGCCATATAAGCGCCGGTGTTTACAATCGCCAGTTCGTCGAATGCACGAGCGGTTGCCCCGCTTCGACCGCGCAGAATCCGACCATCAACAATAATGATGTTCCAGGCGCCAATTACTTCGATCTCTCGCTTAGCTACCAGATCGACGGTGATGCGCTCGAGGCCTTCATGTCCGTGGAAAACCTGATGGACAAGGATCCGCCGCAGGTCGGCGGTTCTGTCGGTGCTGCCTTCTTTACAGGCTCTGGCGCGCTCACGATCTATGACATCATGGGCCGACAGTTCCATGCCGGCGTACGCTTCAGGTATTAGGCGTCTGGAAGTTCAAATAGGAAGGGGAGCCGCGCGGCTCCCCTTTTTATGTGATCGGCAACACCGTCGTCGATTTGATCTCGTCCAGGCAAAAGCTGGACTCCACCGAGGCGACATACTCGAGGTTTCGCACGCGCAGCTTTAGGAAACGTTCGAAGGACGCGACGTCGGCGACCGCGACACGCAGCAGATAGTCGACCGGACCGGTGACGACGTAACACTCCATCACTTCCGGCCAGCGCGCGACTTCTTTGGAGAACATCGACGCGGCTTCCGAATAAGGCTGCTTGCTCAGCTTCACAGCAACGAACACGCTGATCGGTAAGCCCACGGATTCCTTATCGAGGATCGCGACATAGCGCGCGATGGTTCCGGATTCCTCGAGCTGGCGCATACGCCTGAGGCAAGGCGAGGCGGAAAGGCCGACGCGGTCGGCGAGTTCGGACACGCTGAGCCGGCCCTCTTTCTGCAGGACAGACAGAATCTTCTTATCGATCGCGTCCAATTGCTGGATCGTTGCCATCATTCCCCCCGGACTGACAGAAGCAGCTAACTCTTATTCAAAATAGGGCAGAAACCTCCGCGAAACGCAAGCCGTGCGCACAAAGTCTCTGCAGACCACGACGCTCTGACCTGTAAAGGCTTGAAATGAATGGGCTTAGTGGGACTTGCTGCGGCCTAACGAGCGGGCCTGGTCGGCGGGATGCAGCGGCGTGACGCGCCCCGCGCGGTAAGGGGCCACCAGCGCGGCGACCTGGGCGTAGAAGTCCTTGGATTCCGCTTCCAGCGCGGCGCGGCGTGCGCGCAAGGTCGCGGCGACGGCGTGACGGCATTCGATCAGCGCTTTGGCCGAACTGACGATCTCTTCCTCACTCGTCGTGGCCGCATCCAGGCACAACTCATCGAGGCCCAGCAGATTGTAGAAGCCGGCCGACTTGACGTCGTAGGCCAGACTCAAAGCGGGTGTCCCAACGCTCATAGCCAAGATTGCCGAGTGCAGCATTTGACCGATGTGGATATCCATGCGCCGGTAGGCCGCCAGCATATCGTCGACGTCGGCGTGCACCACATCGAGCGGAAGACCGGCGAGCTTCAGCGCGCTGGCGAGACCAATCTCACCGTCGGAGTGAACGAAGTAGGTGAAGCGGCATCCCACCTCATCCCTCAGATGTTTGCAGATGCGCAGCATCAGCGGCAGCATCCAATGGCTGGTGTGGCTGGTATGAGTGCCGTGGAAGGCCATATTCAAACCAATCTCAAGCGGACGGCTGGGATCGGCTGTGCGAAAGGTTCTCTGCGGTTCGGCGACGAGGAAGCCGGAATCGACGATGACCGGCACCTGCCGGCGGTCGATGCTGCCGAGGGCGCGCTGTGTCGCCTCGTCGCGTACGGAAGCGACGGTCACACGCGACAGGAACTGTTGGATGTCCGCGCGGCTGTCGGGATGGAACCGGAAAACTTTCTGATCGCTGTCCTCGATCAGCCAATTGAGGCCAACCGCGCAAACGGCTACAGGGCAGGACAATTTCTCAAGGACCTTCACGTCGTCTCTGAAACGCTGCGGCAGGCGGCCCTCGCGGTCGGCGAACAGGAAGCCTCCGCCCGCGATCACGACGAGATCGGGCGCCGGCGTCATCTTCAGCGCCATGCCCAAGTTGCCCCAGGGCAAATCGGTGATCGTGATCTCGTGGCCCCCGAAGGCGTTTTCGATCTGGCGTTTGACGCCCATGCGGATCGCGATATCGCCACGGTTCGTGTTCTCACGGTCCTTGAAGGTGCTGTAGTGCGCACGCCAGCGGCCCAGGAACCGCCACGACAGAAGCTCCGCCCAGCGCCGCATACGGTTGCGCAAGAACACGAGCGGGTTTCGCGGGATGGGCCGATAGGCGCGGTCTTCCGGAATCAACGCGTACAAGACGACGTGAAACGGAACAGACGGACGAGGCTTCCTCGCGGAGTTGTAGATAACTTGCATTATTCGCGCGGGTCCCAGCGGCAACTGTGAACTGAACCCCGTTGCGCCGCGATTGTTCCGCATTCCGGCGTGACACTTGCGTGACCGACATTGCAAAATTTTCATAGGCAATTTCTCCACTGAAAACAAAGCGTCACACGCATGAGATTTGTGTGTGGGGAGTTTCAGCTTGCTGTGAAAACGCGCTGCTCACAAAACCGAAATCGGGCTGGGGGCAGTGCCGAAATCGAGAAGGGCAACACCACCGGGAGTCCCTGTACTCTCTTTACGTGTGCGCGCTTCACCTTCGTCACGCCTCCTTTTTTGGGCCACCCGGTTCATCCCGGGCGGTTGTTATCGAGAGGAGTTGGGGCGTGACGGGGATCAATCGTAGAAACGCACTGGGTGCCGGTGCGGCGGGTATTGCCGCGTTCAACATGCGGCCGTTGCGTGCGCAAATGGTCGCTCCCGCCTTGAAGGCGGAGGTGACGATCGCGGGGCGCACTTATGAATTCCGCGAAGAGACGGGTCAGGATCTCGGCGATTACACGCCGCCGTCCCAGGCCTTCATCCAGCGCTGCGTGCGTTCGGAAGCCGCGAATTTTCCGCTCACTGTCTTTTTCCGTCCGGATCGCAACAGCGATCGCGTCGAAGTTGTCTTCGAGCTGGGTCGTGTGTTCAGCCAGACCCCGGCCAATCTGGGCGCCTATACAGTCGTCATCTCGCGCGGCGCCCAGGTGATCGCGCGCGTGGACGTGCCGGAGCATTATTGGTTTGCGCGCTGGCGCTGGCAGTCTTCGCCGCGCCCGGTGGTGGCAGACGCAAAGAAGCTGATGGATTACGGCCTGCTGCCGCCTTACGACTTGTCCGGAAAAGCCAATTCGTCCGCGCAGGCGCTCAAACTGATGCCGCTGCCGAGTGGCGACTATGTCGATCTCGAAGTCGTGACGCAGTTCACGTCAGGCAACTACGCCAATGCCTCGAAACTTCTCATGAAGGCGGCCGAATACCAGTCGCGTACGACGGGGAAGGGCAACGCCGGCGTGGAGCTCGCGGTTGGACAGAACATCTACAGCGTGATGCGTCTGGCCGGCGTGCAGGCCTATATGCCGAACACCGGCGAGCGGTCCGACATCGGGCCCGTCACCGAGCCTCAGGCAAAGTTCCTCCAGACGTGGGATCAGGGCGCGTTTGAACTCCTCATGGCGCAAGCCGAAGCCGCCGGCACGATGCCGTGGCACATCCGCGATGAACGTCAGAGCGGTCCGTTCGATTTCCGTCAGTACCCGAACGCGACGTGGTACGGCTCCGCCAGCGCCGGTTCGCCGCAAATCAAGACGGCCGATTCCCCGGTGACTCTCGATAGCGCTCATCAGCCGGCCTTGTCCTACGTTCCCTTCCTCCTCACCGAAGATGCGTACTTTCTCGAGGAGCTGCAGTTTCAGGCGACGTGGAACTGGGGCGCCCTGCCGGCGCAGTACCGCCCCTCCGGCGTACAGCCGCGCCTCTTGGCCTGGAATCTCCGGACCCTCGCGCAGTGCGCCCGCAGCACACAGACCGTCACGCCGCAGTGGCTGCTCAACTCCCACTACTGGAAAGCGCAGCTTGATCAGACGCGGCAGTGGTTCGAACAGACCTATGTCTTCAGCGACCGGCCGGAACGCCAGCGCTTTCACGTTGTCGGCACGATCGAGAACAGCCGCGGCGAACCCCAGGCTCCTGAAGGCACGTGGGTTGATCCGTGGCAGGACGAGTTCCTCGCCACAATCCTCGGCTGGGTGATCTACATGGGTTTCTCAGAATGGAAACCCGCCTTCCAATGGGCGATCCGAAGCACCATCGACCGCGCCAGCGGCACGCGCGGCTGGGTGCGCGCCTACGCAACGCCTTACCGCATCATCCTGCGGGCCTCCAAGAACGCGCCCATCGCGCAGTCCTGGGCTGAAGCTTGGGAGCTGACGAAATCCATCGCCGGCAAAACCGTCACAGATCCGAATACATGGGCCGAAGACGATATGACCTACCTCACCTACACGCGCGGCGCGCTGGTCTATGCGAGCAAGCTAGGCATCGTTGAAGCGAACGAGCCGCTCGCTTGGGCCACCAACCAGCTCAGGGCGCGCAAGTGGAACGTCGCGGCGAAGTGGAGCTTCGGCGGCAAGATCTAGAAGTGCTTTTTCCGCGCGACGAGCGTGGTGTGCAACACCGCCAGCTCGTCGTGCGGAACCCGCGCATACCGTGAAATCACCGGCATCGACTTCAGGGCGCTGAGCGCCCGGTGGTCAGGTTTGCCGCCCGCCGCGATCACATCGAACCCGCCGCGCTGGGCCATCTCCACGAATTCGAACCGGCGCAGACGGTTCTGATAGTTCTGCGGGTTCAGGCCCGCCAGTTTCCACGCCAAGCCGTCGTATTTCAGGAAGTTGATCGGCGAGATCGACTTGTCCAAATGCTCCCAATGGTCGGTCATATCGATCTTGTGGCAAATGATGCCGTCATCTTTCAGGATCCGGTGCGATGCGGTCATGATGCCGGTGAGAAGTTCGGGCGGCACATGCTCGAGGACATCGCGCGAGATGATGATATCGGCAATCCGATCCGAGAGTTGTCGAAAGTCCGCAGGTGCGCGGTAATCGATGTGGCACTCGAATAGCGCGCGTTCCCAAGCGTCGGCGCTCACCTTGAGGACGTTGAAGTTCGCCGTAAGCCCAGCCGCCGCCAAGCGGTCCTCGAACAGGTCGCGCATCCGCGACAGGGAGTCGATTCCAATCTGTACTGTGTGGCCATCCAGCAGCCGCTCCTGATCCACGGTGATCACTTTTCCTGCCCCGTAGAGCCGCAGCATCAGGGGCAGCACCGGGTTCCACCCAGTTCCGATCTCCACCACGGTCGCGCCTTCGATCTTCACGCCGAGCTCGGCCAGCTTCAAAAGCTGGTCGCGGGCGTCCTGGACCAGATCGCGGTCGCGGTCGGTTTGGGTCTCATAGGGGAAGAGTTTGCGCTTCAGCCGGCGCGCCGTGTTCTGGTAGGGGATGAGCGACTTAAGCCCATCTATCACGGCTTTCTTGTGCCACTTCCGCAAGGCGGAGGGGGCGAAGAAAGCGGGTGTCGCGGCGTGTTCCATGGCGCGGAAATTCCAGCGGGATAGTTCCCGGTGAAACGGGGACGGGAATTCATTGTTCCCGCGATGCGGGCGCGCCAGCGCCTCAATGGCCAATAAGAATAGACGTTTAAAAAGCGTCGGACATTCCATCTTTGTCCCAGCGTTATTTGCGCGCCGCCGCCGGGAAGGGCCTCCCTAAATCCCTGCCGGAAGGTGTATTTTAAAGCGGTTCTATCACGTGGTGAGCGGCCTTCCGGAAGACGAGGTCTTTCCATGCGCGTCCAACATCCCCTGCTTCGCGTTGCGGCTGTGCTCGCCACGGCCGCTCTCGCGGCCTGCGCGCCCAAAGGACCAATGAAGGGGTCTATAGAATATAATCTAAGTACTGGCCTGCGCGCGGTGAACGCGCAGCCCGCCTATGACGCCGGCTTCACAGGCCGCGGCGTCATGGTTGCCCTCATCGACTGCGGCATCGACAAGAAGCGCGGCGAACTCGGAAAGAACCTTTCGCCGCTGTCCACCGATCTCAATCCCGAGCGTAAAGTCATCCTCGCCGACCGCCACGGCGATGAAGTCGCCGGCCCGCTCGGCTCTAAACTCGACGGTCGTGGACTTGCCGGCGTCGCTTACAACGCGACCGTCCTTTCCGTCCGCGCGGATTTCGACGGCGGGTGGAAAGGCCAGTGCGGCTTCTATCCGCGCGATATCGCGCGCGCGCTTGATTATGCGGTGGAGAAAGGCGCGCGTGTCGCGGTGCTGCCCTTCCGCGCCGACCAGAGATTCGGCCCCAAGTTCGAAGCGTCCTTGCAGCGCGCGGTCGATGCGGGGGTCGCGATCGTGATCTCCAGCGGCAACGAATCCAGCGGGCAGCCGTCATGGCCCGCCCGCTACGCTACCGATCCCCGGTTCGAAGGCAGCATCGTCGTCGCCGGCGGCGCCCGCAAGGACGGCAGCTTGGCGCCCTGGTCCAATCGCGCGGGGCGCACCAGCGGTTGGTTCATCATCGCCCCGGGCGAGGATGTGGTCACGGATTGCGGTGGCCAATATTGCCGGCGCGTGTCTGGCACATCCGTCTCGGCCGCCTATGTCGCGGGCGGCCTTGCGCTCATCATGCAGGCCAAGCCTGACATCAATGCGCGCGGCGCCATCGAGCTCCTGTTGCGTTCGGCGCGCCTCGTCGGCGATCCCGAGGACGCCGGCCGCGGGTCCCTCGACATCGGCGCGGCATTCGCCTTCTAGGCAAAGCGCGGCCGACGACTTTCAGGGACGCACTATCAGTGTCGAACTCTAAATCGACGCCGAAGGGCCTGCCGTTTCGGTAGCGTTCCCGCGTCCACCGGCTTTTGGCAGGCTCGCGCGGAATCGCTCCCACCGCGTCGCGAGCGCGCGGCGGTTCGGGCCGCGGCCGTTGGTGATATGAAGCGTCGCGCCGTCGAGCGATTTGTATTCGCTGTCGAGAAGATCGGGATGAACCGCCACCGCAAGGCGCACGGGATCGATGCCGACCAGATTGAGGTCGAACAACGTGTGTATGTCGCTTCGCAAGAGAAGGCCGTTGGTGGGATTGTTGAACTTCGGCACGGATTCCGGCTGGATGTAGGCTGCTTCGATCAAGGCCGCGGTCGTGCAGCCCGAGATCATGCAGCGCGTGCCGTAGCGGCGTATGAGTTCGTCGCGGAACATCTTGCGCCCGCGCCGCAGCAGAATGCCGAGATTGCGGTGCTCGCGCTCATCCAGGACATCGCCCGGCTCGGCCAAATCGGCATCTTCGTCGCTCAATAGCATCGCGCGTTCATTCAACCACGCCTTCAAGACCTGCTCGGCATTGCGGTCGCGCCGCACGATGTAGCGAATCAACCCGTCGAGATCGCAAGGGCGCAAGGAGAGTTGCCGGCTGTTGGTGAGTTCGAACGGACGCAACTCGGCCGCTTCAATTCGTGCCGAAATTTCGATGTAGTCGAGGCCGAACGCGGCTTTGTATTCGGTGCCTTCGCGTGTGCTCGCGGCGGGTTGCGAGAATTCATGGCCGTACAGGCACCGGTAACTGTTCGTGCGCGTCGATCTGTATCCAAGTTGCCCGGTCCCGCACGTCGGGCAGCGTTGCACGGACTTCTCCGCGGACCCGGTTTCGATCCGCTGCACGCGCCCGATCGCCAACAATTGAGTCTGGCTGCGGATGAAGAAGACGTCGTTCACCGAAACGTGACGGTGATGCGGTGTATGATCGCCGAAAGTATAGCCGGCCGAGGGGCGATAACTTGCTCCCACAACGTCTTCCAGCGCGACAATGGCGATCCAGCCTTTCATGACGCCATACTTCATCGGCTCTTCTGTCAGGCCCACGACACTTATATGATATTTTTGTGAAAGTCAGGTTGATGACAGTTGGATGAAGAATAGGGGTCGGGGGCTTGTCGCCGCGCCGAGCCTCATGAAACAAGAACGTCATGTTCAAGACGTTCTGCATCACCACGCTTCTGATCCTTTCTTCGCACGAAGGCTTTGCCGCCGTGCGCGGCACCGCCGACCTGTCGGCGGTCTCGGAGAGCCTCAATGTGCCGGTGGACAGCGCTCCCGTCATGGATGCGGAAACTACTATGCTGGCGCGTCAACTCGATGCGATGCTGACCACGCGATTCGACGCTGCCGGCCGTATTTCGTCGGCCTCGGCGCGCCGCCAAGCTCTCGAAGAGCTCAACGCTTTCGCGAAAATGACCGTGGAAGGTTTGATCGACGCGGCGCCGAGTGCCGATGCGCGCGCGTCGATCCAAGAGAATCTAGAAGCTATTCTCGCCTGGCATCAGGACGAGATTTCGGCGGCCCTCGCGGCGCTTCCGCGCGCCGCGCGATAGTCTCATAAATAATCTAGAAAAGCCGGAATTCAGCTCTCTTTGAGGCTGGACGGGCGGGGCGTTCATGCGGGCGCATCGCCCCGCCTTGCATAGACTTCCGACGCTGCGCTCCTGTCCCTCTCCGCCAGCAGTGGGCGCATTACATTGGCGCTCAACTCGCGCGCGCAGCCGTTGGGGCGCCGTCCGAGAAACTTTTATGACATTAAAATGGCGCGGTAGTCGGGACCGGAAAAAATCGGTAGCACTCGCCTGCCAATTTTCGTCCCGCCTCTGATGTTTCCGACCGATGGCTGAAATTGAACTTAAACTTCGCGGCACCCCGGCACGCTTGAAGGCTGTTCTCACGCGTTTGCAGAAACGCGCCGTGAAAGGGTCGGTCTTCAAGAAAAACCTGCATGCCGTCTATTTCGACACGGCCAAGGACGATCTCCACGCCAAGGGCATTTCTTTCCGCGTCCGCGAGGAAGGCGACCGCTTTGTCCAGACCCTCAAGCAGACGCCCGCGGACGGCGAAGCGCTGACGCGCGGCGAATGGAGCGACCGGGTCGCAGCGGCTGCGCCTGAACTCCTGAACACACATAGCGGGCGCAAGCTGCGCCAAGTCTGGAAGGACATCCGTCTCCTGCCGCGGTTTCGCACCGCCATAGTGCGCACGGGGTTCATTCTCAGCCCCAAGCCCGGGACCTCGATTGAGATCGTGCGCGACGAGGGCGAGATTCACGCCATCGGCCGGGACGAAGGCGCGATCGCCGTCTCCGAGATCGAAATTGAACTCAAGAAAGGCTCCCTCAGCGCGGTGTACCAGCTCGCGCTCGAGATCGTCGCGAAGTCGCAGGTCCAGATCGAGCCTTCAGGAAAATCCGATCGCGGCTACGCGCTCCTGTCGCCGGGCGCGGCCGCCGTTTCAGTGAAGGCCGAGGCGCCCCAGACGCGGGCGCGCGACTCTCTCGCCGAGGTCTTGCGGGCCGCCGCGCGCCGCCACTTCGCCCAGTTTCTGGCCAACATGGTCGGCGCGCTCAAGCAGGACCCGGCCAGTATTCATCAGATGCGCGTCAGTATGCGCCGCTTGCGCTCGGCCCTCTACGGCGCGCGCGATTTCCTGCCGGAAGCCGAATACGAGTCCGTGCGCCTCAAACTCAAATACCTTCTCCAATCGCTGGGCGCCGCGCGTGATTGGGAAGTTTTGACCGAGCGCATGTCCGAGCTTGAGGACGAGGAAGACATCGAAGATGTCCAGCGCGCCGCCAACGCGCAGAAGGGCCGCGCGCTTGTACGCGCCGTCGATGCCGTGGGGTCGCGTAAGAACACTATGGCCGTGCTCGAGGCCATGCGCTGGTTCGAGGACCTGCCCACGGCGCGGCATGGCCGCAAGTTGAAGGTCCGTGCGCGTGACGCCGCCGGCGGCATTCTCTCCGAATTATTCGATCGCGTGCGCCGCCGGGGGCGCCAGTTCGGGGAACAATCCGTCGCCGACCGCCACCGCTTGCGCATCGCCGGTAAGAACCTGCGTTACAACGTCGAGCTCTACAGCAGCCTCTATCCGAAGCGGAAGGTCGAGCGGTTTTTGGATCTCTTGAAGCCGGTGCAGGACGATCTCGGCCACCTGAACGATGTAAGCCGTGCGCGCGATCTCCTCGGCGCGCTTGCTAAGCGCTCTCCGCAGAAAGCCGCAGCCGACGCGGTTGTTGCGCGGCTGGAAGCGCGCGTGACCGCCGCCGACAAACGCGCGCGTAAACATGTGGCGAATCTCAGGAACGCGAAGCCGTTCTGGTAAGCGCTACCAGAGGAACTTTGAAACCCAATTGAACAGCGCGCCCACCGCGGCGGCCGCCGGCATCGTGATGATCCAGGCGATCAGAATCTCGCGGGCCACGCCCCAACGCACCGCCGTGACGCGTTTCGCCGCGCCGACGCCGATGATCGCGCCGGTGATGGTCTGCGTGGTCGAGACCGGCACGCCCAGCTCAGTCGCCATGAATAATGTAATGAAGCCGGCCGTTTCCGCGCACACGCCCTGCACCGGCTGAAGACGCGTGATGCGCGACCCCATGGTGTGGATGATGCGCATGCCCCCGAGAAGCGTGCCCAACGCCATCGCGGCGTTGCAGCTTACGACCACCCAGAACGGCACATGGAACTCGCCCGTCAGTTGGCCGTGCGCGTACAAAAGTGCGGTGATGATGCCCATGGTTTTTTGCGCGTCGTTGCCGCCGTGCCCCAGGGCGTACAGCGACGCGGAGACGAACTGAGCCTTGCGAAAGATGCCGTCGGCCCGCGCGGGCGCAACGCGCACGAACGCCCAGGATACTATCAACACCAGGATCAGCGCGATGGTCAGCCCCACGGTCGGCGATAGGACAATGCCGCTCGCCGTTTTGGCCAGGCCCTGCCACACGATCGCGCTGGTCCCTGCTTCCTGCAGGCCCGCGCCAACAAGCCCGCCGATCAAGGCGTGCGAGCTGCTGGAGGGAATCCCGAAGTAGCCGGTCGTGATCTGCCAGGAAATTGCGCCGATCAGCGCCCCGAAGATGACGTGGTCGGAGATGATCTGGGGCGAGATGATGCCTTTGCCCACGGTGCTCGCGACACTCAACCCGAACACCAGGAAAGCCACGAAATTGAAGAAAGCGGCCCAGGCGATGGCCGCGCGCGGCGACAGCACGCGAGTCGAGACGATGGTGGCGATCGAATTCGCCGCGTCATTGCGGCCATTCATGAAATCGAAAACCAGCGCAACGACGACAAGGCCGATCAAAATCTCCATGTTGGATCAGACCTGTTCGATCACGATGCTGCTGATACGGTTGGCGACATCCTCGAAACGGTCCATCACCTTTTCCAGGTGATCGTAAATCTCGATACCCACCAGGTAGTTCATCGCGTTGCCGTCGCGGTGTTTCTTGAACAGCGCCTTGATACCGGCTTCGTTCAGCGCATCGGAATCGTCTTCCAGGCGCACGATCTCTTCGGTGATGGTATGCAGACGCGCGTTGTTCTCGCGCAATGCGCTCAGCATCTTGATCGCTTCGACAGTCAGATTCGCAGCTTTCAGGATGTGATCGCCCATGGCCGCCATTTCGGGCTCCATGCTCTGCACCTCGAACATCAAGACCGCCTTGGCCGTCTTCTTCATCTGGTCGATGGAATCGTCCAGGGCCGTGACCAGGTCCTGGATATCGCTGCGGTCGAAAGGCGTGATGAACGAGCGGCGTACCAACTGCATGATGTCGCGGGTGATAGCGTCCGCTTGATCTTCAAAGCGGTAGACCTCGGCCGCCGCCGCCGCCACCTCGGGCCCGCCATTCAACAAACGTCGCAGCGCCTCTGCACCCTCGACCAGGGTTTCCGCATGGCGGTTATAGAGCTGGAAGAAACGGTCTTCGCGCGGCATCAGCGCTTGGAACCAGCCGAACATGAGGCGCCTCGAAATGGATCAGGTTGAAGGGGAGCGGGGATTACGCGCGGCCTTTAGTATCCATCGGCCAACGAAATGGGAAGGCGAGATAATTAATAACAATCAATAGGTTATGAGACGCAGCCCGTTTTGCCCGCCTATTTTGCCGTGAATGTTCTGTGACATTAATATGTCAAATGGACTGCGCCGTCTCGGACAGTCACGGTTTTAAGCGCCCGCCACATCAGTCAAGGCGCCGCTCCCGAGCCGCGCAACACTCGCAATCCCGCGCCTGTCTGTGTGCACCTGCGAGATCGGCGCAAACCCACGACGCTATTTGTCTAGACGAATCGCCTCCAATAGGCATATTTTTTGAAGCCACGAGACTGTAGAAAAACTCGCGTTGGGAGGCGCGGCAGCCGGGTCCCTTTAGCTGATCAGACGGATTTTTGCGCTGCGATGCAGAAATGACACATATTTTCCGTCGAAATCCGGTGCCGAATCGAGAGCCTCAAAGCCTTGTTCCGACTGTGGATTTTTTGTCAAAGTGCCTGAAATTACGGCGTTTTTTAGTTCCGCTAAAGAAGAAGGCAATTGAGGGACGGTTGCATTCAGGCGCTGGTTATAGTGCTACCGACATATGACATCGTCGGACTAGAGATGTTGCGCTGCACATTGGCCATAAGGGTTCACTCCCGGCTCGTGCCGCCAGCGTGACCGGCGACTGGGGCTAAAACTCAAACGGCGTCCGGACGGCCACCCGTCCGATCAAAAAGGGGAAAACCGCATGAACTCTACGACTCTCTTCGCATCACGGCCGCGCCAATACCGCGTCGGCCTGAAGAACACCGCCCTGCGCACGGCCAGCGCTACGGCCATCCTCTTGGCAACGACCATCGGCGCCCATGCCCAGGAACAACTCGCGGCCGCGGCGCCGGAAGTGGAAAGCGAAATCGTCGTCACCGGTTCGCGCATCGTTCGTGACGGCTACGAAGCGCCGACACCCACCACTGTTGTCGGTGTCGAAGAGCTCCAGGCCGCCGCGCAAGCCAACGTCGCCGACTACGTCAATACCATCCCGGCATTCACCGGCAGCCTTCAGCCTTCGACCACCAACTCCGCCATGTCCAACGGCCGCTCCGGCCTCAACGCCGTGAACCTCCGCGGCATGGGCCTTGAGCGCACCCTGGTGCTCATCGACGGCCAGCGCACGGTCGGTTCTTCCTCCGACGGCCTCGTCGACATCAACACCATCCCGCAGGCGCTCGTCACCCGCGTCGACGTCGTCACGGGCGGCGCCTCGGCCGCCTATGGCTCCGACGCCGTGGCCGGTGTCGTGAACTTTGTCCTCGACAAGGAGTTCACCGGCTTCAAAGGCCAGGTGGGCGGCGAAATCACGACCTACGGCGATAATGAGTCTTGGGATACCGATCTGACCTACGGCATGCCATTCGCGGCGGGCCGCGGACATTTCATCATTTCCGGGCAGGCTTCGCAGGTCGCCGGTATTCCGATCAATGATCGGCCCTGGAATCTCGAAGGTTGGCAGATGCTGGATAACCCCGCCTACGGTACCGGGGCTGGTCAATCCACATCTGTTCCCCAGCGCATCATCCGCAACCAGTCCAGCGTGTACAACGGCATCGCCGGCGGTATCATCACGAACACGGCGCTGATCAATACCGCGTTCGGCGAGGGGGGGCGCGCTTATCCGTTCCCGGTCGGTCCGATCGTCTCGGACACGGTCATGGTCGGCGGCGGCTGGCGCGCCGCCACGATCCGCGGCACCCGCATGGCGAACGGCCTGACGTCGAAGATGGATACGCAAGGCATCTTCCTGCGTACCAGCTATGACCTCGCGGACAACGTCACGGTCTACGCGCAAGGGTCCTGGAACCACAACGCCAACCAAAACTGGTGTTGTATGAAAGAGGACAACGCCGCCCTTACGATCAACACCACCAATCCGTTCATCCCGGCGGACGTCCTTGCGCGCGCCAACGCGCTTGGCATCACCCAGTTCCGCATGGGGAGCATGCACGCCGATACACGCAACGCCGGCGGCCTCAATGATCGCCGCGTGCAGCGTTATGTCGTCGGCGTCGACGGCAGTTTCGATGCGGCGGACACCGACTGGACCTGGAGCGCATACTACCAAAAGGGTATCGCGCATGTCCGTCAGTCGACCTTTGGCGTGATCAAGCGCTCGGCGTTCTCCAAAGCGCTCGACCCGGTTCGTCATCCGGTCACGGGGCTCCCGGTGTGCCGCGTGAATGCCGACGCCATCACCACGAACGACGATCCGTTGTGCGTGCCGTACAACATCTTCGGCATCAACGTGAATTCGCCGGAAGCCATCGACTACCTGCACGGCAACGGTGAACTGGATTTCCGCACGGAGGCAGCGCGGCAGGACGTAATTGCCGCCTCGATCTCGGGAGCGCCATTTGAACTCTGGGCCGGACCTGTTTCCGTGGCCTTCGGCGCCGAACACCGAATCGACAAGATCAAAGGCGTCAACGATCCGGTCTCGCAGGCCTTCGACTGGTACTTCGGCAACTATCAGGTCTTCACGGCGAAAGAGAGCGTGACCGAAGGCTTCTTCGAAACGGTCATCCCGCTCGCGACCGACGTGGCCTTCGCCGAATCGCTTGAGTTCAACGGCGCCGTGCGCGCCACGGATTACAGCGCGTCGGGCTACGTGACCACCTGGAAGCTGGGATTGACGTGGGCGCCGGTGAGCGACATCCGGTTCCGCCTCACGCGCTCGCGCGACATCCGGGCGCCGAATCTGCAGAACCTCTACAATACCGGCACCTCTGGCTTCCCGGGTTACACCAATCCCTTCCGTCCGGATCCTGTGACCGGCGCCGCGACGACCGAGATCGGTTTCTCGCGCACGACCGGGAACCCGAACCTGACCCCAGAAAAGTCGGACATGACGGGCTTCGGCGCGGTGTTCCAGCCGACCTTCCTGCCGGGCTTCAGCGTTTCGGCGGATTACTGGCGCATGAACATCAAGGATGCGCTTGGCAACTTGTCGGTTCAGCAGACCATCGACCAGTGCTTCGTCACGAATGATGCTCGATTCTGTTCGGCCATCGACTTCAATGCGGACAAGACGATCGCGCTCATTAGAACGCAGCCGTTCAACCTCGTGAATCAGATCGGCAAAGGCATCGACATTGAAGCCGGTTATACCACCCCTGTCGACGCGGTCTTTGAAGGCGCACCCGGCGACTTCGCTCTGCGTTTCATGGCGACTCACTTCATCAGCCGCTGGGAATCGAACGGCCTCAGCGTGCCGCGCGAGTACGCCGGTGAAAACTCGGGATCGGCCACGGCCACCCCGAATTGGCGTTGGAGAGCCTCCGCCGCCTACACCTCGGATGTGTTCGACCTTTCGCTGGTGGCGCGTGGTGTCAGCTCCGGCGTCTATCTGAACTCGAACATTGAGTGCCAGACGGGCTGCCCGGTTTCGACCGTCAACAATCGCACCCAGGAAGATAACCACATCAATGGGGCGATCTACTTCGACACATCGATGGCCTACAAGTTCGCCATCAGTGAAATGGACATGGAAGCCTTCTTCAATGTTCGTAACGTGTTCAATCAAGATCCGGAAATCGTGGCGCCCGGACCGGGCGGCTTCAGCTATGAGGCGGCGCCCTATAACGGTGCGTTGTACGACTCTCTGGGCCGCGTGTTCCGCGCGGGCATACGCTTCCGTATGTAAGGGCTTTTGGCGCGGGGCGTGACGACGCCCCTCGCCAGAAACAAGAAAGGCCGGTGTCGGGAGACACCGGCCTTTTTCTTTTCGGCAGCGTTCAAGTGCGGTTTAGCGCGCCAGCCACTTCTTGAAGGCGCCGATGAATTTTTCGTTCTCTTCCTTCGATCCAATGGTCACGCGGATGAAGCGTTCGTAACCGGCTTCGCGCCAGCCTTTGATGATCACGCCTTCCTTGAGCAGGAACTGCGCGCACGCGGTGCTGTCGCCCTTGCAATCCATGAACAGGAAGTTGGTCTGTGACGGCGCCATGAAGATACCCATGCCATCCAGAACCTTGCGCACGCGTTCGCGCTCGGCGTTGATGCGGCGCACGGCATCCTTCATCCAGGCGTCGTCCTCGAGGGCGGCGATGGCGCCGAGTTGCGCGGCGGCATTGACGTTGAACGGCGTCTTGGCGGCGTTGATGACCCGCGCGAATTCGGGATTCGAACAGGCCGCGTAACCGACGCGCAAGCCCGCAAGACCGTATGCTTTGGAGAACGTGCGCAAAATCACGTGCGGCACGTTCAGGCGGCGCAGCACCTCAAGCCCGTCCGGGAAGCCCGGCTCAGTGAACTCACGGTAGGCTTCGTCGAGCACGAATAGGCAGGAATTCCCGTTCGCGGCGGCGAGGCGTTCCAGCGCCGCGAGGTCGAGGGTCACGCCCACCGGATTGGACGGCGTCGAGATGAAAAATACCTGCGGCTTCTGCGCGAGCGCGTCTTCGATGGCCGGAATGTCGAAGGTCAGGTCCTGCGTCATCGGTACCTTGATGACCTTTGCGCCCATCGCCATCGGTTCGATTTCATGCAGGCCGAAGCTCGGGACGACTGTGACCGCGAGGCCGCCCGGCGTCAGGAAGGCGCGGCTGATGGCCGCGATCATTTCTTCCGAACCGTTTCCGCAGACGATCAGACCCGGATCGATACTGAGATACTTGCCGAGCGCCGCGCGCAGGTCGCGCGCCGCCGGGTCCGCATAGCGCCACGGCTCGAATGCGCTGGACGCCAGCGCCGCCATCACTTTCGGCGAACAGCCAAACGGATTCTCATTGCTGGCCAGGCGGGCGATGAAATCGTGGCCGCTGACCTCGCGGGCGACAGCGACGGGAAGTCCGGCATTGTAGGACGGCAACGCGGCAACATGCGGATTGAACGCAGGGCCCGTGTGGGTCTGCGCGGCGCTCTTGGCTGTCATGTGGTTACTCGCTTAGAGGTCGAGGACGACGGAGGTTTTTGGTGTCGTGCAGCATAGCAGCACAACGCCGGGATCGGGCAAATACAATGGATCTTCGACGTAGGTCACCTCGCCTTCCAGCAAGGCTGTTGCGCATGTGCCGCAAACGCCGGCGCCGCAGCTGAAAGGGGCGTCAACACCATTCTCTTCCGCGAAAGTGAGCAAGGAATCGGCCTCGGTCCAGGCCACGGTCCGGCCCGAGGTCTTGAAGGTCACGGTGATCGTCATTCGGCGGCGGCGAGCGTGGGTTTCTCGGCCGCGATCATCTGCGCCAGGCGCTTGCGGAAGTGCAAGGGACCCTTGTCGATCTTGAGATCGATGTTGTCGCTTTTCTTGTTGTTCATGCCGCGATGAACGGCCTGCACAATCGCCTTGTCTTCCTCGAACGCGGTGCGGACACTTGTTGCGAACGCCGCGGAGACCGCTTGATCATTCGGTGCGAAGTTACGCATCTGGAACCAGTAATATCGCGTCGTATTCTCGTTGATCGGCGTCAGGAAGTTATAGCTGTCCATGAGGAACACGTCCTTATGGAGCGGTTTGTCGTCGCCGCCGGTCCCGGCCGGCACGAAAATCGCCTTGATGATGGCATGGCTTGGATAGCGCACTTCGTAGTGCTGCTTACGGTCGCAGTTGCCGGGAAACTTCAGATACGGCTGATAGAACGGCGCCGGCTCCGTATTGCGCATCCAGCGTGACACGATGACGCCGTTGTCGGCGATGGTCGTCTCCGGGACGTCGTCCGCGCAAGCCGCGTTCCCGAACGATGTCTGGTGCACCCAGGCGACATGCGAGGGGTCCAGAAGATTGTCGGTCATGTAGAGGTAGTTGGCCTCGACCGACATCGCGTCGCCGCGATTAAGGCCCCAATCGGCATCGCCCCAGTGCGCAACGTCCATGATCTTGGAAGGATCGGCTTTCGACTCTTCACCCATCCAGATCCAGATCAGGCCGTAGCGTTCTTCCACCGGGTACGAATGTACGCAGGCGGCCTTGGGGATGCGTTGGCCGCCCGGCGCGCGCGTGCAGGCGCCTTGTTGATTGAACGTGAGGCCGTGATAGCCGCACTCCACTTCGTCGCCTTTGAGGCGCCCCATAGACAAGGGCAGCTTGCGGTGCGGGCAGGCGTTCTCGAGCGCAACGGCTTTGCCCGCGCTGTCGCGGTACATCACGATGCTCTCGTTTAAAATCGTAACCGCCGTCAGGGCATGGCCGATTTCGTTATCCCATGCGGCCACGTACCAGGCGTTTTTCAAGAATGCGGGCGATTCTGTCCCGTGCTCCATGCTCGTCATCGTTGGTTACAGTCATCTCGCGGTTAGCCCCAGGGAGGATCGAGCGCCGCTTCATGGCGGCGTCTTGTTGATGCGCATAATTGTCGGAGACGAGACCCACCCGACAAGGCGCGTTGGCGTACGATATTATTTAGGAAAACTAACGTGAAAAAAGCGCCAAAACCCGCTGTTTTCGCGCTTTTCCAGAAAATCGGGCGATCAAAGCCACCCGTATTTCTTCAACGAGGCCTAATTGTAATTACATAAAGGGTCGACAAGGCCTCGGCCCGGAAGGTCATGGGCCCGCCCGGCGAAGCACCCACGGCGGTATCGAGCGCTTTTAGAGTTTCTCCATCGGGAAGGGTCACCGCACCCGTATGGCAGAACAGGATCAGGGTTCCCGGTGCCGGTGTGACCGTTTTCTCGCCCATCACCGACAGGCGCCGCACTTCGTGGGTAAAACCCGCGCGACGGGTCATCACATTGAGGTCCGTCACGGGGCCGCGCAGCACCGCCCCGCGTGTCGCCGCGTCGCCCGAGAAGCTGTGCGGCGGCGACATCTCCATCAGATCGACCGCCGTGCCGTCGATGGCCAGGCGCAGGGTGCCCGACAGCACGGACAAAGTCCGGTCGATTCCCGGAAAGGACGAGAAGGGGCCGTCGCTCGCCACGGTCGCCATGGACAGACGCCAGTCCATGGACGCGAAGTCGGCGGCGGGCGGCGAGACCGCGATCTCGATGGTCTCACCGCCGCCGTTCTTCCACGGCATGCGCTTGTAGTCGGAGGACCGAAGCAGCTGCATCGTAGCGGCGTTATTTCGCGAGGCTCGGCAGATCGAGGCCCTTCTCGCGCGCGCAGTCGATCGCGATTTCATAGCCGGCGTCGGCGTGACGCATCACGCCGGTGGCGGGGTCGTTCCACAGCACGCGTTCAATGCGGCGCGCGGCGTCTTCCGTGCCGTCGCAGCAGATGACCATGCCGGAGTGCTGCGAGAAACCCATGCCCACGCCGCCGCCGTGATGCAGCGATACCCAAGTCGCGCCGGAGGCGGTGTTGAGCAGCGCGTTCAGCAGCGGCCAATCGGACACGGCGTCGGAGCCGTCCTTCATCGCCTCGGTTTCGCGGTTCGGCGAGGACACCGAGCCGGAATCGAGGTGATCGCGGCCGATGACGATCGGGGCCTTGAGTTCACCCTTTTTGACCATTTCGTTGAACGCGAGGCCCAGACGATGACGCTCGCCGAGACCCACCCAGCAGATGCGCGCCGGCAGGCCCTGGAACTTGATGCGCTTCGCGGCCATGTCCAGCCAGTTGTGCAGGTGCTTATCGTGCGGGATCAGTTCCTTCACCTTGGCGTCCGTGGCGGCGATGTCGGCGGGATCGCCGGACAGCGCGGCCCAGCGGAACGGGCCCACGCCGCGGCAGAACAGCGGGCGGATATAGGCCGGTACGAAGCCCGGGAATGCGAAGGCGTCTTTCACGCCCTCTTCAAAGGCCATCTGGCGAATGTTGTTGCCGTAGTCGACCGTGGGGATGCCTTGCTTGTGGAAGTCGAGCATCGCCTTCACATGCACGGCCATGGATTCGCGCGCGGCTTTCGCGACCGCCTTCGGATCCTTCTGACGCATCTCCTCCCACTTCGCGAGGCTCCAGCCGATCGGCAGATAGCCGTTTATGGGATCGTGGGCTGACGTCTGATCGGTGACGGCATCCGGCTTCACGCCGCGGCGGACGAGTTCCGGCAGGATTTCAGCGGCATTGCCAAGCAGCGCTACCGACAGGGCTTTCTTTTCCTTGGTCGCCTTCGCGATGATCGCGAGGGCATCGTCGAGGTCTTTCGCCTGAACGTCCACATAGCCCGTGCGCAGGCGGAATTCGATCGAGGTCGGGCGGCACTCGATTGCCAGGCACGACGCGCCGGCCATGGTGGCGGCCAGCGTTTGCGCGCCGCCCATGCCGCCGAGGCCCGCGGTCAGGATCCACTTACCGGCAAGATCGCCGCCGAAGTGCTGGCGGCCCATTTCGACGAACGTCTCATAGGTGCCCTGCACGATGCCCTGCGAGCCGATGTAAATCCACGAGCCGGCCGTCATCTGGCCGTACATCATGAGACCCTTCCTATCGAGCTCATTGAAGTGCTCCCACGTGGCCCATCGCGGCACGAGGTTGGAGTTCGCCAGCAGCACGCGCGGCGCGTCGGCATGGGTCTTGAAAACACCTACGGGTTTTCCGGACTGGATGAGAAGGGTCTCATCCTTTTCGAGGCGCTTCAGGGTCGCGACGATGCGGTCGTAGGAGTCCCAATCGCGCGCGGCGCGGCCGATGCCACCGTAGACGACCAGTTCTTCCGGTTTCTCGGCGACTTCGGCGTCGAGATTGTTCATCAGCATGCGCAGCGGCGCTTCCGTCACCCAATACTTGGCGTTCAGTTCGGTACCGCGCGGCGCGCTGATCTTACGGGCGTTGTCCAGACGCTTCATGTGATGTCCCCTTAGGTCAGTTATTTTTTGTGAAATCGAGGCAGGCGTTCAAGACCTGCGTGAGCGCCGCGCGCATTGGCGCGGCGTAGTCCGCATCGTATCCAACGGGCCAGTCCTTCTCATCGACCGGACCATTGCACTCCTTCAAGTAACCACGGCAGGCGAGCTCCATCTGGATCGCATGCACATTATTGGCCGGCTGGCCGTAGTGACGCGTGATGTAACCGCCTTTGAAGCGGCCGTTCACGGTGTGACTGTAGTTCGTCCGGGCGCAGGCCGCGCCGACGGCGGCTTCCAGTCGAGGATCGCAGGACTTGCCGCTGTTCGTGCCGATGTTGAAATGCGGCAGTTCGCCTTCGAACAGGCGCGGCACCACCGAGCGGATGGAATGGCAGTCGTACAGCACCACGCGCGGATGCTGGGCGCGCAGGCGTTCGATCTGCGTTTTGATGGCGCTGTGGTAGGGATCGTAGAACTGCGCACGGCGGCGCGCGATCTCAGCCTCGTCCGGCGCCTGGCCGTCTTTATAAAGCGGCTCGCCGTCGAAGGTCGTGGTTGGGCACAGCTCCGTCGTCGCTTGGCCCGGATAGAGCGAAACGCCCGTGGGGTCGCGGTTCACGTCGATCACGGTCCGCGACAGGCCGGTGCGGACGATGCTCGCGCCCATCTCACGTCCGAACTCGTAAAGCTTCTCGATGTACCAGTCGGCGTCTTTGCGCGCGATCCAGGGCGATACCAGCTTGGATTCGATATCGGCGAGTTCCGTGCCGGTATGCGGCATGGACAGGATCAGCGGCGCGCTGCCTTCAATAACCGTCAGCCAAGCGGCGCTCATGCGGTCGCCTCCGGCAGCTTCACGCCCTTCACCGCTTCGGCCAGCGCGCCCGAGCGCACCAGATGGAGCGCTTTTTGGATGTCCGGATGGAAATAACGGTCGTCTTCAAGCTTCGGGACTTCCGCGCGCACACGTTTACGCACCGCTTCCAGCGGCGCGCTGGAGGTGAGCGGGGCCAGGAAATCGCACGCCTGAGCAGCCGCCAGGAGTTCGATGGCGATCACGGCATTCGCCGTTTCCGCCATGGGCAGCAGACGGCGCGCGCCGTGCGCCGCCATGGACACATGATCTTCTTGGTTGGCCGAGGTCGGAATGGAATCGACGCTGGCGGGATACGCGCGCTGTTTGTTCTCCGACACGAGGGCCGCCGCGGTGACCTGCGGGATCATGAAGCCGGAGTTGAGGCCCGGTTTCGGTGTCAGGAACGCGGGCAAGCATGACAGCGCGGGATCGATCAGCATGGCGAGACGGCGTTCGGCGAGCGAACCAATTTCGCAAATCGCCATTGCGATCATGTCCGCCGCGAAGGCCACCGGCTCGGCGTGGAAGTTGCCGCCCGACAGCGCTTCGTTGTCGTCGGCGAAAATCAGCGGATTGTCGGACACCCCGTTGGCCTCGGTTTCGAGGAAGCGCGCCGCATTGCGCAGCATATCCAGACACGCGCCCATGACCTGCGGCTGGCAGCGCAGGCAGTAAGGATCTTGGACACGGCTGTCATTGACGAGGTGCGAGGCGCGGATCGCGCTGCCGTCCATGAGCGCGCGATACGTGTCCGCCGCATCGATCTGGCCCTTATGTTTGCGAAGCGCATGAATGCGCGGATCGAACGGTGTATTGGAGCCTTTCGCACCGTCGGTGGTCAGCGCGCCGGTCACCACCGCCGCCTGAAACAAAGTCTCGGCTTCGAACAAACCCGCGAGGCCATAGGCCGTTGAGAACTGCGTACCGTTCAGAAGCGCGAGGCCTTCCTTGGCGCCCAGCGTGATGGGTGCAAGGCCCGCGCTCTTCAAGGCGTCGACCGCGTTCATCCGCCCCTTTGGCGTAAAAGCTTCCCCGACCCCGATCATGACCGATGTCATATGCGACAGCGGCGCGAGATCGCCGGACGCGCCAACGGAACCCTGATTGGGAATGACCGGGATGATGTCGTGTTTGATCATCGCCTCGAGCATATCGAGCGTCTCGGGACGCACTCCTGATGCGCCCTGGCCGAGGCTCGCCAGTTTCAGCGCCATCATCAGGCGCGCGACATGCGTCGGCATGGGATCGCCCACGCCTGCCGAGTGCGAGAGTACGATATTGCGTTGGAGCTGCGTGAGGTCCGCGTCCTCGATCTTCACGCTCGCCAGTTTTCCAAAGCCGGTATTGATCCCATAGACCGGCGCGCCCTTGGCGATGATGCGCGCCACGGCCTGCGCGCTTTTCTCGACGGCGGGGCGGCACGCGGGGTCGAGTGTGGCCGGAGCGCCGCGATAGATGGCGCGCCAGTCGGCAAGGCTCGTCGCGCCCGGCTTCAATACAATGGTCATTGGCCTCTCCAGATACGCGCATGCAAGGGGTTGAAGCCCATGCGATAGACCAGCTCCGCGGGCCGCTCGATATTCCAGATCGCGAGGTCGGCGCTCTTGCCGGCTTCCAGGGTGCCGATCTCATCGGCCATACCCAGCGCCTTGGCCGCTTCGCGCGTCACGCCCGCGATGCACTCATCCACAGACAGGCGGAACAAGGTCGCGGCCATGTTCATGGACATCAGGAGGGAGGTCAGCGGCGAGGTGCCGGGGTTCGAGTCCGTCGACACCGCCATGGGCACGTTATACTGGCGGAACAGCGCGATCGGGGGTTGGCGCGTATCGCGCATGAAGTAGAACGCGCCCGGCAGAAGTACCGCGACGGTCCCGGCCTTCGCCATCGCCGCGACGCCGGCTTCGTCGGTGTGCTCAAGATGATCCGCCGACAGCGCCTTGAATTTCGCGGCCAGCATGGCGCCGCGCAGATTCGAAAGCTGATCGGCGTGCAGTTTTACCGGCAGATTGTAAGTGGCGGCCGCCTCGAAGACCCGCGCGACTTCTTCCGGCGAGAAAGCGATGCCTTCACAAAAAGCATCGACCGCGTCGGCAAGATTCTCCTTCACCACGGCGGGCAGCATCTCGTTGACGATGGTATCGATGTAAGCGCGCTTATCGCCCTTCGCCTCGGCGGGCACCGCGTGCGCGCCAAGGAATGTGGTGCGGATCGTGACGGGACGTTCGTCGCCCAACTGCCGCGCGGCGCGCAGCGCCTTGGTTTCGCTGTCCAGGTTAAGGCCGTAGCCGGACTTCACTTCAACGGTCGTGACGCCTTCGGCCATCAGCGCGTCGAGACGGGGCAAGGTCTGGCGCACAAGTTCATTCTGATCGGCGTCGCGAGAATTTTTGACGGTCGAGACGATGCCGCCGCCGGCGCGGGCGATCTCTTCGTAGCTCGCGCCCTTTAGGCGCAGCTCGAATTCATGGGCGCGGTCACCCGCATATATAAGGTGGGTATGGCAGTCGATGAGGCCCGGGGTGATCCAGCGCCCTTCGCAATCCGTGATCTCGCCCTTTTTCAGCGCGGCCGGCAGATCAGCTTCGGGACCGGCATAGGCGATCCGGCCGTGCTTGACGGCGACCGCGCCTTTTTCAACGAGGCCGAGTCCCGGCTGTCCCGGCGCGACGGTGGCGAGGCGGGCATTGCGGAAAAGCCTTTCCGTGGCTCGCGATTTTGTGCCCTCTGGCATGAGAATTCCCGGTTTCCAAGACGCCCCGACCCGGATAATGTATAGACATATTCAGACCGAAAGCAAGCTGACTCCCAACTTTAAAGGGCTTTAGCTCATTTCAAAGGACCGCTGATGACCGTCATCCACGCCGCCCAGGCGCTCACTCCACTGGGATGGAATTCCGACGTGCGGGTCGTGATCGAGGCCGGGCGGACCGTGTCCGTCACCGCGAATACGCCGCCCCGCGACGGCGACGAACAGCACGCGATTCTGCTTCCCGCGATGGCCAATCTGCACAGCCACGCGTTCCAGCGGGCCATGGCCGGGCTCACGGAGCTGCGCGGACCCAGCGAAGATAATTTCTGGAGCTGGCGCGATCTCATGTATCGCTTTGCGCTCGAGATTTCGCCCGAGCAGCTCGAGGCGGTCGCCGCGCAGCTCTATGTCGAGATGCTCGAGGCCGGCTTCTCCCGCGTGGGGGAGTTCCACTATCTGCATCATGACCGCGATGGGAAACCTTATTCCAACGTCGCGGAAATGGCGTCCCGTGTCGCCGCGGCGGCCGGCGAAACGGGAATCGGTCTCACGCTTCTTCCGGTGTTCTACGCACACGCCAGCTTTGGCGGGCTCGCGCCGCGCGACGATCAGCGCCGCTTCATCAACGACGTGCGCGGCTACAACCGTCTGCTGGAAGGCTCCCGCGCGGCCGTGAAGCCATTGGGCACCGGCATTGTCGGTGTTGCGCCCCATTCGCTGCGCGCTGTGACGCCGGACGAACTGAAGGACGTGGCCAAGATGGCGGGCGGCGCGCCCATTCACATCCACATCGCCGAACAGACCGGCGAAGTCGACGCCTGTATCGCCTGGTCCGGACAGCGGCCCGTCGAATGGCTGCTGAACCATAATGACGTCGATGAGCAATGGTGCCTCGTGCACGCGACTCATATGACCGACGGCGAAACCATCCGCATGGCGCGTTCCGGCGCGACGGCGGGGCTCGCGCCGATCACCGAAGCCAATCTCGGCGATGGCGTCTTCAACGCCAAAGTCTTTCTGGCCCACGGAGGCCGCTACGGGATCGGCTCGGATTCCAACGTTCAAATCGGCATCGATGACGAGCTGCGGATGCTTGAATACTCGCAGCGCCTGTTCAACCGCGCCCGCAACGTGATGGCCGTCCAGAGCCATTCGACGGGCCGCGCGCTTTTTCAAAGTGCGGTCGTTGGCGGCGCGCTTTCGGTTGGGACGCACCCCGGCGGTTTGTCAGCGGGCGCGCCGGCGGACTTTTTCACGTTGCGCCGTGCGGAAACCGCGCTCGCCGCGCGTAAAGGCGACGATATCTTCGACACTTGGATCTTCACCGGCGGCGATTCGCCGGTGGATTGCGTGTGGGTCGCGGGCAAGAAAGTGGTCGCGGCCGGACGTCATCACCGCCGCGACGAGATCGCGCGCAAGTTCGCCGCCGCGATGCGTGCGTTGAGCGCGCTCTAAGGTCTAACCCCGCGCCGCTTTCTTCATGCGCGCCGGCACCGGTGCGTGATCCCGGCTGGCCGACATCGTGGCCTGACGGCGCGCCGCCGCGAGGAGGAACGCGCGGAAATCCGAGCCATACGGACGGTCGAGCGCCGCGCGGTCCCAGGCCAGGAAATAAGGCTCCGGCATGCTGATGCGGCGGTCGAGTGGAACGACCAAACGCCCCGCCTCAAGGTCGTCCATGATCATCGACATCTGTGCGAGAACGAAGCCGCCGCCGGCAACCGCTGCGTCGAGTCCCGAAGCCGAGAGCGAGAACGTGAGCTCACCGGCGGCCTTCGGCGCGGGTTCATCGACGCTCTGCGCCCAGTCTGCCCAGGACGGCGCCGTCGAATGGCGGATGTCCCACTCAATGTCGATGAGCGGCCCGCCAAGGATATCGGCGGGCGTGCTGACCGGATGTTTTGCGAGAAGCTCCGGCGAACACGCCGGCACCACGGTATCTGTAAAAAGCTCGGCGAAGTGGTCGTACTTGCGCGCGTCGGTGCCGTAAGAAAGGCGGAAATCGATGTGGTCGTTCTGCAGAGCGGCTTCTTCGTCGGTGCCAATCAGGCGGATCGTCGCGTTCGGATGCGTGGCGCGCCATTCCTGGATCAGAGGCCGCAACCAGCGCATGGCCAGCGAGGGCAGGGCGCTGATGACGATCCCCGGTTTGGTGCGGGCCAACTGCAGTGTGTCCTGCGCCAGGCGCAACTGGTCGAACGCCACGCGCACCCGCTCGTAATACATCCGGCCCCAGGAGGTCAGTGTCAGCGACCGGCCCCGCCGCTCGAACAGACTGGCGCTTAAGGCTTCCTCGATATTGTGGATTTGCTGGCTGATAGCGCCGGGCGAGACACAAAGCTCTTCGGCGGCGGCGGTGACGCTGCCGCATCTCGCGACCGCCTCGAAGGCCTGTACCGCCCGCATTGTTGGAATAAGCACCACGGATCTGTCCCCCGGGTTTAGCTCAGTTAAAACATAGTACACGCCGCTCGCGGCTGCGATACGGACCGACGTCAGCGAACGCCAGAAACACCGACGTTTATTGCACTGCACACAACGCTAGACGCAATAAATCCGCCCGTCAATGCGATATGCAAAAAAAGTGACCAAATATATATAACGCCTAAATATTAGCCAAATGCCCTCTTTTTACTAAAACCAGTAAAGTGCCTGGAATCGCGGTGGGATTCCGCGAAGCCTCACGCGGACTTGCGTGATTCGTGGGTTTTAGGCGGCCTAAACTAAATCTCAAAAGCGCTCCGTTGCGCGGGTCCCGCGCCGTACGGTCTGTTGCTTGAGGTCTTAATTGGGGGAGAAGAACCCGTGATTCGAACGGTTCTCAAACACACACGTCAGCTGGCGATCCTTTCACTCGCGCTTTGCGCACCGGCGGTTCACGCGGCCGATTCACTGCCGCCCATGCCGCAGTACAAGATCGACACCAGCTGGCCCAAGCTTCCGTTACCCAACAATTGGACCTTCGGCCTGATCGGCGGGATCTTCGTCGACTCGCGCGATCACGTTTACATCTATCACGCCCCGTCCGAGATCCCGCGTTACGCCTTGAGCGCGGCCGCGACACCGAAGCGCGGCAAGTGCTGTATCGCCGCGCCGTATGTCGTCGAGTTCGATAAAGCCGGCAACGTTGTGCGCTCGTTCGGCGGCCCGGGCGACGGCTACGACTGGCCGCGCGCCGAGCATGGGTTGTATGTCGACTATAAGGGCAACATCTGGCTCGGCGGCAGCGCCACGCGTCCGGGCGAGAAGGGCGAACCCGCGAACGGGCTCGTCCTCAAGTTTTCCCCCGAAGGAAAGTTTTTGATGCAGATCGGCAAACCCGGTCCGTCAAAAGGCAGTCTCGACACGACGCAGCTCTCGGGTCCCGCCAACTTCTTCGTCGATCCGGCGGATAACGAGGTCTACATCGCCGACGGCTACGGCAACCACCGTGTCATCGTGTTCGACGCCGACACTGGCAAGTTCAAGCGCCAGTGGGGCGCCTACGGCAAGCCGCCGACGGACAATGACATCGGGCCTTATGACCCGAAGGCTCCGCCGGCGCAGCAGTTCCGCATCGCTCACTGTGTGCGCGTGGCCAAAGACGGCCTCGTCTATGTCTGCGACCGCCTGAACAACCGCGTCCAGGTGTTCAAGAAGGACGGCACTTTCGTCACCGAGTGGATCTACGACAAAGAGACGCTGCAGTCCGGCTCTGTCGGCGCCATCGCGTTCTGGCCCGACGCCAAGCAGTCGGTGCTCGCCATCAACGATATGGGTAATTCCCAAGTGCGTTTCGTGAACCGCGCCGACGGCAAAGTCATCGGGACGTTCGGCTGGTACGGCTCCTGGGCCGGCGAGCTTATGCGCCCGCACGAAGTGGCCCTTGATTCCGAAGGCAATCTCTACACCTCCGAGGACTGGCGCGTGCAGAAGTTCACGAGAACGGGTGGGCCGGCGGTTAAATAAGTCAGCAGAAAAGAAAGAGCCCGCATGTGACTTTTCACATGCGGGCTTTTTTGTTTTTTGAAAGCTACTTCTTTACCGGCATCACCGTGCCGCCCGCGGCCTCGGCTTTCTTGATGCCCTCAATCGTCTTGGCGACGCGCAGCTCGGTGATTTCCTTCGTGATCGCGTCGGCTTTCGCCTTATCGAGCTGGTTGCCGTCGATGGTCGCCTTGCCGATCTTTTGGCGCTGCTCGAAATTGATCGTCTTCGGATCGATTGCCAGCAGCTCCGTCGAGATCGCGAAATCGTCGTGCAGGGATTCGCTGCCTTGCGAACCTTTCTTCGCATACCCCTTCTCCACGAGCATCGCATGGACCGACGCGTAGTCGTAGTATTCAGGAATCCAGGCCGCCAGCACGCCGCCGCCGTTCACCTTCGCCGCCGCGGCGGCCATACCTTTCTCGTTACCGCCGCTGTCGCTGATGAAAAAGATTTTCTTGAACCCGTTAACCTTGTAGCTGCGCGCGATATCGGTCAGCAGCGCTTCATAGGTGGACTCTTCCAAACTGATGGTGCCGGCCGAAAGCATGTGCCCGACCCGCGGCTCGATCTGCATCTCGCGCGAGAACTTCACGATGGGGGCGCACAGCGCGTTGATCTTGCGCGCCAGCGCCTCGCAGTTCTTGGTCAGGATCCAGTTGTGTTTGCCCAGTCTGATCCAGGGGCCGTTCGGCTCGATGCCGCCGGTGGCGATAATGACTGTGGTCTTGCCCGCCTTCATGGCGTCGCGCACGTCCATCCAGGTCATGTCTTCCATCCACACCGTGTCGTTCTTCGGCAGTGGATTAGCCGTGGCGATGCAGTTGTAGGCGTTCTTGGCGCAATCGCCGCCGCCGGCTGATTTGCCATCGTCGGGCGTGCCCTGCGCGAAGGCGCTGGAAGCAACGCCGAACATCAATCCGGTTGCGAGAACGAGACGCACGATCTGTTTCATGGAGGTCCCCTGTGTGAATTGGCAGCGCGTGATTTAAATACAAAAACGCCCGCGGTTCCATGGGAGCCGCGGGCGTTATGCTGTGCGATTTTAGGCCTTTTTTTCCCCTAGCCCCTCTTAGCCCGGGCATCCCAGCCGGAACGTATCTCCGGTGGTTCCCTTTTAGCGCTATTGAGGCCGCGCGCGCTCATCCCACGCCGCCATGACCGCCGGGTCCGTCGGCTTCGTGACGAGGGTCCCGATGATGTAGGCGATGAAGCTGGCCGCCATCCCGAAGAAGATCGAATTGTCGGAATAGACGTCCTGGACATAGGCCATGTGGCCGAAGGTCACCACGATGCCGGCGACGATGCTGGCGATGGTGCCCTGCAGGTTCGCCCGGCGCCATACCATGCCGCCGATGACGGGCACGAACAGGCCGGTGACGACGATGGCGCTGCCGATGGTGATCGCGGCCACCACGTCGTTCAGCGCCGCGGCCATCGCGATCATGAGCGCGCCGAAGAACAGGATGTACCAGCGGCTGTCGCGCACTTCGTCGCGCGATTCCTCGCGTTGCTCTTCTTCGGACTTCAGGCGCTTGTGCTTCAAGCCGCGCACGATGTCCTGCTTGGCGACCGTGGCCGAGGCGATGAGCGTGCCGCTCGACACCGACATGATTGCGGCCAGCGCCGCCGCAAGCACAAGACCCGAAAGCCCCGCCGGCAGAACGTTGTCTACAACCATGCCGTATACGGTGTTGCGGTTCACGTCCGGCGGCAGCAGCACTTTCGCGGCCATGCCGATCACAGCGCCGGCAATGGCGTAGAAGAAGCAGTACACGCCCGCCGCGGCGCCCGCCCACTTGGCGACCTTATCGCTGCGCGCTGTAAAGATGCGCTGCCAGACGTCCTGCCCGATGACGATCGAAAGATTATAGATGATGAGATAGCTGAAGATCGTGCCCCAGCCGATTTCGGTGATGTCGAAGGCGCTTTCCGGCAGCTTTTCGTGCAAACCGTCAAAGCCGCCGACCGCAAACAGGGCCGCGGGCAGGAGGATCACGAAGATCCCGATGGTCTTGATGATGAACTGCACGAAGTCGGTGAGAGTGATGGACCACATACCGCCAAGGAAGGCGTACAGCACCACCACACCGCCGCCGATCAGCACGGCCGGCAGCTTGTCCAAGCCGAACAGCACCTGGAAGATCGAGCCGTAAGCGATAGTCGAGGTCACCGCGATCATGAAGGCGTAGCCGAGCATGACGAGGCCCGAGATCACCGCGGTGCCTTTACCGTATCGCAGTTCAAGCATCTGGCTGACGGTGTAGACCTTGAGGCGGCTCACCAGCGAAGCGATGGTCACGCTGACCACCAGCACGCCGAAGCCGAGCGAGAAGGCGAGCCACATGCCCGAGATGCCGTGTTGATAGGCAAGGCCGATCCCGCCCACGGTCGCGCCGCCGCCCATCACCAGTGCGCCCATGGTCCCGGCGTAAAGCACTGGACCCAAGCGGCGTCCGGCCACGAGGAAGTCGGATTCATTGGTGGCCCGGCGCTTGGAGTACCAGCCGATGCCCACCATCACAGCCATGTAGATGGCGATGACGATCAAATTCAAAGTCATGTTGTCCCCCGACAGATCCCCAAACGGTGCCGCGATCTTTGCGGCGCAATATGCCTAGACATATTGTCAGCGAAATTTCTGCAAGTCTCGCACTATTGCGTCATTGCGCGGCGGCGATCCTGACGAAAGCCCTGCTAAATCGCCGCGCAAAAATTTCTAAAGAAGACTTGAGCCCAAATCCCTGAAATGGCCTGGATATTCCTGAATTGACTAGACATACTGCGAATATGTCTAGGCTCGCGTTAGTGATAAATGAAGTATAGCAAGAAGACGATTTCTGAATCGCTCCCGCGTTACCAGGAAATCCAAAATCATCTGAAATCGCAGATCCTGTCGGGCGCCTGGGCGCCCGGCACCAAGGTGCCGTCTGAGCACGAACTCGCCGCGCAGTTCGATTGCGCGCGCATGACCGTCAGCAAAGCGATCGGGTCATTGGTCGAAAAGGGCCTCGTCGTGCGCCGCCGCCGCGCCGGCACGGTGGTCGCTGCGCCGCGCAGCCAGGAAACTGTTCTGGAGATCCACGATATTCAGGCCGAAGTGCAGGCCAGCGGGCGTCTCTACCGCTTCGACATCCAAGCCCGCAAGGTCGGCAAGGCGACGCGCGAGGAAGCCGACAAGCTCGGCGCCGAGATCGGCGCCCCCGTGCTCATCATATCCTGCGTGCACTGGGCCGACACGGTTCCCTACGCGCTCGAAGAACGCATCATCAATCTCGCCGCCGTGCCGGAAGCCGAGGACGAGATGTTCCTCGAAGTCCCGCCGGGCAGCTGGCTCCTCGCGAAGATTCCCTGGAACGAAGCCGAGCACCGCATCTTCGCCGTCAGCGCCGATATCGCCACCGCGCGCATCTTGAAGATCCGCCGCAACGCGGCGTGCCTGTGCATCGAGCGCCGCACGCGCCGCGATGCCTACAACGTCACCTATGTGCGTCTGATTTATCCGGGCGACCAGCATGTGCTCGTCGCGCGTTTCCAAACGCACGGCACGGCCAGCCGATAATTACGCTTTCAACAGCTCGGCGATGCGCGCGAGCAGCGCATCGGCGTCCACCGGCTTTGTCTGAAACGCATCGCAGCCCGCGTTATAGGCTTCCTCGCGGTCGTCCGCCGTCAAGTTCGCGGTCAGCGCCAGGATTGGGATTGTCTTGGTCTTCGGATCGGACTTGAGAGTGCGTGTCGCATCCCACCCGTTCATCGACGGCAGGCCCAGATCCATGATGATGAGTTCGGGGTGCTCCGACAGCGTCAGCGCGACGCCTTCCAGGCCGTCCTTCGCACGCACGACTTTATGTCCGCCGGTCGTCAGCATACGCTCGACCACCGAGGCGGTGAACGTGTCGTCTTCAACCACCAGAATCTTCGCCATGCGCGTTCTCCTCAAAAGCGCGGCAATGAGATCTCACGCCAGGTGACATTTCACATCCGCCCGCTCGCAAATGAAAATAAAAAAGGGGGCCGAAGCCCCCTTTTCCGAACGCGGCGCGTACCGGCGATTTATGCCGAGGCGGGCATATTGAGCGCCTTGAAGAACGGCATCTGGCGGATGCGTCTGCCCGTGGCCATGAATACCGCATTGGCCACAGCGGGCGCCACCGGCGGCAGCGCCGGTTCACCAAGACCCGTGGGTGCGTACTCCGACTGGATGAAGTGCGTTTCGACTTCAGGAATCCCCGTGATGCGCATGATCGGGTATTCGTCGAAGTTGCCTTCGCCGATGCGGCCCTTTTCGATCGACAGCTCGAGATTCATGGTCGAGATGCCGTCGATCACCGCACCCTGCGTCTGATTGATCGAACTGCTCATGTTGATGATCGGGCCGATATCGCCGACCACGATCACCTTGTGGACGGTGACTTTGTTGTTCTTGTCGACGCTCACTTCGGCGGTCTCTGCGAAGTGGCCGGCGTGGCTGAAGTAGAAGGCCATGCCGAGGCCGCGGCCCTTCGGCAAGCTGCGGCCCCACCCGGCCTTTTCGGCGGCCAGCTTGATCACATCGGCGGCGCGCCCCGTATTCAGCGAACCGTCGTTGCCCGGCACCAGCCAGCGCGCTTCGCCCAAAAGCTCAAGCAGGAATTCTACATGATCGCGCCCGGCCGCGGCCGAGACTTCATGAAGGAACGACTGGAACGCGAACGCATTGGTGTTCGAACGCGGCGCGCGCCACGCCCCCGTAGGCGTCATCATCGGCAGCATGGTTTGGGTCAGCAGGCCATTGGCCGTCATCGGGAAGGGGAACTCTTCCTTCGGGATGTTGCCGCCGGTGACTGGCGCCTTGCCGTCCGTGGTGAAGGTGATGAAGTGGTCCGACAGCGCCACCATCTTGCCGTTCGCGTCGAGGCCGGCCTTGAACGAATGGAACCCGCCCGGACGGAAGAAGTCATGCGCCATGTCGTCTTCGCGGGTCCAAGTAAGTTTCACCGGAATACCGCCCGCCTGCTTTGAGATCGCGATGGCTTCCGCGGCGTAGTCGTTGACCAAGCGCCGTCCGAACCCGCCGCCCGCGCGGATCTGGTGCACGGTGACGTGGTTCTCGGCGATGCCCAGCATCTTCGCTGTGGAGGACAGAATGCGCTCCGGCGTCTGTGTGCCGGCCCAGATTTCCGCGCTATCGCCTTTGAAGTGCGCGGTGCAGTTCATCGGCTCCATCGTCGCATGTGCGACGAAAGGATAGCTGTAGAAGGCTTCGACTTTCTTCACCGCGCCTTTGTAGGCGCCGTCGAAGTCGCCGGTTTTCACCAGTTCTTCCTTGCCGTTCTGTCCCGCAATTTCCTTCGCTTTGGCCACCGTGGCCGACCAGCTATCCTTCGATGCGCCGCTTTCATCCCACTTGACTTGCAGCGCGGACTTGGCGCGGAACGCCGCCCAGGTGGAATCGGCGAGAATGGCCACGCCCGGCATCAGTTCGGCGACGAGACCGTTGCCTTCGAGCACGAACGCATCCTTCACGCCCGGCAGCTTCTTGATGTCCTCGAGATTGGCGCTCGCCACCTTACCGCCTACGGCCGGGCACTTGGTGTAGGTCGCATAAACCATGCCGGGGATTTTCAAATCGATGCCGTACAACGGCTTTCCGGTCACGATGTCGGCGTTGTCGACGCCGGTAAAGCTCTTACCGATCAACTTGTATTGATCGCGCGTCTTCAGCTTCAACGCCTTCACGTCCGGCACCGGCTGCGCGGCGGCCTTGATCGCGAGAGCGCCGTAACCGATTTTACGCCCGCTGGTCTGATGGATCACTTCGCTGTCGGACGTCGTCAGTTCGCTCACCGGTACGCGGAAATCTTTCGCGGCGGCTGAAACGAGCATCGCGCGCGCCGCGGCGCCTGCTTGGCGCAGCTGGTCCCAGCTTTGCGGGATCGACCGCGAACCGCCCGCGCTCTGGCGGCCATATACGGCCGGATTGATTGGCGCCTGCTCAATGTCCACGTCGGTCCACGCCGCATCGAGTTCCTCGGCGATGATCAGCGGGAATGCGGTCTTGATGCCTTGACCGATTTCCGGGCTCTTCGAGTAGATGAGGATGCGGCCCGACGGCGCGACGCGCAGGAACGCGTTCGGGACGAACTCGCCCTTCACCGGGGCTGTCGCGGCCATCGCTTTGCCGGCGCCGCCGATCTGGAAGGCGAGCACAAGGCCCGCGCCGCCGGCGACGCCGATTTTCAAGATGGAACGGCGTGAGAGTTTGGTGCGCTCGGGCGCGGGCAGTGCGCCGATTTCGCGCATCACGTCGGTGAAATAAGAGTCGGCGGAGATGAAAGACGCGTTCATGCCACGCCTCCCTTGGCGATCGCTTCTGAAGCGGCGTTGATCGCCTGCTTGATGCGGATGTAGGTGCCGCAGCGGCACAGGTTGCCGAACATCGCGGTGTTGATCTGCTCGTCCGTCGGCTTCGGATTTTTGCGCAGGAGCGCGGTGGCGGTCATGATCTGACCCGCCTGGCAGTAGCCGCACTGCGCGACATCGAGATCGATCCACGCTTTTTGGACCGCGGTCAGCGTGCCGTCCTCTTTCGCCAAGCCCTCGATCGTCGTGATCTGTTGGCCCGCGGCGGCGCTGATCGGCGTCGAGCAGGAGCGCATCGGCACGTTATTGATGTGCACGGTGCAGGCGCCGCACTGGCCCACGCCACAACCATATTTGGTGCCGACCAGATCCAGCGTGTCGCGCAGGACCCACAGCAGCGGGGTCGAGGGATCGCTGTCGTCGACCTCAACAGCCTTGCCATTGACGGTAAGCGTGATCATGGGCCCTCCGGATATCGCAATTGGAAGGCTCAAATGTCTCGCGACTAGGGGGTTTCGGGCAAGCGCTTTAAGCAGCACAAGCTGCCGTTTTGGGTAACATTTCTGAGTAAAATCAAGCGCTCAGGGCTATTCAGGCTACTTCGCGAACAGCTTGGACCGGTCGTTGAAGGCCTTGAACTCCAGGGCATTTCCCGACGGGTCCTGGAAGAACATGGTGGCCTGTTCGCCGACTTGGCCCTTGAAGCGGATATAGGGCTCGATGCCGAATTTCACGCCGTGCGCCTTGAGGCGCTCGGCCAGGGCTTCCCACTTCGCCATGGAAAGAACGACCCCGAAGTGCGGCACAGGCACGTTGTGGCCGTCCACAGGGTTGGTCGCCCCGTTCTTTGGCCGAGGTGCGAGGTGGGTCACGATCTGGTGGCCGAAGAGGTCGAAATCGATCCAGGCATCGGAGCTGCGCCCTTCCGGCAGGCCGAGCACGCCGCCGTAGAACTTGCGCGCCTCCGCGAGATCGTCGACGGGGAAAGCGAGGTGGAAGGGGTCCAATTCCTGGGTCATGGGTCCTTTATATCTCCGTCTCACGTGAAGGCCAACGTCGCTTGTCCCGCCTGGGTTGCAGCGCCCGCAAACAGGGCGCGGATGACACGCAAGGCGCGGAACAATCTCACTTTTCTCGCGTTCTTCGAGTCATTCAGGCGGAAACAAAACCGTCTCTTATGCGTACCATATCCCCAGCGTGGTTCTACGTCACGGCGGCTGCCATCGGTATGGCGGCCACGCTGCCGTTTGTGGATTGGGATGGGGCGCTCGTGTTCGATCCGGATCTTAGGATCGACGACATTCTCGTCTATCACGCCTTCTTCCGGTCTGGTGCGCTCGGCGTCCTGACCGCCCCGGCGCCCAACGTCTATTTCGAAGGCCATAGCTTCCTCTATGGCCTTGCGCTGCATCTCTACCAGGCAGTGGCCGGTCTCATCGGTCTAACCCCACCGCTCCGGGAGGCGGCCATCGCGACCGTTGGGATCGTGGGCGCGCTCGCCCATATCGGCGCGACCATGGTGTTTTGCGCGACCGCCCGGCGGCTCACCCAAAACGGGGCCGCCGCGCTTCTGCTCACCGTGCTCTTCGGCCTTTCGCCGCAAATCCTTAATATCGACCTCATCCGTATCGACCGGCTGATGATCCTGCCGCTCGTTGTCGTGATGCATGTCAGCGTCCTCATCACGCGCCGCGAAGCGGTGACGCGTGACGGCCTCGTGCTCGGCGCGGCCATGGCCGCGCTCACGGCCACTAAGATCTCGGGCGTGTTGTTTGGCGTCATGCCGGTGCTCGCGGCGAGCCTCGTGCTTTTGCAGGATAAGGCGTCGGCCTGGCCGCGCGTGCGCGCGCTCACCCTTTCCGCTATCGCCGCCGCGATCCCGGTCCTTACGCTCCTCATGATCCGGCACCTCCTACATTGGGACCGCTTCGCGGCGAGTCTCGCTGAAGGTTACGCTATGCAGATGAAATGGACGTCCGTGCTGCCGTCCACGCCGCTGCTCTATTACAACATCGATCTCTTTGCCGGGTATGGCGCGGTGTTCCTCATCCTCGCCGCGGTCTCCGCCGCCGTCCTCGCGGCGCGGGCGCTTGTTGATCGAGACGCGACCGCGCTCTGGCTGTTGATCTGTCTCGCCATGTTCTCGGCGGCCGGCATGGCGGTCTTCAAGTACGACCGCGGCGGCTATCATTTGGTGCCGCTCTATCTCTATGCGCTCGCGGTGATGCTGCGCGCGGCGATGGATATCGCGGCCGGCCGCATCCACATCCGCCGTCCGTTGGGCGAAGCTTTCGTGGCCCTTGCGATACTCGTTCTCCCGCTGGCGGCTCTTGGCGATACTTACGCGGCACAGACCAACGAGGCGCGCCTGCGCGATGTCTCGGTGGAGAAGACGCGCGTTGCCTCGCGCGACTGGATCCTCGCCCACTTCGCGCCGGGCGAGCGGATCTGCATGATGACCAGCTCGCAGTGGGCCAACCCGCAACTGGCGGGCCACGGCCTGCAGGTCACAACCGCCCCGCTCGACATTCCCTATCTCGATGGCGCGGCCATGGCGGACTATGTCGCGCCCCATCTCTATCAGTTGCGCGCGGCCTGCGATGGTCTCGTCCTCAACGATCTGCACAACACCGTCTATCTCAACAATTTCACCACGCGCGGCTACGCGGATCGACGTGCCGAGTGGGATCGGTTGTTCACCGACCTCGCGCAAGGCTATCCGCCGATGGTGTTCGAAGGCCCGGCCAAGGCGTTCTTCGTCTCGCGCGTCGAGGTCTATGACCTACGTCCGGCACGCACGGGCCTGCCGGCGCGCGCGGACATGCTCGCCGGTACATTTGATGGCGCGGCGTTTACGTTCGGCGCGCGCCGGGTTCCGGTGACGAAGGAGTTAACCGGCGCCGTCGATGCCGTTGTGCGCATCGACGACGGCCGTGTCGGCGCCGAAGGCTGGGCCATCGATGCCGCCCGCCAAGAGCCGGCCGCCGCTGTAGTCCTGGTGGCGGACGACCGTGTCATCGGTTTCGGCGGCACGGGCACTGCGCGGCGCGCGGATGTCGCGGCCGCCTATGAGGCGCCCGACTATCAGCTGGCCGGCTATGCGGTCTGCGCGGCCTCCAATGTTGACCGTGTACGCGTTTTCGCGCTGACGCACGACGGCCGCGCCGGTGAATTGAGCGCGCCCGAGGGGGCTGCGATCTCCGGCGCCGCGCGCCGCGCGCCTTATCCTTGTCTTTCGTTCGCGGAGCCGTGATGCGCAGGCTGTTCACACAAGATCTTGCGCCGTTACCGCTCATCGCGCGGCCGCTCTCGCACCGCCAGGCGAAGATGCGCGCGCTGTTCGACCGCCTCGCGCCCGACGTCGATGCGTGGGCGGCGCGCAATCCCGCGTTCCATGAAGCCGATACGGCTTACCTGCGGTTCCTTATCCCTGAAGGTCAGCGCATCCTCGAGATCGGCTGCGGCCTCGGCGATACCCTGGCCGCGCTGGCACCCCGCGAAGGCGTCGGTATCGATATCTCTCCCGTCATGACCGCCCGCGCCGCGGCGCGCCATCCGAATTTGACCTTCTATACCGGCAATGCCGAGGATCCGGCCGCTCTCGCGCAGATCGAGGGCGCCTTCGACGTGATCTTGCTCTCCGACACCATCGGTTTCCTCGACGATTGCGAGGAGACTTTCCGCCTCCTGCACCGCTTCGCAACGCCCCGCACCCGCATCGTCGTCAGCTACTATTCGCGTCTCTGGGAGCCCGTGCTTGAACTCGCCGAGCGCGCCGGCATGAAAATGCCGCAGGGTCAGCACAACTGGCTCAGCACCTCCGACACCATGAACATGCTCGACCTCGCGGGCTGGGAGCCCTTGAAGCGCGAGTGGCGCCAGCTCATCCCGCGCCGCCTGCTGGGCCTCGGCACTCTCATCAACCGCACGATTGGGGCGTTGCCCGGCCTGCGCCGTCTGTGCCTGCGCAACTACATCGTGGCCCGTCCGCTTCAAAACGCCGCGGCGCTCGCGCCGTCCTGCACGGTGCTCATTCCCTGCCGCAATGAGCGCGGCAACATCGAGGAAGCTGTGCGGCGCCTGCCGCCGATCGCGCCGAAGACCGAGATCATTTTTGTCGAAGGCCACAGCAAGGACGGCACCTACGAGGAGTGCCTGCGGGTGCAGGCCGCCTATCCGCATCTCGATATCAAGGTCATGAAACAGCCGGGCAAGGGCAAAGGCGATGCGGTGCGCGCGGGTTTCGAAGCCGCGGCCGGAGATGTTCTCATGATCCTCGACGCCGATCTCACCATGCCGCCCGAGGAGCTGCCGAAGTTCTACGCGGCCATTTCGTCGGGCAAAGGGGAGTTCATCAACGGCTCGCGGCTCGTCTATCCGATGGCCGACCGCGCCATGCGTTTCCTCAATTGGGTCGCGAACCGCACCTTTGCCGCGTTGTTCTCATTCCTGCTCAATCACCGCTTCACCGATACCCTATGCGGCACCAAGGTGCTGTGGCGGGGCGACTACCGGAAAATCGCCGCGGCGCGGGCCTATTTCGGCGACTTCGATCCCTTCGGCGATTTCGACCTGATCTTCGGCGCCGCCCGGCTCAACCTGAAGATCGTCGAGGTGCCGATCCGCTACCGCGACCGCCTTTACGGCGAAACGCAAATCTCCCGTTTCACGCACGGCATGCTGCTCGCGCGCATGACCCTCTTTGCCTGGAGGAAGTTCAAGGCCCTATGAATTCAAAACTTCAAAGTGTCCTGCTGCGCTCGTACGCCGGACTCCACGCGACCGGCGTCCTGTCGACGCCGCCCGGGCGTTGGGCTTTTTCGCGCGCCTACAATCTCTATAAAGCCAAGTTCGAGGCGCCGTCGGCCGACGGCCTGAGATCCGTGGTTGAACCCGGTTCGACGGTTGTGGACATCGGCGCCAATGTCGGTTTCTTCACCCGCCGTTTCGCCAGATGGGTCGGCGCGGATGGCATGGTCATCGCGCTTGAACCGGAGCCGCGTAATTTCGCCGATCTGCGTGAGGTCTTGCGCGAAGACGGCGCCTTGCCGCGTGTGCGTCTGTTCGAGGTTGCGGCCGCGGAATTCGCAGGGACCGCGCAGCTCAAACTTAACCCGCTCCATCCGGGCGATCATAAGCTCGCGACCGATAACACCGGCATCACCGTCAAAACCGCGCGTCTTGATGACCTCCTGGCCGAACGCAAATGGCCCAAACTTTCGCTCGTAAAGATCGATGTTCAGGGCGCTGAGGAGCGGGTTCTCGACGGCGCGGAACAGACGCTGGGGCGCGTCCGGCCGGCGTGGTTCGTGGAAGTCGACGACGATCACTTGCGGGCTATGGGTTCGTCGGCGGCGCATCTCGTGCGCCGGTTCGCCGCGCATGGCTACGGCGTGCACAAAGTCACGGCCACCGGTCCGGGACCGGCGCTCGATCTGGGCGAAGTGATCGCCGGCTTGCGCCCCGGCGTTTACCAGGATCTGCTCTTCAAGCCCTGCTGACAGCCCCGCGCGCGCCCCGCTACACTCCGTCTCTTAGTCATCATGAGGGGTGGGATATGGCGAACGTTGCATTCATTGGGCTGGGCATCATGGGCTTCCCCATGGCCGGGCATCTCACCAAAGCGCATAAGGTCACGGTCTATAACCGCAATCCTGCGCGCGCGCAGGCCTGGGTCGAGAAATACGGTAATGCCAGCGCGCCGACCCCCGCCGCGGCCGCCAAGGGCGCCGAGATTGTTTTCGTCTGTGTCGGCGACGATCCGGATTTGCGCCAGGTCATAACCGGCAAGGACGGCGTTTTCGACGGCATCGCGAAAGGCAGCGTGATCGTCGATCACACCACCGCGTCGGCCAATATCGCGCGCGAACTCTCCGCGCTCGCCAAGGAAAAAGGCGTGGGCTTCATTGATGCCCCGGTATCGGGAGGCCAAGCCGGCGCGGAGAACGGCCAGCTCACGGTCATGTGCGGCGGTGACGCGGCGTCGTACGCGACAGCCGAACCCGTCATCGCCTCATACGCCAAGATGTGCAAACTCATCGGCGATAGCGGCGCCGGTCAGCTCACGAAAATGGTCAATCAGGTTTGCATCGCCGGCATCGTGCAAGGACTCTCCGAAGCGATGAATTTCGGCAAACGCGCCGGGCTGGATATGGAGGCGGTGCTCGCGGTGATTTCAAAAGGCGCCGCGCAGTCGTGGCAGATGGAGAATCGCGGCAAGACCATGCTCGCCGGAAAGTTCGACTTCGGCTTCGCGACCGATTGGATGCGCAAGGACCTGCGCATCACCATGGACGAAGCGCGCCGCAACGGCGCGCGCCTTCCGGCAATCGCGCTCATCGATCAGTTCTATGCGGAAGTTCAGGCTCAAGGGCACGGACGCTGGGACACGTCGAGCCTCATGAGCCTGCTGACGGACGACTAGGTATTTGTAGCCCCGGCTCGCCGAGCCGGGGCTCCCAAATACGACAGCCCCCATCGTCACTGGCGCAACGCTTATCCCCCGTCGCACCGGTCACTTTGGGTGTGACGCGCGGAGTCTGCACGGCGGCGCGCACGTCACAACCATGCACAAGTTATTTGTGGCGGCGGCTGAAACTCAGCCGCGAGTCGAAGTGTGCGCGGCTGTTCGTTCTCTATTGTTCTTTCCATCGCGTCGCGATGCGCGCCATCTCGCCGCCGGGCGCCCACACGACGATGGCCTTTGCCCCGGCCGCGCCGGTCTTGTGGCGCACTTTATCCGGCGGCCGCACGGTGCCGACCATTCCGGGTTTCAGGAAAATGCTTTTTCCGTTCACCACATGTTCGAGTTCGCCCTCGAGCACATAGAAGGTTTCAACGGAACCGTGCACGTGATCGCCCGAATCGATATTGGGCGGGAATGTCAGCTCGCCCATATCGATTTCCGCGCCGCCGTACATCTTGGGGTCCGTAAGCGGCCTCAAGATCGTGCCGCCGTTTGGATTCAGGTAAGTCTTGCCGAGCGTCGCCGGTTTCGGTGGCGCATCGGCGGCGAGCGCGCCCGCGCTCGCAAGCAAGGCCGCAACAAGAATATATTTCATGATTGCCCTCCCGTGAGGGCTGAAGTCTCGCCGATCCGCCCGGCGCGCGCCATCGATATACGAAAAAGGCTGTTAGGCCTTCGGCCGGCGCGGTTCTTTAAGGCCCATGCCCTTCGTCAGGAACGTCTGGCCACGATGCTTGGTGCCCATGCGCTTGCCTTCGCCGCCGGAGTTTCCGGTGCCGGCGGGTTGCCACGATGGGATCAGCTGGTGCTTGCCCGGTCCGATAAGATCGGCGCGGCCCATGCGCTTCAACGCCTCACGCAGAAGCGGCCAGTTCTCCGCATCGTGATAGCGCAAGAACGCTTTGTGCAGGCGGCGCTGCTTGAGGCCCTTGATGGTGTCGACCTGTTCCGACGCGCCGCGGCGCACCGGTTTCAGCGGGTTTTTTCCCGAGTGGTACATCGCCGTCGAGATCGCCATCGGCGACGGCAGGAAGGTTTGGACCTGATCGGCGCGGTACTTGTGCCGCTTCAGCCATAGGGCGAGGTTCATCATGTCCTCGTCCGTGGTGCCCGGATGCGCGGCGATGAAATAAGGGATCAGGAAGTATTCCTTGCCCGCCGCCTTCGCCGCCTGATCGAACATCTGCTTGAACTTGTCGTAGGCCCCGATGCCCGGCTTCATCATCTTCGACAAGGGGCCGGCTTCGGTATGCTCCGGCGCGATCTTGAGGTAACCGCCGACGTGGTGGGTGACCAGCTCCTTGATATAGGCCGGACTCTTCACGGCGAGGTCGTAGCGCACGCCGGACGCCACCATCACCTTCTTGATGCCAGGGATTTCGCGCGCCTTACGGTACAGCTGAATCAGCGAGTCATGGTTGGTGTTGAGGTTCGGGCAAACATCCGGATACACGCAAGATGGCTTACGGCACTTGCTCTCGATGGCTTTGTCTTTGCACGCCAGCCGGTACATGTTCGCGGTCGGGCCGCCGATGTCCGAGATGATGCCCGTGAAGCCTTCGGTCTTGTCACGGATCTTCTCGATCTCACCAAGAATAGAGCCTTCCGAGCGGCTCTGGATCACACGGCCTTCATGCTCCGTGATCGAACAGAACGAGCAGCCGCCGAAGCAGCCGCGCATGATGGTCACCGAGAAACGGATCATCTCCCATGCCGGGATTTTCTGATCGCCGTACGACGGATGCGGCGCGCGCGCATAAGGCAGCTCGTACACGCCGTCCATTTCCGGCGTCGAGATCGGGATCGGCGGCGGGGTCACCCATAATTCGCGATCGCCGTGCTTTTGCACCAGCGGGCGCGCGTTGCCGGGGTTGCTCTCGCGGTGAAGCACGCGGCTCGCGCGCGCATACAGTTCGGGGTCTTTTTCCACTTGCTCGAAGGCCGGCAGGCGCACGACGACTTTTGCACCATCCTTGGTCTGCTTGGCGCCTTCGTCGCTGGCCTCGATGTCGTCGGCCTTGGCCTCGATATAGCCTTCGGGCACGGCGCTCTTCAGAATCGCGACGCCGCGTACATCATCCATGTCGGCGGCCTTCTGGCCCTTGGCGTAGCGGTGCGCGACTTCGACAACTGCGCGCTCGGCGTTGCCGTACAGGAGGATGTCGGCCTTGGAGTCGACCAGCACCGACCGGCGCACCTTGTCCGACCAATAGTCGTAGTGCGCGATGCGGCGCAGCGAGCTTTCGATGCCGCCCAGCACGATGGGCACATCCTTGAACGCTTCGCGGCAGCGCTGGGCGTAAACGATGACGGAGCGGTCGGGACGTTTGCCGCCCTCACCGCCCGCGGTGTAGCTGTCGTTGTGACGCAGGCGGCGGTCCGAAGTGTAGCGGTTGACCATCGAGTCCATGTTGCCGCCCGTCACGCCCCAGAACAGCTTCGGCGCGCCGAGCTTCTTGAAGGAGTCCGGGTTCTGCCAATCGGGCTGCGAGAGGATGCCGACACGGAAGCCTTGCGCCTCCAATAGCCGGCCGATGATCGCCATGCCGAAGCTCGGGTGATCGACGTACGCGTCGCCGGTGACGATGATGATGTCGCACTCATCCCAGCCAAGCACGTCCATCTCTTCCCGGCTCATGGGCAGGAAGGGGGCCGTCCCAAAACGCTGCGCCCAGTACTTTTTGTACGAGAACAGCGGCTTTGGCGGCGCCTGAACGGTGGGCAGGGCGATATTCATGCGCGTCTATGTGGGCAAACCTGCCCCAAGGTCAATCCGAAGGGGCCCTTATATAAAGAGACGTAACCCCGAGCGCTTTAATTTTCTACGCATAACGCGTTGAAATTGCGGCCCAAAACACTTTGGCCCAAAAACACGTCGGGCGGTGTGGGTTTCCCCGCACCGCCCGATCGATTTCTAAAACCTACGGCCGCCTAGCAGCATCTTGCCTGCATACCGCCTCCGACGCCGAAGCGCCGGTTTTGGCATAAGGTGAAGAACTCCGCGTAGGTCGGCACGTCCCGGTCGGGATGGGTGGCTTTCAGATGTCTGATGTACGTGTCGTAATCCGGCACGCCGCACATCAACCGGGCGGTCTGCCGCAACCGGGCGAACACTTCTGCGAGCAGGCTCGGCTCCGCCGAGACTGCGTCCGGAAAGTGATCCGCGAGAAGGTTGCGGCTCTTGGCCATGTTTACTCCGCCGCCTGCGTGCGCGCTGCGCTCGGGGTGGCGTCGACCGTCACGCCCTGGCCGCCGCGGATCGCGCGGATGCCGAAGAACACCAGCGCGACGACGATCAGCATGAAGAAGGCGCAGATGCCCGCGTCGAGATAATCGTTGAACACGATGCGCTGCATTTCCTCGATCGACTTCGCCGGAGCCATCACGGTGCCCGACTCAAGACCCTTCTCGATCATCTTGGCGTGGGCCAGGAAGCCGACGCGCGGGTCGGCGTGGAACAGCTTGTCCCAGCCCGCCGCCATCGTGCAGATCAGCAGCCATGCCAGCGGAACCGCGGTTACCCAGATGCGCTTCATCTGGCCGAGCTGAACCACAAGCACGGTGGCGAGCACGAGCGCGATGGCCGCGAGCATCTGGTTGGCGACGCCGAACAGAGCCCACAGCGAGTTGATGCCGCCGAACGGATCGATCACGCCCTGATAGGTGAAGTAACCCCACGCCGCGCACGCCAATCCAGTGGCGGCGAGGTTGCCGATCGTCGAGGACGTATCGCCGAGCGTCTTGCTCGCCATGCCCAGGAGATCCTGGATCATGAAGCGGGCAACGCGCGTGCCGGCCGACAGCGTGGTCAGGATGAACATCGCTTCGAACAGGATCGCGAAGTGATACCAGAACGCCATGGTCGCAGCGCCGCCCAGGAACTGGGACAGGATGTGCGCCATGCCGACCGCGAGGGTCGGTGCGCCGCCGGTGCGCGAAAGGATCGAGGCTTCACCCACGTCCTTCGCCATCTGCGACAGCATTTCCGGGGTGATCACGAAGCCCCACGAACTGACCGCGGTCGCCGCGCTCTCAACCGTGGTTCCGATCACGGCGGACGGGCTGTTCATGGCGAAGTAAACGCCAGGTTCCAGCGCGCAAGCCGCGATCAGCGCCATGATGGCGACGAAGCTTTCGCAGATCATCGAACCGTAACCCACCGGGCGGCCCTGGATTTCGTTCTCCATCATCTTCGGGGTCGTGCCCGAGGAGACCAGCGCGTGGAAGCCCGAGATGGCGCCGCAAGCAATGGTGATGAAGAGGAACGGGAACAGCGAGCCGGCGAACACCGGACCGGTGCCGTCGATGAACTTCGTCATCGCGGGCATCTGCAGGTCAGGCGAGACCACGAGGATGCCGGCGGCGAGCATGACGATCGTGCCGATCTTCAGGAAGGTCGACAGATAGTCGCGCGGCGCCAGCATCAGCCACACCGGCAGCACCGACGACACGAAGGCATAGATCACCAGCCACCAGGTGATGGCCGTGCCCGACAGCGTGAACACGCCAGACCAGTACGGGTGCTCGGCGATGTGCGAGCCGAACCAGAGCGCGAGCATCAGGAGCGCAAAGCCCCCAACGGACACTTCCAGCACTTTGCCCGGTCGGACATAGCGCATGTAAAGGCCCATCAAGATCGCGATCGGGATCGACATCGCCACGGTGAACACGCCCCACGGGCTTTCAGCGAGCGCTTTGACGATCACCAGGCTCAGCACCGCGAGCAGGATGATCATGATGGAAAGGATGCCGACGATGGCCACGATCCCGGCGTCCTTGCCGAGATTGTCGCGGATCATCTGACCCAGGGTGTTGCCGTTGCGGCGCGTGGAGAAGAACAGGATGACGTAGTCCTGCACGCAGCCTGCGAACACCGCACCCACCAGGATCCAGAGCGTTCCCGGCAGATAACCCATCTGCGCGGCAAGAGTCGGACCGACGAGCGGACCGGCGCCGGCGATGGCGGCGAAATGATGCCCGAAGAGCACATACTTGTTGGTCGGGACGTAATCCATCCCGTCGTTCTTCAGAACGGCCGGCGTCGGGCGGCTTGGGTCGACGCCTAGAACCGTATTCGCCACATAGGCGCTATAGAAACGGTAGCCGATCGCGTAGGTGCAGACCGCGGCCACGACGAGCCACGCCGCATTGATCGACTCTCCTTCATGGAGCGCGAGTACGCCCATACAGGCGGCGCCAAGTATGGCGACACCTCCCCAAAGCACCCATTGTGCCGTCTTGCCCATAGAAAAACCCCTCCGTTGCAGATTGATTGTGCGACTGAAACAAAAGACGCCCTAAATAGCAAGCGAGCGCGCGCATCTTTGATCAACCGCACACCAGTTTTTGTTGTAAACGGAGGTGGTCTTTAGCGGCCACGCTGCGCTGCGGTTTTGCTGCGGTGCACAATGATCGGCGAACAACGCGCTCGACCGCGCGCGTTTGTGTTCTTCCAAAACAGATCGCCCGGCAGGCCGTGGACGGCCTGCCGGGCGTGTTCGTGGTTCTTACATCATCGCGTTACAAGACGCGGACCGGCATCAAGCTAGTCGATGATGGCCCAAGCGCCATCAGGCTGCTGGCACGCGCGCCCCGCCGGCGAAGGCCGGCATTTTAAAGATTGAGGGCGCGCCGCTGCACACACCCTTAGTCGATGATGGCCCACGCGCCATCAGGCTGCTGGCATGCGCGCCCCGCCGGCGAAGGCCGGCACTCTAAAGATTGAGGGCGCGCCGCTGCACACACCCTTAGTCGATGATGGCCCACGCGCCATCAGGCTGCTGGCATGCGCGCCCTCTGGCCTCTTCAGGACGTCCGTCGATCCAGATCTTCTGGCTGTAGACCGTGCAGCGGAAATTGTCTTCGTCTTCGTAGTAGTCCAGCACATGCAACTGGCCGCGCGTGCCGGACTGCGGGTTCCGCCAATCGTAGTAGGCGTTGGCTTTGCCCGCGTTGAAGCCGGTGGTGTAGGTCTTATAGGCGTAGCTGCGGTCTTGGCAGTCCAGCTTGCTGGTCAGAGCCGCGCCGATGGCGCCGCCGGCGACCACACCCATGATCGTCGTGGCGGTTTCATTGCGGCGATTGCCGGCGGCGTTGCCGAGCAGGCCGCCGATCACCGCACCGACAAGCGCGCCAGCCGGGTCCGGCTTGCGACTGCATTCGCGATAGTATTGATCGTCATTCAGATCGTACTGACGGGCGTAACGGGCCCGCCACTGCGCTTCCCGCTCCGCGCGGCTGTACTGACGCTGCTCTCGGCGTTCCTCGCGGCGTTCCTCGCGCCTTTCTTCGCGGTCGGCGCGGCGTTCGACGCGCTCCACGTTCCGCACTTCGCGGATCTGACCGTTGGCGATCGAGGCCATGACGTACTGATCACCGATCATCATCCACTGATAGCCCTGCGGCGGGCGCTCCAGATTGCTTTCGCGCCAATCGTAATAAACGTAGCGCTTGTTGCGCAGCCCGCGCGGCAGGCGGTCACCGCGCTTGAAGTCGTAACCGTCGTCGCGGCGGTCATCGCCGCGGTACTGCACCAGCTGCGAAAGGGTCGCGCTCTTCACGGCGGGCTGCTCAGGGATCACGGGCAGGGCCGTGGCCACGGAACTGGCCAGGAAGGTGAGAGCGGTGGCGCTCAAGATGAGCTTTTTCACGGGGGGTTCTCCTAAATCGCCGGTGTGACTCGGGGGAAAGCCGGCACGTACGAACTGAGTCCGGGTGAAAACGTTACAGACTGGACTCCGGTTCCGTGCGCGAACGGTTCGCGTCACTTCGGCATCAAGTTGAGCGCCGCATTGAGGAGAAAATGCGACGGGAACGGATCAAATTGGAGACGGGGCTCACGTTGCCGCGAGAGATGCGCGCAACGCGCGCAGACGCTATGTGGCCGAGAGCATCAGGTTGCGCACGAGCGGATAAATTTGCGTGCGCCATTTGCGGCCGCTAAAGACGCCGTAGTGACCGGCGCCCGCCTGTAAGTGATGGCGCTTGAGGAAAGGCTTCAAACCCGTGCACAAGTCGTGCGCGGCCAGCGTCTGTCCCACCGCGCAAATGTCATCGTGCTCACCTTCAACGGTGAGCAGCGCGGTTTTCTTGATCGCGGACGGATGGACGGCCTTGCCTTTGTACGTCAGCGCGCCGCGCGCCAGATCGGCATCCTGGAACACGCGCTTAACGGTTTCGAGATAGAAGCGCGCCGGCAGATCGAACACCGCGAAGTATTCGTCGTAGAACGTCTTGATCTCATTCGCGCGCTCCACATCGCCGGTCGCGAGGTGGGAATAAAGATCGTTATGCGCCTTTACATGACGCGCGCCGTTCATGGACATGAACGCGGTAAGTTGCAGGAAGCCCGGATACACCTTGCGTCCGGCGCCGGGCAGGCTCGCGGGCACTTCGGTGATCAGGTTCTGCTCGAACCATTCGATGGGGTGGCTGAGCGCCAGCTCGTTGACCTTCGTCGGCTGCACCCGCGTATCGATGGGCCCCGCCATAAGGGTCATCGAAAGGGGCGTGGCCGGATTCTTGTTCTCCGCCATCACCGCCACGGCGGCCAGCACCTGCACACACGGCTGACACACCGCGATCACATGTGCGTTCGGGCCGATGGTCTCCAAGAAGCTGATGATATGTTCGATACAGTCGTCGAAGCCGAAGTCGCCGTGCGTCACGGGGATGTCACGCGCGTTGTGCCAATCGGTCAGGAAAACGTCATGATCGGCAAGCAGCGTACGCACGGTATCGCGCAGAAGTGTCGCGAAGTGACCGGACAGCGGCGCGACCACCAGCACTTTGGGCTGGCCGGTGATGCTGGGTTTCCTGAAGCGCAGCAACGTGCAGAACGGCGAGGTGGCCGCGACTTCCTCGGTCACCGGCACGGGGTGACCGTCGATCAGCACGTGATCGATGTCGTATCCGGGATGTTCGTGGGTTAGCGCGGTGCGTGACAGAAGGTCGAACGCCGCCGTCACATGCGACATACCGGCGCCGCCGGGCCACAATGTAAGGGGCATAAGCGTATCGCGCGCCAAGCCCGCCATCCGGCGAAGCGGCTCGCTCCACGTACGCTGTTGTTCATAAAACGAATAAAGCATCTATACCCAGTTCGTCCGCCATTCTGGCTTCTCCCCAGGAAAAGCCTAGTGCAATTTTTGCTGCAGTGCGAGATGATCCTTGGGCGGCTTCGAACCGTAAGGTTGAGGAACCCCGGGGCCGCCACGAGGGCCAAATGGCGGCAACACTCACGATTTCCAGCAAAAACTACTCATCCTGGTCCTTCCGCGGATGGCTCCTATGCAAAATGGCAGGCCTCGCATTCGAGGAAAAGACGGTCGCGATCGATGACCCCACACGTCGGGCGGAACTCCTTTTATTATCGCCGTCATTCCTGACGCCGAAGCTTGAACACGACGGGCTTACGGTCTGGGACACGCTCTCCATCGCCGAATATCTGGCCGAGCTGAAACCGGGTGCGAAGCTGCTTCCGTCCGACCCGAAGGCCCGCGCGCATTGCCGCTCCATCAGCGGCGAGATGCACTCGGGGTTTTTTAATCTGCGCTCAGCGCTTCCTATGAACCTTAAGGCCCATTTTCCAGGTTTCAAGGTTTGGGCCGGCGCCAAACCGGATATCGAGCGGGTGCTCGAGATCTGGCGCGACTGTCTCGCGCGTTACGGCGGGCCGTATCTGTTCGGTAAGGAGCCAAGCATGGCCGACGCCATGTATGCCCCCGTATGCACGCGCTTCGTTACCTATGACGTAAAACTCGATCCTGTCTGCACGGCGTATTGCGATACTATTTGCGCGTGGGAACCGGTGATCGCCTGGACGGACGCGGCGAAAGCGGAACCCGAGGAAGTGGAAGAGCTGGAAGCGGAGTTCTGAAAATGTCGGTTGTGGGCAAGGTCGCGGTCGTCACGGGCGCCGCCAGCGGTATCGGCCGCGGCATCGCCGAAGTCTTCGTGAAAGCCGGTGCGAAAGTCGTCATCGCCGATCTCAACGCGGCGCAGGCCGACGCGACCGCACGCGAACTCGGGCCCAACGCGCTCGGCGTCGCCATGGATGTCACCCAGGAATCCCAAGTTGATGCGGGTATCGACCGCGCCGCCCAGCATTTCGGCAAGATCGACATTCTCGTCAGCAACGCCGGCATCCAGATCGTCGCGCCGTTGGTGGACTTTGCCTACAAGGACTGGCAGCGCCTGATGGCGATCCACCTCGACGGCGCGTTCCTCACCACGCGCGCGGCGCTGCGCCACATGTACAAACAAGGTACCGGCGGCGCCGTCATTTACATGGGCTCGGTACATTCGAAGGAAGCCTCGCCGCTGAAGGCGCCCTATGTCACCGCGAAGCATGGCCTTATGGGGCTTGCCAAGGTCGTGGCCAAGGAAGGCGCGGCGCACCGCGTGCGCGCCAACGTCGTGTGCCCCGGATTTGTGCGCACACCCCTCGTCGACAAACAAATCCCCGAACAGGCGAAGACCTTGGGGATTTCCGAAGAAGACGTCGTGAAAAACATCATGCTGAAGGGCACCGTCGATGGAGAATTCTCCACTGTCGATGATGTCGCGCAAGCCGTTCTGTTTTTCGCCGCGTTCGAAACCAACGCGCTGACCGGTCAGTCGCTCAATGTAAGCCACGGCTGGAGCATGACGTAACGTCGACGTGTCCGCCGAAGCCTTGGCGGAGGCGGATGAGATGATGCGCGTGACCGCACACTGAAGCGCTTCTAAAGCGCGATTTATTTCTTTCCAAAGAATCTCTTAGCGCTCTCCCGCGCCCGGGAACAATCACAAAAAGGCGCCGTTCTGCCTTTGGGTTGTGTGCGACGCACATGTCTTCGCGGAGCATGCGTGTGGAGCGAACCTCAAGTTCATCTTGAATGATGCAGAACGCTGCGGTGTCCGCTGACACGCTCGCGCACTCTGCGTCAGGGTTTTGGAAGGGTATTGCGCGTGCAGAATGTCGAGCGCGTCCTGTTTGTGACGTCTGAACTCACCGACCTCGTGAAGGCCGGTGGTCTCGGCGAAGTCTCCGCTTATCTTCCGCGCGTGCTGCGCGACGGCGGTCTCGATGCGCGCATCATGATTCCCGGCTACCGGCAGGTCCTCGCCAAGATCGGCGCCCCACATGTTGTTGCCGCGCTGCCCGGCCTCAACGCCATTCCACCCTGCCAAGTCGCACTCACCCACACCAATGACGGGCTGCCTGTCTATGTGTTGCTCGCGCCGGAGCTGTACGATCGTCCCGGTTCGCCGTACGGCGACGAGAACGCGCGCGATTGGGCGGACAACGATGTGCGGTTCGCGCGTCTTGCTCTCGCGGCGGCGGACATTGCCACCGGTACGCGAAGCGGCGCCCAGGCCTCATGGTCGGCCGACGTCGTGCATGTGAATGACTGGGCTTCAGCGCTGACGCCGGCTTATCTCAAGTGGCGCGGTCAGCAGGTCCCCAGCATCCTGACCATCCACAATCTCGCCTACCAGGGCCTGTTCGAGCGTAGTCGTTTGCCCGCGCTGGGCGTGCCGGAATCCGCCTACAACGTGGACGGCGTCGAATTCTACGGACGCATGTCCTTCCTCAAGGCGGGTATCGTGTACGCCTCGCATGTGACGACGGTCAGCGAGACCTATGCGCGCGAGATCCTGACGCCGGAATTCGGCGCCGGCCTCGACGGCGTGCTCAAGAACCGCGCCGCGCAGAACCAGCTCACCGGCATCCTGAACGGCATCGACGACAGCTTCGATCCCACGCGCGACCCGCATCTCGAACACCACTTCGATTCCATCGACTTTACCGGCAAGGAAAAGACCGCCGCTTTTGTGCGCGGCGCTTTTGGCCTCGCGGACACAGGGCCGCTGTTCTCGGTGATCTCGCGTCTGGTCCATCAGAAGGGCCTCGACCTTCTCGAGGACTCCGCCGACCACATCGTGCGTCAGGGCGGCCAGGTTGTCGTGATCGGCGAGGGTGATCCCGCCATCGAGAAGTCGATGCGCGCCCTTGCGTCCAAATATCCGGCCCGCGTGGCCGTTCGCATCGGTTTCGACGAAACCTTGTCGCGGCGCGCCTATGCGGGCAGCGATTTCTTGCTGATGCCGTCGCGCTTCGAGCCTTGCGGCCTGTCGCAGCAGTATGCCCAGCGTTTCGGCACGTTGCCGATCGCGCACCGTACCGGCGGCCTCAGCGACACCATTAAGGACGGCGTCACCGGGTTTCTGTTCGGTCAATTCTCGTCGGAAGGTTTCATGGAAGCGGTCGGACGAGCTTTCGGCGCGTACAGCTCCCGCAAGAACTTTGTTGAGATGAAGCGCGCGGCGATGGAACGCCGCAATTGCTGGCGCGCGGCCGCTGGCCGGTATCGCGACGTCTATCACAGCGCCGCGCGCGGCGCTGGGGTTGGCGCCCCTTCGTTCCCATATAACGTCGCGTCCGCCGCTTAACGCGGATATCGGGACCGGAGACGATGCGATAAAGACTTACTCGAACGTTTCGCCGTCGCATCGCGGCGGCCACATGTCTCATATGCGCGGCGCCCTCCTTTTGGGCGGCGTGCTGCTGGCATGCCTTCTCGCGCTCATTCTCCTTTGGCGCTTCACCCCGCTCAGCGAGTACGCCACCGCCGACGCCGTTATCGCGTTTTTTCGCAGCTACCGGCACGATCCGCTCGCGATCGCCATTGTCGCGCTCATTTATGTGGCCGGCGGTTTGGTGGGATTCCCCGTGACCGTCATGATCGTGGCGACCACGGCTGCGTTCGGTCTTTGGACGGGCATTCTCTACGCGTGTGTCGGCGCGCTCGCCAGCGCCGCGGCGGGATACGGCGCCGGGCGTCTCGTCGGAACCGCGCGGCTTGAACATCTTTTGGGCTCGCGCGCCAAAAAGATCCGGAACGGCATTGGCGGCCACGGGATCGTCACCGTCACCACCTTGCGGATCGTCCCGATTGCGCCGTTCAGCATCGTGAATGTGTTCGCGGGCGCGCTGCGCGTCCATTTCTCCGACTATATGATCGGTACGGCCCTCGGCCTCGCGCCGGGCTTTATCGTGCTCGCGGTCGCGGGACGCCGCGTCTCGTCGTTCATTGCTCATCCGACAATGCAGAGCGGCGCGATGCTTGCGCTCGTGCTCGCGGCCTGGCTCGCGCTGTCTTACGGCTTCCAGGTCGCCATGAGGCGCCGGGCGAGGGCCTGATGCCGTCAATTAGAGTGATGACTTGGAATATCCACGGCGCGATCGGTCCCGATGGCCGCCGTGATCTCGGGCGTATCGTGCGCCTTATCAAAGCCCACAACCCCGACATCGTCGCGCTCCAGGAAATCGATTCCCGTGGACGTCCCGCGGACGAGCCGCCGCCGCTCGCGTTCCTGACCAATGCGCTGGGCGAACATCAGGCGGAAGCACGCACGATAGTGGCCGAGGATGGCCACTACGGTCACGCCGTCATCAGCCGCTGGCCGATGGCCCATGTTAAACTGCACGACCTTTCCTATTGGAAGTTTGAAAAGCGCTTCGCCATCGAGTGCGATATCGAAACGCCGTACGGGCTCGTGAATCTGTCCGCCGTGCATCTAGGGCTCTGGTTCACGGAACGGCGGCGCCAGGCCCGGCAACTTGCGCGCATCGCCGCCAGCGATCACCGGGTCTCGATCATGCTTGGCGATTTCAATGATTGGCCATGGCGGGGCCCCGTGCGCCGGTCCTTGGCCGGTGTACTGCCCTCCCGCACGCACCATCGCACATGGCCGTCGTTCCGGCCTATGTTGATCCTCGACCGCATCTACTGCCGGCCGGAAGGCGCGATGATCACAAGCTGGGTCGACCCCGCCGGCCGCGACGGCTCCGATCACCTTCCAGTGTTCGCCGACATTACGATTTAGAGGCCCGCCTTGTCCGTTCCCGCTGATCTCGTCGCCGCGTACCGCGCAGCCATCTACGAAGTCGACGTCGACGGCCGGCCGCTGGCCTTCCAGGTGGATCAGGCGAACCCCGGCCTCGATACGCTCCTCGCGGCGCGCCGGGCGCAAAGCGGCGTGTTCATCACCGCCTATAATCCGCGCAGCCACGTCCGGCCCGAAGAGGATAACGCCAAGGCGCACGGCGCTTTGATCGATGCGGTCCGCGAAATCGGCAAAGCTTATCTGCCCGCGCGCGGGCGTGACGCCGGGGACAACGGCCCAACCGAGGCCGGCCTGTTTGTGTTCGATCTTTCGCGTGAAGACGCCGTCGCGCTGGCGCGCCGCTTCGATCAATACGCTACCGTGCTTGTGGAGAAGGGGCGGCCGCCGTCGCTGATTTTCTCTTAGGCGTGCTCTCATAGAACGCCTCAATCACCGCGCGCTGACCGGCGGTGATCTTGTTTAAGGCCTGTTCTCTCCCGAACCAGGCGCCGCGGTCCACCTCGGGGCAGTCCTGAAAGCGGCCCGACTTGGGCGGCCATTCCAGCGCGAACGTGTTGCTCACCAGCCGCGCGGGCGCGCAGTCGCCTTCCGCCGCGAAAGCCGTCACGATTTTGTCGCGGCTGACTTTAAAGCTCCCGAGCGCGATGAACGGGCCCGCCGCGGTGAATCCGGTTTCTTCGGTGAACTCGCGGCGCGCGGCCGCGAGGGCATCTTCGTCCGGCTCGTGAAGGCCCTTGGGGATCGACCAGACACCGTTGTCTTTCGTGGTCCAGAACGGGCCGCCGGGATGAACGAGGAAGACCTCCGTCGCCCGTCCCTTTGTCCGGAAAAGCAAAAGACCCGCGCTTCTTAGCATCAGTGCATCCTCGGCGCGGACTTCTTCCGGTATGGAAATTTGTCGCGGAATTCATAGGCGAAGAAGCGTCCGCGCGAGGGCGCCGAGACGAACGCCTCGTACACTTGCTGCGGCACGCCGTAATAGTCATAGACGGCGCCGCGGGTGAATTCGACCTGCAGGACTTTCTCGAGCGCGTTGTATTTCATCTGCCGGATCGCGGTGGATGGCATGGACGCCTACGCCAGACCGATCTCTTCGTCGGTGATATTATAGCCAAGACGGTCAAGGCCCTCTTTCACCCGCTCGGCGTGACTTTCCTGCATACGATTCATAAAACGTTCCCTTCGTTTGGATGTGCGTAGAACGGAAGCGCAGCAAGCATCGTTCCCTTGGCTTGAGGAACGCCCGCGCGGGAGCCATATATGATGAGAAGCGTAGGGAGTAACCCGCGATGCGTGTGAGCCTTGGTGTCCTGTTGATCGGCCTCGCTTCCTCTGGCCCCGTCCTCGCACAAGACCTTTGCGGCAATATCCGTCTGTCCGTTTCCGAGCAGATCGAATGCCGCGGCCGCCTCACCAATGCCTTGGGCGACGGCGACCGTGTGCGCATCCAACAGGAATTTGAGGACCGTATCCGGCGCGCCAACGACCAGTTGATCATGCCGCCGATCTTGCGCTCTCAGCCGGCGCCGGTCGTCAATCCGCTGCCCAATACCGCGCCGCCCACACGGCCTGTGGCCCCGATCCCGCCCGATGCGCCGGCGCTTCCGGGTGGGACGTCGACGGGCGATGCGCTATCCGCGGTGCCTGGTAACGTTGCACCGCGCGCGGCGCCGCCTTCCGGCACAACGGCGATCGCGCCCGACCTTACCGCGCGCGATCCCGTGCCTTCGCCTATCCCCCCGATCTCCCCTTTATCGAAGAGTCCGGCCGGGTCCCTTCCCCCACCAAAATAGCCGCTGCAAATTGTAGGATGGTGATCCCAGGCGTCTAGGAATGGGTTCGCGTAAGACGCGAATCCGAGACCCGGCAAAATTCGAAAAATAGAACCGCTCACACGGAACATTTGAACAGCGTCAGCCGTTGGCCCGCATAGAGGATATCTGGGTTAGGCCGTACTCGCTGTGGCGGCGGGGATGGGTCGCGTGTGCAAAGACATACGCCTTCGGTCTGCGCGGATCTCCACATTTTTACTTCTCAGCCGGCGGCATCACAGCCGCATACGGCGTATCCCGGGGGTCCCGATGAGCAGGACGAGTCAAAAAATCACGACGCTGGATCAGCATGACCTTCTCGCGGCCTTGCGCGCGCTGCGCAAAGGTGACTTCTCGGTCCGTCTTCCAAGCAACCTGTCGGGCGTCGACGGCGAAATCGCCGAAGCCTTCAATGACGTGGTTGATCTCAACGAGCGGATGACCAAGGAGTTCCAGCGTCTCGGCGACTTCGTCGGTAAGGAGGGCAAGATCACCCACCGTGCCAAGCTTGCCAATGCCGGCGGGTCGTGGGCGTCCAGCATCGAGACTGTGAACACGCTTGTCGCGGACCTTGTGCAGCCGACCTCCGAAATGGCCCGCGTGATCGGCGCCGTGGCGAAAGGCGACCTTTCGCAAACCGTGAACCTCGACATCGACGGCCGCCCGCTGCGCGGGGAGTTCCTGCGCATCGGTAAGACCGTGAATACCATGGTGGGCCAGCTGGGCTCCTTCGCCTCCGAAGTGACGCGCGTCGCGCGCGAAGTCGGTACCGAAGGAAAGCTCGGCGGTCAGGCAAAAGTGAAGGGCGTCGCCGGCACGTGGAAGGATCTCACCGACAACGTGAACCTGATGGCGGCCAATCTGACCGGCCAGGTGCGTAACATCGCCGAAGTGACGACTGCGGTCGCCAACGGCGACTTGTCCAAGAAGATCACGGTGGACGTGAAGGGCGAAATCCAGGAGCTGAAAAACACCATCAACACCATGGTGGACCAGCTGAACTCATTCGCCTCGGAAGTGACGCGCGTCGCGCGCGAAGTCGGTACCGACGGTAAATTGGGCGGTCAGGCTAACGTGCGCGGCGTCGCCGGTACGTGGAAGGACTTGACCGACAACGTGAACCTTATGGCCGCGAACCTCACCGGCCAGGTGCGTAACATCGCCGACGTGACGACCGCGGTGGCCAAGGGCGACTTGTCCAAGAAGATCACCGTGGACGTGAAGGGCGAAATCTTGGAGCTGAAAAACACCATCAACACCATGGTGGACCAGCTCAACGGTTTCGCTTCGGAAGTGACGCGCGTCGCGCGCGAAGTGGGCACCGAAGGGAAACTCGGCGGTCAGGCGCGCGTGCCCGGCATCGCCGGTACGTGGAAGGATCTCACCGATAACGTGAACTTCATGGCTGCGAACTTGACCGGCCAGGTGCGCAACATCGCCGAAGTGACGACCGCGGTGGCGAACGGAAACCTTTCCAAGAAAATCACCGTCGACGTGCAGGGCGAAATTCTCGAACTGAAAAACACCATCAACACCATGGTGGACCAGCTCAACTCGTTCGCCTCGGAAGTGACGCGCGTGGCGCGCGAAGTCGGCACCGAAGGGAAGCTCGGCGGTCAGGCGAAAGTGCCGGGCGTCGCCGGCACGTGGAAAGATCTCACCGATAATGTGAACTTCATGGCCAACAACTTGACCGGCCAGGTGCGTAACATCGCCGAAGTGACGACCGCTGTGGCCAACGGAAATCTGTCCAAGAAGATCACCGTCGATGTGCAAGGGGAAATCTTGGAGCTGAAAAACACCATCAACACCATGGTGGACCAGCTCAACTCCTTCGCTTCGGAAGTGACGCGCGTGGCGCGCGAAGTCGGCACCGAAGGGAAGCTCGGCGGTCAGGCGCAGGTGCCCGGTGTCGGCGGCACGTGGAAAGACTTGACCGATAACGTGAACGCGATGGCGACCAACCTGACGTCGCAGGTGCGTAACATCGCCGAAGTGACGACCGCGGTGGCCACGGGCAATCTCACCAAGAAGATCACCGTGGACGTGAAGGGCGAAATTCTCGATCTGAAGAACACCATTAACACCATGGTGGACCAGCTCAACTCATTCTCCTCGGAAGTGACCCGCGTGGCCCGCGAAGTGGGCACCGAAGGCAAGCTCGGCGGTCAGGCCAACGTGAAGGGCGTCGCCGGCACGTGGAAGGATCTCACCGACAACGTGAATTTCATGGCCGCGAACCTGACGTCCCAGGTGCGTAACATCGCCGAAGTGACGACCGCTGTGGCCAAAGGCGACTTGTCCAAGAAGATCGCTGTCGACGTGAAGGGCGAAATTCTCGAACTGAAATCCACCATCAACACCATGGTGGACCAGCTGAACTCATTCGCTTCGGAAGTGACGCGCGTCGCGCGTGAAGTCGGTACCGAAGGCAAGCTCGGAGGCCAAGCTAATGTGCGCGGGGTCGCCGGTACGTGGAAGGATTTGACCGACAACGTGAATCTCATGGCCGCGAACCTCACCGGCCAGGTGCGTAACATCGCCGACGTGACGACCGCGGTGGCCAAGGGCGACTTGTCCAAGAAGATCACCGTGGACGTGAAGGGCGAAATTCTCGAACTGAAATCCACCATCAACACCATGGTGGACCAGCTCAACTCCTTCGCTTCGGAAGTGACCCGCGTGGCCCGCGAAGTGGGCACCGAAGGCAATCTCGGCGGTCAGGCCAACGTGCCCGGCGTCGCAGGCACGTGGAAGGATTTGACCGACAACGTGAATATGATGGCCGCCAACCTGACGTCTCAGGTGCGCGGTATCGCGGACGTCGTGACGGCCGTTGCCCAAGGTAACCTGCGCCGCAAATTGACCGTGGAAGCGAAGGGCGAAATTGCCTCGCTTGCCGAAACCATCAACGGGATGATCGAAACGCTCGCCACCTTCGCCGACCAAGTCACTAACGTGGCCCGCGAGGTCGGGATCGAAGGGAAGCTCGGCGGTCAGGCTCGCGTGCCGGGCGCCGCCGGTCTGTGGCGCGACTTGACCGATAACGTGAACCAGCTGGCGGCGAACCTCACCACTCAGGTCCGCGCCATCGCCGAAGTGTCCACGGCGGTGACGACGGGCGACTTGACCCGGTCCATCACCGTCGAAGCCTCGGGCGAAGTGGCCGCGCTGAAAGACAACATCAATGAAATGATCCGGAACCTGAAGGATCAGACTCTTAAAAACACCGAACAGGACTGGCTGAAAACCAACCTCACGCGCTTCACCCGAATGCTGCAAGGCGAACGCGACTTGGCTACCGTCTCGAACATGGTGCTCTCGGAACTCGCCCCGCTCGTCAAAGCGCAGCACGGCTTGTTCTACGTGACGGAAAAGGACGACGAGAACCGCGTCGCACTCAACCTCGTCGCCTCCTACGCCTTTAATCACCGCAAACATCTGGCCAACCGCTTCGAGCTGCGGGAAGGCTTGGTCGGGCAGTGCGCCTTCGAGAAATCGCGCATCCTGCTCACCAACGTGCCGCATGATTATATCAAGGTCAGCTCCGGCCTCGGTGAAGCCTCGCCGCTCAATGTCATCGTGCTCCCCGTCGTATTCGAAGGCGAGGTCAACGCGGTCATCGAACTGGCGTCGTTCTCGGAATTCTCCGAAACGCACCAGTCGTTCTTGGATCAGCTGATGGAATCGATCGGGATCGTGCTCAACACGATCGCGGCGAACATGCGTACGGAAGGTCTGCTCAAGCAGTCTCAGCTCCTCACCGCCGAGCTTCAGGCCCAGCAGGAAGAGCTCAAGAAGACCAACGACCGTCTCGAACAGCAGGCCAATACTCTCCGCCAGTCGGAGGAACTGCTGCGCTCCAAGCAGGAGGAATTACAGCGCACCAACGTGGAGCTGGAGGACAAAGCGAAACTGCTCTCCGACCAGAATGCGCAGGTCGAAGCCAAGAACCGCGAAGTCGAAAACGCCAAGCGCGAGTTGGAAGAAAAAGCCGAACAATTGGCGTTAACGTCAAAGTACAAGTCTGAATTCTTGGCGAATATGAGCCACGAACTCCGCACACCGCTGAACTCGCTCCTCATCCTCTCGAAGCTCCTGTCGACCAACACACAAGGCAACCTGACCGACAAGCAGGTCGAATTCGCCCGCTCCATCCACCACGCCGGGTCGGATCTGCTCGCGCTCATCAACGACATCCTGGATCTGTCGAAGATCGAGTCCGGTACGGTCACCCTGGATGTCGGCGAAACCTTCTTCGGGTCTCTGCGCGACCATATGGACCGCACCTTCGCTCAGCTCGCTCAGGACAAGAAACTGGAGTTCCAGGTCGAACTCGACCAAGAGCTGCCGCGCTCCATGTACACCGACGACAAGCGTCTCCAGCAGATTATCAAGAACCTGCTCTCGAACGCCTTCAAGTTCACGGAGAGCGGCCACGTGCGCCTCAAGGTCGCGCCGGTCACATCGGGCTGGTCGCCGTCCAATGAGCATCTCAGCCGGGCAAGCCAAGTTCTTGCGTTCACTGTCGAGGATACGGGGATCGGCATCCCGGACGAAAAACAGCGTATCATCTTCGAAGCCTTCCAGCAGGCTGACGGCACCACTAGCCGCAAGTACGGCGGCACGGGGCTCGGTCTATCCATCAGCCGTGAAATCACGCGCCTTCTGGGCGGTGAACTCATGGTGAACAGTAAGGTGGGCAAAGGCTCGACCTTCACCTTGTTCCTGCCGATGAATTTCACGCCGTCCGCCAAGACCGCGACGCGTCCCGCCATGCCGGTCGCGCGCGTGATTGCTCAGAATACCGAGGAAGTCACCGAGCGCGTGCTCGACGACCGCGAGACCATTCAGCGCGGCGACGCCACGGTGCTGATTGTCGAGGACGATCCGCACTTTGCGTCGATCATGCTTACAATGGCGCGCGAAGCGGGCTTCAAGGGCGTGGTCACGGGCGAGGGCGGCGGCGTGTTCCCGCTGGCCAAGCGCTTCCGTCCCGACGCCATCACCCTCGACATCGGCTTGCCGGACATGGACGGCTTCGCGTTGCTCGATCTTCTCAAGCGCAATCCGGAAACCCGCCATATCCCGGTGCATATCATCTCCGCCGACGAACAGACCCGCCTAGGCCTTGGTCTCGGGGCGATGGGCGTCACCGGCAAGCCGGCCGAACCCGATACGCTGCTTGCCACCTTGCAGCGCGTGAAAGCTTACCGTGAACGTACCAAGACCCTTCTGGCCATCGAGCCGGAAGGTTTGTCGAACGGGATTGCTTCGTTCATCGACGCAGCCGGTCTTCAGGTGAACCAGGACACCGAAGTGCCGCACGATATCGAAGCCGACGACGCGGACTGCATTGTGGTGAATCTGTCGAAGCCGTCCGAGACGCCGATTGAGGATCTCGTCGCCGACCTCCAGGCCGTCGATCTGCCGTTCATCTTGTTCGTCCCGCGTGATTTCACCGAAGAGGAAAAAGCCTTCTTCCTGAAGGGCCGCATGGCCCGCGGCCGCTGGGCCCGCAACGCGCCGGAATTGCAGGACGCGGTGGCGCTGCTTCTGCACCGGACTCACGAGAGCCTGTCGACCGACGCCCAGGACGTGCTGCGTCAGCTCCGCCAGTCCGATCCGGTCCTGGCCGGCAAGAAGATCGCGGTGGTCGATGACGACATCCGCAATATCTTCTCGCTCACCAGCGCCCTCGAAGAGCATGGCGTTGAACTGCACTACGCCGAAAGCGGCCGCTCCGGTATTGAACTCCTCAACCGCATCCCGGACATCGATGCCGCGCTGATCGACATCATGATGCCCGGCATGGACGGCTATGAGACGATCGAGGAGATCCGGGCCAACCCGCGCTTCGCCGCTCTGCCCATCGTCGCTGTGACGGCCAAGGCGATGAAAGGCGACCGTCAGAAATGCATGGAAGCCGGCGCCAGCGACTACATCGCCAAACCCGTGGATATCGAGCAACTTGTTTCGGTGCTCCGCGTTTGGTTTGCGCGCGGCGAGCAGGCGCCCGTCCTGCGGACCGGTACGGACAACGTCGTCGCCTTCCCGGCGGAATAGGAATGGTGCTGAAGCGGTGGGTCCGAGTGTGAGCTCAGTGCGTACGGACGATATCGAACGTTCGTCGGCGATGCAGGAAGCGCCTAAAGCGCGCATCCTCATCGTCGATGACGACCGTTCGACCTCGCTTGCCCTGACGGCGGCGCTCGAACGTCTCGGCCAGACGTTGGTCGTGGCGCACTCCGGCGAGGAAGCGCTCCAGCACCTTTTGCGCGAGGATTTCGCCGTCATCCTGCTCGACCTTCATATGTCGGGCATGGACGGATACGAGACCGCCGCGCTCATCCGCGCCCGTAAGAAGACGCGCCACATTCCCATTGTCTTCCTGACGGCGGTGTTCCGCGACGACTCTCACCTGCTCCAGGCCTACTCGGCCGGCGCGGTGGATATGATCTTCAAGCCGGTGGACCCGTTCATCCTCACCTCGAAGATCTCGGTGTTCGTCGATCTGCATCTCAAACAATACGAAGCGCAACGCGAGGCGGAAATCCGCCATAAGTTGCAGGAAGAAAACTTCCGTGTGCGCGCCGAGAAGATCGCGACCGAACAGGCCCTGCGCCGCTCGCAGGAACATCAAGAGGCCATGTCCGCGGCGGAAGCCCAGCAGCGTATCCTGATCGAGGAACTGTCCCACCGTGTGAAGAACATGCTGGCGGTGGTGAACGCCATGGCCCGTCAGACCTTGGCCTCGACCCCGGAACCGGAAGCCTTCGTCGAGAAGTTCCTGAAGCGCATCGAAGCGCTGGGCCGCACCCACGGTCTTTTGTCGCGCGAACATTGGGGCAATGTGCAGCTGCGCGATGTCGCCTCGGAAGCCCTGGAGCCGTACATCGTCGACGACAAGACCCGCGTCGTGCTCAACGGTCCGCCCGTCGCGATCCAGCCGAAAGCGGCCGTGGCGCTTGGCATCGTCTTCCACGAACTGGCCACCAACGCCGTCAAGCACGGCTCTCTATCCAACAACGACGGCATCGTCACCGTGCAGTGGGATTGGTCGCACGAGGAGAACGGCGCCGTGGCGCTTGAATGGGGTGAGACGCAAGGCCCGAAGGTCAATACGCCGACGCGCCGGGGCTTCGGCAGTAAGCTCATCAAGCTTGAGCTCACCCACGAGCTCAACGGCAACATCGAAATGGCCTACGATGAAGCTGGCTTCCGCGCGATGATGTCTTTCCCGACGTCGCCGCGGATCGAGACCGCCGAGCCCGAAGCGGTCACCGCCTAATCTTCCGAAAAGGACGAATCCGGAACAAAGCGATTCGCGCTTGCGTTCATCGATTCGCAGCGCCCGGAGCTGTCTCGCTCCCGAGCGGCGCTGCCGACCCATATGGGAGGTCCAGATGGTCAAAAGCCAATCGCGCATGAGCAGAACCAAAGAGACGAGCGGCACGCGCGGCCGTTCGAATACGAGCAAGACGTCGTCCCGCGGCTCCAGCAACCGCCGCAACGCCGCCCGCGTCGACGACAATTCCGCCGGCCAGATGCAGATGGCCCAGGGCAGCGGTATGACGTCCAAGAAGACGAAGCCCAAAGCCAAGGCCGCGAAAAAGACCGCGCGCTAGCTTTCGATTTCGAAAGACCGGCCCCTTGCGAAGGGGCCGGTTTTTTTATGTGCGGGCCTTCAGAAGGGCAAGCAGCGCGGTCTCTTCCGGCTCCAGACCGTCCCGGCTCTTACGTCCTTTGCGCTTAAAGCGGCGGGCGAGGGTGCCTGCGCTGTAAGCCTCGATCACCGCGGGGTGAATGTAGCACTTGCGGCAAATGGCGACGGTATTGCCCAGCCGCGCGGATACCTCGGTGACGCATGCTTTTATGGTCCGTTTGGCGGCGGTCTCGCTTTGCGGCGGGGCCCGCTCGGCCAGGGTCAAGGCCGCCATCAGCGTGCCGGTCCAGGTGCGGAAGTCTTTGGCGGTCACCTCGCGTCCGCTGACGCTGCGCAGGTAATCATTCACGTCCGTCGAGCCGACCCGCTGACGCTTCCCGTCGCTGTCGAGGTACTGGAACAAGTGTTGGCCCGGAAGCTCCCGGCACGCTTTCACGATCTTGGCGATGCGCCGGTCCTTGAGGGTGATGCGCCACGCGCGTCCACTCTTGCCCGTGAAGTCGAATTTCATCTCGGCTCCGTTCACCTCCACATGCGGATCGCGCATAGTCGTCAGTCCGTAGCTTTTATTCTGGCGCGCGTAGTCGGCGTTGCCGACACGGATCAGTGTGGCCTCAAGCAAATAAACGATCGTTGCGATGACTTTTTCGCGCGAGAGGCCGGCCGCCGCCATATCTTTCGCCACCGCCGCGCGAATGCGCGGCAGCGCCTTGGCGAAGTCGAAGAGATGTTCGTATTTCGCGCTTTCCCGCGCCTCCCGGAATTTAGGATGATAGCGGTATTGCTTGCGCCCGCGTGCGTCGCGCCCCGTCGCCTGCAGGTGGCCTTGGGCGTCCGCGCAGATCCACACGTCCGACCACGCCGGCGGGATCGCGAGCGACTTCACGCGCGATAGGACGGCCGGGGCGCGCACACGCCGCCCGCGTGGGTCGAGATAGACGAACGCCTTGCCCGTGCGTTTGCGCACAAGGCCGGGCGCCGCATCGGAAACGTGATGAAGATCGCGGATGTGAAGCATGTGTTTTTGGGTCAGGTGTCCAAGCTGAAGTGCGCGCCGGCCTTAGCGTTACGGGTCGGCGCGCGCGTGGCGATCAGATCGCGGGCCGCGCCCGCGCCGGTTTGGAAAGCTCCATGCGCGGTGGCGAAGGCGCGCGTCGAACAGGCCTCGCCCGCGAAGAACAGCCGCTCGTCAACCGCGCGGCCCAAGGTCTCGCGTGCGCCCGCACATCCTACCTCCGCATAGGAGTAGGAGCCGCGCACAAAGGGATCGTCGTGCCAGGCCGACTGGGTGAGGGTGCGAAGAGGCTTGCGCACGTCGCTGCCCAGCAGTTTCACCAATTCGCCGATCGCGAAGTCGCCGTGCGCGCGGGCGCCCTCGGCCGCCAGATCGCGTGCGAGGGATCCAGCCAGAAAAACCTCGATCACCGGATGACCGAAGGGTTTCAGATGGTAGCTTCCTGTCGCGGCGGTACGCCAGTCGCCGAAAAAATGCCCGTCGGTGGGAAACATGGCTGGCTGATCGCAGGCGAGGAACAGCTTGTTGACCAGGCCCAGCGGCAGGTGATGCGCGGCGTCGATCTTGTCGGGAAGTTCCGGAACGAAGCGCAAGCTCTCGCTCGCAATCGCCGACGTGGGTACGGTGACGATCACTTGCTGCGCGGCGATCTCGCCCCGGTCCGTCACCAACTTCACGGTGCGGCCGTCGTGATTGATGCACAGCACCCTGGTACGCAGCGCGACGGGAAGGCCCGAGCCGTACGCGCCGATGAGCGCGCCATAGCCCTCCTTGATGCGCCAGTTGACGTCGGTATCCTCGTAGTTCTGATAATCGGCCGCCGACACGTCATTGAGGCTCGCGCCGTTCAGATAGGTGCATATCGCATCGATCAGCGGATTCCAGCGTGAGGCGGGGTCCAGCAGCGCCGCCGCCGGCCCATCCTCGCTCAATGCGGCTTTGTCGATGCGGTTTTCAAATTCCGCGAACGCCGCTTGAAACGCTTCCTGTTCCGCCTCGCTCATGCCCTGGCCGCAGCTTTGCTCTTCCCAGGGCGGTTTGGTCTTATCGATATGGAAGCCGAGTTTGTAAGCGATGGCCGCCCACGGATTTTTGTTCGCCGAATGCAACCAGCCGCACCCGAGATCAAGTGGCAGCGTATTGATGGTCTCGGTGACGACGCGCCCACCCAGGCGAGCGCGGCTGTCGATCAAGAGGTACGGGATACGCGCCCGGGCAAGCACATGCGCCGCGGCGAGCCCGGCGGCCCCGGCCCCCACGATGGCGACCGCGACCTCGCGATGAAGGGATTCGACGTTCTTCATGACCCGTCATTCTTTCTGACGGGGGTGTAACGTTAGCCGCGTGAGCCCGGTTCCGCGCGGTTCCGGCGAATCTCTCTCGCGTTACACGACTATTTATCGATGGGAGGGTTAGCTATGCGGACAGGCGCCGAATTTCGCGGGGCATAATTTCGCGCCGGTATCCGAGCAGGGCGTTTTACGCCCTTTCAGGAATCCGATGAAACCGGCCAGGGTCGCGACGAAGGTCGCATCCGTGCGCACCGCAGGGATTCGCCGATAGGCGGGCACCCCTGACTCGGCGGCGAGATCGCGCATCGTCTCGTCCAGTTCCACCAGCGTTTCGACGTGCTCCGAGACGAAGGAGATCGGCGCGACGATCAGCGGCACGCCGTCTTTTCCCGCGCGCTGGATCTCTGTTTCCGTTGAAGGCCCAATCCATTTCGCCGGGCCGACGCGGCTCTGATAACATATCGCCCAGTCGAGGCCCTCGATGTTGAGGCCCGCGACCACTGCGGCGGCGGTCTGTTCGACTTGCCACTGATAGGGATCGCCGCTGGCGATGGTTTTTTCCGGCAATCCGTGCGCCGTCAGCAATAGGCGCGGCTTTTGTCCCTGCGCGGCCATCTCGGCGTAGGTCTTACCGATCATCGACACCATGGGCGCGATGAATCCGGCGGCGGTCGGGAAGCAGCAGATGACCTCGAACGGCGTGGTCAGCCCCTGCTTGCGCGCTTCCTTGGTCAGCGCGTCGACCGAGGTTCCGGTGGTTGTCGTGGAATACTGCGGATACATCGGCACCACGACGATCCGCGTCGGGGCGTACTCTTTCAGCTGAGCGACGACCTCGGGCGCCATCGGGTGCCAATAGCGCATGTAAACAAATGCGCGCACGTCCTTGGCGTAATGCGCGGCCGCGCTCTCAAGGGCCTTGGCTTGTGCGGTGGTCTCCGGCAGCAGCACCGAGCGCCCGCCCAGCCGCGCGTAATATCCCCGCGATTTTTTCGCGCGCGCGCCGGAGATGGTGCGCGCCAGCAACCAGCGGAACGGCTGAATCCACGGGATGATGTAACGGTCGTTGAACAGGTTGAACAGGAACGGGCGCACGGCTTCCGGGCTATCCGGGCCCCCCAGGCTGAACACCACAATCGCTAGCCGCTCGTCCATCCGCGCTCACTCGCTCTAGGCCGTTACAACGTAAGGTGAAACGGGGCCCCTTTTCCCACGTCCGCGCCGCCTTGTCTCCCCGTTTCAATAATCGATAGGCATCGTTATGGTGTCAAAAAACAACGCTCTATCGGTCTGTGGGGGCCGAAAAGATGGCCGGTACGCTGAACGTCGCTGAACACCTTTCCGCCGAAATGGCGTCCGAGGACCCTTGGCGGCTCGGTACAAATCTGTTCGAGGCGCGGCGCTACGCCATCATTCTCGACATGATGCGCGCGCATGCCGGCGCGCGCGCGGACGCCGGCGAAGCGGTCTTCGCCCGCGGGCTCGAGATCGGCTGCGCCGCCGGCGTTTTCACCGCGCTGTTCGCGCCGCAATGCAAGGCGCTGCATGTGGTGGACGTCATGCCGGCCGCCGTCGAACGCGCGGCGGCGAAGCTGAAAGATCACCGCAACATCGAATGGGAAGTCAGCTCCGTCACCGACGACTTCGCGTCCGGAAAGATGTTCGATGTCATCGTCGTCGCCGAAGTGCTCTGTTATCTCCCGGATCACGAGACCCTTGCCCGCGCGGTCGACCGCATCGCGTCAAAGCTCGCGCCGGGCGGCTTGCTCATCTTCGGATCGGCGATCGACAGCGTCACCAAGCGCTGGGGCCTGCTCGGCGCCGGGGCCGAGACCACCATGCGCGAGTGGGAACGCACCTTGCGCGAGACCAACCGCGCCGCGTGCCAAGGCACCTATTGGGGCGAAGACACCCGCATCGTCAGCTACACGCGCGACGCCGGCGGCGCGTTGCCCGGCGCCAGCTTCAAGACGCCTGAAGACGCCATCGTTCCGCATAAGGCCGCGTCCGAGATCCCGGCCAAATCTGTGCTCGTGCTCGCGCCGCATCCGGACGACGAGGTTTTCGGTTGCGGCGGCGCCATTGCCCGCCACGTGGCCGCCAAAGTCCCCGTTCAGGTCATCGTCGCCACTGACGGCGCCTATAAGAAAGGCGAGATGGGCGCGACGGACGCCGAACGCCTGCGGGCGCGCACACGCGAGGACGAAACCCGCGCCGCCGCTAAAGTGCTCGGCTATGGCCAGCCTGTGTTCTGGAATCTGCCCGACCGCGCGCTGGCGTATGGCGAGCCGTTGATCGCGAAGGTCCTCGCCGCCATGGACGGCATCGATCTCGTCTATGCGCCCGCAATCTCCGAGCAGCATCCCGATCACCGCATCCTCGCCATGGCGGCGGTCGAGGCGGTGAAGCGCAAGCCCGGGACGCGCCTTGCCTTCTACGAAATCGGCGCGCCGCAGCGGCCCAATCTCCTGCTCGACATCTCGCCGGTGCAAGCCCTCAAACAGGCCGCCATCGCCTGTTTCCGCTCGCAGCTCGAAACCCAACGCTATGATGAACAGATCGCAGCGCTCAACCGCTACCGCACCTATACGCTGCGCGGCACCGTGACGGCGGCGGAAGCGTTCTTCATCGTCAGCGCGGAAGAGCTGAACGCCGACCCCTTGAAATTCCACCGGCCCGAGACGGAACGCTATCTCGCCGAAACCGCCTATGCGCAGCAGGAAATCCAGAAGATGCGGCGTCTCCTGCATGACCGCGAGCAGGAACTCGGCGCCATGCGCCGGTCGACCTCGTGGAAAGTCACCGCGCCTTTGCGTAAAGTGATGCGACTCTTCCGTCGCTAAATAAGAGCGTCATGAAAACCGTTCACGTCTTTACCGTTGCCGCAGGTAATTACCTGCCCAAAGCGCGCGTGCTGCTGGCCTCCTTGCGCCGCCAGCATCCGGCCTGGCGCTTGCACTTCGCCGTCTCCGACGCCTCTCCGCCGGCGGACGCGCTCGATGGTCTCGGCGCCGACGAGATCCATCAACTCGACTCTCTCGATATTCCCAATCTGCGCCGCTGGGCCTTCTCGCATACGCTTATCGAGCTCGCGACGGCGATAAAGCCTTTCGTGCTGAAGAAACTCTTGGCCCGCGACGACTGCGAAGCCGCGATCTATCTCGATCCCGATATCGCGGTGATGTCGCCGATGACGGACGTGGCGGAGACGCTCAAGACTGCCGATATCGTGCTTACGCCGCATATGACTTCGCCTGAGCACACCGTTGCGGGCATCGTCGCCAACGAGATCTCCACGATGCAGCACGGCATCTACAATCTCGGTTTCATCGCTGTCGCCGCGCGGGACGAAGGACGCCGGTTTGCCCAGTGGTGGTCCGACCGCACGTATCGATACTGCCGCGAGGATATCCCCGACGGTATTTACACCGATCAGCGTTGGGTCGATTTCGCTCCGGCCTTCTTCGATCGCGTGAAGGTCCTGCGCGCACCCGGCCTCAACGCGGCGCCGTGGAATCTCTCGACGCGCGAGATGGGCGGAAGCATGGCAGCCGGCTTCACTGTCGACGCGAAGCCCTTGGTGTTCTTCCACTTCAGCCAGATCGGCGTCATGCCGGATGCCCGCACCACCGGCGGGCAGGCGGCCGCGGCCGAACTTGTCGCCTGGTATCGCGCCCAAACCGCGCCGACGGCGGCGGAGAAAGCCGTCTCGCCGCACTACGCCTTTGGGCGTTTCGACGACGGCACGGCGATTTCAATGGAACAGCGCCTTGTCTATCGCGCGCGCCCCGATGTGCAGCGCGCGCATCCCGATCCTTTTGCCGCGGGCGACGGTAGCTATCTCGCGTGGTGGAAGGCGCATGCGCGCAGCGAATATCCAAGGCTATTCGATAATGATGCCCGCGCGGCCGAACTGCAGCATCTGATGTCGTTTCTGGCCTACCGGCGCGATGCGCAGGACATCATCGGCGATGATGAGGTTCAGCCGGGCGCGCCCACGGGGGGCGTTGCGTCGCGCGCACTCAAGTTCATCCGCAAGATCGCCGGCTAGTTCAAGACGACGATCGCCACGTTCAAAAGTCCGGCGAAGCTGACCCACAGAAGATAGGGCGCCAGCAACAGGGCGGCGGTGCGGTCGTGGCGTGCGAACAAAATCATGTTCGCCCCGATCGCGATCCACAGCACGATCAGGCCGACCATCGCGAGGGCCGGTTGCCGCAATCCAAAGAAAAGCACCGACCACAGAAGATTGAGCAGAAGCTGACCGCCGTAAGCCGCGAAGGCCTTATGATCGGAAAAGCCGGTCTTGCGCCATACCCGCCAACCCGAAATCGCGATCAGGATATACAGCGTTGTCCAGACCGGCCCGAACACCCAGTCCGGCGGATTGAACGAAGGTTTGGCGAGGGTCTGGTACCAGGTGCCGAGGCTCTGGGCCGTGGCGAGCGCCCCCAGGGCCGATATCGCGAAGCACGCGGCCAGGAATCCAATCGCGGCGAGGACATTGCGCATGGCGGGATAACGCAACCGCGTTAGCCAGGTTGCGGTAGCTGGACTTGCTTATATTTATTGAAGTCGATCTTGATGGCCCGTTTGCGCCCCTGGGAAATGGCCGCGCGCAGCTTCAGCGGGGTCACGGGCTTCACCAGGTAACCCGAGACGTCGAGGCGCGCGGCGGTGGCCACCGTGTCGTGGTCACCCGAGGCGGTCACCAGCACGAAACACGCGTCGGGACGGAACGATTTCACCTGTCCGGTGCGCACCACCCACAGCAGTTCCAGGCCCGTGCCTTGCGCCATGTTCTGATCGCACAGCACCACATCGACCACACGCTGGCCGCCCATCAGCACTTCAAACGCCTCGCGGCCGCTGTGGGCCCGGCTCACGTTCATCACACCGACGGCATTAAGCATCGCCTGCACGAGATCGAGGAAGGCGGTATCGTCGTCGACCATGAGGACATGCAGATTCCCGAGGTCTTCGGTGTCGCCAGATTTGCTCTGCGTCTGGTTCATGGTTCGTGTGCCTTAAACCGGCGGGTGCCGAATATCTCCCAGAAATCCATCATAGATCGATGCGTATTTCAATCTTCTAAAGCGGCGTAACCGTCTTGTTTTCATTAAAGATTAAGCGGGTTTGGCGGTTCTGCTAAAATCCGCCCGTCACACCCTGGACGCCTGATGCACGAGCCGCTTAAGCCATCCGAAACGCTCGAAACGCCCGAAAGTGGCGCGCGGTTGCCGGTCGGCGCGTGGCTCATCGAAAGCGAAGCAGGCAGGGCGAGGCGGTGGGGGAGGTGGCCGTTGTGCTCGGCCTGTGCATCGATGAGAGCGCCGCGGCCTTCGATGAATTTTTTGCCGATGTTGGAGGCGTCATGAACGCACGCGGAACCGTTGTCTACGGCATCAAGAATTGCGACACGATGAAAAAAGCGCGCGCGTGGCTCGAGGACCACGGCGTCGCCTACGAATTTCATGACTACAAGTCCGCCGGCATCGATAAAGCGACTCTGGCCGGTTGGGCGAAGGAGGTCGGCTGGGAAACGCTTCTGAACCGCGCGGGCACCACGTTCCGCAAGCTGCCTGACGCGGATAAGGAAGGGTTAAGCGAAACCAAGGCCATCAAACTCATGCTCGATCAACCGTCGATGATCAAACGTCCGGTGATCGAACGCCGTGGCAAGCTGCTCGTCGGATTCAAGCTCGCGGAGTTTGAGAAAGCCTTCGTGAAAGAATGAACTTCAACAAGGGGTTCGTTGACAACATGGGGCCGCTCCTCTCTATTCCCTGTCCATCCAGCGATAAAAGCCCTCCGAAAGGGACGTCCGATGTCCGACACCATGCAAAGCTGGGATCCGCGCGGCGCCGCGGTCAGCCCTCATCTGGACGTCGCGAACGCGCTTCTGCCGCTGAAAGACTCTGAAATACTCAGCCTCACCATCGGCGCGGGCGATATCGCGCCCGCTATTGCCGTGGCCGTGAAATCGGCGACCGTCACCGTGCTTGAAACGCATGGGACGACCGAAGACCCGCCGCCGCTTTCGAACCTCACCTATAAATCGGGCGACGCCGACCGGATCCCGGACGATGACGAGAGCTTCGATATCGTCATCGTCAACGGGCTCTTGTCACGCCTCCCCGACGATCGCCGTTCGCCGGTCTTGCGCGAGATCCGCCGTGTGCTGCGCCCGGGTGGCCTTGCTTATATCGCCGAGCCCGCGCCCGGCGGCGCCTTCAACGAGATCAGCCGGGTGTTCAAGGACGAGAAACAAGACCGCATCGCGGTGTTCGAACTCATTCGCGGCACCGTTTCGTCCGGCGCCATGGTGCTCGTCGAGCAGAAGTTCTTCCAGATGCCGGTCGTGATCCCGGACTTCGCCGCGGTCGAACGTGGGTATGTACCGCCCGATGCGCGGATCTCGGGCGCGCAGAAGGCCGAAGCGCGCAAGAAGTTCGAGCGGCACATAGGGCCGAAAGGCGCCGCCTTCCAGATTCCGATGCGCATCGATCTTTTGCGCAAGTCGGACTAGGCCCCGCGTTGCCGGGCTTAATAGCGCGCGCCCGCTTCCAGCCTTCGTGATGGCGTAAAGACGGCGCGTCGATCTTCCCGGCCGGCGCGACGTGGTCCACCGTCATCCTTTTCGGCAATCGATGTACCGGCTGTAGTATGATGCGCGCGGGTTCAACCGCTCATGCGCGAGATTTTATCCAATGCCATACAGCGAAACGCCCTCTCGCGTAGTGACGGGGCGTCTGTCCGGTATCGCGACCCGTCCCGCAAAGCGCGCGGCGATGGTCGTGGCCTCCGCCGCCGAGATCTTGGCGAACGCGGGCGTCAGCGGCGATTTTGGGCGCAAGCGCGGCAAGCGTCAGGTCACCGTGCTGAGCGCGCAAGCCTGGCGGGACGCGTGTGACACGTTGGGCGCGGCGCTGCCATGGACCATGCGACGGGCGAATCTTTTCGTCGACGGCGTTCCCCTAAGCCCGCAAGCCGGCGCGCGTCTCGTCATCGGCGGCGTTATTTTGGAAGTCACCGGCGAGACGGACCCTTGCAAGCGCATGGACGCACAGCACATGGGTCTGACCCGCGCGCTGACGCCGCAAGCGCGCGGCGGCGTGACCTGCCGTGTGATCGCGGCGGGAAAGATCGCTGTCGGCGATGAGGTGAGGTGGCAACCGGCGGTCGCGGGAAAAGAAAAACAGCCGGATTTATTCGCCGGCTTAAATGAACAGCGCGTGGCTAGCTGACGCCCGCCACGCGCGATTACTTAGAACAGCCCCGTAAACACAGTCGCGATCACGGCGCTGGTGAAAAAGCCCGACACCGCGAAGGCATAGGCGTTGTCCAGAAGCGCTGTACGTTCATTCATGACGCACCATCCTTTCGTGCCCCTATGTCGGGTGGGAAAGGGGGTGTCGCTAGGTATGCGGGTGCAGGCCAGTCATGCGGCAACCGCATGACATAAACCGTTACAATTGTTGGCGAATTTATCCCGAAACCAGCTTGATGGGCCGGTCGAAAACCGTGAGCGCGTCCTCAAGGTCGGCGCTCTGTTTCAGCTTCACCGCCCCGCGGCTCATGACCACGTACCGCCTGTCCGCGTTCTTGGATTTGGCCAGCTTGGACACTGTGAACAACGGCTGCTCGTTGCTTGACGCGAACACCATGAAACTCGCGGCCTCGGGACCGTGGTGGATGGCGTAGTCGCGCCATTCCCCGCGGCTGACGCGGCTCGCGTACAGACCAAGGAGGCGGTTGAGTTCAGCTCGCGTGAAATGAAGGTACGGTGCGCGGCGCCGGAAGTCTCTGAGGCGGACTACCGCGGACATGAGGGCCGTTAAACCGGAACACCATGACGCATGACCGTCATTTTTCCAGACGGCGGAGCTTTGATCAAGGAAAACCGGATAAAAATCGCGCGTGCGGGACCCGCGCCTATTTGCCGGAAGAACCCAATTCCTGGTTCTTGCTGATCTCGTCGGGTTGATCGAAGCAATTCGGATCACCGAGCGTATCGTAGCAATAGCGGCTGACGTTTTCCGGCTCGGGCGGACGGGTTTTGCAGGTCACATCGGCGCCGCGGCCGCCGTGGTTGGAGCAGACATAGCCGAAAGCTTGCTGCCATACCGGATCGGGGTCGCCGCCGCATCCGCCCAGCGTAAGGCAGACCGTGCTCAACGCCGCGAAAACCGAAATGCGCATGACAGGCCCTTTTTTTCCGACTTTAAGCCGTCTTTCATATATCCCGGGGGTGTTAACAAAGCCTTGAAATGCGCCCGCGGGGTCGGCCCTCAGGCCCTCACCGCTGCCCCAAAAAAGCCTGTCTTTTCAGTAAGGTTCCGCGCTCATCCCTTTGAATTGCCTAACCTCCCCCGGTTCTTTATGTTTCCGGCGCATTTCGGGGCCGTATCCGGCCGCGTTTAGATAGAGACAAGGAGTTCCATTGAGCGACAAGGACGCCAAGACGGCGCCGGAGCAGAAGAAGGGCGGAACCGTCCTCGGCAAGGCTCCTATCGAGAAGGACGTCGAACTCGACGGCCTCATGTCCGAGATCGAGTCCGATCTTCGCGAAGATGAACTCAAGCGTATTTGGCGCCAGCACGGCTCGACGCTGGTCGTTATCGCCGTGGTGTTCCTTGGCGCCGTCGCGGGCTACGAAGGCTGGAAAACCTATAAAGGCCGCGAGCACGCCAATATCGCCATGGTCTACGAAGCGGGCATGAACTTCGCCGCCGAGGGCAAAATCGACGAAGCCAAGGCGAAGTTCGGCGAAGTCGCCAAATCGAACGACCAACCTTACGCCGCGCTTGCGCGTCTGACCGAAGCGGGCCTGCGTCTGCAAAGCAACGACACCAAAGGCGCGGTCGAGCTTTACGCCGCGCTCGCCGCCGATGAGAAGGCCGATCTTCTGTTCCGTGACGTGGCGGTCATCTTGAAGGCGCTGCACAGCGTCGACAGCGAAGACCCGAAGAAACTCGAAGGCGACATCGCGCCGCTCACCAAGGACAGCACGTTCAAGCATTCGGCCATCGAACTCACCGCGCTGCTCGCGGCCAAGCAGGGCGATACCGCCCGCGCCGCCACGCTGGCGCAGAGCCTGGTGGATGACGCCGCCACGCCGCAAGCGATGCGCGGCCGCGCCCAGGAATATGCAGCGCTGTATAAGGCCGGTGTCGTTCCGGCCACCTTGCCGCCGCCGCCGATCGATGCCGGCAAGGCTCCTTCCGTGACCGATCTCGTCGCGCCCGCCGCGGAAACCGAACCCACGCCGGCGCGTCCCGCCGCGAAACCCTAGGCTCGTTCCCAAATCATGATGCGTTTTGCCCGCGTTTTTTCGCTCGTTCTCGTGACAGCTGCTTTGGCTGGCTGCTCGACCGTCGGCGACATGTTCAGCAAAGATAGCAACGAAGTGCTGCCGGGCACGCGCATCTCGGTGCTCGCGCTCGAACGTGAGCTGCGCCCCTCGATCGAAACCACGGACACGCGCATCATCCTTCCCACGCCGCAGGACACCACGTCGTGGCCCGGCGCCGGCGGCTTCTCGCACCACGCCATGCACCACATGGTGATCAGCGATGTGCCGCGCCGGTCCTGGAGCACAGGCATCGGCGAGGGCACGGGCTTGCGCAACCACATGTTCGCCGAACCGATCATCGCGAACGGGCACATCTACACCATGGATGCCGACGGCCGCGTGACCTCCTTCGACGCCAAGACCGGCAAGCGTCAGTGGCGCGCCGATACGGCGCCGCGCATGGAACGCGACAACAAGTTCCTCGGCGGGGCGATCGCCATCGAAGGCGACCGCATCTTCGCGACCTCGGGCGCCGCCGAAGTGATGGCCATGAGCGCCGTGGACGGCAAGATCCTCTGGCGCGCGACCACTGAAACGCCGGTGCGCGCGGCGCCCGCGGTCAACGGCGGCCGCGTATTCATCACCACCATCGAAAATCAGGTCATTGCCTTCGCCGCCAACGACGGCGCGCAGCTCTGGACCTACGCCGGCGCTTCGACCCCCACCATCCTGCTCGGCGGCTCCGCGCCGGCCGTGGACGGCGGCGTGGTCGTCGCGGCGCTGTCCACCGGCGAACTCGCCGCGCTGCGCGTCGACAACGGGGCTCTGCTCTGGAGTGAAACCGTCGTCGCGATCCGCCGGACGGAAGCCGCGGCCAGCCTTCCGGACATCGCCGCGCGCCCCGTCATCGATCGCGGCCGCGTCTACGCGGTCGGCCAGTCGGGCCTGATCGTGGCCATCGATCTGCGGACCGGGAACCGGCTGTGGGAAGCGCCCGTCGCGGGCATCTATCAGCCTTGGGTCGCGGGTGATTTCCTCTACACCGTCACCATCGACGCCGAAGCCGTCTGCATCGACGCGCGTTCGGGCCGCATCCTGTGGGTGACGCAGCTGCGCGCCTGGGAAGACGAGAACGACCGCGAAGATCGCGTGATTTGGGCGGGCCCCGTGCTCGCCAGCGACCGCCTCATCCTGGTCAACTCCTTGAGCGAAGCGATCTCGATCTCGCCGTACTCGGGCGAGGTGATGGGCACGATGGATCTGCCGGCCTCGGCCACCATGGCGCCGGTGTTCGCCGATTCCACCATGTTCCTGCTCGACGACGACGGCGACCTGACAGCGTATCGGTAGGCACTCAGGAAATTGGGGTCAGACACCATTTCCCTTTTGTTGAAATGGTGTCTGACCCCTATTTCCGTTTCTCAGTAACTCTTCGCGTTTAGACACTCGGACTCCTCATGCCTCGCAAAACCCATCGCAAGCAAGCCGGCCGCTCTCCGCGCAAGGAGCTGGCCCGCACGCGCGAGAAGCGGGGCGATGAGAAGCCCATGTTCACGGTCGCCATCGTCGGCCGTCCCAACGTCGGCAAGTCCACCCTGTTCAACAGACTCATCGGCCGCCGCGAGGCTATCGTCCATGACCGGCCGGGTGTGACGCGCGACCGCCGCCAGGGCCTCGGGACACTGGGCGGCTTGACGTTCACGGTCTTTGATACCGCCGGCTTTGAAGACGCCGACGCCGAAACGCTCGAAGGGCGTATGCGCCGTCAGACCGAAAAAGCGATAGCGGAAGCCGATGTCGCGCTGTTCCTCGTCGACGCCAAGGCGGGCATCACGCCGCTCGACGAACATTTCGCCGACCTTTTGCGCAAGAGCCGCACGCCGATCCTGCTGGTCGCCAACAAGACGGAAGGCAAGGGCAGCGAGAGCGCGCTCTATGATGCGTTTCGTCTGGGGCTCGGCGAAGCCATCGCGATGGCCGCTGAACATGGGCAGGGCCTCGACGCGCTCTACGCCGCGCTCGCGCCGTTTGCGCCGCCCCAGGATCTCGACGCTATCGACGACGACGACGAACCCGCGCCGCTCGCTGAGGGCGGGGAGCCGCCGCCCGCGCCGGTGCGCCCGCTGCAGCTCGCCATCATCGGCCGGCCCAATACCGGCAAGTCCACGCTCATCAATCGCCTCGTCGGCGAAGACCGCGTGCTGACGGGCCCTGAACCCGGCGTGACGCGCGATGCCATTCCCGTCGACTGGACCTACACCGCGTCCGACGGTTCCACGCGCGAAATCCGCCTCGTCGACACCGCCGGCGTCCGCAAGCGCACCAAGATCACCGATGCCGTCGAAAAATTGTCGGTTGGTGAGACGTTCGAAGCCATTCGCCTCGCTGAAGTGGTGGTGCTGGTGGTCGATTCCGAAAGCCCGCTCGACAATCAGGAACTCACGCTCGCGCGTCACGTCGCCGAGGAAGGCCGCGCGCTTGTCATCGCTGTGAACAAGTGGGACCTCATCAAGGAAAAGCGCTCGGTCCTGTCGAAGGTGGAAGACATCCTGGAATCCTCCATGGCCCAGATCCGCGGCATTCCCGTCGTCACGCTGTCCGGAAAAACAGGGCAACGCGTCGATACGTTGATGGAAGCCGTGTTCGCGGTGCATGAGACGTGGAACAAGCACATCGCGACAAACCCGCTGAATCGCTGGCTGGCCTCCGCCACCAGGGCGCATCCGCCGCCGCTGTCGATCCACAAGCAGCGCATTAAGCTTCGTTACATGACCCAGGCGAAGACGCGCCCGCCCACGTTCGTCATCTTCTCGACCCGCGCCGGCGATTTGCCGGAAGCCTATATGCGCTATCTGACGAACGGCTTGCGCGACACCTTCGACCTTGATGGCGTGCCCATCCGTATCCATCTGCGCAAGCCGGCGAACCCCTTCGAGGACGAGAAGGGCTAACTCCGCGCGACAAGCTATGCCATGCTCCTCCCCTGATTTAAGGGGAGGTCATGTCATGACTGCGCTGCGCTTTGCTCTGGCCGCCGCCGCCACGCTCTTGCTGTCCGCGCCGGCCATGGCCGCCGATGCTTCCATTCTCGATCCCAAGGCGCTGAAATTCGTCCTGCCCAAGGACATCAAGTGGGCGCCGGGATCTCCAGGCGCCGAGGTCGCGATCCTGCAGGGCGATCCGCAGAAGCCGGGCGAGCTCTACGTCCTCCTGAACAAATGGAAGGCCGGCAACAACTTCAGCCGCCCGCATTTCCACGAGAACGACCGCTACATCTACGTGCTCTCGGGCACGTGGTGGGTCGGAACGGGTGATGTGTTCGATCCCGAGAACGCCACCGTGCCCATGCCCGCCGGCAGCTACGTCGTGCACCATGCCAAGCAGGTGCATTGGGACGGCGCCAAAAACGAAGACACCATCATCGCCATCGTCGGCATCGGACCGGCGGCCTCCAAGCCGTCACCGACGGCGAAGATTCCGCCCGAAAAGAAATAGCTGAATAGAACGCCCGCTCGCTTACAGAGCGTTCAGCGGGATCTTCACGTAAGCCACGCCATTGTCTTCCGCCGGCGGCAAGGCGCCCGCGCGGATGTTGAGCTGGATCGCGGGGATCAGCAGCGCCGGCATGTTGAGGGTCTTGTCGCGCGCCGTGCGCATGGCCACGAACTCATCTTCGCTCACGCCGTCACGGACGTGAAGGTTCGCCCGGCGTTGCTGCGCGACCGTGGTCTCCCAGGCGAATTTGTCCCGGCCCGGCGCTTTATAGTCGTGGCAGCAGAAGATCCGCGTGCTCTCGGGAAGGGCCAGGATCTTGCGCACGGACTTATAAAGCGCCGCCGCGTTGCCGCCCGGAAAATCCACGCGCGCGCTGCCGTAGTCCGGCATGAACATTGTGTCGCCGATGAATGCCGCGTCGCCGGCCAGATACGTCACGCAGGCCGGTGTATGGCCGGGCGTGTGGATGACGCGGATCGTCAGTTTGCCCAGCGCGATCTCTTCGCCGTCTGTGAGGAGCCGGTCGAACTGGCGGCCATCGGTGGCGAGGTCTTTCATGTTGAACAAAGAGGCAAACGTCCTCTGCACATCGACGATCTTGGCCCCTATACCGATCTTTGCGCCGGTCTCCTGACGCAGCACATGGCCGGCCGAGACATGGTCGGCGTGCGCATGCGTCTCCAGGCACCATTGCGGGGTGAGGCCTTCGGCGCGGATGAAGGCCAGCAGAGAGTCCACGGAACCCCGCGACGTGCGTCCCGAAACTGCGTCGTAATCAAGCACCGGGTCGATGATCGCACAGGCGTTCGTCGCCGGGTCCGATACGACGTAGCTCACGGAATGGGTGGTCGTGTCGAAAAAAGATCGGATCTGAGGGCTTGTCATGCGGCGAGAATGAGCAAGCCGGCCGAATCTGTCAAAGGCTTCCGATTGCGTGGGTGCGCGTGTTCAGCCCAGCACGTAGATCGCGATATAGGCGAAGAAAAACCCAACGGCGTAGACGATCCCGGCGGTCCCTAAAATCCAGCCGCTGACCCTGCGCAGGCGGCGGCAGGCATCGGCTTCGTGGGGATCGATAGGGCAGGGCGCTTTGCGGGTCGCAAATCGCATGAGCGCGGCCGCCGCCAGCAAGAGCCCGGCCGCCGCGAACACATAGTTCTTATAGATCGAGATCGCGACGATCTGCGGGACGGCGGTCACCAGACCCGCGACCACCGCGCCTGCGCCGAGGGTCACCAGCATCGCCGGCAGGGCGCAGCAGATCAGGGTTCCGAAGGACGTGAACAGCGCCAGCCAGACCAGCGCCGAATTTGGACGCTCGCTTTTCTGCAAGGAAGTCTACCGGCCGTGCCGGGTGATCTCGGTCACCGCATAGCCCGCATTGACGATTGTCTTGGCCACCGCGGCGTCGTCCAGTGTCGCACCCGGCTTGGTGTCGACGGTCACTTTGCCCGCCTCCAGGTCGACCTTCACTTTTTCCACCGCCGGGTTCTTCTGGAAGCTTTTCTCGATCCCGGTCACGCAGATCGCGCACACCATTCCGTTTACCGAGGCGGTGATGGTTTCGGCATTTGCCGCGCTTGCGGCCAGAAGAACGCTGATGACGGCGATGACGCGCATGGGCCGCTCCTAAAACTGTTTCACCCAGTTGAACATCAATTTACCCCGGTGGCTGACGCCGCCTTCGATCAGGAAAGCCCTGTACATCACGCGGATCAGCGGCGTGATTTCAACCTTCGGCTCTTTCGCGCCGACGTGCAGGCCAAGGTGCGTCTCGTCGCGGTAGTCCACCTGCACCATCGCCCAGGGGCTGACCTTAGTGTAGTCGACGGGGCTGAAAGCGATCCCCGCCCGTGCGCGCTGCCACACGGACCGTTCCACCTTCGGCGCATACATCGCCTGCACTTCGTAGGAGACGAACAGACGCCGAGTTTCGTAGTCGGCGAGAAGGCCGGTCCATGTGGCCGGCCTCATGTCGCCGTTGCGGTCGATGGTCGTGCCGCCGCCCACATTGGTGAAGATGTTCCCCTGGCTGCGCGGCGCGTTCCACCGCTTGACCAGAAAGTTCATCTGCGGGCCGAGCATCGTGAAGTTGTCGCCGCGGATGTGGTACTGCGCATGGAACGCGACGGCCATACGGGGGGTCACGGTGTAATCCAACCCCACCATATGGCCGCCGGCGTCGTTCTCCTGCATCAGCATCAATCCGCCCACATAGCTCACGGGCTTCCCGAAAGCGCTCCCCGGGTGATGGAGGAGCGTCGCGGCGAACCCAAGGCCTGCTATGCGGATAACGGAACACAGTTTCTTCACATCGCTACAACTTCCGAGAACTACATCTTCAAGGTCAGGCGCGCTTCCAGGGCGTGCAGTTTGGTCCGGCCGGAGATCGTGCCGTTGTAGCCCGCGGAAATAAACATGTTATCGCTGACCTTGGCGCCCAGGTTGGCGCCGACGCGTACGCCGTTGATGCCGGGCGAGCGCACGAGGGTGTTGAAGGTCGCCGCCGAGCCCACGAACCGGGTCTCGATGGTGTCCTTGCCGTCCTCGAGCAGGTAGCGATAGCCGGCGAGCAGGCGGACGTGCACATCGTCGCCCGCGCCCATCGGCACTTCGAACGCGGCGCCCAGTTCGGCGGCCGAGCTCTTTTCCTTATGTTCGCTCACCATCAACGAGACGCTGCTCGCGCCCGTTTCGGTGTAGGCGTCCATCTTGGCGACCTGATAGTCGATGAGGCCGTACGGCGCGATGATGGAATCGCCGTCCAGCTTCAGCGGCACCGATACTTTCGCGCCCGCCGACAAAACCTTGCCGTCCTGCGCGCCGGTCGCGGTGCGGCCCAGGCTCGCGATGGAACGCGTTGAATCCGCGTTCACCCAGCCGTATCCAACGGCGGCCGCGAAGACGACGTTCTCGTTGCCGCCCGAGAAATGGGCCTGCACCGAAGTGGTCTTCACGCTGGTTTCACCGATGGCGTTGCGGAACTCGTCTTTCCCGTCCGCGTAACCGACCGACAGGCCGACGTTGGCGCCGCCGCCCATGCCGTAGTCGAAGCCGGCCATCACGTAAGGGCGCGAGATCTTCGCGCCCGCCGTGGCGCTATCGGTTTCGCGCGTGCCGAAGATCATACCGCCGCCGACAAAGCCGCCGAAGCCTTCTTTGCCTGAGCCGGCGATATCTTCGGCGTGTTCGAACAACGAGTCCTGGAAGCCCGCCATCGCTTCAACGGCCTGGCGGCCCGCCGAGTACAGCGTGCGGCCCGAAAGATCGTCGAGCGACTGGGTGCGCGTGGCCGTGGTGACGGTGGACGCGAAGCGGCCCATCAGCACCTGATCGAGATCGGTGTTGCGGCCCGCCGAGACGTCGAGCGCGTTGGCCACCAGCATCTGCGTATCGGTGGTCGCCGCCGGTGCGAACATCGCGCGCACGATCTGGCCGCGGATTTCACCGGCCGGATTGAGCTGCGTGTGGAACTGCATGTAGAGGCCGGCGTTGTTGAGGTTCACCAATTCGGCCTGCGGGATCGCCCACACCAAGGGCCCGACCGGGCTCACCGGCGGGACCGGCGTAAAGCCGAAGATCACCGGGCCGTTGACCCCCGCCGGGGCGCGGTGGATGTGGCCGAGGGTGAGCGGGCTGGTGCCGCGCGTGGCGATATCATGCGTGGCATAGACGGTCGCGCTGGCTTGCGCGTCGTCGAGGATCAGGAAGCCGGTGCCGCGCGCCTGTGACGGATTTGGCGCGCCTTCATACTGCATGTTGCTGATGTAGAGCGTACCGGCTTGTGCGCTGGTAGCGGCGGCGAGCACGAACGCGGCCGTGCTCAAAAGCAGTCTCGACTTTCTCATGAGTTTCTCCCCCCTAGGGATATGTGGATCGAAGCAACAGAACAAAACAAACGAATGGGACTCGCTTACGAGTGCGGCATGCCCGGCATGGGATTTGTCGGCGTCGGCGGCGCGCCCGGGTCCACCGGCGCGGCGACTGTCGACATGCATCCGGCGCTGAAGTCGTCAAAGGTGTTTCCACCCGCGAGGCCCTCGCTATAGGACAGCGCGACACCGGTGGGCGCGGGATCGGCCATGGCCATTAGCGAGGCGACCGTCGCCGGAATCGGCGGCGTGGTTTCGCGCGCGATGGTTTCCATCGTCGCGGCGACGGAGCCGTAGGACGGGATGGGCGGGCTCTGCCACACGAACGGGTTGTTTGCGCTGTCGTGGAAAGTGACGCGCAGCGCGCGTGTTTCGCCGGTCGCGTTTGACACGCGCACAAGGCCCGTCAATCCGCCGCGCGCCGGCCCGATCACGAACGGCAGCGATAACGGATCGGCCATAAGCACCATGCCGCAGGTCGAAACATGGCTCCAGGTCCCGCTGGACGGGGTCCAGGTTGCGTGTTGCACATGGCCCGCGAAGCCCGAGATCGACAGGACCAGCACCGGCGGCAGCCGCGTCATGTCTGGCTTCGGATCGGCGCTCTCGAGCATTTGCTGCGCCCAGGTTTCCATCGTGGCGCCGGACGCCAGCACCGGCGACGTCCATGTGCCGATGGCGATCCCTGTCGCCGCGTCATGCAGGCGCACGCTCACTTGCGCGGCGGCGCCGTCGCTGTTGGAAATGCGAAGATAGGACTGAACTGAAACGCCGGTGTTGAAGCCGGGGATGACAAGATCGTTGCCCGCGAATGCAGGCGCGCTGATAAGCAGCGCGGCAAGGCCAACACATACTGATTTGAACCGGGACAAGGTCGCTCCCTAAACCCTTGCGGTTCCAAGAATTTGTTACATTGGGTAAAAGAAGCCAGCGCTTAATTTTTGAAGAGCCAGGGAATAACTCGCCCGTCTCCAACGTCAGCGGAGCCCGGCATTTAAAACCGGCTGAGATCAATTGTTTGGAGAGGGATTATGACCTGGGCTTATGCGGCGCCGATCGGCCTTTTGTTGCTCTCGAACGTCTTTATGACCTTCGCCTGGTACGGCCAGCTCAAATATCCCGGAACGGCGCTGTGGATCGTCATCCCGATCAGCTGGGGCATCGCCTTCTTCGAATATTGCCTCGCGGTGCCCGCCAACCGCATCGGCTACACGGTCTATACAGCCGCCCAGCTCAAGACCATGCAGGAGGTGATCACCCTTGCTGTCTTCGCGGTGTTCTCCGTCACCTATCTCGGCGAAAGTCTCAAATGGAATCACCTCGCCGCTTTTGGGTGCCTCGTACTCGCGGCGTATTTCTCGTTCAACAAATGGGACTAGCGGGCTCTCCCTAGAAATCACCTACTTCGCAGTCGCCCAGCGCTTGCGCCAGGACTCGCGCGCGAAGGTCGCCGCCTTCCCGGCGGCAAACCCGGCGCCATGCAGGATCAAACTGGCGCCGGCGAATCCGGCGATGAAGGATCCCGCCGCGCCGTCCGCCGGCATTTCCGCGCCATGGGCGAAGCCGTGGAAGAAAGCGAACAGAGAGACGACCGCCAGCGTCAGACCTGCGCCGATGGGAGAGCCCAGCGCCAATGCGGCGACGATCACCGTCGACGCCAGGATGACCGGTTCCACGGCCGGCATCGAAAGGCCGACCAAGGCGGCGCCGGCGCCGGCGATCATGACGCTCACGAAGGCGAGGGGAATCCAGGCGCGGCGGCTGCGGGCCGCCCACAGGCCGATGGCGATCATCACCACCATGTGATCCCAGCCGAGGAAGGGATGCGCGAAGCCCGCGTTCCATCCGCCCTCCACATGACCGGGGTGGGCGAATGCCGCATGCGGAACCAATGCGAGCAGCACGAACAGCAGGCGAGACATGGCACAAGCCCTCTTGGAGGAAACCCGTCCCGCCATGCTAAGGTTGTTCAGCTTTTTCCGCCAGGGGTGCTTCACGATGCCGCACGGTGATCATCATCATGACCATGACCATGACCACAGCCATGAGCATGTGGACTGGAAGAACAACGGCGTGAAAGTGATCCCTGGCGATCAGCTCGACGCCAACACCGCGCAGACGCCGGGGATGAACAGGCAAGCCGCCATCAATCTCGCCCGCGTCGGCGCGCAGAAGATCTGGGCAGGCACCGTGCATATCCACGCCGGCGCCAAAACCGGCGCGCATCATCATGGTCATCTCGAAAGCGTGATCTACGTGATCAAGGGCCACGCCCGCATGCGCTGGGGCAATAAGCTCGAATTCACCGCCGAGGCCGGCCCGGGCGATTTCATCTTCGTGCCGCCCTTCGTGCCGCACCAGGAGATCAACGCCTCAACCGATGAGACCCTCGAGTGCGTGCTGGTGCGCAGCGACAACGAAGCCGTCGCCATCAATCTCGAGATCGAACCGGTGGAAAAGCCCGAAACGGTGCTGTGGATCGATCCGGTGCACCGCGATCCGGCGGAAAAGAAATAACTTCCATACGCGCGTTCCGGCCGCGCTGAATACAGATCGATCAGCGGGCGGCGACGCGCAATGGCTTCAGGGCAGCGCACGGCTAACCTGTGAAAATCTCAGGCCCTATCTTGCGTTCGCCCAGTAGGCGGTCTTGGTCTTGAACAGGCTCTTCGGGATCGCCCCGTAAATAAGCAGCACGCCGTCAACGGCTTCACCCACAATGAAATCAATGCCGATGCTGGAGAGGGCGTAGGCGTCCGCGGTTGAAAGGCCGCGCCCCTCCAGAAACCTCACGGTCTCCGTCACGGCCTCCTTCATCGCCTTGTCGAGGTCTTCGTCCATGCCCATCGTATAGTAGAAGTCGGTATCCTCGCCGCGCGGCCAAGCCATCTGCTTGCCGAGTCCCTTGTGCAGGATGAACTGCATCGTCGGGGTCATCGACGCTTCGATCGCCGTGCCGTCGACTTCGCCGTCGCCCTGCGCGGCATGCGAGTCGCCCGTCACGAACAAGGCGCCGGGATTGAATACCGGCAGATAAAGCGTGCTTCCCGCCGTGAAGCGCTTGATGTCCATGTTGCCCCCAAAAGCCCCGGGTGGGCGCGACGGCACGCGCTTCACGTCCGGCGGCGGCGCCACCGCCATGATGCCCATGAAAGGCGCCAGCGGCACCTCGATCTCCGGCGAGAACAAGGCGACGTTGCGTTCCAGATCGAACTTGATGATCTTCGGCGTCGGTTCCTTCACCAGGCCCGGAACCACGCCTTGCGTCGGTCCGGTGTTGTTGACGCCGTAAGGCACGCGGATATCGATATCCAGCACGCGCACTTCCAGCATGTCGCCGGGCGCGGCGCCTTCGACATACAAGGGTCCCGTCAGCACATGGCCGGTCCAGCCCTTTTCCTTGGTCACGCGCGCGACATCGATGACTTCGGGTAGCACTTGGTTCTTCGCGATGCCGACGGCGCCGAAGCTCGCCACGGGGTCATCGGTGATCCCGCCGTGCGAGATAGTGTCGATACGCACGATGTCGCCGGATTTGATCTTCAGCACCACAGGCGTATCCGTGGCGATATAGCCGCGCACCACCGTCTCGATGCTCGATTTCACGGTGTGGTCCGGCTTCCACGCGTCAGGTTTGGCGAGGTCGCCCGCATGGGCCTGCATCGCCACCATCAGTGCGGCCAGTGAAACAGCAATCGCCTTCATGAAGATTCCCTTCGTTCAGCCCATCGCCAGCCCGCGGCCGAACAGATAGGTCATATTGATGCGTTGATTTTCGTAGCCGTCCTTGAAGCGGATGGTGTCCGTTTCATGGAACAGGCTGGCGTTGAACAAGACCGCGCGATTGCAGCGGTAAGGAATGCGCCGATGTCCGGACTGGCTTCGCGCCAGGAAATCGGTGATCAGGCTCTTGCCCGCGTTGTAGTCGCGGAAGCTCCAGGAGGCGGGCGCGGGCGCGTCGTAAATCACCAGCCCGCCGCAGGCGGGGTCGAGGTTCGCTTCATCGGGCGTGATCCAGAAGTTCAGGTTCACCTTCGCGAAGTCCGCATGCACGTTGATGCCCTTGGCCACGCGCGGCGCATATTTGAAGCCCCACAGATGTTCCAGGCGCTGCGGGCCGAGCAGACGCGGCATCCTGTCTTTCAGCTCCATCGCGATCCGCATATGCAGCGGGCTCATGAATCCGTCCTCGGCGAAGGCGCCGAGATACTTGTGCAGGTACTCGCTCTTCCACACTGTCGAGATCAGCGCGAACCGCCGCAGCTCGGCCAGTGCGGCGCCGGTAAGGAAATCGTCGATCACCGCGATCTGCGGCGCGCCCGCGAAATACGCGCGCTCGATCGCCTTCCAATCCAACGCCGGGTTCAGGCAGAACTCCGGCACGCGGGGGATATAGCGGAGCTTCTGCTCGCGGAACCGCGCGATGGCCGCGATCTCGGTTTCCTTCATGGGTACCAATTGCGGGTCTTCGCACGGCGCGGGGGCGCGGGCGCACACGTCTTGCAGCCGCGCATGGGCTTCGTCCAATCCCGCGCACGTATAACCCTCGGCGATGAGAAACGCGGTCTGCGCCAGGTCGTGCGCCGCGCGGAAATCGGCGATGGAGCGCCGCGCCCGCAATTGCTCGCGCGCCGCCTTGGCCGACAGGCGCGCGACTTCATCGCTCGCGTCGGCCATGTCGCGGTCGTCGGCGCCGGTAGCCGCCAGCAGCCAAAAGAACCGCTTGCGCACATTGATGTCCTCGGGCGCCGCGCGCATGGCCAGGCGCGTCGCCGCCATCGCCTCGTCCAGGCGGTCCAGATCGTTCAGCACGCCAGCGCGCGCGGCCAAGGCGCCCGCATGGCGGGGATTGATCGCAAGGGCGCGTTCGAAACTCGCCAGCGCCGCATGCGCGCGCCCAAGTTCGTTTAAGGCATGCCCGCGCTGAAGGTGCGCCTCCACATAACCTGGCTGCAGCCCCAGGGCCGCGTCGAAATAGGCGATGGCGTCGGCGAAGCGGCCGGTCGCGCCGGCGGCATTGCCGCTTTGAAAATGCGCTTCAGCGAGCATGACGGGCCATCCGTTCTCTATGTGCGCTGCACATAGATTGGAGGCCATTAAAACCAAGCTCAATTAAGATTTGCTGCAATGCAATATAGTTTGGGTGGTGCCACGAACGGCGCAGACTGATCTGCGGATTTCACGCGGGGGACCTCATGATTCTACGATCATTACTCTGTGCCGCGGCTCTCGCCGCCGCATCCACGGCGCGCGCCGAAACGCACAGCTTTTCGCCGAAGACTTACTACACCACCTATTCCTTCGCGCACCCGCCCGCGCTGCGCATCAAGTCGGGCGATCGCGTCATCACCAAGACGATAGACGCCGGCGGCGCCGACTTCGAAGGCAAGGCCGTCTCGACTGGCGGCAATCCCGAAACCGGTCCCTTCTTCATCGACGGCGCCGAGCCTGGCGATTCCATCGTCGTCACCATCGAGAAAGTCGAAATCAACCGGGCTACCGCCTATTCGGGCAGCCTGCTCGCGCCCTACGCCGCACATCCGCAAGGCATCGCGGCGCGTAAAGATTCGGAACCCAAGCGTGTCATCTGGAATCTTGATAAGGTCAAGAACGTCGCCACACTCGCGGAACCCGGCATTTTGCCCGAAGACTTCTCCCTGCCGCTGCGCCCGATGCTCGGCTGCATCGGCGTCGCGCCCGCGCGCAAGGAGGCTATTGCCGCCAACACGCCCGGCAACTTCGGCGGTAACATGGATTACGCCTCTCTTGGCGCTGGGGTGAAAGTCACCCTCCCGGTATTTGAGCCGGGTGCGCTCCTGTTTCTTGGCGACGGGCACGCGCGCCAGGGGGAAGGGGAAGTCGTCGGTACGGGCCTGGAAACATCCATGGACGTTGTCTTCACCGTCGAACTCGTGAAAAAGAAAACCATCTCCTGGCCGCGCGTTGAGACCGCCACCCACATCACGGTGCTCGGCAGCTCGCGCAACACGCTTGAAGCGATGCAACTTGCCACGATGGAGATGCAGCAGATCCTGACGGCCGACTACGGCTTTACGGAACGCGGCGCGCAGCTGCTCATGGGCCAAGCCGCCGAGTACGAGATCGCCAACGTCGTCGATCCCGCCTTCACGGTTGTGGCGAAGATGCGCAAAGACCTTCTGCCAAAGAAGTAAGCGCCGCCCAATAAAAACCCTCTCCCCTTCTTCAGGGGAGAGGGCAGGGTGAGGGGTCGTTTGCTCGGTTTCTCTTACGGCATGTTCGGCGGCGGCTGACGCTTCTTCGTGGCTTGTTCGAATGAATACGCGAGTTCGATCAGTCGCGGCTCCGTGCACGCCAGTCCCTGGAACATGATTCCCATCGGTATCGGCTTGGCGTCGAAGCCCTCGGGCAACGCCGGTCCCGGATTGGCGACCATCGCGAACGGCACCGTGATCGCGGGATATCCCACCCGGTCCCCGATGCTCGCGCCGCGCGATCCCATGTAGATAATGGCGTCGAGCTTGTTGTTCTTGATCGCCGCGTCGATCCCGTTCGTGCCGCCGATGTCCAGCGCGCGCTTCTGGTCCATCTCGTACTTGGCTTTGCCCTTCTCGAGATCCGTGTCGCGCGCATCGACCAGCGCGTCCACGCCGTACTTCATCGTGCCCAGCTCCTTATTGGCTTCCTGCCACGCGATGAACTCGCCGATGTTCTTCCACGGCGCCTTTCCATTTTGCGCCGCCAGCCAGATGTCGAAGTCGCGGTGCATGCCGTAGTTCATGATCGACATGCATTGCGGCGTCTCTTCCCGGTCGCACTCGCCCGCCAGCAACACATTGCGCATCGGGTCTTTTTCGCTCACGCTCGGGATGTCGGCCGGATCGACGATCTCCGCGCCCGCCGCTTTCAAGGCCTCGATCGCTTCATCGAAGGCCTTGCGCTGATCCGCCGGCATGCCGCCGCGCGGGGTCTTCTCGCCGGGCGGCGTCACTTCGACGCCGTAACCCAAGCGCGGCACCCCAATGCGAGCCCCCTTCAGCGCGTCGGCCTTCAGGTGCGGCGTATAGTCGTTGTTCGCCGGCGGCGCGCACTTGCTCGTGGCCGGATCGTTGGGGTCCGGCTGCTTGCCTTCCAGCACGCCCAGCATCACCGCCACGTCGGCGACGCTCTTGGCCATCGGCCCGGCCGTGTCCTGATCCATGGTGATCGGGATGATGCCCCAGCGGCTGATGCGGCCAATGGTCGGTTTGATGGCCGCCAGCATGTTCTGGTTGGCAGGTCCGAGGATCGAGCCGCCGGTCTCGGTGCCGACGTTGCCGGCCCAGAAGTTCGCCGCGGTGCCGGTACCTGAGCTGGATCCGCCCGTGTTCATCACGCCGCGTCCATCGTTCTGACCGGGCCGGGGGTCCCGGCGCGGATCATATGGATTGAACGAATAACCCGAGATCGAGCTGTAGGTGCCCGGCGCGCCCTGGCCGAAGTAACCGGCGAATTCACTGAGGGTCGTCTTCGCGATGATGATCGCGCCGCCGTCCTTCAGGTTTTTGGTCAGCGGCGCATCCCACGGCGCCATGTAGCCGGCGAGGCCGATGTTGCCGCCGGTGGTCGGCATCTCGGTATCCTGGATATTGTCCTTCAGCGCGACGGGAATGCCGTGCATCGGTCCGCGCACCTTGCCGGCCTTACGCTCCTCATCCAGCGCGCGTGCTTGCTCAAGGGCCTTGGGATTCACCGCGATGGCGGCGTTGATCACATTCTCATAGGTCGCGATACGGATCAGATACTGCTGCACCAGCTGTTCCGACGTGACGCGCCCCTCCTGCATCGCCTTTTGCATCTCGGGGATGGTCGCTTCGATGACATTGAACGGCGCCTTGGTTTCCGCCGGCGGCGCGGCCTTGTCGCAGGAGGCCAATACGAAGGTGGCCGCCGTCAGCAGCGTGGTCGCGAACAGTTTATGTTTCATGCAAATCCTCCCCTTAAGACAGTCAGTATGGGTGAAGACCTGCAATGCGCTCAAACAAAAAGGCCGGGGCTTTCGCCCCGACCTTTCGATTCCATTCAATCGGCGTTTATTTTCGCTCAATCCCCTACGGCATATTCGGCGGTGGCTGGCGCTTCTTCGTCAGCTGTTCGAACGCGTAGGCCAGTTCGATCAGGCGCGGCTCGCTGCAGGCCATGCCGGTGAAGGAAATGCCCATCGGCATCGGCAGCGGATTGAAACCTTCGGGATAAGCCGGCGTCGGCGGGTTCGCCACCATCGCGAACGGTACGATCACCGTGGGATAACCGGGTTTCGCCGCCACGGCCGCGCCGCGTGCGCCGGCGAACAGCAGGGCATCCAGTTTGTTCTCCGTCATCGCCGCGTCGATGGCCTGCGGGCCGTTCAATTCGATGTCGCGCTTACGGTCCGCTTCGTACTTCGCCTTGTTCTTTTCAAGGTCGTTGGCCAGCGCGCCCAATAGGGCCGACTGCGTGTACTTCAAGGTTCCAAGATTTTTATTGGCTTCGTTCCAGGCCACCAGTTCGTCGAGGGTCTTGAAAGGCGCTTTGCCGTTTTGCGCGGCGAGCCATGCGTTGAAATCCCTGTGCATGCCGTAGGCCAGCACGGACGAACAGGCCGTGCTCGTTTCGCTGCCCGGTCGATCGCAGCCGCCGATCGCCAGCGGGTTGGTCTGCGCATCCGTCGACTTGTAGCTCGGGAAGTCCGCCGGATCGACGATCTCGGCGCCGGCTTGTTTCAGGATCGCGATGGCGTCCCCGAAGGCCTTCATCTGATCTTCCGGCATTTCGCCGCGCGTTTCCTTCATGCCGGGCGGAGTCACCGCCACGCCGTAACCGATGCGCGGCACCCCGATGCGCGCGCCCTTCAGGGCGTCGGCCTTCAAGTGCGGCGTATAGTCGTTGTTGGCCGGCGGCGTGCAGCGCGCGGTGGCGCTGTCGTTAGGATCGGGCTGCTTGCCTTCCAGTACGCCGAACATGATCGCCACGTCCGTCACGCTCCTGCCCATGGGGCCGGCGGTGTCTTGGTCGGCGGTGATGGGGATCACGCCGTAGCGGCTGATGCGGCCCACCGTCGGTTTGATGCCCGCCAGCATGTTCTGGTTGGACGGCGAGAGGATGGAGCCCGAGGTTTCCGTGCCCACATTGACCGCCCAGAAGCTCGCCGCCGTGCCGGCGCCCGAACTGGAACCGCCGGTGCCCATCACAGGCCGTCCGTCATTCTGGCCCGCGCGCATGTCGCGGCGTGGATCATAGGGGTTGAAGGAATAGCCCGAGATCGAGCTGTAATTGCCCGGCATCCCATTGCCGAAATAGTTGGCGAGTTCGGTGAGCGTGGTCTTCGCGATGATGATCGCCCCGCCGTCTTTCAGGTTCTTCGCCAAGGGCGCATCCCACGGCGCCATGAATCCCGCGAGGCCAATCGTGCCGCCGGTGGTCGGCATGTCGACGGTCTGGATATTGTCCTTCAGCGCGACAGGGATTCCGTGCAGCGGCCCACGGATTTTGCCCGCCTTGCGCTCTTCATCCAGCGCGCGCGCTTCGGCCAGCGCATTTGGATTTACCGCGATCGTCGCATTGATCACATTCTCATAGGTCGCGATGCGGATCAGGTATTGGCGCACCAGTTCCTCGGCCGTCACGCGCCCGTCCTGCATCGCCTTCTGCATCTCGGGGATGGAAGCTTCCACGACATTGAAAGCCACTTTGTTCTCCGGCGGCGGCGCCTTGTCACAAGACGAAAGGACGAGCGCGGCGGCTGTCAGAAGCGTGGTCGCGAATAATCTGTTCTTCATGTAATCCCCTATTTCTCTCCCCGGTGAAGCGTGTCCTCCGCTCCCATACTATGGCCTCCCGCGTACCCGGCCCGCCATGCTAATTTTAGAAACATTCTTATTCGATAAGGGATCCCCATGGACGCCGTTCTTATCGACGCCATCCTCGCTTACCTCCATCACCTGGGGATCGGGCTTCTGATCGCCTGTCTCGCCATGGAGACGGTGTTGGTGCGTCAGACGCTCTTTACGCCGCTGATCATCTACAAGCTGGCGCGCATCGATGCCGCGACGGGTTTTGCGGCCGGCCTTGTGCTTGTCGCGGGCGTGGGGCGGGTCATGTACGGGTTGAAGGGATCGGAGTTCTACATTTCCAATCTCATCTTTTGGACCAAGATGATGATGTTCGCCCTGGTGGCTCTCGCCTCCATCCCCGTGACCATCCAAATCCTCAAGTGGCGTAAGGCCGCGATCCTTGATCCGAATTTCCAACCGCCCAACGCCATGCTGCGCCGGGTGCGTCGCCATCTCCAGATCGAATGGGGCATCATCCTCATTATCCCGCTCGCCGCCGTTCTGATGGCGCGCGGTTTTGGGATGCGTTGACGGCCCGCAACATGACCGCCGCTCACCTCGTCCTCGCGGCTCTGACGTTCCTCACTGCACCCTGCTTCGCGGTGGAGGCGCCGCCCGCGGGACCGCGTGATGAGGCGCAGGTGCCCCCATCCCCACTCAACGCGCCCGGTGGCTTTATCGCCTCCGTGCGCCTCGGCGTGCTTGAAGTCGCGCTCGCGCAAACGCGTCTCTCGCAGGTTCGCGAGACCGTCGGTGTGGGTATTGTCGATCACCAGAGCGACGCGCAAGCCAGTCTCTATTGGCTCTGTTATACGGCGCTTGCCATGGGCGGGCCGCAACGCATTTGGATTATTTCCCGCGAGTCGCACAACGGCGTCGCGGCGGATTCCTTCACCGCTGAGCGACTTGGTGAAGGTGAGGGACCCAGCCCCGCATGTCCGGCCTTGCCGCCGCGCTTTCTGCCGCTCTCTGCGGGCAATGGGATTTGGCTTGGGATGACCCTGGCCGAGATCGAGCATAAGATCGGCGCGAAGGCCAAGCGCGCGGGCGCTTACTTCGTGTTCTCATCCCGCGCGTCTGAAATGATAGGCCGCGCCGATGAACATCTGTGGCGGATAGGGCCGGAAGAGGCCTTACTATTGAACCGGGTCGTGGTCGAGATTGTGGACGGCCGCGCCGTGCGTCTCTGGGTCCATAAAGTGACGACGATCTGAAACGCCGTTCCTGTGGCGTGCGCGCCGCGGGGCGCACGAAGGGGGAGCCGCCCTATTCGGCCTCGCCCATCGGCTCGGCATCCTCGAGTTCCGTCAGATGCGACGCCATATCTTCGATCAGGGTCTGAAGTTCGTCCTGCACGCCAGGATGGCATGCGTCCGCCGTTCCCTTCAGGCGCTCCAATTCGGTTCTTAAGCGTATGATGCGTGGACTCATTTGTGCCTCCTCAGCGCCGATTGATCCCGGCTTATCTTTTTTGGGAAGGGCCCGTTGCGCTTCTTGTCTTAGGCAAGAAAACAGCGCGTTCGCATTTGGGCTGTAAAAGATAGGGGTCGTGCCGAACAGCTCATCGTCCCTGACGTGTTTATAGCGCAAATCCGGTTGTACGCCCTCCAGAATCGCTTACTCATTTTTCTCACTTGGTGGTATGCGCGCCGCGCGTGTGCTGGCAAAAAGTGAAGCACCATTCGCGGTGGTTGCACAGGAAAAAGGTCACAACATGAGCCAGCTCGAAGCCGTTCTCGTCGGTCATCTCGACTATTTTTTCGCGCCGGTCCGTGAGGCGCTCGCCGCCAAAGGGCATAAGGCCGTGCACTATCTCACGCCGGCTGAGTTCCTCGCCGATAAGGACGCGCTCGCGAACGCTACCGCGCTTTACGCGCATGGTTTCGTGCCGGTCTCGCGCGAGACATTATCGCGGGCGCCGCGTCTCACGTCGCTGATCTCCACCTGGATGGGCACCGAAGGCTTCGATGAAAAAGCCGCGACCGCGCTCGGCATCGTCGTCGGCAACGGTGCAAACCCGGAGAACGCGGAAAGCATGGCCGAGGCCACCGTCCTCATGCTGCTCTCCTGCCAATACGACGTGAACGCCACCCAGCAGCGATTCCGCGATCATATCTGGGGGCAGCCGCATCTGACCGCGCGCATGTTGAAGGGCAAGACCGTTGGGATTTTCGGCTACGGCGCGATCGCGCGCGGCGTGGTGCAGCGTCTGTCGGGTTGGGGTGTCACCTTCCTCGCCACCACGCGCCATCCGCCGGCCGATGCCGCGCACGTCCGTTTTGTCCCTTTGGATGAAATGCTCGCCCTTAGCGATATCGTCTGTGTGCTCGCCCCGCTCACCGATGAAACGCGCGGCCTGTTCAGCCGGGATCGTCTCTCGCGGATGAAGCGCGGGTCCATCCTCGTCTGCACCTCGCGGGGCGGCATCATCGATGAAGCCGCGCTTCTCGATCTCGCGCGCGGCGGTCATTTCGCATCGGTCGGCCTCGATGTCTTCCAGACCGAACCCTTGGCCAAGGACAGCCCCTTGCGCGCGCTTCCCAACGCCTTCCTCACGCCGCACGGCATCGGCCACACCCAGGAAGCCCGTCGCCGCCTGATCGATGTCGGCGTGGAGAATGTCCTGCGCGCCCTCGAAGGCCTGCCGCCGCTCTATATCCGCAATCCCGAGGTGCTTGCCACGTGGCGGGCGAAACAAGACGCCCGCGTGAATCCGTAACTAACCGCTGCGGCTAATCGAAGGGGGTGCGTTCAACCATCGATTTCGCTTAATAATTCACGATCGAAACCAGCGCGGGGAACGTTTGAAATGGGGCAGGCAAGGGCGTAAGACCCGTGGAGCCTCGTTTCTTTCCGCCCCATGGTCGCCCACCTTCATAACGGCAGAACTAGCGATTACCTCGGCCCATTCCGGATTCTGCTCGTCGAGCCGAACCCGCTCATGCGCAAGGTTACGCGCGATATCCTGTTCCTCCTGGGTGGCCGGAAGATCATCGACGTCGGCGACATCCATTCCGCCGCCCAATACGTCTCGCAGGGCGTCGATATGGTTCTGTCCGAATGGTACCTCGATGGCGCCTGCGGGGTGGACCTCGTGCGCTGGATCCGGAAAGAACCCACCGACATCCGCTTCACGCCCGTCATCATGCTCACGTCTCAGACCCGCGTGCAGAATATCGTCATCGCTCGCAACAGCGGCATCACCGAATTCGTCGCCAAGCCCTTCACGGCGCGCTCCCTGTGCTCGCGGATCCGCGAAGTCATCGAACGTCCGCGCCCTTTTGTCAGCATCGGCAATTACTTTGGCCCCGACCGCCGCCGCCGCCCCGGCCCGGTGGAACGCGAGCGGCGCGGCGCCGCGACACTGCTCATCAACGGTTATGATTTGAGTCAGGCCGAGATTAACGACATGATCTCCGGCGGGCGCCGTCCAAGAGCTTAAGACGCGCCTCAACGCCGGAGAGCAAGGACATGGGTTTCGTCAGACGGGCGCTGGGCATCCTGGCTGGGTTTGGCGTAAGCGCCGCGCTTGCCGCCTCAGCGCCGCCGCCGCCGTTCAAGACCATCTTTCCCGAGACGAACAAATGGTCCTTCGCCTGCTTCTGCGGCGCCGTCGAATGCACGGACCTTGATCCCATCACCGACTACTGTGTTGCCTACCAAGCCAAAAGCACCCGCTCCGGCAGCCGTATGGTTCTGTTCGCTCTAAAAACGATGGTGATCGGCCGCGAGCCTAAATACGCCGTCGGCTTCGGCGTGGAAAAAGTGGAAGGCGTCTCCCGGGCGCAGGTCGCAAGCGGCGGCGCGGCCCTCGCACCGGCCGCCTGCGCGAGCGGCTTTTGCTATACCCCTGTCGCGCCCGAACAGATCGCCGCGCTCGGCGATTCACCGCAGATCGACGCGCGGGCCTATATCGGCGGGTCCTCCGTCGGCACGGCCTTCAACGGGGCGGGCGCGAAAGACCTATTTCAAAAGCTGATCACGCTGCCGCAGCACAATTGAAGGCCTGACGTTAGAATCGCGGCCTGCTCCCCTTGGCAGCGTGCTACGTTCAGGGGTGAATATAAACCTCAACACCGACATGACGCGCCCAGACACGGTCGACGTCTCGCAGATCATCGATTCTCGTAAGGCGGGCGGGTACCAGATCCGGACGTTCTTGCTTTGCTTCGTCTTGTTTCTCATTGATGGGTTCGACACGCAGGCGATCGCCTACGTTGCGCCGTCCATCGCGCGCGACTGGAATATCCCCGCCGCGCAGTTCGGCCCCATATTTGCGCTGGGCCTTCTCGGATCGACCTTAGGGATGATGGTGATCGGGTGGGCCGGCGACCAGTTCGGACGCAAGATCGCCTTGCTTCCTTCGCTCGTCCTTTTTGGCGGCGCCTCGGTCCTAACCTCGTACGCATCAACCTCGGAAGAGTTGATGGCCCTCAGACTCTTGACGGGGGTCGGTCTCGGCGGCGCGATGCCGAACATTCTCGCCATCGCAACGGAATACGCGCCATCTAAGATCAGGTCGTCCGTCAGCACGGTCGTGTTCAGCGGCTATCCGCTTGGCATCGTTCTGGGCGGTCTGATCAGCAGCGTGATCATCCCTGTGTGGGGGTGGCAGACCGTGTTCCTGGCGGGCGGCGCGAGTGCTTTGGCGGCAGTTCCGGTGGCCTATATCCTGCTGCCGGAATCGATTCGTTTTCTGGTTCTGAGGAAGCGTTCACCCCCCAAAATCGCCGCGATCCTGCAGCGGATCGCTCCAGGATCGTTCCGCGCGGATGCGCGCGATTTCGTGGTGGTGGAACAGCCCGTGGTTGGAAAGCCCATTGTCGACCTGTTCACACAGGGGCGTGCACGCGGGACGGCCATGATCTGGACGCTCTATTTTGCCAGCCTTTTCTGGGCCTATTTCATGTTGAATTGGCTGCCGCTCATTTTACGGGAAACCGCGGTGCCGGACCGGCTGACCGTTCTTGCGCCGGCCATCCTGAATCTGGCCGGGATCGTTGGCTGTGTCGTGCTTGGCCGCTTCATCGACCGGCGCGGCCCCCTTGCCGTGATGTGGCCCGCCTACATCCTCGGCGCCGCTTTCACGGCGGCCATTGGGTTTGTTCTTCATTCCGCGCCTCTCGTGTTGGCAAGCATTGTGCTTGCCGGATTGTTTGCGATGGGCGCGCAGTTTTGTATTGTCGCTATTGCCAGCGCTTTTTATGGGACAGTTCACCGCGCCGCTGGGATTGGTTGGGCCATAGGTGTCGGCCGCATTGGTTCGATTGTCGGCTCACTCTTCGGCGGCGCTATTATCGGCCGCCTATCGGGTCCGCATGAGATTTTCGTTTACGCCGCCTTGGCCCCGCTCTTCGCGGCTGTCATCGTTTTCGCGATGCTTCTAGCCGGCGTCGTGCGCCCGGCCGGCCCCGGCTGACACAGTTTCGTGCCTCGCGATCGCGTCTCGAAGGGCCTGCATGTTCAACGGCTTGTCGAGAAGGGGCCACGCCGGGTCGAGCGAGGCGGCATCCGACGGCTCCAGGTAACCGCTCGTGACAACGATGAGCATATGCGGCAGCACGGACGCGGCATACCGCGCTAAGTCTCCGCCGGTCCAGCCGCGGCCGAGACGATAGTCCGTCAAAAGGATGTCATAGGCCGCGCCGGCGCCAAGCGCTTCGCGCGCGGTTGCCGCGGTGGCGACGGCGTCGACACGGAAGCCGGCGCGTTCAAGTTTGATCACACTGATGGTCCGCAAATCTTCGTCATCTTCTACCAGCAAGACACGCAGATTTTTCTCTTGGACTCTTTCCGGCAATACGATCGGCGCGTTTTCGGAACAGGATTCATCCTGCGGGAAAGTTAGCGTGAAACGGCTTCCCTGACCCGGAGCGCTCTCAACCTCGATGCTGCCGCCGGCTTCCTTCACGAAACCGTAAACCATCGGGAGGCCAAGGCCGGTGCCGCTTCCGATCGGCTTCGTGGTGAAGAAGGGTTCAAATATGCGCTGGATCACATCTGGCGGCATACCAATCCCTGAGTCTTGGAGACTGATCTCGACACAGGCTGCGGATTGGACGTCATTCGGCGGCACGCGGCGGCAGTTCACCGCCAGCGATCCACCTTCGGGCATCGCATCGCGCGCGTTCAGCATCAAATTCAGCAGCGATGTGTGGAACAAGCCTGAGTCGACGCGGATAAACAGCCCGGGCTGCAACGCGACGTCGATTTCAATGTGAGCGCCCAACGTGCGCCGCAGAACGTGAACAAGCTCATCCAGCGCCGCGCACACGTCGATGCGTTCCGTCCTGTGCACAGACTTGCGCGAGAAGACGAGCAGGCGTCGCGTCAGCGCCTGCGCGCGTTCGCACGTGCGCGCGATCAAGCTCAGGCTGGCGTTCGTGGTTTCGCTGGCGACGCCCGGAACCGAGATGATCTCCGCCGACGAGCTGATGATCGCGATGAGATTGTTGAAGTCGTGAGCGATGCCGCCGGCGAGTTGTCCAAACGCTTCCATTTTCCCGGACTGGATCAGGCGCGTCTGCATTTCTTGTTGCTGGGTCAGATCCCTGATGATCGCCGTGACAAGCGGGCCGTCGGACGTATCGATGCGCGAGAGGGCGACTTCCACCGGAAATGTCGAGCCATCCTTCCTCCGCGCGCGCACCTGCCGGCTTTGCGCCATTTTGCGGTTTGAGTCGTGCGATCGCAGGAAGCCGCTCATGTAATCGGCATGGGCGGTTCGGTCTTCCGTTAACAGCAGAATATCCAGGGATTGCCCGACGGCTTCGTCCGAGCGCCAACCGAAGGCCTGTTCGGCCGCTTCATTGAACAGCGAGATGCGGCCCCGCCCGTCGACCGAAATGATTGGCGAGTAGGTGGATGAAATGAGTTTTTGAAGGTGGCCTTCCGTCTGCTGCAGTTTTGCCGCCTGCTCACGCATGGCGATGGCGCTGGCGAGTTCGCGTCCCAGATCGGCAAACAGTTCAACTTCCTGTTTTCCGAATGCATCAGGTTCAGACCCATAAACCATGATCGCGCCGACGACGTGCTCGCCCATTTGAAAGGGAACGCAAACTGTGGACCGGATGCCGTGTCTAAGCGCCTTTTCGCGCCAAAGGCCAAAGTTCGGATCACTCAACGCGTCCGTCATCATTTGGGGCTTGCCGGAGCGAATGGCGGTTCCGCTGGGCCCGCGGCCCTCCGGTACATCTTCCGACCAGCTCAGCTTGAGATCAGACATGTACGAGAAAGCCGGCCCCGCGCCGGCGATGAATCTTATGGGAAGCCCCGGCGATGATTCAGCCAAACCGATCCACGAAAGCACATAAACGGGCTGCTCGACGATGGCCGCGCAGACATCCTCTGCGATCTGCTCGATCGTACGAGCATGCTGCATCGCGCGGATTGACGCGCTGTAGGCCGCCAACGTCCAGTTCGTGCGCCGCAGGCGGTCGGCATTTGGACTTAGGTCAGGCGCCCGCAGATAAAGAATGCGCATCGTCTCGCCGTTAAGTTCGACGGCGCCCGAGAGCGACAGATTTAAATAGCGTGGGGGGCCTGATTTTGTGCGGACGATAGCGCTATGGTTGACGCTGGGCTCCGGCGAGGCGGAAAAGATGGTCTCCATCCTATCTGCGGCTTCGGCGGCTCCAAACAGAAACGCCAGCGCGCGGCCGGTGATTTCTTCGGCGGTATAGCCGAGCAGCGCCGCGGCGGCTTCGTTGACCGCCAAGATCTCGCCGGTCCGGATGGACAGCGCCAACATGCCCGTAGGCGCGTGTCGCCACGCCAAATCGAACATCGACCCGGCCCCGGTGGCTTCCGAAGAGGAGTCCCGAGACATCTAAAGCATTCCGATCAATGACGTTGTGATCGGTTACGAATGTAAGTGGACGTTTCGAAACACGTTAATTGCCATTTGGCGATACTCCCCCAGCGCGATGACGGTCAGATCGTCAAGCCCGCCCCGCGATCTAGAACGACAGGAAATCCACGTCATAAATCTGAGAGACGGCATGAAAATGCCCGTACGGCCCCAGCATATTTGACCTTGAGATCGTAGGGCAAGGAGATGCGGCGTCGCACAAGCTCTGCGGCAGCTAAGGGTAAACGGGCAGACTGGACTGATTGAGCCAATAAAAATGGCGCAAAGTTACAAAGCCGAGCATCGCCAGGAGAATGATCGCGGCGACAATCGCCCATCGCTTTTGCTTCATATGATTTAGCCCCTTATTTTGTGGGTTTTTGAGCAGGGGCAATCGCATTGAGTTCGACGGCGATTTCAACGCGCCGGTTCGCGGCGCGCCCTTCCGGCGTACGGTCATCGGCAACAGGCGCCGTGGCCGCGTTCGCGGCGGCCCGGAATCTCGCCTGCGGAATTCCGAGCGAGGTGTAAATATTGATCACGCTCATGGCCCTGGCAAAAGAAAGCTCCAGGTTCGAAGCGAAGGCGCCGTCCGCGATCGGCGTGGCGTCCGTATGTCCCGCCACCGTGATTGGCCCCGGAAGTTCATCAAGCGCCGGACCCAGCGCGCGTAACACTTTGTCGCCGGACTCGGAGACCGCGGCGGATCCCGGAGTGAAGAGAATGGCGTCGTCTATGGTCAGCCGCGCCGTGCCGTTCTCGACCTTGATGGCGACATCGCGCTCGAGGCCGTTCGATTTTATGATTTCAAGGAGGCGCTCCGCGTCACGCACATATCGTGTCGCTTCCACGTCGATTTTGATCTCGGGAAGCTGGATGAGCGCGGGGATCGTGAATTCTCTATGGATTTCCGCCTCGATCGCGGCGCGCTTTTCACTCGGGAATTCCATCAAGCCAATAAAGAAGGCGTAAATCGCGAGGAGTGTCGTGATGGTGTCAACGTAGGGCAGAAGCCAGGAGTCCATATCGGCGGCCTGCGAGTCGCCGCCATCAAGCTCAGTCTGTTCTAGGGCGCGGATGGCGTCACGAATGCGCTCCTCCGCCAGCTCAGCTTCACTTTCTGCAGCGGCATTACGCATGGCGGCGCGGTCCGGTCCGGCCGAGTTCATCCCCGAGTTCCGCTTCGGCCGCTCTCATGAATTCTTGCGTCAGGGAGGGCGATTTTTTCTCCGCCATCAGGTCTAGCGCATCGCGCAGAAGATGCATGCGGCGGACACGCTGCTCGCTTCTCTGCTCAAGCCTCGCGGCAAAGGGCCGGAAAAGCCCATAGGCAAGCACGACGCCGTAAATCGTCGTCAGCAGCGCCGTGCCGAGGCCCGTACTGATAGCGGTGATATTGGACGAACCGACATTGGCAAACATCTGCGCAAGCCCGAATACGGTTCCCATCACCCCAAACGCAGGCGCGTATCCGGCCATCGCGCGAAAGACCTGGGCTTCGGCGCGCTCGCGCATGCGCAGCCGTTCGATATGGTTTTGCAAGGCGTGGTGGACAGCCGCGCGGGGAAGCGCGCTGTCGGTGAGCATCTCGGCGCCCATTTTAAGGAAAGGGCTCTCCGTCGCCGCGATGGCTTGCGTCATCTCCGCGAGGGAGTTCCGGTGCCATGCGCGCGACAAAGCCGTTAAGTCCGCGACGTCGCGATTGGTCTGCCGGCCGCTGCGCGTAAAGATGATCCAGGTCGCGCGCCACGCACGGCGTATCGTGCTCCAGTTGAACGAGATCAATGTCGCGGCGGCCGTGCCCCCGAGGATGATGATAAGTCCGGGAATGCTCAAAAGTGCTTGCGGTGAAATTCCCGAAGTCGCCGCTGCGAACCAAACCATTGCGCCGACAAGCGCGATCCCCAGAAATGCCGAAAAATTCATTGTTGCGCTCCTAATTCGGCGACGCGGTGTGACGACGTTCGTCGCGCGCGCCGCCGGTTTGTCCGAACGACGTCGACCACGTGAATTTATCTTCGTCGATAACGGCGAGGCAGGCATCCACGGTATCCGGGGCGTATGCGGTGCCGCGGTGATCCGTCAGTTCCTGCTTGGCGACCTCAATACCCCGGCCGGGGCGGTAAGGGCGGTGCGAGGTAATAGCCTCGACGACGTCCGCGACGGCAAGGATTTTGGCTTCAGGCAGGATTTCATCGCCCTTCAGTCCGCGCGGATATCCGGTTCCGTCCACACGTTCATGGTGCTGGAGGATCATCTCCTGAATAGGCCAGGGGAATTTGATCCCGCTGAGAATTTCCGCGCCGACCTCCGGGTGGGACTGGATAACGGAGAATTCACCCGGCGTGAGCCGGCCGGGCCGGTTCAAAATTTCCGCCGGGACATAAATTTTTCCAATATCGTGGATCAGCGCGCCGAGTCTCAAGCCTTCGGTCCGGGCGTGGTCCCATCCCAGCTTTTGGGCGATGCGAACGGCCAGCTCGGACACGCGCGACTGATGTCCTGCGGTATAAGGGTCGCGCTTCTCGATGGTCGCCGAAACGGCGGTGATAATATTGAGAGACGACGATTTGAGGGCTTCTGTCACGGAATCGCGGTCAACCTCGGTACGCTTCATCCAAATCGCCAGCCCGAGGTGGCTGGAAAATTCCTCGAGGAGTTTGACCTCTTCAGTGTCGAAGCGTTTTTCGCTGCAGCTATAGACATTAAGCGCCGCGATAGTGTGGCCATCCATGCGAATGGGCACCGATACGGACGTCTGAAAACCATATTTTTCCGCGGTGCCCCGCCAGGGATTGTAAGCTTCGGCCGCCGAAATATCGGCGATCACTTGAACCGTGCCCGTGCGAAGCGCCGCGCCGGTAGGTCCGCTGCCGAGGGCGTCGTCGCCCCAATGAACCTGTATTTCATCGACGTAGGCCGCGAGATGGCCGGCGCGCGCGCGGCCTGAAACGGTGCGTTGAGGGTCGAGATTGGGAAACGCCATCCAGACGAGGTCATAACTTCGCTTTTCGACCAGAATGTCGCAGATCTGTTGAAGCAATGTTTGTTCGTCGCGATGGCGCAAGATCGCCGCATGACAATTCATGACGGCGTCGCGCATCTTCAGCAGGTTGGCCAATTTGATCTCATCGCGTTTTTGCGCGGTGATATCGAGATGGGTTCCCGCGAGCCGTACGGGTTTTTCATCAGGCGTCCATTCGACCACTTTGCCGCGGTCTGCGACCCAGACCCATTCGCCGTTCTTGTGGCGCATGCGCGCTTCGCATTCGTAGTAGTCGATTTCCTGGGCAAAATGTTTCTTCAGCGCGGCGTCGGACGCCGCCAGATCGTCGGGATGCGTCAGCGAGATCCACGTTTTGATGCTGATAGGCTCAAGCTCTTTGAGCGTATAGCCGATGATCTCGGCCCACCGTTCATTGAACACGGTTTCGCCGGTGCGCACATTCCATTCCCAAGTGCCCGCCCGCGTCCCCGTCAGGATTTCTTCAAGCCGCCGCCGCTCGGTGAAGAGATCGTATTCCGCCCTGCGCAGGCGATTGCTGATGGTGTGTTTGCGCCGCGCATCGGCGCGCTGCAGGATATGGACGAAGACGGCGCTGAGGGCGACGAACACAAGCCCTTTACCCGTCTCGACCTCGTCAAAGGCCAAGGGGGCGCTGCCATCCCACCAATTGTGAACAAAATTGCCGGCGAGAATCCATGCCGTTCCGAACAAGGTGTACCCGACAACAACGAACAGGCTCGGACGCAGGAACGGCGTTCTGCGCCTCCGGTCGGCTTTGATCTCTTTCACAGTTTCCGAAATGGTCATGCCTCTCCGCCCCGCCAGCAATGGCCGCCGGATCCCGCGTCAATGTAGTTCGGAGCCCATACCGCTATAAACAACCAAACGGCATTTCGGATAGATGCTTATGTTGCAAGCCGGAATGATTCTAGGAGCCCAGCCGTGTCGCCGCGCAGATCAGCGATGAGCCCCGCGCACGCTACCGAATCGCGCTGAGTTCGCAGCGCGGCCTTCAACCGCACGGTGGATGATGATGCTGCAAAGTAACAGAGCCGGGCCTACGGCATGACGCTGCGCCCCGATGCGCACCGCGCATCTTGGTAACATGCAGGCTCTTAAGGCTCCGCTTGCCACGCGCCTTCGACGGCGGAGAGCGCTTCCCTCATGGCGTTGGCGAAATCCTGGTTCTCGTAGATATCGTTGTGCCCAACGCCCTTGATCGTGCGGCTGTAGACCATGCGTTTGGCCGCGCCGCGCATCATGGAGCTGCGCTCGCGCGGGATGATCTCGTCATGCTCGGCGGCGATGATGGCCGTGGGGATGTCGAGCCCCTTCAACAGGTCGCCGTTGCGCATCGGGTTTTTTAGAAGTCTTGCCGCTGGCACCCAGGGGAAATGCACCTGCGCCACTTCGGCGAGGGAATCGAACGGCGTCACCAGGACCAGCCCGTCCAATTTGCGTTCGCGGGCCAGATGCACCGCCACGCCCGAACCGATGCTGAAACCGGCGGCGATGATGCGCGGGTTCCCGCCCAGCTTCTCGGCGTCTTCCCGGACCTTGTCGTAGATCAGCGGCGCGTCGGCGATCAGCGCGTCCACCGATGCACGGCCTGTGCTCGGCGCATAACCCCGGTAATGGAACGCCACCACCTCGGCCTGCGGGTAAAGGTTGAACAGGTAAACCGCCGCGTCCTCCGCGTTCCAGGCGTTGCCGCCGAAGGCGAGGACGATCAGCCGGTCGTTCACCGGCGCCGCCGGCGGCGCGAGGCGCACGCCGTGCAGGGTCTCGCCCCCGGTGGTCGTCAATTCCAGGCGCGGCGCATCCGGGGGCACGGGCGTGCCGCTCATGACGGCCATATCGGCCGGGAAAAGCAGGCGGTCCTGCACGGCGTAGAGCACGGCCACCACCGCCGCATACGCCACCGCCAGCGCCGCCAAGATCTTCAAAAACGTCATGCGCGGAACCCTACCCTGGAATGGGGCGAGGATAAATGTGGCCGGAGATGACGGCGGAAGTATGAAGAACGCGGGCGCTTAGAAGCCGGCCTTTATCCCAGCGATGACCGTCCGCCCCGGCGCGGCGAAACCCGGTGCGTTCTCATGCTGCGCATTGAATAGGTTTTCGCTGGCCAGCCACACCTTTACGCCGAGGCCGGCGAAACTGTAGGCGGTGCGCAGGTCCACCGTGGTGCGGTCCGGAAGTTCTTGCTGCTGGAATGGGCCCGAACGCGCCGTCACGATCTCGCCGCCGCCGTAGGCCAGCGCCCCATGCAGGCTCCAGGCGTCGGTGATGTCCACGTCCGCCGCAATGCGCGCGAGGTCCGTGGGCCGGAAGTTGACCCGTGCGCCTGTGGTCTCATCCGTCGTGTTGAGGTGGGTATAGCTCGCCGCAAAGCGCAGGCGCTCGCTCACGCGTACATGCCCCGCCAGTTCGATCCCGCGCGACAGCGTATCCTTGTTGGTGAACTGCTGCGTGGCCTGGTCGTTCTGGATAAAGCCGTCGATCCGGGTGCGGAAAAGACTCGCGGTCACACCAACCCCCGCGATCGGCGCCCACGCCGCCGTCGCTTCATATGTCTTGCCCACTTCAGCGGTGAGGTTGACATTGCCGCGCTGGGCATCGAACAACTGCTGCAAGGTCGGGAAACGCACTTTACGCGCCGCGCCCGCGCTCACCGTGACATCCGGGGTGAGGTCGTAGGCAAGGCTGGCCGCGAGCTGCGTGCCCTCCTTGGTCGCCGCTCCTCTATCGAACCAATGCGCGCTTGCGCCGAAGGTGGCATGGAGCTTCTCAAGGGGGCTGACGGCATACTCGAAGGCCGCCGAGGTCGTGGTCGAAGCGGCCTCGATGTCCAGCGGGCGCACCGCGAAGGTCCCCGTCGCGCCTCCTCCGCCTCCTCCGCCGCCGCCGCCACCACCGCCTCCGCCCGAAGTAGCGACCGGGATGTTGCGGATGGAACCACTCAGCTTCAGCACGTCGCGCTGAACGCCGAGGGTGGACGCGATGCGTCCGGCGTTCGCCAGACCAAAGCCGAGCGCGAGACGCCCGCCGCTCACGGCGCTATCGAACAACTGGTGGAAACTCTGCACCCGCGTATTCGTCATGCTGCTGAAGGTGGCGTCGTCGTAACGGTTGTCTTCCGTGTTCAGGACATTCACGTAGCCGGACAAACGCGCCGTGAAGGGGCCTGCGCTATCGAAATTCACGTCGCCCTGGGCGAAATCGCCCTCGATCCTGTCCAGGCGTTCAAACTGCTGCGGCATCAGGAACAGGTTCGCCGGATCATTGATGCTGTTGTATGGCAGGCCCTGTTCGCCGTTCACATATCCGGCCGAAAGCCCCACACTCACGCCGTCCCACCCATGGGCCAGATTGGCGAAAAGGTTGGTGCGGCGTGTATCGCTGTTGGGGGTGCGGTATCCGTCCGCGCCCGTGAAACCTGGCGAGTCCGCCGCGCTGCCGCTGACGAATACATCTGTCCCCGCCACGCGTCCGCCCACGCTCGCGCTGGTCAGCACGCTCACATCGCCGCCCAGCGGGGTGCCGTTAGCGGTCTCAAGAAGCGCGCGGCCATGCCAGTCGCCGGCGCCCCGGCGTGTAATGATGTTGATGAGGCCCGCCGTCGTGCCCGGTCCGTACAGGACCGAACTCACGCCGGGCATGATCTTGATTTCAGCGATATTCTCCGTGGCGATCAAACGCGGGTCGAACTGCCCATCGGCGGCCGAGTTCACCGGAATGCCGTTCAGATACAACGGCACATGGCGCTGCGGCAGGCCGCGCATGAATAGGCGCGGTATACCGCCGCCGCCCACATTGACGTTGACGCTGGGTGTTGCCCCAAGGGCGTCTTCCAGGCTGCGGCTCCCGCGCGCCTCGATCTCGGTGGCGGAGATGATGGCGGCGCTTCCCGCTCCGGCGCGCGGGGCGGCCACTACGATTTCACCCAATCTGTATGCGTCCTGTGCGGATGCTGGCAGACTCAACGCCAAGGAACATGCCCCCAGAACGCCCCCGATGCGCATTTGCGAGAACCTTTAAGTCGTTAAGCTGATGCGATATATATGAGCGGATATATCGACTCGCCTCATGCCGTCAATGAAAACCATGCTCATCCTTCACAGACGTGCCGCGCTCGTTGGACTGGCTGCCGCGGCTGCGATACCGGTGCGGGCCGCCGCGCCCCTGCCGCTGCGCATCGAAGTTCCCAATCTCAAGAACCTCCAGTTCTTCTCGCTGTGGGTTGCCGTCGGGGCCAAATTGTTCGAGGCCGAGGGGCTCACGCCGGAGGTCATGTCCGCGCCGCAACCCCGCAGCGTCGGCGGGCGCCTGTTCACCGGCGAGGCCGACATCGCGGTTTTCCCGCCGCCCATGTATCTCGGCATGATGGCAGAGGCGAAACCTGTGCGCCTGTTCGCCAGCCTCTTTGCGAATGATCCGATTAACCTCGTCGTCCGCAAGGAAATCGCACAAGCGCGTAAAGTCCCGCTGCGCGGCCCCCTCAAGGACAAGCTCGGCGCGCTCAAAGGATTGAAGCTGGGCGTTGCGGGCGAGCCGCCGCCGCGTCTTCACGCGCTCTTCGCCGCCGCCGGCATGGACGCGGCCACGGATGTCGAGATCGTGATCATCCCCGGCCCGGATCAAGTCGCCGCCTTCAAGGACCATAAGGTCGATATCTTATTCGCGCACACGCCTTATCTGGAAACCGTGATGGTGGACGCGGGCGCCGTGCTCGTCGTCGATAATTCAGGTGGTGAAGTGCCGGGTCTCACCGGCAATCAAATCCACGCGTTGGGAGCGACAGCGGATGTGACCCGCGATAAGCGTGATCTTCTTATCAAGGTGACCCGTGCCATCGCGCGCGCCCAGCGCATCGCCCACACCGATCCTCAAGCAACCGTCGCGGCGCTGAAAGTCGCGGCGGCGGCAAACGTCGAGGCGCGTCAACTCGAAGCGATCTCGGCCATCTATGCGGACGCCGTGCCGGTGAACCCGCGCATCTCGCTCGACGGCATCCGCCGCGCGGCGGCGCTCTATCCGGCCCACCCACGCCATCCCGACTTCACGGTCGTCAATCCGGCGGACTTCGTGGCGTCGGATATTGCCGAAGCGGCCCTCAAAAGCCTCTAGAGGAGGCCGTCGTTACAATTGCTTCTTCGTGGCCGGGTCCAGCGGGGTCCGTTTTCCCGCGCACCCTTGCTTTAACGCAAGTTGGACGTGTTTCGGCCACAGTCCGTGCGTTTGCCCTGTATGACAACGACCAGAAACCCCGCTGAAGACGCAAAAGCCATGTTGGGCCCCACGGGCGAACTCCAACGGGTGGCCGCCCTGGCTTTTGTCTATCCGCGCCACACCGGCTGGATTGTCCGCACCCCCTCCACCGACGGGAAGGACTACTGCGTTACCGGTTTTGTAGGCCCAAAGGCCTTTCACCGCGCGGTCGAATACGCCTCCGAGAAATATTCGGGCGTGCTGGTTCTCGAACACGAGCCGTAGGATCGCGGCCTCGTCGTCGTCTGTCATGCCGCGAAAGGCGCGAATCCACAGCGCAGCGGCTTCCCTGCGTAATGAACAGACCCGGCCCCGCCGGAGCGGATTCCGCTATATCGCATTCACATGCGAATCGGGAGACGCATATTTTCGATTTTTTGAATCATTAAATTTACAGAGATGCAAATATCGCTCGACGAAAAATCGGGTGGGGGCGCACCATTCGCGTGTGCGCACTCAGTCGTCGCACACGACCGCTCTTTGACATTGTGAATCAGGAGACACGGGAGCGGTGAGGCGCGCCTGGCGCGCATTTTTCACGCGTGACTGCACCGAAGCGCATAGCTCGCCGGGTGCCTATGCTTAAACGCCGTGGGTGTCGCAAAGTGTCGCGTAAGTGTCGCGTGAGCCGAAAATGCGATAAGTCGTTCGCGGCAAAGCGGAATCCAGAAAGTGTCGCGTGTCGCGTAGTGTCGCGTCAACGCGTGCTATTTTGCAGGGCTCAGCCTGGAAGACCTCCGAAAAACTCATGGCTCAATCTGGTGCTGAGATAACGGAACTTCGCGAGCTGGCGCGCGAGCGACACGGGCCGCCGGAACGACTCCTTGCGCAACGAATACCGCACCATAGAGCTCGAACCGCTCGCGGTGTCGCTGTGCCCCATGCGGTAGATCGCGCCGGGAAAGGGTAATGGGGCGAGCGGCGTGCCCCGCGCCTCCAAATCCCGTTTGATGAATTTATGGCTGCCGAGGGTGCGCGAGATATAAGCCGCGCTCGCGCGCGTCCCCGCCGCCGGCAAGTTCAAAAGGTCGGCGCGCACGATATGCGACGTGCCGCACAGCTCGAAAAACTCACGCGGATAGGACAACAGAAGACGCTGGCCCGAGAACATATAACCGGCATTCACGTACCAACCGTTGGCGCGGGGGTGCGCCGCGACGAAGCCCGCGAGGCGGCGGCTCACCACATCGTCATAATCGACCACCATCACATGGCCGCGCAACATCCCCACGGCGCGCGCGTGCAGAAGGCCTTCATAGATGCGTTTGCCTTTGTCACGGCGGATGGCCTGCCACAGCGCTTCCTGGCTCCCCGCGGGCTCAAGCGCGTTGGGCGGAAAGCGGACCCGTACGACGTCGCAGTTGGTAAGATCGCGCGGAAGATCGGCGCCGTGATTGGCGATGATCACGGCGTTCCAGTCTCCGTTGTCTTGGGCGCGTAAGGATCGCAGCGTGATCGCCATGCGTGTCTTGATGGCCCGCCAATTGCTCGCGGTCTTATGATGGCGTACGGGAATGACGAACGTCAGCACGGGCACTCACGAGGGCTGTGAAGGGGCCGACAATGAACGGTAAGGATCGGGAAATGTTAGGCCTCTGTCGCGAGGCCTGACGATGTTTTAAAGGCGCCGTGACCCTGCGCCGCCGCGCAATACGCACGCGCCTACTTTTAGTGTTTGTACTTCTTCTGGCGCTCGACGTCCGTGCTCATCAGTTCTTCGATCGGCAGCTTCTCAAGCACGGACGGCGGTGGCTTTGCGAGGCCTTCTTGCTCCATCGCCTTCGCCCAGCGCATCAGGGCGTCGGGCATTTTGCGGGACAGCCAGGCGGGGCCGACATGTTCGACCCACAGCTCGATCTCGCGCGGCGTCACTTCCACCTTCGCGCACATGCCCTCGGCGATCTCGACGAGGGTTCTGGCCACGGTTGCATCGATCATCGCCGACGGCTCGGTCCAAAAACCCTGGCGATAGCTGTCGGTGTAAAAGCCGAGCTGCTTCAACATATCGAGCACCTCGACCGCTTCACCATTCGTGTCGGTGGCGTCTTTGAACTCGGAGAGATGGCGCGCGCCCTTCTGCACCAGCTCGGACAGGATCCACGCGGTGTTCTTCGGATGATGCGCGCGGTAATCCTTCCAGGCGCCGAGCAGCTCGCTCTTGGAGCGGGACAGGCACATGGCGCGCAGGGTCGAGACCTTCTCACTCTCTTCCACGGACAAGGCGGCCATGGACGCGGCCGACGGGTAGCGCTTTGCATCGAGCAGGATCTTTGCGTCGGCGGCGAGGCGCTTGGCGTTGCGGATCGCCGCGTTGATACCCTCGGCGACCTCGTTGGCTGTGAGGGTCCCGCGAAAGGGCGATAAAGGCGGCGTGGCGTTCGTCGACGGCATGGGGCTCTCGCGTGAACAACAGTGCACTCAAAGCCCCCTCACGAATGATAAGAGGCCGATATGCAACGATGCAAGCGGTGGAGTGTTCCCAGGCGGGTGCGGCGGCCCTTTACGTAAGGGCCTGACCGAGAACAAATTTAGGCGGATATCACCGCGCCGTTACGCGGGTCTGTCGGCAGGGCGAGATCGACGAAGATGTCGGTGATCTGATCCGGCGTCGGCAGGCTCATGGGATCTTCGCCGGGGTAGGCCTGGGCCCGCATCTTGGTGCGGACGCGGCCCGGATCCACGATATTTGCCTTCACATTGGTATGGGCCATCTCGGCGGCGTAAATCTTCACCATCTGTTCCAAGGCCGCCTTGGAGGCCGCGTAAGGACCCCAATACATGGCCGCTTTACGGGCCACGCCGGATGTCACGAAAATCGCGCGTCCCGCGTCCGACAGACGCAGTAATGAATCCATTGCGCGAATCAAACGCCAGTTCGCGTGAACATTGAGATTGAAGGTGTCGTTCCACATCTTCGGCGTGTAGTGGCCCATGGGCGAAAGTTGGCCCAGCATCGCGGCGTTACCCACCAGAATGTCGAGCTTTCCGAATCGCTGGTACAGCGCCGCGCCGGTTTGATCGATCTTGTCGAAGTCGGTGAGGTTCTCGTTCACGAGCACCGCCGGCAGGCCGCCGCCTTTGCGGATCTCGTCGTCAAGTTCTTCTAAGGCGCCTGTGGTGCGCGCGAACGCGATCACCTGCGCGCCTTCCTGGGCATAGCGCAAGGCAATGGCGCGGCCGATGCCGCGCGAAGCGCCGGTGACGAGCGCGATACGCCCTGCAAGTTTTCCCGAAGTGCTCATATTGTTTTCTCGTCACCCTGGGCGAAGCCCAGGGTCCAGGGTTCGGAATACGAAAGGGGGCTGGTTACACCCGCTCCGTCAGCAGCGAGAGCTGCTTGGGTTGGGTGCCGGCGTTGCGGTCCGTCAGCGGCAGCGGATAGTCGCCGGTGAAGCAGGCATCGCAAAACTGCGGATGGCCCATGTCACGCTTCGCTTCGCCGAGGGCCTTGTACAGGCCGTCGATGGAGATGAACGCGAGGCTGTCCACGCCGAGCAGCTTGGCCATCGCCGGAACGTCGTATTGGTGGGCGAGCAGCTTGTCGTAATCCGGCGTGTCGATGCCGAAGAAACACGGATGCGCGGTGGGCGGGCTGGAGATGCGCATATGCACTTCCGTCGCACCGGCCTGGCGGACCATCTCGACGATCTTCTTGGACGTCGTGCCGCGCACGATCGAATCGTCCACCAGCACCACGCGCTTGCCTTCCAGCACATCGCGGTTCGGGTTGTGCTTGCGCTTCACGCCGAGATTGCGGGTCTTGTCCGTCGGTTGGATGAAGGTGCGCCCGACGTAGTGATTGCGGATGATGCCGTATTCGAACGGCACTTTCGCCGCGGCCGCGTAGCCCAGCGCCGCCGGCACGCCGGAGTCCGGCACCGGCACCACCACGTCGCAGTCGACCGAGCTTTCGAGAGCGAGCTGCGCGCCGATCTTCTTGCGGACGTCATACACGCTATGACCTTCGGACACAGAGTCGGGACGCGCGAAGTAGATGTACTCGAAGATGCAGAAGCGCGGGTGCTGCTTCGGGAACGGCTTCAGGCTGCGCACGCCGTCATGGGTGATGATCACCACTTCGCCGGCGTCCACGTCGCGCACATATTCCGCGCCGATGATGTCCAGCGCGCAGGTTTCCGAGGCGAGCACATAGGAGTTCTCGGACTTGCCGAGCACCAGCGGGCGAACCCCGAGCGGATCGCGCGCGCCGATCAGGGCGCCGTTCATCAGACCGACGAACGAATAAGCGCCTTCGATCTGGCGAAGGGCGTCGATCAAGCGGTCTTCGAACGTGGTCTCCTCGCTGATGGCCATCAGATGGATGACCACTTCGGTATCCGAGGTCGATTGAAACAGGCAGCCGCGGCGTTTCAGTTCGTTGCGCAGGGTCAGCGCATTGGTGAGGTTGCCGTTGTGCGCGATGGAAAAACCGCCGGTGTCGAGTTCGGCGAACAACGGCTGCACGTTGCGCAGGATGGTCTCGCCGGTGGTGGCGTAACGGGTATGGCCGATGGCCATGTTGCCCTTGAGGCGGTCCATGACCGCTTCCGAGGCGAAGTTCTCGGACACGTGGCCCATGCCGCGATGGCTGTGGAACTGCACGCCGTCGAAGCTGACGATGCCGGCCGCTTCCTGGCCGCGGTGCTGCAGGGCGTGCAGACCGAGCGAAGTGTGGGCTGCGGCTTCCGCATCGCCGATGATGCCGAACACGCCGCATTCTTCGCCGAGATGATCGTCATCGACGCGATCGTTGCTGACAAAGGGATTGGTGCTGAGCCGGTCACTCATGGGGTGCGGTGGTCTCCGGGCTCAGGGTGCTATTCATGAGCCGTTCTATATCCCGGCGTTCTTGATTTTGGTACCCGGCTTCCGTGGTTTTTTCTTTGGAATCGGAAGCATTTGCCGCCGGCGCCGGCCGGTTGAGGCGTTCGAGCGTCTTGGCGGTATGTATGGCGTCTTCGGCCTTAATCAAGGCGGCCGGTTTTGGGGCCAGAACCGGTGGCATCAGCGAGTGCGGAAGCACTGAAACCAGGCCCTCCGCGGCCATTTCGATCACGGGGAGGGTCTTGGCGGTCTCGATCCACCGGGGGCGCTCACGCTCGGTCAGCCAGTCGGTGATGACGAGGCCAACGGCGAGGATCACGATGGCTCTCGCGATGCCGAAAACAAAGCCCAGCGAACGGTCGAGATTGCCGAGCGCGCTTTTCTGGATCGCGCGGGCCACCGCATGCGTGGCGATGGACAGGATCAAGAGCACAAGGATGAAGATGCCGACGGCCGCCGCCGCGTCCGCCGCCCAATTGATCGGGATCAGGCCGCGCGCATGCGGCTGCACGAAGGGGAAGCCGTAAATGACCGCGGTCACCGCGCCGATCCAGGCGGCGATGGACAACACCTCGTGAACAAAACCCCGAATAAAGGCAATGAGCGCGGAGATGAGGAGAATGGCGCCTACGGCAAGATCGAGGCCGTTCACAGGCAAGCCTTGCATCAGTCACCCGCCGCTTTGCGAGGAGGCGTGCGCGAGACGGAAGCATCGGTAAATTGGCTCACCACGTCTTGCACGTGACCCATGCTTTTGATTGAAAGCCCCGTTTTCGTATCATCGGCCGCCTTCTGTTCGGTCTTGCGGGCCGAGCGCGGGATCCAGGCCTGTTTAAAACCCAGTTTCGCGGCTTCTTTGAGGCGCACGTCGCGCTGCGCCACGGTCCGAACCTCACCCGAGAGGCCGATCTCGCCGAAGACTACCGCGTCTGCCGGCACGGGATCGCCCGTCAGGGCTGAAACCAGCGCCGCCGCAACCGCAAGGTCCGCCGCCGGCTCTTGTATCCGAAGGCCGCCGGCGACGTTCAGATAAAGGTCATGCCCGGTGAAGGCAAGGCCGCAACGGGCCTCCAAAACCGCCAGAACCATGTTCAAACGGGCCATATCCCAACCCACCGCCGCGCGCCGGGGCGTCCCGAGCGCCGAGGGGGCCACAAGAGCTTGAATTTCCACAAGAACCGGCCGCGTGCCTTCCAGGCCGGCGAACACCGCGCTGCCGCTCACATTGCCCCGGCGCTCGGCCAGGAACAGGGCCGACGGGTTCAGGACTTCGGCAAGGCCCGCATCGGTCATCTCGAACACGCCGATCTCGTCCGTCGGCCCGAAGCGGTTCTTCACGGCGCGCAGGATTCGGAACTGGTGGCCGCGGTCGCCTTCGAAGTAGAGGGTCGTGTCGACCATATGTTCGAGGACGCGCGGACCGGCCAGCGTGCCTTCCTTGGTCACGTGCCCCACTAGGAACAAGGTGAAACCCCGGCGCTTGGCCACGCGGATGAGTTCATGGGCACAGGTGCGCACCTGCGTCACCGTGCCCGGCGCGGCCTCAACATTGTCCGCGTACATGGTTTGAATGGAATCGATCACCACCACGTCGGGCGGTGTTCCGTCCTCTAGGCTCGCGATGATATCGCGCACGTTGGTCGCCGCGGCGAGTTGCACGTCCGCCTTGCTGAGGCCCAGGCGCTCGGCGCGCAGACGTACCTGATCGACGGCTTCTTCACCGGTGATGTAGGCCACCGCGCATTTCGCGGCGAGCACGCCGGAGGCTTGCAATAGGAGGGTCGATTTGCCGATGCCGGGATCGCCGCCCACGAGGATCGCGGAACCGGGCACGAGCCCGCCGCCGCACACACGGTCCAGTTCACCGATGCCGGTGATCCGGCGCGGCGGAGGCGCGCCTTGTGTTTTGAGATCGACGAACGCGATCTTGCGTCCGGTTTTACCGCCGAGGCCCTTCGGCGCGCTCTCGCGCGGGGCTTCCTCGACGATGGTGTTCCATTCGCCGCAGGCGTCGCACTTGCCGGCCCATTTCGTATAAGTCGCGCCGCAGTTCTGGCAGACGAAGGAGGCGGACGACTTGGCCATGATTACCGGCGGACCTGCATCTTGATCGGCCCTTCGGCGCGGCCGTGGACGAATTGATCGACGTATTCGTTTCCGCTCGCGTCCACCGTCTTGGCGTCGCCGACCCAAATCAACTTGCCGTGGTAAAGCATGGCGATACGGTCGCCGATTTTCTTGGCCGAATGCATATCGTGCGTGATCGAAAGGGCGGTGATGCCCTGCTTGCGCACGGTGGACACGATCAGGTCGTTGATGACGTCGCCCATGATCGGATCGAGGCCCGTGGTTGGCTCATCGAAGAACACGATCTCCGGCGCGCTTGCGATGGCCCGCGCGAGCCCCACACGTTTTTGCATCCCGCCGGACAGCTCGACCGGCAACAACGTAGCGACGTCGGCCGACAGACCGACCTTGCCGAGGGTCTCGATCGCTTTTTCCTTGGCGTCCTTGCGGCTCATATGTTCGGCCTGGATCAGGCCGAACGCCACGTTTTCCCACACCGGCAAGCTGTCGAAGAGTGCGCCGCCCTGGAACAGCATGCCGAATTTCTTATTCACCGCTTCGCGGTCCGCCGGACGCAAGCGGGTGACGTCATGCCCGTCGACTTCGATTGTTCCGGAATCGGCGAGCAGAATTCCAAGGATGCACTTCAGCAACACCGACTTGCCGGTGCCCGAACCGCCGATGACGACGACGGACTCGCCTTTGGCGATGTCCAAGGTCACGCCGTCGAGAACCTTCTTCTCGCCGAAGCTTTTCTTCACGTCCTTGAGGCTGATCTTAGGGGTCATGTGCCGAAGAACAGTTCCGTGATGACGTAGTTGAACGTCAGGATGAGGATCGAGGAGGACACGACGGCGTTGGTGGTCGCGGTGCCGACGCCCTGGGCGCCGCCCTTCGAGTTATAGCCCGAGTAACAGCCCATCAACGCGATGATGAACCCGAACACGGCGGCCTTCACCAGGCCGGAGATCACATCGAGCGGCTCGAGGAACGAGACGGTGTTGCTGAGATAGATGCCCGCGTTGAAGTCGAGTTTATACACGGCCACCATGTAGCCGCCGAACACGCCGATGATATCGGCGATGAGCACGAGGGCGGGCAGCATGAGCAGGCCGGCGATCAGACGCGGCGCCACGAGATACTTGAACGGATTGGTCGAAAGCGTGGTGAGCGCGTCGATCTGTTCGGTCACGCGCATGGTGCCGATCTCGGCGGCCATGGACGCCCCGATGCGCCCCGCCACCATCAGGCCGGCGAGCACGGGGCCGAGTTCGCGGGTCAGCGAGATCACCACGACGTTGGCGATGGCGCTCTCGGCCGAGAAGCGCGCGAAGCCGGTGTAGCTCTGCAGCGCCAGCACCATGCCGGAGAAGATCGCGGTCAGGCCGACGACCGGCAGCGAATAGTAACCGATGTCGATCATCTGCCGCCCGATGAGGCGCGGATAGAAGGGCGGGCGCACACAGTGCGAGATGGCGGTGGCGGTGAAAATCACCAGCCGGCCGAGATGGCCGAAGAAGGCGAGAACGACGGCGCCGATGGTGGCCAGGAAATTCATTTAGACGAATTCATTTCACATACTGCCGCGCATAGCGCGCGCCGAGGCTGGTGAGGATCTCGTAGGAAATCGTGCCCGCTTCGGCGGCAATATCGTCCACGGAAACATGGCTGCCGATGAGTTCAATGGTCGCGTCCGGGCCGAGGCTTGAATCGGGCACCGCCGAAACGTCAAAAATGGTCAGATCCATGGAAACACGGCCAGCCACAGGCACCTTGATATCGTCGATATACCCATGCCCGCGATTGGAGAACGAGCGCAACAGGCCGTCGGCATAACCTATTGAGACTGTTGCCAATTTCGCCCCGTCCCGGGCCGTGTAGGTGGCACCATATCCAACGGGTGCGGCAGCGTCAACGCGCCGGACCTGAACGATTTTGCCCTTGAGGCGCACCACCGGGATCATCGGGTTCGGCTTGCCTGACAGGGGGTTAGCGCCATACAGCGCCACGCCCGGGCGGGCGAAATGGAAGTGGTAGGCCGGGCCGAGGAAAATGCCCGAGGAATTCGTGAAGCTCCCTTTCGCATCCGGGAACTTGCCCCGGAAGGTTTCCAGGGCCGACGAGAATTTGCGCTGCTGTTCGCCGTTCATCGGCGTGTCGTCTTCGGCGCAGGCAAGATGGCTCATCAGGGCGAGGGGATGCAGGCCGACAAACCCGTCCGGATCGCGCATCAAGCGGTCGAATTCACCGGCCGTGAGGCCGAGGCGGTTCATGCCGGTGTCGATGTGCACCAGGCTTTCCATCAGCACGTCGTTGCTCTGCGCGAAACTCCGCCAACGTTCGATCTGCGCGGGCGAGTTCAACACCGGCACAAGCCGGAAAGCAGCGAAGTCGCGTTCGGTGCCTTTGTTCGGACCGTGCATCACCACGATGCGCGGCCCGTCCCCGATGGCGGCGCGCAGCGCGAGGCCCTCGTCCAGATGGGCCACGAAAAAGGTCGCGCAGCCCGCATCCTTGAGCGCCTTGCCGACCGGTTCCACACCGGTCCCATAGGCGTCCGCCTTCACCACGGCGCCCATCTCGCAGGTGGGGCCGACTTTGCTCTTGAGCAGGCGCCAATTCGCCGCGAGGGCCGCGAGGTCCACGGTCAGGAACGCGCCGGCACGGTCGGCCGCAGAGGAAACGGGTGTGGAACGCATGCCGCGTGTATGGCCTTAACGGCCCCTTTTCGGCAAGAGCGGTCGCTAATCCTCGATCGGCGGGGGCAGGTGGCTCTGGTCGATCAGGTCGCTGAAGTGCGTGTAATTCGGATCGAAGTAGAGCCGGATGGTGCCGATCGGACCGTGACGCTGCTTGGCCACGATGGCTTCGGCCACATTGTGAGCCTGTTCGCAGCGCTGCTGCCAGTTCGTATGACGTTCGGCGAACTTGTCGCTGCTTTCCTCGGGGCGCTGCGACGGCTCCGCGCGCTCCAGGTAATATTGTTCGCGGTACACGAACATCACGGCGTCGGCGTCCTGCTCGATCGAGCCCGATTCACGAAGGTCGGCCAGCTGCGGGCGCTTGTCTTCGCGCTGTTCGACCGCGCGGCTCAGCTGTGAAAGGGCCATCACGGGCACATTCAGCTCTTTCGCCAGCGCCTTGAGGCCGCGGGTGATCGCCGAGACTTCCTGCACGCGGTTCTCGGACTTCTCGCTGCGGCTCGCGCCGATCAGCTGCAGATAGTCGATGACGATCAGCCCCAAACCCGGTGAACCGTCAGCCGTCTTGTTCTGGCGCGCGAGGCGGCGGCAGCGGGTGCGGATGGTGGACACCGTCACGGCCGGCGTGTCGTCGATGTAGAGCGGCGTCTCAGCCACTTCCTGGCTCGCCACAACAAGGCGGCTGAAGTCGTCGTTGGACAGTCCGCCGGTGCGGATCAGATGGCTGCTGATCTTCGAACGCTCGGCGAGAATACGCGTGGCGAGCTGCTCGGAGGACATTTCGAGCGAGAAGAAGGCTACAAGCTTGCCGCGGTCTTCGGCGCGGTCCGTGGTGCGATAGTAGTGCGCGGCGTTGAAGGCGATGGTGGTCGCCAGCGCCGTTTTGCCCATCGACGGGCGTCCGGCGAGGATGATCAAGTCCGATGGGTGCAGGCCGCCCAGCTTCTTGTCGAGATCCAGAAGACCGGTGGTGACCCCGGCCAGCGCGCCTTCGCGGCGATGCGCGGCCTCGGCGAGGTTGATGGCGGTGACGAGCGCGGTGCCGAAGCTCTGGAAGCCGCCTTCGAGCGTGCCTTCGGACGCGAGATTGAACAACACCTGCTCGGACGCTTCGATCTGCTGCACCGCCGTCTCGTCCGGCGTCGCGTCGAAGGCCTTGTTGACGATCTCCTCGCCCAGCTCGATCAGCTCGCGGCGCAAAAACAGGTCGTAGATCAGCTTGCCGTATTCGGTCGAATTGATGACGGTGACGGCGCCCGCGGCGAGGCTGGCGATATATTTCATGCCGCCCGCGCTAATCACGAGGTCGTCGCGTTCCAGGTAGGTTTTCAGCGTGACCGGGTTGGCCTGATGGCCTTGTTCGATCAGCTTGCCGCAGGATTCGTAAATGCGTCCGTTCACCGGATCGGCGAAGTGGGCCGGGCGCAGGAATTCATGCACCCGTTCGTACGCGCGGTTGTTCATGAGGATGGCGCCGAGCAGCGCTCGCTCCGCCTCATAGTTATGCGGCGGAGTGCGAAGAGCCTGGCCGGCGGTATCCGCCGGCTCAGTAACGCGAAGTGGCGTAACCATGTAAGAAAAGTGTCCCCTAAGAGAGCGTAGGAAAATGCCTACTTCGGGCCTCAAGGAGAATAGCTGAACCTGTGGATATCCCAAACTAGTGGGGATAAATCGTCGCGTTTGAGTTGTTCACGTTAAAAACATCCCCTGGCCATGGTTTCGCCTGGCCTCGAAGAAAGTTCTGCCGCCTTTGCCAGTTATTTCTTTACCCACGGAGAAATGACATGGACCGCAAAGCCCGCACTTACGCTCGGTTGCTCGTTGTCGCGTTAATGATTATGGCCGGCGTCGGCACATATGCGTTTTCCCTCCACGACCGCCTCGCTGACACGGTGGAGTCCTTCGGCGCGCTCGAGCAGGACCGCAATCAGTGGAAGTCGAAAGCCGAAGCCGCTGAGGGTTTGATCGACGGCGCTTCGGCGTCGCTCAATCAATGCAGCGCGCAAGTCGATGAACTGAAATCGCAGCTCTTCGTGAGCATGCCGCTTTTGAGAGAGCCGCACTCATAGATGACGCGCTCTCCAACGCTCCCTACGTTTGTGTAACAGGGTGCAGCTAAAGGTAATTGTTCCAGCGCATGCGCCGCATTTTTCCGCGCATGGTGCGCTGCGGAACGCCGGTGTTTCTTGGTCAATTGCGGAACCGCGCGTATAGTTGATGTCTCACGGCACGTTGCCGTGAATGATCGGTGCGTGCCTTGTCAGGTAGCGTTCCGAACTACCTGATGAAAGTCACGGCCCGTACGGAGGTAACGAGGGTGCGAACCCTCACAACGGGAGGATTTAGAATGGGTGGTGCTGGTGCTGCCGTGCGTCTTCTCGCTTTAGCAGTTTTTGTTGTTGCGGGAGCCGGCGTTTACGCGATGGTGCTGAAGAGCGACCTCAAAGCCGCCGAGGTCCAACTCAATACGATAGCCAAAGATCGCGACCTCTACAGAACGCGTGTCGAACAATACGCCTCTCAAAGTAAGGATGACACTCGGTCACTCGCGAGCTGCGAAGCCCAGGTCACCGACCTGACGGCGCAGCTTCAGGCCGCCACGGCGAAACCCGCAGGCCGCCGCTAACCGAGCCTAAAAGGCCGGGCCGCCAGCTGACGTCGCTGGTTGGCGGCCCGGTTTAGCCGCCTTGTACGCGCGCTGCGTGCAGGTGAGGGCTGCTCTCGCCCATTTTTCTTGCCAAGTGAAACTGCCTCTGCCCTCATGCGCGCCGCTCGTCTGGCGCGGATTTTTCATCGATGGATCTCATCACGTTCTTGCAAGCGGCCCTCCTCGGCCTGGTCGAGGGGCTGACCGAATTCCTGCCGGTGTCTTCGACCGGCCATCTCATCCTTCTCATCGATCTGCTCGGCTTTCAGGGTCCGCCTGGAAAGATGTTCGAGATCGTCATCCAGCTTGGCGCCATCCTGGCCGTCGTATGGATTTACCGGGCGAAGATTTTCACCGTGGTGCGCGGTGTGTTGTCCGAGCCCTCGGCGCAGAAGTTCACCATCAATCTCATCCTCGCGTTCCTGCCCGCGATGGTGATCGGGGTATTCGCGTATTCGTTCATCAAGAGCGTTCTGTTCTCGCCGTGGGTGGTGAGTGTGGCCCTGATCGTGGGCGGTATCGCGATTCTGATCATCGAGCGCGCGCAAAAGACGGCGCGCTACCACGCGCCTGAGGAGATCCCGTGGCCGAAAGCGCTGGCCATCGGCCTCTTCCAATGTATCGCGATGATCCCCGGGGTCTCGCGCTCGGGCGCCACGATCATGGGCGCGCTCCTGGTGGGGGTTGAACGGCGTACGGCGGCGGAATTCTCATTCCTGCTGGCGATCCCGACGATGCTCGCGGCCACCGCTTACGATCTTTATAAAAATCGGGATGTGCTCACGACCGACAATCTTTCCATCATCGCGGTCGGATTCTTTACCGCGTTCCTGGTGGCGTTTGCGGTGGTGCGCACCGTACTGAACTTCATTTCGAAGCACGGCTTCACGCCGTTCGCGATCTATCGGATCGCGCTCGGGATCTTCATGTTGATTGTTCTGAGCCTAAGGACCTAGCTCGCGGCCGGTTTCGGTTTCGGCTGCTTGGCGCGGATCTCTTCGGGCCACGTGCTCTTGATGAAGGCGAGCACCGCCCAGATGTCGTGATCGGTCAGCACATCTTTGAACAGCGGCATGTCCGTCGGATAGTCGTCGCCCAACCCATCCTTGATGATCAGGAAAAGGCGCCCGTCCGAATGGTGCCACGTATGGCCTGAAGGGTCGTGCGGCGGCGCGGGCAGCTTGCCGTCCGGCAGGTGCTTCATCCAATCGGGCTGGCCTTCCAGATTCGCGCCGTGACAGGACGCGCACTGATCGGCGTAAACCTGTCTGCCGTGCGCAACCAGCCGCGCGTTGGCGTGATCGGCGCTGGTCGCGGGTTCGTCCTGGGTGAACCGGATGGCCGCCGCGCCAAGGGCCGCGACCGTGATGGGGCCGGCGAAGAGGACCGCTTTCACCCACGGCTTCATCTGAAGTTATCCCCGGAAGTCGGCGAAGTGCACCACGCCGGCCTCATTGCCGATCAGGAGGCGATCGCCGTCCGGATTCCAGGCCATGGCGGTGACGGGGCTGCCGGTGGGATCGAGGATGCCGATCGTATTCACCGAGCCCGGTTGTCCGACGATCACGCTGCCGTCTTCAAACCCTGCCGCGACGATGTCGAGTTTCGGATTGGCGGCAACGGTGCTGACTAGAGCGCCTTCCGTCGCTGAGCCGAACTCCGCCGGCGGCTTGCCCATCGGGCCGCTTCCGGAGAAGGGCCAGCAGATCACGCTGTCGGAACCGGTGGTGGCAAGGAAATGGCCGCGGCGCGTGAAGGCGATATTGCGCACCTTGCCCGGATAACCGGTCATGCGCATATGCTCGCCGTCGGAGAGACGCCAGCCGTGCAAGGCGTTCTCCTGCATGGCGGTGATGAGATAGTCGCCGTCCGGTGACCACGCGGGCTGAAGGTGCGAGCCGCGCCATTCCAGGGCCGAGGCCGCCGCCGTGCTGGCCAACCACCACAAACTCACGCCGTTGTAGTGTGAAACCGCAATGCGCTTACCCTTTGGATTGATCGCGAGGCCGCCGACGGTGCTCGCGTGGGCAAGCTCGCGCAACTCGCCCTTCTTGTTCATCACGGTGGCTATTTTGCCCACCGCGAAGACACGCACACCCGCGCCGGCATGCGAGGTCACATGCTCGACCCACTTGCCTTTGTTTTCCCACAAGGCGTCCGCCGTCCCAACGGCGGCGATCTTCACCAGCTTGCCGTCGTCGCCGCCGGACAGGAAACCGCCCTTCTCGATGTCGGGGGCGAGGGACAAACAAGCGCCTTTATGCGCGCTCACCACAACGGGCGCCGCGTCCAGCGTTTCGCTGTCGAAAAGACGGACGGTGCCGTCGCCGAAACCCATCGCCATCACACGGCCGTTCTGTGCGGCCGCGACCGCGTAGTCGCCGAACTCCCAGGACGCCACCTGAGCTCGTGCTTTTTGGTGAGCCACGGTGCGGTTCTTACGCGATGCAGGCTTCAAAGCCGGCTTTGAGCGCGGCTTCCGTCCCGGCATCGATCTTGCGGCCGATGAAGACGAGGCGGCTCTTGCGCTTATCCTTCGCCGGCCAGGCGCCGGTGTAGTTGCCTTCCGAGACCATGTGCACGGCCTGGAACACAAAGCGCTCATCCTTGCCTTGCATGTTGAGGATGCCCTTGGCGCGCAAAAGGTCCTGCCCCTTCGTGCGCAGGACTTCGTTGATCCACATGTCGAACTTTTGCTCGGAGATCGGTGTGTCCGTGGTCAGCGAGATGCTGCGGATCGCTTCGTCGTGCACCGGATTGACCGCGCCATGGTCGTGATCGTGATGGTCGTGGTCATGATGGTGGTCATGGGCGTGATCATGCCCGTGACCGTGGTGATGATGGCCGTGATCGTGCCCGTGATCGTGCTCATGATCGTGCGTGGGGTCGAAGGCATGGCCGTGCAGGAAGCACGGATCGTGCTCAAGGATGCGCTTCAGGTCGAACGCGCCGCGGTCCAGGATCTTATTGAGATCAATATCGGCGCGCGCCGTGTGATAGATGGTCGCGAAGGGGTTCAGGCCGCGCACGCGGGCTTCGACGTTGCGGAGCGTGTCCTTGCTCACGAGATCGGTCTTGTTGAGCAGCACGATGTCGGCGAAGGCGATCTGTTCCTTGGCCTCGCCGCTGTCGGCCAGACGCTGGTCGATGTGCAAGGCATCGACGACGGTGACGATGGCATCCAGCTTGGTCTTCTTACGCACGTCTTCGTCGGTGAAGAAAGTCTGGGCCACGGGCGCCGGATCGGCGAGGCCCGTCGTTTCCACCAGGATGGCGTCGAACTTGTCGCGGCGCTTTAACAGGCCCGCGATGATGCGGATCAGATCGCCGCGCACGGTGCAGCAGATGCAGCCGTTGTTCATCTCGAACACTTCTTCGTCGGCGCCGACCACCAGGTCGTTGTCGATCCCGATCTCGCCGAACTCGTTGACGATCACGGCGTACTTCTTGCCGTGGTTCTCGGTGAGCACGCGGTTGAGCAGGGTGGTCTTGCCGGCGCCGAGATAGCCGGTCAACACGGTCACGGGGATCTGGTGGGCTTCAGCCATGGGAAACCTCGGAAACGGGAAAATAGGGTGGGCTTATATAAGTGTGCCGCTCCCTTAAAAGCAAATCGGCGCAGTCCGTGAGAACTGCGCCGATTGTTACTTTGAGAAGTAAGGCTTTTTAGGCCTGGGCTTCTTCTTCCGTCGCTTCTTCGGCCGGAGCTTCGTCGCTGATCAGCTTCTCGGCGTCTTCCGCGCGCTCCAGGAGCTGCGCGGCTTCCGCGATCTTCAGATTGCCTTCTTCCATCGAGCGGGCGATCGTGAATTCCACGTCGACCTTCACTTCCGGATGCAGGCGAACCGGCGTCTTGAACGTGCCGAGCACCTTCACCGGCGCGTTCAGCAGCACCTGGGTGGCTTCGACCGTGATGCCTTGTTCCTTGAGCGAGGTGGCGATGTCGCGGGCCGAGACCGAACCGTACAGCTGACCGCCTTCGCCGGCGGAGCGCACGATGATGATCTTCATGCCGTCCATTTTCTTGGCGACGACTTCGGCTTCGCCCTTACGCTTCAGGTTCACCGCTTCGAGTTCGACCTTCTTGGATTCGTAGTAGGCGCGGTTTTCCTTGTTGGCGCGCAGCGCCTTCTTCTGCGGGAACAGGAAGTTGCGGGCAAAACCCGGCTTCACATTCACGACTTCACCCATTTGACCCAACCGGTCGATACGCTCGAGCAGAATGACTTCCATTTTATCCTCCTGGGGCACCTTCCGGAGAAGGTGCGCTTTTCAAAAACGCATTTCGTTGAAATGCGGCTCGTTGTTAATCCACACGCGGCTTTGCGAACCGCGCCCGTAATTGCAACACGTGATCCGCCACCGCCAAACCGATCAGCAGGACGAACGACGCCGGTACGGTCACCAGCGTCACGATATAGAACAGCACAAGCAGGGTCGGTCCCTGCTTCACCGCTTTAGCGCCGCTGTGCGCCACCGCGAGGCCTTGCAGAAGCAGCGGAAGACAAAGCACCGCTGCGGCATTGCCCGCGACGAAACGCGCGTCGCCTTTCAACACCAAGGCCGCGAAGCTCGCTCCTGCGAACAGCAGGATGAACCAACGCTGCACCTCGAACTCGCGGTAAGCGGGCGTCGGCCACAAGGCCAAGCCCATCCGCGAGAGCATCGCCTGGGCCAGCGCGGCGCTCAGAAGCGCACGCAGGCACCAGTTCCAGCCGACCGCGCCAGGCAGCACCGCCGCCATGGCTTCGACGAATTGCGCCCGCGCCTTCACAAGCTCGGCGCTGGCCGCCGGGTCGACCGGCATCGCCGTAACGACTTCGTCCAGCCTGGCCCGGACCGCCGCTTCGATCCCTTCAGCTCCCGTGGGAAGCAAGAATAGACCGACGACGACGATCATCACCGCGAAAGCCGCCAGACCACACACCGTGCGGGCAAGGGCTTCACCCGACGCCGGAGCGTTCGGGTCCGCCTTCGCCGCTGCGATCGCGATACGCGACAACACTGCGGCGGGGGCGGCGTCGGCCACCAGGTAGACAATGGCGAAAGCGAACGAGCCGCTGAGGATCGCCACAGTCACCGATCCGCCGACCACGGCCACCGGCAGGAAAATCCCGCCGAGGCCGAAAGCCGTCATCGCGAGCGGTAGCGGCGATAACATCGCTCCTAGGAGAACGCCTAGAAACGACTGCCGCAGCGCCGCGATCAGTAGAGCTCCGCCTAACGCGCCCGCAACGACCGCAATCGCGCTCGCCCGGGTCACGGCAGGGCCTTAGGTCGCGACGACGTACGGCAGCAGCGCGAGGAAGCGGGCGCGTTTGATCGCGCGCGCCAGTTCACGCTGCTTCTTGGTCGACACGGCCGTGATGCGGCTCGGCACGATCTTGCCGCGCTCGGAGATGTAGCGCGAAAGAAGGCGGGTATCCTTGTAGTCGATCTTCGGCGCGTTCGAGCCCGTGAACGGGCAAGTCTTGCGACGGCGGAAGAACGGTTTACGTCCCGGAGCAGCCATTAGCCTTCTCCCTGTTCAGAGTCAGTACGAGGACGGCGGCCCGAGCCGAAACGGTCGCGGTCACCACCACGATCGCCGCCACGGTCACCATCTTCACGCGGACGGCCACGGCCGCCGCCACCAAAGCCACGGCCACCGCCGAAGCCGCCGCGGTCGCCGAAGCCACCGGTGCGTTCAGCCGGACGGTCCTTGTTGAGCAGAACGGCCGACTGGCCTTCTTCATGCTCTTCGACGCGCACGGTCAGGTAACGCAGCACATCTTCGTTGATGCGCATGCGGCGTTCGTATTCGTTGATCGCCGCCGCGGGGGCGTCGATGTTGAACAGAACGTAGTGGCCCTTGCGGTTCTTCTTGATGCGATAGGTGAGCGAGCGCAGACCCCAGCTTTCACGCTTGGTGACCTTGCCGCCGCCTTCGACGAGGATATTGGTCAGTTCATCGGCCAGGGTGTCCACCTGAGTGGTGGCGATATCCTGACGCGCAATCACGACGCTCTCATAGAGAGGCATGAGGTAGTTCTCCTTATGGCTTGTCTCGTCCAGGATAACGCCGACCATCGGCGTCGCCCGGCATAGCTGGCCCCAAAAGGTCAGCAAGGAGCTATGTTAAGGGCGCGGAATATACACATTCCCAGGGCCGCCACAAGCGCAGACGGCCGCTGTGCGCGGGGCTTATCCCCTCCGGCCGCGACCCGGATCGGTCGCGCCTTTTGACCTATTTGTGTAATATACATCAATTAGTTAGTATTGATTGCCCACCCCGGGCATGGGGGATTTCTTGACAGAAAGCCCCCCTTGCGTCACCTCTCCGGCCCGAAATCGCGGGTGATAAAGGGGCGATCAATGAGCTGGAGCTACGTATTCCCGGGCCAAGGGTCCCAAGCCGTGGGTATGGGTAAGGAACTGGCCGCGGCCTTTGTGGAAGCGCGCGAGATCTTCCAGGAAGTCGACGACGCCCTGAACCAGCATCTGAGCAAGCTGATGTTTGAAGGCCCCGCCGACGAACTAACGTTGACCGAAAATGCCCAACCGGCCCTGATGGCCGTCAGCATGGCGGTGGTGCGTGTTCTGGAAAAGCAGGCCGGCATCGCCATCCGTAAAACCGCGCGTTATGTCGCCGGGCACTCCCTGGGGGAATATTCCGCGCTGGCCGCGGCGGGTTCGCTGAGCCTCGCCGACACGGCGCGTCTCCTCAAAACGCGCGGCCAAGCCATGCAGAAGGCCGTCCCGGTCGGTGAAGGCGCCATGGCCGCGCTGCTCGGCCTTGATGTCGACGACGCGCAGAAGATCGCGAGCGATGCGTCGGGTAACGGGCTCATTTGCGCCGCCGCCAATGACAACGCACCGGGTCAGGTCGTGGTGTCGGGTCATAAGGCCGCCGTTGAACGCGCGATCGAACTTGCGAAAGCAAAAGGCGCGAAGCGCGCCATGCTGCTCCCCGTGAGCGCGCCGTTCCATTGTCCCTTGATGAAACCGGCTGCCGACGTCATGGCCGATGCTCTGTCGAAGGTGACGATTTCCGCGCCCGTAGTGCCGGTGATCGCGAACGTCACCGCCGGTACCGTGATCGATCCGGATGAGATCCGCCGCCTTCTCGTTGAGCAGGTCACCGGGATGGTGCGCTGGCGTGAAAGCGTGCATTTGATGAAGGAAGCCGGCGTGGATACGTTGATCGAACTCGGCGCCGGAAAAGTGCTTACGGGCCTGACCAAGCGCATCGACGGCGATCTTACGGGCATCAGTGTCGGCACGCCGGCCGACATCGAAGAATTCGCCAAGAAGAAATAATAATAAGAAGAAATAGGACACCGCGATGTTTGACCTGACCGGCAAGACAGCCCTTGTGACCGGCGCGAGCGGCGCCATCGGCGGCGCTATCGCCCGCGCTCTGCATGCACAAGGCGCGAGCGTCGCGCTGCATGGTTCGCGCAAAGAAGCGCTCGATGCGCTCGCCGCCGAACTGGGCAGCCGCACGTATGTTCTCGTCGCCAATCTCGCCGGCGGCGCTGAGGTCATCGAAAAGATGATCCCGGAAGCCGAGGCCGCGCTCGGCCAAGTCGATATCCTCGTCAACAACGCCGGCGTGACGAAAGATGGTCTTATCCTGCGCATGAAGGACGAAGATTTCTGGAGCGTGATGGATATCAACCTGGGCGTTGCGTTCCGCCTGAGCCGCGCCGCCGTGAAGGGCATGATGAAGCGCCGCTTCGGCCGCATCATCAATATTTCCTCGGTGGTCGGGGCGACCGGCAACCCGGGCCAGACCAACTACGTCGCCTCGAAGGCGGGTCTGATCGGCCTCACCAAGTCGCTCGCGCAGGAAGTGGGCAGCCGCGGCATCACCGTGAACGCGGTCGCTCCCGGCGTTGTCGCCAGCGCGATGGTCGACAAGCTCAACGATGAGCAAAAGAACCGCATGCTTCAGAACGTTCCGGTGGGGCGGATCGGCGAAGGCGCCGATATCGCGGCCGCCGTGGTCTATCTCGCCAGCACCGAAGCCAGTTACGTGACCGGGCAGACGCTCCACGTGAATGGCGGTATGGCTATGATTTAAAAGAGAAATCTGGTCCTGGACCGGCCTGCCGTAGCCCTAGCCAAGAAAAATGTAATATGCTACTGACACCCTCACTTCGATGGGGGCCGGGAGCTCGGGCCACGGATCTGGCGCGAACAATAGTTCGTGACAGATATCGACTGCAGACATCATCACCACCAAGAAAAGATTAGAGGAATAAGAATGAGTGACGTTGCTGATCGCGTGAAAAAGATTGTCGTCGAGCATCTCGGCGTTGATGAAGCCAAGGTCACCGACAATGCGAGCTTTATCGACGATTTGGGCGCCGACAGCTTGGACACCGTCGAGCTCGTGATGGCGTTTGAAGAAGAATTCAGCGTCGAAATTCCTGACGACGCCGCGGAGAAGATCCTGACCGTGAAGGACGCGATTGCCTTCATTCAGGCCAACGCGAAATAAGTAGCGATTTGCGGCTGATTATAACCATCGCCGCAGCTAGCACAGTGCGACGGGCCCGTGCCGCCTTAGGGCGGCACTAGCTTTATGGAATTTCCAGTGTCCGATTTCGGAAGTTCGCTGATGCAAAGGGCCGGCCCGCATCGTGACTTTCCGAAATCGGACACTGGTGCGCCTCACCCCGGAATTCGCCGTGCGGATTTGGGGGGCCAGCAGGCCGACAGTTCGTTCTCGTCCGGGACCACGGCATCATGACTTATGAACCGAAGCGCATCGTTGTAACCGGTATCGGGCTGGTCACGCCGCTCGGCATGGGCGTGCAAGGTAATTGGGAATCCCTGATTGCCGGCAAATCCGGCCTTGCGACCATCGACCGCTTCAAAGTCGACGATCTGCCGTGCCGTATCGGCGGCGCGGTTCCGATCGCCGCCGATCATCCGTACAAGTTCATCGCCGACGATTTCGTCGCTCCGAAGGACCGCCGCCGCATGGACGACTTCATCGTCTACGCGATGGCGGCCGCGCAGGAAGCCGTCGCCGATTCCGGTTGGGTTCCACCCACGGAAGAAGCCCGCAACCGCACCGGTGTGATGATCGGTTCAGGGATCGGCGGTTTGGCCACCATCGACGACACCTCGCAGACGTTGGCCGCGCAAGGTCCGCGCCGCGTGTCGCCGTTCTTCATTCCCGCGAGCCTGATCAATCTCGCGTCCGGTCAGGTCTCGATCAAATACGGCTTCCGTGGCCCGAACCACGCGCCCGTGACGGCCTGCGCCACTGGCGCGCATGCCATCGGCGACGCCGCGCGCCTCATCAAGTACGGCGATGCCGACGTGATGGTTGCCGGCGGCGCTGAATCGGCGCTCTGCCGCCTCGGGATCGCGGGGTTCGCCGCGATGAAAGCTCTTTCCACCAGCTACAACGACACCCCGACCAAGGGCTCGCGTCCCTGGGACAAGGGCCGTGACGGCTTCGTCATGGGTGAAGGCGCGGGCGTTGTCGTGCTGGAAGATTATGAACACGCTAAGAAACGCGGCGCGAAGATCTACGCCGAGATCCTCGGCTATGGTCTCGCGGGCGATGCGTTCCATCTAACCGCCCCGGCGGAAGACGGTTCGGGCGGCTTCCGCGCGATGACAGCGGCCCTCAAGGACGCGAAGCTTTCGCCGGATCAGATTGATTATATCAACGCGCACGGCACCTCGACGCCGAAGGGCGATGAAATCGAACTGGGTTCGGTGAAGCGCCTGTTCGGCGACCACGCCTATAAGCTCTCGATGTCGTCCACAAAGTCGGCCATCGGCCACCTGCTTGGCGCGGCCGGCGCCGTGGAGGCCATTTACAGCATGCTCGCGCTGCGCGATCAGATCGCGCCGCCGACTCTCAATCTCGATGATCCGTCGGACGGCTGCGATATCGATCTCGTGCCGCACAATGCGAAGCAGCGGAAAATCCGTTACGTGCAGTCCAACTCGTTTGGGTTCGGCGGTACGAACGCGTCTGTCGTCATCGGGCCCGCACCCTAAGCATCCAAACGCCGCATGATTGCCCGGCTCGCCGCCGCGTTCCTCTTCCTCCTCGTGGTGATAGGCGCGGCCGCCGGCGGCGCGTACCTGTGGTTCGCGCGCGAAGTCCTCGTGCCGGGCCCGCTCCCCAAGGAAACGACACTCGTCATCATGCCGGGCACCGGCCTTAGCGCCATCTCGCGACAGCTCGAAGGCGCCGGCGTGGTCAGGCACGCGCGCCTGTTCGAACTGCAGGCACGCCGCAGCGGCCAAGCGCGGGCGTTGAAGCCGGGCGAATACAAGTTCGATGCCGGTGTCAGCGTCGTCGCCGCGCTCGATAAGATCGTGCGGCATGATGTGGTGGTGCGTTTCGTGACTGTGCCGGAAGGTTTGGTCACGGCGGGTATCAAGCGAATCCTCGGCGAAGCGTCCGGCCTCTCGGGCGATGTAACAACCGAAGTCGCCGACGGCGATCTCCTGCCGGAAACATACCGGTACGAATGGGGCGATAGCCGCGCCGCGATCGTCGGCCGTATGCGCGCCGCGCGCGATTCCGCGCTCGCCGAGTTGTGGGATAAACGCGCGCCGGGTTTGCCGATCTCGACGCCGCAGGAAGCGGTGATCCTTGCCTCGATTGTCGAAAAGGAAACGGGGGTTGCTTCGGAACGTCCCCGTGTCGCCGCCGTGTTCATCAATCGTTTGAAGCGCGGCATGAAGCTGCAATCGGATCCGACGGTGATCTACGGCATTGCGCCGGAGACGGCCGACCTGGACCGTCCGATCACGCGCGCGGACCTCGATACGCCGAACGCCTTCAACACTTACATTGTAACTGGGTTGCCTCCGTCACCGATCTGTCACCCGGGGCGCGCGGCGCTCGCTGCGGTCTTGAATCCTCTTCAGTCTGATGAGCTATATTTCGTCGCGGACGGCACCGGCGGACACGCCTTCGCCGCCACGTTAGCTGAGCACAACAAAAACGTCGCGCGCTGGCGCAAGCTTGAACGCGGGATGAAAACGGCTCCCTGACGTTTGCTCTCACCGAGGAAAGATTGGCGACGTCATGATGGAACTCTTCACGAACCCGGATCTCTGGGCCGCGCTTCTTACGCTTACGGCGCTTGAGATCGTTCTCGGCATCGATAACGTCATCTTCCTTTCGATCGTCTCGAGCAAGCTTCCGGCGCACCAACAGCAGAAGGCGCGGCGCATCGGCTTGATCCTCGCGCTGGTCATGCGCATCGCGCTGCTCAGCAGCGTCTCGTGGATCGCGGGCCTCACGACGCCGATCCTCACCGTCGGAGGTTTTGCGCTGAGCTGGCGCGATGTGGTGCTCGGTTTCGGCGGCCTGTTCCTGCTCTACAAGGGCACGCATGAAATCCACAACTCGATGGAAGGCGAAGAGGATGAGACCGCGCGGGGTACGACAACTTTCGCCGCGGCCATCATGCAGATCGTGATCCTCGACGTGGTGTTCTCGCTTGATTCTGTCATTACCGCGGTCGGCATGACCGACAACCTGCCGGTGATGATCTCGGCCATTGTTATCGCGATCCTCGTCATGATGTTCGCCGCCGAACCGGTCAGCTCCTTCGTCAACCGCCACCCGACCGTGAAAATGCTCGCCTTGGGCTTCCTGCTTCTGGTGGGCATGGCCCTGATGGCCGACGCGGCCCATTTCCACATCCCGCGCGGATATCTCTACTTCGCTATCGGCTTCTCGATCCTCATCGAAAGCCTTAATCTCATCGCGGCGGGCCGGCGAAAGAAAGCCCGTGAGGCCAAGAAAGGGAAAGCGGTCTGATGCTTGAGTATCTCCTCAGTCCCGAGACCTGGGCGGCGCTCGCCACCCTGACGGTGCTCGAGGTCGTCCTCGGCATCGACAACCTCGTGTTCCTGGCCATCACCTCGGCGCGACTTCCGGAGCACCAGCAGGCCTCCGCGCGGCGGATCGGGTTGTTCATGGCCCTATTCCTGCGCATCGCGCTGCTGTCCACATTGACTTTTATCGCGGCGCTTACGACGCCCATCACCACAATCAGCGGCTTTGAGCTGAGCTGGCGCGACGTCGTGCTCGGCGTTGGCGGGCTCTACCTCGTCTACAAGGGCGTGATGGAGATTCACGAAGCGGTCGAAGGCGGCGATGGACCGGAAATGAAGGCGCGCCCGCCCGCGTCCTATATCAGCGTCATCTCGACCATCATGATCCTCGATCTTGTGTTTTCGCTCGATTCCATCATCACCGCCGTCGGGATGACCGACAATCTACCGGTGATGATCGCGGCGATCGTGATCGCGATTCTCATCATGATGTTCGCCGCGAACGGCGTGTCGGGCTTCATCAATCGCCATCCGACGATCAAGATGCTCGCGCTCGCCTTCCTTATTCTTGTCGGGACCGCGTTGGTCGCCGATGCGGCTCACTTCCATATCCCGCGCGGCTATCTCTACTTCGCGATCGCTTTCTCGATGGCTGTCGAGACGTTGAACCTGCTCGCGCGCCGCAAGGAGAAAAAGACGGAATCCGTTGAATGATGGAAACCCTCTTCAGCGCGGAGATGTGGGCAAACCTGCTCACCATCATCGGCATCAATATCGTCCTCTCCGGGGACAATGCCGTTGTGATCGCGCTGGCCTGCCGCACGCTGCCGCCGCGGCAGCAGGCTTTGGGGGTCGCGTTCGGCGCGGGCGCTGCGGTCCTGCTGCGTATCGTCTTCACGGTCTTCATCGCCTTCCTGCTGACCGTTCAGTTCCTGAAGATCGCCGGCGGCTTGCTGCTCTTTTGGGTGGGCTACAAGCTCATGACCGAGGAGGGTGGGGATGACGATGTCGCCGCAGGCGCCAATCTTTGGCACGCCGTGCGGATCGTGGTGATCGCCGATGCGGTGATGAGCCTCGACAACGTCATCGCCGTCGCCGCCGCGGCGCACGGGAATACCGCGCTTTTGATCGCCGGCCTCGTCATCAGCATCCCCATGGTCGTTTACGGTGCGACCCTGCTGATCAAGCTGATTGAACGGTTCCCCATGATCGTGCCGGCGGGGGCCGCTTTGATCGGCTATATCGCCGGCGAGGTTGTGGTGACCGACGCGGCGATCCACGACTGGCTTGAAAACCATCTCGTCTGGCTCCGTCATGTCGCGCCGCTCATGGGTGCGGTCGCGGTGATCCTCGTCAGCCGGATCATCAAGCCTAAGGCCGCCGGGGATATGTCATCGGCCGCGCAGGAAGCCGCGGCGGGCGCCGGGGTCTTCGCCGGCCGCGCGATCCTTACGCGCATCGCCGCCTTCCTGATTGGTGGTCTCGGCTACGTGATCGGCGAGCCGGTCCCGGGTGAAACGGACGGCGCCATGGTCCTTGCGCTCCATGCTCTACTGCCGATTTTCGCAGCCGCGATCGCCATCGTTCTTGGGGAATTCCTGGCGCGCCATGTGCGCCGCGTTCAGAGCGCCTGATCCAACTCTAGCCCGGCGATCAATGTGTCCTTGCGTGATAGATCGCCGAACAGGCGGCGTACCGGTTCGGGGCTGATTCTGAAAACCGTGGGCGTTGCGTAAACGTCGTCATTCAGCGCCGAGGCCGGGTCCTCCAAGACGTCGATGACTTGCACGCTCAGGCGTCCGTCAAAATCCTTCCGCAGATCTTCCAGCGCCGCGATGGCGCGTTCCGCGCTCGGCGTCTGTCCCGTCACATAGAGTCTCAAGTTAATGGAGTTCATCTCGAACCTGACTAGTAACGATGCGGCGGAGCGGTATCGACGTGCCGCATTAAAGCGCCGTCAGCGATGGCGCGAATCTCGGCGAGCGTGAGCGGTTTGCGCGCAAGATCGAAGCTGATCCCGCGGTTCCGCAGCTCTTTGAGGGGTTTCAGGAACTCGCCGTAGAATCCCGTGACGATATAGACCGGTACGCCCGGACAGATGGCGTGGAGGCGTATCAATGTCTCGGCGCCGTTCATCTCCGGCATCTTGAGATCCAAAAACACCAGATCGGGCCGATTCCGCTTGGCCGACTCGAGCCCAGCCGCGCCGCCGCCGGCGACTTCCAGGCTGTAATTGCGGTCGGCAAGAGCCGCGAGAAAGGTTTCCCGCACGGCGGCATCGTCGTCGATGATCAGGATCTTTTTCATCGAAAATCGCTTTTCAAATCAGCCACATAAGGGAGCGATCTGCCGATCGTTCACAACTGCGGTGGAGTGGTATCGCCGGGCTCCGCTTGCAACCGTTGGGGCGGATGCCTACCATAGTTTCGAACAAAAACTATAGCTACTCAAAATAAAAACAGCGGCCGGAGAAACCGAGCCGCGCGCAGAGTGGGAAGTGGGGACCGTGAATGACCAGCAGAGCCGCAAGCATACCGCCGCGCCGTATAAAGGTGTTTTCCTCGTGGGACCGCAGGATCGTCCCGCCGGTTGAGATCGCGGTCCAAGACGATCAATCGCTTTACAAGCGAATCATTGAAGGCAGCCGCGAAGGGCTCGTCGTTGTCGATGCGGGCGGGCATATCGTCTTTTGCAATCGGGCGGCGGCAACTTTGTTCGGCTCAACGCCGGACGACCTTTGCGGGCGCGAGTTTGGTTTTCCTCACGCGAAGGCCGACGAAGCCGCTTCGATCGAGATCTTCACCGGCGGCCAGCCCAAATACATGGAGATGGTCGCCGCGCCGATCTCATGGCGCGACGGCGAAGCCACAATTATTCATTTGCGCGACGTTACGCACTGGCGCGAAGCCGAAGCGCAGTTGGGGATGCAGGCGAAGGCGCTGGAAGCCACAGCGAACGGAATCCTTATCACCAACCGTGACGGTGTTATCTCGTGGGCCAATCCCGCCTTTATCAAAATGGCGGGTTTCAATGCGGATGATGTGATCGGCAAGTCGGCCACGATGCTGAAGGCGGACGCCGGCGACGATCCACTTACCGATGCGGTCGCTCATCTGACCGCGATGAATGAGACGTGGAAAGGCCGGGTGGTGAATCGCCGCAAGGATGGTTCGCTCTACACGGCCGAACAGACGACCACGCCCATCCGTGACGCGACCGGCCGCTTATCGCATTTCGTGACCGTGCTTGAAGATATCTCCGAGCGCCTCAAGGCCGAAGACGAGCTTGTCCGCTTGAGCGAATACGACGTTCTCACCGGTCTTCCAAATCGCGGCGTTTTCCTGGATCGGCTGAAGCTGGCGATTGACCGCGCGGCCCGCGCCGAGGCCGCGGTCGCAGTCCTGGTCATGGATCTCGATAACTTCCGTTCGATCAACAATACGCTGGGGCACGATGTCGGGGACGCCTTGCTGCGCGCCGTCACGCACCGCGTGCAGAAAATAACGCGCGCCACGGATACGCTGGCGCGCCTCAGCGGCGACGATTTCGGGATTCTGCTTGAGGATGTCACCGATATGGCGGCCGCCAGCCGTACCGTGCGCAGCATAGTGAACGCCTTCCATCAGCCGGTCGAAGTCAACGGCCAGTCCATCGAAGTCACGGTTTCGGTCGGAATTGCGGCTTATCCGAAGGACGACACCGACCCGCTCGCGCTCCTGCGCGCAGCGGAACTCGCCATGTATCAGGCGAAGTCGGAAGGCCGCGACGCCTTCCGTTACTTCGATAAGGAAATGGACGCCGATATCCGCCGGCGGGTCCGTATCGAAACCGATCTGCGCCATGCGGTGGACCAGAACCAGCTGTGGCTGGCCTATCAGCCGCAACTCGATCTCGCGAGCGGCAAGATCGTCGGCGCCGAGGCTTTGATCCGCTGGAATCACCCTGAGCGCGGCCTGGTTTCGCCGGGCGAATTCATTCCCATCGCCGAAACGTCGGGCCTTATTCTGCCGATCGGCGACTGGATCATCGAGGAGATCTGCCGCCAGCGCCAAATTTGGCAAGCGTTGGGATTGCCGGAACTGCGCCTTGGCTTCAACGTCTCGGGCGTTCAATTCCGCCAACGCAATCTGTTCGAACAAGTCACATCGGCGCTGCACCGGTCTGGATTGTCGGCCAGCACCCTCGACATCGAGATCACCGAGAGCGTCGCTATGGAAGGCGCCGGCCGGGTGCAGGAGAACGTCGATCAACTGACCGCAGCCGGTGTTTCCATGTCGATGGACGATTTTGGCACCGGTTATTCGTCGCTGTCGAACTTGCAGGCCTTCCCCGTCTGCCGTCTCAAGATCGACGGATCGTTCGTGCGCGGGATCGGCCGCACCAAGGACGACGAGAAGATCGTCGAGGCCGTCGTGCGCCTGGGTCAAAGCCTCGGTCTGACGGTCGTGGCGGAGGGTGTCGAAACCATCGAACAGCTTCGCTTCCTGAAAGAGCGCGCCTGCGACGAAATCCAGGGTTACTGGCTGTCTAAACCGCTGCCGCCGACGGAATTCAGGCGTTTCGTCGAATCCTTCACGTGTCCGGATTTCTAGGTCAACACCGGCGGAGGAAAGCTCAGTTCTCGGTGATTGCACCCCTCTCACGCGAAGCTGAGGTCCCAACCGCCCCTTAGAATCCGGACTCGCGTGGCCCCGGGGTGACCCGCACCCCGGGGCCGTTCATTTACCGGACATGCGCTAGGCAGTGCGGCCCCACCCCGATATAAGAGTCCCCCAGGGGACTAAAGCGGGATTCGAGGGGTAAGCATGCGCGCGAGCGCGACGTCCAGCATGACAGGGTTTGCGCGCACGGAAGGCCAAGCGGCGGCGGCCGCGCCGTTTACGTGGACGTGGGAAGCCCGCAGCGTAAACAGCAAAAGCCTAGACGTTCGCCTGCGGCTGCCCCACGGGTTCGATTCCATCGAGATCCCGGCCCGCCAAGCCGTCACGGCCGCCTTCGCGCGGGGTTCGGTTTCCCTCAACCTTACCGTCGCATCGGAAGCGGCGAGCGGCGACATCGGCATCGACGAGGCGGCGCTCGACGCCTTGATCGCGCTAGCGGCCCGCAAGACCCAGCAATTCAGCGCCGTTGGACAAACTGTAACGCCGGCACGTCTCGACGGCCTTATGGCGCTGGCGAAGGGCCGCGCCGCCCAGGAAACCGCGGTCGGCGCGGAAACTCTCGCGGCGCGTGACGCGGCGCTCTTAAAGGGCCTGAACAGCGCGCTGACCGCGCTCGCGACCGCGCGGCGGGAAGAGGGCGCGCGCCTCGTGCCGGTGCTTAACGGGCACCTCGACACCATCACCGCGCTGTGCCGCCAGGCGGAGGCTCATGCGGCCACCCAGCCTGCGGCCTTGCGCGACGCCTTGATCGCCCAACTGCGGGAGCTGGCTGGCGAAGTTCCGGCGCTTTCGCCGGAACGGCTGGCCCAGGAAGCCGCGCTTTTGGCTGCAAAAGCCGACGTGCGCGAGGAGCTCGACCGCCTGAAAGCCCACGTCACGCAAGCCCATGAATTGCTGGAGAAAGGCGAGCCCTGCGGGCGCCGCCTTGATTTCCTGTCACAGGAATTCAACCGCGAGGCAAATACCCTGTGCTCGAAATCCGCCGATGTGACGTTTACGAAGATCGGTCTGGACCTTAAAACGGCCGTCGACCAATTCCGCGAACAGATTCAAAATATCGAATGACGCCTGACTCCCTTGATGGGCCCCATCCCATTGCGCGCCGCGGCCTGATGCTGGTGCTGTCTTCGCCTTCGGGCGCGGGCAAGACCACGATCTCGCGCGCGCTGCTGAAGTCCGATGGGAACATCACCATGTCCATTTCCGTCACGACGCGCCAGCCGCGCCCGGGGGAGGAACACGGCAAGGACTACTTCTTCATCAGCGAAGACGAATATCACCGCATGGTGAAGGCCGGCGATCTTCTGGAACATGCGCGTGTGTTCGACAATTTCTACGGCACGCCGCGCGCCTATGTGGAAAAGCAGCTCGTCGAAGGTCACGACGTTCTGTTCGATATCGATTGGCAAGGCACGCAGCAGCTCAAGGCCAGCGCCGGGGGTGACGTCGTCAGCGTGTTTGTCTTACCGCCTTCCATCGAAGAATTGGAAAAGCGCCTGCGCGGCCGGGCCCAGGATTCCGAGGATGTCGTGCGCAAACGCATGAGCCGCGCTTCGCACGAGATGAGTCACTGGCCTGAATATGACTATGTCATTGTTAACCGGAACGTTGACCAGAGCATCGGTCAGGTCAACTCGATCCTCGTGGCCGAGCGCCTTCGCCAGCGCCGCCGCGCGCCTGGGCTCGTCGCCTTCGTAAACGCCATGCGCGGCGAAGTATGACCGATCCCGGCGGTCTCATCGCTTTCACCGCGGGACTGCCGAAAGCCGAACTTCATGTGCATATCGAAGGCACGCTGGAACCGGAACTGATGTTTGCGCTGGCCAAGCGCAACCGCATCGACATCCCCTTCAAGACCGTGGAAGAGGTGCGCGCCGCTTACGAGTTCACGCGGCTGCAGGATTTTCTGGATATTTATTACGCAGGCGCGAAGGTGCTTCAGACCGAAGCCGACTTCCGCGACATGGCCGGCGCCTATTTCAGCCGCGCCGCCGCCGACAATGTGCGTCACGCTGAAATCTTCTTCGATCCTCAGACCCATACCGATCGCGGTATATCGTTCGACGTCGTGATGAAAGGCCTGCTTCAGGCCCAGGACGATGCGCGCCGCACGCACGGCCTCACGTCAAAGCTCATCCTATGTTTCCTCCGCCACCTCGACGAGGACGCCGCCTTTAAAACCCTCGATGCGGCCCAGCCATGGCTGCACAAACTCGCCGCCGTCGGTCTCGATTCTTCCGAGATGGGCCATCCGCCGCGCAAATTCGCGCGGGTCTTCGCGGCGGCCTCGGATATGGGCCTGAAGCGCGTGGCCCATGCGGGCGAGGAAGGCCCGCCGGAATATGTGCGCGAAGCCCTCGACGTTCTGAATGTCCACCGTCTCGACCACGGCAACCGATCGCTCGAGGACGCGGATCTCACCGCCCGCCTCGCGCGCATGGCTATGACGCTGACGGTTTGCCCGCTTTCGAACCTGAAGCTATGCGTGGTCAAGGACCTTAAATCGCACCCGCTGCCGAAGATGCTTTCCCAAGGCTTGCGGGCGACGATCAACTCCGACGATCCCGCGTATTTCGGCGGCTACATCAACGACAACTATGCGGCGATGGCGAACGCCGGCCATCTCGACCGCGCGGCGTTCGCGATGTTGGCGCGCAACAGTTTCTTAGGGTCGTTCCTGAGCGACGCCGAGGTCGCCGGTCATCTCGCCGCGCTGGACGCCTATCTCGCGCGCGCTTAGAGGCCGTCGACACCGCGCGCCAGAGCGCAGAATTGCTCTACGCTCAAGGTTTCCGCACGCGCCGTCGGATCGACATCCGCACCCCTGCATAACGCCTCGGCGTCCACGCCAAGGCTCTTGAGGCTTTGGCGCAGCATCTTGCGGCGCTGTCCGAACGCGGCGGCGGTGACGCGCTCGAGCGTTTCGCGTCTTGCCGGCGCCAAGGGAGCCGGGCGCGGCGTCAGACGCACCACGGTGGAGTTCACAGCCGGGGGCGGCGTGAACGCTTTCGGATTGACGTGAAACAACTGCTCGACGTCACAGAGCCACTGCGTGAGAACGCTAAGGCGTCCATAGGCCTTTGTGTCGGCGGGAGCGCTCAATCTCGCGGCGACTTCCGACTGGAACATCAAGACCAGGCATTCAAAAGCGCCGATGTTCCTGAGCCAGCCCAGTAAGAGCTCCGTGCCCACGTTGTAGGGCAGGTTGGCCACGATACGCCGGGGCGCTACACCCAGCTGGGCGGCGTCGATTGTGAGCGCGTCGGCCTCGATCGTTTCCAATTTGTCGGGATAGGCGGCGCGCAATTCTTCAAGAATTTCGCGGCAGCGTTTGTCTTTCTCGATGGCGATCACATGCGCGCCCGCGTCGAGCAGCGCGCGCGTCAGACCTCCAGGTCCCGGGCCGACCTCGATGCAGGTGCCGGTTGTGAGCGCCCCGGCCGCGCGGGCAATCCGGCCCGTGAGATTTAGGTCGAGCAGGAAATGCTGGCCCAGGGCTTTCGTCGCCATGAGTCCATGGCGCGCGATGACGTCCCGGAGCGGCGGAAGATCGGCGGCGCTCATCGGCCGGCGGTCCGCCGCGCCGCGACGGCGCCGGCCGTCTTGAGGGCGGCGATGAGGCTTGAAGGATCGGCGACGCCGCGCGCCGCGATGTCGCAGGCTGTTCCGTGGTCGGGTGACGTGCGCACGAAGGGCAGACCCAACGTCATGTTCACGCCCCCGGCGAAGTCGAGAGTCTTCAGGGGAATGAGCGCCTGATCGTGGTACATGCAAATGGCCGCGTCATAACCGCGCCGCGCGGCGGCATGGAATAAGGTATCCGCAGGCGCCGGGCCGTTGACCTCGATACCGCTTTCGCGGAGCCGTGCGACCGCGGGGGCAATGATGCTGGATTCTTCGCCGCCCATTTTGCCCTTTTCCCCGGCGTGGGGATTGAGCGCCGCGACAGCAAGACGCGGGCGCGCGATGCCGAAATCGCGCTGCAGCGCCGCGGCGGTCACGCGGCCGCAGTGGACGATCGCCTCGGCCGTCAGCGTGCGCGCGACATCCTTGATCGCGACATGGACAGTCACCGGTACGACTTTCAGTTGTTCGATCAGCAGCATCATCACAGCGTTGGCGCCGCCGGCAAGATGTCCGAGATATTCCGTGTGCCCCGGGAAGGTGAAGCCGGCGTTCTGCAGCGTGGCTTTCTGGATTGGGTTCGTGACCATGCCGCTGGCCGCGCCCGACTTCACGGCGTCCACGGCCTGATCGATGGCGCTGACGACAGCGCGCGCGCTGGCGGGGCTCGGCGCGCCAAGGGTAATGGGCGGCAGCGGCACCGCGAGCGGCATGACGGGAAGAGCGCGGGAGAAAACGCTTATGGCATCCGCGGCGGCTCCGATCGGCGCCACGGGGCAATCGATGCCGAATTGTTTCGCGAGCGCGGCAAGCCGTTCGACATCGTCGATGATGAAGAACGGCGGCAGTTCGTGCCGGCGCGTCCAGGTCTTCAGGGTGATCTCGCCGCCGACCCCGGCGGGCTCGCCCATCGTGAGTACAAGCGGGGCTGCGTTCATTCCTTAGAGGCGCACGTCGATCAACGCTTGGCGGCGCAGATCGCGCAGCTTCTGGCGGGCGATGTTGTTCAGCTTCTGGTTCTCCAGCATGCTGCGCACTTGGTTTTCGTTTGGAACGCCGGTGTCGGCTTGGCGCTGGCACACCATCGCGTACAGGCGCGCGCCGCTGACGCTGATCACGTCGCTGACTTTGTTCACAGGCAGGCCAACGACCGCGTTGCGTACTTTTTCCGGCAAGGCGCCGACATAGACCGGCGGGATCGGACCCGAACCCGGCGTCGCGATCTCTTCGGCCAGCTTATTCATGTCCTCGCAGTTCTTCGGCTCGCGCTGAATGCGTTCGGCGAACGATTCCAGTTTTTCCGGCGGCAGGGCGCGGCCCCCTTCGGTGGGAAGATAGATCTGGCTTAAGGTAACCGCCGCAGCCTGCGGGTCGGGCGTGCCCGAGGCGCGCTTGCCGCGCAGCGCGACGATGCGGATCGCATCACCGACACGCACGGGGTCGGATACCTGATTTTCGGCCATGGTCGGCACGACCTTGGCGAGATCGCCTTCCAGATCGTTCTGGATCACCCAGCCGAGATCGCCACCAACCGCCGCCGTGGCGCTCTGTGAAAACTGCTGCGCGGCGGCCTGGAACGGCGCGCCGCCCCGGATCTGTTGCGCCAAGCGCTGGCCAAGCTCGCGCGCCGCCTGCTCGGGTAAGGTCAGGGAAATCGGAATCACGATCTCAGACAGCAAGTACTCGGGCTTACCCTGGTTCGCCTTGGCGCGGTCGATGACGCTTTTCACTTCAGCGGCTGTAACGACGACTTCGCGCGCGAGATGCTCCTGCGCGACCTTCACCCAAACGCTGTCGGATTCGATCTGCGCATAAAGGGTGTCCATGTCGATGCCGCGTTCATCCATCATCGCGCGCAGCGTGCCCGGCTGCATGCCGTTGCGGTCTTCGATCGTGTTGACGGCCGAACGTACTTCTTCGGTGGTGACGGTGACCTTCTGGCGGCGGGCTTCCTGCATTTTCAGGCGCTCGTCGATTAGGGAGTCGACCACTTGCGGAATCAGGCGGCGCTGGGTTTCCGGCGAGTTGTCGATGCGCGCGGTGGCCATGAACAGCGCCATGCGGTTCTGCACTTCGCGCAACGTGACGACTTCGTCGTTCACAACGGCCGCGATGCTGATGGCGGGTGCCGCCGCCGGGGCGGGGAAGCGCTGCTGTTGTGCGCTCGCATGTTCGGCGCCCACAACAAAAGCAATCGAGGCGCACAGAAGAGCGGCAAACCGGGTGTTCATATATCGCTACCAGCCATCCAAAACGGGAAGGGCCGTAACATACGCAAGAACTATGGCGAAAACCAGCCGCGAGACGCCGTATGGCAAACCCGTAACGTACAGTTTTTAAAGCAGAATTTGCCGAGGACCGGTTTAGCGCGGCGAATTGACTTCGGTATTGAACCGCAGGTCGCCGATCGTCTTGAGGTTGATGCGGAACATAACGGCGACCCCTTTCTTGAAGTCGCGGTCCTCGGTGCGATCGTTCGCGATGTCGAAGCCGAGGATAAAGCACTCGTCCTCGTAGGTAATCCCGACATCCGTGCGAATGGGACCGCCGCCCGGGCCCAGGTTGTGGCGGTGGCCCACCAAGAGGCTCCAGTTGCGGTTCAGCTTGCTGGAGGCCGACACGTAAAGTTCCTCGGTGTTATTGGGGATCCCCGGGAGCGTGCCGTCGGATGTCACGAAGACATACGTCCCGCCGATGCGGAACGGATCGGTGCCTGTGGCGAGGCTGACTTCGCTGCGGCGGCTGACGAGAGAGTTCTTATCCAGCCGGAAGCGGTACTGCATGTCGACGTACTCATTGGGCGTGAAGTCCACGCGCCCGACGATATCGGAGAAGTGCCCGCGCAGTCCCGAGAGCTGCGAGAAGATCGGATCGTCGTGGAAGCGGTAGACCTGGCCGAGCAGCACGGACATGGAACCGCCGTTCTGCCGGAAGGCCGACCACTTGAGCCCATAGTTCACGCGCGCGCCGGTTTCGACGCGGTCGAGGCCGGCGAAGCGCTGCATGCTGAAAAGGTTGGTGTCGTCGAACTCGAGGTCGAGAGAGTCCTCGTTTGGAATCTCTTCCGGATTCACGCCGATAGGGCTCACGGCGGCAAGCACGATAGGTTCGAACATCTGCTGGAAGCCGTAGTCGTTGCTGATGAACGGCATGCGCCATTCCAGCGAGGCCTCCGGGATCATGCGTCCCGTGGTTCCCGTGAACGTGTCGTTCGTCGTCGGGCGGAACTGCTCGCGCACGTAATAGCCGTCACCGCGAACGCCCGCGCGGAAGGTGTACACGTCGCCGAGCGGGCTGGTGTAGGGCAGATTCCAGCCGACGCGGCTCGACAGGCGGCTGGTGTCCGTGCCGCGTTCGCGCACGAGCACCAAACCGTTACCGTCCACCGTCCAGTAGCCGCCCCAGGAATCGGGGCTGCTGGTGTAGTTGTACGTCAGCAGCGGCGTAACAAGCGGAACCGTGTTGTTCGTGAGCGGCAGTCGTTGACGCTGGAAGTAGTAGGTGTTGGCCGAGAAGTAAGTGCTCTGGCTGAAGCGCTCGGCGAACACGTTGGTTGTCAGCCAAGTCGGCGCGTCGAAGCCGTACCGGCGCAAGTATGTGCGGTCCGTGGCGAGATTGATGTCGGTGCCCGAGCGCCAATGCTGATTGATGTCCCAGCGCGCCCAGCTCTTGATGTGACCGCGTACATCCTCGTCGCTGTCCGGATCGCCGGCCATCAAGCTGCCGAACAGGCGCATCTGGCCTTTCTTGAAGTTCTGCCGGTATTCGCCGACCGCGCCCTTACCCGCGGCCGTGGTAAGGAAAGGTGTGATTGTGGCGTCGCGCGTATCAGAGAGATGGATGTAATAGGGTTGTTGATACGAGATGCCGAGGTTACGGCCCGCACCGATGGTCGGCAGCAATAGGCCGCTTTTCGGCCCCGCAGTCGGATCCGGGTGCGCGAGGTAGGGCGTGTAGAACACCGGTATCCCGCCGAACTCCAGCCAGGCGTTGCGGTAATAGACCATCTCCGCCTCGGCATCGTACCGCACGCGCCCGGCCTTGAGCTGCCACAGCGGATTCTCATCCGCGCAGCTGTCGCAGGCGGTATAAACGGCGGAATACAGCTCGTTTACGCCGCCGGGGATGCGCCGGAACGCCCGGCTCGCGAGGCGTGATTTATCCGACAACAGGACGCGCACTTCCTGGGCGAGACCTTCCTTCAGGTCACCGGTGACTTGAATGCTCTCGAAGAAAAAGACCGAACCGTTGCTTTCCAGGATAGCGACGTGACCTGTGGCCGTGGCGATGTCGGCGCTCCGGTCGTAGACGATCTTGTCGGCAAGCATGAGGAGGTTGCCGCGCTGGATCTCGACCGCGCCGGTGGCAGTCACAAGATTGCCGGTTTCGTCGGTGACAAGTTCGTCGGCCAGCAAGAGGGTGCTGTCTTCGCGCGCCGTGCTCGGTTCCGCGCCGTCGAGTTCCGCCGCGCGTACGTTGCGGGCCGACAGAAGCCCAAACGCAAGCCCCATCGCCGTCACCACGTGCAGAGCCCCGCGCAGCCGGCGGAGGGAAGGCAAGGAAATCTTCATAAGGAGTTAAGCGGTCCTGGTACGGAACGGAGCGGGCCGCCGCCACTGCGGCGCTAGAAGGATATACAGGGCCACCGGTATCGGGAGCAACGCCACAGCATACATAGCCGGTATGTAGGCAAGATCCTTCGAGGCGACGCTCATGACCCCCAGGGCTGCCGCTTGCAGGGCGACCACCACCGCGACCGCCCCGGCCATACGCAGGGCTTGCCCTTTACGGTCGAAAGGTCCGGTCAGAAGGAAGACGAGGCCGATGAGGGTGAAGGCGATGGCGCCGACCGGCCCGACGATACGCTGGTGGCCCTCGGCGCGCATGCGCACGACATTAGCCGGGGAAATGCCGTCCGCTTCCGTGAGGCCAAACAATTCGCGCGTGGGCCGTTCGCGTATATCGGCATAGCGGTCATCACCCCCGCCTCCGACTCCGCTGAAATCGAGTGTATAACTGTCGAAATACAGCACGGACAAATTGCCCGTGCCGCGGCGCAGCTCCTGACGGCTCCCGTTGTAAAGGACAACATTCGATCCGCCGTCACGGCCGCCGATCGCGCCGCGCTCCGCCATCAACGTCGTCGAACGCTCGGGATCGCGCGTATCGTGCACCATAACGCCGATCAGATCGCCGTTCTTGTCGCGGCCGCGCACATATACCGTCAAACTTTCGCTGATCTGATTGAACGTGCCGTCGCGCAACAAAACCTGCGAAACATCGCTGCGGATGGTCCATTGCAACTCCTTGAAGGAGCGCATGGTCTCGGGGACAAGATACAGCGTGAAAAACAGCCCCATGACGAGGGACGCGGCTGCGCACAGCAGCGCCGGCGCGGCAATGCGCATGCGGCTCATACCCGCGGCCTGGGCGACAACTAATTCGCGATCGAGCGACAGTTTACTGTAGACGAACAGGACGACAAAAAAGAGCGCGGCGGGCAGGATGACCGACAGAAACCACGGCAGAAGCAGAACCGTCAGCTTCAACCAGGCGCCGAGGGCGAGGCCCTTGTTGACGATGAATTGCAGGAACTGCAGCGACTGGGTCAACCATACAAGAAACGCGAGCGCCACGCTGACAAAGCCGGTGCCAACGATCAACTGCCGGAATATGTACCAAGTGATGCCCGACATCGTGCCTCGTCGTTTCGTCAGCGGCTATAGCCCTGCACCTTACGCGGGAACCAGCGCGCTCTCATGACGCTTTGGGGTGCGCTTTTCTCCCGCGTTTGCCCCATGTTTGCAAGGCTTCCGGAAGGACGCGCCGGCAACAACTTGTACGCGTTCGAGCGCGGCGCGAGACCCCAAAAAAAATCACGTGACAGTGAAACGTTTTGCCGCGCGAAGCGTCTATCATTAAAATGCCTTTATTCGCCTGGGTTGGGCGGTAAGGGGAAAGTTGCACATGAAAATCGCATTGATGCGCGCCCTCGTCGGCGCGGCTGCCGTCTGCGGAGCCGCAGGCGCGGCGCTTCCGGCGCAGGCCGGCGATCTGTCCGCCTGCATGACCGTGCAGGAAGCCCGGGCCTTCAGCATGCGGCATCTGCAAAGCCGCCTCATGGTGGCGGGTCTCGCCTGCAATCAACGCGACGCCTACAACAATTTCGTTGAGGCCAACCGTTCACCGCTCGCCGATGCGGGCGCCGATTTCATCGGCTATTTCCAACGCTCGGGCGGCGGCCAGACAGCCTTGAACCGCCACGTCACCGAACTCGCGAATGTCGCGGGTCTGCAGCGCGCCTCCGATCCGCAAGGGTTCTGCGAAGAGACCTGGAACATGTTCCTGCTCCTTGAAGAAGAGCCGTCTGAACTCGAAGCCCAGGCGATCGCCCACGTCATGAAAGACGCCGGAGCGCCGGTGCTCTGCGCCGCGCCGCCGGCGCCGCCGGTGCATTCCATCACCACTGAAGCCGCGGGCGTCGTGAAAGCCGCCGTCGAAGCGCCCGCCTATACCGTCGATTAATTTCAGCGCCTCTTGCTGAAATAAAAAACGCCGGCCTGACGGGGCCGGCGTTTTTCTTTGTCGGGTCGACGGCTGAGATCAATCGACCACTTTGCCCGGGTTCATCAGGTTCTGGGGGTCGATGGCGTGCTTCAGACGGCGCATCAGATCCAGCTCCACCGGATCTTTGTAATGCTTCATTTCATCGACCTTGAGACGGCCGATGCCGTGTTCGGCCGAGATCGAGCCATTCATGCTGACCACAAGATCGTGCACGACGCGGTTCATATCGCCCCACTGTGCGAGGTAGGCCGCTTTGTCGGCGCCGGTCGGTTGCGAGATGTTGAAGTGGATGTTGCCGTCGCCGAGATGGCCGAACGGCACGGGGCGCGCGCCCGGGAAATGTTTGGCGATCAGTTCCACGCCTTGCGCGATGAACTGCGGCACCAGCGACACCGGCACGGCGACGTCGTGTTTTATGCTGCCGCCTTCGTGCTTCTGCGCCTCCGGCAAAGACTCGCGGATGCGCCACAGGTTGTTGCGCTGCTCGAGACTCTCGGCGATCACGGCGTCGGTGATGATCTCTTCCCCGAACGCGGTTTCGAGCAGGGCCTCGAAGCTCGCGCGCACTGACGCGTCGGGACGCGACGTCGAGAACTCGATCAGCACGTACCACGGCGAGGGCGCCTGGAGAGGATCGGACACACCCGCGACGTGGCGCATGCACATCTCCAGGCCGATCCGCGGGATCAACTCAAAGGCCGTGACCGCATCGCCGGAGAGCGCGCGGGCGCGGTTGAGGAGCTTGGTGGCGTCGTCGAGGTTACCGACAGCGCAGAACGCGGTCGCGGTTTCCGCCGGCCGGGGAAACAGTTTCAACACCGCCGCGGCGATGATGCCGAGAGTGCCTTCGGCGCCGACGAACAACTGACGGAGCGCATATCCAGTGTTGTCCTTGCCGAGCGCGCGCAGGCCGTTCCAGATGCGCCCGTCGGGAAGCACGACTTCCAGCCCGAGCACGAGGTCGCGCGCGTTGCCGTAGCGCAACACGTTGATGCCGCCGGCATTGGTCGCGAGGTTGCCGCCGATCTGGCAGCTGCCTTCCGCGCCGAGGCTTAAAGGGAACAGGCAGTTTTTTTCCGCCGCGATGCGCTGTACGTCGGCCAATATGCAGCCCGCTTCCACCGTGATCGTGAAATTCACGGGATCGATGGCGCGTACCTTGTTCATGCGCCCGAGGCTGACGATGATCTCGCTGCCGTCTTCGCGCACCGCCGCGCCGCCGCACAATCCCGTGTTGCCGCCTTGCGGGACGACGGGGATCTTGGCCGCGGCGCAGGTCGCGACGACCTGCGCGAGTTCGGCCGTATTGGCCGGTCGAACGACCAGCGCGGCCTTGCCTTTGGTATAGAGACCCCGTTCCTCGTGCAGGTAAGGCGCCATGGCGCCGAGATCGTGGATAATACCGGACGGACCGACGATTTCGGTCAACCGGTCGAGGAGGGACTGATCAAGGGGCACGGGCAAATCTCGAAGTTGCTGTGGTGGCAGTGATATGGCGCAAAGCCCCCCGGGACGCAACTCTTCGGCCCGTCTTTCAACGTCCCCGGGCCGCCCGCTCCAAGCGGTCGTTGATCGCAATGCCAATGCCTACAAGCGGCACGGGTGCGACCGCGATTCCGGCGTAGCGAGAAGGGTCGTCCAGGGCCCGGATCATAGCAAAGAGATTCGCCGCCGCTTCCCTCAGGTCGCCGCCGGGGCTGAGGTTAATGATCGCGCCGGGTGACTTTCCAAAGCCGAGCAGCGCTTCGCCCGCATTCCCGTGGGCGGCGTTCATGCGCAAGGGAACGGAGGGCGCATAGTGCGAGGCAAGCTGACCAGGGGACTTCGGCGCTGAAGGATCGCCCGCCGCCGTGGTGACATCGCCGATAACCCGCGCGATCTCTTCCTGCGTGACGCTGCCGGGCCGCAGGATCGCGGCCACCGCGCCGGTCAAATCAAGCACCGTCGATTCGATGCCTACACGCGAACGCCCGCCGTCGACGACGAGGTCCACACGATCGCCGAGCGAGGCGGTGACATGTGCGGCCTCCGTGGGGCTCACGGTGCCCGAGATATTGGCGCTCGGCGCGGCCAGTGGGCGTTCGGCCGCGGCTAGGATTTCTTGCGCGATTGGATGCGCCGGCATGCGTAGCGCGAGGCTGGGCAATCCGGCGGACACCAAGTCGGAAACCGGACAATCGGGCCGGCGCGGAAGGACAAAGGTCAGCGGACCGGGCCAGAAGATGTGCGCGAGGCGCTCAAAACGTTCGTCGGCTTTCGCGAAGTCGGCGACCCAATCACGTCCGCCCACATGGACGATCAGGGGATTGAACGATGGACGCCCCTTTGCTTCGAAAATTCGCGCGACCGCACGACCTTGCGTCGCATCGGCGGCGAGACCGTAGACCGTCTCCGTCGGGATTGCGACGAGCCCGCCGGCGCGCAGTATCTCCGCCGCGCGCGCGATGATGGGCCGGGTCATGCGAGGCCCTCGGCGAGGAAACGCCCATTTAAGTAGTTCGCCTTCTTATAAGTCAGTTCGGCGCCGTCGAAGGTATGCACGCGCCCGCCGGCGGCGCGCAGCACGGCGTGACCCGCCGCCGTGTCCCATTCCGATGTTGGTCCAAAACGCGGATAAAGATCCGCGCGGCCCTCGGCGACCATGCAGAATTTAATGGACGACCCAACCACGAGCCGGTCGGCGACATCGAAGGCGGCCAGAAATTGATCGAGCTGATCCTGCACTTCGTGTGATTTGCTGCCGGTGACGATCACGCGCGCGGGCCGCAGACGCGCCGCGATGACGGCGACCGCGCCGTCGCGGTACACCTCGGCGCGTTTGTTCGCGCCGTGACTGTCGGTGACGCCGAGATAGGTTTCACCGAGCGCCGGCGCGTGAACGATGCCCAGGACCGGTACGCCGTCCAGGATCAGCGCGATGTTGACCGTGAAATCGCTGCCGCGCTTCACGAACTCCTTGGTTCCGTCCAGAGCGTCGACCAGCCAGAAAGAGCGGCCCTCGAACACGGGGACAAGCCCGTCGGCCATGCGTTCCTCGGCGACGATCGGGAAGCGCGGCGTCAGCTGTTCAATTTCGGCCGTGACGATGGCCTCAGCGATGCGGTCCGCTTCGGTCACCGGCGATGTATCCGCCTTGGTGAACGTTTCGAAGCCGCGCGCGCGCACCTCGAGGATCGCGCGCCCCGCCGCCTCGGCGATGGGGCGCAAGCGGTCGGCCCAAGCGCCGAGCACGGAGAAGGAGAGTCCGGTCTCCATCTCAGGGCGCTTTCGCCGCTGTGATGGCTTCCCAGACTTTCAAAGGAGTCAGCGGCATGTCGAGATGCGTGACTCCGAGCGGGGCAAGCGCATCGAGCACCGCATTCACCACGGCCGGTGTCGCGCCGATGGTTCCCGCTTCGCCGGCCCCTTTGAGCCCCAGCGCGTTGCGGTCGGTTGGCACTTCCGTATAGGCAAAACTGAAGGCAGGCGTCGAATCCGCGCGCGGCATGCAGTAGTCCATGAACGAGCCGGTGAGAAGTTGCCCGGTTTCATCGTAGACCGCCTCTTCATACAGCGCCTGACCGAGGCCCTGCACCGCGCCGCCGACAATCTGCCCTTCCATCAGCAGGGGATTGAGCGCACGTCCGAGGTCGTCCTGAATGGTGTAGTTCACGAACGAAATGACACCTGTGTCTTCATCGACATCCAGTTCGCAGATGTGACAGCCGTTCGGGAAGGTCGCTCCCGACGGGGAGAAATTCTCCGACGCTTTCAGTCCCGCGGCGACGCCCGGCGGACGGCGCTGCGCGTCAAACGATGCGGCAATCACTTCCTTAAGCGAGGTGGTGTGATTGGTGCCCGCGACGCGGAACGCGCCGCCGTCGAAAGTCACATCCTGTTCCTGCGCGCCGAGAAGCGCGGCCGCCATCGCTTTTCCCTGATCGATCATCTTCACGCAGTTGACCATGACCGCGCTGCCGCCCACGGGTACGGAGCGCGAGCCGCCCGTTCCGAAGCCGGTGGGGATCAAGTCGCTGTCGCCTTGCTTGACCGTGATGTTACCGATGGGAATCCCGAACGCATCGGCGGCGATTTGCGCGTAAACCGTTTCGTGGCCCTGGCCATTGGATTGTGTGCCGATGAGGATCGACAGACGGGCATCCTCGCCGAAGAAAAGCTGCGGCGTTTCACCGTTGCCGCCTGCGCAAGCTTCCACATAATAACTTATGCCAAGTCCGCGCAGCTTGCCGGCGTTCTTGGCGGCGGCCTTGCGGGCCGCGAGCCCGGACACATTGGCGCGCAAAAGCGCGGCATCGAGCAACTCACCGTAACGGCCGGAATCATATTTTGGGCCCAGCGCGGTCTGATAGGGGAACTCGTCCGCGCGGACCAGATTGCGCCGGCGTAGTTGGATCGACGAGACCCCGAGTTCCAGCGCGGCTTTCTCGACAAGACGTTCGATCAGGTACGCGGCCTCGGGCCGGCCGGCGCCGCGATAGGCGTCGAGGGGCGCCGTGTTGGTCATCACGACCTTTGCGTCGACTGTCGCGGCGGGAATGCGGTAAGCGCCGCAATACATCGCGCCGCCCGCGGCGGTCTGAACATAAGCGCCATATTGTGAAAGATAGGCGCCGACATTGCCGAGGTACGCCACGCGCAGTCCCAAAAACGTACCGTCCTTATCGAGCGCGAGTTCACCATGCGTGACCTGATCGCGTCCGTGGCAATCGTTGAGGCAGCTTTCGGCCCGATCGCCCATCCACCGGACGACGCGCCCAAAGGCGCGCGCGGCGGCGAGGCAGAGCAACGGCTCGTTGAACAGGAAGTTCTTCATGCCGAACCCGCCGCCCACGTCCGGCGTGACGACGCGAAAATCGTCGGCCGGCACGCCAAATACCTGTGAGCACCAATTTTTCAGCGAATGCACACCTTGAGAGCCCTGCGTGAGCGTGAAGCGCCGCGTCTTTGCATCATATTCGGCGATGGCGCCGCGCGGCTCGAGCGCGGTGGGAAGGATGCGGCTGTTGCGCAGATCGATGGCGACGATGTGATCGGCTTTGGCGAACGCATCCTCCGTTTTGGCCGTATCGCCGGCGTGCCAATGAAGGAGTACGTTGCCGGGGGCCTCGGCGTGGATGGCCGGCGCGTTCGGCGCGTCGGCGAGCGACACCACGGCGGGTAAGTCTTCGTATTCCACCTGAATAAGGTCGGCCGCGTCCCTGGCCTGCGCGAGGGTTTCCGCGATCACGGCCGCGACCGGCTCACCCACGTAGCGCACGCGGTCTGTCGCCAGCACGGGACGCAGCGGCGGTTTTGCCGTCTTGCCGTCAGCGCCGCGCGGTACAGCGCCCACGGGAATAGCGCCGACATTCATCGCCTCGAGATCGGCGGCGGTCAGGACGCCAATGACTCCGGCCGCGGCGCGCGCGTCAGCGACCTCGAGGGACGTGATTGCGGCGTGGGCATGCGGCGAACGCAGGACAAAGAGGTATGTCTGCCCCTCCACGGCGATATCGTCCGTGTAGCGGCCGTTTCCTGTCAGGAATCTCTCGTCTTCGACCCGTCTGATCGCTTGGCCGACGCCGAACCGTCCCATTGTCCGCCCTTCGAAAGCGCCAAAAGGCGCATGTGTTACGGCCCCAACCTATGACGCGGACCACGTCCAATGTCCATTGCATGTGAATCGCGTGAGGTTGATTCGCCCATCCGACCTGCCTAGGTTAACGCCGACGCCTCACCTCCCGTTTCTCCAGCCGCGAGTGCTCTCATGAAAATCGCATTTTCGAAGATCGCCATTCCCGCCCAAGGCGCCGTCGTCCTTCCCGTGGGAGATGGCGGGCGGCTCGGTCCCGCGGCCAGCGCGCTCGATAAGCGCACCGGCGGAGCGCTGTCCCGGGCCATGAAGGTCGCCGAGTTCCGCGGCAAGCGCGAGAAGTCTCTGACGATCGTCGTGCCATCGGGCACCAAACTGTCGCGCGTCGTTCTTGTCGGCGTGGGCGATGTCGCAGCGGTCGACGGCATGGCCGCCGAACGGTTGGGCGCGGTGATGTTCGATGTCATCGCGGGTGACAGCGCCGCCGCGATCGTGCTGGACATTTTCGACGGCCTCGCCGCCAGCGCGGTCGCCGCCCATGTCGCGGGCGGCCTTCTGCAAAAGTCCTATCGCTTCGCCAAGTACCGGACCAAGGAGGACGAAAACGGCAAGCCTAAACTGAAGGACGTCGACATTCAGACCGACGCGGCGGCGGAAGCCAAGCGCATGTTCACGGGGGTGTCGGCGATCGTGGACGGCATCTTCTTCACGCGCGATCTCGTCAGTGAACCGGCCAATATCATTTATCCCGCATCCTTCGCCGCGCGGGCGCGCGAGCTGGCCAAGGATGGCGTCAAGGTCGAAGTGCTTGGCGAAGCGCAGATGAAAAAGCTCGGCATGGGTTCGCTGCTCGGCGTCGGGCAGGGTTCGGAGCGTGAATCCCAACTGCTCGTCATGCGCTGGGACGGCGCGGGTAAAAGCGGCGGCGCGCCGCTCGCTGTTGTCGGAAAGGGTGTGTGTTTCGACACCGGCGGCATTAGCCTGAAGACGCCTCCGGGCATGTGGGACATGAAATGGGATATGGCGGGCGCGGGCATCGTCGCCGGCCTGATGCGTACGCTCGCGCGCCGCAAGGCCAAGGTGAATGTCGTCGGTCTCTGCGGCCTTGTCGAGAATATGCCCGATGGGCGCGCGATGCGGCCGGGCGACGTGGTGACCTCCATGTCGGGTCAGACGATCGAAGTGCAGAATACCGACGCCGAAGGCCGTCTCGTGCTGGCTGATGTCGTATGGTACGCGCAGCAGCGTTTCAAGCCGTCGGCGGTCGTCGATCTCGCCACCCTCACCGGCGCCATCATCCAGACATTCAACGATCACTACGCGGGGCTGTTCGCGAATGACGACGATCTCGCGCAGCGCCTCGCGACGGCCGGGAAGGCGGTCGGCGAGCGTCTCTGGCGCATGCCGATGGGAGAGGAATATGACCGTGAGCTGAAATCGCTGATCGCGGACATGAAGAATATCGGCAGCGGCAAGGGCGGCAGCATCACTGCCGCGCAATTCATTCAGCGCTTCATCCAAAAGGGCACTGCCTGGGCCCATCTGGATATCGCCGGTGTGGTGTGGAACGAAAAGGGCACCGTGCTCTCGGCGCCGGGCGCTACAGGATTTGGCGTACGCCTCCTCAATCAATTCGTAGCCGACAACTACGAGAAATAGCGGCGCTCCTGAGCGCAAACGAAAAGGGCGCCGCGCGGCGCCCTTTTTTGTTTGAAGCTAGGGCTTCGTGTGGCTTGCCCGCTTGTAGGCGTAGACGAACTCGGCGTCGCGCGTCGGTGTCGAATTACCCTTCGCGCCGAGACCGGTGAAGAACTCCGCGACCTCTGCGGCCTGCAGCTCCGACAAGGCCTGACGGAAGAGACCCTTGTCGCCATTCTTGAATTTATGCGTGCCGAACATCTGCTGCTTCGGATCCGCCGAGGTGCCAACGTACCATTCGCGATAGTTCGACCCGTGACGGCCCATGAATTCCTGGAAGTCGTTCAGGATGTCGGATTTGCTTTTGGCCATGGAGAATGGACCCCTCGCGCGCGAATATTATAGGTTGCAACCATAACCACAGGTTTTAGGGACGCAACAAGGTAATTCGATAGCGCACCGTCTGTGGATAACTGGCGTTACGGCGTCGTTTCCTGCATTGCCGCCGCCCGTCTTCGTAGCTAAATAGCCGCCCGCATTGAAAGAAGAGCATCCATGACGCTTGTTCGCCCGTTCGCCGGTCTCCGCCCCGCGCCGCAGCATGCCAGCGCAGTCGCCGCGCCCCCTTACGACGTGCTCAACACCGAGGAAGCCCGCGCCCGCGCCGCCGGTAAGCCGCACAGCTTCCTGCATATCTCCAAGCCCGAGATCGATCTTCCCGCGGACACCGATCCCTACGCCGCCATCGTCTACGAGACCGGCGCGAAGAACCTCGCGCGCCTTGTCGGCGAAGGCGTCCTCATCCGCGACACCGAGCCGCACTACTATGTCTATCGCCTGAAGATGGGCGATCACGTCCAGACCGGCATTGTCGTCGCCGCTTCGGTCGCCGATTACGATACCAATCGCGTCCGCAAGCACGAGTTCACGCGTCCCGATAAGGAAGACGATCGTGTACGCCAGGTCGATGCCCTCAACGCGCAGACGGGCCCGGTGCTGCTTGCCTACAAGGCCGACGATGCTGTCGATACGATCATCGAGAACGCCGCGCGCGGGGTGCCCATGTATGCGGTGACCGCCGACGACGGCATTCAACATACGTTGTGGCGTATCGGCGATGCCGCGACCGTCGATCGGCTGACTCTGTTGTTCGACGCGATGAAGGCGCTGTACATCGCCGACGGCCATCACCGCTCTGCGGCGGCGTCCCGTGTCGCCGCGGCGCGCCGCGGTAAGAGCAAAAACGACTCCGCCGAGTACTTCCTGGCGGTGGCTTTCCCTCACGATCAAATGCGCATCTTCGACTACAATCGCGTCATCAAGGATTTGAACGGTCTCTCGGACGACGCATTCCTTGCCAAGATCGGCGAGCGTTTCGACGTAGCGCCGGCTAACGCGCAAGTGAAGCCCGACAAGCCGACGCGTTTTGGCATGTACATGGGTGGCCGCTGGTATCAGCTCGACATCAAGCCCGCGCTTATTCCGCAGACCGATCCGGTGGCGCGCCTCGACGTGTCGCTCCTGCAGGACAATCTGATCGCGCCGGTGCTGGGCATCCATGATCCGCGCCGCGATAAGCGGATCGATTTCGTCGGCGGCATCCGCGGCCTCGGCGAACTGGAGAAGCGCGTGAACTCCGGCGAGATGAAGGTCGCCTTCTCGTTGCATCCGACCACACTCGAGCAATTGATGGCGGTTGCGGACGCGGGACAGGTGATGCCGCCGAAGTCCACATGGTTCGAGCCCAAGCTCGCCGACGGGCTCGTCAGCCACGTGCTGGACTGAGTGGCCCAAGGGCTTCCCAGGGTCATCGTCGTTGCCGGTCCGACCGCGACCGGCAAGACAGATCTCGCGCTCGCGCTCGCCGAGGAATTCGGCGGCGTGGTCATCAACGCCGACAGTCAGCAGCGTTACCGCGACTTTCCGATCCTGACGGCGCAGCCAACGCCGGCCGACCGTGCGCGCATCGACCATCGCCTGTTCGGCGATCTCGCGGCCGATGACGTCGGCAACGCTGTCGAATGGGCGGCGAAAGCGGCCGCTGAGATCCAGACAGCCTGGAGCGCAAAGCGTATCCCGATCGTCGTCGGCGGCACGGGACTTTATCTGCGGGTGTTGATGCAGGGTGTCGCAGATGTTCCGCCGATTCCGGATGACGTGCGTGAGACGGGGCGTAAGCTGCTCGCCGACATGGGCAACGAGGCCTTCCATCGTCTTCTCGCCGAACGTGATCCCGTCAGCGCCGCGCGTATACCGGTGGGCAATAGTCAGCGGCTTGCGCGCGCGTGGGAAGTGGTGGAAGCGACCGGCACGCCGCTTCCGGTGTGGCAGGAGGCGCCCGCGCAGCCGGCGGTGAAGGCGGCGTTCTTCTCGATCCTGATCATGCCGCCGCGCGACGAGATCGTCGCCGCCTGCGCCGCCCGGTTCGCCGGCATGCTGAAGGCGGGCGCGCTCGGCGAAGTGGAAGCGGCGCTCGCCAAGGGAATCACCGAAACCTCGCCGGCAATGAATGCGCTCGGCGCGCGCGAACTCGCCGACTATCTTGCCGGCCGTCTGGACCGCGATGGGGCCGTGAGATGGGCGGAGATCGCGACCCGCCAATACGCCAAACGCCAAGCGACGTGGTTCCGTAACCAATTCGACGCCGACATAACGCTTGGGGCGCGTTATGCAGACACGATGCGCGGCGACTGCGTGCGGGACGTCGGCGCATTTCTTAAGGAGGCCTCGTGAAGTTCGTGAAAGCCGCCGTTGCGGCATTCCTGTTCGCAAACGCGGGCACGGCGGGCGCGGCGGATCTTGATGCCGTGCGCAAGGCGCTGACGCCGCTGCGTCAAAGCGCCGCGGAAGCGGGGCGCATGCCGGCGGAGTTCCTCACTGCGCGTGACGGTATGCGGGATTGGATCGAGACGCAGCTCGCGTGGTTTCCGGAAAACGGCGACACCACGGCTTTCAACAACGCGCTCAATGCAGAGATCGCGGCAAAGGATCTCGCCTGCGTGGAAAACAAAGCGCCCGGTTATAACCGTTGCGCCAGTCCCGGCGAGTTCAATGCGCGCGGTTTCCTCGGCGCCGTGGACACGGCGCGCGTGCGGGATCTGTTGATCATCCAGGCTGAAATCGGCGTCGCGTGCGGCTTCGACGAAACCGCTTATGTATACGAATGGGCCAAGACGGGTTGGCATCGGTTGGTCGATACCTCGCAGCGTCCTGCGAACGGCGTTTATATCCCCGAGCAGATCCAGCAGGTCATTTTCACGACTCCGAAAGACAAGCCAAAGGAGGCATTGCTGCTGGCCGTCACGGGCGCGAGCCCGGTGTGCGGTGCGCCGGTGCAGGCGGTGCATTATCGCGTATGGTCGGCGAAGCGCGGCGGCGGCGCTTCACTCGCCGTCGAGGGCCGTGAAGGCGAAAGCCTCTTCTCGCTGCGTGATCCGGCGGTGTCGGCGCGTTTCGAAGACAGTGAGTTTCTTGTCGAGATGAACGTGCGCAGCATGGACGCCGCGCGGCGCAGTCGGGTTGCCGTGCGGCGGTTCAATTTCGACGGGGACTATGCGCGGCGTGTCGCGCCGATCGCGCTGACGCCGAAGGACTTCGTCGAAGAATGGCTGCGTGCGCCGTGGAGTGCGGCGGCGGCGTGGACGGAAACGCGTGCGCGCGGCGCGCTCGAGAAGGTTCACGACGACGCGGCGGCGAATCTTGCCCGCGTCAGCTTCAGCGGCCCGCCGCAGCGCTGCGAACAAGAAGACGATCTCGTGCAAGTCGGCGCGCGCTTCGCAAACGGGGAAAAATTTTTCCGCGTGAAGATCGCGGCTAACGGCGCCTTCGAAATGCGCGCCGTCGAATCCGAGTCGGCAACCACCTGCGCCCGCCCCGACGCAGGCCTCGACGCCCCCCGTTCCCTGTTCTAAACCCTAATGGGGTCAGACTCCATTTCCCTTATTTACTCTGACCCCAATTGTTCAACGTTTCTTCAGCCCTGATAAATCTCGATTTTTTTGGCCGCGCCCCTTCCCATGCGCCGCCCTTCATGAGACATTAACCGCCGCTGCAGCAAAGTGCATGGCGGCGACCTTTCGGGGCCGTTGAAGTTCTTTTTACAAGCCATTGATTTGCGGGCAAAAATACGAAGACGTGGGACGACCCATGTCTGTGGATAACCCAGTTGCGGGTTACGCCGAGTCTAAAATGCGACGTCGGCGCTGCACCAAGCGTTTATCCACAGGGGTCTCCGGCACTTTGTAACGCGGACCGGGGTCTGCGACTTAGGTTCTCCTCCCCTTTCCGTGCGGGAGGGGGCCGGCGAGAGTCAGCGGCGATTGCGTCCGCTGGGCCTTCCGACAAGTCGCACACCGATCTCTTTTTGACCCCGGCGGCACGCGGCAACGAGAGATGACGGACGATTGCGACTTGAAGTTCGACACCACCTTGCGCTTCGGCGCGCGCATCAGCGCTTTCACCACATTCGCGCCTTCGTCCCATCGCGCTCCGCGCGCGCACGGTTGAAGCAAGAGGTTCACGAACACGCGGTGCGAGAGCGTCCGTAGCGGCACGAGTAGTTGAGCTGAAGATTTCGAGGAAGACGGACTCCGGGTAGAAAAACCGGCGTCATATGCGGGGGATCACGAATATGCGGCCGAGCGTGGATGGAGGCAGACTCCGCGCGCGCCAGCATCCCGGATCACAAAAATAAGGACGAGTAGAAATACATGTTTTCGAGACTGACGGGCTGGCTCTCCGCCGATATGGCCATCGACCTTGGCACCGCCAATACCCTGGTTTACGTGAAGGGCCGCGGCATCGTGCTCAACGAACCTTCGGTGGTGGCGCTCGCTGAATCCAAGGGGCGGAAACAAGTGCTCGCCGTCGGCAACGAAGCCAAGCAGATGCTCGGCCGTACCCCCGGCAACATCCAAGCCATCCGCCCTCTGCGTGACGGCGTGATCGCCGACTTCGAAGTCGCCGAGGAAATGATCAAGCACTTCATCCGCAAGGTGCATAACCGCCGCAGCTTCGCGAGCCCGCTCGTGATCGTGTGCGTGCCCTCCGGCTCCACCGCCGTTGAGCGCCGCGCCATTCAGGAATCGGCCGAAGCCGCCGGCGCGCGCAAAGTCTATCTGATCGAGGAACCGATGGCCGCCGCCATCGGCGCGGGCCTACCCGTCACCGAACCGACCGGCTCGATGGTGGTCGATATCGGCGGCGGCACGACGGAAGTCGCGGTGCTGTCGCTGTCCGGCATCGTTTATGCCCGCTCCGTGCGTGTGGGCGGCGACATGATGGACGAAGCGATCATCAATTATATCCGCCGCCACCATAACCTGCTCGTCGGCGAGAGCTCGGCCGAGCGGATCAAGAAGGAAATCGGCTGCGCCTGCCCGCCCGAAGCCGGCGACGGCGAAACCATGGAGATCAAGGGCCGCGACCTGATGAACGGCGTGCCGAAGGAAATCGTCATCAGCCAGCGTCAAATCGCCGAAAGCTTGGCCGAACCCGTCACCGCCATCATCGATGCCGTGAAGGTCGCGCTCGAACACACCGCGCCGGAGCTCGCGGCCGATATCGTCGACAAGGGCATCGTGCTCACCGGCGGCGGCGCCATGCTGCACAACCTCGATTTCGTGCTGCGCCACGCCACGGGCCTGCCGGTGTCGATCGCCGACGATCCGTTGTCGTGCGTCGCGCTGGGCACCGGCAAGGTGCTTGAGGAAATGAAGATCCATCGTAACGCTTTAACCACAATGTACTAACCGCCAGAGCATTCAGGGGCGCTAGGGAGACAGACACGTGCGGGGGCCGACGGGACAGATCTCGCGCTTAGGGACACTCAAATCGCTGCTGCAGCGATTTGCGTTCCTTTCGCTCATCGGGATCACCTTCGCCCTCATGCTCATCGGCAAGGCCGATACGGTCCTGGTGGAGCGCGCGCGCGCCGCGGTGACCGACGCCGTTACCCCGATCCTGCGCGTGATGAGCGAGCCGGCGAGCATGATCGCCCAGACTCTCAATAACGTGCGCGAACTGGCTTCCATCCGCGAGCAGAACGCCGAACTGCGCCAAGCCAACGATCGCCTCCTGCAATGGCAGTCGCTTGCGCAACGTCTGGAAGCCGAGAACAAGTCCTTACGCTCGCTTCTCGCCCTCGTGCCCGAACCCGGCGCGCAATTCGTCAGCGCCCGCGTGGTCGGCGACGTGGGGGGCGCCTTCGCGCAGTCGGTCCTCATCACCGCCGGCCTGTCTGCGGGCGTGAAGAAGGGCCAGGTAGTCATGACCGGGGAGGGTCTCGTCGGCCGTGTCACGCAAGCCGGTAACGCCTCATCACGCGTCCTGCTCATTTCCGATATCAACTCGCGCATCCCGGTCCTGGTCGGGGAGGCGGGCAACCGCGCGATCCTTGCCGGCGACAACGGCGCGCGTCCGAAACTCCTTTATCTCAATCAGAGCGCCGCGGCGCCGGGCGACAAAGTCGTCACTTCGGGCGACGCGGAAGCGTTCCCGCCGGGCATTCCCATCGGGCAGGTGGCCGAAGTGGACGACGGCAACGTCGCCGTCGAGCTTTTCGTCGCGCGCGACAAGCTGCAATACGTCCGCGTGGCCGACTACGGCCTTGCGGGAATCCTGCTCGAACCGCCCGCGGTCCAGCAACCATGATGCAGCCGACGCTCCTCCAGAGCCTCGAATTGTCGGCACGGAGGGCGCTTCCCGCCGCACTCACGCTCATGTTGATGCTGTTCGCGCTCACGCCGACCAACGTGCCGGGGCTGTCGCCGGTCATGCCGATGTTTGCGCTGATGTCGATCTACTTCTGGGCCATCTACCGTCCCGACCTCATGGGCTATGGCGCGGCGTTCAGCTTCGGTCTCCTGGAAGACCTTCTCACCGCGACGCCGATCGGCTCGTCCGCCCTTGTGTTCCTGCTCGCGCAATGGATCGTTCTGCGTCAGCAGAAGTTCTTCAATGCGAAGCCTTTCGTCGTGACGTGGTTCGCCTTCATTTTCGTGGCCGCGGGCGCGGCCCTCATCCGTTGGATCGCGGTGGGTCTCGTCGCCGATTCCGGCTTTACGCCGATTGGGCCGATGTTCGCCTGCTATCTGATCACCGTGGCCATCTATCCCTTGGTCGGCTGGTTGCTGGCCAAAGCCCAAGTGAAGCTCATGGGGCAGGTGTAGCCATGACGATGATCACGCGTGCCATGGGATGCGCGAAGCGCACGCCCGAAAACAAGACAGCAGCATATGCTGCTTATGGCGGTGCGCTATGACGATGATCACGCGCGCCATGGGATGCGCGAAGCGCACGCCCGAAAACAAGGCAGCAGCATATGCCGCTTATGGCGGTGCGCTATGACGATGATCACGCGCGACAGTGACTGGACGAAAATGTTCAACCGCCGCGCCATGATCCTGGGCGGCGTGCAAGGCGTCCTGGTCAGCGCGCTTGTCGGGCGCATGTACTACCTGCAGGTGATCGAGGCGGATCGCTACCGGACCCTCGCCGAAGACAACCGGATCAACATCCAGCTGTTGGCGCCGCCGCGCGGACGCATCCTTGATCGGTTCGGGCAGGCGCTCGCCATCAACAAGCAGCAGTTCCGCGTGCTCATCGTTCCCGAGCAGGCAACGAAGCTGAGCGCGACCTTGGACAGCCTCGCGCAAATGGTCGAATTGTCGGAACACGACCGCGAGCGCATCAAGAAGGAAGTGGGGCGCAAGCGCGGTTTCGTGCCGGTCACCATCCGCGAAAACCTGACGTGGGACGAAATGGCCCGCATCCAGGTGAACGCGCCAGATTTGCCCGGCGTGATCATCGACGAAGGCTTGACCCGCTATTATCCGCAGCATGAAAACGCCGCGCATCTATTGGGCTACGTGGCCGCCGTCGACGAGGACGAGCTCACCGGAGATCCGCTTCTCCAGGTGCCAGGTTTCCGCATCGGCAAGGACGGCGTTGAGCGCATCTACGATCTGAAGCTGCGCGGCAAGGGCGGCGTCAGCCAGGTTGAAGTGAATGCCTATGGCCGGACCATTCGCGAACTGAAGCGCGAAGAAGGGCAGCCGGGCGCCGACGTGGTGCTCACCATCGACGAGCGCATCCAAAGGTTTGCCGGCGAGCGGCTCGGCGAAGAGAGCGGCTCGGTCGTTGTGATGGACGTCCACACAGGCGATCTCATCGCCATGGTGTCGAACCCAAGCTTCGACGCCAATGCCTTCTCCCGCGGTCTGACGCAGGAGGAATGGAAAGACCTGTCCACCAACGATCATACGCCGCTGATCAATAAGGTGATTTCGGGCACGTATTCGCCGGGCTCGACTTTCAAGCTGGTGGTGACGCTCGCAGCCCTCGAGCACAACGTCATTTCGCCCGAGCAAACGCTGCATTGCTCCGGCCGCGACCCTAAGATCCCGCAGTTCCAGTGCCACAAAGTGCATGGCAGCGTGAACATGCAGCGGGCGATCTCCACATCGTGCGATATCTACTTCTACGAAATGGCGCGGCGTCTCGGCCCGGATAAGATCGCCGACATGGCGCGCCGGCTCGGTCTTGGCGCCACGTCCGGTCTCGGCCTTTCCGGCGAGAAGACGGGCCTCATCCCGACCGAAGCTTGGAAGAAGGCGGTCCGCGGTCAACGCTGGACCACGGGCGAAACGATGAACACGGGCATCGGCCAAGGTTATGTCTCCGTCACGCCGCTTCAACTCGCGACCATGGTCTCGCGCGTCGCCAATGGCGGCCTCGCGGTCAAACCGCGTCTGGTGCGCGCCGTCGATGCGAAGGTGCCCCCAACCACGGAAGCCCAGGACGCGGAACTGGAGTCCCTCGGGATTCCCCCGCAAAATATGGCCGTCCTGCACGCCGGCATGTACGACGTGATCAACGGGCCGCCTGGGGCCACCACGGCGATGGCCTTCGGCAAGCTCCGCTTCAAGGACGCCGAGAAAAAAGATTGGAAGATGGCGGGCAAGACCGGCACGGCGCAGGTGCGCAGTCTGTCGGACGCCGAGCGCGACAATTATAAGCGCAACCCCGATGCCCAGCCGTGGAAGCATCGGGACAACGCTTTCTTCGTCTGCTTCGCGCCGGCGCACGCGCCGCGTTACGCGATCGCGGTCGCCGTCGAGCATGTGCCGTTTGGCGGCGGCGGCGGCACATTCGCCGCGCCGATCGCGCGCGACATCATGGAAGAAGTGCTGCGTCTGGATCCTTCGCGTAAACCGCGTGTGGACGAGCAGGTCGTTGCCGATGCTGCGCCGGTTCCGAGCGCGGAGACTCATCATGAGTGATATCGGCTTCAATTCCGCGCGTATCCGCCGCGGCGATATGTCGCCGGTCGAGAAGATCTGGCAGATGAGCTGGTCGCTGCTGTTCATCGTCGGGTGCATCTTCGCGTTCGGTTTCGCGATGCTCTATTCCGCCGCCGGCGGCAGCCTTGAGCCTTGGGCCGGTCCGCAGCTGGCGCGGTTCATCTTTGGGATCGGCGTTGTGACCCTCGTCGCGATCATCGACGTGCGCCTGATCATGCGATTTTCCTATCTCTTCTATTTCGCCGTGCTCCTGATGCTGATCGCGGTGGACATCCTTGGCTTCGTCGGCAAGGGCGCGCAGCGCTGGATCGACCTTGGCTTCATTAGCCTGCAGCCGTCGGAACTTATGAAACCGGCGATCATCCTCGCGCTCGCGCGCTACTTCCAAGGCGTGACGCAGGATGAAATCGGAAATCCTCTTATTCTCCTGGTCCCGCTCGGCCTCATCCTTGCGCCGGTCGCGCTTGTCATCCTGCAGCCCGACCTTGGCACCGCGATGCTCATCATGATGAGCGCCGGAATCATGTTGTTCATGGCCGGTGTGCGGATGTGGAAGTTCGCCGTGGTCGCCGCTTGCGGTCTCGCGGCGCTGCCCATCGCCTGGTCGTTCCTGCACGATTATCAGCGCAATCGCGTGCTCACGTTCCTCAATCCGGAAAGCGACCCGCTCGGCACGGGCTATCACATCCTGCAGTCGAAGATCGCTTTTGGCTCAGGCGGACTGTTCGGCAAGGGTTTCATGGGCGGCACCCAGGCTCACCTCAACTTCCTGCCCGAGCGCCAGACCGATTTCATCGCCACCATGCTCGCCGAAGAGCTCGGCATGATCGGGCTCCTCGCCCTGCTGACGTGTTTCATCATCTTTATCGGCTACGGCTATGCCATTGCGATCCGTTGCCGCCACCAGTTCGGTCGCCTCGTCGCCGTCGGCCTCACGGCCAGCTTCTTCCTCTATGTGTTCATCAACATCGGCATGGTGATGGGCCTCCTGCCGGTGGTGGGCGTTCCGCTGCCGTTCGTCTCCTACGGCGGCACATCGCTGCTGACCCTGATGTTCTCCGTCGGCGTGCTCATGAACATCTACGTCCATCGCGACACGCAGATGGGCGCCCGCGGCGGATTCAACGACTTCTAGCCTTCTTTGCGCATCCAGAAGGCGCCGCCCGGATTCTTCCAGAAGTTCGGCAGCTCGTTTTCGCATTCCGGATGCTTGTGGGCGAACCAGCTGTTGAAGAACAGCACGCGGTAACGCGCGTTGTTCATCATGAAGGCGCGCAACATATAAAGTTCGTTCCAGGACCGGTTGCCGTTGAAAAACCATTCTTTCGGGTATTCGAAAGGATGGAAGATGTCGTGGAAGTGGATCAGGACGCCGGGTTTCAGGCTTGGCAGCACGCGGAAGAACAGGTGATTCACGTCGCTGCCGGCTTTGGCGACATGGGTTGAATCCACAAACAGGACATCGTCGGCTTCGAGCTGGCCGAAAACCTCGAGCGGCGTCGCTTGCACCGGCTCTTGTCTCAAGGTCGCCCGCGTCTTGTCGGCCTCGCTGAGCAGGCCCAGCAGGCGGTCCGGATAGGGCTCGATGAACGTGGACGTGATCGCGCCGTCGAAAAAGCCCGTGTTGATGTCCAGGAACAGCGCCGAGGAAAATCCCGACCCCACTTCGATCAGACGCTTCGGCCGGTGCTCCAGAAGCATACCCGCGTAAATCGTGGCGTCGCCGGGTCCAAACTGGTCGTTGTCGGCGAAATAGCGCTGACCGGCGGCCGCGGCTTCTTCCTTTGTGGCCGCGACGGTGAACCGCGCGGCGTGGCGCACAAGCCTGTCCCATAACGCGCGCTGCTGCGCGGGCTGTAGATCCACATCCGGCAAGGGCGCTTCAGCGTCGAATACCGCCGTTTCGCGCGCTTTGAGATCGTCGAGATCGGCGATGGGAGAATAGAAGTGCCCCGGCGGCACCCAGGTCGCGGGCTCCGGCGGCGGCGGGGCGGGCGGTGCGCTCACAGCGGCGGGTTCGGGAATCGGCGCCGGGTCGGCCGGCTTTTTTGTTCTACGGAAAATCAAAACAACGTCCTTATGGAAACAAGGTCCTCGGATTTGACCCAGGTCATATCGGCTCGAAGGCTCATTTCACGTGCGGTTTCACGAGATGCATGCAAAAACGAATCGTCACAAAAAAGAAATAAAACCTGGGGAATGTCGTGATCGATCTTGCTGGTGTTTCTGCTCACATCACCCGTCTTAGCATGCGCCATGACGTTGAACCGCTGGCCGTCGTGGGCCTTTTGGCCGTCTGGGCCCTGGTCGATGCCGATTTCGCCCAGCTCCGGATCTGGCGGAACGTCGCCGCCGCGATGCACCAGAGCCAGGCCGCCTAGGCCGGCATAAGGCCCCCAAGCTCCTTGGAAATGCAAGATTTTCCGGGCGAACAGGCCGCCTTGTCAGGGACCGGCCAACCCTCTATAAGACCGCACTCCGAGGGTTACCGCGGCGCGTTTCGACCCACGCTCCGCACCTAAAGGCCCCGAGGGCGCATAGCTCAGTTGGTAGAGCAGCTGACTCTTAATCAGCGGGTCCCAGGTTCGAGTCCTGGTGCGCCCACCATTT
>JBFWVA010000006.1:0-258479 GCA_050246995.1 Rhodospirillaceae bacterium | reverse complement strand
TCGGGGAAATTCTGGTCTAGCGCCGCGTGCGCTGCGAGGGTGTGATGGCTCGTTTTACGAAATTCGGTATCGCTCTGTTCGCCGCGGTCCTTGCGGGCTCCGGCGTCGCCGTCGCGGCCGAGGACTACGTCAAGGTACCGATGCCGAGCGGCTTCGGCGTTCAGGCCACCGAGCTCGAAGGTCCGGTGTTCACCAATAGCCGCGGCCGTACGCTCTACATCTGGCCGTTCGCGCGCATGCGCAACGGTCTGACCGGTGACGCGAAAGGCAAGTCCAATTGCGGCAGCAAAGTCCTGACCGAGACCGCGGGCCTCGCGAGCCCGTGGCCTCCCGGTTTGCTTCTCCCCGATCTGGACACGCGCCCGGCCTGCACGGATATGTGGATTCCGGAACTCGCGAGCGCCGATGCCAAACCCGTAGGCGCTTGGACACTGATCACGCGCGCCGACGGCAACAAGCAGTGGGCTTACAACGAACAGGCCGTCTACACCTCGAACTTCGATAAAGAACCGGGTGACGTGCTTGGTGATCGCGGCGGCCGCTTCGGCGGCGGCGGCGGTTCCCCGGCGGCCCGCAAACCGATTGGCCCGCCGCCGAACGTGCCGCCCGGATTCGCCGTCCGAACCACCGCGACGGGCATCCTCGTGACGAGCGCCGACGGTTACTCGCTTTACGCTTTCGATCGCGACACGGCGTCAAAGGCGACGTGCACCGGCGCGTGCGAAGACAAGTGGCAGCCGATGATCGCGCCGGAACTCGCGCGCCCCCAAGGTGACTGGACAACCGTCGAACGCGCCAACGGCATTAAGCAGTGGGTGTTCCGCGGCAAGCCCGTCTACCGGCACGCGGAAGACTCTTACAAAGCCAGCCTTGAGGGCGGCGATGAAGCGGGCTGGCAGAACGTCTATATGCAAAAAGCCCCGCCGCATCCGCCGGGCCTGACTGTCCAGGAAACCAATATCGGACTCACGCTGGCCGATTCACGCGGCCACACGATTTATCGCTACAACTGCGGTGACGACAGCTACGACCAATTGCGTTGCGATCATCCGGATACGACCCAGGCCTTCCGCATTGCTATCTGCGGCGCCGGCAGTCAGGAGGAGTGCCTCAAGACGTGGCCGATGGTTCCGGCGCCGGCCAACGCCAAGAGCGGTAGCCGCTCTTGGAGCGTGGTCGCCATCGACCCGAAGACCGGCAAGTATGCCGCGCCGGCACAGGCGGATGCGATGCACGTATGGGCGTTCCGGGGCCGGCCCGTATACACCTACAGCGGCGACAAGAAGCCGGGCGATACTGAAGGCGACTCATTCGGTGAGTGGATCGGTAACCGCAATGGGTTCTCAGCCTTCTTCCTGCGCGACGACTTTATGAATAACGCCAACTGATTCGGCGAGGGAGCGACACATGATCACATCCAAGACAGTCCTCGGTAGCGTTTGCGCGGCGGCGATTGCGTTCGCCGCCTCCACGGCATCGGCCGACACCGCGAACCGTGATGTCGCCAAGGCCGACATCACGAAGACGCGCTCGATCGCGTACACGCTCACCTATTTGAACTGGGCGCTGCAGTACACCAAGGAAGCCAAGGAATGTCCGAACGGCTTCAATGATGGGCCGCGCGAGCAATTCAAGATCCTTTTCCCGGAAGACGGCACCAAACGCACCTATATCGACACAGTGCTGTCGCGCGAAATCACCGGCTTTTATCCGGACAAGTTCAAGGAGCCGTTCACCTTAAGACAGGCCGTGGGCCCGGTCGTGCCGGGCATGAATCTCGACGGCAAGGTGGACGCCGATGACTTCGTCAGCCCGGCGGGCGAGAAGGGGGTGGACAACCAATTCTATCGTGGTCTCGGCTGTATTGAGAGCTATCGCGGCCCGGACGCCTACAACAATTTTTACGATACGCAGGAAATCCTCGAAGGCACTTACAATCGGATGCTGTTCGAGATCACCGAACTAGACAGCCTGGAGAACGATCCGGAGGTCGTGGTGACGATGTATCGCGGCACGCATCCGGTGCTGCGCGATGCTTCGGGCAACACCATCGGCTTCAAGGGTATTCCAGGGGGCACGGAGAAGCTCGACCTGCGCTGGGGCAAGAAGTATGTCCAGCGCTACAAAGGAAAGATCGAGAACGGCGTCCTGATCACGGAACCGGCCACTTACACTTTCCCGTGGCAGACTTTCGGCACGCCGACGGACGAGACGATTTATCAGATGCGCATGCGCCTTGATCTGAACGCCGATTACGCGGAAGGCTTGATGGGTGGCTACCTCGACTTCGCGAGCTTCCACTCGAAGAACATGCGTTCGGACTCGACGCACCACCAGAGCTACGGCCGCCTGCCATCCGCGCTGCTTTATCAGACCCTGCAGCAGATTGCCGACGGTCCGGTGGATCCCGTCACGGGCAAGCGCAACAGCGTGTCGTCGGCGCTCGTCTCGAAGTGGGCGCAGGTCTACATCATACGGCCCGACACCAAGACGCCGGTGGCCGAAGCCCCGGTCGCGGCGCGAAGCGCGGCAAGCGAACGCTAAGAAAAAAAACACCCGGCGCGAGCCGGGTGTTTCATTTGTGGGGTTTGGTTTCGCAGGTTACTTCGACAACCCGCCGAACAGCACGTATTTGACCTCGAGATAGTCGTCGAGGCCGTAGTGGGACCCTTCGCGGCCGACGCCCGACTGCTTGAACCCGCCGAACGGCGCGACTTCGGTCGAGATGATGCCTTCGTTGATGCCCACGATTCCGCTTTCCAAGGCTTCGGCCACGCGCCAGGCACGGCCGATGTTCGACGTGAAGAAATAAGACGCGAGTCCGAACTCGGACGCATTGGCCAGCGCGACGGCTTCCGCCTCGTCCTTGAAACGGTACAGCGGCGCAACGGGGCCAAAAGTCTCTTCTTTCGTGAAACGCATGTCGGTGGTGGCGTTCAAGATCACCGTCGGCTCGTAAAACAGCCCGCCGAGGGTGCTGCGCTTACCGCCGGTCGCAATGGTCGCCCCCTTGGTTTTTGCGTCGGCCACATGCGCTTCCACTTTCTCGACAGCGTCCGCGTTGATGAGCGGCCCAAGGTCGGCGCCCGCTTCCGTACCCGGCGCGACCTTCATCTTCTTTACCGCCTCGATCAGCTTTTCGGCGAACCGGTCGTAGATGCCGTCCTGCACGAGGATGCGGTTCGCACACACGCAGGTTTGGCCGACGTTGCGGTACTTCGAAACGATTGCGCCTTTCACTGCGAGATCGAGATCGGCATCGTCGAACACGATCAGGGGCGCATTGCCGCCGAGTTCCATGCTGACTTTCTTCACGGTATCGGCCGCCTGGCGCATCAGGATCTTTCCGACTTCCGTCGAGCCCGTGAAAGACACTTTGCGTATGGCGTCCGACTTCATCATGGCGCCCACGACCGTCGGCGCGTCGCCGGTGATCACGTTCAAGACCCCCGGCGGAAGGCCCGCGCGTTCGGCAAGGTCCGCGAGCGCCAGCGCGCAAAGCGGGGTCTCTTCCGACGGCTTGATGATGATTGTGCAGCCGGCTGCGAGGGCTGGGCCGGCTTTGCGTGTGATCATCGCGATCGGGAAATTCCACGGCGTGACAGCGCAGACCACGCCGACGGGTTGCTTCATGACGACGATGCGCGCATCGGCGCGGTGCGACGGGATCACGTCGCCGTAGGCGCGCCGGCCTTCTTCGGCGAACCAGCGGATGAAATTGGCGCCGTACACGACCTCGCCCGCGGCTTCGGCGAGCGGCTTGCCCTGTTCGGCGGTCATGAGCGCGGCGAGGAAGTCTTTTTCTTCCAGCATCAGCTCGTACCAGCGCATCAGGATGTTGGCGCGCTCGACCGCGGTCTTTTGCGACCAGGTCTTGAAGGCGTCAGCAGCGGCGTGGATGGCGCGTTCGGTCTCGGCGACGCCGAGGTCCGGCACCTGTGCGATCTCAGCGCCCGTGGCCGGGTTGGTCACGGCAAAGGTCTTGCCGTTGTCCGCGCCGATCCATTTGCCATTGACGTAACTGAGGGTCTTGGCCGCCTTGATGTCCGCATCGCGCATGGTTTTGGTCCCGAAAAATGAAGATGGGGTTCTAATGGGATGGGGCGGGAGGCGGCGCAAGGGAGTTATCGTCGCGTTCGCGTGAGAAACTTTCACGCTCCCGGCCGGTCGGCGCCCGCGCGAACGCTGTGCGCGGCCTTTCCCAGCAATTTGATCGGCGTCTGTGGCCTTCGTGCATCACCCCTTTCCGAGCGCTGCTTCAAAAAAAGTCATCACGGTAGATTGGCTAATCCGGGACGTTTTGCGGCGCAAAAATACACGATAAATCAATACATAAGCGGCTCGTCCGTGATTTGCGGCTGCCTAAATTTTGCGCTGCGTCACGAGAAAAATAGGCAACGAATTTGAGAAATGCTCAAATCCACCCCATGAATAAACTCATTTGCGAACATTGGGTGACAGCCGCAGCATGGGCTATACACGGCACTAAGTTGTATCTCCCGTCTGGGTGATACAGGGGAATTTACTTACGCCGGCAACCACCCGAGGTGCCGGCGCCATCAAAAATGGAGGGGATCCTGATTACCAAGACTTCTCGCGGCCGTTTTGGCACGCGCACCCTGTTCGCGACCGCCACCAGCGCTGTTGCGATGCTCGCATTCTCCCAAGCTTTCGCGCAGGAGCAGCTTGCCGCCGCAGAACCCGCGGCCGTCGACGAAATCATCGTCACCGGCAGCCGCATCGTCCGTGACGGTTACGAAGCTCCGACCCCGACGACCGTGATCGGCGCCGAGCAGCTTCAACAGCAGGCGGCCCCGAACGTCATCGACTACCTGACGACGCTGCCGACGTTCTCGGGCAACTACACCCCGCAGTCCTCCACGCAGAACATCAGCGCCGGCACGGCCGGTACCAGCTCGGTGAACCTGCGTAACCTCGGTGTCGAGCGCACCCTGATCCTCATCAACGGTCAGCGTTCGGTCCCCTCGACCGTCAGCGGCCGCGTCGACGTCAACGCGATCCCGTCGCAGCTGATCCAGCGCACGGACGTCGTCACCGGCGGCGCCTCGGCGGCCTACGGCTCTGACGCCGTGGCCGGCGTCGTCAACTTCGTGCTCGATACCAAGTACACCGGCATTGGCGGCGAAGTGTCTGGCGGCGTCACCGACTATGGCGACAACGCCAACTTCAAGGTCTCGCTGACGGCTGGTACGCCGTTCGCGAACGACCGTGGCCACTTCATCATTTCGGGTCAGATGAGCCGTCAAGACGGCATTCTTTTCGCCGATCGTCCGTGGAACGAGCAGGGCTACGGCTTCATGACCAATCCGGCCTACGGCACAGGCCCTGGGCAGACTCGCGACGTTCCGCAGCGCCTCCTGCTGACGAACGTCGGTCCGGCCCAGGCCTCCCGCGGCGGTATCATCGTTTCCGGTCCGCTGAAGGGCATCGCCTTCGGTCCGGGCGGCACGGCGTACAATTTCTCCTACGGCGACCTCGTTTCAGGCGGTTTGATGCGCGGCGGCGAGTGGAAGGCGCAAGATCTTCACCGCAATCAATCGATCGAACCGGAAATGTCCTCGCAAAACATTTTCACTCGCGTCAGCTACGCGCTCGGTGAAAACGTCGAGGTCTATGGTCAGTGGAACTGGTACCACAACAACTTCTTCTCGAACGGCTACGGGATGGAAGATTTTGGCGGCGTAACCGTTCCAGTCACGAACCCGTATCTCGATGCCACCGTGGCGGCGCGCGCCACCGCGCTTGGCCTCACCACGATCACGATCGGCTCCAGCAACTACGACATGGGCATCATTGGCCAATCGAACGAGCGTTGGACCAATCGCCTCGTTGGGGGACTCAACGGCAACTTCGAAGCGTTCAACACGGATTGGACGTGGGATGCCTATTATCAGATGGGAATCTCGCGCAACTCCGAACGCGCGCTTAACAGCCGCGACGAAGTCCTCTACCGCAATTCGCTGGATTCCGTCCGCAACGCCAACGGCACCATCGTTTGCCGCTCGACCCTCACGAATCCGGGCGACGGCTGCGTCCCGTACAATCCGTTCGGCGTCGGCGTGAACTCCGCCGCGCAACTCGACTATGTGCTCAACAACGCCTACCGCTATCAGAAGTTCACGCAGGACGTGATGGCCGCCTCGATCCAAGGCGAGCCGTTCGAATCGTGGGCCGGTCCCGTCTCGGTGGCGACTGGTATCGAGCATCGCGTCGAAGAGTCGAAAGGCATCAACAGCCTCGCCGACCAACGGCGCGTTTATTTCGGTGGCAACTATCAGCCGACGTTCGGCAAGTACAAGGTCACCGAAGGCTTCTTCGAAACCATCGTCCCGCTGGCGCGTGGCCAAGCCTGGGCAGAAAGTCTCGACCTGAACGCCGCCATCCGCGCGACCGACTACTCGTCGGCCGGTTATGTCACCACCTGGAAGGCGGGCGCCACCTACACGCCGGTCTCCGACCTCACTTTCCGCGTGACACGTTCTCGTGACATCCGCGCGCCGAACATCGGCGACCTCTATAACGCGGGCACCGTCGTGACGAACAACGTCATCGACACCATCTCGGGCGGAACGTCGTCGGTGCAATATGTGGGTACGACGCGCGGCAACCCGGTCCTCGTTCCGGAAAAGGCCGACACCACCGGTATCGGCGCCGTGTTCCAGCCGACGTTCCTCCAGGGCTTCCAGGCCTCGGTCGATTATTGGAACATCAACGTGAAGGGCGCGATCACCACGATCAATGCGCAACAGATCGTTGACCTCTGCGCCCAGGGCAACGCCAACTTCTGCGCTGCTATCAATACGGGCACTGCGAACCAGGGCCGTTTGGTCGCGACATCCATCGCGAACACCATCTTCGTTCAGCCGTTCAACCTCGCGCGTCAAAATGCGCGCGGTATCGACTTTGAAGCTGGTTACGTGTTCCCGCTGGCGTCCGTCGCCGAAAGCATGGATGGGAATCTGCGTATCCGCGCTCTCGCGTCGCGTTATCTCAAGAACTATCGCGACACGGGCCTGACGCGTCCAACAGACACCGCGGGCGAAAACAACGGCAGCGGTCCGGCGAAGTGGCGTTGGCAGGCTTCGGCGACTTATGATGCCAAGCCGATTTCCGCCACGATCACGGCGCGCGGCATCAGCGGTGGCACGTACAACAACGACTTCGTTGAATGTACGACGGGTTGCCCGGTGTCGGTCTCTCCGAACATCACGGTGAACAACAACTGGATCCCGGGCGCCATCTACTGGGATTTCGCAACCAGCTATCAGATTTTCGCGGCGGACGAGGGTAACGGCAACGTGGAAGCCTTCTTCAACGTTAAGAACATCACCAACAAGGACGCAGTGATGGTTGGCGGCACGGGCAATTACGCGACCGATACGGTCACGACCAACCCGTCCAACTATGACTCGCACGGGCGTACCTACCGCGTGGGTATCCGCTTCCGCATGTAATCGCGAAGCGCGCGTAAAGACTGAAAAGGGGGGCGGAAACGCCCCCCTTTTTTCTTTTGTAGTCGACTATTAAGAGGCCCGGTGGTGCTCGAAAAATCCAGCACCACCGGGCTTTATTGTGCTCGTTTTAGTTCCTTTCAACATTGGGGTGAAAAGCTTTCATAAGCAAAATGGGCCGTTAGATCGTATATCTGAGGGGCCGGATGGCTCCGGCCGAGGCCGGAAATACGCAGGTTTTGCAATGGCAACTGGGTATGACGAAGCGGCGAACGGATGTGGTTCCCCCCGGTTTACGATGGCGGGTCGAACGGTCCGCGTGAGTTTTCAGTGTGAGTTTTTTTAGCCGGGGCGCATGAACGGCGATCTGGCGGGACGTGAGTGATGAGAGACGACGCAAAGGCTTTCGCGACGACGAAGACGTGCGGCGAGGTGCTGGTGGAGCTGTTGGAGCTCTATGGCATCGATACGGTGTTCGGCATCCCGGGTGTTCACACCGTCGAATTCTATCGCGGCCTCAAGAATACCAAGCTGCGGCACATCACACCGCGTCACGAGCAGGGCGCCGGCTTCATGGCCGACGGTTACGCCCGCGCGACCGGCAAGCCCGCCGCCTGCTTCATCATTACTGGACCAGGTCTGACCAACATCGCGACGCCGATGGGTCAAGCGTACGCGGATTCCGTCCCGATGCTGGTCATCTCCGCCGTCAACTACACGTTTGAACTCGGTAAGGGCGAGGGGCGTCTGCACGAGCTGCCTTCGCAGCAGAAACTGATGTCCGGGTTGACCGCCTTCAGTCACACGCTTCGCCGTCCGCACGACCTTCCCGGCGTCCTCGCGGATGCGTTCGCGGTATTTCGCAGCAAGCGACCGCGGCCGGTTCATATCGAGATACCGTTGGATGTCATTACCGCCGAGGCCGGCCATATCTCGCGTAAGGCACTCCGTACGCCGCCGCGTCCCAAAGCCAAGGCGGCCAAGATCAACGAAGCCGCGAAGCTGCTCAAACAGGCCAAGCGCCCAATGATGGTCCTGGGCGGCGGCGCGCAGGATGCTGGAGCTTCAGCACGCGAGGTCGCTGAGAAATTGGGTGCTGTCGTGCTCACCACCGTCAACGGGAAGGGGATTCTCCCGCTCGGCCATCCGCTTTCCATCGGTAGCACCATCAGCGTTCCGATGATCCTTGAAGAGATGGCGCGCGCGGATGTGGTCCTCGCGGTCGGCACGGAACTCGGCGAGACCGATACGTGGCTGTTCGAGGGCAAGCATCCGCGTTTCGACGGTAAAGTCATCCGTATCGACATCGAAGCCGATCAGCTCAGCATCAATGCGTCGCCTGATATCGCCATTCATAGTGATGCCGATACCGCGCTCGCATCGCTAGCCGCCGCGCTAGGGAGTCACACGCCGGATTCCGAAGGCCCGGTCCGGGCTCAAGCTCTGCGCGAACTATTACAAGCCAGTTTGACGCCGCCGCAGCGCGCCCATCAAACGGTCATGAACGCGGTGCAGGAGGCGCTGCCGGACGCTATGATCGTTGGGGACTCCACCCAGCCGATCTATAGCGCAAACTTGTTTTACGAAGCCGAACGGCCGCGCACTTACTTTAATTCCACTACGGGCTACGGCACGCTTGGTTATGCGCTTCCCGCCGCGTTTGGGGCGAAACTCGCTCAGAAGGACCGCCCCTCTGTCGCCGTCATCGGCGACGGCGGCTTGCAATTCACCATTTCCGAATTGGCGACCGGCGTTGAACTGGGCTTGCCCGTCGTTGTCCTGGTGTGGAACAACCAGGGTTACTTCGAGATCAAGAAATATATGGCTGAGCGCGGTATCCCGCAGATCGGCGTCGATATCTATACGCCGGACTTCCTCGCTATCGCCCGCGGCTTCGGCTGCAACGCGGTGCGTGCGGAGAGCCTTGATCATCTCAAGGCGCATCTGAAAGCTGCGAACGGCGCGAAAGTACCGACCTTGATCGAGATCGACGAGGCGGCTGCGCTGACCTGGTAGCGCTTCCTGAAGAGGCCCGATTGATGACCGACAACGCTTTGATCAAGCGCGACCGCAGCCTTTTTATCGGCGGCGCCTGGCACGCCGCCACCGGTGACGAACGCATTTCCGTGACCGACCCATCCACCGGCGCGGTCCTCGCTGAACTCGCGAGCGCGGCCGCTTCGGACGTTACCGCCGCTGTGAGCGCCGCTGTGGACGCTTTTCCCGCGTGGTCCCATCTTCCAGGGCGCGAGCGTGCGCGCTTCCTGCGCGACATCGCCGACAAGCTCATGGGGCGCCGTGAAGCCATCATCGACCTTCTGATGCGCAACAACGGCAAGCCGCGGCGCGAAGCCGAGATCGATGCATCGGATGCGGTCGCGACTTTCGCCTACTACGGTGACCTCGCCGAAGCGCTCGACAAACGCCAAGATACGAGCGTCGCGCTTCCCGATCCCGCGCACGCGGGCAAGACGCGTTACGAGCCCCTTGGTCCCGTCGGGATGATCGTCCCGTGGAATTTCCCGATGGTGACGAGCGCCTGGAAAATTGCTCCCGCGCTTGCGGCCGGATGCACGGTCGTGATCAAAACGGCCTCCTTCACGCCTCTTGCCGAATTGATCTATGGCGATATCGCCGCCGAGATCGGCTTGCCGGCCGGTGTGCTCAACATCATTACCGGCGGCGCCGCTTCGGGCGCTGCTTTGACCGCCGATAAGCGCCTGCGCAAACTTTCGTTCACCGGCAGCAACGCGGTGGGGTCGAAAGTCATGAGCGCCGCCGCGCATAATGTCGTACCGGTTTCGCTGGAGCTGGGCGGTAAGTCGCCGATCGTGGTGCTTGGCGATGCTCCGGTAGAAGACGCCGTGGATCTCATCATGGCCGGGATTTTCTTCAATGCGGGCCAGATGTGCTCGGCGACCTCACGTCTGGTTATCGATCGGAAGATCGCCGACAAGGTGATGGCGCGCCTCGTGGAGAAGACCGAGGCGATGAAAGTGGGCTCCCCTTACGCCGACGGAGCGGATATGGGGCCGATGACTACCGAGAACCAGTACCGGGCGGTGATCAGGACTTTCGAGCGCGCGAAGGCCGATGGCTTGAAATGTCTTACAGGCGGGCAGGCCTTGCCGCGCGAGGGTTTTTTCGTCGCCCCGACGATTTATGACGACGTGCCGAAGGACAACCCGGTCTGGCGCGAGGAGATCTTCGGACCCGTATTGGCCGTGCGCCGGTTCGATACCGAACAAGAAGCCATCGCACTCGCCAACGATACCGAATTCGGCCTAGCCGCGACGGTCGTCGGCGGTGACGCCGCCAATGCTGAGCGTATCGCGCGTGAGATCGAAGCTGGACATATTTGGGTGAATACGCCGCAGGTGCCCTATGTCCAATCCGCCTGGGGCGGATTCAAGGCCAGCGGCATTGGTCGCGAATTAGGACCTTGGGGGATGGATGCCTTCCTTGGGGTCAAGCACATCACTGTTCCCGCAACGAAATAGAACGACGGCCGTAAGGCCAGGAGAACCCTATGACGAAATCGAATGCCGATCTGTTTGCGCGCCGCCAGGCCGCTGTTCCCAAGGGCGTCGGCAACGCCACCGCCGTAATCGCGGCGCGCGCCGAGAATTCCGAGATCTGGGATGTTGAAGGCAAGCGCTACATCGATTTCGTCGGCGGCATAGGCTCGCTGAATACAGGGCACCGGCATCCCAAGGTGATGAAAGCCGTGCACGATCAACTCGACAAGGTCACCCATTCGGCGTTCCAGGTGATGGCCTATGAGCCCTACATTGAACTCGCTGAACGGCTCAACGCGATCGCGCCCGTGGACGGCCCGGCAAAAACCATTTTCTTCGCCACCGGCGCCGAAGCGACGGAAAACGCGATCAAGATCGCGCGTGTCGCGACAGGCCGTCCGGCCGTCATCGCGTTCGCCGGCGGTTTCCATGGGCGTACGCTTCTGGCCTCGGCGATGACCGGCAAAGTCGCTCCCTATAAGAAACATTTCGGTCCGATGCCCGGCGAGGTCTATCACGTGCCGTTCCCCGTCGAATCGCGCGGCATCTCCGTGCAAACGTCGTTAGACGCCATCGATCGCCTGTTTTATGCCGACCTCGAGCCCGAGCGCGTCGCCGCGATCATCATTGAGCCTGTGCAGGGCGAGGGCGGGTTCAATCCGGCCCCGAAAGAATTGATGGTAGCGCTGCGCAAGATTTGCGATCAGCACGGCATCATGCTCATCGCCGACGAGGTCCAGTCCGGCTTCGCGCGCACCGGCAAGATGTTCGGTATTGAGCATTCCGGCGTGAAACCGGACATGATCACGGTGGCTAAGTCGATCTCGGGCGGTTTCCCGCTGTCGGGCGTCATCGGCCGCGCGGCCGTGATGGACGCGTCACCGCCGGGTGGGCTGGGCGGCACCTTCGGGGGCCCGCCAATCGCGTGCGCGGCGGGGATCGCCGTGCTCGACGTCATCAAGGAAGAGAAGTTGCTCGAGCGCGCCAATGAGATCGGCAAACGTATCCGCGTGAAACTGGAAGCTTTCGAAAAGCGCAACGATCTTTACCCGATTGCCGCCATTCGCGGTCCGGGCGCCATGATCGGCTTCGATATCGTCATGGCGCGCGGCGGTAATGAGCCTGACGGCGACGGCACCAAGAAGATCGTGGCGAAGGCCCTCGAAGCGGGGTTGCTCCTGCTTACGTGCGGCACCTACGGTAACACCATCCGAATCCTGGTGCCCCTGACGGCCTCGGACGCGCTTATCGATGAGGGGATGGCGCTCATGGAAAAGGCGTTGGCTTATCCGGGCTAGATTCGGGGCCCAGTTCTGGCGAGACTATTGGGGCGGCGCGCAATCACGGTATAGTTGCGCGCCGTCTTGTTTTGCAGAACCGGGGTCTCGTGGCGACACTTTCAAACCGTTTCCCGTCGAAGGCGCGTCTAGCGCTTGCGGGGCTGCTCTTGATCGCGCATTTCGGCGTGATTATCGCGGCGCTTTCGAGTGACTGGAAGCCAACGTTCGCCCACCTGACTGTCCCGGCCATGCCGCAACCGTTTGGTGATTTCCGGGTAGTGACCGCCGCACCTCTTAGCGCGGACCAAGGATTGGATCCGCTGGTCGTCAACCCGAATGATCCAGGTAACCGCAGGCTAAACTATCCAAGGATTTGGGTGTCGATCGGGCGCTTTTTTCCAGGTGAGAATGGACTCATCGCGGCAGGCCTGCTTTCAGCCGCCCTTTTTTCCGGCATCGTTGCTTGGCTGATCGCGACCCAAAAGACCACGTCGGCGTCTATCGGACTCGCGCTTATCGCCCTTTCCCCCGCTACGTGGCTCGCGTTGGAACGCGGGAATACCGATCTGATCATTTTCGGCCTCGTCGCCCTGGGCATCCTCGTGCCGTGGCGGCACCGGACCCTACTTCTGGGCCTTGCAGCGATCCTCAAGGTCTATCCGCTCGCCGCGACCGTGATGAGGGTCCTCCGCGAACGGACTCTCGCAAGCTTTGGAATCTTGATGGCGGTGATCGTTTATATGATCGCGATTTATCGTGACCTTATGCAGATTTCCGAGACCACGGAAGTCGCAGGGTTCCTGTCGTTCGGCATCAAGTCCGTGACGCTTCTATTCGCCGGCAGCACCTATCCCTTCACGGCAGGCGTGAATTACACGCTCTTCGCGGCCGGAACAGTCGTGGCTTTGATCCTGGGCGTTAAATTTCCTCACCGTGACAAGCTCTCCACCTATGAAGAAGAATCCACGTTGCTTGTGGGGACGATGCTTTTGTTTTGCTTTGTAACAGCGAGCAATTGGGACTATCGGCTGATCTTTACCCTGTTATTGGTTCCATATTTCCTGCGGCCAACCGCGGGCGGCGAGCGCGTGATCGGATGGTTCGCGGTGGCGATGATCCTTCTCGCCAGTAACTACACACCCTTGATGAGTCTTGAGGACCCTGGCGTTCTACTCAACACCGCAGCGAAGTATATGCTCTATTGCATTCTGGTTTTCTCCGTCACTAGAGTCGTCATTCAGACGGACGACGTGCAGTTCATGATCGAGAACTGGCGCGCGACGGCCAAATAAGGGCCAAAGGAAAAAGGGAGCTTTAGCGATGATCTCAAGAACACGACGTAGCGTCATCGCGGGCGCCGCGCTCGCCCCGGCGGCGGTTCTTTCCTTGTCCTCATCCGTGCTTGCGCAGGCTGCCGCGGACAACGGCGATATCGTTAAAGCCGAACTCGAGAAGGCCGCAGCACAAGCGGCGGCGGCGCGTGCGAGTAGCCTGCTGCGCGATCCCGGTTCGCCGGTGCTGGGCAATCCGCAAGGCGATGTCACGTTGGTCAAATTCACAGACTACCAGTGCAGCTACTGCAAAGCCGCGGACCCGCGTATCGAAAAATTGATCGCAGACGATCCGAAAGTGCGGGTCGTGGTGAAGGAATTCCCGATCCTTGGACCGGTCTCGGTTGTCGCGGCCAAGGCGGCTCTCGCCGCGCAGAAGCAGGGCAAGTATGCGGCCTACCACCAGGTGATGATGGGGTATCGTGGAAAGCTTACCGAAGCCGACATCTTCGCAATGGCGGGGAAGGTGGGGCTGAACGTCGAGAAACTGAAGGTGGACATGGAATCGCCGGAGGTCACGGGGCAGATCATCGCGACCTTCGACCTCGCCCGTGCCCTGAAAATCTCCCTGACCCCCGGGTATATCGTGAATGCCACGGTGCTTTCGGGGGTGTCGGCCAAGACGTCGTCGTCGGCAATTAATTTCCCGCAGGAGATCGCGGCCGCCCGCTCCAAATCCTAGGCGCGCCGTAGCGGCGGCGTTTGTAACAGCGGCCCTCGAGTTTGGCCCATTTTATTGGGTTTGAACGGGGGCTATGCGCCGATTTCCATGACTCCAATGGCCCTGGCTTAACCGCCCGTTAACCAAAATTAACTACACCTAGGATTGCAGGCGCAGGTTGCGCGCCGCCGCGCCGATTCAGCGCTGCGGGTAGGTTTTAGGGGTATCGTTCCGGTGCTGTCGTCGGCGTCCATGTCCCTGGCACAGATTGCCGGGCTCGGCTTGAGTGACGTGCGCTCGCTTGCGCCGTCGCAGATCGCCGCGCTGTCGCCGGAGCAGATCGGCGCATTCTCCGTCAGTCAGGTCGCCGAGTTCAACGAAGCGCAGATCGCCGCGCTTTCGAAGAAGCAACTGGCCGCCCTTAGCCCCGAAAAACTCGCGGCCCTTGGTGCGAACCGGGTCAGTTTCACATCCGATCAGGTCCAGGTGCTTTTCCGGGCCCAGGTCGAAGCCGCTGATGTCAGCCCGATCGCCGACATGTCGACGCAGCAGATCCGCGGACTTTCCCGGGACGAGATCACTGCGCTGTCGCCCGAGCAGATCGCGGTTCTTGCGCCGACGCAAATCTCAGCCTTCTCGGCGACCCAGATTCAAGCTTTCCGCACGAGCCAGATTGCGCTCCTGAACGCCGCGCAAATCCAGGCCCTGACCCCCGCGCAGGTGACGGCCCTCACGGGCGTGCAGGTAAAGGCGATGACCGCGGGCCAAATCGAAGCGTTGGACCCGACGCAGGTCGCCGCGCTGGCGGGCGATATCAATGCGTTCTCCGTGACGCAGATTCAAGCGCTTCACGATGAGCAAATTCCCGCGCTAACCGTTACGCAGATCCGCATGTTGCCGGGCAGTTTCCTTGGCGCGCTCGACGCGGATCAAGTCGAAGCCTTGAGCACGGCGCAGCTATCCGCGATGACGCCGGTTCAGATCAAGGGCCTGTCGACCACGGCCTTGAATGCCTTTTCAGCCGCTCAGTTTGCGGCGCTCAACCCCAGCCTGATCGCGGGTCTTCTGCCGGCGCAAATCATGGGCCTGTCGGTGGAAAAGGTCGCATCGCTGACGCCGGCACAGATTCAAGGGCTGACACTCCCGCATATCGCGGCACTCACGCTCGCGCAAATCGACGTCCTCAGCGAAGCGCAAATGGCGAGTTTCACTGCCGGCCAGATGAAGGGCTTCGCGGTGACGGACGTCGCTGAACTCAGCATCACGCAAGTCGCGGCGCTGAGCACGACGCAGATCGCGGCGCTGATTCCGGCGCAAATCAAAGCCTTAAGTATTGAGCAGTTCGCGGGACTTTCTTCGGCGCAACTCGGAGCGTTAACACCCGTCCAGATTTCCGCGCTGACGACGGCTCAGGTATCCAGTTTGACGCCCGCTCAATTGACTACCTTGTCTCTCGCTCAGCTCCGTGGCCTTGCGGTACAGCAGATCGCACTCCTTAGCCCGAGCCAGATGGCCGCATTGACGCCCCAGCGCTTCGCGATGCTGACGCCGGGTCAGGTCAAGGGGCTCACCACCACGCAGGTCGCGGACCTTGGCGTTGAGCACATCGCCGCGCTTACGCCCGCACAAGTCGGCGCGTTGACCGGCCCCCAGTTCAAAGCGCTCAGCACCACGCAATTGGGTGTGCTGGATGGGCCGCAAGTCCGCGCGCTTACGTCCGTACAGCTTGGGCAAATGACAACCGAGCAGGTGCAAGCGCTGTCCGCCGATCAGCTCGCCGCGGTCGGGACTCTCGTGCGCGGCCTTTCTGTCGCCGCCATCGGTTCCTTGAGCACGACGCAACTGGACGGGTTTACGGTGGACCAGATCCGTAACCTGACCGCAATACAGATCAAGGCTTTGACGGCCGGACAACTTGCTTCGCTTGACGGCACGCAACTTGGCGCCTTTACCGCTCTCCAGATGGGTGGATTTACTGAAACGCAGTTGGCGCAATTCCTGACCGGGGATGTGGCGGCCCTGACTTCAACCCAGATCAAAGGCCTGGGGCCGCTGCAACTCGCCGCGCTGGGCGCGCAGCAGATCGATGCGTTTGGTACGACGCAGATTGCCGCGCTCTCGGCGCAGCAGATCGCAAGCCTTGGCACGGGGGCGGTCGCAAGTCTTGACCGCACGCAGATGGCGGCCTTGTCGCCGGCCCAGGTCATTGCCCTAACGGCGACTCAGGTGAAGGCGCTAACCGAGACGCAGATCGGTGATCTGACGCCCGTACAACTCGGCGCGTTGTCGATGGTACAGCTGTCCTACTTCGACGCCGGGAAGATCGCAGCGCTCGAGCCTGCGCAAATCGCCAGCCTCACAGCGGCGCAGTTCCGCGGTTTCACGTCCGCGCAGCTTGGTGCGCTCAGTGTCGGTCAGCTTCAGGCGCTGGGCACGAGCCATATCGCCGCGCTGAGCGGAAACGCGTTGGCGGGACTTAAGGAAACGCAGATCGACGCGTTGACGATCTCTCAGCTTCAGGCGTTGAACGGACCGGGCGTGGGCGGACTGACATCAACACAACTCGGCCATTTGTCGACCGAGCAAATTGCGGCGCTCACGACGACGCAAGTGCGCGCCCTGAAGCAAACGAGCCTCGCGGCGCTCACGCCTGATCAAATAGGCGCTTTGACTTCTGAACAGTTCGCCGCGCTGGCGCCGGGCAGCATTTCGGCGCTGACGCCCGCTCAGGTCGCCGCTTTGGCATTCGACCATGGTGACGTCATGACGCCGGGCCAGCTTTCCGGCCTGACGACGTCTCAGGTCTCTGGTCTGCCGCCGAGCGTCATCGCCGCGCTGACAGCCACACAACTGACGGGATTCACCGCGACGACTCTCGCTGCGTTGACGGCGACCCAGATCGGCGTACTCACATCGACACAGATCGGCTCGCTTTCGACCAGCCAAGTCGCTGCTTTGACTGCGGGCACGATCGGGAATTTGACGCCCACGCAACTGGCGGCCCTCGCGTCCACGCAATGGAACGCGCTGACGCCGTCGGCCGTTGGCGGGTTGTCGGCGACACAGATCGCAGGGCTGGCGCCGAGCGAGATCGCCGATATTCAAAGGATCTCGGGATTCGCTTCCACGCAGATTCGCGCGCTTACCCCCGAGCAAGTGGCGGCGTTGACCACGACCCAGGTCAAGACCTTAAGCTCGGGGTCTATCGAAGCTTTGACGGCCGACCAGTTGGGTGGGCTGAACCCGACGCAGATCGCCTTCCTTCTTCCGGGCGCAACGGCGGGGCTTACATCCACGCAAATCTCGGCCCTCAGCACCGATCAGCTCGCGGCGTTCGGCGTGGGCGGCTTCAGTGGCCTTTCTTCCGATGCGCTCGCCGCGCTTTCACCCACCACGCTGTCCGGATTGGCCACCACGCAAATCGGCGCCATTTCTGTGACCGCCGTTGCCGGCCTTTCGGCAACGCAGATCGACGCCCTGACCTCGCAACAGATCGCAGCGCTCAAGCCGGGGCAGTTGGGCGCGCTTACCACGGCGCAGGTCGGCGCTCTGACGACCGACGATATCGCACAACTCACGGCGGCGCAGGTCAGTGGATTCAGCGTCACGTCGCTGGCGGCGCTATCGGCGGCGCAGTTTGACGCTTTGAAGCCGACGCAAATTGCGGCCCTGTCGCCCCAGGCGGTGAGCAGTCTAACAACCACACAGATTAGAGAATTGGAGCCCGCGCAGCTTGCCGCACTTTCGGCGGTTCAGGTGGCGGCGATGACCACCACGCAGATCGCGGCTTTGACGCCCGCTGAACTTGCTTCGCTGGAAGCTTCGCGCCTCGCATCTCTCAACGCCACGCAAATTGGCGTGCTTTCGCCCGCGCAATTGGTGGCGCTCAGTACGACGCAAATCGCCGCTTTAAGTGTCGCGCAAGTGCAAGGGCTAACGTCGACCAGTGTCGGCGCCTTGACCGCGGGGCAGCTCGGCGTGTTGACGCCGGCGCAGATTTTCGCGATGTCGGCAACCGCGATCGGCGGCCTTAGTGCCGCACAACTTGGCGGCCTCACGCCTGTTCAGGTCGCCGCTTTGTCAAATCCGTCCATCGGCGGCTTCTCGAGTGGCCAGATCGTCAGCCTGTCGAATGAGCAGATTGGCGCATTGACCGGCAGCCAGATGGCGGCGCTTTCGCAAACCGCCGTGGCCGGCCTCTCGGCCACACAGCTCGCCGCGCTTAAAGCGGCGCAGCTCGGGGCGCTGACCCCGGCGCAGATCGGCGCCCTGACCGTGACGCAAATCTCTTCGCTCGCCACGACGCAGGTCGCCGCGCTTTCCGTTGGCCAGATAGCCGGCCTTAAGGAAACCGCTATCGCCGCTTTGACGCCCGCGCAAATGGCGGCGCTGAAGCCCGCCCAGATCGGCGGGCTCAATACCAACGTGATCGCGGCCCTGACCCCCGCACAGATCGCCGCGCTGACGCCTTCGCAATTCGCAGGTCTCAATGCCACGCAAGTCGGCTCGCTTTCGACGACTTTTATTTCCGGCCTAACCCCGCAGGCGTTCGCCGCGCTCACGGCTACGCAAATCTCGGGCCTCAAGTCCACCAGCATCGGCGCTTTAAGCGCGACCGTCCTCGCTGCTTTGAACACGACGCAGATCGCCGCGTTATCGGCGGGCGCGGTCGCGGGCCTTAGCGGGAGCCAGATCTCCGCGCTTAGCACCGGTCAAATCGATGCTTTGACGACTACGCAGATGGGCGCGCTTTCGGCGGATGCGGCGGCCAGTCTGACCTTGCCGCAGCTTGCCAGCCTCGATACGACCGAGATCGGCGCCATGAGCGCGACAGCAGTCGGCGCCCTGAGCGCGGCGCAGATCGAAGCTTTCGCGACCACGCAAATCGCCGCGCTGACCCCCGGACATATCGGCGCTCTTTCTGTGACGGGTATCGCTGGTCTGAGTGCGGCGGACATGACGGCGCTCACTGTGAGCCAGTTGAACGCCATCAGCGGGACTGCCGCCGGAGGCCTCACCGCCGATCAGATCAGCGCTATTGTCACCAGCCGAATCAGCGCCCTTTCTACGTCGGCGATAGCGGGCCTTGGCGCCGCTCAGATCGACGCCCTCTCGACCGCGCAAGTAAAAGTGCTGACGGCGGCACAGATGGCCGCGCTGTCGCCGGCCGCTCTTGCGTCGCTCGATGGAACGCAAGTCACAGAAATGACGGCGGCGCAGTTCTCGGGTCTTTCCGCCGCCCAAATGGCCGAACTCGCGCCCGAGACCGTTGGGGCCTTAACCACCACGCAGGTGGTGTCGCTGCGCGCCGACCAGATCGGCGCCTTGAGCCGCTTGCAACTGCGCGCGATGACGACCGGGCAGTTTGACTTCCTCTCGCCGGCGCAGGTCTCGGCGTTGACCACAAGTCAGGTCCCCAATCTTCCAGTGACGCAACTCGCCGAACTGAGCGCCGCGCAGTTCGCGTCCCTGAACTCCGGCCAGATAGGTGCGCTGACCGCGACGCAGATCCAAAGCCTCAGCACGACGCAGATCGCGGCGTTGACCGAGCGGCAGCTGAGCGGCCTTACGACCGCCCAAGTCGCCGCGTTGACGGACACGGCCATCGACGCGCTGACGGCCACACAGATCGATGCCCTTATCCCAGCGCAGATCGGCGCTTTCACCACGGCCCAGATCGCTGGAATGACCGCCGAGCAGGTAGCCGCCCTTCAGAGCGCTGTGGCTTAGGGATTAATTTCAGTTATTTCATCAACTTAAGATCCCTTGAGTGAAGCTGATGTTCAGTTTATAACTGACCAGTCAGTCATTAATTGAGATCGTACGATGGTAAGGCGTGCCCGAAGGCCCGAGGCTAGGCCCGATGAAATCCTAGATGCCGCGCTCGAGATATTCTCAGAGGTCGGATTCGCTGGCGCGCGCGTTGAGGATGTCGCCGCCCGGGCAAATCTTTCGAAGGGAGCGCTTTACCTCTACTTCGACTCCAAGGAGGCCCTCTTGAAGGCGTTGGTGCGCCGGCTTGCGGACCGCGTGGTTGGAGCGGCGGAGGGCCTTGTGGCTCTCGATGGAGCTGACGCCGAGCAGACGCTTCGTTCTCTGCTCACCTTTATGGCCATCCAACTCTCCGATCCACGCGTCTCTGCCGCGCCGCGCATTGTGATCGCCGAAGCGCAACGCTTCCCCGAGATTGCCACGACCTATCGTAGCGCCGTCATCGACCGTGCGCAGCGCCTGCTGGCCGGTCTGATCGACCGAGGGGTGGCTCAAGGCACCTTCCGCGACATCGACAAGGCTGTGGCCCTGAGAGCCTGCGCGGGCCCAATGCTGGTCCATATGCTTCTCTCCACGGTCTTCGCCGATCCCGCCAATCCCGGCCCGTCGCCGGGCGTGATCGCCAATGGGATCGCCGACATGATCTTGAATGGGCTTAAAGTAAAAACCGGAGCGTCGACATGAAGCACATCCTTGCCGTCATGGCTGTATTGACGCTGGCCGGCTGCGGAGACGATACGCCCATCCTCAACGGTTATGCCGAAGGAGAATTCGTCCTGCTCGCGCCGGAAACGTCAGGACGTATCGCACAAATGACCGTCGCCGAGGGCGCCACCGTTCAGGCCTGCGCTCCCTTGTTTAGTCTGGATGCCGCCGCCGAAACGCTCTCGCTCGAAGCGGCCCGCGCCCGGGCGGCGGCGGCTACCGCGCGCTTCGACGATGCCGCCGCCGGCGGCCGTACACCGGAAATAATTGCTGCGCGCGAGCAGCTCGCGCAAGCGAGAGCCGCGCAGGTGCGCGCCCGCGCCGACCGCGCGCGAGCCCAAGAGCTTGCGTCCACCGGCGTTATTCCTCGCGCGCGCCTCGATGAAGCGGTTGCCGCCGCCGAGTCAGCGGATGCACGTGTTTCGGAAGCCCGGCAACGCGTAACGCTCGCAGAGCTTCCCGCGCGCGAGAACCAGATCAAGGCTCTGGCGGCGAGCGCGGAAGAGGCCGAACAGCAGGTCAGGCTAGCCGAGGACGCTGTGCGTCGCAGGACGGTTGCCTCACCCGCTGCGGGTCGTATCGAACGTATCCTGCGCTACGCCGGCGACGTCGCTGGCCCGGCAGCGCCCGCGGTGAGGTTTTTGCCGGATGGCCGCGTGATTGCGGTATTATTCATTCCAGAACCGGCTCTCGCGAAAATTCACGTCGGCACGAGGCTCGCCATCACATGCGACGGCTGCGCCGCCGCCGCTGCGGAAATCGTTTCGGTCGCCGACGAAACGGAATTCACACCCCCCATCATTTATTCGGATACCGAGCGGACGCGCCTGGTTTATCGCGCGGAAGCGCGCTTCACAGGCTTTGTGCCGCCGCCCGGAACGCCGCTCCGCGCCGAGGTGCAGGGCACGAAGGCGCGCAATGAAAAATAATGGGGCAACTGAGAACGTCATCGACGTTCACGGGCTCACCAAGAAATTCGGTGACAAACGCGTCGTCGACAATTTCTCGATTCAGGTGCCCAAGGGCGCCATCTACGGTTTCCTTGGCCCGAACGGCTCGGGCAAGACGACCACTATCCGCATGCTCTGCGGATTGCTCCAGCCCGATGGCGGGGGCGGCACCGCCCTTGGCTACGATATCATCGCGGAAAGCCGCGCCATTAAGATGCGCGTCGGATACATGACGCAGCGTTTCTCGCTTTATGAGGACATGACGGCGCGCGAAAATCTGACGTTCGTCGCGCGGCTGCACGATCTCGCCGACGTGCGCGGCGTCGTCGCGGCGGCGCTGGAGGAGTATGAAATGACGCCGCGCGCCGACCAACTCGCGGGCCAGATGTCGGGCGGGTGGAAGCAACGCCTTGCTCTTGCCGCGGCCTCGCTGCACGAGCCGCAGCTTCTTCTCCTCGACGAGCCTACCGCCGGCGTCGACCCGAAGGCACGGCGTGATTTTTGGGAAAGGATCAGAGGCCGCGCAGACAGCGGCGTTTCAGTGCTGGTCTCCACACACTATATGGACGAGGCCGTCCAGTGCGATTACATCGCATTCATGGCGTATGGGCGTAAGTTGATAGATGCCGCCGCCGCCGACATCTCGAAGGAGGTGAAACTCAATACGTGGCGCATCGAGGGGCGGGAACTGCATCAGCTCTATGAGAGGCTGAAGAAAACGCCCGGCGTTGAACAGGTCGCGCGTTTCGGCTCCGCGTTGCATGTTAGCGGCCGCGATAAAGACTCCCTCGACCGGGCGGTTGCGCCATTGCGCGGCCAGCCGGGGCTTGAGGTGGTCCCCGCCAAGACTGGGCTAGAGGAAGCCTTTATCTATTTAATGGGCGGCGCCGAGGATAACTTCAAATGACCTCCGACCGGTTTTCCCTCGCGCGCGTGAAAGCGGTGCTTGCTAAAGAGTTCGTGCAAATGCGCCGTGATCGGCTGACCTTTGCCATGATGGTGGGCATCCCCATCATGCAGTTGCTTCTGTTTGGCTACGCGATCAATACCGACCCGCGCCACCTGCCCACCCTTGTGGAGATGGGCGACGCGGGGCCCGCAAGCCGGGCCATTATCCACGGGATGGAGAACTCGCTCTACTTCGATGTGAAGGGTACGGTGACGCGCGCGGAGGGCGAGGCTGCGCTGAAGAACGGTGAGGCGACCTTTATCCTGACGATACCGCCAAACTTCGAACGAGACTTCGCGCGTGGCGATCAGCCACAGCTCCTTCTCGACGCCGATGCGTCCGACCCTGTCGCGGCGGGGGCAGGGACGGGCGCGATACAGCAGATCGTGCAGCAAGCGTTGAAGCCCTTTACCCCGGCGCACACGCCGCCGGTGGAGACCGTGGTTCATCGGCGTTACAACGCCGCCAGCCGTACAGCTGTCAATATCGTGCCCGGCCTTCTCGGCGTCATTCTCACCATGACGATGGTCATGATGACAGCCATTGCCATCACGCGCGAAACCGAGCGCGGGACTCTTGAAACGCTGCTTGCAACACCCGCGCGGCCGCTCGAGGTGATGGTGGGCAAGATCACGCCCTATATTGTCGTCGGCTTTATTCAGGTGAGCCTGATGCTGCTTGGCGCGCGCCTTTTGTTCAACGTTCCGTTCGCTGGAAATCCATTCGCATTCCTGGTGGCCGTTTCGCTCTTCATCTTGGTCAATCTTTCGATCGGCTTTTTCTTCTCGACGGTGGCGCGGTCTCAGATGCAGGCGATGCAGATGACATTCTTTATGTTTCTGCCCTCGATTCTCTTGTCCGGCTTTATGTTTCCCTTTTACGCGATGCCCGGTTGGGCCCAGGTCATGGGGGAGTTGTTGCCCAATACGCACTTCCTGCGCGCCATCCGCGGTGTGATGCTCAAAGGTGGTGGTTTCGCAGATATTTGGATGAACCTGTTGCCACTCGCAATTATCCTGTCCGTGGTGGCGACGCTGGCCCTGAGGCGCTATCGGCGCACGCTCGATTAGTAGATAATTAACCGTGCAACTTCACGGTCTGTCCACGCGTATGTAATCGGACGAATGCGCGGGGGGCTTTCAGAATGAAAGCGTTTAGACTTCTTCTCATTATGTTGGCGTGCCTATGGCCAGGCGCCGCCGTGGCAGACAACATCACGGTCTACAGCGCCGGTAGCGTCGTCGTCGGACAGACGCGCCAGCTCACAGCCTACGTCCCACTTTCACCCAACACCGTGGTTTGGACCGTCAACGGGATCTCGGGCGGTGACAGCACTGTCGGCACAGTTTCCTCGTCCGGCCTCTATATGGCGCCCTCCGTTCCGCCCGCGGAGGGACAAGTCAGCGTGCGCGCCACCAGCACCGCTTATCCGGAAAAGTATAACGCCGTCACGTTGAAGGTCACATATCCGGCGGTGCAGCTTTGGAGCATCTCGCCGTCATCCGGGCCTGTCGGCGCCTTCACGATCTCGCTCAACGGATCCAATTTCACGCCGGACTCGGTCGTGCAGGTCGGCGACGTCGCGCTCAACACGAACTATGTCTCGCTGACGACGATCCGGGCGACCGGAACGACAACGGCGAGTCAGGCCGGTAAGAGGCTTGGTGTGAAAGTCATCCGCCCCGGCCTTGGCGGCACGACCAGCAGCAGTGTGACCTACACAGTCGCATCTGGTTCCAATACCAACCCGACGCCGACGCCGACGCCAGAGCCGACGCCCGCGCCGACACCGGCGCCGGCCGTGACGGTCAGTCTGTCACCTAACGGATCGACCATCGCGCCGTTTTCCACCCGTCAATTCACCGCTACGGTCACCGGTACGACCAACCTTTCCGTCACGTACAGCGTGAACAACGTGGTGGGAGGAAATGGCGACCTCGGCACCATCTCGCCGAGCGGCCTTTACACCGCGCCAGCCGCTGGTACGGCGGCCCGCACCTTCACCGTGCGCGCGGCGAGCGTCGCAAGCCCGAGCGCCGCGGGCGCCGCAACCATAACAGTCGCCGGTCCGCCTGACGCGGGCACGGGGCTGGGGACCGCCAACCTCGCTGCGGCCCGACTCCTCGAACAGGCAACCTTCGGTCCGACAGCCGCCAGCATCGCGCGTGTGCGTGAGATCGGCGTCGACGCCTGGCTCAATGAACAGTTCGCTGCCGCCGAAACACCTGTGACGCTGCCCGAGGGCAACAACAACAGCGTCGTGCGCTCGCAATATATCAGCCGTTTGAGCATGGCGGACGATCAGCTTCGCCAGCGCGTGGCCTATGCGCTGGGCCAGATTATCGTCATCTCAATGAACAAGAACATCTACCCGAACGAGATCGTGCCTTATCTGCAGATCCTGTCGCGGAACGCCTTCGGCAATTACCGCACGCTGCTGGGGGAAATTTCCACCAGCGCGCAAATGGGCAAATATCTCGATATCGCCAACAGCAACCGCCCGGCAAACGGCGCGGGCGCGAACGAGAATTATCCGCGTGAGTTGCTGCAACTGTTCTCGATCGGCCTGTGGGAGCTGAACGCCGACGGTACGCAGCGCCTGGGCGCCAACCAGCAACCGATCCCGACCTACGATCAATCGACGGTTCAACAGATCGCGCTGGCCTTCACCGGCTGGACTTACGCCGGCCCCCGCAACAACAATTGGGAAGATTTCTCCGGCCCGATGCAGCCGAAAGACGTCAACCATGACATGCGCGCGAAAGCGTTCCTGGGCTGCGCGTTACCGGCCAACCAGACGACCGTCACGGATATGGATGCGACTCTCGACTGCGTTTTCCGCCACCCCAACGTCGCGCCGTTCATATCAACGCGCCTGATCCGCAGTATGGTGACCAGCAATCCGTCGCCGGCCTACGTCGGCCGCGTGAGCGCCGTATTCAACAATAATGGCTCCGGCGTGAAGGGTGATCTGCGCGCGGTGGTGCGGGCGATCCTCACCGATCCCGAGGCGCGTAATGATACGGCCACCTCCGCCTCCGGCCGCCTGCGCGACCCAACGCTCCATCTTACGGCGCTGGTGCGCGCGTTTGGCGGGCGTATTAACCCCGGCAACCAATTGTCATGGGAAATGTCGCAAGTCTCGCAGATGCCGCTCACGCCGCCGTCGGTGTTCGGCTTCTATGCCCCGACGTATCGCGTGCCTAACGCAGGCGGTGCTTTCGGGCCCGAATTCCAGATCTATTCGCCGACGGAAGCCGTGCTGCGCGGCAACATCTTCTGGCGCGTGATCACCAACCCCGGCGGTGAATTCACGGTGGATATGACGCCGTTCATGACAGCGGCCACTTCGGTGGAGCTTATCGACCGCATTGATCAGACTTTGATGTACGGCCGCATGCCGCAGGCAATGCGGCAGAGTTTGGCCAATGTGATGGCGGCGCAAAGCACGCCGACGGAGCGGATGCAGATCGCGCTGTATCTGACGGCCGTCTCCGGCCTTTACGCTGTGCAGTACTAGGAGCGCGCCATGACCCACAATCTCTCTCGCCGCTACCTGGCCCGCATCCTCTCCGGCGCGGCTTCGATGGCCGCCATGAGCCGCCTCGGCGGCATGAGCGCGCTGGCTCAGTCCGCGCCTGACTATAAGGCGCTGGTGTGCGTCTTCCTGTTTGGCGGCAATGACAGCCACAACATGGTCGTCCCGCAGGACACCGCACATTACAACGCCTACCGGACCATTCGGCGCAATCTCGGGCTTCCGGACGGCAACGCCACATTGCTGCCGATCCTCGCGCGTACGGGCAGCGTTCCCTACGCCTTCAACAGCGGTCTGCAAGCCATCCATCCGCTATGGACCACCGGTCAGCTCGCCGTGGTCGCCAACGTCGGGATGCTCGCGGCCCCGACGACACGCGGGGCTTATATCAACCGCTCGATCCCGTTGCCGACAAACCTTTTCTCCCATGCCGATCAAGTCATCGAGAAACAGGCCGGCGATCCCAATGGCTCCGGCGCGGGCGGCAGCGGTTGGGCGGGACGTATCGCCGATTCCGTTGCCGGTCTTAACGGCGCCTCACGCTTCCCCGCCGCTGTTTCCATGAGCGGCCAGGCCCTCATGACCACCGGCGCTGTCATCCAATCGGCGACCCTCTATCCCGGATTCGATCTTTCAGCTAACGGTCTCGGTGCATGGCCAGCGTCGGCACAGGCGGCGCGGGCTCAAGCGCTGCAGGAAGTTTTGGCATTCGACAATGGACTCACCCTCGTACAGGCGGCCAATCAGGTGCGCCGGGACGCGGTGGAACTAAATCTGCTTCTTCGGTCCACCGGCGACGCGCCCGCGCTCGCGACTGTGTTCCCGGGCACGTCACTCGGCCGGCAAATGCAGCAGATCGCCAACATCATCCGTCTCCGAGGCACGACCGGCATGCGCCGGCAGGTATTTTTCGCTTCGCTCGGGGGCTTCGATACCCATTCGTCTCAGGGCTGGCAGCATTGGGACCTTCTGCGCCAAGTGGGCGATGCGATGCGCGCGCTTTACGACGCCACCGTAGAGATGGGTGTGGCCACCAGCGTCACCCAGTTCACGGAAACGGACTTCGGGCGCACGCTGGAATCCAACGGCAGCGGGTCCGACCACGGATGGGGCGGTCACCAGCTCGTTCTCGGCGGCGCCGTCCGCGGCGGCGACATGTTTGGAACCTTCCCAACCCTGGCGCTGGGCGGACCGGACGACGCCAATACGCGTGGTGTGCTGATACCAACGACATCGCTCGATCAGTTTGGGGCGACGTTCGCCCGCTGGTTTGGAGTAGCCGATGCCGCGCTCCCTCAAATCTTCTCGAATATCGGACGCTTCGCGACGTCGAACGTGGGCTTTATGGCTTAGGCTGCAGGAAAGCCGCGAAGCCTTCGATGTAAGCCTTCACCTGCGCCCGGGCGGCCTCGTCTTTCAGATTGCCTTCGGCATCGAAGAGATCGCCGGCTTTGGACAAGGCGAGACGGCCGCCGCTCCAATGCTGCGCGCCGATATGACGCAGTACGATCAGCCATGACGCTTGCGACAGCAAAGTGCCCCAACCGCTCGGCGTCGCGCCGATCAGGCCGACGCGTTTGCCGCCAAACACGCGCTTCACGTCGTTAGCCGGGCGCGTCAGCCAGTCGATCGCGTTCTTGAATACGCCGGGCATCGAATTGTTGTACTCGGGCGTGACGATCAGTAATCCGTCCGCGGCGGCAATCTTGTCTTTGAGCGACTTCACGGTCTCGGGAAGCCCATGCGCCGCTTCCTCGTCGGCGTCGTAAAGGGGGATGCCGCGAATGCTCTCAATCTGAAGTTCGACCCCGGCGGGCGCGAGCTCTTTCGCGGCGCGCAATAGTCCGGCGTTGAACGATGCTTTGCGCAGACTCCCCGAAAGGCCGATGATGGTCGTCATATATGATCCCCTTTTGATTTACCGACCAACCGGTCGAAGAATACAGTCGCGCCAGATTCAATTCCCTAGCCCCGGCCGCATGAATTATGCATAGACACGCCGGTGCGCGAAACGGCCGAACGCATAGGTGCTTTGCCTGGAATTCCCTGTTCAAGGCCTTGGCTCCTCTGCAAAATAGCGCCAACCAATAATAAAGCGAACCCTGGGAGGCTCCTATTCTCGACTTCAATCTGGGCGAAACCGTCGACGCCATCCGCGAAACCGCGCGCCGCTTCTCGAGCGACAAGATAGGCCCGCTTGCCGCGCGCATCGACCACGACAATGCCTTTCCGCGCGAGCTGTGGAAGCCCATGGGCGATCTTGGTCTGCACGGCATCACAGTCCCAGAAGAAGATGGTGGTCTGGGCCTCGGTTACCTCGAGCATGTCGTGGCGATGGAAGAAGTCAGCCGCGAAAGCGCCTCCATCGGCCTCTCCTACGGCGCGCACTCGAACCTTTGCGTCAATCAGCTTCGCCGTTGGGGGAATGACGATCAGAAGAAGAAGTATCTTCCCAAACTGATCTCCGGCGAGCATGTCGGCGCCCTGGCCATGAGCGAGTCCGGCGCCGGGTCCGATGTCGTCGGGATGAAGCTGCGTGCGGTGAAGAAGGGGGACCGCTACGTCCTCAACGGCACCAAATTCTGGATCACGAACGCGCCCCACGCCGATACGTTGGTGGTTTACGCGAAAACCGAGCCCGAGAAGGAAAGCCGCGGCATCACGGCCTTCCTGATCGAGAAGGGCATGAAGGGTTTCAAATGTTCGCAGAAGCTCGACAAGATGGGCATGCGTGGATCCGACACCGGTGAGCTGGTGTTCGAGGATTGCGAAGTCCCGGAAGAGAACATCATGGGCCCGCTCAATCGCGGCGTTGAAGTTTTGATGAGCGGCCTCGACTATGAGCGCGCCGTTCTTGCCGGTGGCCCGCTCGGCATCATGCAGAAGTGCTTGGACATCGTGCTCCCGTACGTGCGCGAGCGCAGTCAGTTCGGACGTCCCATCGGTTCTTTCCAGCTGATGCAGGCGAAGGTCGCCGACATGTATGTCGCGTTCAACTCGGCCCGCGCTTACGTCTATTCCGTCGCCAAGGCCTGTGACGCCGGGAAGACGACTCGCCAGGACGCGGCGGGCGCGATCCTGCTCGCTTCGGAAAACGCGGTGAAAGTCTCGCTGGAAGCCATCCAGGCGCTCGGCGGCGCCGGTTACACCAAGGACTGGCCGGTGGAGCGTTGCCTGCGCGACGCCAAACTCTACGACATCGGCGCCGGCACCAACGAAATCCGCCGCTTTCTGATCGGGCGCGAGCTCATCGGCGGCTGGCCGTCCAATCAATAATAAAAGCGGAAGAGGGGATTCCCCGCGGTGCCTAAACTTCAGTCGCAGATCAATCCGCAGAGCGAGCAGTTCCAGAAGAACGCTGCTCACAATCGCGCGCTTGTCGACGAGCTACGCGAACGCACGGCTAAAACCGGCCTCGGCGGTCCGGAAGACCAGCGCAAGCGTCACGTCGGGCGTAAGAAGCTGCTGGTGCGCGATCGTATCGGTCAGCTTCTCGACCCCGGCTCGCCGTTCCTTGAGGTGGGCGCGCTGGCGGCTTTCGGCATGTACAACGATGACGCGCCTGCCGCCGGCATGGTGTGCGGCGTTGGCCGCGTCTCGGGCCGTGAAGTCCTAATCGTCGCCAACGATCCTACGGTGAAGGGCGGGGCTTACTTTCCGCTTACCGTAAAGAAGCACCTGCGCGCGCAGGAAATTGCCCAGCAGAACCGCTTACCCTGCGTCTACCTCGTGGACAGCGGCGGTGCGAACCTTCCGCATCAGGCCGAGGTGTTTCCGGACCGCGAGCACTTCGGACGTATCTTCTTCAATCAGGCCAATATGAGCGCCCAGGACATCCCGCAGATCGCCTGCGTGATGGGTTCCTGCACCGCGGGCGGCGCTTACGTGCCGGCCATGAGCGACGAAACCGTCATTGTGCGTAACCAGGGCACCATCTTCCTGGGTGGCCCGCCGCTGGTGAAGGCGGCGACCGGTGAAGTCATTTCCGCCGAAGAGCTCGGCGGCGCCGACACCCATGGCCGCAAGTCCGGGGTCGTCGACCATGTCGCCAATAACGATGAGCACGCGCTCCAGATCGTGCGCTCCATCGTCGCTAATCTCAATTCGGTGAAGAAGGTCGATATGGACCTGCGCGACCCGAAGCCGCCGGCCTACGATCCGGCCGAGCTCTATGGTGTGGTCCCGACGGACGTGCGTGCGCCTTATGATGTGCGTGAAGTTATCGCCCGAATCGTCGATGGCTCCGAGTTCGACGAGTTCAAAGCGCTTTATGGGACTACGCTCGTCTGCGGCTTCGCTCACATCTGGGGCCAGCCGATCGCGATCCTGGCCAATAACGGCGTGCTTTTCTCGGAAAGCGCGCTGAAGGGCGCGCACTTCATCGAACTCGCTTGCAAGCGCGGCATTCCGCTCTTGTTCCTGCAGAACATCTCCGGCTTCATGGTCGGCGGTAAGTATGAGGCGGGCGGTATCGCGAAAGACGGCGCGAAGCTCGTGACCGCCGTGGCTTGCGCACAAGTTCCTAAGTTTACCGTTTTGATCGGCGGCAGCTTTGGCGCCGGCAACTACGGCATGTGCGGCCGCGCCTATAGCCCTCGCATGCTATTCACATGGCCCAATAGCCGTATATCGGTCATGGGCGGTGAGCAGGCCGCTTCGGTGCTCGCAACCATCCGCCGTGACGCTCTGGAAGCCAAGGGTGAGACGTGGCCCGCCGCCGACGAAGACGCCTTCAAGACTCCGATCCGCGAGCGTTACGAAGCCGAAGGTAATCCTTACTTCGCCAGCGCGCGTTTGTGGGACGACGGCATCATCGATCCCGCGCAAACCCGCGATGTGCTCGGCCTCGCCATCAGCGCCAGTCTCAACGCGCCGATCCCGAAGACCACCTTCGGCGTCTTCAGGATGTAATGACCATGTTGCGTTCTCTTCTTATCGCTAACCGCGGGGAAATCGCCCGCCGTGTCATCCGCACCGCCCGCCGCCTGGGTGTGCGCACGGTCGCGGTCTATTCCGATGCCGACGCGAATTCGCTCCATGTGCGCGAAGCCGATGCCGCCGTGCATATCGGTCCCCCGCCGGCGCGCGAAAGTTATCTCGTCCAGCAGAAGATCCTTGATGCCGCCAAAGCCTCCGGCGCGGAAGCGATCCACCCGGGCTACGGGTTTCTGTCGGAAAACGCCAAATTCGCCGATGCCGTGAAGGCCGCCGGACTGATCTGGGTCGGGCCGCCCGCGTCGTCGATCCTGGCCATGGGCCTCAAGGACGCCGCCAAGAAACTCATGACTGAAGCCGGGGTGCCTGTCACGCCGGGCTATCTCGGCGAAGATCAAAGCGAAAAGAAGCTCCAGTCCGAAGCTGACCGGATCGGTTACCCGGTGCTCATCAAAGCCGTCGCCGGCGGCGGCGGGAAGGGCATGCGCCGCGTGAATGCGGCCGGCGAATTCTCGGCTGCTTTAGCTTCGGCAAAGCGTGAAGCCGCGGCTTCATTCGGCGACGATCGCGTTCTTATCGAAAAATACGTCACCCGCCCGCGCCACATCGAAGTGCAGGTCTTCGCCGATCAGCACGGCAACGCCGTGCATCTATTCGAGCGCGACTGCTCGCTCCAGCGCCGTCATCAAAAGGTGATCGAGGAAGCGCCGGCCCCGGGTATGGACGAAAAAACCCGCGCCGCCGTCTGCGACGCCGCCGTGAAGGCCGCGAAGGCCATCAAGTACGAAGGCGCCGGTACGGTGGAATTCATCGCCGATGCGTCGGAAGGCCTGCGCGCGGATCGCATTTGGTTCATGGAAATGAACACACGTCTGCAGGTCGAGCATCCGGTCACGGAAACCATCACCGGCCAGGATCTGGTGGAATGGCAGCTTCGGGTCGCCTCGGGCGAACCGCTGCCGCTGAAGCAGAGCGAACTCAAGATCACCGGCCACGCCATGGAAGCGCGGCTCTATGCCGAAAACCCGGCGACAGGCTTCCTGCCGTCCACCGGTCCGCTGACGCACTTCCGTATGCCCACCAACGTGCGGGTCGATAGCGCCGTGGAAGAAGGCGGTGAAGTCAGTCCGTTCTATGACCCGATGATCGCGAAGGTCATCGCGTCTGGTCCGACGCGCGCCGAAGCCGCCGCGCGTCTTGGCGCGGCTTGCGGTGAAGTCGAGGTCTGGCCGGTACGCACCAACGCGGGGTTCCTGCGCCGTGCACTCGCCGACGAAGACTTCATTGCCGGCAAAATCGATACCGCCTTCATCGAACAGCGCCTTGAGCGTCTCGTGCCAAAGACGGAACCGTCATCGTCGGTGCTCCAGGCGGCCGCGCGCACGCGTATCGCCGCGAATCCGCAGGCGGATAGCGCGTCGCCCTGGTCGCGGCTGCAAGGCTTCCGCGTCGCGAGCGAGGCTCATACAACAGTACGTCTGCGCGCCGGTTCCGCGACCTACGACGTCGAAATGGCGTCGCGCCAACCCACGTTGCACGGACGCATGGTTGGTGACGATATGGTCGTCTTCGACGGCGGCGATGCTTTTGCCTTCTCGCTCGCGGCCATGCATGCGGCCGAGAGCGGCGGCGCCAGTAGCGGCTCGATCATCTCGCCCATGCCGGGCAAGGTCATCGCTGTCAAAGTGATGGCCGGCGATACGGTCACCAAGGGCCAAGCGCTGCTTATCCTCGAAGCGATGAAGATGGAGCATACGCTCACCGCGCCGTTCGATGGCAAGGTGGCCACCCTTAGCGCGTCCGAGGGCGGCCAGGCGGTCGAGGGGACAGTGCTCGCGGTGATCGAGGCGGCGAAATAGCGCGTCATGCCAAAAGGGCAACAGCCGTTTTTGGCACAAGCGGCGCAATTAAAAAGTCAGCCCCAACCGGCCGCGAGACCCAAGACTCCGACAATGATCAGGTAAATGGCCACGACATAGTTCAGCAGTCGGGGAACGATCAGGATCAGGATTCCCGCGATAAGCGCGATAAGCGGCTGAATCAAAACGACATTGGCGGTCATTGGCACTCCTCAAGAGTCTACGTTCCGTCATGCAACGTAGAGGCGACCTAAAATGTTGCTTCGAAGGGCGCGACCGCCTTATGATTGCGAGTCGCAACTTTGGAGTAGAGGTATGGATCGCGACGAGGCGGCACGGGCGTTTCTGGCCAAAATTCACGATCTGGTCAGCGATTACATCAGCGGCACGGCGCCGGCGGGACCTTTGCCGCACGCGATCCGCCGATTGTGGTCGGAGGAGCGTGTGCGCCGCGCCGCGACGGGACTTGATACCGGCACCATCAGATTATTCGCGCTTCAGCAGTACACCGACATCGATAGTTCCTGGCCCGTCGAAAAGCCTCCTAGCGTGCAAACCCTGCAAGGCGCTCTGAAGGAAGTCGTGGAGCTTTGCAACGACCCGGCGCGACTCTAGGAACTTACGCGAATACAATCCGTTATGCCTGGAGTTCGCGGCCTTACCGCGAAGCAGCACTCGTGCGGATGCGTAATGGCGAGCAAGACAAAGTCAGCGCAGAAGCCGCGGCGCAAAGCCGCCGCTACAGCGCTCAAGAAATATCAGGGTATGCGCGACTTCACCCGCACCGCCGAACCTAGCGGCCATGAACGCGTCAACGCCAAGGGACATTCCTTCGTTGTGCAGAAGCATGCGGCCAGTCACCTGCATTATGACTTCCGCCTTGAGATGGACGGCGTACTGCGGAGCTGGGCGGTGGCTAAAGGTCCAAGTGTCGATCCTGCTGTGAAGCGGCTCGCAATGCAGACCGAAGATCATCCGCTCGCTTATGGGGGATTTGAAGGCATCATTCCGAAAGGCCAGTATGGCGGCGGCGCAGTGATGCTGTGGGATCGGGGGACATGGGAGCCGATCGGCGACGAAGATGAATCGTACCGCGCCGGGCGCATGAAATTCATGCTGAACGGCGACAAGATGCACGGCCAATGGGCCCTGGTGCGAATGAAGCCAAAACCTAACGAACGCAATCCGGCCTGGCTCCTGATCAAAGACAAGGACGAATATGCTAGGCCGGGTGAGGCGGACGCCTTGCTTGGGCAAGACACGAGCGTGAAAACCGGCCGCGATATGAAGCATATCGCGGAAAGTACCAAGGACGTCTGGATCTCCGACCGCGCCAAGAACGCCGATAAGGTGCCGATGCGGGCGAAGTCGGAGAAGGCGATCAAGAGAGCGCCGATCAAGACGGCGGCGGCCAAGAAGGCTCAAAAAAAAACTCCAAAGCGCCCCCGAAGTTCATAGAGCCGCAGCTCACCACGCGCGTCGATCAGCCGCCGGCAGGCGACAACTGGCTCCATGAAATTAAATTCGACGGTTATCGCCTGAATGCACGCATTCAGGACGGAAAAGTGCGGCTGCTTACGCGCCGGGGCCAGGACTGGACCGATAAATTCGAACCTTTCATCGCAGAACTTGCCGCGCTTGACGTGCAGAATGCCTATCTTGATGGCGAGGCGGTGGTTCTCGGCGCAAACGACCGTAGCGATTTTTCGGCGCTGCAAAACTGGTTCACCACCGGCAAGGGCCGGCTCGCTTTTTACCTCTTCGACCTTCTTTTCCTCGATGGCGAAGATTTACGTGCGCGTCCACTTCTGGAGCGCAAGGACCGCCTGCGCGAGCTTCTGGTGTCCGCCGACTCTCAGCGACTGATTTATAGCGACCATCAACTCGGCAGCGGCGCGCGGTTCTTTCGCGCCGCCGCGGATATGCGTGTGGAAGGCATCATTTCTAAACAAGTAGATGCGCCTTACACCTCGGGGCGTACGCGCGGGTGGCTCAAAATCAAGGTCGTCGAACGCCAGGAATTCGTGATTGGGGGCTTTGTGCTTTCCACGATCTCCGATACCGCTATCGGCGCGCTGCTGATGGGCGAGTATCAGAACGGAAAATTCGTTTACGTCGGCAAGGTGGGGACTGGATACACCAACGCCATGGCGGGCGAGCTCTGCCGCAAGCTCGCGAGGCTGAAACGCGCCACGCCGGCCCTTGAGAAAGTCCCTCGTGAAGCGCGGCGCGGGGCGATCTGGGTCGATCCCAAGCTCGTCGCGGAAGTCGAATTCTCTGCCTGGACGTCGGATCATATTCTGCGTCACGCCGCTTTCCAGGGGCTGCGCGAAGATAAAGCGCCCAAGGACGTCAAACCGGAAAAGGTCGAAGCTGTGCAAACCGTCGCCGCCAAAGGTTCCGCCAAGAAGCCGGCCCACCGCAAATCGTCCGCGAAGAAGAAAAAGGAAGATCGGCCGGAAGTACTCGGCATTGGAATATCGCACCCCGAACGGGCGATATTTCCCGACCAGAAAATCACGAAACTGGAAGTGGCCGAATATTACGAGGCGGTGGCGGAGATCATGCTCCCGCATGTTGCTGATCGCCCGCTGGCCCTCGTGCGGTGTCCCGATGGGGTCGGGCCGGCCTGTTTTTTCCAGAAGCACGCGGGCGCAGGTCTTCCAGAGGCCATCCGCGAGGTGCCGCAGGGCGGCGGCCATAAGGATACCGTTCTCCTGATCGATTCCGCCGAAGGGCTCGTGTCGCTGGTTCAGCGCGGCGTTCTGGAAATCCACTGCTGGGGAAGTCATTACAAAACGCTCGAGCGGCCCGACATGGTGGTGTTCGACTTTGATCCCGACCCCGCGGTGAAATGGCCGAAGGTGGTGAAAGCCGCCGTGGATATGCGCGCATTTCTGAAGGACCTTGGACTTGAAAGCTTTCCGAAGACGACGGGTGGTAAGGGGCTCCATGTGGTGGTCCCGGTCAAACCACTGATGGAATGGGACGCCGTGAAGGAGTTCACCCGCATCGTCGCCGACAAATTTGCCGCCACTGACCCGGCCATGTACCTGATCAACATGTCGAAGAAGAAGCGCGAGGGTAAGATTTTCATCGACTATCTGCGCAACGGGCGCGGCGCGACGGCCATTGCGCCGTATTCGACCCGCGCCCGGCCGGGGGCACTTATCGCGACGCCGATTTCCTGGGCCGAGCTCGACGGCGGCGCCAAACCGCAGGACTTCACCCTGGAAAGGGTGATCGCCCGTGTCGCGAAGCGCTTTAAAGATCCGTGGAAGGCGATGTTGACCACCAAGCAAAGCATCACCGAAAAAACGCTCAAGACCTTGATGGCGCTTTAGCCGGGGCGCGCGGCGCTAATGGAAATCATGGCTGTGGAACCGCATCTCGCTTAGATCGGCGGTGAGCCTTCCGTAGGTGTCGCGCTGGGTAATCTCCACCTCCTGGCCGTCCTTGCTCACACTCGTGAGCAGGTCGTTGAGGCTGTGGAGACTGTCGGCCACGACGTGGATGATCTGGCCCTCGCGCTGGACCCGGCCGACGCAGCCCAGGATGTCGGCGGTCATGATCGTACTGCGGTACTTGTCGAAGATCGTCGACCATACCACCAAATTCCCGACGCCGGTTTCATCCTCCAAGGTAATGAACACGATCCCGCTTGCGGTCCCCGGGCGCTGCCGCACAAGCACAAGCCCCGCAATACGGACCCGATCTCCGTCCTTGAGGCGCCGCAGGTCCGCCATTGATTTCCACCGCTCCCGCGTGAGGTCGCTGCGTACAAGCGACAAAGGATGAGCCCGCAGGGAAAAGGCCATAGTCGCGTAATCCTCGACAACTTCTCCGGCGGCGGTCAAAGAACGCAGCCTCACACGTTCTTCCACGATCTCCGGACGATCAAAGCCTTCCGCTTGATCGGCCGCCATGAATAGCGGCAATGGTTTGTCGCTCAAGGATTTCACAGTCCAAAGCGCATCGCGACGGCTATACCCTAAGCTCGCGAAAGCGTCGGCCTCCGCCAGCTTTTCCAGCTGCGCCACCGGGGTTCCGGTGCGCCGCCATACATCCTCAAGGTTCTCATAAGGCGCCTCAGGACAGGGGATTTTGGCCATGACCTCATTGGCGGCGCCTGGGACCATGCGGAAGCCGAGGCGCACGGCAAACACATCCTGCTCCTGCCATTCCAACATGCAGTCCCAGCGGCTCGCATTGATGTCGATAGGAAGAACTTTCACATCGTGATCGACAGCATCGCGGATTAACTGTGCCGGCGCATAGAAACCCATGGGCTGGGCATTCAGGATCGCGCACAGAAACACCTCCGGATGGCGGCACTTGATGTAGGCGGAGGCGTACACCAGGAGCGCGAAGGAAGCCGCATGGCTTTCCGGGAACCCATACGTTCCGAAACCTTCGATCTGACTGAAGCAACGTTTGGCGAAATCCAGGGGATAGCCGTTTTCAACCATGCCGCTGATGAATTTTTTACCGAAGCCGTTGAGGTTTCCGTCGTTGCGGAAAGTGGCCATTGCGCGGCGAAGCAAGTCGGCCTCATTCGGCGTAAATTTCGCCGCCACGATGGCGATCTGCATCGCCTGTTCCTGAAAGAGAGGAACGCCCAACGTACTCTTGAGCACGTCTTTCAACTCTTGTTTGTAGTAAATCGGCTTTTCTTTGTGTTCACGGCGCCGCAAGTAAGGATGCACCATATCGCCTTGGATAGGGCCGGGCCGAACTATCGCTACTTCGATCACGAGATCGTTGAGGCAGCGCGGTTGTAAGCGCGGCAACATGCTCATCTGCGCGCGACTTTCCACCTGGAAAACCCCGATGCTGTCGGCCTCGCACAGCATGTCGTAAACCGCCGGATCTTCCTTCGGCAGTGTATCGACCGTGTACTCCAGCCCTTTGTGATCACGCAGGAGATCGAATGCACGCCGGAGACAGCCCAGCATGCCCAAGCCCAGCACATCAACTTTCATCATGCGCAGGACCTCGATGTCGTCTTTGTCCCATTCGATCACGGTGCGCTTTTCCATCGTGGCATTCTCGATGGGCACGAGATCGTCCAGCCGGTCCTGTGTGATGACGAACCCTCCTGGGTGCTGTGAAAGATGGCGTGGAAAACCCGTGATCTCCTGTGACAGCTGGAGAAGGAGTTTGAGCCGGTAGTCGGCGGGATCAAGACCTAGATTGCGAGCTTGAGAGTCCGGAATGCCTTCATCGCTCCAACCCCACACGGATTTTGCCAGGACTGCGGCTGTATCCTCCGGCAAACCCAAAGCCTTCGCTACCTCGCGTACCGCGCGGCGGGAGCGGTAGTGGATCACTGTGGCCGTGAGAGCGGCGCGTTCGCGGCCATAAGTCTCATAAATCCACTGAATCACTTCTTCACGTCGCTCGTGCTCAAAATCTACGTCAATATCCGGGGGCTCATTCCGGCTAGTGCTGACGAAGCGCTCAAACAGCAGCGTACGCTGTATAGGGTTAATCTCGGTAATTCCCAGGCAGTAGCACACAGCTGAGTTGGCGGCACTGCCGCGGCCTTGGCACAGAATTCCGATGGACCGTGCGTACTGCACGATTCGCCAGACCGTGAGGAAGTATGGCGCATATCCAAGCTCGGCTATGATTTTAAGTTCATGCTGAACCTTCCGCGTAACTTCGGCGGGAATGTGGTCAAGATATCGGGATGCGGCGCCTTTCCATGTTTCTCTTTCCAGCCCTTCTTGCGCCGTTAGCCCCGGAAAGAGATTTTCGTCCGGATACTGATACTTCAGTTGATCGAGGGAGAAGGTGCAGCGCGCTGCGATCTCCGCCGATCGCTCCACCGCTTCGGGGTGAAGTTTGAACAAGCGCACCATTTCGTCAGGCGTTTTGAAGTGCCGGTCCGCGGACCACTCGCGCTCATGGCCAAGTTCATCGATGGAACGGCCCAATCGAATACAGGTGACAATATCCTGCAGCATGCGCCGCCCGGGCACATGGTAGAGCACATCGTTGGTCGCCACGGTCTGTACGCGGCAATCGGCGGCGACGGTGGCAAGATCGGAGAGCCTTTGCACCTCGTTGGGCCGGAAGCGGCGGGTTAGCGCCATGTAAGAGCGGTTGCGGAAGTCGCTGCGCAGCCTTTGCAATAATCCCCGCAAAGCGGCGTTCGCATAGTCTCCCAGCGCTATCAGCAATTGCCCTTCGCCATATTCCACGACATCATCATAGGTGAGATGGCATTCGCCCTTCTTCGCACGCTGTTTGCCAACAGTCAGGAGCCGCACCAATCGGCTATAGGCCGCGCGGTCTTGTGGATAACAGAGCAGGCTTTCACCGCTTATGAGATCAAGACGACAGCCAGTGAGGAGCTTGATCTGGGCCTTCTCTTGCTTGTTATAAGTTTTGACGGCGTCATAAGCTTTGACAATTCCCGCAAGCGTGTTGCGGTCGGTGATGGATATGGTCTCATGCCCCAGCGTTGCCGCTGCGACCACGAGCTCTCGCGGAAACGATGCCCCGCGTAGGAAGGAGTAGTTGGTGGTGACCTGGAGGTCGACGTAGGTCACGCGAACACCCCATGCACATACCAAAGGTGCGTATTCTCCGCCGTGAGCCGGTTGTCGCGGTACAGCCAGAAACGCTCGCCTTGCTCATTCTCCACGCGGAAATAGTCGCGTACTTCGCCCTGTTCGCGTTCGGCTTGCCACCATTCCCCGTAAACTCGTTCCGGGCCGTCGGCGCGTTTGACAGCGTGGCCATCGCCGCGCCATGTGAAGCGCGCTGGGGGATGATCCGGCAACATCGCCATGACCTCCACCGGTTCCGGCGGCGAGAACAGTCGCACGGGGCGCGGAAGATTAGCGGGCCACGAAGCCGAGGGGGCGCTGGCAGGATCAACGGACTTCATGGCCCGTTCCGGGATGTCGCTCGCATGTGAAGCGATGCGGTAAACGTTACGCGCACCGACTTGGCTGGCGAATGAGTCGACCAAGTCCGAAGTAGCGCCGAGACTGTCCATCCCGCTTTCAGTATCGATTTGATGGGGGAACAGAGGTTCGGTGCGCCATGCCGTCAAGACGGCGCTATCAATCCCGAAACCCGGGTCCACTGTTTCGACCTTGTCGCCTAACAGCTTGATGAAATGCGCGGGGTTGCGTGAAGGCCGGGCGAGGGCAAGGCGGATGGTTTCCACGCGATTGTCGGTGCGAAAGAACAGAAGATCGAGTTTTCGCGCGCCTTCCTGGCTTTTCTCAAGCTCGGCGCAGAGCGGCGGCGCCAAAAGCCCGATGGTGCGTTTCAAGTCGTCCGCCGTGCCGATCGGTTCGGCAAAGACGAGACGCTTGCGTTTCGCGGCGGGTGGAAGCACCGCTTCAATGGATTCCGGCGCTTGTCCCAAAGCTTGGTCGAGGCGTAACAATAGGTCCTTGCCGAAGCGGCGAGGCAACGTCGCGCGCGGAATATGCCGAAGATCGGCGACGGTCTTAAGACCCACCCGCCACAGGCTGCGTCCGGTCGCGAGGCTAATGCGCAACGCCATGACCGGGAGCGGATTCAAATCCGCCGGCGCGCTGGAAACCGTGATCGATTGAGGACCAAAGTGCGCCAGGGCCCAGGCCGCGCCAGGGCTTGCCGCCATGGCGACGCGTGCGGTCAAACCATGTCCCGCCATGGCGCCGCGGATGGTCTCCAGCATTTTTGTCTCGCCGCCGAACAGATGCGTCGCGCCCGTCGCGTCGATCCAGATGCTGTCCGGTGAAAAGGCGGAGACGAGAGGGCTATAGCGTAAACACCACACGGCCAAGCGCTCCAGCGCGCGGCCGTCCTCCAGCGGCTGTGCGGGTAGTGCGACCAGATTTGGTTGCACCGCCCGGGCATGCGCCAACGCAAGCCCGGGCGTGATCCCGTCCGCGGCGGCGGCAGCGCTCACCGCCAGCACGAGCCGGTGTTTGTCCTCCAGATTGGCGATGACGACAGGTTTATGCGATAGCGCGTCGTTCGCTTCGCCGCTCAAGCGGCGCAATCGCGCTTCCATCGGCCAATGCGGAAGGAAGATGCAGATAACCCTGCGCATCGGGGACTTCCACACTCCAGGTTCCAGTAGCTCCGCTGCGCGAGCGCAGCAATTCAAGTGTCCACCGCGCCCGCCCTGACTGGGGGATTGGGTGCGGGGACGAAGGCGCCGCACTGATCCGCCACCGGCTCGCCGCGGCGATGGGTTCAAGTTCGGTATTTTTCCGGCGTCTTCGTAAGGTGAAGGCCATGGTTGCGCCGCTCTCGGCGGCCAACGCCAAGCGCCGGCTTGTCGTCAGCGTCAGGCGCGGGGTCTCACCGATCACACAGCCCAGGGACGCATGGCGCAGCGCTTCTTCCATCACCGCCAGCACGTCCTTTTCCGAGCGCGCTCGCACTACGATGAGGCGCGAGACGGGAAGGCCCATCTGCGCGAGTCCCGGAGCGTAGAAATCGGGCGAGGTGGTGCACCACAAGACAGGTTTCCCAAGACGTCCGGCGCTTGCGGCGGCAAAAGCGGTCGCGGCCGCAAATCCCGCCGCGCTCACGCTGTTTACTTCATGCAGCGCCGCGGCTGGCAAACCGCCTTCCGGCCAAAGACCATCGAGTGCGGGAATGCCGAAAGGCAGCGCTTTAAGGGCGCCGCGCCGGGCTGACCCCTCGAGTCTTTCAAGGCGGTGGATATGTTCTCGTAAGTCCTTGAGAACGGCAGTTTTCCTGCCCGTTTTCATGAGGTGCGTCCATTCTTGGTCCCTTGGTTTGTTCTAGTTTTGTTCTAGTCGTTTGTGGGAGTCAAGGGCGAGGGGTAAATCCCTGCAAACATTGGAACTTCCAGGATGTGAAACCGTTGCGCTTCCAGCATCCTCAGCCCAAGGAGTCCCCATGCCCCGTGGCGATAAATCCAGTTATTCGAACAAACAGAAGCGTCAGGCCGAACACATCGAGGGAGGCTACGAAGACAAAGGCGTGAGCCATAAGGAAGCCGAGGCCCGCGCCTGGGCGACGGTGAACGCCATGGACGGCGGCGGCAAGAAGAGTGGATCTGGCCGGGGAAGGAAGACCAACAAGGCTCCGGCGCGCAAAGGTGGCCGCAAGGGCGGCGCGGCACGTAAGAAAACGGTCTCACGCAAGAGCGCTTCACGCTCCTCATCCTCACGTGCAACCGCCGGCGCCAAGAGAGGACGCGCTCCTGCTCGTAAAAAGACAGCCCGTAAGAAGACCGCCCGAAAGAGCACGGCTCGTAAAAGCGCGCGCAAGAAAGCCTCTCGATAGTCTTAGGCTTATAAGCGTGTGGGCGCGGTTGCTTCTCAGCACCCCGCGCCCACAGCTCTCACTCAGGTTTTAACTACCACCGCCACGGATTACGCGGGCGCGCGTCGCGACGGTTCGGGACACCGTCACCGTCCCAATCCCAGGAGCGGCTATAGCGCGTCGGCGCGAAGCCGTAACCGCCGTTGTAGCCGCCTCGGCCGTAATTCGGGCGATAGTCGTTGCGGTCGTAGCGGTTGGGGACGCCGTCGTTGTCGCGGTCCCAGTCGTAGCGATTAGGCACGCCGTCGCGGTCGTAATCGCGTTCCCGATCATAACCTCGGTCATAACCTCGATTATTGTACTGAACCTTCGCCGCCTTAACGGAGGCATGTCCCGCGAACGTATCGGCCGAGGCCGCCGTCGCGAAGCCCACGCCCAAGGTCAAGGCTAACGCCGCAGTCAATGTTTTGAGTGTTTTCATAAGCCCACCTCCATACGGAACTGTCGCGCTTATGAATTTGCTCTTGCATTGCGGGCTGTTGATGACGCGTTCAGGGTATTTTGATGATGAAGCGAATCCGCGCGGCCTACACGCGGCGCGCGACCAGGGATTTATGCCTTTAAGTTCTCGCCTACTTTTTGCACGCAGCGCCGGATCATGCCGGCCGCGCGCTTCTCGTTCGCATTGGCCTCGCGGGCCGCGAACTCAGCTTCGAGTTTGCGCAGGATCTCGCGCTTTGACTCGATCGGGCGCTTCCCCAGATACGCGCTGATCCAATTGGAAACCAGTCGCGGATCTGGGGTCGCTGTGGCGAGAGACAGGAGGTCTTGAACGGGATCGGCCACGAAGGATTTAGGCTTTCAGCGACTTGTAGATAAGGCGCAGGAAATTCGTTGTCGCCTGTTCGTTAGCGCCGGCGGTCTTTTCCAAATCCTGGATCGGCTTCGCGGCAACGACTTCGTCTTCGCTTTTGCCTTCCTTGATAAGCGTCGCGACACGGTCCTGCGCGGTGGCGAGCAGATTGCGGTACGCGACGAGATCCGACTTACTCATCAACGCGCCGTGGCCGGGCACGACTTTGGTCTGGTCGTTGGACATCTTGATGTAGTTGTCGACGGCGGCGACTATGCCCTTGATATTGCCGTTCACGCCCACGTCGATGTTGGGATAACGGTTGCCGATGCTGACGATATCGCCAGTAGAGAGAACGTTGGCATCGGCGAAGTAAATCGCGCTATCGCCATCCGTGTGAGCATTCGGCTGATGCACGATTTGCGCCGTACGGCCTTTCACAGCCATCGAGGCCTTGTCACCGGTATAGGTTTGCGTCGGCAGAGCGTCCGCCGCGACGGGCGCCGTCTTCGCGCCGGTGAGGGCATTGGTGGTGCCTTCCGATAGACGCTTCTTGATGTTCGGATGCGCGATCACGGTCACACCATCCTTCACGAAGGGGGCGATGCCCCCGGTATGGTCGCCGTGATAATGCGTGATAGCGGCGTATTTGATTGGGAGCGGCGAGATTTTCGCGATGGCCGCCTTGATCTTGTCGTGCAGCGGAGCGAACTGCGTGTCCACCATCAAGATGCCGTCATCTCCCACCGCCACAGTGATGTTTCCGCCCTGGCCCGTCAGCATGTAGGTTTTATTGCCGAGGTCCTGCGCGACGATTTCGACCTTGCTGAAATCCGGCGCGCCTTGCGCGAAGGCCGCTCCCGAGAACGTCAGTCCGCACGCCATGACGGCGGCCGTAAATACCGTGCGCATGATTTTCCTCCCTGACGAGAATCACTGAAGCGGTGGGGTTCATCCCCGGAGCGGTATCAGATTGGCAAACGGAGGGTGAGTCAACGGCTGCTAGAGGCGCTCGCCTTTGCTGGTGTCCCGGTCTTTGTAACGCCGGGCGACTTCGTCCACGGAAAAGGTATCCAGTTCAAAGTCCGCCGGAACCGCATCCACACCGGCATGCGAAACTTTCAGGCGCTTGGATGCTATAAAAGGTGCCGTTGATCGAACCCTACATGTGGCGCGTGAATTACGCGTATGTGGGGAGTCAACGAAAGGCGCCGCGTGGGGGTTCCCGGTCGCCCCACGTGAGTCGGCCGAAGCGGTCTCTACTTCAAGCTGCGGAGAGTTTGCGCAACTGCGCTTTCAGGTGTGTGGCCGCCGCGGTGTAGCCGCCGTCGCCGCCGTCGATGAAGTGCACATGTTCGTTTTGCGAGGGCGAGGTTACGAAGCAGGTCATCACGGCGTGATCCGAAACATGCATGCCGTACTGCAGTTCCCCTTTGGCCTGACGATCGTCCATGAACCCGCGCACCATCTCGATGCGATCTTCGGGGCAGTCGAATACGAGGGCCAAGGCGGCACCGGAGCGGGCGAAGTCCACCGCATTTTCTGCGACTTCGCGTTTGTATCGGCTTGGCAGCCAGGGACCGAGGGGAAGATCGAATTTATAGAAGACTGATAGGAACAAGGATTTCAGCGCGATCCAGGTCACCAGCAACGGAACGGGCCAGCTTCCATGCAACGCTTTTGCTTCGCGTACGATCCCTCTCGCGGGCCATTTGTTGACAAGCGCACCGAACGAGGCCGCTTTCAGCGATTCAACGCCGGTGAGTTTGTGCAAGCTCATGTGCAGTTCGCCATGATCGCCGCCCCGGATCACCAGTGAAACCATCTTTCCGTGCTTGGATTGTAGGGGCTGCCAACGGCAGGAAAGTCCGGTGAGGTCGGGCGGTTCGCCGTCGTCTTCATCATCGCGCACCATGGCCAGTTCGGTGAGGGTGATATCGGCACTGCGCGCTTTCACCGCCTGTTCCAGATCCTCAACGCCGCTACCTTGGAAAACAGCGTAGGCGTTGCCGGGTGAGGGTTCGTAGCGCCCGACGAGCACTTCGCACTTGCGTTCGCTGAGGGCTCCTACGGGAACGAAACCGACGCGTAAATCCAAGTTGAACTCCCGCTTCGCGAACGTGCGCGTTCGCGCGAGAACTTTCCGGGCTTCGGCCGCGAAATCGGGCGGTACGAGCGCCACTGCGCCATCGCCGCCGAATTGATAAGGGATCGAGCCGGCCAAGTTACTGAGAGCCGAGATCATCGCGGCGGCCGCGAAATTCACATCAGAATGGCGGCCGGATTGCACTGCCGCCGTCGAGCCTTTGATGTCGGAGCAAGCAATGAACCAGTCGTCCGGCGCTTGCACGTAGCGGCTCGCTTCAAAGACCATGGAAGCCGAAGGCATCGGCGTCAGGGCCTCGTAAAAACGATAGGTGGCGCGGGTATTCATTCCCTGGCCTTCCGCTTTCCGGTCGTTCTGTTTAGCATGCCGCCCGTCATGCCGGGAGATTTCGTGCGTTCTTTTCTGTTCGCTCTATTGCTTTTTGTGTCTCCCGTGGCTTTTGCCGCCGATGCCGCTCTGCAGCGGGACATGGATGCGCTCGAGGACCGCTGGGCGCTCACAAAATATGAGCTGACCGACAAAACCCAGCGGCTGCGGAACGTGCAGGCGCTGCATCTGGAAGCCGTGGGGCTCGCGCAACGCTACCCTGGGCGGGCGGAACCCCTGATCTGGGAGGCCCTGATTCACATTCTTGAAGCGGAGGTTCATAGCAACACGGTCTCGCTCAGCGCCTTACGCAGCGCGCGCGAACTGCTCGAGCAAGCAGAGAAGATCGACGGCGCGGCCATGAATGGCGCGGTGCATACAAATCTCGGTTCACTCTATTACGAGGTGCCGGGCTGGCCGATCTCTTTCGGCAGCAACAGCAAAGCCGAAGCGCACCTTAAGCAAGCGCTTGCTCACGACCGCGACGGGCGTGAAGCGAATTACTTCTACGGGGATTTTCTTCTTCAGCGCAGGCAGCCGAAAGAGGCGCTGCCTTATCTCGAAAAGGCGCTCGGCGTGCCTATCAATCCTGCGCATGCGCGGGCCGACAAGGGACGGCACAAGGAAGCGCAGGAAGCGTACGATAAGGCGAAAGCCGCGTCCTCCCGCTAACCCGCTTTTTGCTGCCGGTATTTTGTCAGGAGCCTCTCGAAGCTGCCGTGGAGCGCATCCGCGATCGCCGGATTGTTCTCAAGCGTGCTCATAAGAAGCGCGGTCGCTTCGAGGGATGAAATTGCTTCTTTCCGCGCTTCACGGCGCAGATTGCCATACCGTGACGGACGGGTCGGTTTCAGCGCGATACGTTTGGCCTTTAAGAGCCAGGCATTGCGCCACCATAAGGTCTTGGCCTGTGCCCAAGTGCCGTCGAGCACGATGACGCCCTGCAAGTTTTTCAACGCCTCGTCCTGATCTGGAACGGGATCGCCCTTCTTGTTGAGAGCGACAACCGTGCGTCCTGGCGGAAACTTCGCGGCCTGCGCCGAGCCCAGATAGAGGACCGCCCAGCGCTTCGGGTCGGCGGGCTCACCTAAGGCCTTCGCAAGGCTGGGCCAGGATAGCCCAACTTTCACCGAAGCCTTCTTGAAATGCAGCGCGGTGAGGCGCGCGGTGCCGAGTTCGACGTCCTGTTCCTGCGGGTGCTGCAGAATCAGCAGATGGTGCTTGTTGTTGAGGGGCGTGACGCCCTCGCAGACGCACAGGTTCGCGGGCTTTCCGCAACGCGGACAAAGTTCGACTTCGCTCATGGAATGGTTAGCGCGAATTCAGGATATTCGACGGTGAAAACTGATCGGTCAGGATGCGCGTGTTCTTATCCCAATCGCGCTCGGAAGTGGCCATTTCAAGCAACCAGTCCGGCTTGAAGCCGCGTTTGTCGAATTGAGCCTCGAACTTTTTGGCGTTGGCGGTTAGCGTCGCTTTGTCCACCAGCTTGTTGGGTTGGGCGTAAATGATGCGGTTGCCGAGCTTGAGATTATAGAAAGGCCCGAAGACGCTTTCATAAGTGGCCGATTCGTACGGGTACAAGCGGTTGCTTGAGAATGTGTTCGCGGCAACGACGCCGTCAGGTGTCATGACGCTTTTCACTTCGAGCAAGAACTCCTTGGTCGACATATGTTCGGGGATGTATTCGTCCTCGAAGGCGTCGAGCATGATGATGTCATACTTCGTGCCGGCGCGGAGGGCCTTTTTCACGAACACGCGGCCATCTTCCTCGTGCACGTTCAGCTTCGCATCGCGCTTAAAGCCGAAGAACTTCTCGGCCACGCGCGTCACGGCCGGGTCGATTTCCACGACATCGATGTCGATGTCCGGGAACATTTGGCGCAGGGCCATCGGCAGCGTGCCGCCGCCAAGCCCGATGACCAGCACGCGCTTCGGATCGGGCTTCACCAGCAGCGAGCCTAGCATCATACGTGTATAGGGGAAGACGAGGTGGTCGGGCTCGCCCGTGCGCTGACATGTCTGGCGTTCGGTGGCCACAGCGCGGCGGAATGTGAGGCAGCGCAAGCCGTTGTCCTCGACGACAAACAGATTGCGGTAAAGCGAGCGCTCAGAGTGGATCTGAACCGCTGCGGCCGGTAGCGCGGCGACAAGCGTACACAAAAGTGCCAGCAGACCGATAGGACGACGAGAAACCATGTCAGACCCTTTTGCGCGAGAGGAGGAATGCCATAAGCGCGACCACCTCCGTGATTCCGAAAAGCAGGAGCAGGATTTGGTCGACGTCGAACAATAAGACAAACCAGAAGGATGTCAGAAGTGTGCCCGCCGCGCTGAAGAAAGTAGAGAAAAAGTATTGCAGGCCCGCATAAAATCCGGCCGCTTGGGCGTCCTCGACCAAGAGCCGCACCGCATAGGGTGTCACCATCCCCGAGAGCACCGCGGGGGCGAAGAAAAGAATGACGCTGGCCATTAGAGAGCCGAGACGCGGGTCTTGCGTGATCCCGAAAATCCCATCCAGGACAGGTATTTCAAAGACTAGGACCGGCAGCAGCATGGCGCCGGCCGCCGCATGGATCAGGCACAGCTTGGCCATCGTCGGGTGTTTCATCGAGAGGCGCCCGCCGAGTAGATAGCCCACCGAGAGAGCCAGCATGAAAACCGTGATGATGGCGCCCCAGACATAGATGCTGCTGCCGAACGTGGGGGCCAGAATCCGCCCACTCAACATTTCAAAGCCCATGACCAGGAAGCCCGACCAACAGCTTATCGCTAGGATTGCAATGCGTTGCATGGACCACATATTGATCGACAAGTCTTTGGAAAAACAGTATTTTCTTGCAACAGAAGGCTTTTTCGGCGCGCTTGGGCGGGGCGGGTCGTCGGGAAACCCGCGAGTTCGCCTTGGCCATCCTGCGGCCAGGGTATAATTAACCGCCAAATCAATCGCGAGGCGCGTCTCTATGAAGGTGTTACTGGCACAGCCGCGGGGCTTTTGCGCCGGTGTCGTGCGAGCCGTAGATATCGTCGAACTGGCGCTGAAGAAATTCGGCCCGCCGGTCTATGTGCGCCACGAGATCGTCCACAATAAGCGCGTGGTTGACGGCCTTCGGGCTAAAGGCGCGGTGTTCGTCGACGACATCGCCGACATTCCGACAGGCGCCGTCACGGTGTTTTCCGCGCACGGGGTTTCCCGCGCGGTCGTGAAGGATGCCCAAGGTCGCAACCTCGATATCCTCGACGCTACGTGCCCGCTTGTCGCCAAGGTCCACACGCAAGGGCAGCGCTATTCCAAGGGCGGCTACGAAGTGATCCTGATCGGCCACGCCGGTCACATCGAAGTGGAAGGCACGCTCGGGCAGATCGACGGGAAGGTGCACCTTATCGGATCGGTCGATGAAGCGATGAAGCTCGATATCGCTGAGGGCACGAAACTCGCGTATGTCACGCAGACCACGCTTTCCGTCGACGACACCCGCGACATCATCACGGTGCTCAAGACGCGCTTCCCGGAGATCGAAGGGCCTGACGTAAAGGACATCTGCTACGCCACGCAGAACCGTCAGCAGGCGGTGCGCGAACTTGCACGCCGCTCGGATGTCATCTTGGTCCTTGGCGCGAAAAACAGCTCTAATTCCAATCGTCTGCGCGATCTTGGCGAGGACATGGATATCCCCAGCTACTTGATTGACGACGCCAGCGCGCTCGATCCGAAGTGGTTGGAAGGAAAGGGCGTCGTCGGCGTCACCGCCGGCGCGTCGGCGCCAGAAGCGCTGGTGGATGAGTTGATTGCTAAACTTCGTACTTTCGGCGATGTCGATGTCGAGCCGCTGGAAGGCGTCACCGAGAACATCGTTTTCAAGCTGCCGCAGCAACTGCGCGATATGCAGATCGCGTCGTAGGAGTTTTCCGTGGGCGTTCCGTTGATCCAAGCCGTTCGTGTCGGCGCGTATATCCTTAAGCAGAAGCTGCGCGGCAACGCGCGCTACCCGCTCGTGCTCATGCTCGAGCCCTTGTTCCGCTGTAACCTCGCTTGTAACGGCTGCGGCAAAATCGACTATCCAGATTCGATCCTGAACAAGCGCCTATCGCCGGAAGAATGCTTCCAGGCGGCGGAAGAATGCGGCGCGCCGGTGGTGTCTATTCCGGGTGGCGAGCCTCTCCTGCATAAGGAGATCAAGGAGATCGTCGAGGGCCTCGTGGCCCGCAAGAAGTTCGTATACCTCTGTACAAATGCGCTGCTTCTGAAGAAGAAGATCGATCAGTTCACGCCGAGCCCGTATTTGACCTTTTCGGTTCATCTCGACGGCCTCAAGGCAGAGCACGATCACGCCGTATCGCAGGAAGGCGTATTCGAGCGCGCCGTAGAAGCGATCAAGGAAGCCACGTCGCGCGGTTTCCGCGTAACGGTCAACTGCACTCTGTTCAATTCGAACGCGGTGCCCGCGCGCGTTGCGGAATTCTTCGACTATGTCGCGACGCTGGGTGTGGAAGGTGTGACCGTTTCGCCGGGCTACGCTTATGAACGCGCGCCCGTGCAGGACCACTTCCTTTCGCGACGCCAAACCAAGGAACTCTTCCGCTCTATCTTCCGTCTCGGTAAGACGAACGGCCGGAACTGGAAATTCAACCAGTCGAGCATGTATCTCGATTTCCTCGCCGGCAACCAGACGTACGAATGCACGCCGTGGGGCAACCCAACGCGCAACGTCTTCGGCTGGCAGCGCCCGTGCTACCTGGTGGGCGAAGGTTATGCGAAGAGTTTCACTGAGTTGATGGAAACTACCCAATGGGACCAGTACGGAGTCGGTAAGTACGAGAAGTGCGCCAATTGCATGGTCCACTGTGGCTTCGAACCGACCTCGGTCGTCGATACCGTCAACCGTCCGTTAAAGGCGCTCAAAGTGTTCCTCAAGGGCGTGGATACGGAAGGTCCAATGGCGCCGGAAATCGCGCTCGATAAGCAGCGCCCCGCCGAATACGTGTTCGAAAAGCAGGTCCAGACCTTCGTGAAGGATTTGCACGAAGAGCCGCGCCGCGCGAAGGTCGGCTAACGGACGTATGGATCCGAACGCGGCTTTTCGTTCGGCTGTGGCCCTGCATCAGTCGGGGCAGTTGGACGAGGCCGCGTCTCTCTACGAGCAGTTGCTCGCGCGGTTTCCCGACCATCCCGATACGCTTCAGCTTCGCGCGCTGATCGATGTGCATCGAGCGCGCTACCACGACGCGCTCGTGCGGTTTGAGCGTGCGCTTAAAGTTCAACCCAATTTCGCCGCGGCTCATGCCAACCGCGCAGCCGCATTCATCGGGCTTGAGCGGTATGCCGAAGCGGCCGCCAGCGCGCGGCGGGCGCTTGAGATAGACCCGGAGTTGCCCGGCGCTTTCACAAATCTCGCCGCCGCGCTCAACCATGACGGCCTCTACGACGAAGCCCTGGAGGTCTGCGCGCGCGCCTTGGCGAAAGGGATAGCGGGGCCGCAGATACTTGAGGCGCGCGCGGAAGCGCTAGGGAAAATGGAGCGCTCTGTGGACCCGCCAAAAAGCGCGGCCGCCGGCGCGCAAGGTCAACCTGTCGCCGACGACTTTGTGCGTGAGGCTATTGCGCTTCTCGACGGTAGAGCCCCCATTCCCGCACTCGCTGCCTGTGAGAAAGCGCTGGCTCTCAATCCACAATCATTCGCGGCGCTGTTCGCGCGCGGCCGTATTCTGCTCGCGTTGCGCCGGTATCAGGAGGCCGTGGCCGATTGCGACCGCGCGCTGGCTATCGATCCGGATTCCGCTGAGATTTATGCGCTGCGTGGGCTGACCTTCATGGAAATGAAGCAGGCCGAACGCGCGCTCGCAGACTTCGAAGCGGTCCTCGATATCGATCCTGGCTACAAACTCATCCGCGGTGAAGCGGTGTTTCATGCGCTGCGGAATTGCGAATGGGATGGCTTCGAACAAAGGGTTGCGGATCTTTTGGCGGCGGTCGACGCCGGAAATCTGCCCGCGCAGCCGTTTGTTTTGAACTCCCTGCCGGCAACGCCCGTTCAGCATCGTACGCTGGCCGCGCGGTATTTCGCCGACCAATATTTACCCGCGGCTGCGCGTGTCCCGCAGAATAGTTCATCCACCGGGAAGATCAGAATCGGTTATTTTTCCTCGGACTTCCACGAGCACCCCGTTGGTCAACTGATTGTCGGCCTTCTGGAGGCGCACGACCGTTCGCGATTTGAAATCTTCGGTTTTGCGTTTGGCGGTAGCCCGGGTAGCGCAAACAAGAAGCGGATCGCCCGCGCCTGCGATGAGTTCATCGACGTTTTCGCCATGAACGATGCGGAAGCGGCTGCGCTGGCGCGAGAGAAGGGAATCCATATCGCTGTTGACCTGAACGGTTATACCGGCAGCAATCGGACCGGCATTTTTGCTGCGGGCGCGGCGCCGGTGCAGGTCAATTATTTGGGTTACCCCTCGACCATGGGCACGCCTTGTCACCACTACATCATCGGCGACGCGCTGGTTACGCCGCCCGCGCATTATGATGGGTATTCCGAGCGCATTGTGACCATGCCGGATACTTATCTCGTCACCAACGACATCAATCGTCATATCCCGGCGCGTCTGTCCACACGGGCCGAGTTGGGGTTGCCGGAAGGCGGGTTCGCCTTTTGCAGTTTCAACGCGCCCTTCAAGATCACGCCGGACGCTTTTGAAGTCTGGATGCGTCTCTTGAGAGCGGTCGATGGCAGTGCGCTGTGGCTCAACGATCCTGGCGCCATGGCAAAACGCAATTTGCAGAGAGAAGCGAAAGAACGCGGCGTGGCCCCGGAGCGCCTGATTTTCGCGCCGCGTACGCCCGGGCTCGAGTATCTCGCACGTTACCGGGCTGCGGATCTCTTTCTGGATACATTCTACTACAACGCACATGCCACCGCTTGCGAGGCGCTGTTGGTCGGGCTGCCGGTCGTGACCTGCCTCGGGCCGGCATTCCCCGGCCGGGTAGGCGCAAGCCTTCTGACGGCTATCGGTCTGCCTGAACTCATTGCTACCGACGCCGCAGCGTATGAAGAAATTGCCTTAGAACTTGCGCGCAGCCCCGTGTCCCTGGCTGACGTGCGCGCGAAGCTCGCGCGCAACATCACAGAACGTCCGCTCTTCGATACCAAGCGCTATACTCGTATGCTTGAATCCGCCTACCAGGCAATGTGGGCTCGTTGCGAGCAGGGGCTGCCTCCGGATCATATCGTGGTGGAACCCGCCGGAGCGCGGACGTGACGCCTGAGGAAATTTTCCATAAGGCCACCGAGCTTCATCGGAGTGGCCGCCTCGATGAGGCCTCAGCTCTCTATGATCGCGTCCTGGAGACGTTTTCAACGCACGCGGATACCTTGCATCTACGGGGCATGCTGGAATTACAGCGCGGCCAGTTCGCTGTAGGGGCCGCCTTTCTTGATCGTGCACTTGCTGCGAATCCCGATCATCTCGAGGCGAGGCGCGCGCGCGCCGAACTGGCCGGGGACGAGTTTGTTGTGCAAGCCGGCGATTTTCTGAAAGCGCGGCTATTCACGTCCGCCCTCGAGGCCAGCGGAAAGGCGGTGGCGGCTAACCCCACATCTTTCGATGCTCATTTCATACAGGCGACCGTCCTCCGCGCTTGCGGGAAATTTCAGGAAGCGCTCGCCGCATGCGATGCGGCTCTGGCCATAGAGCAGGAATCGGCGCGCGCGCTCGCGTTGCGTGGACTCGCATTTAAGGACGCAAGGCAGCCGGAGCGCGCACTTGCGGATTTGGAGTGCGCGCTGGAAATTGATCCAGACCTCGATTTGCTTGCAGGCGAGGCGATGATGCTCGCGCTGCAGGTCTGTGAATGGGACGGCTTCGCGCAGAAGACGGCAAACCTTCTGGCTGGGGTCGAGGCGGGTAAAGCCGTCGTGCAGCCCTATGTCATGACGTTTATTCCGTCATCGCCCGCTCAGCAAAAGAAGGTTGCCGAGACGTATTTTGCGATGAATAACCCGGTCGTTGGCGAACGCCCGTCGACGCCTGCGGCCAGAAAGATACGAATCGGCTATTTCTCGTCCGATCTCCACGACCATCCCATCGGGCAGCTTCTTGTCGATCTTTTTGCCGCTCACGACCGCGCCCGATTTGAAGTGATCGCCTTTTCATTCGGCGGCGATTCCCGAAGTGCGACACGCGAACGCATCCGCAAGTCCTGTGATGAATTTATCGACGTACTGGACATGACCGACGGCGATATCGCCAAGCTCGCACGTGGAAAAGGAATTCATATCGCGCTGGATATCAACGGTTACACAGCGCTCTCCCGCCCTGGAATCTTTGCCGCGGGGGCCGCGCCGCTACACGTCAACTATCTCGGCTATCCGGGCACGCTCGGTACGGAGGTCTATGACTATATCATCGGCGACCGCTTCGTGACGCCGCTGGAGCATTTCGCGGACTTCGCCGAACACGTTGTGACGATGCCTCATTCCTATCAACCCAATACCGCCGCCACACGCGCCGGCGTGAAGTCGGTGTCGCGCACCGAATTGGGACTGCCGGAGAAAGGTTTCGTGTTCTGTTGCTTCAACAGTTTCGCCAAGATTACGCCCGACGTATTCGATGTTTGGATGCGGCTTCTACATGGTGTCGAGGATAGCGTGCTTTGGCTCCTTGATGGCGCTGCGACCGCGAAGCGGAATTTACGCGAGGAAGCGAAAGCGCGAGGTGTTGCTCCCGATCGTCTTGTTTTTGCTCCGCGCGCTCCGTTGGCGACTTATCTCTCCCGCTATCCGCAAGCGGATCTGTTCCTGGATACATTCCACTACAACGCCCATACCACAGGTAGCGACTCGTTGCTGATGGGCGTTCCTGTCGTCACATGCCTCGGAGGCGCCTTCCCCGCGCGCGTGGGAGCGAGTTTGCTCAACGCTGTAGGTTTGCCCGAGTTGATTGCGCAGACGGCTGAGGAGTACGAGCGCCTCGCGGTGCGTTTGGCGAGAGAGCCAGGTGTCCTCGCCGCGTTGCGGCGGCGGCTCCATGAAGGTGCGGCAACGAGCGCGCTATTTGATACGGTTCGCTATGCGCGCGATCTCGAGTCCGCCTTCCGCGAGATGTGGAGCAGGCATGAGCAGGGACTTGCGCCCGATCACATCACCGTTCGTTGAAAAAAAGCCGCCGGCGCGCTGAGGGCGGCAATCTGGTCCAGCCGACGGCGCGCGCGCGCCGTCGAACGGCCGAGGCGGATCAGGCCGGGGATCTGCCTAGGGGTTTTTACAATGCGGCTAAGGGTCTCCACGAATTTTAGAGACCCATCGGGCGCCATGGCGTGAAGCGCGATCTCCGGAAGTTGTTCTCCGGCCGTGTCGGCTACGACGCGGATGGCAGTGAACGGTACGCCGGCTTTGAGGGCCGCCTCGCCGACTCCGTAACTTTCCATGTCCGCGGCCAGTGCGCTGGTTGCGGCGAACGTCCCGCCTTTATCCAGACTCGTGGTGAGGATGATCGGTGCGTAGGCGAGTTCTCCGTGCGCTAACGGCGGCGAGGACTCCAATGCTTCGACGAGGCGCGCTGTCCAGGCGACGTTGCAGTAGATCGTCTCCATGTTTTCCGCTTTGACGCCGGTCGCGACGACCGCGGTCTCGCAGGCGATATTAGGCGCGAGTCCACCTGCTATGCCGAAACTCAGCAGCGCCGTTGCGCCTTGCGCCAGCAGCCCCTCCGCTGAACGGCGTGCCCGTTCGCGACCAAGGCCCGCCGTCACGAGGACACGGTCCGCAACACCCGCGAAGCGAGCGTGGCGCCGCACCACGTCCGCCTCGAATTCCAGCCCGGTAACCACACCAACAATCGTCAAACGGCGCCCCTTCGTCGTTTTTCCTGGATGTATCAAGAAGATGGCGAATTCCATTGTTTCGCCTCAATCCTACCACCCCGGCGCCATCCGAGGTCCATATCTTTCACGGACAAGGTGAATTGAAGGAGACCACAAAAATGCGGGCATTTATCACAATCGGCGTACTGTCCGCTGCGCTCGCCGGCTGTGCCGGCGGTGCGGACTATGCGTCGGCCCCCATTGGCCCACAGGCTTCGATTCCGTTTGCGGACCATGGCAACATCCGCGACTTCCATGCGGTCAATGACGATACCGTCTTTCTTCAAGCGCGGAATCGCCAATGGTACCGCGCCGATCTGATCGGTCCGTGCTTTGGTTTGCCTTATGCAAACGGGATTGGAATCGATGCGCGTCCGACCGGAACACTCGATCGCTTCGGAACGATTGTTGTCGAAGGCGAGCGTTGTAAGATCGGTTCGCTGACGCCGACGGAATCGCCGCGCCAGCAGTCGTAAGACCTACATCCCGGTCCGGACCCGCTTTGTGTTGCTGGCTTTCAAATCGCGGAAGCGGGCCAGGGCCCATAACGGGAAAATCGCGGCATAGCCGTGATAACGCAGATAGAACACGCGCGGGAATCCGACCGCCGTATACCAGGGTTCCACCCACCGGCCGTCGGGTTCTCGCGGCGCGTTCACAAGATAGTCGATCCCGCGCTTAACGGCGGGGTGATCCACGTCACCGGCCGCCATCAGGCCTAACACCGCCCAGGCGGTTTGTGACGGGGTACTCGCTTTGCATTCATAGCGGCGCTCCTTCCAGTAGGTCGCGCCGTCTTCGCCCCAACCCCCATCGGCGTTCTGATGCTCTATCAGCCAGTCTACGGCGCGGCGGATGTATGCCGCTTGCATGTCTTCGCCGGCGGCGTTCAACGCGCAGAGCACGGACCAGGTGCCGTAGACATAGTTCGTGCCCCACCGGCCGAACCAGCTGCCATCGGTTTCCTGCTCACGTTTCAGATAAGCGATGCCGCGTGCAAGCGTGGGGTGACTGGCCTCATAACCGATCTGCGCCAGGAAACTGACACACCGCGCTGAGACGTCGGCGGTCGGAGGGTCCAGAAGCGCGCCGTGATCGGCAAAGGGGATGTTGTTAAGATAACCGTCGTTATTGTCGATATCGAAGGCGCCCCAGCCGCCGTTCTTGCTTTGCATTCCAATAATCCATTCGGCCGCACGCGCGATGGCTTCCGCATGGGTGGCGGGGTCGGCCCGATGGAGCGCCATCCCGACAACCGCGGTGTCGTCGACGTCCGGATAATGGGCGTTGTTGTATTGGAACGCCCAGCCGCCTGGGCGAAGACCGGGGTTTTTCACTGCCCAGTCTCCGGCGACGTCCAGGATCTGCCGATCCTTAAGCCAATCGCAGCTCGCAGTAACGGCTGCGCCGTCGTCCCCGGTTTCCATGACGGCCTGCACCACAAGGCCGGTATCCCAAATCGGCGAGACGCAGGGCTGGCAGAACATCTTGCCTTCGCCCGGCGTCAGGAGCTTCTTGATGGAGCGCTTCGCGGTGACGAGATCGGGATGATCCTTCGCGTATCCCAGAGCTTCCATCGCCATGACTGCATTAGCCATCGCAGGATAGATCGCGCCGAGCCCGTCATCGCCGTTCAGACGCGGGGTGAAAAACTCCACCGCCTTCTTAATTGCCCGCTCGCGCATACCTTTAGGAAAGGAAACAAAGCGCAAGGTCTTGTCTATCCACAAGAAGACATCGCCGCCCAACTGTCCCGTGGGATTATTGAGCCAGCGTTTGATTTCGCCGGGCGGTGTGCGGAACAGCTCCTGCACGCGCACGCCGGCCGGATTTTTGGCCTGCGGCTTTAATGCGGCCAAAACCAGCAGTGGGACGATCACAGTGCGTGACCAATAGGAGAAACGGTAAATCGTCACAGGGAACCACGACGGCGCCAGCATCAGTTCCACCGGCATGACGGGAACCGCGCGCCAGGGAACTTCACCGAAAAGCGCGAGAGCGTAACGGGTGAATACATTCGCAGCCTCAGCGCCGCCGCGGGCGAGGATCGCATCCCGTGCCCTGCGCATGTGCGGGGAATCCACATCGTCGCCTGTCAGCTTCAAGGCGTAGTAGGCCTTAACCGTGGCGCTCATATCGAAGTCGCCCTTATAGAAAAGGGCCCAGCCGCCATGTTCACCCTGGATGCTGCGGATGTAGTCCGCAAGCTTCGCCTCGATCTCCGGTTCGCGCTCATCGAGGTAGTGGTTGAGCATGATGTATTCGGACGGGATCGTGGCGTCGGCCTCCAAATCGAAGACCCAATGGCCGTCCGGTTTTTGGCGCGCCTTCATGGCGCCGGTCGCTTCCGCGATCACGCGATCGAGGTTTGATAGATCAACCCAAGACTCTGTTTTTGGCACGTCGATATTCATTTACCTACGCCGCTTTCGCGCGCGCGCGGCGGTCACGGACCGCCTCGGCGGCGCTAAAACCCGATCTTACAGCGCCTTCAATAGTCGCCGGCAGTCCTGTAGCTGTCCAATCGCCGGCGAGCAAGAGGTTGGGATAACGGCTTTCCGTCCCAGGCCGCCGCGTTATGGCGGCCGGTGTTTGGGCGAAGGTCGCCCGTTTTTCCTTGATAACGCGGGCGGGCGGCGCGGCCATGGCCGATTCGCCCAAGACGCGCGCGACATCGCTCCAGCAACGCGCCGCGATAACTTCGGCGGACTCGTCAGCTACGGCCCCGGCGGCGCTGATCGTGACGGACGCGAGACCTTCCCGCACGAAGACCCATTGGGCAAGGCCGCCAATCACACCGGTAATGGAGACACTGCGCGGAGCGGTGACGCTGCGTGGTAATCGATAGTGGACGTTGACGATCGCCTCGCCTGCCGGTGGAACGGTCAGATCCGGAACGAGTGTTTCGGCAATCCATGCCGGAGCCGCGACAATGACCACGTCGCCGTTTTCGATCGAAACGGGGCCATCATCGGTCTCAATCTGTGCAAGGCGATCGTTCGCAAGCGACAGGCTCCGCACGCGTACGCCGAAGCGGACTTCGGCGCCACGTGCTGTGAGATAAGCCACCGCCGGATCGACCAGCGTATCCGCAAGGCTATCGCGCGCGATCAATGGCCGGCAGGCGTCGGCGCCTTTGAAAAAAGTTTCCAGCAAAACTGGGCGCATTAAGATCGCCGCCGCCTGATCCGGCGCGGTATTCAATGCCGCGATCGTCAGCGGTTCCCAGAAATTCCTGTACAGCGCTGAGCCGGGTTTGACCAGATCGGCTACTGTTTCGCCGGGGCGGGCCTGGAGGAGTTTCAACGCCGAGAAATAAGAGCGCGGCGTTGTTCCCGGAACGCGGCGCCGCGCGTCGAGGAGCCACCAAGGAATGCGGCCGCGGCTTGGCTGAAGGGACCATCGTGCGCCGGTCTGAACATCCAGGAAGGGATACGCCGCAGATGACGGACCAGTCAGACGTTCTCGCGCGCCGATGGCATCCAGATAGGTGTGGACGGCGTGGTTGCCGCTCATGAGCAGATGGTTGCCGTTGTCGATCACGCAGTCGAGGTGAGGATCGTGGTAGGAGCGGCATCGCCCACCCGCTCGCGGCGCGGCTTCGTAAAGGCGGACATGCGTATCGGCGTCCGCGAGGCGGACTGCCGCTGCGAGTCCCGCGAGGCCGGCGCCGATGATATGGACGCGCATCGATTAAAACAGTCCGTAGTGAAGCGCGATCCACAGTTTTTCGATTTTCGCCCCTGCGCGCGCGAGGCCGCTACGCGGCGGCAGAGGGCGCCAGCTATTGGCACGCAGCCGGTCGAGATGCCGGCGGTATACCATCATCATGACGACCGCTGGGCGCATCTTCGCGCGGTCGCAGGAGGCCAACGCGAGACCGGCGTCTGTGAAAGCGCGCTCCGCCATAGCGCCGACGGCGGCGATGACGTTCGGAAGGCGTTCATCGTGCGCGACGGCATCCGGCTTCAAATCGCTGAGCCCTTCACGCGCGAGGATTTCGCGCGGCAGATAGAGCCGGCCGATGCAGGCGTCTTCTTCGATGTCGCGTAGGATATTAGTGAGTTGCAGGGCGCGGCCAAGGTGGTCGGCGACTCTCTGCCCGGCCTCCGCCTCGCCGAAGACATGCACGCACAGCCGTCCGACGGCGGAAGCCACGCAATCGCAATAGAGATCGAGGTCTTCCTGGGTCGGAGCGACCACGGGGCCGCGCGCGTCCATTTCCATGCCTTGAATGACGGCGATGAAGTCTTTTCGCCGCAGACCAAAGGTCTGGATTGCATCGGCAAGAACCCGGGTTATCGCATCGGACGGGCGGCCGGCGCACATCTCATCGACCTTCTGGCGCCAGCGGTCGAGCGCGACGATTTTCTCCTCGCGTGAAAGATCGCCGTCGGCGATATCGTCAACCTCCCGGCAAAAGGCGTAGATCGCGAACAGCGCCTCGCGTTTGCGCTGCGGCATGAACCGCATGGCCCAGTAGAACGAAGATCCCGAAGCCTGCACAATCGCGCGTACGGCGTCCAAGTCTGCGGGTGTGATGAGCGCGGGCTCGATGCGTGCTTGAAGGTAACCCATGGCGGCTAGCGGGACCGGCGACGGCCGATCACTTCCATGTCGCGCTCGGACCAGCCCCTACCAAGGGCCGCCACGCCTAGGGCAACGATGTCGCGCGCCGTAAGGCCCGCATCGTCGTATTGCTCCTCGGGCTTGCCGTGCGGAACGAACCGGTCCGGCAAGGTTATGGTGCGGACTTTAAGGCCCGCATCGAGCGCGCCGCGCGCGGCGAGAAGGGTGAGGACTTGAGCTCCGAACCCCCCAGCGGCGCCTTCCTCGAGCGTGATGAGGACCTCGTGATGTTTCGCGAGCTGTAGGATGAGGTCCTCATCCAGGGGCTTGGCGAAACGTGCGTCGGCGATCGTCGCCGTTAGGCCGCGTGCTGCGAATTCGTCGGCGGCGCGCAGGGCCTCGTGCAGACGTCCGCCAAGTGAAAGGATCGCGACTGTAGCGCCCTCGCGCAGTACGCGGCCCTTGCCGATGGCAAGAATATCACCGCGCGCCGGCATGACGACTCCAGGACCTTCGCCGCGCGGGAACCTAAAGGCGGAGGGCGCATCATCGATGGAGAGCGATGTGGCCACCATGTGCTTGAGTTCCGCTTCATCGGCGGGAGCCATGACGACAATGCCCGGCAGGCAGCAGAGGTAGTTGAGGTCGAAACTTCCCGCGTGTGTGGGACCATCGGCGCCGACAAGACCGGCGCGGTCCAGTGCAAAGCGCACAGGCAGGCGCTGCAGCACGACATCGTGGACGACCTGATCGTAAGCGCGTTGCAGGAAGCAAGAATAAATCGCCGCGACCGGCTTCAAGCCATCTGCGGCCATGCCGGCGGCGAACGTCACGGCATGTTGCTCGGCGATGCCGACGTCATAAAAGCGGTCCGGGAATTTCTTCTGGAACAGGTCGAGACCCGTGCCGGACGGCATTGCCGCCGTCACAGCAATTACTTTTGCATCGCGCTCGGCTTCTTCCATCAGGCTGGTGGCGAACACCTTGGTATAGGTCGGCGACGAGGCGGTTGCCTTGAAGATTTCCTTCGTGACCGGGTCGAAGCGGTCGAGCGCGTGATAGTTCTCGCTATGCGGGTTACCGAAGGGATGGCCTTTGCCTTTTTCCGTCAGGATGTGGAGGAACACCGCCCGCGAGCGCGGCGCCGTGCGGGCAATGCGCAGCACCTCAACGAGCTGGCCGACGTTGTGGCCATCGACCGGGCCGACATAGGTGCAGCCGAATTGATCGAACATCGTGCCATTAGCGGCGGCGGGAGACTTGTTTTCCGCGAGCCTGTCCGGCAGGGCCGCGATGTCAGCGTCAGTGAGAACAGGCCGGCTGGCGGCGAGTTCCTTGAGATATTCGGTTAGTCCCCCCACCGACGGCGCGATGGACATACCGTTATCATTCAGGATCACCGTCACCCGCCCACCCGCGGCGCCGATATTGTTCAGCGCCTCAAAAGCCATGCCGGCGCTCATGGCACCGTCGCCGATCACTGCAACCACGTGACGGCCGCTGCCCGTTTTCACCGCGGCGACCGCCATGCCGACGGCCGCTGAGATCGAGGTTGAGCTGTGGGCGGCGCCGAACGGATCGAATGGGCTTTCAGCGCGCAGCGTAAAGCCATAGAGACCGCCGCGCTTGCGGATCGAGCGGATGCGCTCGCGCCGGCCGGTGAGGATCTTGTGCGGATAGGCTTGGTGGCTCACGTCCCAGATCAAACGGTCGTCGGGGGTATTGAAAGCGTAGTGCAGCGCTACTGTCAGCTCGACGACGCCTAGTCCCGCGCCGAAATGGCCGCCGGAGGCGGATGCGGCGTCGATCGTCTCGGCGCGTAATTCGTCCGCCACTTGGCGCAGTTTCTCAACCGCTAGACCGCGCAATGTGGTCACGGACTCGATCGAGTCCAAAAGAGGCGTCTTCGGAGAAGCCAAGAGCGCTATCGCCTTTCCCTGATCCGGTATCCCTGCCGCAGCAACGCGAGGTGGAGAACCTCTTGCGACACTCCGGTTTCGTTAAGGTCATTCTCAAGCGCCCGCCGTCCGTTTCCGGACAACGAATGCGCCACAATGACTTGTTTCTACAGAGATTCTGTCAGATTCGCTACCTGGGCAGAAGGCCGGACGTTAGCGGACATTGCACGTCTAACGGGTGGGCCCCTAGGGGCGGCCGTTTCGGGCGGGGGGCTCGCTATATGTGCGCCCTTTCCAGGCGCCCCCCTGGCGGCGCCAATGGGCCAGGGCGGAAGCGAACGTCATCGCCGCGTAAAGCGCCGCCGCGACCGGCAGAAGAACGGCACGCCACGGGGCGAGGCGATAGTCCCTCAAGGTAGGGACGTAGCTCAAAACCATCAATAGCGAGGCGAGCAGGCCGATCAGTGCGGCGCCGGAATCGCCGTGCCAAGACCAGGTCACGATCAAGCCCACAGGACACATGAAGATCACAGCAAGACCGGCAATCGCCCCGGCCAACAGCGGCGCGGAATGCTTCAGCTGTGTAAAAGCGGTCCTCCGCACCATGGCCCACAGAGGCGCAAGTCCGATCGCTTCGCGTATGCTTGCGCTACCGTCGGAGAGGCCAAGCCACACGCGGCCTCCGCTCCGCTTTACGATACGCGCAAGCGCGCAGTCATCGATAATCTCGCCGCGGATGGGCGCGAGTCCGCCAGCTGCGATCAGCGTTTCGCGCTTGATGAGGATGCAGCCGCCGGCTGCGGCCGCAATACGCGAGCTGTCGTCATTGACGGCCCGAAAGGGGTAAAGCATCTGGAAAAAATAAACGAAAGCCGGAATAAGAAGGCGTTCCCACGTATGGCGGCAATGCAGCTTCACCATCAGTGAGACAAGATCGCGGTGACGGTGAACCGAACGGCCCACCAGCCGGCTCAACGTTTCGGGTGGATGGACGATGTCCGCATCGGTGAACCAGAAATAGATAGGGGACAGGCCGTCACTCGCCGCGCGCGTCAGGCCCGCCTGCATCGCCCACAGTTTTCCGGTCCAACCTTCCGCCAGCGGCGGCGCCGAAATCACCGCGAGACGTTCCGACGAGGCCGCGCTCCGCGCGAGGTCCGCAGTGCCGTCCGTGCTTCCATCATCAACGAGGATGATGCGAAACGAACCCTCGTAGCGTTGTGCCGCCAGAGATCGGATGCAGGCCTCAATACTCGCGGCCTCATTGCGTGCAGGTACGACGGCAACCACCGAAGGCCATGCGCTCATGGGCCGGGTATCCTGCGGCAGGCGCTGGTCGGCATGCCAGAAGCCTCGATGCGCAAAAAACAGATAAAGCCACGCGATGAGGCTTATGACCGCAGTAAACGCCAGCATCTAGAGCCAAAGCCCCAGGAGGCCCGAGAGTGCTGCGCCAGTAAATCCCAGCGGCCCTAGGACGACACGTTCGGCCAGGGGATCGCGCCGCGAGAGACGGCGGGTCAGCTTTTCCGCGACGGAGACGATGATGGCGGTTTCCGCCGCGAGTCGGCGGTGTTTTAGCGCTTTTGGCAGCTTGCGCGCGTCCACCAGCAGCGCTTCCGTTCCTACAATTGCACGGTCGACAACGCGGCGCATGCCAGCAGGCATCTCCGGCAACGCAAGGTCAGTGGCGGAGGCGCCTTCGGCCGCCATCCATTCGGCGGGCAAGTAGACCCGGTCCAGCGCGGCGTAGTCCTTGCCGCAATCTTGCAGGTGGTTGACGACCTGGAGCGCGTTGCACAGCGCATCTGAGAGCGGATGAAGCGCGGGGTCTTCACCGTGCAGATCGAGGAGAAACCGGCCCACGGGCGACGCCGAACGTTCGCAGTACCCGATGAGCTCCGCCCAATCCGCATACCGCGATTTGGTCGCGTCCTGAATAAAGGCTGAGATGAGATCGAGGCCGTGGCGCTTCGGAATACCCTTACGCTCAAACATCGCGCCGACGGCCCGACCCTTGACGTAGGCGGGGTCCGTATTGCCGCCGTTGACCGCCGCAGCGAAGCCTTGAAGACGGGCAATTTTGTCGTCCGCCGCGAGCTCCGGATTGTCGGCAATGTCGTCGATGGCGCGCGCAAAGGCGTAGTATACGGCGACGTCGGGCCGCAGTTCTTTCGGCAGGAGCCACGATCCGACGGGGAAATTCTCATCCCCGGCGCCTTTGCCTGATGGCGTTTCGATTGCTGCGGCAGTGTTCATTCCGTGAGGGATAGCAGAAACATTGACCGGAATCATGCGTCGCGACAGACTGCGCCACCTTCAAAGATCCGCCCGGAATTATTCGTGACCTCTTCACAGCAGCAGCCTGTTCCACCGACACGCATCGATTTCTCCGCTGAAGACCGGGAATGGATCGCCGAGCGCATCAAGACCGTGCTGGAAACCGGCCGGCTTACGCTTGGCCCGTTTGGCGAGGAATTCGAGGGGAAGTTCGCCCAGAGCATCGGCGCGAAACATGCCATCGCGGTCAACAGTGGCACGTCGTCGTTAGAAATCATGCTGCGGGCCGTCGGCGTCGAGGGCAAGGATATCCTCGTTCCGGCAAACACCTTCTTCGCGACGGCGTCCGCCGTGATCGCCGCCGGTGGCCGGCCGGTCTTAATGGATACAGATGTAGCGACATTGTCGACCTCGCTGGCCGAGGTGGAGCGCCGCCTGACGCCGAATACTGCCGGCATCATGATTGTGCATATCGCCGGCGTGATTACAGCCGAGATGCCAGCGATTGCCGCCCTCGCGCGCAGGAAGGGGCTGTGGCTGATGGAAGATGCCGCGCATGCCCAGGGCTCATCGCTTGATGGAAAATTCGCCGGCACTTTTGGATTAGCGGGATCCTTCAGCTTCTATCCGACCAAGGTGATGACGAGCGCCGAAGGTGGGATGATTGTGACCGATGATGCCAAGCTCGACAGTGAAGCGCGTATTTACCGCGATCAGGGCAAGGCGGGTTTCTATCAGAATGTGCATATTCGCATGGGCTATAACTGGCGCATGTCGGAACCGCACGCGATCATCGGTCTGCGGCACCTTTTCAATGTTCCCGACATGCTCGCCGCGCGTCGGCGCATCGCGGCACGCTATGATGCGGCCTTGGGAGCTCTTGCCGCGAAGCGTCCTGAAGCGCCGCGTCCGCTCGCGGTCCCCAAAGGCTGTGTGTCGAATTACTACAAGTATGTCGTCATGCTGCCGGAAAAGGTCGAGCGCGCGCCTCTCAAGGCCCGCCTGAAGGATGAGTTCGGCGTCCAATGCAGTGGGGAGGTCTATGAGGTGCCGCTTCACAAGAACCCCGTCCTCACGCACCTCGATACCGGCGATCTCATCGGCGCCGACGCCGCTTGTGGCCGGCAGCTCTGCCTGCCGATCTTCGCCAGCATGACCGACTCTCAAGCCGACCGGGTCATCGCCGCCTTCGAAGCAATTTATCGCGCTTAGCCGGGCGATCTTCCGCGTGCCGAGGTGTGTTCGCGTGGCCGTACGGCGGCTGCGTGCGCGCGTCGGTGCGCCGCACCCCTGCAGCCTCGCCATGAAATGATCACATTTGCCCCTGAAATGCCCCGACCTCGTCCTAGGATCAGCGTAGTTGGGGAGTTGAATGTAGGAGTTGAAAGAGACTTCCGCATTCGAGGCTCGCTATGGAAAACATCGACCGCTTTTTTGAAGCTTATGACCGGGTGATCCCCAACTGGTTTGGCGATGCGCTGGCCGCAGTGATCGTCCTCGGACCGATCCTATTCTTCGCGCTCTGACAACCCACGACTAAGCCTGGCGTTCGCCAAGTATTCGAGCCTTCATCCCCTCCGGCCAAATGCTATGATCCTCGTATCGTAAGAGGATCTTTCATGGCCTTCCGCGCTCTCCCACTTCTCATCAGCTTTTTGGCGGCCTCAGCCCTGGCTGCGGCTCCGGGCGATGGCCGCTTTGTGCCAGGGTCCGAACTGGACGGCACATGGGAGGGGATTTTGTCGAACGGGGGCATGGGACTCCCCATGATCTTCGTCATCAGCACGACGCCGGGAGGGGGCACGAAGGCCATCCTTGACGTGATGGATCAGGCGCCCAAAGACATCCCGGTGACCAACTATCGCCGTGAGAAAGATACCGTTTTCATGGAAATTCCGGCCGTAGGCGGAAAGTTTGATGGCCTGGTGTCAGGCGACTTAGCGGCGATTTCCGGCCGCTGGACTCAGACCGGCGCCGCCGGAAGTCCGGTTCCGCTCATCCTCCACCGCAAAGCCCCTTAGTCCGCGTTCTGATCCTAGGGAGGGTATCGCAACATTTATATATGTACTGTATTATACAGTACAGTTTATGGACGCTCGAGTGAGGACAGCATGTCTTCAGTCTTACAGATTAAGCCATCTCGTGGAGAGATTCGGCGTGCCGCCCTTGTCGCTGCGGCGACCGACGTTTTTCTAGAGCAGGGATTCGCGGCCGCAACACTGGACGACGTGGTTCGCCGGGCTGGCGGATCGCGGGCGACGCTCTATCAGAACTTCGGCAGTAAGGAGGGCTTGTTTGCGGCGATCATCGCCCAGCAGTGCGAACTGGTCGTCGCGCCGCTGAAAGCGCTCTCCGAGGATGACGGGAGGCCCGAGGACGTGCTCGCTGAGGTGGGGCGATGCTTCATGGATATTCTCATGAGTCCACGCGGCCTGGGCCTGTACCGCATGGTGAGCGCGGAAGCGGTGCGTTTTCCAGCACTGGGCACCCAAGTCTTTGCCAGCGGACCTAAAGCCGCCGCAGACCAACTTGCGGTCTATCTACGGGCGCAAGTAAAGGCGGGTAAACTGAAGCTGCCGGACGTGGACCTTGCCGCCCGGCACTTCCTGGAAATGGTGAAAGGCGATCTCCATACCCGCGCTCTCTTCAACGTCGCCCCCCTCCCAACCGCCGCCGAAATCGAGACGTGCGTGACGGGTGCGGTCGACACCTTCCTGACTGGCGCCCGGCCATGACGATCTTGCGTCGTCCTTTCTATTTTCTGCGCCACGGCGAAGCGGATTGGAATGTCGCCCGGATGTGCATCGGGCAACTCGATCGGCCGCTGACCGACCGCGGACGGGTTCAGGCGGAGGATGCGCGCCGCTATTGCGCGGGGCTCAACATATCATCGGTCTATTTTAGTCCTCTCTCCCGCGCGGCCGAAACCGCTGCTCTGGTCATGCGAGGCCGCGGAATCGGTATGCAAGAGGACGCCGGGCTACTCGAAGCTTGCCTCGGCGTAAAACAGGGCGCGCGCGAAGATGACGCGGGCGATCCCTTCTTACGTAACTGGATTGGCGGGGGTGCGATAGATGACGCCGAAACCTATGCGGGATTCCAAAAGCGCGTTTGCGAAGCCGTGAATCGCTGCCTTACCGCGGCGCGTGACAATGGCGCGCCGCTGATCGTCGCGCATGCCGGGGTCTATCATGCGCTGCGCGATGCGATGAGCGTGCCGGCCGGCCGGGTTCTACACTGTGTTCCCTACACCCATCATCCTGACGGAAATGACTGGCGCGTCGAGGTCGTTGTCTAGCGGGTTTGGTATTCGCCGACCTTGGGATTTCCGTCGCCGCTGCATCCCGGTGGACCATAACGCAGGAACTTTTGCGCGCGCGCGGCGCCATCGACTTCACCGACATAGATGTTGCCTTGCGAGTCGGTCGCCATGAGGTGTGGCCAATGGAATAGCCCGCCGTTGCGTCCCCCGCCGCCGATCCGTGATAACTCCGTCAGGTTCCGCCGGTTGACCACATACACCACGTCGTTCGCGAGATCGCCGACGTACAGGCAGCTTTGCGCGGGATCGGTGGACAGCGCGACGGTGCCCGAAGTGCCACCGCCTTGCGCCTCTGGAGCGACGAGGAATTCACCGACGAAGCCGCATTTTCCCGGATCCCCGCCGTCGTTCTTGCAGTCTTTACCGACATCGGCCGTCTTAAAGACTTGGACGCGGTTGTTGCCGCGATCGCACACGTAGAGCAATCCGTCGTTCGCGAGTTTCACGCAATGTACGGGACTGCGAAAGAAGGCCGGTTTCGTGCGGCCAGCCCGATAGTCCTGGATCCAAGTCACTTCGTTTGGGCGCGTCTGGCCCGGTTCATAGACCATGGAACCGGCATTCTCGCCAGCAACCGGATTCTGACCGTAAGCGCCGAAGTGGCCGATGTATTTGCCTGTCGCCGCATCGATCATGAGGATGCGGCGGTTCCCGTAACCATCGGCGATATAGAGGATATTGGTCTTCGGATCGGCAACCATATCCGAGGGCCAGAAGGGTTGAGGTGTTCCGTTCACGCCGCCCTTCACATCATTGCTGTTCGGTCCCTTGGCCCCGGCGGCGCCGATCTGCATCACGAAGGCGCCGTCGGCCCTAAACTTCAAGATGTGCGAGTCATTGCCGAAGTTTGGCGCCCATGGATACTGACCGTGGAAGTTCGCCGCTTGGCCGTTGCCCGCGATGTAAATGAAGCCGTTGTGGTCGACATAAATCCCATGTTCACGCGCGGGCCATGTGCAGCCATCTTCCGCACGGCAACGTTGGGCAAGAAAGTTCGTATCCGCCGGGCCGCCCCAAGCTTGTACGAGGCGCCCCGCCTGATCAAATTCCAGCACCGAAGGCGCTGGCGCGCAGCAGCCGTTGAGTTGCCCGTCGGGCCGTGGATGTCCAAGCGCGCTAATCGCATTGCCCTTGGCGTCCTTACTTGCGGCCTCTTGCATCCCGCTATCTGTCGAACTCACCGAACGCGGCCGATGCAGGACCCAGATGTGGTCTTTGGCATCTACGGCGATACCGCCGACGTCGCCGATGACCCAGTTATTCGGAAGAGGCTGTGGCCAGGCGGGATCGAGAACAAAGCCCGGAGCTGTGCCTTTCGCGGCGCTGTAAGCGGTAAGGCGATCGAGGACGCCGGCTTTCTGCAAAGCTTCGCGCGCGCTGTTTTGAGCGAGGGCCGGCTGCGCCGGAAGCAGCATCGCAAGAGCCGCGATCAGGAGGTTTTTCATCGCTCGCCGTTCCCATCATGAAGCCGTGCGCGGCGGTCATGATGGGCGGTGGGAACCGAGAAGAAAAGAGGTTTCCGGCTTAATTGCGTGCGGCGTTGGCGCGGTTGTTTTCATGGAGAGCTGCGACGTCCGGCGTCAGGACTTCCGCGAAATCCTCCATTTCATAGAACGGGCGGATTTCGATCTCACTCGGTCCCGGCATCGGGTTAGGGCACTTCTTTACCCACTCGATCGCGTGAGCCATGTCCTTCACGTTCCAAATCCAGTAGCCGGCCACGACTTCCTTGGTCTCAGCGAAGGGGCCGTCGATCACCAGGCGGTTCGGACCGTCGAAGGCAACGCGCTTGGCGACTTTTGTCGGTTTCAGGCCGGCGCCGTCCACCATGATGCCTTCCTTAATCAGAAGTTCGTTGTACTTGCCCATCGCTTCAAACAGCTCGGTCTTAGGCATGATCCCGGCTTCGCTATCGACCGTCGCCCTCACAAACACCATCACCCGCATTGTCGCTCTCCTTATTGAATTGAATCGGCCATTCAGGCCTCGTGCAAAGGACGGACGAGCGCGGCCTGTTCCGACAGTCCCCGGTTTTTTCTTTGCGCTTCGAAGAAACTCGAAAAGATAAGGACTTAGAGGATGCGGCTGTACCAGAGCAGCGAGAGGCCCGCCGCCGCGATGGCGAACAGAGCGGCCGCGGCCGCGAAGAACGAGGTGATCTCGGTCTCCTTCCGCTCCATCACGAATTGGGTATTGAGGGTCTTGTAGACCTCTTTGAGGTCTGTCCCGGAGCCCGCGAAGAAGTATTTACCCCGCGTCAGGTCAGCGATGGTTTGCAGAGTCTCTTCATCGAGTTGCACGCGCATGGAGCGTCCGCCCCAGCCGACGATCTCGCCGCCCTTGGTGCCGAGGCCGACGGTGAAAATGCGAACGCCACGATCGGCGGCCATGCGCGCGGTTTCGACCGGATCAGGACCGGTGGTGGCCTGGCCGTCGGTCAGCAGGATCACCACCGCGCTTTCATAAGACCCCGGCGGCACGGGCGTGAAGTTCTCTTCCGCCGCACGTGGTTCGGGGTTGCGGTCGAGTGACGAACCCATGGACTCGCGGCCAAAGCCGCGCTGGTACTCCGGCAGCCTATTGTCGAAGTTCGCGCTGGGGAAAATCGTCTGCAGGGAAACAAGGATACCGCTGCCGATCGCAGTCCCCCGCTGCGGTTGAAAGCGGTCGATGGCTTTGATCAGGTCATCACGGTTCGTCGTGGGGGGCTGCACCAGCAAAGCGGCGCCGGCAAAAGCGACGATGCCGATTTGGGTGGAACTCGGCTGTTCCTGAATGAAGGTCTTGGCGGCGGTCTGGGCGGCGACGAGGCGGTTGGGTTCAACGTCGGCCGCGCGCATGCTGGCCGAGACGTCCATGGCCAGTATGACCTGTGAACGCTGCGACGGCAGGGTGATCATCGCCGCCGGTCGCGCGATCGCGGACAGCATCAGCGTAACCGCAATCAGAAAAAGCGCGGCGGGTACGTGACGGCGCAAGCTGGCCCCGGTCCCCATCGCGTCCTTCACCATGCCGATATTTGCATAGCGCAGCGCCATCTTCTTCTTGCGCTTCAGCACATACAGATACAGCGCCACAAGCGCCGGCACGGCGAGCAGCAGCCATAACATAATGGGCGAAAGAAACTTCATACTTGCGCTTCCAAGTGCTTGGGCATGCTCGCGCCGCCCGAAAGAAGGCTACGCCGTTTGCGCAAATCGGCGAAGCGGAGAATCGTATCCACAAGGTTATCGCCGGTTGAGAGTTCCAGGGCATCTACCCCGGCGCGCCCGAACGCCGACCGGAGTTCGCGCTCGCGGCGCTCGGCAACACCCGAAAATCGCTTACGAAAACGCTTGTCCGCCGTGTCCACGAAGACCTGTTCGCCGGTTTCGGCATCTTGCATCACAACGAGCCCCAAATCGGGGAGTTCCCGTTCGAGGGGGTCGAACAGCCGCACCGCCAAGGTTTCGTGACGCTGAGCGAGATAACCGAGAGGCTCATCCCATCCGGGCGTGCTGATGAAATCGGACACCAGGAAAACCAGCGAACGCCGGCGTATCACTTGCATCGCGGCGCGCAGGAACGGCGTCAAATCCGTCGCGGGCGCCCTGGACAGTTCCGGACGGGTCATAAGGGTATTCATGATCCGCAGCACATGTTTACGCCCAGTGCCTGCCGGGATCATCGAATCAACGCCGCCGGAAAAAAACAGCGCGCCGACGCGGTTGCCGTGACGCGTGAGCAGCCGCGACAGCACTGTCACGAATTCAGTAAGTACCGCGCGCTTCTTGATTTCCACGGACCCGAAATCGACCGAAGGCGAAAGATCGAGGAGGAACCATGCGGTGATTTCGCGATCCTCGTTGTACTGACGTACGTGCGGCACCTCGAGCCGGGCCGTCACATTCCAATCGATATGACGGACATCGTCGTTGTGCTGGTATTCGCGCAAGCCAGCGAGATCGAGCCCGTGGCCGCGGAACAGGGTGCGGTAGTCGCCCTGAAGCGCGCCGTCGAGCCGGCGGATGACCGTCCACTCAATCTTGCGGAGGAGTGTTTCAGCTTGCAGCGACGCGGACATGGCTCTCCAGCGGCTTATCGGGCGCGGCAATATGTTGCATCAGGCGCTGCACGATCATGTCGGGCGTTACGGATTCCGACAAAGCTTCGTAGGTCAGCACAAGACGGTGACGCATAACGTCGGGCGCTAAGTCGACGAGGTCCTGCGGCAGCACGTAATCGCGTCCTCGCAGGTAGGCGAGTGCGCGGGCGCCTTCAATCATGTTGATCGAAGCGCGCGGGCTGGCGCCGTACTGAATATAATTGTTCATGCCGCTGACGCCGTAGCGCTCTGGATCGCGCGATGCTGCCGTGAGTTTCACGGCGTACTGGATCAGGGCCGGGTCCACATACGTGTTGCGGCATTCGCGCTGCATAGCCACCAGCTGTTCCGTGGTCGCGACGGCGGCGAGAGATGCCGCCACGCCGGTCACGCGGCTGACGATGACGAATTCTTCCTCTTCGGTGGGATAGCTCACCAGGACCTTCATCATGAAACGGTCGATCTGCGCTTCAGGCAGCGGGTAGGTGCCTTCGGTTTCAATGGGGTTCTGGGTGGCCATCACGAGGAAGGGCTCGGGCACCTTATGCGTTTCGCCCGCGATGGTGACTTGGCGCTCTTGCATGACTTCGAGCAAAGCGCTTTGCACCTTCGCCGGGGCACGGTTGATTTCGTCCGCGAGAAGGAGATTGGTGAATACAGGGCCGAGCGAGGTCGTGAAGTCGCCCGTCTTCTGATTATAGATGCGCGTGCCGACGAGATCGGCGGGCACCAGGTCCGGCGTGAACTGGATGCGCTTGAACGTGCCGCGAACGGTGCGAGCCAGAGTGTTCACCGTCAGCGTTTTCGCGAGGCCGGGAACGCCTTCGACGAGAAGATGACCTTGAGCGAGGATCGCTACAAGCACGCGTTCAAGGAAGTGGTCCTGTCCGACCACAACCTTTTTGATCTCGTAAAGGATGCGCTCCATGAGGGAGGCGACCTCGGTGTTCCCTGGTGCCATGTCGTTCATGTTTCCGTGCTTTGCTTGTTTTGTATTGCGAGAATTTAGAAGGGCGACATTCCGGCGCCGGCGGCGGCGTTCTCGATCGGCACGGCAAAGCCGATGCCGATGAATACGCGCTGTTCGGTCGGATTGAGGATCGCCGTGACGATGCCGACGACTTCACCGTCGAGAGTGACGAGGGGGCCGCCCGAGTTGCCGGGGTTTGCGGCGGCGTCGAACTGGATCAGGTTCGTCAGGACGCGCTTCCCCTTGGGATTTACATAGTCTCGCCGGAGACCGGAGACGACGCCGGCCGATGTGGACGGACCGATGCCAAAGGGATGCCCCACCGCGACGACCTCATCGCCGGGCATCAGGCCCGCCGTGGAACGCAAGGTCGCCGGCTTCATGTCGTCGGGCAGTGTCTTGGCCTGGATCACCGCCAGATCGTGTTCAGGCTGTACGCCGGTGACGTCGGCCTCCGACTTGCTGCCGTCGAAGAATTCGACCTCCACCCGGTCGGCGCCCGCCACGACGTGCAGGTTCGTGAGGATTGTGCCGTCTTCCTGGATGATGACGCCCGTGCCTACACCGACGTCGGGATCGTCTTCGTTCTTACCCTTGCGCGTCACCCGCACCACCGAGGGGCGGATAATGGCCGCGGCACGGGCGCTGGCCGAGGGCAGGGTCTTGGTTTCCAGGGTGTGCAGGACGGCGTTATCGATGTCTTTTTGGGTCAGGGCCCGTTGCGGGGTCTGGATCTGGGCATAAACGAACAGCGCGAGCACGGTAATCAGTGCGCTGACCGCGACCAGAACCGGGCGCTCGTAACGCGTCAGAAAAGTGCGGACCCGGCCGGGCGGCTTCGGCACCGCAGTCGGTGTGGGGGCGGCGCTCGTTTCGGTTTTGGATTCAGGGGCTTGAGAGGCCCGCGGCAATCCGCGGCCTTTGGATGGGCGTTGAGAGCTGCTGTAGAGCGAGACTCTTTTCATACGCGTCCTTCACCGGTATCGGGTTCCAAGCGTTAACCAAAACCCGAGCGGAGACAAGGGGATTCGCCGTACCGGAAAGCGAGATTGCGGCTTTGTGAGGCTGCGTATGTAACGCGGCTAGGTGGCGTTCCGGTCCCTCAGATTGAAGCCGCCGTAAATTAAAAGCCCGATACCGGCCCAGAACAGCTCGCGGCCACGCCGAATTAAGGCCATCGCTACGCCGGTCTCGTTGGATCCGGTAAGGGCGGCGACGACGGCCATCAGTGCGCCGTCCTGCACGCCAATGTGTCCCGGCACAAAAAAAGTGATTGAGCGCACAAGCACGATAACGGTTTCGACGATCCAAGCGTCCGCGAAAGTGATCGGCGCGTCCAGGAACCAAAACACGAAGTAGATTTCCACCGCGCCCAAGACCCAGCTAAGAAACGCGAAGGCCAGCGCCGCGCCAGAGCGGCCGGGCGTATTGCGCACAAAATGGAACAGGCGCTCCTCAATCTCAGTGAGGAATTCAATTGCGCGTGCGAGGCGAGCGCCGGACTCGCTATTTTCCATTTTCGCAGGGAGTTTGGCGAGAAGGCGTCCATGCAGCGCGATGTATACCAGGACCATGAACGCGCTGATGACGATCGTGGTCGCCAAGATTGCCTGTTCGATCGGATCAGGCAGAATATTCGCGCTCAGCATTAGGATCGTGCCGAGGATCACAAACGGCACTTGCGCAAGGCTGTTGACGGTCTGGATGAGGATGAGCGTCGCCGTGCTCTCTTGGTAGGAAACACCATAGTGACGATTGAGCAGGAGGGCCTTGAACGGCTCGCCCCCGAAGGCCCCGAAAGGCGTGAGCAGATTGAACGCCTCTCCCACCATCTGCACAAGCCAAAGACGCAAGGTCCATACACCCGATAAGGCGACGCTGCGAAACATCAGTGCCCACCCGATGACGTCAGACGCCATGGCGATACCGAACGTGAACAGCACCACGCTAGCGCCCATGATACCGAGGCGACCCATGACATCGGCCACCGCCGACATATCGGCGCGTGTGACGATCCACGCGAAAATCGCGGCGCCGCCGATCAGCGTGAGAAGTTTGAAGATCCGCATGCGGCTTAAGCCGCGGAGCCGCGGCGGGTGTTGGCGAGCGCTTGACCGCGAACCCACGCCAGAGTCTGAGCAAGGCCATTGCGCAGATCGACCTGCGGGGCGAACGCAAGAAGCTCGCGCGCGCGCGTCATCGTCGTTACCGAGCGGCGGATGTCGCCGGGCCGAGGCGGTTCGTACCGTACCTGCGAGGCGGATCCGGTGAGTTCTATGATCGTGCGCGTGATCTGGTTTATCGATACTTCAAGGCCCGTGCCGATGTTGATGATAGCGCCGTTGCCCGCATCCGACAGAGCGGCAGTCACGACGGCGTCGGCGACATCTGTTACGTAGACGAAATCGCGTGTTTGTTCGCCGTCATCGAAAATGGTGATCGGTTGGCCTGCCACAGCGCGATCCAGGAAAATCGAGATGACGCCGGAGTAGTAGCTCGAAGGATCCTGACGCGGACCGTATACGTTCATGAAACGCAATGCGGTGAAGGCCACGCCGTGATAGCGCGCGTAGTAATCCAGGAAAAATTCTCCGGCGAGTTTGTCGATCCCATAGGGCGATGCCGGGCGTGCGCTCGACGTTTCGCTGACGGGCACGGGCGCATCGTCGTCGTAAATCGCTGAAGACGATGCGAACACGACTTTTTGGACGCCGTTGCGCCGTGCGTATTCCAGGAGACGGGCGGTCCCTCCCAGGTTCACTTGAATATCGGTGACCGGATCCTCGACCGATAATGGCACGGCCGTCTGCGCGGCGAAGTGGGCGATGCGATCGATGGCGCCGAACCGCTTCACGGCATGTTCGCAGACCGAAGCGAGATCCTGAGTGATATCGGCTTCGATGAATTGAAAATCGGCGCAACCTTCGCATTGGCCGATATTGGCGCGATATCCGGTGGAAAGATTGTCGACCACGGTGACACGGCAGCCGCGCGCGAGGAGATGATCGACGGTATGGCTGCCGATAAACCCCGCGCCACCGGTGACCAGCACATGTCCGGCCTTGGCGACGAATTGCGACAGTGAGTTCGTGGTCACGTGTTTATTCCTGGAAGTACGACGCCGTTATCGCGCGGAACGATACGTCCATCTTTGGTGAGGCCGAATCGCAAACCGCGCCATTCGAAAGTCCGGCGCGTGAGCGCGATATACCACGACACCAGCGCGAATAAGTCGCGGACCGGCAACAGCCACGCCGCCCGTTGGCCTTCTCGGTCGCGGAGAATGTGCGCAATCGCTTCCGCCGTGCCAAGGCGTAGCACAAGTGTGGCCAGGAGAATGTTCAATCCTGTGTTATCGAAGCCACGCAGCATCGCAAAAAATAGGGCAAAAGGCACTGCGCGGGTCAAGATGGTCAGCGCAAATCCGGTCGGGTTCGCGGCCCAGGTGTTTTGGTCCCAATAGATTTGGTGATGCCACCAGCTGCGGAAGGTCGGGTAATCGGCCACGATCTCGACAGCGTGGGGAAGTAAGACCATGCGCTTGCCCATCGCAAGGAGGCGACGGCCAAGTTCATAGTCCTCGACCAGATAATTGCCGAGATCGGTCATCCCGCCGATGGCCGTGAGATCGGTGTTGCGGAAAGCCACCGTCGCGCCGATGCAGAAATCCGCGGCGCCGGTCACGGCCGAGAAAATGAGACTTGGCACGAAGTCGGCGTTGAGACTCAGAAGCTCCATCTTCTCCTGGAACGACCGTGCGTCCACCGACCGGTACAACGTGCAGACATATCCGACGTCAGGTTGCTCAAGAGGGGCAACGATGTTTTTTAGATAGTCTGGGCGCACGCGCACGTCGCTATCGCTGATCACCAGTATCTCATGCCGCGCGGCGGTCAGTCCGTTTACCAGATTCTGGACCTTACCGTTGACCACCGGTTCGCTCGTTTTGACGACCAGCGTGACGCGGTCCGGAAAATCGGCTTCCAACTTGCGGAGCACCGGTAGCGCCGGATCGTTCTCGCGCTGGACCGACATGACGATCTGAAAGTTCGGATAATCCTGCCGGCATAAACTCAGCAGGTTTTCCTCGAGACCTTTGTCGAGGCCGTAGATCGGCTTCAATACCGTGACGGGCGGTTGAAACGCGCCCGTCGGCATTGGCCGCTTCATGAAGCGTGCGGTCGCCCAGACGCACAGAAGGCAGAAGATGCCGCCGCCGACGACTGGAACCAGGAGAACGCCTTGAAGGATATGTAAAACGAGACTCACGCCGCGCTCTGTTTACGATCCCCACGCTCGGTGCGAGAGGTGCGGTAGCTCTATCTCGTTCCGATGGTCATTGTCGAGCGCGAGCGCCGCCGCACCGGGTTCAACGCGCTGTTTCATGCAGCGTTCCAGCGCTAGGTCTTGCCCGCTGGGCCTTAGAATTGACAGATTCGGAGGCGCAGTATAGGCCCAAGACTAGGCTCGCCAGGGAGTGAACAGTGCGCAGCGTGGCTTATTTTCTGTTGTGCTTTGTGGGTTTCATCTGGGCCGGCGTACCGGCGCAAGCCGTGCTCGTTGAAGATAAGCCCGCTCCCGTGATGATGGTCGAGAAGTTGAATACGGCGCTTCTCGATAACATGAAGCAGGGCGCGGCGCTGAATTTCGCCGCGCGCAAGGAAAAGATCGCCCCGGTCGTGCAAGAGGTTTTCAATTTGGAAACGATGGCGCGTGTTTCGGTCGGCAGTGGGTGGCAAAAACTGAGTGAAGACGAGCGCAAGAAACTAACCGAAGCCTTCGCAGGTTGGACCATCGCCACCTATGCGGCGCAGTTCAAGAACTGGGGCGGTGAGGAATTCATCATCAAGGACTTCACCGACCCGCAAAAGCCGGACGTCATGGTGAATACGGAGATCAAACCGAAGTCAGGCAAATCTACCGCGCTCAACTATCGGCTGCGCCAAAAACAGACGGAAAAGAACGACGGCCCGTGGCAGGTTATCGACGTCTTGCTGGATGGATCGGTTAGCCAGCTCGCGCTCCGCCGCGCGGACTTTTCCGCGGTGTTCAACAGCGGCGGCGCTCCAGCGCTTATCGACCACCTGAATGCGCTGACGGATAAACTCGCCGCCGCCGGTTAGTGCCGCTTGGCCGGTACGCCAAGGATCGCCGGCAACACAATCAGAGTTGCAAGCAGATTGAAGGCCAGCGCAAGAGTCAGGAGCAGGCCCATACTCGACGTCCCTTCGTGAGTGGCAAGGGACATGCTCCCGAAGGCCGCGGTGTCGGTGAGGGCGCTGAACAACATTCCGCGTCCGGCCGGCGAGGATAGGAGTAGGGCCTCGCCTTCACGCCACGCCGAAACAAAATGGATCGGATAGGCGACCCCAACGGCCAGCAATAGCGGCAAGGCAATGATGTTAGCGAAGTTCAGCGGGAAGCCGATCAGCGCGCACGTTCCCAACGTCAAGGTCACAGCCAGCACAAGTGGCGCCAGAACTCGTAGGACGTCACCAATCCGCCGGAACATGACGAGAAGGACAAATGCAATCGCTATGAGTGCGAGCCCGCCCGCGGTAGCGAAGGCTTGCGTGACGATCCGACCGCTTTCATAGATGACGACGGGCGGTCCATAGGCGTCGGGGGCCACCGTACGAACCGCGTTTGTGAACCGCGCCATCGCGTCGATGTCGCGGCTGTTGTCCTTGGGAAATACCTGGACGCGATAACGCCCATCGCGCGCAACATAAGTTTCGCGCAGCGGTGCGGGTAGATCCTCGAGGCGCACGGGCGCGGCGCTGAGCAGGGCGCGTAGCGGCGCAAGAGCATCGTCGAAGCCCGCTAACAAGGAGGCCGAAAGCTTTTCGCCGAGGCTGGGGTCGTTGCGTTCGGTCAGCCGCTGAAGTGCGTTGCGCACCTCGACCGCCGCCGTTCGCAGCGGTTCCGTCACATGCGGCGAGTTGAGGTAGTTCTCGGCGGCGGCGTGCGTCGCGCGCGCGGCCTCCAGAACCTCCGCGGCGGTTGGCGCCGGTAGCGGGTTCAGGGGGTTGATCACAGGATCGAGAAAAAGGGCCATATCTCCAAGCGCCGCGAGCTTGTTGTCCTGATCTTCAGGCACGAGATCGAACAAACTCTGCACATGACCGACGTCCGCCAGTTTTTCCAGCTTTTCGGACAGGACCTCGATGTCTTCTCTTGTTTTGACAAGAACACTCACGGTGTTCGCATTCACCAGAGGATCATTCATCAGCTCCAAGGCCGTAGACATGGATTCGGTATGAGGATCCTTCAGCTTCATGGGGTCGAAGTCGAACACAAGGCGTGGAAGCGCCAGGATGGCGACAACCATCAAGACGGCGGCGCCCATCATGACCTGACGGCGATGTGTTAGGATCATCTGATTGAAGGGCGCTATCCGCAGGAACCCGATCGGAGAAGTTTCTGGTTTGAGCGGCGTCAATCGTAAGAGAGCGGGCATCAGGGTGAAGTTCAAAAGAAAAGCGATGATGATGCCGCCGCCGGCGATCACGCCAAGTTCGGCAACGCCGCGGTACGCCGTCGGCAGGAAGCAGAAAAACCCTATGGCAACAGTGGCGGCGCTCAGAAGAAGGGGCTCAGCCATATGCCCACCGGCGACATCCAGTGCTTCGGCATCACTGGCCGATCCGCGTTTCAGGCGTTCTTCACGGTAGTGCAGGCAGTACTGCATCGCGAAATCCACCGCGATGCCGACAAACATGAAGACGAAAGCGATGGAGATCAAATTGATCTCCCCCACGCTGATCGCCGCCCAGCCCAGAGTGAACAGGAATCCGACGAACAGCGTGAAAAGGGTGATCCCGACAAGCCTGATCGAGCCAAGCGCCAGGACCATCAGGATGCCGACTCCCAGCACGGCCAACGTGCCGGCAACGGTCGTTCCGGTTGCGATGGTCGCGAACTCTTCGTCGGTCAGCGGCACTTCGCCCGTTAACCGCACGCGGTAGCCGTTGTCGGCTGTCAGCCCCAATTCGGCGGCCTGCGCCCGTATAAAAGCGGTGGCGCCCGCGCCCTGTTCGAGTGCGGTAAGATCGAGCTTAACCTTGGCGATCACCAGCGCGCGTGGCGCGGAGGCACCCTGAAGCCGGCTGAAGAGCACGGGCCAGTCAATGGCCGAGGACTTTCCGTCGATCGTGGCATTGATCGCCGTCGCGGCCTGTGTGGCGGTCGGGGCGATTCCGGTCGTTGAAGGTTCGCCTTGCGCCGCAGCGGTGAAGGCCACCTCAAGGAGGTGCAATAGACCCCGTGCGCTGCGGTCATTTGAAATGGCGCCGAGCAACGGCTGCGCGGCGGCGAGTTCCGTGCCGATGGCGTCGATCTCGGTTGCCGAGAGATAAAGCACGCCGTTCTTTTCAAAGAACGCGCCGCCGGTCGGATTGAATGCGCTGACAAAGAGCGCGGAGTTGGCGGCCAAGCGCGCGGCAAGACTATCGGCCGCTTTGTTCGCCTTCGCGGCGGTCGGTCCGTCGATCACGGTGACGACGAGTTCGATCTCGCCTGGGAACTGCCGATCGAAGTCGCGTTCCGCGATACGGAAGGGAAGGTCAGCATCGAACAGGGCCGTCGTGTCGGTATTGACGCCGAGGGAGCGGACCGCGCCGGCGGCGGACGCGAATGCGAGGATTAGGACAACCCCGATCATCAGCCACGGGCGGCTGCGGCTCGCGTGGACGACGCGCGTTGCGATACGCGCGAGGCTCATGGGCTAGTAGCCGTCGTCCGCGGACCAGTCGTCCCGCCAGCGCGGGTCCGATGGGCTGCCCGCGCGCTGGAAACGTACGTCCGTCGATACACGCATGAGGTCCCGTTCGCCGTCGAGCGAGGCGTGGACAATGGCCGGCGAATGCACAACTACGTCGCCCGCCGCGTAGTCGGCATACAGCCATCGGCGGCCGCTGAAATCCGACAGCCATTTCAGGTCGTGTGTGATGGGGCGCATGTCGGTGCGATCGTTCGGCGCGTTAGCGCGCGCATTCTCCAGAACGGCATCTTCGTGTGAACCGTCCATGTACACGAGGGCGCCTGCGTCGATCGGGCAATCGCCGAGCGGTACCCAGATTGTCACCACGTCGGCGGCAACACCGCCGATGTACGTTCGGTCGAGATGCGCCCGCGAGGCGCGTTTGCGGCCGGGTATGAAATGGCGCAACGGCGTGCGGCGAATCAGTTCGGCAGGCCCGCCAAAAAACGTTTCGGCGATGGACTTCATCGTTGGTGCGCCCGTAAAGGCGCGGAACGCGTCGCTCCGCACGAAGCCGTACGCGGGATGGCCGGCGAGTCCATGGCCGGGAAGGCCTTGTGGTTCGCGTCCCGAGAACAGGCCGCTGCGCGCATCGCCATCCTTGAAAAAACTGGCATCGAATAAGCTGAAGTAAGCTTCGCGCAAATCGAAGACCGTCTGGGATGCCAGCGCGCCCTTGAGCAGCACATACCCGTCTTCTGCATAACGCGCGCGCAGCGTTTCCGCTGGAAGGCCGGTATGGCTTTCGCGGAGGGCTCCGAAGTATTGCGGCGTGAACGGAATGGGAGCGCCGTTGGAGGTCAGCGTACGGGCGTTCAATGGGTGTTCCCCAGTCTTATTGTTGGGCGCATCCTATCGGCGGTACGGGGGATTGCAAGCCGCTCTCACGCGCAAAAGTCATGAAAGATCGCGAAAACACGCGGGTGTGAGGGCCAGTTCCTTCAGGCGGGCCCCGACACGTGCGCTGGTAAGGGCGGCGAGTTCGCCGGCGCGATCATAGCCGGGCGCGGCCGCCTCAAGCGCCGGGGTCGTGCGTACCGCCGGGTGGAGATAGAATTCCGTGGCGCCGGGCGGAAGGGCCGCCAGTTTGTTGAGAACGAGGTTTTCGTTCACGTGCCCCGTTGCATGCATGCCAACGACACGGTCATTGAAGGAAAGTCCGGCGCGCTTAAGGCGTCTTTTCATCAGGCCCATCCACGGTGCAAGCATGGCGGCTGGCGCTTCATAGGGTAATCGAACGGCCCGCACATCGAATTCCTTCGCCAGATCGATGATTAATCCCAGCACCGTCGGATGCAGGTGCATATGGTTGTGGGCGTTTACATGGTCAAGCGTGAGGCCGGTCGCGCGAAAAGCCTCGAACTGGGCGCGGATCTCGGCGCGCAGCTGTCGGCGGGCGGCCCGAGAGAAGAACCAGCGCACGCCGGCGCCGACCAAGTCGTCATGGAATGCACCATCGGGCATGGTGAGCGCTGGCAGAACGGCGGCGGGAAGTACGGGCCGCCCTTCCACCAAGGTAAGGTGCAAGCCGACCGCGAGGCGCGGCATACGACGCGCGCGCGCGATGGCATCCTGGGTCGCGGGCGCGCCGACCATAAGGCTGGCGGCCGACAATACGCCGTCGCGATGGCCGCGTTCGACCGCTTCGTTCACTTCGCCACAAAAACCGAAATCGTCGGCGGTGAAGATGACTTGTGTGGGGCGCTTGTGCATGTGTGGGCATCATGCTCGAATGAGTTATGAATCCCAAGCTTGAACTCACCGGAAGCGCTGCGTTTGGGGTGCGCCAGTTATTCTTCGCGGAGCTTGCTGCGGCGCCCGCGCTACGGCCAGAATGGGTTTATGCGCTCGACCACATGCGGTGCTTCATAAAGAAGAGTTTCAAAAAATGACGGCGCTGGTGACGGGTGCGACAGGGTTTGTAGGTTCGGCGGTAGCGCGCGCATTGCTTGCGCGCGGGGAAACGGTGCGCGTGATGGCGCGCGTGGGAAGCGACCGGCGTAACCTGGATGGGCTAAAGGTGGAGATCGTCGAAGGCGATTTGCGTGACCCCGCCGCGCGCCGCAATGCAGTCCGGGGCGCGTCGAGCCTCTACCATGTCGCCGCGGATTATCGTCTATGGACGCGCGATCCAGCGGCGATGTTCGCGACCAATGTCGAGGCGACCGAAGGTCTGTTGCGTGAGGCCGCTGACGCAGGCGCTTCTCGCATGGTTTACACTAGCTCGGTCGCAACTCTCGGACTTTTCTCCGATGGCCGTGAAGCCGACGAAGTCACCCCGGTGAGCGCGGCGGATATGATCGGGCCTTACAAACGCTCCAAGTTCGACGCTGAGGAGCGCGTGCGTGCGCTTGCAGCGTCAGGATTGCCGATTGTCATCGTGAATCCGACCGCGCCCGTAGGTCCGCGCGACGTGAAGCCCACGCCCACCGGCCGTACCATTGTTGAGGCCGCGGCCGGCCGCATGCCCGCCTTTGTCGATACGGGACTCAACATCGTTCACGTCGACGATGTCGCGCACGGACATTTGCTCGCGCACGACAAAGGGATGGTCGGAGAGCGCTATGTCTTGGGCGCGGAGAACCTCACGCTTCAGCAAATCCTCGCACGCATCGCCGCGCAAGTGAACCGTAAGGCCCCGACAATTCAAATCCCCAACGCGGCTATAATGCCGATTGCTTACGCCGCCGAGTTCTTTGCCCGCGTGTTCAAGACCGGGGAGCCGTTCGTGACTGTTGATGGACTGAAGCTCGCGCGTAAACGAATGTTCTTTTCCAGCGCGAAGGCGGCGCGCGATCTGGGATATACGGCGCGGCCGGTAGAAGAAGCGATCAGCGACGCGCTCGCCTGGTTTCGTGCGCACAAATACCTCTAGGCCACCCCATGCAATGGAAAGTGCGTACCAAGATCTGGCTGTGGTCGGGGAACGCGGCCTGGCATTTCGTCACCGTGCCGAAGCGGATCGCTACGGGGATCAAGGCGATGTCGGAAGGCATGCGCTCACCCACGGGATCTGTGCGCGTGGTGGTTACGATCAAGAACGTGACGTGGAAAACCTCGTTGTTTCCGACTAAGGAAGGAAACTACCTCCTGCCGATCAAGGCGGAGGTGCGCAAGAAGGCGAAAATCGCCGTGGACGATACGGTCGGTCTTGCCATCGTATTGGACGGCTGAAACGCCAATAAAAACGGCGCAGCTCGCCGGCCGCGCCGTTTCAGTCTGATGCAAAGCGAACCTCTAAAGGTCTGCGCCTCGTCTTAGCCAGCCTTCAGGTTGGCGGCAGCGGCCTTGCCGCGCTCACTGACGAGGTCGTAATTGATCTTCTGGCCTTCAACCAGAGTGTCCATGCCGGCGCGCTCAACGGCGGTAATGTGCACGAACACGTCCTTGCCGCCATCGCTCGGCTGAATGAAGCCGTAGCCCTTAACCTTGTTGAACCACTTCACGGTGCCTGAAGCCATTTGCGTCTCTCTCCCTCGATGCGCCCACTTGCGCGAAATACCGCGCACACGTCGCGCGGCGTCCGACAACCAGTGTTGGGAGTGACTCGTGAGCGCCCCCCAAGGTAAAAGGCCCCGGGGCCGAAGCGGGTGGTGCTAGCAACGTCAGGCCAAAACTCGATTGCGCATAAATTACTCCCCGTCGGCTTTGTAAAGTCAAGGATTTTCGAGAGTTGGTAGTGCTCGGAAGCATTTGGTTTTTAAGTAAAAAGCGAGGTTAATGCAGGTTATGCCCGGCGCGGTTGTCGGGCAAAAATCCTGGCCCCGTTACCACTACCTGATGGGGGTTCCGGCGCGCGATGCGCTAGAGAACGGGGTCTGTCATTTTTGGAAAACGCCTGTGACCGGTTCGATGCGATTTGCGGGGGCGCTGTCCTTCGCCCTCCTTCCTCTTTCGCCGGCTTTGGCCGGTGAAACTTTTACCACGTACGGCGATGTCGGCCGATACGCACTCCCCGCGAGCGCGGCGATTTTAGCTTTCGCGCACGACGACACGGAGGGACTAAAACAGTTCATCGCCAGCGGTGCGATTACGCTCGGCGCCACTTATGCCCTGAAGTACGCCGTTGATGACACGCGGCCCAATGGCGGGCGTCGATCTTTTCCATCGGGGCATACGGCCTCCGCCTTCGTCGGAGCTGCCTTCATCCATTATCGCTACGGTTGGGAGTGGGGTCTACCTGCGGAACTCGCCGCCACCGCCGTCGCGGTGAGCCGTGTCGACGGCAACTTCCACCGCTGGCGGGATGTGATTGCCTCGGCCGCCATCGCCCACGCCTCGGCGTACTTCCTTGTCGATCACATGGACGACAACGTGACGCTCATGCCGATGATCGGTGGACGGAAGCCTGCGTTCGGAATTGTAGGCAGTCTTCGGTTCTAGAGTTTAGGCGGACACACGTTTCGCCTGCGGCGCGATCATGCGCTCCGGTGGGATGTGGACGGTCACGCTGGTGCCCACGCCGCGCGTGCTCGCCAGCGTCAACGTCCCGCCGTGCAATTTCATGAGTTGATCCGCCAACGGCAGGCCGAGGCCGGTCCCTTGCACCCGGCGCCGTTCGGCGTCGCGGCTTTGCACGAAGGGCTTCAGAACCTCCGCGAGTTCGTCCGGCGCGATGCCGCTGCCGGTGTCAGCCACTATCAGTTCGACCCCACCGTCGGCGGCGCGGCGGCTCTTGATTTGAATCTTCCCATCGGCCGGGGTGAATTTCACGGCGTTCGAGATGAGGTTCAAAAGCACTTGGTTGATCTTCCGCGCATCGACGAGCACCTCCGGTAAATCCTCGTCCACTTGAATCTCGAGGCGCAGTTGCGCGGTATCGATCGCCTGGCGCATGAGACTGGCCGCGTGCTCAATCAAGAGAGCGACAGGCGTGACATCCTCCTCCAGATCCGCTTTGCCCGCTTCGACTTTCGAAAGATCGAGAATGTCATTGATGATGGCGACGAGATGGCGCCCGCTCTCGTGGATTGAACGCGCGAAATCCACATACTGAGGATTGCCGACGGGTCCTTTGAACTGATTATGGATCACTTCCGCGAAGCCGATAATGGCGTTCAAGGGCGTGCGCAATTCATGGCTCATATTGGCCAGGAAGCGCGACTTCGCGCGGTTCGCCCCTTCGGCCTTGTACGCAAGCTCCGCGTTTTGCACGCGCAAGCGAACGCTCTCGACAAAGGTCTGATAGCCGTTGAAGCCGGCTACCATCAGAAGGATGAAATAGAGGACTGTGTAAGCGACGATGCCGGGCGCCATGCGGTCGCCGGAAACCGCGACAGCGATCCAGGGCGGTGCTATCGCGCAACCAAGAAAGGCGATCATCGCAGCGGGAATGCAGTACATCATGATCGTGCCGCCCGCCGCCATGCCGGCGATCATGCTGAACACCAGAAGGTCCACATCAGGGTCTGGTACGGCGACAACCAGCGTCGTCGTGAACAGGCCCCACAATAGGCCGTACACGATCGCCCATCCGAACAGGCGCGTGACGGTGCGATCCTTGATCTCAGACGGGCGGGCGCGGCCGCGATGGCGCGCCCACACGATAATCTGCCACGCCGCCGCGATCTGGAAGATGGCGACCACGGCGAGGAAAGCGGGCGGGTGAAAAGACGACCAGGCCGCAATGGCGAGAATGAAAGCGTTTAAGGAGTGAGCCACGGCCGCGACGGGTTGAAGCCGCACGACCGCGAGCAACCGCTCGACATTCAGTTCGCGTTCGATGTCTGGCGTGAGAACCGGCTTCATCCATAAGGCGTGCCAGCGTGCCATGCGGCGAAACAATCCTCTCATGCGCCTTGAACGGCGCGTACCTCCACAATACCCGGAGTGCGCCGTGACTTACAACAGCGGTGGCCTCTTCCGCACGGTGCTTGAAATGAATCAGGCGGCGCCGATATTCGCGCCGCCTGCAACAAAGAATCACTCAAACGGTAAACTAAACGGCGGTTCCGCCAACGGTGAGTTGCTCGATCTTCAGTGTGGGCTGTCCGACGCCGCAGGGTACGCCTTGGCCGTCCTTGCCGCAGGTGCCGACGCCTGGATCTAGCTTCATATCGGTGCCAATCATCGAAACCTTGGTCATGACGTCGGGCCCGTTGCCGATCAAAGTCGCGCCTTTCACCGGGCGACCGATTTTGCCGTTCTCGATCATGTAGGCCTCGGTGGCCGAGAACACGAACTTGCCGGAGGTGATGTCTACTTGTCCGCCGCCGAAATTCACGGCGTAGAGGCCTTTTTTTACCGAGGCGATGATTTCGTCGGGATGACGGTCGCCGCCCAGCATGAAGGTATTGGTCATGCGCGGCATCGGGTGGTGGGCGTAGGATTGCCGGCGTCCGTTCCCGGTCGGACGCATGTTCATCAGGCGTGCGTTCAGGCGATCCTGGAGATAACCGGTGAGGATGCCGTCTTCGATAAGCACGGTACGTGATGTCGGCGTGCCTTCGTCGTCGACGGTGAGAGAGCCTCGGCGGTCATGGAAGGTGCCATCGTCGATCACGGTCACGCCCTTGGACGCCACGCGCTGGCCCAGCAGATTGGAGAAGGCGGACGTCTTCTTGCGATTGAAATCGCCTTCAAGACCATGGCCGACGGCCTCATGCAGCAGTATGCCCGGCCAGCCCGCTCCAAGCACTACCGGCATTTCGCCGCCGGGGGCCTCGACCGATTCAAGATTCACCAGCGCTTGACGCAGCGCTTCATCGACGGCGCCCTGCCACGTGTCGGCCTTGAGGAATTCGCCATAGGTCACACGGCCGCCCGTACCGTAACTGCCGGACTCCATGCGGCCCTTGTCTTCGACGATGACGCTGACGTTCAGACGCACGAGCGGGCGGATGTCGGCGACGTTGTAGCCATCCGGACGCAGGATATGGACCGCCTGCCACGAGCCGGACAGCGATGCGCTCACCTGCTTCACGCGCGGATCCTTCTTACGGGCGTATGCATCGATCTCCGCCAGCGTCGAGACCTTGATGTCGAACGGCACCATCGGAAGCGGGTTCTCGTCCGTATAGAGTTGTTGGTTCGTGCCAGACGGCGGCTCGGCGAGGGTGCCGCCGCGGCCCGAGCGCACGGCGCGCACGGTTTCGCCCGCACGCGCGATCGCTGTTTCGGTGAGTGTCGTGGAATGGGCGAAGCCGGTTGTTTCGCCCGCAACCGCGCGCAAACCAAAGCCTTGCGAGGTGTCGAAGGAGGCGTTCTTGATGCGCCCATCGTCGAAGGTAAAACTCTCCGACTGGCAGTATTCCATATAAAGTTCGCCGTCGTCGCAACCTTGCAGCGCGTTCGACACGATGCGGTTCACGGCGCTCTTGTCCATGCCGGTCTTGTCGAAGAACAGCGAGTCGGTCGTTTTGAGATCGGCCATGGCTTACTCCGCGGGTTCAGCGTGAAGAGAAGAAGACGCGCGCACGGATTCGGCGCGCACTCGCCGCTGGGTATGAGCGAACCACACCGTCAGCGTGAAAAGAACAAGCGCGCCCGCCTGGTGTGCAAGCGCGAGGCCGAGCGGGACTTGCAGGATCAGCGTGGAAATACCAAGCGAGGCCTGGATCAGCGCCATGATCATGAGGGCAGTGAGCACGTTGCGTGTATGTCCTACGGCGATGCCGCGGCCCCGCCACCAGGCAACTGCGACGAGCACCACCAACGTGATCGCGACCATCCGGTGATTGAATTGTACCGTTGTCGCATCTTCGAAAGCGCTCAAGTACCAAGGGTTCATGGAGTATACGGCTTCGGGAATGACCTGCCCGTCCATCAACGGGAATGTATTATAGATAAGTCCCGCATTGATCCCCGCAACGAAGGCGCCCGCGCCGATGACGAAAAGGGCGAAGAAGGGAAGGACCGCAGCCAGGCGGCGCGTCGCGGGGTCGAGGCGCGTCGGTGCCGGCGCATCTTTTCCAAACAGATCGAGCGCGACCCAGATGATGAGCCCGTAGACCGTGAAGGCGAGACATAGGTGCGCCGCCAGTCTGTATTGGCTCACGTCCGGGCGATCGACGAGTCCGCTCGCCACCATGAACCAGCCCAGCGCTCCTTGCGCGCCGCCGAGTATGAAGAGCCCGCCCAGTTTGTAGAACAGCGGCCGGTCCACCGCGCCGCGCCAGATGAACCACACAAGGGGCGCTGCGAATACGATGCCGATGATACGGCCCCAAAGCCGATGGGTGAATTCAAACCAGTAGATGGTCTTGAAGTCGCCGAGAGACATGCCGGCGTTTTTCAGGCGGTATTCGGGAGAAGTCTGATAGGCCGCAAATTCATCCTGCCACTGACTGTCGTTCAGTGGCGGCACAACGTGCAGCGGTTTCCACTCCACCATCGACAGGCCTGACTCGGTGAGGCGCGTCGCCCCACCGATCACAACCATGATGAAAATCATGGCGGCGCACACCACCAGCCACCAGGCGATGGCGCGCGAGGAGGGGGGCTGTCGGACGGGAGGCGTGGAAGAAGCAGGCATTGGCCTAGCATTATGCCATGACTTCTCTGTGAACAAGGCCGCGCGGAGAAACGAGGGTTACACAAGCCTTTGATCGGCGCGCTGGGCGCGTGTATGACGACGGCTTCACCACCCCTGGCCTTTTATGACCGCGCCCCCGCCTTCAGAGTCTGTGGAGCTCTCCGTTGTCATCCCGGTTCGGGATGAGGCGGGCAATGTCGCGCAGCTCGCGGCCGAGATCCATGCCGCGCTCGCCGGAAAGGTGACCTACGAAATCATTTTCGTCGATGACGCATCCGCCGACGCCACGCCCGCCGAACTTGCGGGTTTGAACGACCCGCGGGTGCGTATTTTCACACACGTTAAATCGTGCGGTCAAAGTCAGGCGACCATCACCGGTGTTGCGCAAGCTCGCGGCGCTTGGATCGCGACCTTGGACGGGGACGGCCAGAATGATCCGGCGGATTTGCCGCGCCTTTTGGAGGCCCGCGCAAGCGCCGGCGCGGATGCGCCGCGCACCTTATTCATTGGCCGGCGCGGGAGCCGTCGGGACAATCTGCGCCGCTTGATCGCTTCGCGTATCGCCAACGGTATTCGCGGCGCGGTTCTCGGGGATGCAACGCCGGATTCTGGATGCGGCATAAAACTGTTGTCGCGCGGGCTTTTTCTCGCTCTGCCCCGATTTGACGCGCTCCACCGCTTCATGCCCGCGCTGGTGCTGCGCGCCGGCGGACGTGTTTTGTCCATGCCGGTGTCACACCGCATGCGCGTGCGCGGGGATTCGAAATACACGATCTGGCGCCGCGGTCTGGTCGGGGTCGTCGATATGCTGGGGGTTTTCTGGCTCATGCGCCGGAACACGCGCCCCACGTTGAAATCATAAGAGGTTCGAAGATGAGCTGGTTCCTGGGTTGGTTCGCGACGATGAACTTCATGAAGACCATTGGCTTGGCCGGGCAGGTCATCTTTGGCTCGCGTTTCTTTGTGCAATGGTTCGCCAGCGAACGCTTGAAGCGCAGTGTGATCCCGCTGGCCTTCTGGCACCTGAGCCTTTTCGGCGGCATCCTGACCTTGGTCTACGCGGTGTACATCGAGGAGCCGGTCTTCATGATCGCGCAGCTTGGCGGGGTGCTGATTTACAGCCGGAATCTCTATTTCGTGTACCGGGCGCAGGGCTCCCATCCTCTGATGGGGCCCGACCGGACCTAGTTGCGCGGGCCGATTCCCGCCCTATTTCACGTCCGCTCCCCTTGACTCGTCTGGGGCCGCTAGCTACCTAGCTGGCACTCACTGGGCTCGAGTGCTAACGCACGTCCGGGCCTAGGGAAAAATACTTTTACTATCAATATGATATTGGAGGGACACATGAAGTTTCGGCCTCTGCATGATCGCGTTCTGGTCGAGCGCACGGAATCCGACACCAAGACCAAGGGCGGCATCATCATTCCGGACACCGCTCAGGAAAAGCCGATGGAAGGCAAAGTGATTTCGGTCGGTTCGGGCAACCGCGACGAAGCGGGCAAGCTTGTTCCGCTCGACGTGAAGAAGGGCGATCGCATCCTGTTCGGCAAGTGGTCGGGCACGGAAGTGAAGATCGACGGCAAGGAGCTGTTGATCATGAAAGAGTCCGACATCATGGGAATCATCGAGTAATCGGTTTCCGCCAAAAAGTAAGAAAGGGCCAAACACATGGCTGCTAAAGACGTCAAATTCTCGTCTGACGCGCGCGATCGTATGCTGCGCGGCGTCGACATCCTCGCCAACGCGGTGAAGGTCACGCTCGGCCCGAAGGGCCGCAATGTCGTCATCGAAAAGTCTTTCGGCGCTCCGCGCATTACGAAGGACGGTGTGACGGTCGCCAAGGAAATCGAACTCCGCGACAAGTTCGAGAACATGGGCGCCCAGATGGTCAAGGAAGTTGCGTCCAAGACCAACGACCTCGCCGGCGACGGCACCACCACCGCCACCGTTCTGGCTCAGGCCATCGTCCGTGAAGGCGCCAAGAGCGTCGCCGCTGGCATGAACCCGATGGACCTCAAGCGCGGTATCGACAAGGCCGTGGAATCGGTCATCGCGGACCTCGAGAAGATGTCCAAGAAGATCAAGACCACCGAAGAGATCGCCCAGGTCGGCACCATTTCGGCCAATGGCGAACGCGAGATCGGCGAAATCATTGCCAAGGCCATGGATAAGGTCGGCAAGGAAGGCGTGATCACGGTGGAAGAAGCCAAGGGCCTCGACACCGAACTCGACGTCGTCGAAGGCATGCAGTTCGACCGCGGCTACCTCTCGCCGTACTTCATCACCAACGCCGACAAGATGGTGGTGGACCTGCAGAACCCGTACATCCTCATCCACGAAAAGAAGCTCTCGGACCTGCAGCCGCTGCTGCCGATCCTTGAAGCCGTCGTACAGTCGAGCCGTCCGCTGCTCATCATCGCCGAAGACATTGAAGGCCAAGCGCTTGCCACGCTCGTCGTGAACAAGCTGCGCGGCGGCCTGAAGGTCGCGGCCGTGAAGGCGCCGGGCTTCGGCGATCGCCGTAAGGCCATGCTGGAAGATCTCGCCGTCCTCACCGCCGGCCAGGTCATCAGCGAAGATCTCGGAATCAAGCTGGAAACCGTCACCTTGCCGATGCTCGGCTCGGCCAAGATGGTCACCATCGACAAGGACAACACCACGATCGTCGATGGCGCCGGCAAGAAGAACGACATCAATGCGCGCTGCGAGCAAATCCGCCGTCAGATCGACGACACCACGTCCGATTACGACAAGGAAAAGCTGCAAGAACGTCTGGCGAAGATCGCCGGCGGCGTTGCGGTGATCAAAGTCGGCGGCGCGACCGAAATCGAAGTGAAGGAAAAGAAGGATCGCGTTGACGACGCCCTCCACGCCACCCGCGCTGCGGTGGAAGAAGGCATCGTGCCGGGCGGCGGCGTCGCCCTGCTCCGCGCTTCCAAGAACCTCGCGAAGGTCGAAGTCAGCAACGATGACCAGAAAGTGGGCGTCGAGATCGTTCGCCGCGCGCTGGGCGTTCCTCTGCGTCAAATCGCCGACAATGCCGGCGAAGATGGCGCGGTGATCGCGGGTAAGGTCGTTGAGTCGAAGGACACGAACTTCGGTTACGACGCGGCCACAGGCAAGTTCGTCGATATGGTGAAGGCCGGCATCGTCGACCCGACAAAGGTCGTCCGTGTGGCTCTGCAAGACGCGGCCTCGGTCTCGGGCCTGCTGATCACCACCGAAGCGATGGTCGCTGAAGTCCCGAAGAAGGACGAAGGTCCGGCGATGCCGCCGGGCGGCGGCATGGGCGGTATGGGCGGCATGGACTTCTAGGTCCAACGACCCAAGCGATAGACAGCGAAGGGCCGCGCCGAAAGGTGCGGCCCTTTTACTTTGGCGGATATGCAGAAATCGGAAAAGACCACGACGGTCCAATGCGCTATAAGCGCCCCATGACTTCTTGGGGACCGTCCAAATCCTTTCTAAAAGTCCTGGGCCTGCTCGCGATCTTCACGCTCGCGCCGGCGACTATCTATTTGCTCTACACCCGCACCGGCGGGCCTGAGTCCAAGAAAGAAATCGTATTTCATAAGAATCTTCGCTTCGTCCTGATGGGCGGTGGGGATGTGCTGGACTTCGGCCCATTAACCGAATGGCCGTGGGAGAAGGTCTGCGCGCTCACGGACGGCCTCACGGACAAGGAGATCGATGAGGTCCTTGGTTTTGAGTATCTCGCCAAGGCCGAGATGCACTGGATGCCGCGCGCCGAATACTGGACACTCCTTTTCGTCGACGTTGAGCGTGAGGTGAACTGGGGCAAAGCGCGTCCGGTGACAGCGATCCGCATGTCGCGCAAGGAAATGGCCGAGCTCCGTTTGCCGCTCGGCTCCAAGGGAACGTGCGTTCCCCGTCACTCCATTCAGGCGCGCCTGTCGCGTTCGCCCGCGGCCGTTGGGCAGACGCCGGTGACCATCCGTTTCGCCTCGATCGGGGACGAGTGATGTTCAAACACGTCGTTGTCGTCGGCGCCGGCGCGGTGGGCTGCTATTACGGCGGGATGCTAGCGCGGGCCGGAATCAAAGTGACGTTGATTGCGCGGCCTCAGCATGTCGAAGCCATTCAGCGCGACGGCCTCATGATGGATACCACGACCTTCAAGGAACAAGTGAAGGTCGCGGCAACCACCGAGATGGATGCCGTGAAAGAAGGCGATCTTATCCTTCTTTGCGTGAAGACCCTCGATACCGTTACCGCGGCGCGAGACGCCAAATCCCGCATGCGTCCGGATGCTGTGATGGTAAGCATGCAAAACGGCGTCGATAACGCCGAACGGATCAAGGACGAGCTGGGATTCGATGTGGTTTCGGCGGGCGTTTATGTGGCCTGCGCAATGCCGTCGCCGGGCTATCTGAAACACAACGGCCGGGGCGATTTGGTCATCGGCGGCGAAGTCGCGGAGGACGTGCTCGCGAAAATCGCGGCGACCTGCGAGCACGGCGGTATTCCGTGCAGGGTCAGCAAGACCGTCACGCAGGAAATGTGGACGAAGCTTGTCATGAACGCGACCTATAACGCCCTCTCGGCTTTGACGGGCTGTACCTACGGAGTGCTGGTAAACGATCCCGGCGCGCTCAATATCATGATGCTCTTAGCCGAGGAGTGCGTGGCGGTCGCGAAGGCAAAGGGGATCGCGCTTGATCTCCCCGATATGCAAGACCGCGTGCGTAAGCTCGGGCCGGCGATGCCCGGCACGTTGTCCTCCACGCAGCAGGATCTTGCTCGCGGCAAGCTGACGGAAATCGATTCATTGAACGGCTACGTCGCAGCTCAGGGGAAGAAATACAATGTGCCGACGCCGATGAACGCCGCGATGCATAGCCTCGTCAAATTGCGCGAAGCGCGGAAGCCCAGTTAACCCTCGTCGTTCGATCCGTCGCGCAGGACGCCGAAAGCTTTTGAGTGCGAGCCTCGCAAAGCGATCGCGAAGCCGTCCGCCGCTAGACCGCGTCGCAAAATTTCGCGGATCGCCGACGCGCGGCTTGGCATGCGCTTTTCAAACCGAAAGTTATCGAGGGCGGTCAGTTCCTCTTGGGAGAGCATGACCTGAAGACGAGAGAGACGCTTTTCGGTGGTCTTCCTTTTACCGCCGTTCTTCATAGGCATGGCTTTAGAAAGCCTCCGTCTTCAACCGTTTGGTCTGTGAGTTACTTACTCAAAATGAGTAGCGTAGGTTCATCATTCGAAACGCGCAAAAAGCGTGTTTTGTTCCACAAGCGCACGTTACGTCTGTAACTTATTGTAATTGCATTTAAATTTTCTAGAGGCGGAAATAAAGTCCAGCCCATCATTTAAAGGGACATTGCGAAGAGCGGGCGCTTGCCGCCGGGGCTGGTCGGCCAACGCGGTTTCCGAAGGAGCTCCGATGGACTCTGCTCATACCGTTCGTTTGAAATGTCCGAGCTGCGGACAGCCGGGCCTTGCCCATTGGGCGCACCCGGAAAGTGGGCGGGCCGGCCCGCGCCGCCTCATAGCGTTGACGGCCGGATTCACGGCCATCGGCCGGGAGAACCAACGCGAGCCCGAGGTCCTTTGCGTCAAATGCGATGACCTCCCGGTTGGTTCCATAAGGCAGCCCCTCGCTCTCGCGGTGGACTAGGCCTTACAGAAACTCCCGAACCATCGCGACCGCCTCAGAGAGGCCGACACGCGCCACCTCGACGCCGGGCGGAAACGCGGTGCAGAGGCGGGACGGCATCATCGGATCCAAGAGGACAAAAACGCCGCGATCGGTCTCGCGCCGCACGAGACGGCCGAAAGCTTGCTTCAGGCGTAGGCGCGTAATCGCGTCGTCATAGCCCTTCTTACCGTGCGCGGTCCGCCGCGCCTTATGCAAGATGTCGGGACGCGGCCATGGCACACGGTCGAAAACCACGAGGCGGAGCGAACGGCCTGGGACATCGACACCTTCGCGCACGGCGTCAGTTCCCAAAAGGCAGGCGTCCTCCTCGGCGCGGAAGATATCCACGAGCGTCGAGGTATCCATGGCGTCCACATGCTGTGCGTAAAGTGGGATACCCGCTTCATCGAGTGGCGCGGAGATATGTTTGTGGACCTCGCGCAAGCGGCTGATCGCGGTGAACAGGCCAAGGCCACCGCCTCCGGCGGCCAGGAATAGCTCCCGATACGCGGCGGCAACTTGCTTCAGATCGTCCTTGCGCACATCGGTGACGACGATCACACGGGTGTTTTGGAGGTAGTTGAAGGGCGATGCGAGCGAAGCCCGCGCAACCGGCGCCGATAGATGCCACGCGCCGACGCGCTGCTCGGCGTTCGTCCAATCCGTTGCTTCGTCGGACTCGCCGGTGAGCATCGTGGCGGACGTCACCACGATCCCGTGGGCGTGATCCGCGAGCGCACGCGCGAATGGCAGGGTCGGATCCACCCAGTGTCTGCTAAGCCCCACATCAATGTCATGGCCGTCGATGCGTTCGATATGGAACCAGTCCACGAACTCCGATGGCGTCGCTTCCTTGAGCGACTTAACCATACCCCGCCAGGCGGTGACCTGCATCGCGCCGCGGTGCTCAAGCGTGCGGATCACCGCCTCAAGGCGTTGACGCATGGAGGTTTCAAGAATGCCGGCGTCCTTATTGAGTTTCGCGGTGAAACTCGCGATCAGCTTCCGCAGCGGCGCCTCGAGGCGCGCGAGCGCGATTTCTAGGCCATCGACAGCCTCCGCGAGCCCTGGGAGGAGCGGAACCGTTTCGGCTTCCAGCGAATAGGGTGACGCCGTATCGCCTCGTGCGAGCACTTGCTGGCGCACCAACGCGAGGAACTTTTCGGACGGTCCTTGAGGGGCGCCGTCCTTTACCCGGTTGCGCCACCCTTGACTTGGAAGCGCGCGGGCAGCCTCCACGGCATCCTCCACGGCATTCGATAGTCCAAAGTCGTCGCCGCTGCCGCACGCGATCAAATCCTCGCAGCGCCGCTTCAAGCCGCGGGCGCGGCTGCGTTTGGCGTTGCCTTCCGCGCCAAGCAGCCATCGCCGGAGATCGGCGGCCTCGAGCCCTGTGAAATGCGCCGAGAATGCGGAGTCCGCCGCCTCGAAGATGTGATGGCCTTCGTCGAAAACATAGCGCGTCGGACGCAGCGCATCGTCGATACCGCCGAGGGCGGCCTGCGCCATGACAAGCGCATGGTTCGCGACGACGATGTCGGCATATCGGGCTCGCCGCACAGTACGTTCGACAAAGCACTTTTGATAGTGATTACATGCGGCGTAGATACATTCGCCGCGCCGGTCGGCGAGGCCGATGACTTTTTCTCGGCCTAAGACTTCCGGCAGCCAGCCTGGCAGATCGCCGCCGACCATGTCGCCATTGCGGGTCGCGCTGACCCACCGCGCCACGAGGCCCAGCGCCACCGCGTCGTAAGGCTGCGCGCCGAGACGGTTTAATGCCTCTTCATAGCTGAGCAGGCACATATAGTTTTCGCGGCCCTTGCGGATCACAACGCGGCGCTTTTTTTCGTCGCTGTCGGGATGCAACCGGTCGAGTTCTTGATCCAACTGACGCTGCAAGTTGCGCGTGAATGTCGACAGCCACACGGCGCCTTGGTTTTGTTCCGCCCACACGCTGGCCGGCGCCACGTAACCAAGGGTTTTCCCCGTACCGGTGCCGGCTTCTGCGAGGACAAGAAGCGGCTGGTTTGAGGCGCCGCGAGGTTGGAACGCTTCCGTCACGAGGCGCGTATACGCGCGTTGGCTTGGCCGCGCCTCGGCGCCGCTCCCCAGGAGCCTTTCGAGACGTTCTTCCGACTGGGCGGCGGGAACGGGTTTGCTGCCTGGCGGCGCGGGTGGGGCGCGTTCTTCCCAGGCCGGCAGGTCAATCCAGACCCGAAGTCCCGCGGCCGGCCCGAAACCGCGCGCCGCGTTGGGATCACCGCCGAGGGCGGCAAGCACGGACGGACCCCACGCCCATCCGCCCCGCGCCATGGCGCCGGCAGCTGCGGCCAGTGTCTTTGCCTCCAGGTCGCCGATACGTTTCAGTTCTTCCAGAAGATGCCGAACCGCGTGCAGGAGAGTCTCGGGCTTATCTTCAAGGGTCGCCGGCGGCGTTAAACCTAACGCGGCCGCGACGCCGCCAATTGTCGGCAGGCAAAAACTGGCCGGGCGTACAAAGGCGAACAATTCCAAGATGTCATGCGCCGGAAAGCGTTCGGTTTTCAGACGCGCCGCGGTGGCCGGTGCGTGGCAAAGGATCGGCCGCGCCGCCGCCATCAGCTGGCCGGCCATGGCGGCCTTTTTCACGCTGATTTCGCCGCTCGTGTCGAGGATCGCGGCGCTCGTCCATTCGGCCGCGACAACGGGCGCATCGGGAAGCAGGATGCGGCGAACGGGCAGCGCGGCGACGGTGGATGTGTTCATGGAAGGTTCGACCTGTACCGGCAGTTCGCCGCCGGTGCAAGCGCCGCGCCTGCCTTCGGGGATTCACGGCTCTCGGGAAAGTTCCACAATGATCCCTTCGTGAGGCCGCAGTCGGACAAGGGCGCCAACGCGTTCGTGAAACTCTCCCGGGTGTGTGGACAGGAGAAGCGCGCCGGCGCCGTCGAGGGGTGTATAGACCGGCACGGCCGCGAAGTTCAGGAGGATCACGAAGGCGCGCGTGCCATGACGGCGTTCATAGACCAGCACGTCACCGCGGGCTTCGATCAGGCCGTAATCCCCCCGGTGCAAAGCGGGTTCCTCACGCCTTAAGATAATGAGGGCGCGGGTCAGGCTTAACATGGAGTCCATGTCGGCTTGCTGATCCGCCACGTTCAAGACGCGCGTGTCGTGAAGCGGCAACCACGGTTCGCCGGCGCTAAAGCCGCCGTTCGGCTCCGACGTCCAGGCCATAGGCGTGCGGACTGGATCGCGCCCGAAGCCAAATCCTGGTACCCGAAGCTCCCACGGGTCTTGAACCTTCTCCGCCGGAATGACGCCGTCGGTCATTCCGATCTCGTCGCCGTAATAGAGTGTCGGCGTGCCGCGCAAGGTCAGGAGCAGCATCGTCGCGGAGCGCGCGGCAGCGGGTCCCACACGGCTCGCGATCCGGGCGCGGTCGTGATTTCCCAGCACCCAGTTTGGCCACGCGCCCGGCGGCAGGAGCGCTTCGTAGCGCGTGATGAGATCGGCCACTGCCTTGGCCCGCCAAGTCGCGCCGATAAGGTGGAAATTGAAGGGAAGGTGCACGCCTTTGAGATCGACGCCGTAGTAGGTCACGATCCGTTCCAGCGGCAGATAGATTTCGCCAATCAAAACCCGCGGGCCATAGGAGTCCGCGATATGGCGGAAGTCGGCGAGGGTTTCATGAAGTTCAGGCTGGTCATATTGATTCCGACGATCGAGTGCGAGGGTTGGCGCCATGCCGGGCTTGAAATCCGGGTTGGTCGGATTGTCCGCTAGCGACGTCACTTCGTAGAGATGATGAACCGTATCGATGCGGAAACCATCGACACCGCGCTTGAACCAGAAATGCAGGACCTCCCGCATAGCGGTGTGGACGTCGGGATTGCGCCAATTGAGGTCCGGCTGTTGCGGAAGATAAGCGTGGTAGTAGTACTGGCCGGTGGCTTCGTCCCAGGTCCAGGCGGGCCCGCCGAACTCCGAAAGCCAGTTGTTGGGCGGCCCGCCGTCGGGCGCCGCATCGCGCCATATGTACCAGTCGCGTTTAGCCGACGTGCGGGCGCTTCGGCTGTCCGCGAACCAAGGGTGCGCTTCGGACGTGTGATTGGGCACGAAGTCCATGATGATCTTGAGGCCGCGGTGATGCGCCTCTGCGATCAATTTGGCGAAGTCATCGAGCGAGCCGAAGATCGGATCGATATCGACGTAATTCGATACGTCGTATCCGAAGTCGGCCATTGGCGAGGGGTATACGGGCGATAGCCATAGCGCGTCGATGCCGAGCCAAACGAGATAATCGAGGCGCGCGATGATGCCGGGAAGATCGCCGATGCCGTCGTTGTTGGAGTCCTGAAACGAGCGGGGATAGATCTGGTAGATAATTCCGCTCTGCCACCACGCCGGTTCGCAGGTACCCCTCATGCTGTTCGCAGGTGCTCGGCGACAAACGAGTCGATGGCGGTGAACCACCGGTCCCTCACATCGTCGGTCTCTTGGAAAAGCTCATGCTTGGCGCCTTCGAAGGTCACGAGCTGCGCATCGGGCAATAACGTCGCCGCGCGCAGATGCGCGGCCGGATCGACCAGCAAGTCTTGCCCCGCGCTGCCGATCAGGATTGGCGTGTGGATGCGCGAGAGTAGTTCGGCATCCGATATACGCGTGGTCAACGCGAACGCGTCTTTAAGCCAGGCGTAGGTAGGTCCGTCGTGACGCAGTTCGTGCGCTGCCGTGAACCACGCGTCCACCAGCTTTCCGCGGATCGGGTGGTTGGAGAGGCGATTGGTGTTGCCGAAGCGCGGCGCGAGATTTGGCCACGCGCCTGCGCCTGGAACGAAGGAATCGCCCCGTCCAATCGCGGTCATGACGCCGGCAAGCGCGCGTGCGGCCCAGCTCGGAATGTTGCCTGTATTGATTTGGATCATCGGCGCTGAAAGGACCGCGGCGTCGGCGAGGCGCGTATGACTAGCGAGCGCGAGCAGCGATACCGCGCCGCCCATCGAGTGGGCGACCAGCAAGGATTTGTGATCGCGCGGTGAAACCGTCGCGATGAATTGGGCCAAATCTTCAGCATCGCGATCAAAAACGCGCACATCGGGCTTGGTTCGCCCGCTGCGCGCGGAGCGGCCTTGGCCACGCCAATCCAGGCACCACACATTGAAACCACGTCGGTGGAAATCACGCGCCGTTTCGAAATATTTCTCGATGAACTCGATATAACCGCCAACCAGGATGCAGTCCTTGGCCGTTCCCGCCGCGAGTTGCCCCCACCGAAGGCGCGCGCCGTCGCGGGCGGTGAAATGCCCCCATTTGAAGCCCTCTGGCTCCAGGAAGGGTGCCTCCAGCGGCGGCGCCGAGGCGATAAGGGGTGTGGTATCCATGGGCGTCGTGGTCACAATGCCCGCTCCGAAAAGGTTTTTCCAAAGACAGAATGGCGAAATCCGGGGGCCCGAACGCCCAAAAACTAGGCTTTTGGGCCTCCGAAAGGAGTGACCTTACCGAAAATTGCCGGTACTAAGTCCCCAGTTTTCCCATTGTTGTTCCTTATATCTTAGACCCGCGCTGATTGCCCCATGACCGATCTCTCCTCCTTCGCACGCCACAGCAACGCGTGGCCCTTTGTTGAAGCCCGCGCCCTCTGGGACGAGCGGCTCAAAATGGCCGCGCCGGCGAAAGGCTATGTGCTTTTCGAGACCGGTTATGGCCCGTCAGGACTGCCGCACATCGGCACCTTCGGCGAAGTCGTGCGCACCACGATGGTGCGAAAGGCTTTCGAGCTGCTGACTCCCAACGTGAAGACGCGGATGTTCACCTTCTCGGATGACATGGACGGCCTTCGTAAAGTGCCCGACAACGTGCCTAACCACGACATGGTCCGCCAGCATCTGGGCAAGCCGGTCACGAGCGTGCCCGACCCGTTCGGGACACATGAGAGTTTCGGCGCCCACAACAACGCGCGCTTGCGCGCGTTTCTGGACTCCTTCGGTTTCGAATACGAATTCAAGAGTTCGACCGTTTCGTACAAGTCCGGTGAGTTCGACAACGCGTTGTTGCGGGTGCTCGAGAAGTACGACGAAGTCATTAACGTCATTCTGCCCACCCTCGGCGCCGAACGACGCGCCACTTATTCTCCGTTCCTTCCCGTCTGCCCCAAGACGGGCGTGGTTTTGCAGGTGCCGGTGGTTGAGCGCGATCTGGCCAGCGGCACCATCGTCTACAAGGACGAGGATGGTAGCCATGTGCGTACGCCGGTCACTGGCGGGCACTGTAAGCTGCAGTGGAAGTGCGACTGGGCTATGCGCTGGTACGCGCTCGAGGTCGACTATGAGATGTCCGGCAAAGACCTCATCGATTCTGTGAAGCTTTCAAGCCAGATCTGCCGCATTCTGGGCGGCACGCCGCCGCTCAATCTGACGTACGAGCTGTTCAACGATGAGCAGGGTCAGAAGATCTCGAAGTCAAAGGGCAACGGGCTCGCGGTCGAGGACTGGCTGAAGTACGCCCCGCACGAGAGCTTATCTCTGTTCATGTATCAGAAGCCGAAGACAGCCAAGCGCCTGTTCTTTGACGTGATCCCGAAGGCGGTGGACGAATATCTCGACTTCCTCGAGAAGTTCCCGGGCGAGGAAGACAAGACGAAGCTGGATAATCCGGCGTGGCACATCCATGGCGGTCAGCCGCCACAGGACACGGTGCACGTCAGCTTCAGCATCCTTCTGAATTTGGCGAGCGTTGCGCACGCCGAGAACCCGTCTGTACTCTGGCATTACATCTCGCGGTTCGTGCCGGGTGCGACCCCCGAAAGCGCGCCATTGCTGGACCGCCTCGTGAAGCATGCCGTTGTGTACTACCAAGACTTCGTGAAGCCGGCGAAGGTTTACCGGGCCATTGCCGACAACGAACGCCTGGCGTTTGTCGACCTGCGCGAGGCCCTCGCCGGTTACAAAGAGACGCCGACCCCGGAAGGCCTGCAGAGCCTCGTTTACGAAATCGGCAAGCGCTACCCCGACGCATTCGCCTCCCTGCGCGACTGGTTTAAAACGCTGTATCAGGTGCTTTTGGGCCAGGAACAGGGGCCCCGCATGGGCTCCTTCATTGCCCTATATGGCGTTGCGGAAACCCTCCAGCTCCTGGACAAGGCTCTGGCCGGCGAAGATCTGGCGAGGGGTTCGTAACACCCTCTTGCACGCACCGGTTGATGCGTCCTGGCTTTACGGCTATCGGGGTCTCCCCGTAAGATACTGGTAATCAAGGTTTCTGGGGCAGGGAAGGCTTCTGTCCGATCGTCGGACAGAGCTGGGTCCTCAGGCCTTACGGGGAGGATTTCCATGAAGAGCACCGTCGTCTCGCGCGCGCCGTCGCGTAGCCTTTTTAGTCTTTCTCTAAAATCAGCGTTGTTGGTGTCGTCGGCTCTGGTGGCCTCGGCCGTACCAGCTTTCGCCCAGCAGCCTGTGATCGAAGAGATCATCGTGACCGCGCAATCGCGCGCGCAGAGTGTTCAAGATACGCCGATCTCAGTGACGGCCGTGAGCGGCGACAAGCTGCAGGACGTGAGCATCGCGAAAGCCGAAGACCTTCAGCAGCTCGTGCCGAACTTCACGATGACCGAAACCGGCATCAGCACTAACATTTTCATTCGCGGCCTTGGTTCGGGCATCAACCAAGCCTTCGAACAGTCGGTCGGCTACTACGTCGACGGTATCGCCTACACCCGCGCGCAGCAGACGCGCTTGCCGTTCCTCGATCTCCAGCGCGTTGAAGTGCTGCGCGGTCCGCAAACCATTCTGTTCGGCAAGAACTCCATCGCCGGCGCGCTCAATATCCTGACGGCTCAGCCGACCACGAGCTTCGAAGGCTATCTCACCGGCACTTACGAATTCGAGAACCAGGAATATATCGCTGAAGGCGCGGTCTCCGGCCCCATCACCGATACGGTCCGCGCCCGCGTCGCAGCCCGTTGGCGCGACAGCGACGGATATGTGCGCAATCTCACTCTCTCTCGCACCGAACCGAAGCGTGACGACGTCACCTTGCGCGGCATTCTCGAAGCGGAGGTTTCCGATACGGTGGTTGCGAACTTCAAGGCTGAGTACAGCGATTTCGATGTGCTGGGCCGTTCAATCGAAACGCTGAACGAGACGCCGGTCGCGGCCGGTCCGTTCACGGGCCGCACCTATTCCCAGATCCTCGTTGGTCTCGGCGCCGACCGCAGCGTTCTCGACAACACGCTGAATGGCAACCGCAGCTCCAACGGCGACTTCAGCAATAACAAGCAGCAGACCTACGTCGGCAATATCAAGGTCGACATTGGCGGTTACGAACTCCGCTCGATCACAGGCTACACCCAGCTCAAGTATGACGAGCTGTGCGATTGCGACTACACGGGCGCCAACGTGTTTCTTGCTGGCCTTCGGGAGGATTACGACCAGTTCAGCCAGGAATTTCGCCTGACCTCGCCGGTCAACGAAAGCTACGATTTTGTCGCGGGCGCTTACTATCAGTCGTCCAATCACGCTTACTCGGACAACATCGTCGTCCAGCAGACCTCGGTCCTGGTCCCGTTGGTGAACCAGCAGTCGCCCGGCGCGGGCAGCGCGCTCGGCGGCACGCAGGCGGCGCGTAGCGCATCGGTCGATTCAAGCCTGATCTCGGCGTTCGCGCAGGTGAACGTACGTCCCATCGACAAATGGGAAATTCAGCTCGGCGCCCGCGTCAGCTCGGAGAAAAAGGAAGGCACGCGTACCCTCTCGATCTTGCGTGAGAACGGAGATCCGCTGCCGGCCGCGCAGGCCATCGCCGCGGCGGTATACGCGCAAGTCTTCCGCGTCAGCTCCACCAACCTCTCGGCCCTCGGCCCAACCGGCGCTGCGCTGATCAGCCAGCTCGGGGCGCTGCCGGTGTCGGGTGACCGCAAAGAGACGCGTTTCTCGCCGGACGTGAAGCTACTCTTCAATCCGACGGAAGATCTGATGCTGTACGCGAGCTATGCGCGCGGCGCCAAGAGCGGCGGTTTCGATTTCCGCGCCAATAACCGCAACTTCTATCCGACGATGAACGATTCGTTCGAATTCGAGGACGAAAGCGCCAACAGCTTCGAAATCGGCACAAAGGCATCATTCGGCGCCGCGACACTGAACGTTGCCGCTTACTACACGGAGTTCAAGGATCTCCAGATTTCGATCTTCGACGGAATCTTGGGCTTCAACGTCGGTAACGCCGCTTCGGCGCGCTCGCAAGGTATCGAAGCGGATGGCCGCGTGCGCATGAATGAATACGTCTCGCTGACAGGCTCGCTCGCGCTCACGGACTTCAAGTTCAAGGATTTCCGTAACGGCCAGTGCTACTTCGGCCAAACTCCGAACGTCGATCTCAACGGCGACGGACGCCCCGAACTCTGCAACTACACCGGTCAGACCAATCAGTTGGTCTCCGATGTGCAGGGTACGGTCGGCATCGCGGCCAACTATCCGATCGTTTCGGGGTATCGCCTCGACAGCTCGATGGACGTGTTCTTCACGTCGAAGTACCACGCCTCGAACACCTTCGATCCGGCGCTCATTCAAAAGGGTTACGCAACGCTTGGCGTGCGCGTTGGCTTCGGTCCGGACACCGGGTTGTGGCAGGTCGCGTTCATCGGACGTAACCTGACGAACGAGCATTACATCCAGTTCGGCGGAGATACGCCGCTTGCGGGTTCAACCTTTGGCGCGAACTCCGACTATGCCTTCGCCGACCGTGGCCGCACCCTCGCCATCCAGGCGCGGGTCAATTTCTAGTCTCAAGGCGTGAAGCTCCGTCTTCTAGCCTTCGTAATGGTTGTCGGCTCCGTCGCTTACGCGGCGGAGCCGAAGCCGCTTTCAGGACCGGCTCATGTCGATCCGAAGAAGCCCATCGATATTTGTGGCTTGCACGCACCGTCACTTGACCAAGTTGCCAATGCGCTTGTCGAGCGGGGCGGCGTCCGCGAAGCAGCTGGGGATGAAAAATTCCTGGCCTACGAGCAGTTGGACTTCACTCACATCTGGACCTTCACGCGTCTCGGCCATGAAGCGTATCCAGCGGTGATCTGCCGCGAACTCAAGGACGGCGAGCAGGGGCTCGAGGTGAAGATGGAATTCGCCTGTGGCGGGCCGCGCGCGGCCTGTACCGCCCTCTATAACGACTTCCTGCTGCTGAATGCGCAGATGAAAGCCAACGCGAAGAGATCGCGGTAAGCGTTCTACTGCGGCCTTCGCTAAGCTGTTGTTAAATTTAAGCTGGCCCTAGCGACTCGCTCGCTTCACCTGTAACAAACGGACTTCCTCAACTTTTGGTCGTTGTGTAACATTGGGCTGGAACAAGGCAGCCCAAGCAGAATGCTTCCGACCACGCCTTCCTTTGAACAGATCGCCCTCAATCGCGTTACCTTTGGCGCGCGCGATCTTGATGTGCGCGACGTCCAGCGCACCGGCTGGCCTGCGTGGGTCGGCGATCAGTTAAATCCACCACCCGGCGACGACCCGGCGCTCGCGCAATATCTCAAAGACCAAACGCTCCATATCGAATACGAGGCGCGCGATTACCTGAACATGGTATGGCCGGCGGTGAACGAAGACCGTCCGCTGCAATACCTGTCCATCAGCGGCCCGGCGATATGGAAATTGGGCAATGAAAAGCTGTTCCGCGGCGCCTTCGAGGAGCAGCTGCGACCGTTCGAGGAATTCTGCTCGGCGGTCTGCATCCGCAACGCCCATAGCCGCTATCAGTTGCGCGAGTTCATGGCGGACTTCTGGCTGAACCATTTCCACGTTTCGCAGCTCAAAGAAGTGCAAACGCGCTACGCACTGATCATGTATGACCGCGATGTCATACGTCCGAACGTGTTCGGTAATTTCCGTACGATGCTTGAGGCTGTCGCCACCTCCACCGCGATGCTGAAGTATCTTGATAACGCCAGTAGTACGGCGGAGGCGCCCAATGAGAACTACGCGCGTGAACTCATGGAGCTGCACACCATGGGGCGCGACGCGTATCTAGGGAAGGCAACAGGGGCCGATCTCAGCGCGCGCGGTTTCACCGACGAAGATATCATTCAGGCGGCGCGTGCGCTGTCCGGCTGGACGGTCCGTGACTACACATCGGCCGAGAATGACGGGGTCTTCGTTTACGACCCCGCGCGCCATAACGCTCATGCCGGGCGCTGTCTTGGGGTCGATCTTTCTCCGCTCGAGGGAATCGCGCAGGGGCGTAAGGTGCTTGATCTCGTCGCAAGTCACCCCGCGACCGCGCGCTACATTTGCACAAAAATTTGCCGTCGCATCTTCGGCGATCCGGTCCCGGCCGCGGTTCTCGAGCGCGCGGTAAGCGCATGGCGCGCCCATGAAGCTGCGCCCGACCAGCTGAAACGCGTGATGCAAGTGATCCTACTCGACGGGCCTGAAATCGGCCATGGACCACAGCAGAAAGTGCGCCGCCCCCATGAGCGGGTGATCGCCCTCGCGCGCCTGACAGACTCCCTGATACGCCCGCATCAATTGTGGAGTTTCATGGCGAACGCGGTGGCGGACTCGCCCTTCTGTTGGGCGACGCCTGACGGACGCCCGGATGACAACCTGTTCTGGCTGAACGCGGCCATCAACGTTACGACATGGAACCTGCTAAGTTATATGACGACCAGTACTTATGCCGAGGTCGACTACATTTCGCAGACGCCGCGCGCCGCATTGGCTTCGCCAATTTTGACGGTCGAATACTGGGTCGGTCGAATTATAGGATACGCGTTGAGCGACAGCGCAATGGCGGCTCTCGCGGACAACCTTGCGCGTTCTGCGCCGAGTTACGCGGTCGATCCCAAAGGCAATAACGTCGGAATCGGCTACCACGTGGTCAGTGCTCTCGCGACCACACCTGAATTTGTATACCGGTGACGGCAATGGATATTTCACGCAGGCATTTCCTGGGATCGGCGGCTGGCGCCATGGTGCCTTTGGCGGGCGGTGTCCGTGTCGCCTTTGGCCAAATCGCCGCGCCGAATATCCTGATCGTGATCTTCCTGCGTTTCGGAATGGACGGGCTGCAGCTCCTCGCTCCAGCGGATGACCCCGGCTATCAAGACAAGCGCGGCAACATCGGGGTCAAACCGTCGGGATTTAATCCCGGTAGACCGCTGGGCATACTCGACGGCACGCAGTTCTTCCTGCATCCGCAGGCGGATCAGTTGCGGTTTATGTATGCCGACAAGTCGTTGGCCTTCGTCCATGCGGTGGGCGCGCCCACGCGGCTCCGCAGTCATTTCGAGGTCCAGGAGCTGGTGGACCAGGGATCAGCGGACAATGAGCCTACGACATCCAGTGGTTGGCTGACGCGGCACCTCGCGACGCGCAATTCCTTGAATACGGCGGGCAGTTCAACCCGGTTCATCGCGACATCGGATTCCATGCTCGCGACGTCGGCGTTGCGCGGCGCCCCCGGCGTTATCCCGGCCAATGACCTCGAAAGCTTCCCCATTTCAATTTCGCCCGAACGGGCCGCGCTTCTCGCGGCGCTCAGCGCCGGCAACTCGGGGGTCGCACGTTCGACCCGCGAAACCTTGGATGTGGTGGATGCCATCCGCGCCAGGGGACGGGCGCTGCCGCAGGAGACGCAGCTGAATTACACCTATGGTCTCCTGTCGCAGAAGCTTCAGCCGCTCGCGCGTGTCCTGAAACTCGATCTCGGGATTGAGGCGGCGACGGTGGATTTCGGCGGTTGGGACCACCACGACAATCTGCCGATGTGGTTCGGCATCCAGGTGCGCGAACTCGGTGATGCGCTGTTCGCTTTCGCCAACGACCTCGGGCCGCTGATGCAGCGCGTAACCATCGTCGCGGTGACAGAATTTGGCCGGCGTGTCGAGGAGAATGCCAACATGGGCACGGACCACGGCGCGGCCTCGGTGATGATGGCGATGGGCGCCGGTGTGAAGGGCGGGCGCATCTACGGTCAGTGGCCCGGCTTGAAAGAAGGTGATCTCGACGCCGGAGATCTCGCCGTGACCACCGACTACCGCCAAGTCTTGGCCGAGGTTCTCGCCAAGCGGCAGGGCCAGACGGATATCGCCCGCATCTTCCCGCACATCAGCTACAAGCCGCTCGGTCTGTTTACCTGACGGCAAAAGCAGATCGGGCTCCGGTTTCCCCCGAAACCGAAGCCCGATTTGCGCCCGCGCCTTACGGCGCTACAGCCCCCGCTGATGCGCTAAATGGACTGTGCCACATAAATCGTTGGCGTATGCTCGACTTCCTCGCCTGCAAAGTACCGGGATACCGGGAGCTTCGCGGCTTCCGTGAGGGCGAGGGTCAAGGACAGTCCTGTCTCTTTTGACAAAAAGCGGCCGGCGGCCCGAGCGATCTCTTCCTTTGCGAACTTGGCGATCGTTTCCTGCGTCCGGGTATCGAAGAGCACCAGCATTTTTTAGGCCACCGCGTCGTGTTCGTGTGGATGAGGTTATGCCTAGATTTGCGCCCCTCTGAAATTGGGAGCAGTGCGTATATACGGGTACGCGAACTGGAGCGCTCACGTACCCGGAGAACGGGTTACCGCTTATCGCGTCCCGGCATCGCTTTCATGATTGGGGAGGGCGGCAGCGGCATCTCCGCGTGCTGGACGAGTTCGATTTTGAAGAAAATATCCTTGGTCGCGAGCGGATGGCCGACGGCGCCGTAAGCCATCTGGGACGGCACATACACCAGCCATTCGTCGCCAGGTTTCATCATCATCACCGCAGACACGAAACCAGGGATAAGCGCGCGGAGCGGATAGATGGTCGCGTTGTCTGCTTCCTTACCGTACGACGTATCGAAAATCTCGCCGTCGAGATAACTCCCTTCGTAGCGCACCTTGATGGCGCTGGAGCGGGAAGGATGCATGCCGCTCGCAGGTCCGGTCTTTAGGATTTTGTAGCTCGTCGCTGGAATGGCGATCGCGGGTGCTTTGGCCGCCGGCTTGCCCGACGCTTCAAAGAGCTCCTTGTTGGCTGCCGCGCGGGCCGCCTTGCCGGCATCTTGCGCGGCCACGGGAACGGCAAAGGAAAGCGCAATAAGCAGCGTGCAGAAACGAAGTGTGCGTTGCATGTCGGCAGACTCCCTCGTGTTAAGCTTTCAACACTAAATCCAATTCCATGACTTCTTTTGCAATCGGGCTCTCAGGCCGCGGCCCGGTATAGGCCATCAGCGTCACGACTTCGTCCATCGGCGCTCGCCCGCCCTTCTTGCTGAGGAAGGCGGCCTTCACCACCGCGATGGCGGGCATGTCCTTGGCGGTCTCGAATTTGTGGAGCAAGTAAACATACTTGTCGTCCCAGGTGAGGACGCTGGTGGAAACCGTGAATTTCTCGAACAGCCAGATGGGCCGGCGGAAGCGGAATGTTGACGATCCAAGCACGGGAAAATATCCCGCGCTGCGCAGGCGTCCTAAAGCACCGTTCCGGATCATGAAGCTGACGCGTGACAGGTCGCCGAAGCTCGAATAACGCGAGTTCGTCATGTGCATGAAAATGTCGAGATCGGTCGGCAGGCATCGAAAGGTGAGCTTGTGCTCACCCATGACATCAGCTCGCGCGCCGAAGCGCGCGGCGATGAACATCCAGATCATCCGCCAGATCAGATTCATATGATCGACCCGGCGGCCGGGGCGGCTACGCCGCCACCGCGGCGCTGAATAGTTCGTCTTCCATGTCCATGATCGTTTCGCCGCCGGCGAGGATGGTCGAGAGCAAGGCGCCGGTCTGTGGCAGCAGCTTGGTCATATAGAAGCGCGCTGTTTTGATCTTGCCCTTATAGAACCCGGTGGGGTCATCGCCTTCCTTGCTGAACGCGAGCTTCGCCATCTTGGCCCACATGTAGCCAACCGAGACGTAACTCAGCAGCTTGAGAAGGTCGCTCGACGCCGCGCCCGCTTCGTTAGGGTTGCCAAGGCCTTTCTGTGCGACCACGCCGACAGCCTGCTGGAGGCGGCCAAAGGCTTTGGCGAGGTTTAGCACGATCTCTTCCATCTTCGGATCGGCGGCGTTTTCTTCGATGAAAGCCTGCACCGGATGGAAGAAGGCGCGCATATATCGGCCGTAATGAGCGGTCATCTTGCGGCCCACAAGATCCAGGGCCTGAATGCCATTGGTGCCCTCGTAGATCTGCGTGATGCGTGCGTCGCGCACATACTGCTCCATGCCGTGCTCGCGGATGTAGCCATGACCGCCGTATATCTGGACGCCGATGTTGGCGTTGTCGAAGCCGATGTCGGTGCCGAAGGCCTTCACGACAGGGGTCAAGAACTGGATCAAATCGTCGTGGCGTGTGCGCTCTTCCTCGGTCGCGGCCTTTTCCGCCATGTCTTGGCTTGTCGACACCCACATCACGAGCGCGCGCATGCCTTCCGTAAGGGCCTTCATGGTCAGAAGGTTTTTGCGCACGTCCGGATGGACGATCAGCGGGTCGGCGGCTTTCTCGGGGAACTGTGCGCCCTTCAGCGCGCGGCCCTGCAGACGCTCGCGGGCATAGAGGAGACCGCCCTGATAGGCTGCCTCCGACAGGCCGAGACCTTGGACGCCGACACCGAGACGCGCGGTGTTCATCATCGCGAACATGGCGCGCATACCCTTGTGTTTTTCGCCGACGAGCCAGCCCTTGGCATTGTCGAAGTTGATAACACAGGTCGCCGAGGCCTTGATGCCCATCTTATGCTCGATGGAACCGCAGGATGCGCCGTTGCGCGGGCCCACGCTGCCGTCCTCTTTAGGCAGGAACTTCGGGCAGATGAAAAGGCTGATGCCTTTAATGCCCGCCGGCGCGTCGGGAAGTCGCGCCAGTACCAGGTGCACGATGTTTTGGGTCAGGTCGTGTTCCCCGGCCGAAATGAAGATCTTGGTGCCGGTGAGATTGTAGCTGCCATCGGCCTGCGGATCAGCTTTGGTACGCACGAGGCCCAAGTCCGTACCGCATTGCGGCTCGGTGAGACACATGGTGCCGCTCCAGCTCCCATCGGCGAACTTCGGTAGATAGAGCTGCTTCTGCTCATCCGTGCCGTAGAGTTTCAAAGCGTTATAGGCGCCGTGGGTGAGGCCCGGGTACATGCCAAAAGACATGTTGGCGGAACAGATCATTTCCTCGACCAGCATGTTCAGCGCCTTCGGAGCGCCCTGGCCGCCGTAATCCTGATCGGCGCCGAGACCGGTCCAGCCGCCGGCGGTAAATTGATCGTAGGCTTCCTTGAAGCCCTTGGGCGTGCGTACGACACCGTTCTCGAAGGTGCAACCTTCCTCGTCGCCGGAGCGATTGATCGGGAAGAGAACCTCTTGCGAGATCTTCGCGGCTTCCTCAAGTACGGCGTCAACCACGTCGGGGCTGAAGTCGCCGTAACCCGGAAGTTTTTGGAGCTCGTCGCCATTGAACAGTTCGCGGTACACGAACTTCATGTCGCGCAAGGGGGCGGTGTAGACGGCCATGGTCTCTCTCCTACTTCCGTTCCAAGACGATATCGTTGGCAATCTGCCAAACGCGGTTTGAATCTCTCACTGCGGCGAGGATCAGGAAACGATCCGGATCCTTAGCCTGGCCGGCAAGATGGTCTTCCTTGATCATTGGATCGCCTTCGAACCAGAACTCGAAGACACGCGGCCGGAACCCATCCGCTTGCACTACGAAGTGCACGTGGGCGGGCAAGGTCAGTCCGGGATAGGCCGCCGGCCGAACGCCGCCGTACACATAGCGGCCAACGGCGTCGGTGCGCATGTAAGCGAACAGGCGCGGGCTTTCACCACCGAAGCCCGGTCGTGGTTCGGTGTTGTTGTAACGGCCCTCGGCGTCGGTGTGATAAATGTACACCGAGGCATTGGGGATCGGTTTTTTTGCCGCATCCATCACCACGCCGCGCACGACCATGCGGTCGCCTTTTTCGCTCTTCGGTGTGTTCGATATAAAAAAAGAAGATCCTTCCGGCGCTTTGTATTTCGCAAAAAAAGCATCGTCTTCGCCCGGACGCAAAGACGCACGCGCGGGAAGCGCGGCGAGCAGCGCGGCGAGGGGAAGGTACGTAAGAAGGGTACGGCGTATAATCATCTTCGTCTTCTATCTCTGTCATGTCCCGGTCGGGCCGAGGCGTGACAGTTAAATTTAGTTACGCAGCGGCTTTCCCGTATCGAGCATGTGTTCCATGCGCGCGAGAGTGTTCGGGTTCTTCGCGAGTTCGAGGAAGGCGTTTCGCTCGAGCTTGAGCAGGTCCTTCTCGGTGAGTTCGTCCTTGAAGTCCGTCTTGCCGCCCGTGAGCACGTTGGCCAGAGCCAGCGACACGGTCTCGTCGTGCGGTGTGACCTTGCCTTGTAGCATCAGGCCCTGCAGCGCCACCTTCAGTGCGGCAACCCCACCCGCGCCCGGAAGTGAAATCGTTTCTTCCTTCGGCGGCGCGTAATTCTCGGCCAGCTTCAGCGCCTTCGCTTTCGCGTCGGCAAGCAGGCGGTCGCGGTTCATGCTGATGCCGTCTTCCTTGCGCAGGATGCCCATTTCCTTGGCTTCGAAAGCCGATTTCGCGACTTGCGCGGTGCCGATCATCTCGAACGCTTTAGCCACTGCCGGGATCGGACCCTTGGGCAACTTCGGATCCTTCTTGAAGCGCAGCAGCATCTCCTTGCACCCGCCCCAGGCCGGGATCACGCCGACGCCGACTTCCACGAGACCGGTATAAGTTTCCGCGTGGGCCTGAATAGCGGCGCTGTGAAGAAGAATCTCGCAGCCGCCGCCAAGGGCCATGCCCAACGGCGCCGCCACCACCGGGAACGGCGCCTGCTTGAGCTGCATGTAAGTCTTCTGACCGTCTTCGATCTGCGTTTCGATTTCGCTGTAGATCGCGATGTTGGCGGCGAAGAGCATGAGGCCGATATTCGCGCCGACCGAGAAGTTCGGCCCCTCGTTATGGATGACGAGGCCCTTCCACTTCTTGTCGTTCTTGAACAGCTTCAGGACGTCCTTGTAGCCTTGCATCGTCATCGGATCGAGGCTGTTGGCGCGCGACGTAAATTCGAAGCACGCTACACCGTCGCCGAGATCCCACACCTTGGCGGACGGGTTCTTGATGATCGGTGTCGCCCCGCGTTTGACATCCGAAAGGCGCAGAACACCCGGCGCGCGCACGACATCCTTATAGTCGCCTTCGACCGTCAGGTATTTGAGCGACTTGCCTTCGGTTTTGTAGAAGCCGCCTTTTTCCGCGGCGAGCTTTAAGAGCGGCGGCACGGTCATCTTTTCGGCGGCCAGCTTGTCGGCGAACCATTTCGCGCCGAGTTGATCGATGAGTTCGAACGGTCCGGTCTTCCAACCGTAGCCGTCCTTCATCGCCTCATCGACATCGACAATGGTGTCGGCGATTTCCGGCACGAGCGCGGCGGTATAAGTGAGACCCTTGCTCGCCAGTTTCCAAGCATACTGACCGCCCTTATCGGCGTGTTCGACGACGCCCTTGAGTCCGCCCTTCTTGCCGGCGTCCACGCTTTCAAGGCCCGACTTCACGCTCGGGGCGTATTCGCCGGTCTTCAGGTTGATGCTTTCCTTGATCTTGTTCGCGCCGTCTTTGCGCAGCCGATAGAAGCCGCCCGGGCCCTTGCGGCCGATCCAGCCGTTCTTGAGCATTGTCGTCACGACCGGAACTTCGCCGGAGATAGCGACGTACGGATCGGTCTTGGGCAGAAGCGAGAGCATGGACTTGGTGAGGTGCGGCATCAGGTCGATGCCGATCAGGTCCAGAAGTCCGAATACACCGGTTTTTGGAATGCCGAAGGGACGCGCGCCGACGGCATCGGCTTCATCGATGGAAAGCCCGAGGTTCAGCGCTTCGACGACGGCGTTCTGCATCCAGTAGATGCCGATGCGGTTGCCGATGAATCCCGGAGTGTCTTTCGCGATCACTACGCCCTTGCCGAGGCGGATATCGCCGAAATCGCGCACCATCTGTAGTGCGTCTTTGCGGGTCTTCGGACCGCCCACGATTTCCAAAAGGCGCATGTAGCGCGGTGGGTTGAAGAAGTGGGTGATCATGAAGTCCGGCACCATGCTTTCGGGCATGCCGGCGGTGAGTTCTTTCAACGGAATGGTCGAGGTGTTGGAGGACACCACCGAGCCCTTTTTTCGGTGTTTCTCGACCTTCTTGTAAAGGTCCTGCTTGATGTCCAAACGCTCGATGATCGCCTCGACGATCCAGTCGCAGTCGGCGAGAAGATCGAGGTTGTCCTCGAGATTGCCTGTTGTGATGAGGTTCGCATTCCGCTTGGACATGAACGGCGCGGGATCGGCCTTCTGAAGCTTCGCGACGGCGCCCTCCGCAATAGCATTCCGGTTCGCGCCGTCCTTCGGGACGATGTCGAGGAGCACGACGGGTACGCCCGCATTGGTGATATGTGCGGCGATGCCGGCACCCATCACGCCCGCGCCGATGACGGCGGCTTTTTTGATCTCAGCCATGGGCCGAAACTCCCTTAAAGGGCTTCGAGGACAGTGGCGATGCCTTGTCCGCCGCCGATGCACATACTGGCGAGGGCGTACTTCTTCTTTTCACGCTGAAGGAGCGCCGCGGCCTTACCGGTGATACGCCCGCCCGAGGCGCCGAGCGGGTGGCCCATGGCCAGCGCGCCGCCATCGATATTGGTTTTGGCCGGATCGATGCCGAGTTCCTGCATCACCGACATCGCCTGGGCGGCGAAGGCTTCATTAAGTTCAATGAGGTCGATGTCGCCGATTTTGAGTCCGGCGCGTAACAGCGCCTTTTGCACGGCGGGCACCGGACCGATGCCCATGATCTCCGGCGCGCAACCCGCGACCGCGATCGACTTGATGCGAGCGAGCGGCTTCAGGTTGTTCTTCGCGGCATACTGCTCGCTGCACACCAGAACGGCCGAAGCGCCGTCGGTGAGCGGAGAAGATGTGCCCGCTGTGACCGAGCCCGTTTCCTTGAACGCCGGCTTCAGACCCGCGAGCGCTTCTAGGTTGGTGTCGGGGCGGATACAGCCGTCTGTGTCGACCATGCCGCCTTCGCCTTTCACCGGAACGATCTCGTCCTTGAACTTTCCGGACGCCTGAGCTTTCGCGGCGCGCTGATGGCTTTCCATCGCGAAAGCTTCCTGCTTGGCGCGGGGGATCTGATACTTCTGCGCCAGGTTCTCGGCGGTTTCACCCATGCCGATGTAGGCGGCGTGTCCGGCGTCGACGAGGATAGGATTGGGCATGAAGTTGTAGCCGCCCATGGGCACGCGGCTCATGCTTTCAACACCGGCGGCGATGAAGGCATCACCCGCGCCCATCATGATCGATCCAGCGGCCTGATGAATGGTCTGCATGGAGGACCCGCAGAAGCGGTTCACCGTGTCGCCCGCAGTGCTGTTGGGAAGCCCGGCCAGGAAGGCGACGATGCGGCCCATGTTCATGCCTTGCTCGCCTTCCGGGAACGCGCAGCCAAGCGCGATGTCCTCGATATCGGCGGGGTTCACCTTCGTGCGTTCCACGAGGCTTTTGATCACGGCGGCGGCGAGATCGTCTGGGCGCGTCTTCTTGAGCGCGCCTTTGTTGGCGAGCGTGAAGGGTGAGCGGGCGTAACCGCAGATGACGACGTTGGTCATGGCTTTGTTCCCTTTGCCTGTGTCTTTGTATGAACAGGTTCAGCCGCCGGATTTGGCGGCTTCTTCCTGTTTCAATTCCTTCTTTGAAAGCTTGCCGATGAGAGTCTTCGGCAGAACGTCTCTGAATTCATATTGGGCGGGCTGTTCGATTTTCGACAGTTTCTCTTTCAAGAACTCGCGAATTTCGGCTTCGCTCAACGTCATGCCTGCACGGACCTTTATGAAGGCTTTTGGCGCCTGGCCGCGGTACGGATCCTCGATGCCGATCACGGTCACTTCCTCGACCGCCGGATGCAGGTGAATGGCTTCCTCGACCATGCGCGGATAGATCTTGTAGCCGGAAGCGTTGATCATGTCCTTGATGCGGTCGACGATGAAGACGTAACCGTCTTCGTCGATGTAACCGACGTCGCCGGTGTGGAATGCGCCGTTTTTCATGACGTCCGCGGTGTCTTCCGGGCGATTCCAATAGCCTTTCATGACCTGCGGGCCGCGCACACAGATTTCGCCTTTTTCGCCGATGCCGAGCACGCGGTCGTCGTCTAGGGCGCGGATTTCGATGATGGTGTTCGGCATCGGCAATCCAACCGAGCCCGACTTGTTGATGCCGTGAGTAGGATTCGTGCAGACCACGGGCGAGGTCTCTGAAAGGCCATAGCCTTCCACCACCACGCAGCCGCTGCTCTCTTCGAATTCGTGTTTGACCTCGACCGGCAAGGGCGCGCCGCCCGATATACAAAGCTTCAGCGACGTCAGGTCATAGTTTTTGGACAGGGGCGAGGCGTTGATCGCCGTGAAGATGGTCGGCACGGCCGGAAACACCGTCGGCTTCTTCTTGTCGATCTTCTTGAGCGCGTCTTTGAGTTCGAAGCGCGGCATCATGATGATCTCCGCGCCGAGGTCCATGGCGCAGAGGAGCGCGACCGTCATGGCGAAGACATGGAAGAACGGCAGGGCGGCGAGGAATTTCTCATGCCCATACACCGGGCTTCCGTGCCAGCTCGAGACCATGCGTGCATTCGCCGTGATATTGGCATGCGTGAGCATGGCGCCCTTTGGGAGGCCCGTGGTGCCGCCGGTGTACTGAAGTACGGCGATGTCTTCCTTGGGATCTATCGCAACGCGTTCGTATTTGCCGTCGTTGTCGGCGAGGTCCTGCCACCACACTTGGCGATCGTCTTCCTCGACGTTAGCCACCGTCGACCGGCGGAAGAGATTGAACAACACCGCCGTGCCCAAAGGCAGCGCTTCCGTCATCGAACACACCACCAGCTTGCGGATGTTGGTGTTGTTGAGCAGCGTGCGCGCTTTCGGATACATGGCGGTAAGGTCCATGGTGACCAGCACTTCCGCGCCGGAATCCTTGACCATGACTTCCAACTCGCGCACGGCGTACAGCGGGTTCATGTTGACCACGATCCCGCCCGCCATCAGCACGCCGAAGTAAGCCGCGATATAATAAGGCGTGTTCGGCAACAGAAGTCCGACACGCGTGCCTTTGGTCACGCCGAGCTTTTGAAACCCTTTCGCGGCGTGCGCGGCCATGGCCGCGGTTTCCGCGTAAGTCCAATGTTTGCCGAAGAAATCCATCGCAGGACGGCTCGCGAACTTCGCGGCAGCGTCATGCAGGATGTTAAACACCGGCGCCGAAGGCAGCGGCATGTTCCAAGGCGCGAAGGCGGGATAGCTCTTCAGCCATGGATAGCTCGATCCTTGCGATGAACCGTCTGCGTTCATGCGGAGGCCCGCGCCCTACTTATCGAGAAGGCTAGAGAGTTTCAGCGCGATGCCCTTGGAGCCAAACACTTTCAGCTTTCCCAGCGTAAAGGCCACCATCGGGTTCAAGTCGCCGTTCACGAGCTTCACAAGGTTGTCGCTCGAAAGTACCAGGGTCGTCTCCGCGTCCTCGCTCTCCGGATTGGGCGTGATTTTGACCTCGCCCCCTGTGGCATCGAGCAGGATTTTCCCCTCGTCGCCCAGGTCAAACAGGACGGAGTGATTCAACTCTTTGAGCTTATCGGCTTGCGCCGACATCTCTCCGACCAGATCGTCCAGGCTCATACGCACCTCCCCCGCCTTGTATTGCCCATTGTCCTTTACTCCCGGCCCGCCGGGAACCCCAATTTCCGGTTTATCTTTTTTCTTCAACACATTCCGCGCGGTTTTGTCCCCCGTCAAAGGTGGAACCTCTCAGTTGAGGTATGGGGTGAGGCCGCACCGCTCATCAAGCTTGGAAAGTCCAACTTTATCATGGCTTTAATTGACCCGTGCGGGGTTACGGGATAGCTTGGCCGAAACGAGGGCCTGTATGACTTTTGTCGGTTTTGTGAAGCGGTTACCGGGCCGCGGCCTTCGGCCAGGACAGGGGCGGGATGTCTGACGTAGCGACCACGCCAGCGGCAGGCGACGGTGGAGCAGGCGGCGTGCGCCTGAAGGATTTGCGCGCCCTTGTCCAGGATATGGGTCAGTGGCGCCATGCGCCGGAGGCCGGAGTAAATCTCGTAATAGTAAGTGTCGCCGCGGCGCTGCCCGAGACCAAGCGTACGCCCGCGCTGGTCGCGCAGATCGGCGAAGGCATGGCCGCCATCGGCGCCAAGCGGCACGGTCACACGTATCAAGTCTCCACCTCCGACTTCGGGATCCTCGCGAAGGTGACCGAGACCGCGCTGATTGGCCTCGTGCGCGACCTTAAGGTCGAGATGCTGCGGACGATCGAGCGCAATTTTCCAGGCAGCTTCGGCAGCATCGACCAGAGCCGCCTCGTGTTGTCGTACGATCTCGTCAACAACTACCGCTCGGCCGCGGACCGCGTCGCCAAATATGCGGAAGTCGCCCAGCGCAACGCCGCCGAACAGGAAGAAGGCAACAAACAGCTCCGTCCGCTCACCACGAACGACATCAAGAACGTGATGAAGGCGTACGAGAAGTTCGGGACCGAGAAATTCATTAAGGCCTTCGTGCGCGATCAGGACATCTGCATGCACGTGCCCGGCAGGCCCATGGAACGGGTGCTGACCGAGTACTTCATAAGCATGGATCTCTTGCGCAAGCCGTTGTTCGTCGATGTCGAAATGCGCGGTTCGGGCCGTTTATTCAACGAATTCACACTCGTGCTTGATCAAATCCTTTTGCAGGCTTTCGAGGCGATGCATACGAAGGGCGGCCGCTGCTCGGTTAATCTCAACGTCGAAAGCGTTTTCACCGAGCAGTTCGAGAACTTCATCGAGCGCATGCCGGAAGCGGTGCTCAAGGATGTCGTATTCGAGTTTCGTCAATCCAACATCGTCGAGAACTTTGACGAGTTCCAGGTTGCGCGGGGCCTTATCAAGTCAAAGGGCGCCACCATCGCGGTCGACCAGATCTTCCCGCAGACGGTCGGCCTCGTCGATCTCGACTATCTCGGCGCGAGCATCGCAAAGATCCATTGGCGCAATGGCGCCGAGGATATTCTTAAAGAACGCGAGCGCGCGGTGAAGTACCTCATCGATTGCAATGTATTGCCGGTCCTCATCCGCGTCGATAACGAACGCGCCCTCGAAGTCGGCGCCCGGATGGGGATCAACCTGTTCCAGGGCTTCTTGATCGACGATATGCTCAAGACGACCGCGCAATAGGACTGCAATAAAGCCTCGTCCCGGGCTATACGGCTTCTATGCGTATTCAGGCGAAGCTCTTCATCCTTCTGCTGGTCATCGGTCTAATTCCGCTGGCGGCGCTGTCGTGGCGCAGCGAACAGGCGATGCAGAGCCTCGGACGGGCCATTGCGGGCGCCGGCAAGGCTGCCGCCGTCGGTGAAATGCAGACCCAACTCCGTCAGGCTGTCGGAACGTCGTCCGACCTGATGGAAGCGAAGCGCCGTCAGGTTGAGCTCGCCCTTCGTCTGCTCGCACGCGATGTCGAGAACCGTTTGGCCGGGGCGCCGCCCGTCGGCGACATCCCGCTTTATTTCCACACGGATTTGGATTCACCGAAGACCTGGCCACCCGGCGCGGAGCTGGCGATCGATCACGCCATCGCTTCGGCGACCGGTGAGCTGCAGGCCATCCCTATTTCGCGGGAACACCAGTCGTTCTTGACGCCGCCTGGTGTTGAGCCCGGCGCCGTGCGCCCTCTGATGCGCCGTCTCGCGGGGATGGACGAGCTTTACCGGCGGCTGGAGCGCGACAATCCGGGTCTCTTCTACTGGCAGTACATCACGCTCGAAGAAGGCGTGCACACATCTTTCCCCGGCCATGGCGGTTATCCGCCCGCCTACGATCCCCGTCAGCGCGAATGGTACGCAAACACGCGCACCGCCGAAGATGTGGTCTGGAATCCTCCACTGCTCGATGCCTCGACGCGACGCCTTTTGCTGACCGCGACCATGCCGATCCGGGCGGAGGACGGCGCGTTCGCAGGCGTCGCCGCGATTGACGTTGATGTCCTCTCTTTCCTTGACTCCGCACATGTGCGGGCCCGGCTCGGCTCCGGCGCGGAAAGTTACATCGTACAGCTCGTCGATGCTGAAGGGCGTCCCTATCTCCAGGGCAAAAGCGCTGCCGCGGCGTCCTTGCGGGTAATCGCTTCTAGCCTTTATCGCGATACCGGAATTGCGTGGGATGCGCGTCCTGAAACGCCGGAGCTCGAAGCAGATAAGAGCATCATCGAGAGCGTCACCGGCGATCTTGTCGCCGGCCGTGACGGCATTCAGCGCGGAATTCACCGCGGTCGCGAGGCGCTCTGGGTCTACGGCGGGCTCGAGAACCTCGGCTCGACGCTGCTCTATATCGTGCCGGTCGATGAAATCGAGGGGGTGGCGGACAAAGCGCAGGACAACGTTCGTCAGGCCGTGCTGGATGAGGTTAGGCTTGCCGGCATCGCGTCCATCGCGCTGGTCGTAATGATCGCGGGGCTCGCCGCGCTAGCGGCGCGCACCATCACAAGCCCGTTGCGTGAGCTGGCGGCGACGGCCGAAGGCCTGGCGCGCGGGAATCTCGATGCGCGCGCCGAGGTCACCAGCCGCGATGAGGTCGGCGATCTCGCCATGGTCTTCAACGCCATGGTGCCAGAGCTGCGCAGTCACATCCAAGTCAAGGAATCGCTGACCTTGGCCCGCGAAGTTCAACAGAAACTGCTTCCGGAAGCGGCGCCGCGCATTGCGGGTTTCGATATCGCTGGGCGCAGCGTCTACCATGATGCCGTCGGCGGCGATTACTACGACTTCATTCCCTTGCGCGGCGAAGATGGACGCGAGCGTTTGGGCCTGGTCGTCGGAGACGTCTCTGGTCACGGGATTGTGGCGGCCCTAACAATGACCTCCGTACGCGCGCTGCTGCGCAGTTTCGCCGAGGAGGACGCGGCGCTGCCGCCGGTCATGCGCGCGGTCAACCGCCACGTTGCCGCGGATTCCGCCGCCGGACGCTTCGTGACCCTGGTTTATCTCGTGCTGGAACCCGAGACGCGCCGTCTTCGGTGGATCAGCGCTGGGCACGGCCCTCTGCTCTTCTTCGACCGCGGGACCCGCGAGTTTGAGGAACTCGCCGCCCAGGATATTCCCCTCGGCGTGAATCCGGATTGGTCGTTTCACGAGAGCGATCGCAGCGATTGGCCGCCCGGCGGCATGCTGATCATCGGTACTGACGGAATTTGGGAAACACGCAATCCCGCCGGTGACGCTTTCGGAAAAGACGGATTGATGGACGTGATTCGCGCGAACTCGCAGCTCCCGGCCACTCAAATCTGCGATGCCGTCGTTGACGCTCTTGCCGCGTTCTCCGGCGGTATCGTGCAGAACGACGATGTGACGCTGGTCGTCGTGAAGTTCCCCGAAAAGACGGTCTAACCGATCATTACCAGCGGTAGCCCCATTGCGATGACCGTGATGCCCGCGATTTTGGAGCCTGTCAGGGGCTCACGGAATTGGGCGCGGCCGAGGAAGAGCGCCCCCAACAGGCCCAGGGTTCGTTTTAGGACCTCGATGAGTGCAACCATCGCCATGGAATAGGCGATGAGTTGGACGATGTATCCGAGCGCGCCGGCGATCGCCGATCCACCGACCGGCAAAAGAGCGCCGGGCGGGGTCCTCAAGGATGCCGGACTTCGCCACAGGGCCCAGCCCAAGAGCAGGCCCCAGATCGCCGCTACTTGGATCAGACTGTGCATTCCCGCCGATGTATAGCCGAGACAGATTTTGTCGAGCGTGGGCGTCGCCGACCACAGGAGCACGACGGCCAGCATGGGCGCGGTGCCTTTTTCGGCGCGTAGTACGCGCCACGCCGCACTGATCCCAGGTTTGGCGGAAGGAGGTTGGAATAAAGTGAAAAGCCCCGTCGCGATCAGCAGAATACCGGCGTCCTGGGCCAGGGTTGGCCATTCACCCAGCGCAAAGCCGCCGAACAGCAGGGCCACGACGGGCACTAAAGCGAGGAGCGGTACCATCAGGCTGAGCGGCGAGCGGCGGATCGCGATGATGAAAAGCAGGTTGGCTCCAAGACCGAAAGCGACGTCCACTGCGCCCGGCAGAAAATAACCTTCCATGACGCCGGTCTTTCCCGTCCACAGCACCCATGCGGCGAGGACCGGGAGCTGCCCGCCAATATAATAGAAGAGAATTGTCTCGGACGGGCAGGATGCTGGCGCCGCCTTCCGGAAGGTGTCGGCCGCGGAATAGAGAACACCGCATCCAAGGCCAAGCAGGAGCGCCGGCAGACTAAGCGCGAGCATCGTGCCGCCGCCCGTCTGTCTCTTCCCGCCATTGACCCGTCATCCGGTAAACTCCATCTTGGCCTTCACAAAGCGGCCCATGCACTCTTAACGGGCCCACCCGGCCCGAGTATAAGCAGAGTCCATGTCCGAACTTGTTCGCCAATTTTTCGACCGGCTGAAGTCATTGTGGGGCTCGGCCTCGGAAGCGGACCTTCAGACGACGTTCAGCCGGGCGGCGCCGTGGATCGTCGCGACGTTCCTGTTCATTTTCATCGTCTATTATCCGCTCGGCATGCTCGTTTTCAACGAGATCGACGACAATCTCGATGTCGCGCCGTCGCCGCAATACAGCGTCGCCGATGGAAGTCAGGCTGTCGCGATCGTCGCAACCATCACCATGCGCGAGGCTGATCGTTGGATCGCCAACAAACCGTTCTGGCATCCATCGGCGCCGCTCGATAACACACCGAACTATCAACTCGGCATTATGTACGCGGTGTCGCGCTTCGCGCTCGAACTCGGCGATCATTTGGGCCGTGTGCGCGGATCGAGCGCCATCGATGACAATGTTGACCGGGCCGCCGGCCTTCTGAAATACGACGGCAGGATCTGGTACTGGGGCCAGGGTAACATCTGGCCGGATGCGAAAGCTGAAACGCAGTACAAGCGCGGCGTCGACGCACTCATGCAGTATAACCGCGATCTTGCCGCGGGTAAGGCGACGTACGAGCGGCGCGCCGACAATCTCATCGTCCTGTTGGATCGCATCGCGTCCGATCTTGGATCAGCTAGCGCAATCATTGAGGCGCGCGTCGGCGCCGCCGGCGGTCATTTTGATTCCGAGGCCGACGATGTGTTCTTCAACGTTAAAGGCAAGATGTATGGCTACGCTGTGATCCTTAACGCCGTGGGTCAAGATTTCTCGACCGTGATCGAGGACCGCCGCGCCGGCGAAATTTGGACCGAAATGCTGACGTCGATGAGAACAGGCGCCGCGATGGATCCTTTGATCGTAATCAACGGCGAGCAGGACAGCACGTTGTCGCCGTCGCATCTCGCGACGTTGGGTTTCTATCTCCTGCGTGCGCGCACGCAGCTTCGCGAACTCGTCGATACCCTTCAGAAGTAATTCGTGGACGATGAAGATGGCCAAGATTTCGAAGTCGGAAGACCAATGGCGCTCCGAGCTGACGCCCGAACAGTTTCGCATTCTGCGTCAGAAGGGCACTGAGCGGCCCTTCACGGGGGCCTATAACGACTTCAAGGGCGCGGGAACCTTCGTTTGCGCCGGATGCGGTGCGGATCTGTTCGACGCCGCCACCAAGTTCAATTCGGGGTGTGGGTGGCCCAGCTTCACGGCGCCGGCATCCAGCGATGCGGTGGAGAAGCATCGCGACACCAGCCACGGCATGGTGCGCGTTGAAATCACCTGCGCCAATTGCGGCGGACATCTCGGGCACGTGTTTCCAGATGGTCCCGCGCCGACGGGAGATCGCTATTGCATCAATTCCGCCTCGTTATCGCTCAAGGGAAAGTCCGGAGGGTAGTCGCGCGAAGGTTGGATGCGCTGCACTTGAGTCTTTGGCGACTAGTGCAAAAATGTCGCGTCAACCAAAAAAAATTACAGTCCGTTTAAGGTGGAGCTTGCTCGATTGTAATCGGTAGGTAATGGTTTGTTCCGTCGCGGCGGCTACTCCGGCGCCGCGCTGAACACGAGGGGGGAGGGCTCCAGGTCGCTGACATCGGCTGACCGGGAGTTAAGAAGGGGCGCGGTATTCCGCGCCCCTTTTTCATTGTGCCAGGTGTTGTATTTCTCATCCGCGGCCGCGATACGTCGGCACGCCCTGATCCGGGACCCACAGACCTTGCGGCGGGGCGCCGGTTTGCCAGAACACATCAATCGGGATGCCGCCGCGCGGGTACCAATAACCGCCGATCCGCAGCCACTTCGGCGAGGTCGCCTCCGCGATCCTTTTGCCGATGGTAAGTGTACAGTCCTCATGGAATGAGCCGTGGTTGCGGAACGAACCGAGGAACAACTTCAGCGATTTAGATTCGACGATGGTCTCGTCGGCGACATAGTCGATCACGATATGTGCGAAGTCGGGCTGGCCGGTGACGGGGCACAACGAAGTGAACTCGGGACAAGTGAAACGGATCAGATAGTCTGTTCCGGCATGCGGATTTGGCACCGTTTCCAGCACCGCGACGTCCGGCGAGGCCGGCAGGGGCGCTTGTCCGCCGAGTTGGGTCAGGTTATCGGATATATCCATATCGAGCTTCCTTCAGCATTTTCCGTACCATAGCACGCGCACGTCGTATGACACTTCCTCCTACACCAACCGAAGACGTTCTCTCAGACGAAGATGTGGTGGCGTCACCATGTGTCAGCGTCTGCACCATGGACCGCACCAGCGGGCTTTGTATCGGTTGCCTCAGAACGATCAAGGAGATCGGCGCGTGGCGGACGATGACCATGGCTGAGAAGCGCGCGACCGTCGCGGCTTGCGCCGAGCGTGCCAAAAACATAGCGCCGCGCGGTAAGGACTGGCAGCCGCTTGATCCCTCCAGCGCCGACATGCCCTGAGAAATCCCACTAAAACTTCTTTTTTCCACAGGGAACTTGCGGGGGCCGCCACCGTTTCACTCCTTGGGACCCCATCTGTTTCTGAAGGAGCCAGCTATGGCAATCGTCTCGACCGAGAACTTTGGTCGCTCGTTCACCGCTGTGCCGATTCCGCCGGCGGAGCCGCGGGTCGGTCGCGCTAAGCGTTTCGACGCGCGAGACCTGCGGGGCATTGTCCTACGTACGGTCACCAGTGCGCGGGCTTCTGGCCGGGATTACATGGGCCAAAGCCGAGCCGCGGCCGCTGCAGTGATGTCGGTTCGTCCGGATCTTTCGTTTGGTGAGGCGCTCGATGCGGTGATTCGCCTGCGCGAGGTCGACACCTTCTAGCGCCGCCGCGCGACGATAAACATCCGTCGCATGGTGAAAATCGTACGTCCGTCCGATTGAGGCGGATAGGCCGATCTTACAGATTTTGCATAGGCCGCGGTGAATTCCGCGGCTTCTGCTTTTTCGAGAAGGCTCGTGTACGGCACGAGAGCTGTCCCAGACGCCCACGCGGCGACAGGGTTCTCCCCATCGAGCACATGGCGATAGTCGGTTTCCCAAATGTCGATTTCGTCCATGAGAGGCGCGAGAAGATCGTAGTAGCGGCCGGCGGACAACGGCGTGGTTTGCGGGTGGGCCTTGGCCAACGTCTCGCGCCAGCGCGGTGCCGCGGCGATGTCGTCAATGCAGGTATGGTAAGGCGCGCGCTGTCCCATCGGCATCTGCACCGCAAGTATGCCACCCGGTATTAAAGCGCGCGCCAGATGCGGAAAGAGTGCTTCGTGATTGGGTACCCAATGCAAAGCCGCGTTTGTGAAGATCAATGCTGCCGGTTGAGACGCCGACCATTTCGCGATGTCGGCGCGTTCGAATCTCACTTCCTCCACGGCGTGTTTGCTGCGTGCCGTATTCAGCATTTCCAGCGATGAGTCGACGCCGATCACTGTGCGTGTCGGCCACCGCGCCTTTAATTTCGTGGTGACGTTACCGGGGCCGCATCCTAGATCGTAGAGCGCTCCTTGCTCTGGCGGGCTGATGCGCGGCAGTAGGTCGTTGACGGGCCGCGCGCGATAGTCCGCGAACTTAAGATAGACCTCCGGTCTCCAGGTCATGACTTCGTTCATGGCGATACGCCCGCTGAGGGATCGTCATGATCCAAACTTTCTTTCGTCGGCTGGTGGATGGGCACAGTTGCAAAGACGGCGCAATTTCCGCCGCGTTCAATGGCGTCGGCGAGCCCCTGATCTGCACGGCGCAACATGTCGCCCGCCCAACCGTCAACCGCGTGCATGTCCGCGCATCCGATCGCGACCGTGAAGTGCAACTTCTCGCCGCCGAACGCGACGTCCAACGCCGCAAGATCGCGGCACATGCGGTTGGCCAGCGTGTGTGCGCCCAAGGAGGGGGTTTCCGGCAGCAGCGCGAGGAAGCGGCTTGGAGTCAACCGCCCGAAACTGTCGCAGTGGCGCATCACCACCACACAATAGCCGGTGAGCACCTGAACGATCGCGGTTGCCGCTGCGTGGCCGTGGGAGGCCAGCAGGTGCTCGTACTTTTCGATCTCTATGGTAAGGCATGAATAAGGTTCGCCGTAGCGGCGCGCACGCGCAAACTCGTTTTGAGCGAGCAGGTTGATATGCGCTCGGTTTGACACGCCTGTGATCTCATCGGAGGTGGCGCGCCGCGCGAGTTCTGCCTGAAGCGTCGAAGCGTCGCGGTGCGCGTTCTCAATTCTGTCGGCAACGAGAAACGGCACGAGTAGGCCGATAAGGAGCGAACTTACGGCGCGTATCACGTCGAAAGTGCCGACCGCGATGCCGATTAAAATAGCACCGCTGATCCCGACAACCCCCATGATGACCAGCGCGAGGATGACGCTGCGCCGGCCGGGCGCAATCAACAGCGTCAGTCCCCCGCCCACAGTTAACATGAACGCGAAGTGGAGCCCGTCGACCGACGGATGGAGAAGCGCCGCGACGATGACACTTGCACTGAAAATCAGCGCAGCGCTGGCCGGCACGATCACGCAAGGGAGGCGCGCGTTCCTTGTGCGAAGGAGAAAAAAGCCGATCGCCTCGGCGATGGCGACCGCGAGTGCCGCCGCCGCCCACGCGTATGTCGCACCTTGAAACGCGTATACGAGCGAAACGGAAAAGAAGGCGGCCGCGAGGCTAAGGCGCTTTCGCTGCCCCCTCAGACTACGCAGTGCGCGCCGCTCCTCGTCAACACGGTGATCTGTCGGCCAAGACGTCACGGCTTGCCCCATCGTTAACCCACCCCGGATACAGTATCACGGACGTAGAACGGGACGACGTTTAGGGTGCGGCGCAATACCTGGTTCGCACCTGTTACTACATACGGCGTCCACGCTCTGTGGCACTGTTACATACGGTATGTAAGATGGTCTTTCACGCATGTCGCAATCAGTTCGTACATGCGGTACAACGCCGCGATTCGCCCTACCGTGATAAAATTTCTTATTGAATTTCTAAATTGTGACGCGCTTTTGCGCGCCTTATTTCGCACCGACAAAAAATGATGCACCTCACCGGTTCGCAGTGCAGCGAGCGGCACGTGCGCATCGATACGTCAAGTTTTGCTAGATAAAACAAGTCATCGCCATCATGTGCCGGCATGAGTGCATGAATAATTCTCGAACCAAGCTGTTCATCGATACGATCTTTTTCTGACGCATGGCATAAGTGACTTGACACAACATTTCACATGCCGTTGGTTACGGGCTTCCCGTGGGATATAACCAAGGGGATGGATGAGGGGGGTTACAGGGTGGCCGAAAGGGCCAGCCTGCGCGGCTGTTGGGGCACTTGCCAAAGTGGGCAATGCCCTGTTACACCGCGACGCTTTTCGCCCATCGAGATTGTCTGAATTCCGCTAACCCATTTCGAGTGAGCGCATGGAACGTCCTGTTCATCGTACTGAAAAGCCGGCGTCTAACAAACGCACGATCGGTTTCATCGTCGTCATCGCGGTTCACGCGCTGATGCTCTGGGCTCTCACCACTGGTCTCGCCAAGACCATGGTCGACGCTCTTCTTGAACCGATCGAAACGCGCGTGATCGAAGAAGCGCAGCAAATCCCTGAAGCACCGCCGCCGCCGCCGCCCAAGTTCGATGCGCCGCCGCCGGTCGTCATGGATATGCCGGATGTGGTCATTACGCAGGAAGCTGCGCCGACCTCCGCCATCCAGGTCACCAAGAAAGTTGCACCTCCGCCGCCGCCGCCGCCCGCGGACGTTCTCATTCCGCCGCGCACCAATCCGCGCCGCCCGAATGCCGGCGCCGAGGAAATCTATCCGGCCATGTCCAAGCGACTTGGCGAAGAAGGCACGGTCGTTCTCCTGCTCAGCGTGAGCGAAGAAGGCCGCGTCACCGAAGCCAAGATCGACCAGAGCAGCGGTTTCGAACGGCTTGATGAAGCCGCTTCGAAGGAAGCCGTTCGTTCCTGGCGTTTCTTGCCTGGAACGCGCAACGGCAAGCCGGAAGCGATGCAGATGAGAATTAAAGTGACGTTTTCGCTGAAGGGCTAGGACGTCCTAGCCGCTGCAGTAACTTGGACCAATCAAAAGTTTGCGTTTAGTGAGGATCACAACATGAATACCCGTAACACCTTTGTTTCGAAACTCGCGGGCTTGATGTCCGCCGTGGCTCTGGCCGTCGTCCTTTCGGGTGGTTTCGCCTTTGCCCAGGATGCCGCTGCTCCGGCCGAAGCTCCTGCGATGACCGATCCGGCTGCTGCTCCGGCTGACGCCGCTGCTGCTCCGATGGATGCCGCTCCGGCGGATGCCGCTCCGGCGGATGGCGCCACCACCACCTCCGACCAGGTCGAAGTGGAAAACCCGTACGGCTTCGCCGCCATGTGGGAACACGGTGATTTCGTCGCCAAGACCGTGCTCTTCATCCTGATCTTCATGTCGATGGGCACCTGGTACATCACCATCCTGCGTCTTTTCGACACCGCTTCGGTCCTGCGCCAGGCCGATGCCGCTCAGAAGAACTTCTGGACCGCTGGCAGCCTCAAGGAAGGCGTTGCTAAGCTGGATGCTAACAGCGTGTTCCGCACCGTCGTTGAAGACGGCCTGCGCGCTTCTGAACACCACGAAGGCAAGCTGACCGACCAGGTCGACCTGAACGAATGGGTCACCATGTCGCTGCAGCGCTCGCAGGACGCGATCAACGGCCGCCTCGGCGCTGGTCTGTCGTTCCTTGCCTCGGTTGGCTCGGTCGCGCCGTTCGTCGGACTGTTCGGCACGGTGTGGGGGATCTTGAACGCGCTCATCTCGATCGGCGTCGCCGGTCAGGTGTCGATCGACCGCGTTGCCGGTCCTCTCGGTGAAGCGCTCATCATGACCGCCATCGGTCTCGCGGTCGCGGTGCCGGCGGTGCTCTTCTACAACCTGCTCGTCGCTCGTAACAAAATCGTTGCCGCCCGCGTCCGTAACTTCTCCTCGGACGTCCACGCTGTGTTGCTGAGCGGTCGCGCGCAGACCCGTCGCGCCTAAGCGCAACGCGTTCTAGTAGGAGTTACCGATATGGGTATGAGTGTCGGACCAGCTGCGGAAGAAGATCAAGTCAACTCGACGATCAACACGACCCCGCTCGTGGACGTCATGTTGGTGCTGCTGATCATCTTCCTGATCACCATCCCGGTCGTGACGAAGACTATCGAGCTCGAACTGCCTGTCATTTCTAACGAAGCGACGCAGACCAAGCCCGAGAACATCATCATTGCGGTCGACAAGGATGGTAAAATCTACTGGAACGACCTTCTCGTGAGCCCCGAAACCCTGCTGGAGCGCATGAAGGCCGCGGCCGTTCAAGTGCCTCAGCCGGAAGTGCACATCCGTGGCGACCAGCAAGCTCGATATGAGTTCATCGGGCGTGTGGTCGCCACCGCACAGCGCGGTGGCATCATGAAGGTTGGCTTCATTACTGATCCGGAGCTTCGGGGCGGCAACTAGCCGCTCCGAGACTTCCTAAGGAGTTTTCGTTATGGGAATGAGCGTAGGTGCAGCAGACGAAGGCGGCGTGATGGTGGAAATGAACACCACTCCGCTGATCGACGTCATGCTTGTGCTGCTGATCATGTTCATCATGAGCTTGCCGGTGCAAACACACGCCGTGAAGCTGGACATGCCGCGGCCGAACCAAAATACCAATCCGCCGGCGCCGCCGGTGGTGCATACGGTTGAAGTCGACTTCGACGGCACCATCATTTGGGATGGTAACGTTACACAGAACCTGGCCCAGGTGACCCGTTACCTGGCGTCGGTGGCGGCGGGTCAACCGCAGCCTGAAGTTCATCTTCGCCCGCATCGTTTGGCTAAATACGACACGGTTGCAAAAATTCTCGCGATCGCTCAACGCCTTGGCGTTAAGAAGATCGGATTCGTCGGCAACGAGCAGTTTTTGAACCAGTAACACTAGGTGGTCTTGCCTTAGGCTTTTAGGCCTTGCCATAATAAAGCCTAGGATCTTGGCAAGACTTGCATTGGGGTAGCGAGGGGCGCCACCGGTTACACGACCAGTGGCGTTTCTCTTTTGCTTGTAAGAGGATACAGCAAACATGAAATCGAGAGCTTCTTGGATCGCGTTGTCGCTCATGTTGACGACGGGACTTGTCGGTGCGGACGTGATCGTGGCCCCGCAAGCCGCTTTCGCGGCGGAAAAAGCACCGAGCGTAAAGCCGGCCGTTGGGAAGCCGCTGCAAGCTGCCCAGGAATTCCTGAAGAAGAAGCAGTTTAAGGAAGCTGTCGCCAGCGCGGAAGCTGCGGCGGCTGTGAGTGGCAAGAGTGCCTACGAGACGTTCCTTGTGAACGAAATCCTCGCGGTTTCTTACTTCCAAAGCGGCAACTTCGCGAAGGGTACTGCGGCGTGGGAAGCGTCTCTCGCCACGGGTCAGATGACTCCGGAACAGCAGAAAGAGCGTGTGAAGCAGCTCGCCAGCGTGAACTACCAGGCCAAGAACTACCCGAAGGCCATTGAGTACGCGAACCGCTACATGAAGGAAAACGGCGTGGACGGCGACATGCAGGTCCTCGTCGGCCAGAGCTACTACATCCAGAAAGACTACAAGCAGGCTGCTGAAAACATTCGCACGGCGGTCAAGGGTGCCGAATCCGCCCGCCGCAATCCGGATAAGCAGTGGCTCGAGCTGCTGATGAGCGCCGAATACGAACTCGGCAACACCGATGCCGTCGCCGGCACGATGGAAAAGTTGATCACTCTGTATCCGGATCCGAAGTACTTCGCCCAGTTCGTGCAGATGTCCGAGCGCACGCTCCGCGGCAACCCGCACGTCGAACTCGATGTCGCGCGTATCAAGTACGTCAGCGGCATCATGGCGACGGATCGTGAGTACACCCAGATGGCGGAAATAGCCCTTCAGGAAGGCCTGCCCTGCGAAGGCAAGGCTGTGATCGAAAAGGGTACGAAGGCCGGCGTCATGGGCCAACCGGCGAACAAGGAACGCGAAGCGCGCCTCCTCGCTCTGGCGACGAAGCAATGCGAAGCCGACACCAAGACCCTCCCGCAGGGTGTTGCTGAGGCGGCCAAGCAGGCCAAGGGCGACGCCACCGTAAAGTTCGGTGAAGCCTACTGGAGCATGGGCGACAACGATAAGGCGGTTGAACTGATCAACGCCGGTCTCGCCAAGGGCGTGGAAAACAAGGACGACGCTCAGCTCCGTCTCGGCATCGCGCACATCAGCGCAGGGCGCCGAGCGGAAGGCCTCGCGGCGTTCAAGTCGATTTCCGCAGGCAGCCAATCTGAAAAGGTGGCGAACCTGTGGAAGATCTACAGCGGCCAGCCGAAGAAGGGCTAAGTCCCTAGGCTTTCTTCAAGAAAATGAGAGCGCCGGACCCTTGGGTCCGGCGCTTTTTCTTTTTGCCGCAGAGCACGATATAATAGTCCTGGTCGCTAAAGCCGTACCCGCGAAGGAAATCCCATGCTCATTCGCCACCGCAAGGCATCCGACGTTGCGCCTCACGAGATCACGCCGGAGAGCGCCTATCTCAGTCGCCGCCAACTCATCAAAACCTCGGGGCTTATCGCGGGCAGCCTCGCGTTGAGCGCGGCCTGGGGTGAAGCGGAATCCGGGGTACTGCCTGGCGCAGGCGGCAAGTTCGCCGATCTCAAGAAGGGCTACGCCAAGCTTGGCGAGAACGACAAACAAACGCCCTTTGAGGACATCACGACCTACAACAATTTCTATGAGTTCGGTTTGGACAAGGGGGACCCGGCCGAATATGCGAGCGCCTTTAAGCCGCTTCCATGGACTGTGAAGGTCGACGGCTTGTGCAACAAGCCCGGCACGATCGATTTCAATGATTTCATCAAGCCTCACGCTGTTGAAGAGCGCATCTATCGCATGCGCTGTGTCGAGGCTTGGTCCATGGTCATCCCTTGGGCCGGAATTTCGCTCGCCGAGGTGATCAAGCGCTTCGAGCCTCAAGGCAGCGCCAAGTTCGTGCGTTTCGAAACGGTGGTTCGGCCAACCGAGATGCGAGGCCAGCGCAGCGCGAATCTTCCTTGGCCATACATCGAGGGGCTGCGGATGGACGAAGCGATGAACCCGCTCGCGATTTTGGCCGTGGGCCTTTACGGCCAACCGCTACTCGGGCAAAGCGGCGCCCCGCTGCGCCTCGTCGTGCCCTGGAAGTACGGCTTCAAAGGCGTGAAATCGATCGTCCGTATCAGCTTCGTCGAGGATCAGCCGCAGAACACCTGGAAGGTGATGAACGGTTCGGAGTACGGTTTCTACGCCAACGTCAATCCGAAGGTCGATCATCCCCGCTGGTCGCAAGCCAGCGAGCGGCGCATCGGCGACTTCCGCCGCCGGCCGACGTTGATGTTCAATGGTTACGAGGAAGAAGTCGCGGATTTGTACAAGGGCATGAACCTCACCCGTCTTTACTAGGGTCAATCGATCGCGTGCATGGCTGAGGTTGACACTTCGCGTAATTGGGAAATGCTCGTGCGCCGCTGGCTGAAGCCGGCGGCGTTCGTTGTTTCGTTGTTGCCGTTCTGCTGGTGGGGGTATCGCGCGCTCGAAGGGCAGCTTGGCGCCAATCCCATCGAAGCGACCACGCGCTATTTCGGCGATTGGGCGCTACGCTTTGTGTTGATCGCGCTCGCCGTAACACCCATCCGGCTTCTCACCAAGTGGAACGGAATTGCCCGTCTGCGGCGCATGCTTGGTCTGTTCGCGTTCTTCTATGTAACGCTGCATGTCATGAGCTACGTGGGACTCGATCTGTTCTTCGACATGCAACTTCTCGTACAGGAGATCATCAAGCGCCGCTACATCACGGTTGGCATGTTCGCCCTCGTGATCCTGATCGCGCTGGCAGTGACCTCGACCGACGCCATGACACGTAGGCTCGGCGGGCGCCGGTGGCGGCGCCTGCATAGCCTTGTTTATCCGGCGGCGATTGCCGGCGTCATCCACTACTACATGATGGTTAGAGCGGGCTTTATTGAGCCGCTGACGTACGGCCTAATCCTAGCCGTCTTGTTTGGGGTCCGGATCGTCAAAAAAGCCTAGGAGGGCTTCAGCTGGCGTGTGCGCCCTGTGCCGTATTCAGGCGATTTACCACCTGTAGCCACATGGTGCAGTGCTTCCAGGCTGCATCCTGCATATGCTGACGGGCGTTCTCCAGGGCTACGTCGATCGCCTGTAGGCCGTGTTCACGCCGCAGAGCGTCAGCAAGGCCGCTTACATCGGGCTGGTATCTGGGATCTGCCATATCGACCTCGGAAGAAAGACGTGTTCCTAAATATAGACCCGAAACTAATTCGCGGAAAAGTGACATTCCCACGTATCTTCGTGGGACCATTTTGGGCCGCTATGCATTTCGCCAGGGGGCGTATAAACTCCCCCGAGATCGGACAAGTCCTTGTCAACCCAGGGTTATTTGCCCATGGGATAAAAGCGTGTTTCACACCATAAACAACCTAAAAGCGTAATGCCGAGGAAGCGTAAAACGGGTGTGAGTAAGCGCGTGAAGGCGCCCGCCAAAAAGGGCCGGAATCTGCGCGCTCGCAACCTGAGCAAAACAAAACAGCCCGTGTCCGCGCCGCGCAAAAAGCGCCCAGGCATCAAGGTCCGCGCCGCGGCCCGCGTGAAGAGGGCAAAAGCAGCCGCGCCGGTCAAACAGGCGGCGCTGGCGCCGTCGCCCGCCGTGCCGGCGCCCCTTCCTGCATCGGACCTTTCGCGCATCTCCACGATGACCACGCAAATCCTCGATGCCGCCTCCAACGGCATCATTGCAGTGGACGCCGGCGGCAAGGTCGCGTTCGCCAATGCGGCGGCGGGGGACCTGATGAACCGCGACGCGTCAGCAATGGCCGGCGTGAATGTCGAACGGCTTTTTGTCTTCGGCGGCGGGCACGTAAACGCCGGTCAACCTCTGCCATTACTCGCGCAGATCCGCGGCGGGCCATATTATCTTGAACGCGAGGCGCATCTTGCGCGCAGCGACGGTGAAAGCTTCGAGGCGGTTTATGCTGTCGCGCCGTTTCGCACAGGCCGTGAAATCGTCGGATATGTCATTACATTCCGTGACGTCACCGAACGGCGCCGCGCGGAAGCTGAATTGCGTCTCGCGGGCGCGGTCTTCGAACACAGCCCCGATGGCTTGATCGTCGCGGACGCAAGCGGACGGGTCACAAAAAGCAATCCGGCCTATCGCCGTGTCACCAATCTCGATGAGTCCGAGATCGTCGGCCAGCCGCTGGGTGCTGTCCTCAACCACGGTGCCCAGGGCGCGGACGGACAGCTGCCGATTGAGGAAAGTGGCGAAGACGCGCAGTGGGAACAGTGGTGCAAGAGCAAGACTGGCCGACGCTATGCCGCGCGTATTTCGCTGTCCGCGATACGTGATTCGAGCGGCGTGATCCAGCAATACGTCGCCATTGTTTCGGATGTGACACAGCGCAAGCTGGACGAAGAGAAGATCATCTATCAGGCCAACTACGATCAGCTCACCGGCCTTCCGAATCGCACGCTGTTCATGGACCGTCTCACGCGGCGCGTGCTGGAAGGCAAGCGCGCGAAAACGAGTGTTGGGTTGATGTTCATCGACCTCGACGGCTTTAAGGCGATCAACGACACCATGGGGCATGACGCCGGCGATTTGTTGCTGAAGGCGACGGCGCGCCGCCTCGAGAAAAGCGTCCGCGAAGCTGATACTGTGGCGCGCCTTGGCGGCGACGAGTTCACCGTGATTATGCCGCTTATCGACAATTTCGAAGCAGCGGCCATCGTCGCCCAGCGTATTATCAAATCGCTCACGGAACCGTTCGATCTGGGCGGACGGGAAGGACGTATTTCGGCTTCCATCGGCATTTCGCTATTGCCGGCCCAGGCAACGACCGCGAGCCAGCTTCTGCATAACGCCGACGTCGCGATGTACTTCGCCAAACGGCAGGGCAAAGCGAACTACCAGCTTTACCGGCCCGATCTCGAAGGCGCTGTTCAAGTCCAGGAACGCGTGCTTTAGGGCGCTTTTCGGCGTGTTTCGTCCCGTCCCGGGCCGGTGGAATTCGCCCTTGCAAACTCTCCTTTGGTCCGTCACAAGCGTGCGACATGCCCGTTGGGGCGCTTTCGTATAACCAATTGAAAAGAATAGAGTTTCGATGAAGGACGCTCCGACCGCCGCCGCTGCCGTAAGCCACGATTCGATGGCCAATGCGATTCGGTTCCTTTCAGCCGACGCTGTGCAGAAGGCGAATTCGGGTCACCCCGGCATGCCCATGGGCATGGCTGACGTCGCAACGGTCCTTTTCACGCGTTTCCTGAAGTATGACGCCGCGCAGCCGAAGTGGGCCGACCGCGACCGCTTCATTCTATCGGCCGGTCATGGCTCGATGCTGCTGTACAGCCTCATGTACCTCACCGGCTACCAGGACATGACCATCGAGCAGATCAAGAATTTCCGCCAGATGGGCGCCATCACCGCCGGCCATCCCGAACACGGGCACGTTTCGGCCGCGGAGACGACCACGGGCCCCCTCGGGCAAGGTATCGCGAACGCCGTGGGCATGGCCCTGGCCGAGCGTTTGCTCGCCGCCCGTTTTGGCAAGGATGTCGTAGACCACTACACTTACGTCATCGCCGGCGACGGTTGTTTGATGGAAGGCATCAGCCATGAAGCGATTTCGCTGGCTGGCCATTTGAAGCTCAACAAGCTCATCGTGCTGTTCGATGACAATTCCATCAGCATCGACGGTCCGACAAGTCTTACCGTCTCGGACGATCAGCGTAAGCGCTTTGAGGCGTCGGGCTGGAATACCTGGTCGGTGAACGGTCACGATCCCGAGGCCATCGCTGCGGCTATCGAGGCGGCGCAGGCGAGCGACAAGCCCGCGATGATCGCCTGCAAGACCACGATCGGCTATGGCGCGCCGACCCTTGCCGGCACAGCGAAGACCCACGGCTCGCCGCTCGGCGACGTTGAAATCAAAGGGACCCGCGAGAAGCTCTCTTGGGCTCACGAACCGTTCGTCGTTCCCGCCGACACTCTCGCCGCTTGGCGTGCCGCCGGTGCTAAGGGCGCCGCCGCCGCCGCTGAGTGGTCGAAGCGCCTTGGTTCGCTCGGCGCTGCGCAGCGTGAGGAATTCGATCGCCTGATGTCGGGCAGGCTGCCCGAAGGTTGGATGCAGGTGATCAACGATCTGAAGAAGAAGACTTCGGCCGAAAAGCCGAAGGTCGCGACGCGCCAGTCCTCGCAGACCGTTCTCGACGCCCTCACCAAGGTTATTCCCGAAATGATCGGAGGCTCGGCTGATCTCACGGGCTCTAATAATACCAAAGCGGCCGGAATGGGCCCCATCTCGGCGTCGGATTTCTCCGGCCGCTATGTGTACTACGGCGTTCGTGAGCACGGCATGGCCGCGGCCATGAACGGTCTCGCGCTGCACGGGGGCATCATTCCGTTCGGCGGCACGTTCCTTGTGTTCACCGACTACTGCCGCCCGTCCATCCGCCTTTCGGCGCTGATGAGCCAGCGCGTCGTTTACGTGATGACGCATGATTCCATCGGTCTCGGCGAAGACGGCCCGACGCATCAGCCGGTCGAACATCTCGCCAGCCTTCGCATCATCCCAAATCTCCTAACCATGCGCCCGTGCGATACCGTCGAGACGGCCGAGTGCTGGGCCATCGCTGTCGCGGCCGAAAAGCCGTCGGTGCTCGCGCTCACGCGTCAGGGCCTGCCGACGCTGCGTACGGCCCATACCGACGAAAATCTCTCCGCCAAGGGCGCTTATGTTCTCGCCGAAGCCGAGGGCAAGCGTCAGGTCACGATCATCGCGACCGGCTCGGAAGTCAGTCTCGCCATGGAAGCGCGCGAGAAGCTGAAGGCGGACGGCATCGCGGCAGCCGTCGTCTCCATGCCGTCATGGGAGTTGTTCGATGCGCAACCGGCAGCCTATCGCGCCGGCGTGCTGGGCGAGGGGACTGTGAAGGTGGCGATCGAAGCGGCCAGCACATTTGGCTGGGAACGCTATGTCGGTCCGGAAGGCGCGGTCGTCGGCATGACTACGTTTGGTGCGTCCGCGCCGGCGCCGGAGCTCTACAAGCACTTCGGTATTACGGCGGACGCCGTCGTCGCCGCGGCCAAGAAGCGGGTTTAGCAGCACATGTCGGTCAAGATCGCGCCCAGCATCCTCTCGGCGGACTTCGCACGCCTCGGCGAGGAAGTGCGCGCGATCGACGAAGCGGGCGCCGATTACATCCATGTCGACGTGATGGACGGCCACTTCGTGCCCAACCTCACCATCGGGCCCGTGGTGGTCAAATCGCTGCGCCCACACACCAAGAAAGTGCTCGACGTGCATCTTATGATCCAGCCCGTCGATCCTTACATCGCGGCGTTTGCCGAAGCCGGCTCGGATATCATCACGGTGCACGCTGAAGCCGGCGCGCACCTCGACCGCTCGCTCCAACTCATTCGTTCGCTCGGCAAGAAAGCGGGCGTTTCCCTCAACCCGTCGACCCCCGAAAACGTGATCGAATACGTGCTCGACCGGCTCGACCTCATCCTGGTCATGAGCGTCAATCCGGGCTTTGGAGGGCAGACTTTCATTTCGAGCCAACTCGAGAAGCTCCGCCGCATCAAGACTATGATCGGCCGTCGTCCGATCGAGCTGGAAGTGGACGGGGGAATCACTCCGGCGACGGCAAAAGACGTGCGGGACGCTGGGGCGACGGTCCTGGTGGCTGGAACGGCGGTGTTCGGTACCAAGGACTATCAGGGCAACATCGCCGCCCTTCGCGGATAAAGTCTAAAAAGCGCTGTAAAATCAGCGCTTTATTTTTGCCCGGAAAAGGCTGTCGCGGGACGGCCTTCCTGTAATAAATCTTTCACAAATCTGTCAAAAAAGGTGTGCCCTTCGTCGCTATGGATGGCGTGTTTTTACAACCGCTCTCTTCCCGTGGAGACCTCCATGCTCAAGAAATTCGGCGCCGTTTGTGTGCTCGCTGGCAGTCTTGCCGCCACCACCGTTTGGGCCGTCGAAGTCGACGCCTCGCTCAAGGATTATAAGAAGGCTGCGGGCGTTGAAGGCAGCCTCAAGTCCATCGGCTCGGATACGCTCAACAACGTCATGACGCTGTGGGCCGAGGGCTTTGCCAAAGAATATCCCAATGTGAAGGTTGAAATCGAAGGCAAGGGTTCGGGCACCGCGCCGCCGGCCCTGATCGCCGGTACCGCTCAGTTCGGTCCGATGTCGCGTCCGATGAAGGGCGTCGAAATGGACGACTTCGAAAAGAAGTACGGCTACAAGCCCACCGGCATGCGCGTCGCCGTCGATGCCCTCGCCGTGTTCGTCCACAAGGACAATCCCATCAAGTGTCTTAGCCTCGCGCAAGTGGATGCGATCTTCTCCAAGAGCCGCAAGCACGGCGGCAAACAGGATATTAAGACCTGGGGTCAACTCGGCATGACCGGCGAGTGGGCGACCCGACCGATCTCGATGTACGGCCGCAACTCGGCGTCCGGCACGTACGGCTACTTCAAGGAAGTCGTGCTCGCTGACGGCGACTATAAGGACAGCGTGAAGGAACAGCCGGGCTCCTCTGCCGTGGTTCAGGCGATTGCTTCCGACAAGTACGCGATCGGTTACTCGGGCGTCGGCTACAAGACCGCCGACGTGCGCTCGGTGCCGATCTCGGCTACTGACGGCGGTACGTGCTTCGACTCGACGGCGGAAAACGCCTACGCCGGCGAATACCCGATCACCCGCTTCCTCTACGTCTATCTGAACAAGAAGCCGGGTGCGAAGTTGGAACCGCTCCGCGCCGAATTCGCGAAGTTCGTCCTCTCGAAACAGGGCCAGACGGGCGTGGTGAAGGACGGCTATTTCCCGATCCCATCCAGCGTGGTCGGCGAAGATTTGAAGGCGCTCGAGCTGAGCTACTAAGAGACACGCGTTGTTTGTTAAGCGCGATGCCGGTGAAATCGCCGGCATCGTCCTTTTCTAAGTTGAGGGGTGTGCGTGGCGGAGGGTGAAATCAAAGGCGAAGCTCAAGGGAGCATGCCGCGTCAGCGCCGTTCCATGAAGACCGCGCGCTCGGTGATTATTATCGATAAGGCCGCCGACTGGATCATCCGCATCGGCGGCATTGGCGTAATTGTCGCCGTGTTCGGGATCATGGTGTTTCTTGCGCAGGTCGTTGTGCCGCTGTTTACGGGCGCGTCCGTGGAAGGCTCCAGCTCCGCCAAGATCACCCCAGGCCCGCGCGCGCTCATGGAAGTTATCGACGAATACAAGGTCGTCTCCACCTCCGTCGATGCGACCGGTAAAGTGCATGCTTTCCATATCGCAACCGGAACCGAGCTCGATGCGCCCGCCTTCGATCTCGGGGGCAATGAAGTCAGCGCATTTAATCGCACTTTGAACGGCCGCGATCTGGCCTTCGGTTTCGCCGACGGCACGTTGCGCCTCGGCACGCTGAAGGTGGGGGGCGCGGTCGTCGACAATGCTCAAGTTCCCCAAAACCTGAAGCGCCTGAACGACTCAGATTTCACCGACGGGCAAGCGATCTATACCGCAATCAGTCCTGAACAGACGCGAGTCGTCTCGATCGCCGTGGAACTCGGCGAAGCGACGCAAGTTGCGCCGGCCGGAACCGCAATTGCCGCGATCGATTACCGTCTCGGCGGCACCGTCGAACGCCCGACGCGCTCTTTCATCACTGTCGATGCGGCCGGCATTGGCCGCCTGTCGCGCACGGAATCGCGCACTAACATGCTGACTGGAGCGACGACGACGACCTTGACGTCATCAGAGCTGCCTGGCCTGCCGGCGAATGTGCATGTTCACGCCTTGCTGATGACCAACAATGCGGATCAGGTCTACGTCGCCGAGGAGACGGGCAATATCTATCGCTACGATACGCGCTCCTTCGCTAAACCGGATCTCGCGGAGACGGTGGATCTCCTGCCCGGCGATGCGACAGTCGGCGCTATTGGCTTTCTGATCGGTGAGCAGTCGCTTGTCATCGGCGGGACCGACGGCTCGGTGAATGTGTATTTCCGCCTGCAGCGTCCCGACGCCAAGACCAGCGACGGCTACCAACTTGTGCGCGCCCACACGCTTGAGCCTCACACGAAGCCTGTTGTGGCCATGGATGCCAGCCAGCGCGGCAAGCTGTTCGTCACCGCCGATGCTGGTGGGGAAGTTTGGGTTCGTCATTCTACGAGCGAGCAAGTTCTCCTTAAGTTAGCGGCGAGAGACGCGAAGATCGACACCGTCGCTTTGGCCCCGCGCGAGAACGGTATCGTGGCGATCACTAGCGACGGGCAAGCGCATGCCTGGAATGTGGCCGTGCCTCATCCCGAAACGACGCTTCAGACTATTTTCGGCAAGGTTTGGTACGAAGGCTACCCCGAACCGGATTTGACGTGGCAGTCGTCTTCGGGCACCGATGCCTTCGAACCTAAGTTGTCTCTCGTGCCGCTCATCTTCGGCACACTGAAGGCAACAATTTACTCGCTCCTCTTCGCGATCCCGATCGCGCTCGGCGCGGCCATCTACACTTCCGAGTTCGTCCACCACCGCGTCCGCGCCGTGGTTAAGCCTACGATGGAGTTGATGGCGTCTTTGCCGTCGGTGGTGTTGGGTTTCATCGCGGCGCTGATCCTTGCGCCGCTGGTCGAGACGTGGATCGCGGCCATCTTCTGCGCCTTCATTGTCGTGCCCGCCGGTCTTTTCGCGGGCGCATATCTTTGGCAATTACTGCCGTCGAACATCGCGCTTCGCTATGGCGGACTGCCCAAATTTATCCTGATTTTCACGGCTCTCCTGGCTACTGGCTTGGTCGCGTTTGCGCTTGGCCCGTGGTTTGAACGCATCTTCTTCGCGGGCGACCTCAAGGCCTGGAGCACTGGCGGTCACGGCGAAAGCACACCTTTCACCGCCATGCTGGTTTTCCCATTTGCGTTCCTCGCGCTGTTTATGAGCACCCAAGGCTTAGTCGGTGAGCGCTTTGGTCACATCCTTCGCGGTGAAGACCGAACACTGGCCGGGTTGACCGATCTTGGCCGCTGGGTCGTGACGCTCATCGCGGCGGGTGTGTTCAGCTATCTTGCGGCCCTCGCGCTCGTCCTCATCGGCATGGATCCGCGCGGCGGCATTGTCGACACCTACGTTCAACGCAATACGTTGGTTGTCGGCTTCGCCATGGGTTTTGCGGTTATCCCGATCATCTATACGATCTCGGAAGACGCACTCAACGCGGTGCCCGAGCATCTGCGGGCGGCGAGCCTCGGCTGCGGCGCCACCGACTGGCAGACGGCGATCTTCGTGATCCTGCCGACCGCGATGAGCGGGGTATTCTCCGCGATCATGGTTGGCATGGGGCGCGCCGTCGGCGAAACCATGATCGTGGTCATGGCGGCCGGGAATACGCCGCTGCTTGAGTGGAACATCTTCAGCGGGCTGCGCGCGTTGTCGGCCAATATTGCCGTTGAATTGCCGGAAGCGGTGCGTGATTCCACGCTTTACCGCATGCTCTTCTTGGCGGCTCTGACTCTCTTCGTGATGACTTTCGCCGTGAACACGTTCGCCGAGTTGATCCGGCAGCGGTTCCGCAAGCGGGCGGCGCAACTGTGAGTGTTGAGGATGCGAGCATGGGCGTGATCACAGAGACCACGCAAAAAAATCAAGCTTCAGTTGCCGCGCGCGCGGCGATGCGCCGTACCGACATGCGCGCACGCGGCGAACCCGCCTTGTGGGTGTTAGGTGGCGCGCTGGCGTTGGGGATCGCGATGATTGCCGGGTTTCTCGCGCTGGTCGCCTGGAACGGCGTCATGACTTTTATTCCCAAGCCGATCGACGTCGTGACCGAGGCGGACGGCAGGGTGACCGCCGGCGAGCCATTCCGTGAAGAGTTATTCCGGCCGACGACGGAGGCGCTGGCGGCCTTGACGCCGGAGTGGCAACAGCGGATCGCGGACGCGGATGGGTATGCATCGCGCACCCTCTACCGGACCGGCAATTTCGATATCTACGGCGAAGACTTCCGTTGGATCCCCGATTTCAATGTCACGAAGCGCGAGCGCCCCGCGAACTTCCTGTTCGTCGAGCGCTTGGAGTGGGGTCCTTTCGTCGGATCCATCAAATCGGTCACCATCGACGGCGCCGAGCGCCAGATCGCTTCACTCGACGATCCCGCGTTCGTGGCGGCCCATCGCGCCGCGCGTGCGCGGTGGGCGCAGGCCAACAAGGTCGAGAAAGACGATATCGGCGCGATCAACCATGAAATGGAAGCGGCGCGTCTCGATCTGCGCAGCATCGAACTCGATAGTGGCCGTGACAGCGCCGATTATCGCCTGGCGCAGGAGCGTCTTGAGGCCGATGCCGCCATCCAGCGCGCGACTTACGACAAACTCGCTGCGCAGGTTCAAGAGTTGCGGCGCGCGAACGCAGCGAACACCGTTACCTTCGTCGCCATCGGCGGCGAAGAGAAGACCGAGGAAATGGCGCACCTGGTGCGGGTATACCCGGCGAACGATCTCTCGTTCGGCGGCAAGCTTGCGGTCTATTTCTCGCGCTGGGGCGAGTTCCTTGGCGATGAGCCGCGCGAAGCCAATACCGAAGGCGGCGTGTTGCCCGCGATCTTTGGTACTGCGGCGATGACGCTTCTCATGGTGATCGCTGTCGCGCCTTTCGGTGTTATTACCGCACTGTACTTGCGCGAGTACGCCAAGCAAGGACGGCTCGTTTCCATCGTGCGCATTTCGGTCAACAACTTGGCCGGTGTGCCGTCCATCGTCTACGGCGTGTTTGGCCTCGGTTTCTTCGCGTACGCGCTGGGCGGGTCGATCGACGCGTTATTCTATCCGGAACGCTTGCCGAGTCCGACGTTCGGCACCGGAGGCCTCCTGTGGTCGGCGCTCACGCTCGCGCTTCTCACCGTCCCGGTCGTAATCGTTGCGACGGAGGAAGCGTTGGCCGCCGTGCCGCGATCCATGCGTGAGGGCTCGCTCGCCTGCGGCGCGTCCAAGTGGCAGACCATCCGCAATATCGTCCTTCCGCGCGCGATGCCGGGGATCATGACCGGCATCATTCTTGCGATGGCGCGCGGAGCCGGCGAAGTGGCGCCTCTGATGCTGGTGGGAGTGGTGAAGCTGGCGCCGGAGTTGCCCGTGGACGGCCTGTTCCCCTTCATTCACCTTGAACGCAGCTTCATGCACCTCGGCTTCCACATCTATGACGTGGGCTTCCAATCCCGCAATGCGGAAGCCGGAAAGCCCATGGTCTTCGTGACCACGATGCTGCTGATCAGCCTGATCTTCGTCATGAACGTAGTGGCCATCGTGATCCGCAATCGCTTGAGGCGGAATTTCGTGGGCAGTCAATTTTAAGCGAGTAAGCGGACGTCTTATGAACATGGATATCGCTACATCGGCCCGGGAAGACACCGTGTACCACGTCAAACGTGGGGGCGCGGGAGAGGTGCTCGATATCGAGAATCTGAGCCTCTGGTATGGCCAGGCCCAAGCCCTGCACAATGTCACCATGCCGATGGAGAAAGGCCTGGTGACCGCTTTGATCGGTCCTTCCGGCTGCGGAAAGTCCACGCTGCTGCGCTGTATCAATCGCATGAACGATCTGGTGGACGGGCTTTCCATCACCGGCTCGATCAAACTGCACGGCGAAAACATCTACGCCCGCGACGCGGATGTGATCGCCTTGCGCAAGCGTATGGGCATGGTGTTCCAGAAGCCCAACCCGTTCCCGATGTCGATCTTCCAGAACGTGGTTTATCCGCTGAAAGTCGACGGGGTACGAGACAAGGCCGTCCTTGAGGAAACTTGCGAGCGAGCCCTGCGCAGCGCCGCCTTGTGGAACGAAGTGAAGGATCGCCTCGATCAAAGCGCTTTGGGGCTTTCGGGTGGTCAGCAGCAGCGTCTGTGCATCGCGCGCGCGGTCGCGGCGGATCCGGAAGTGCTTCTGATGGACGAGCCGTGCTCGGCGCTCGACCCGATCGCCACCGCTAAGATCGAGGATCTCATCAGCGAACTTACCGGGCACTACACCATCATCATCGTTACTCACAACATGCAGCAGGCGGCGCGCGTCTCGGACAATACCGCCTTTATGTACCTCGGGCGTCTCATTGAGTACGGCGATACGGAAGTTGTGTTCCAAACTCCCAAATCAGGAAAGACACAAGACTATGTCACAGGTCGTTTCGGCTGAGCGAAGTATAGAATCAGGTCTTCGGGGAAAACTTATGAAACCGACGGTAATGATTGTTGAAGACGAAGCCTCGCTCGTGACGATGCTTCGCTACAATCTCGAGAAGGAAGGCTACAACGTAACTGAAGCCAGCGACGGCGAAGAAGCGGTCACGGTCGCCGGCGAGACGCCGCCGGATGCCGTCATCCTCGACTGGATGCTTCCCCGTATGTCCGGCATCGAGGTTTGCCGCCAGCTTCGCCGCAAGTCCGAGACCCGCCATGTGCCGATCATCATGCTGACCGCGCGCACGGAAGAATCGGATAAAGTCCGCGGGCTCAACGTCGGCGCCGACGATTACCTCACCAAGCCGTTCTCCATGCCAGAGCTCATCGCTCGCGTCCGCGCGCTCCTGCGCCGGGCCAAGCCCTCGCAGAGCAAGGGCCAGCTAACTTTCGGCGATATCGTGCTCGATCTTGACGCCCACCGCGTCACCCGCGGCGGCAAGGCGATCCACCTCGGCCCGACCGAGTTCCGCCTCCTCCAGTATCTCATGGAGCGCCCGGGCACGGTGTTCTCGCGCGAAGAGCTGCTGAACGGCGTTTGGGGTCCGGACATCTACGTCGAACCGCGCACCGTCGATGTGCATATCCGCCGCCTCCGTAAAGCCTTGAATGCCGGTGACGGCGCGGATGTCATCCGCACGGTACGCGCCGCCGGGTATTCGCTCGACGACGCGGTGATCTAAGCGGCGCTTCCGCGTTCGCGGCGGTTGAAAGCGGCCGCGCGCGCGTCTATGTCTTGTTCGTAGGGCTTTCGGCCCGGAATCAATCGATTCCGCGGAGGGGGTCAGCCCAGGAGAACAGACCAAATGGCCCACGATGCGACGGCGTTCATAACGACCGTTGCCCTTGCCTTCGTGATGGCCTTCACCCTGGGTTTTCTCGCCCAGCGCCTTCGGCTTTCCCCGATCGTCGGCTATTTGCTGGCTGGCATTGTCGTCGGGCCATACACGCCCGGGATCCTGATCGACGCCGAACTCGCCAACCAGTTCGCCGAGATCGGCATTATTCTTCTCATGTTCGGCGTTGGCCTGCACTTCTCGGTAAAAGACCTTCACGCAGTCCGCGGCATTGCGCTCCTGGGAGCCGTCGTTAAGACGGTTATCGCAACGATGCTCGGCTTTAGCGCCGCGCGGTTCCTATGGGAATGGCCGGCCGGGGCAAGTCTGCTGTTCGGTGTCGCGCTCTCCGTCGCCAGCACGGTTGTGCTGACACGCGAGCTGGAAGCGCGCCACAAACTCGATAGCCATGAAGGACGCATAACGGTCGGCTGGCTGATCATCGAAGATTTGATCATGGTGTTGGCCCTGGTCCTTCTGCCGGCGACGCGGGGTCTGTTGCGGTCGGGAGATCTGCCGGAGGCCGAGCAGCTAGCGCCGCTCGCTCAGATGCTCGCGCTGGCCATCGGTAAGATTGTGGTTTTCGGTGCGGTCGTCATTCTGGTGGGCCGGCGGGTAGCGCCTTGGATTTTGGCCCAGGTGGCGCATACAGGTTCGCGAGAGTTATTCACGCTTTCGGTGCTCGCAATCGCCTTTGGGATTGCCTACGGCTCATCGGAGCTCTTCGGCGTTTCGTTCGCCTTGGGCGCGTTTTTCGCCGGCATGGTTCTGAACGAGTCCGATCTCAGCTACCAAGCCGCGGCGGATTCACTACCCTTTCAGGACGCCTTCGCGGTTTTGTTCTTCGTCTCTGTCGGTATGCTCGTCGACCCGGCGGTCGTGCTGGCCCATCCCTTTTGGCTCACGGGCGCGGTCCTAGTCGCGATCGTCGGCAAGTTCCTGGTCACCTTCGCGATCGTTCTCGCCTTCCGTTATCCGGTTGGAACGGGGCTGATGGTCTCCGCGGGGCTTGCGCAAATCGGAGAGTTCTCCTTTATCTTGGCCTCGCTGGGCGTGGAGCTCAAGATTATGACCCGTGAGGTGCAGAGCCTTATTCTGGCGACGGCGCTCGTGTCGATTTCCCTTAACCCGTTTTTGTTCAAGATGATTGGGCCGTTGGAACGCGGGCTCGGACGCGTGCGGTGGTTGGCCGACGCGCTGAACCGCTACACGGCGCTCCCCGCTATTCCGAAGAACGATGTGCCCGAAGGCCACACCATTATTGTCGGTTACGGCCGTGTCGGCAGCGTCATCGGCGCGGAACTCGCACGCCAAGAGCGGCCCTTTATCGTCATCGAATATGACCGGGTCGCTGCGGACAAATTGCGCCAGAAAGGACTGAACGTTGTTTACGGCAACGCGGCAGCGGTTGCCGTGCTTGAGGCCGCCCATATTGCGACCGCTAGCCTTTTGGTCATCACGGCGCCTGACGGTTTCGCCGCCGGACATATTCTCACTCAGGCGCGCAAAATCCGGCCCGACATCAAGGTCATCGCGCGAAGCCATAGTACCGAACAGCTTGCGTTTCTGAAGCGTCAAGGAGCCGATCTCGCCGTTATGGGCGAACACGAACTCGCGGTCGTAATGGCGGAATATTCTTTGCGGGAGCTCGGCGTCGCCGAGCATGTCATCGACGCTGTTCTGAACGACCTACGACGCGGCGAAACGTTCAGCCCGGTGACCCGCGGTTAATCTTCTCTATTCGCTGTCGTATTGCAGAAGTGCGGCGAAGGGAACTCCCAGCGTTTCGCGCGCCTTCAAGAACGACAATTCGATCACGCAAGACGCCCCCACCACGTCGGCGCCGGACTCGCGTAGAAGCTTCGCGGCCGCCTTAATGGTGCCGCCAGTGGCAAGTAAGTCATCGAGAACGACCACGCGCTCGCCGTGGGTGACGGCATCGTCCTGGATCTCGATCGTATCGGTGCCGTACTCGAGCCCATATGTGTGGGCTTTCACCTTACCCGGGAGCTTGCCTGACTTGCGGATCATGATCGTGCCGCAGTTCAGCGCGATCGCCAAAGGCGCGGCCACCAAGAAGCCGCGCGCGTCGATCGCCGCGAGGACGTCGGGTCTCCACGGAGCGATCAACTCGGCCATGCGGTCGATGGTCGTCCGCCACGCTTGCGGGTGACGGATCAGGGTCGAGATGTCGAAAAAGTTGATACCCGGTTTGGGGAAATCGGGGATCTGGCGTACGTGCTCTTTGAGATCCATCGTAGGCAAAAAAACAAAAGTTAGGACGTTTGCGCCTTTTCTGTATCCGGGACCGCTTCCGGATGCAATTCGTTCTCCCATCGCGCAACGGCGGTCGTTGCAATTGCATTGCCGACCACGTTGGTTGCGCTGCGGCCCATGTCGAGGAATTGATCGACGCCGAGGATTAGGAGAAGGCCTGCCTCGGGCAGATTGAAGGTCGTAAGCGTCGCGGCGATGACCACCAGTGACGCGCGCGGAACGCCCGCCATGCCTTTACTGGTGATCATGAGAAGCAGCAACATGGTGATCTGGTGCGCCCAGGTCACTTCGATGTTGTAGGCCTGCGCGATGAACATGACGGCGAAGGTGCAATACATCATCGAACCGTCGAGGTTGAACGAGTAGCCCACCGGAAGAACGAAAGAAGCGACACGTTTTGACACGCCGAAACGTTCCAGCTGCTCGAGGGTCTTCGGATAGGCGGCTTCCGACGATGCGGTCGAGAAGGCCAGAAGAATGGGGGCTTTGAGGCCGTTGACGAGCTTTCCGATACTGCTGCCCACGATCAGATAACCCGCGCCGATCAGAAGGGCCCACAACAGCATGAGCGATAGATAGAAGCCTCCCATGAAGCGCCCATAGGCGGTCAAGATGTCGAGCCCTTGCGTCGTGACCACTGACGATAGCGCCGCGAATATCGCGAGCGGGGCCGCCTTCATCACATAACTGGTGATTTGCAGCATGATGTTGGCCGCGCTGTTGGCGAGATCGGCGATTACCTTGCCGTGGTGTCCCTGGTTCATCGCCGCGACGCCGACGAAGGCCGAGAAAACGACAATCTGCAGGATCTCGTTATTCACCATGGACTCAAAGAATGACCGCGGGACGAGGTGGGTAATGAACTCGCGAAGGTTCAGCGAAGCGCCTTGAACGGCGCTGGGTGTGGTCGCGTCCGGTAGGGGCAGCCCGAGGTTTTCCCCGGGTGCCAGAAGGTTGACCATGATCAGCCCGAGGAACAGCGAGACCAGCGACGCGCCAATAAACCATGCAAGTGTGCGCGCCCCGATCCGCCCCAGCGACGAGGCGTCGCCCATATGCGCGATGCCAACGACCAGTGTCGAGAAGACGAGGGGGCCGATGATCATCCGGATGAGGCGGATGAAGACGTCCGTGATAATGGAAAAGTAACTGGCGACCTGCTTCGCGCTCGCAGGGTCCAACTGGTTGTGGCAGATGGCCCCCACAACGATTCCAACCACCATCGCAATGACGATGGGGTTCGCGAGCCGGCGCAGCATCCCATATCCCCCTTGAGGCCGCTAAATATCTCTAAACCATGGCATTTGTCGTCGGGCTGTGCATCCCTTTTAGGGTGACGGAACCCCTGGCGATAAAACTTATCCCCAATATGCAACCAGCGGCTTAGCATGGGCGTACGCTGTATGTGGAAGAGATCAGGCTGGTGGGATGCTTGTGAAATGACGCCTTTTAGTTGTATAACCTGTGCGGTCACTGGCACTTATACCGGTCGAGCTCCGCTTCCATCCCGTAAACCTAGAAAATCCTCCCCAGTGGACCTCGCGGCACAACTTCAGGACGATCAGAGCGTTTATGCTGCAAAACCGTAAGTCTTGTCGGACTGTTCATGTTGGCATCAACCGACAGGGGAAAAGCATGATCGCCGTTGGGGCTGGGCCATGACCGGGCTGACCATGGAAGACGTCAATCAGCTGAAGAAAGACCCGTCTCCGGCGGTGCGTGCCGGCACGGCGGCAAAACTCGCTCAGCAGTTCAACGCCGCTTCGTTCGCTCCGGCCGAATTGGCGCTCGCCGAGCAGATTTTCCGCCTCATGGTGCGCGATGCCGAAGTCCGCGTGCGCGAGGCGCTGTCCGCCAACCTGCGCGCTAACCCGCGCTTACCGCACGACGTGGCGGTTTCGCTTGCCCGCGACGTCGATTCTGTGGCGCTGCCGATCCTCAGCGCATCGGAAGTCCTCACAGCGGACGATCTTTTGCAGATCATCACCAGCCAGGGCTCGCCCTCGCGCCTCGACGCCATCGCGGGCCGCCGCGAGGTTGACGCGCGCGTGTCCGACGCGATTGTCCAAAATGGTTCTGAAACGGTGGTTGCGAAATTGCTCGCCAATCCGGGTGCCGCGATCGCCGAGCCGACCTTGCATAAGGTGGTCGATAAATTCGGCCATAGCGAAGCCGTACAGGAGCCGCTTGTCCATCGCGATGCGCTGCCGATCACGGTTGCGGAACGGCTGGTGACACGCGTCGCCGAGCACCTGCGTACGCACCTTCTTTCCAACCACAAGATTTCGGCGGATATCGCGCTCGAACTCGTGCTTCAGACCCGCGAGCGAGCGACCGTCGGTTTGGCCATGGGTGTTTCGGAAGAAAGCCTGAAGGCGCTCGTCGCGCAGCTTCAAGCGAACAATCGCCTTACGGGCTCGATTGTCCTGCGCGCGATCTGCATGGGCAACTTGCGGTTCTTCGAACACGCGCTCGCCGGCCTCGCGGGCCTTCCCATCGACAACACGCGTGCGCTGATCCACGATCCCGGCGGCCGCGGTCTCCAGACAATCTGGGCCAAGACGCGTCTTCCCGAAGGCGGTTATCCCGCCGCTCAGGCGGCCCTATCCGTCATTGCCCAGACCGAACTCGACGGCCGCGATCTCGACCCCGAGCGGTATTCGCGCCGGATTATCGAGCGCGTGCTGACGCAATACGAAAGCATCGGCGTCGAGTTCGATAACGACGATCTGGAATACCTGCTTGCGAAAGTGACGCAGGTTCCCGCGGCGTCGCTCGCGGTCCACTAAACCTACCAGACCCCGGTATTCGGCATCGACGCCCACGGCTCCTGCGGCGGCTGTGCGTTACCTTTTTGCAGCAGCTCGATAGAGATATTGTCCGGCGAGCGGACAAACGCCATGCGCCCGTCACGCGGCGGGCGGTTGATGACAACACCCTTGTCCATCAAACGCTGGCATAAGGCGTAGATGTCGTCGACCTCATAGGCGACATGCCCGAAGTTCCGCCCACCGGTGTAGGTCTCCGGATCCCAGTTGTAGGTAAGTTCGATCTGTGCGGTCTCGTCGCCCGGCGCGGCCAGGAATACCAGCGTGAAGCGTCCCTTTTCGCTTTCTGTGCGCCGCAGCTCGATCAGGCCGAGTTTGTTCACGTAAAAGTCTAGCGAAGCGTCGAGATCGGTAACGCGCACCATGGTGTGCAGGTATTTCATTCGGAAAACTCCTGGAGCGTGCGTAACCCACGCGTTCATATGGAAGTCGCAGATAACGCTACAAGTGATTGAGCGTTTTAGGTATCCGCAATTGTAAGATGCTCATGTTAGTCATGCGCACGCGGTTTTTTTGCAGGCACGGTGATCGGAGGCAAGGTCATCTTAAAGTCTGCGCCCTAAGATGCCGCTGGCGGAGCAAGGATAGCTGAGTGCGTAATTTTCTAAAGCGGTGTACGCGCGCATTCGCGCGCGACGAGGGCGTTGCAGGCATTGTCATCGCGATTATTGTCTCGATCCTCGCATTTTCGGCGCTCTCCGTGTTCATGTCGAAGTTCGCGGGACCGACGCGCGACGTACCGCGCGCGCAGACGACGGCGGTTCATGCGAGTCTGGTGCAAAGTGCGCTCCTTGCCTATCTCAACGTCAACGCCACTTTGCCATGTCCGGATACCGACGCGACGCCGGACGGTCAGTCAGACTCCTGCAATGCCACCGGAACCACGGCCGGTACCCTGCCGTGGCGTACAATTGGCCTCAGTCGTGACGACGCGCTCGACGGCTATGGCACATTCTATAGCTATGTTGTTTCAGCTGAGGCCAAGGATGTCTGTCTATCCGTTGGCAGCGATTTCGATTCCAACGTCGCGCCGACCTATACAGGCGAGCTCCTAAATTCTGACGAACTTGAAGTGCGGCTAACGACGCAAGCGGCCGGCGAAGGGACCTATGTCCCCTTTGTGGTGTTCAGCCATGGGCCTAATAAGCTTGGCGGCATCTCTGCCTCTGGAGCGGCGTACAGCGCCCCCTTCGCGGGGTCGGACGAGGAGGACAACGCTGGCGCGACGCCTGCGGTTATCTTTTCGGGACCGTATGACGTAACCCAGGGATCGGATTATTTCGACGACGTTGTATTCACGCCGACCGCGTCGAAGTTGCAGTCTCAGTGCGAAGGCAATACACCGTCCGGTCTGGCCAATGCTGAAATCTATGAACCGTTCACGAACGGCATAGATTCCGCAAAACTTGAGTCTTCTCCGACTGGGGCGCCAACGGAGGCAACCGATTCGGCCGGCAACGCTGTAGCAAGCTTGTCGACCACGGCCTCCTATTTTATTTCTGCGGCAAGCTTTCGCCTCGATGCGAGCGAAAAGCCACTGTACATCGCGACCGATTGGGTCCCAGACCCCGATAGCACCAGTGCGACGCCCACCGCGGTCGGGTTCTCGATCATCACGCGCGCTGCTGGCGTGCCGACCGGCGATGTCCTTGCACAGGGTATAACCTTCCGTGTGAGTGGAAATGTCGACGCGGACGGTGAAGCAGGCACGATCGATATTCTTGATAATGGCACGAGTCTATCGCCGACCGTTGTTGGCGCTGCGACTTTTCAGATTCGCAGTGCCCGCAAATACCTCATCGAAGTTTATGACAGCGGAAACTCCGTTTGGATGAAGATCGAGCAGGACGACGATCCTGATAATAGCGCTTATGCGTACGTCGACACCGGCGACGTCGATAATACCGGCGATCAACGCGTTTATTTTGTGAATGGCGCAAACCTCGAGAGCCACATCGACAACCTTGTGGTCGGAACGCCGATGCTGGCGATGGACACTTACGGCACGGGCTATGCGCACGCCGGGACTGGTGTAAACGGCACGTCGTCCGGCGCGTTCACGATCGAAGGCTGGTTCAAACCGCGTGAACTTCCCGGGGCGGGGGAGGAGGCCACGCTGATCGCGAAGTGGAATGCCAATAGTTTGGCGAACAGCTCCTTCCGCTTGTTTATGACAGAGGACGGGGCCCTTTCGTTGTCCGTCGGCAGCGGCACGGCGGCGATCGATACGGCATCTTTGGAAGAATCGCTCGTAGCCGGCGAGTGGACTCATGTCGCGGTTTCTTACGATGCCGGCGACGTTGTGCTTTACATTAATAGCAAAGCTGTCACGCGCCTCACGGACGTTCTTTCGTCCGCGGCCATCCGGGCGCCCAATGCGCGATTTGCGGTGGGAGCGACGTACAATTCAGCCAGCGGGGGAAGTTACGAGGACATCTACAATGGCGCGGTTTCCGACGTGCGGGTGTGGGATGTCGCCCGGTCTTCTTTCGAAATTTTGGAGTGGTACAACCATCGCCTTCCGCAAGTGAACTCCGCGGCGGCCGTCGCCAACCTGATCGTGAACTGGCGCTTTGATCGGGAGTCTGGTGATTTCACGAGCACGACCGTCGTCAGAACGCCGAATATGCCCGGCGGCACGGACGCAAATGGGACGTTTGGGGGCGCTGCCGCCTACGTGGTCACCCGGCTCCTCGATTTCCGCACGGTGTCCACGGATATCTGCGGTCCGGGCGTCATTTCGGTAGCGGGCAATCGCATCGGTCCTTATCGCTGCGATTTTCGCGGGGCCGAAACGGGAACGATTACAGCCGAGCATCTCGGAGGAATTGCGACGTTCTACGCCAAAGTGTGGGGACCCGGCGGGGGCAGCGACACGGATGGTACGGGTATCACCATTTGGGATGGCGGCGGCGGCGGTTTCGCGGGCGGCCTTTTCCTCAACAATGGGAGTGATCTTGATATTACTGCCGGCACCGGCGGAACTGGGGGGGCGACGAGCGGCAACGGCGTGACGTCGTTTGCGGACCAAGGCACACCGCGCCTGCAGGGCACGCGCGGTACGCGTGCCGCCAACAATGGTGACGGGGCTAGTGGCGGCGCTACCGCCACAAGCATGCTTACGAGCGAATTGGATAGTAGTACGACCCGCGGCCGTATTCCGGGGTGTATCCCCGCCATTACTGTCTTGGGAGACGCATGTACCGACCCCTACTTCGCGCTGAGCTCCGGCGATACGACGCTGTATCCGCATTTCGGTTACGGCGGTGATGCCGATGGCGGCGGCTTGTACATAAATGGACAAGACGGCTTGGTCGTTCTGTTCTGGTAACGACAACCGCATCGCCACACGTGGCCACAGCTCCTCAGCATCGCATGGGGGACGGCTTGGCCGGGACGCCCTCAGACACACAATCGCTTGCCATCCCTTTCCTCGCAATATGCCTCACGGGAGCGGCTCCATCGCCGGTGTTTCGGCCGCGTAGGGGCGACTATCGCGCTATTTTGGCGGTGCCTGGATACCCACTTCCAGCTGGGGAGTCGCGGCAATATATGCTACCTTTGGTTGACGGAGCATTGATATATAATCTGACGGCTCTGCAACGAAACGTTTCGCGGGCGCGTAAGAATACCGCCGGCTGGGACAAGGATACCGGGGTGCGTAATCTTCTAAAGCGGTGGACGCGCGCGTTCGCCCGCGACGAGGGCGTGGCGGGGATCGTCATCGCTATTGTCGTCTCCATCCTCGCGTTTTCCGCACTCGCCGTGTTCATGGCGAAGCACTTGGGCATCTCACGGGAAATCGTGCGCGAGCAGTCCGGGGAGAAAGGGCAGTCCATCTCCCGCGACGCGCTCTTTGCCTACTTCAAGCAACACACCGATCTACCGTGCCCCGATACCGATCTGAATGGCACGGCCAACACGCCCTGCAACGGCAGTGGCGTCGTCACGGGAACACTTCCGTGGCAGACGCTCGCGATTTCACGCGATGACGCCATCGATGAATATGGCCGATATTACACTTACGTCGTACTTGCGGATCAGGAAGAGCGCCAAGTCTGCGAATCGGTGGTGAATGGTTATAACAGTAGCGACGTCGATTATCCCGGCACGAGTATAGATCAGACCAGCCTTGAGGTGCGCGAAACGGGGCAGGCCGCTGGGCAGGGTAGCTACGTCCGGTTCGCCGTCATCAGTCACGGCAAGAACGGCCTGGGTGGCACGACTTCCACCGGCACTGCGATGGCCGATCCGGAGGCAGGCTCCTTCGAAGAGGACAATGTCGATATCACAAGCGTGGTCTATAGCGGGCCGTACAACGCGACCACTGGCTCGACATATTTTGACGACAGAGTGGTGACGTCCGGAACGACCGAACTGGAGAACGTCTGTAAGACCTTGGCCCCCGGCGGACAAATCAACGCCACGCTTGGGGATGATTTCGCAGATGCGGGGCCGGGTTTCGATGCTGGCCAGTGGACGACCGATGGCGGCGCCAATGCCCCCGAACAGAGCGGCGGACAGGCCGTATTCGACGCCTCCGGCACCTACCTCGCGACGCTCACGTCTTGGAATTTTGCCCCTCTCACACGCCCCGTTTACGTTTCCGGGTATTGGACGCCGGATTCTGGAAACGCGACGTCAGGTTTCTCGATCGTCACCCGGGCGACCCCTTCCACGCAGACGTCCGACGATCTTTTCACGACCGGTGTGACGTTTCGGTTCTTTAGCACCGGGACCGCCGGCAACAATACCGTCACGATCCGCGAGTCGACGGGTGGTGCGCACGCTACCAGCGGTAACTACAACCTCATCCAGGGGCAGCAGTATTTCATTGAAGCCTATGACGATGGCTCCGCCGCGTGGGCGCGGATCAGCCAGGTGTCCAATCCATCCAACGCGGCTGAGGCTATTGATACGAGTCTCAACGTTGATCTCACTGGCGAGCAGCGCGTCCTCTTCGTTGGGGGCTCCGGGACAAACCGCTTCGATAACGTGATCATTGGCACGCCCATGCTCTCGGTTCTGACCGGGCCTGCTGACGGGTTTGTGTCCTCGGCTGATGGCACCAATGACGTATCGGCAAACTTGAGCCTTGAGGCCTGGATACGCCCTCGCACAGTCCAAGCGTCGGGTACTGCTCAGACCATCATTTCTCAGTGGGACACGGCCGATTTGGCCAATAGCGGTTTCCGATTGTTCCTAGACGGTTCGGCACTGAAACTTGGGCTTCGCAGCGACGCCGGCGCCAATGAGGATGTGACGCTGGGGATCACCGCAACGGTGAATACTTGGATGCATGTGGCCGTCACCTATGACAGCTCCAGTGACACGGTCACGGCCTACAAGGACGGCGTGCTCGCCTCGAGTACGATCATCACGACCGCGACCGGCCCGATCAACGAGGGCAACGTTGAGTTTGTCGTCGGTGCCGATACGATGACCAGCAATACGGCGGCTTCGAACTTCTTCTCGGGCAACATCTCGGACGTGCGTGTCTGGAATTCCGTGCGCTCAGCCACCAACATCGCCCAATGCTATGAGAAGCGCCTTGGCGGTGCGAACTGCGGTACCACGGGCCTTGTGGTGAATTGGAAGCTTGACCCGACGGTATTCGACGGTGGCATCGCTTCGACCGCGGCTGCGAACTACGGCGGCATCGGCGCGGCGGGAACGCTACGCGACGGGGCGTACTATGCGCCAGCCCTGGCCATCTACTTCCGTCCGAACGCGAATGCGGTCTGTGACGCCGAGGTGAGGATTAGTTCTTACGAGTGCGCTTTCCGCACGCCGCAGCTCGCCGTCGATCACGGTGTTATCACCCCGCCTACCGACCTTATCGCGATCTTCGCCAAGGCCTGGGCGGGTGGTGGGGGCGGGTACAGCGCAGGTGGCGCTCCTGCCGACAACGACGGTGGTGGCGGAGCCTTTGCCCGCGGCCTCATCCCGAATAGCGGTGCATGGGACATAGTGGTCGGATCGGCTGGCGCGCTAGGAAGTGGTGGGGTCGACGGTACAGCAGGGACGAGTACGACGATCACCGTGGGCTCGACCCTCATGTTCGATGTTCCGCCCGGCACTGGCGGCGGCGATCAAAACAACAACGACAACGGAAACGGCGGCAACATCGCGAACGGGGATATCGACAATGCCGTTCTCAACGAAGATATCGCCGACGGTGCAGTCCCCGACGCGGGATGTATACCTAGCGGCAATCCCTGTACCGATCCGCATTGGGCGCCGAGCTACGCGAGTACCGAGACGCCGGGGCGCGGGGGGACGACCGGCGGTTTCGCCGGTCATAGTGGCGCCGTGACAATCCTCTGGTAGGTGGGCTGTTTCGCCCAGCGAGCCGCTGATTTCGCGTTGGTAACTAGAACCGCGTTTCCACGTACAGCCACAGCTTCTCGGTGTCGCTCGCGAAGTTCTTCGCCTCATAACGCGCCCAGCGTATGCCGACCGTCGCGTAGCCCCTCACGCTAACGTTGACGTCGGCATTGTACTCCGTGCCGTAACTGACCGCGCCGCTATCGCTCGTAAAATGATGCAAGCGCAGGTCGATCCGGGGCGTCTTGATCGGGCCGAGGTCCGGCAACTCCTGGAGATAGCGCAGATGGATATCGCGCAGGCCGTTTGCGGGGGTAATGTTGAATATATCAGCCCATCCGTTGTGGCGGTGCAGGGTAGCGAGCGGTGTCTGTACGCTGTTCACACCGTTGCCTTCCAGGAACTCAACACCGGCAAACAAAGTCGTGCCCTCATAGTGGACCGAGGGGCGCAGGAGACCGTAGATCAGCGCGTAATTTGCCGTGTTGTGGCGGTAGTCCGTTTGGCCCGCGAGTTCCGCTTCCACGCCGAACATCGCCTCGCCGCCGGTCGCCGTCGTGTCATAGCGCACGCCGTACGTCGCCGAGGAGAACTGGGGCGCCGATTGCAGGTCGATCAAGTAGGCATAACCGGTGAGCAAGCCGAAGGGCACTAGATCGGTCGTGACGGCGAGCGCATGACTGTCGCTGCGCCAATGACCGTTCGGTGTGCTGTTGCCAAGCACGCGGTTCACGCCGTCGATGTATGCGTAACGCACCGCGAGATGCGGCATCGGCCGACCTTCGATGGCCACCGCATCGAAGGTTTGATCGTTTTGGCGGAACGCGCCCGCGCCGATCCAGCGCTCGTTGTCGTAAACGAGACGCTGGCGGCCAAGCACTGCGCGCGCCGCCGTCATCCCATCGTCGCCGGCCATCGACCATCCGGCGTAAAGCTGGTTTAGCGCTTCGCTGTCAGGATCTGGAATGGTGGGGCGTCCAGTCAGCACGATGGCGCCATCGCTGCGCTTACCCGACAGCTCACGCGTGATCTCCCCCTCGATGCCTGCGAATACGCCACGGAACGCGGCGGTTTCGTATCCGACACGCAGGCGTGCGGTCGTTGCGTAAGCGGGAAGGGGCGCAGTGGCCTGCGTCGCATGCTCATAGCGCAGCCGCGTGTCGATCGTGACGTCACCGCGCATAAGCGCCGCCATCAGCGAATCTTCTTGCGCCGGTGGGCGGGCGTAAGTCAGTGCCCGCGCACTGTCCGGGATTGGCGAGACCATCGCGAGAGCGCGATTCACGCGGTCCGGACCCCACGGAATGCCCGGCGTCGGCGCCGCGGCGCCCCATACGTCGGTTCCTTCCCCGGGGCGCAGCACCGTCGTGCCGGCCGTATTCGTGACGGTGACCTCATAACCGGAGAACAGGGCGACCTGCAGGTGATCGCCCGCCATCTCTACGAAAAAATCGGTGCCGCGAATGCCGATGGTCGCCACGGGCGTGCGGATCGAAAAGGCCTCGCTGCCGCCGTTGTCTTCGATGGCGCCCGCGATCACGCGCGCGGTGCCGGCCGCGATACGCAACGCCGCGTTGCCGGTTTTTTTGTCGGGCGCGTAGACGAAATCGTCGATGACGACGTCGGCGTCCGGGCCCAGCGTCAGTTGTGTGTTGTCGGCGAAGGTGACCCGCAATTTACCGTCGGGGCCCGTCTCGAGGATATCGTTGCGAAAAATCGGATCGTTGAGTGCGAGGTTGTCCTGCGTTGTGTCACGCACCGCGGTTGCGCTGCCGTGTACGGCGGTCACGCCGCCCGCGCGAGCGGCGTCCTGCGCCTCGGCCGGCAAATAGGCGAGCGCCCCGGCGACAACGCCGATCGTCCCCCAAAGCTTCTGCATCCTTGCCCCCGATGATCGCCCTACTTGCGTGGATTATAGGGCTTTCGCTCGGCCCAGCCCTTCACAAAATCTTCCAGGTCCTTATCCGCCGTTTTCGGCAGCACGATTTCGAATACGACATATTGATCGCCGGCCGGTTCGCTCTTTGTCGCCGGCACGCCTTTACCTTTGAGACGCATGCGGGCGCCGCCATTGGTCCATTTGGGGACCGTCATGGCCACCGGTCCATGGACCGTCGGAACCTCGACCTTTCCGCCCGCCACCGCTTCGCCGAGCGAGATCGGGACTTCGGCATAGATGTCGCGTCCTTCGCGCCGGAAGGTGGGATGCGCACGCACTTTCACCTCGATCAGCGCGTCGCCGGCATGGCCGCCGTGGCCCTGGGCGCCCTGACCCTTCAGGCGGATGGTTTGGCCGTCATTGATGCCGGGCGGGATATTGACGTCCAGGGATTTACCATTCGGTAGTGTCAGGCGCTTCGTGGCGCCGATCGCGGCTTCCTCGAAGTCCACCTCCAGCATGAAACGTTGATCCTCGCCGCGCCCCGGTCGGCTACCGCCGAAGGGGTCGCCGCCGCGCGGCCCGCCCTGGCCGCCGCGGAACATGCCGCCGAACAGATCCCCGAGATCCAGATCTTCGAACGAAAAATGCTGACTGCCGCCGCCAAAACCACCCCCTGCGCCGGGCCGACCGCCGCGCGCAAAGGGGTTCTGGCGAATCTCATTGCCGCTCGCGTCGATCTCACCTTTGTCAAAACGCGCGCGCTTGGCCGCGTCGCCCAGGATGTCATAGGCGGCGTTGAGTTCCTTAAAGCGATCCTCAGCCTTCTTGTCCCCCGGATGCAAATCCGGGTGCGACTTCTTGGCCAGGCGGCGGAACGCCTTCTGGATTTCGTCATCGCTGGCGCTGGATGCAACGCCAAGCACCTCGTAGGGGTTTTTAGCCATGTCTCCCGTCGTCTTTTTCGAGCTTACTCTTAGTTGCGGTGCGAGACCGCGTTTGTAAAGCCGTTTAGGCGGTTTTCTGTTACTAAATTCTAATGTTCCATCCGTGGGTTAGGATGCTTTTCCCGCGCTCCGTGCAGGACTCATCCGGGGTTGGTTTGCCTCGCGTTCCTCGTTACAGTCCGCGCCCTGATCAGCGAGGACACTGGGTGCCACAGATTCGTTTTCTGAAGAGGTGGGCGCAGTCGATACTTGTTCCCGCCGTCGTTCTGGTCGCGATTGTCGTCATCCTCGCCCTGGTCGCGCAACAGTTCCAGGGTCTTCAAGACCGTGTCCGCCACACGACCGACGTGAAGGGGCGGCTCAGTCTGGTTTATTCCCTCTTGCAGGAGGCCGAGGCAGGGGTGAGAGGCTTCATACTCACCAACGACGAGTTCTATCTCGCCACTCTCATCGATGCTGAGCGGCGCCTCAAGCCCGAACTCGACGCCCTTACCGACCTTCTGTCGGACAACCCGGCCCAGTCGAAATCCCTGGCATCGCTTCGCGCGAACGTCGATACGCGGATCGTTCAGATGGAAAATATCGTCAGCGCCGCCCGCGCGGGCAACCGGCAGGGTATTATCGAAGATATGCGCCAACGCACCGGTGTTAACCTGATCCAGGGCGCTCGAACCATCGTTGATGCCATGACGGCGGATGAAGATCGGCTCCTTGTCGAGCGTCGCGCCAAAGCCAATTTCATAGCGGGCATCTTGCAGCTCCTCGCTTACGGCACGCTCTTTTTGGTGATGACTGTCGCCGTTTTGAGTTTGTCGGCCGTCGTCCGCCGGCGCGAATATCTTGAGGAGGTCGAGGCCGACCTGCGCGCGGCCAACGACAAACTCAGCGCCGAAATGCTTCGCCGCGAGAAAGCCGAGGAGCAGCTTCGGCAGGTCCAGAAGATGGAGGCGATCGGCCAGCTCACCGGCGGCATCGCGCACGACTTCAACAACATGCTCGCCGTGATTATGGGCGCACTCAATATCATGCAGCGCCGGATTGACCGCGGTGATTTCAATATTCAGCCGTTCATGCAGGCGGCCATAGAAGGAGCGCAGCGCGGCGGGGCTTTGACTCAGCGCATGCTTGCGTTTGCGCGCAAGCAGGTGCTGGAGCCGCGCCCGCTCGACGCCAACAAGCTTGTTTCGGGAATGTCGGACCTTCTGCGCCGTACTTTGGGCGAAGTCATACAGACCGAAGTCGTGCTCGCGGGCGGCCTGTGGCGCACGTACGCGGATATGCATCAGCTTGAAACGGCCATCCTTAATTTGGTCGTCAATGCGCGCGACGCGATGGCTCAAGGCGGAAAACTGACGCTGGAGACCGCGAACGCGCATCTTGATGACGCTTATGTCGCCGAGCATGGCGATGGTTCGGCGGCGGGCCAGCACGTCATGGTTTCAGTCACTGATACCGGGACCGGGATGCCGCCGGAGGTGATCAGCCGCGCCTTTGATCCCTTCTTCACGACGAAAGGACCGGGCAAGGGCACAGGCCTGGGGCTCAGTCAGGTCTACGGTTTCGTTAAACAGTCCGGCGGGCATATCAAGATTTTCTCCGAGGTCGGACAAGGCACGACCTTCAAGATTTACTTGCCCCGCTATCACGGTCCGGACGATGCGGACGCGGACACGAAGGCCGAAGCGGTACCTGTGCGCGCCGTCCAAGGCGAGACTGTTCTCGTGGTAGAGGACGACGAAGCCGTGCGTAAGCTGGCGGTTGAGGGCTTGAACGAGCTCGGCTATGCGGTTCTCCACGCCGACACAGCCGTCCAGGCCTTGAAACTCCTCGAGGAGCATCCGTCCGTGGTTTTGCTTTTCACCGACGTCGTTATGCCGAACGTCAACGGACGCGAACTTGCCGACGAGGCGCAGCGGCGCCGGCCCAATCTCAAGGTGTTATTTACGACAGGTTATACGCGCAATGCCGTGGTCCACGACGGGACGCTGGAGCCCGGGGTGCGTTTGATCGGAAAACCGTATACCCTCCAGCAGCTCGGCAGCATGGTCCGCGACATCCTCGATAGCTGATGGCAGATTTATTGCCTCTCTTCCTGGTTCTGCACCTCGCCCTCTCAGCGGCGGTGTGCGTGCATATCATTTTGACGAAAGCGGAAACGCCCGCGATCGGCTGGATCGGTTTTGTGCTGGTATCGCCGTTCTTCGGCGCCTTCATCTATTGGATTTTCGGGATCAACCGCGTCTCGCGGCGCGCCCGCCGCTATCGCGGTCGCCGTCGCGCCGACACGCCGCCAAATCTCGCCACCCACGATATGCCCTTTAAAGGGCTGCCGACCCCGCAGCAACGTCAGCTATTCCAGTTCGCCCGCTCGGTTCACAACATGCCGTTCCTGGGCGGGAATCATGTCGTGCCGCTCGTGAATGCGGACGGCGCCTATCCAAACATGCTTGCGGCGATCGCGGAAGCCAAACGCAGCATCGCGCTGTCTGTTTATATTTTCGACTGCGACGAGGTGGGGCTCAAATTCATCGAAGCATTGATTGCGGCACATCATCGGGGCGTGAAGGTAAGGGTGTTGCTCGACGAGATCGGCAGCGGCAAGCGGACCAAACCCGCCGATAGATTGCTCTCAGCGGCAGGGATCTCGACCGCGCGTTTTATCCCGCAAAATCTCAAATTCCTTCCGCTCATCAATCTGCGAAATCATCGCAAAATCATGGTTGTCGACGGCCGCGTTGGACATATCGGCGGCATGAACATTTGCTTGAGTTATGCGGCCCAGAAGAACGAAGAAATTCACGACCTGCATTTCCGCGTCAGCGGTCCAGTGATTGCTCAGCTCAATTCTATGTTCGAGGAAGATTGGAAATTTGCGACCGAGGAAGCGATCGAGCTTCCCTTGATCGAGTGTCCGCCGGAAAAGTTGGAAGACCCGGTTTATGCGCGGGCGATCCCCGACGGGCCGGACAACTCCGCGCAACGTACGCAGTGGATCATTCTCGGAGCTCTGGCGGTGGCGCAGAAGAGCGTGCACGTGCTGACGCCCTATTTCCTGCCTAACGAGATTCTCACAAATGCTCTCGGCGTTTGCGCCATGCGCGGGGTGAGCGTTCAAGTGGTCGTGCCTTCGCGGACCGACATCCCGCTGGTCGACTGGGCGATGGAAGCAAAATTCCAATATCTCCTGGAGCACGGGGTGCAGATCTACCGCTCGCCGCCCCCCTTCGATCACACCAAACTCATGATCGTGGATGGTGTGTGGACCCTGGTTGGATCATCCAACTGGGACCAACGCAGTTTACGCCTGAATTTCGAGGCCAATCTCGAGTGTTACGATGCTAATCTCGGCCGCGACCTCGAATCTCATTTCGACAGCATTAAGAAGATCGCGAGAGCCGTGACGGCGGGAGATATTGTGTCCCTGCCGTTCGCTCGCCGCCTGCGCAACAACTTCGCCAGGCTCTTCGCGCCCTACCTTTGACGTTTTAGGATGTGCCGATCCCACAGGAGGAACCTCTATGCGTCTTTTCATTCTTGCGCTTGCGGTTGCCGCCGCGGCGTTCCCGGTAACGGCTCAGGACCTTAAGCGAACGATCATGCAGCGCGTGGATGTGCCGACGAATGCGGCTCACGAGACGGTTATCGGCACCGTGGAAGTTCCGCCGGGCGGCGCGACGGGGCGTCATACCCACTTCGGTGTTGAGATGCTGATTATGATCGACGGAGAGATGGACGTTTTCATAGACGGCGAAGCGCCAAAACATTTGAAGGCGGGCGATTTCCTCGCGATCCCAACCGGCAAGGTACACGATGCGAAAACCGTCGGTACAAACACGGCCAAGGTGGCCGTGACTTGGGTGGTCGAGAAAGGGAAACCGATGGCGACACCGGCCGCGAAGTAGGCCTATCCCAGCCGGTTGATCCCATCGAACGCGGCGGTCTTATAACATTCGGCTAATGTCGGATAATTGAAAACCGTGTTCACGAAGTAATCGATTGTGCCCTTATGGGCCAGCACCGCCTGGCCGATGTGAATGAGTTCGCTCGCGCCTTCGCCGATGATGTGCACGCCCAGCAACTCGCGGGTCTCCAGATTGAAGATCAGTTTCAATAGGCCGGTGTTGTCGCCGATGATCTGGCCGCGCGCGATTTCCTTGTAGCGCGCTTTGCCGATCTCATACGGGATTCCTTCCTGGGTGAGTTCTTCTTCGTTTTTGCCGACCGTCGAGATTTCAGGGATGGTGTAGATGCCGTAGGGGAACAGCGATGGCGTGCTGTCGTGTTTCTCGCCGAACGCATGACAGGCGGCTAGGCGGCCTTGTTCCATCGATGTCGAAGCGAGGCTCGGGAAGCCGATCACGTCCCCTACCGCGTAAATATGCGGGACCGAGGTCTGATATTTGTCATTGACCTTGAGACGGCCGCGATCGTCGGTTGGGACGCCCGCCGCGGCAAGGTTCAGGGTATCCGTCGCGCCGGTGCGGCCGATGGAATACAGCGCCTTCTCCGCGACGATTTGCTTACCGCTGGCCAGGGTGATCTTCACGCGCTCGCCTTTGTCGTCGGACGTCGGCTCCAGCATCTTCACTTCCTCGCCGAGGCGCAACGTCACGCGGTTCTGGTGCATGTGATAGGCGAGGCTGTCGCTGACTTCGCGATCGATGAACGGCAACAGACGGTCGCGCTTGTCCACCAGCGTCACGCGCACCCCGAGCGCGGAAAAGATGGTTGCGTATTCAATGCCGATGACGCCGGCGCCGATGACGGCCAGCGAGTGCGGCAACTTATCAAGCGTTAGTACGTCGTCGCTGATGAAGATGCGTTGTCCGTCGAAGGGAATATTTTTGTCGCGCGTTGCGTGGGTGCCGGTGGCTATCACAATTCTTTCGGCGGTCACATTCCGCTGACCGCGTCCGTCGACGTCTTCAAGAGAGACCGTGTGCGCATCGACGAATTTGGCGTTGGCGGTGGCCACGGTGATGCGGTTGCGCTGGAGCTGATGCCGGGTCACGTCGATTTCGTGCCGGATGACGTGGTCGGTCCGGAAATGCAGATCCTGCATCGTGATGTGCTGTTTGACGGTGTAGGACGACCCATAGATGCCGCGCTCCCGATATCCGGACAGGTGCATGACAGCTTCGCGCAGGGTCTTGGACGGGATGGTGCCGCTATTGATGCAGATGCCGCCGACCACGGCTTTCTTCTCCACCAACATCACGCGGCGGCCGATTTTCGAGGCTTGGATCGCCGCCCGTTGCCCTGCCGGGCCGGAGCCGATCACCAACAGATCGTAATCATAGACTGTCATAAAATCGCCCCCAGAGCCCCCACAGGCCCCTTGGAGCCCGTTACATAGCCTAGAGTAGTGCTTCGGTGGGTCGGGTCAACGGGCCGGTCAGAGCGGAGGGCGATTTTCTTAAGAGTTACCGTTATTTACGAACCCCTGCCGAACGCGGTACATATTTTTAGGTGGTTTCAGAGATAAGGGGGAACGCGATGCGTTTGGTTCGCTTCACGTTTGCGGCGGTGTTTGGGCTCTTCGCGGTGAACGCGGCTCACGCCGCGTCTCCTCCCGAGCTTATCGCCAAGGGCGAGTATCTTGCGCGCGCCGGCAATTGTGTCAGCTGTCATTCGACACCGGACGGCGAGCCGTTCGCCGGAGGCCTCAAAATGGCGGTTCCTTTTCTCGGGGCCATCTACACCACCAACATCACGCCGGACAAAGAACACGGCATCGGCAATTACACCTTCGAGGATTTTGAGGGCGCGATGCGCCGCGGCGTGGCCAAGGACGGTCATATGCTTTACCCGGCTATGCCTTATCCGTCCTACGCGAAGACGACCGACGAGGACTTGCGCGCGCTCTATGCTTTCTTCATGGAAGCGGTGCCGGCCGCGAACGTCGCCAATCAGCCGAGTGAGATCAAATCGCCGCTCAACATCCGCTGGCCGCTTAAGATCTGGAACGCGATTTTCCTCCCGGACGTCGGCTACAAGCCGGATGCGGGCAAGGACGCCAAATGGAACCGCGGCGCTTATCTGGTCGAAGGGCTTGGTCACTGCGGCGCCTGTCACAGCCCGCGCGGGCTCTTCTTCCAGGAAAAAGGCTACGCTGCCGACGACCGGGCATTCCTGTCTGGAGCTGAACTCGACAACTGGCACGCGTCGAACTTGCGCGGTGATCCCTTGGCCGGCTTAGGTCGTTGGTCTGAAGCGGACACCGGCGAATTCCTGAAGACGGGTCACAATGCATTCTCCTCCGCCTTCGGAACGATGATCGAGGTGATCAATAACTCCACCCAACATATGACCGACGATGACGTTGGGGCCATGGCGGCTTACCTGAAGTCGTTGCCGCCGGTCGGCAACGCGAACGTTTCTTACACTTACGATCAGAAGACGACCGACGCTCTGCGCAGTGGCACGTTCGAAACCTCCGGCGAGCGCCTCTACGTGCAGCACTGCGCCGCGTGCCATGGCCATGACGGCCGCGGGCATGCGCCGTACCTGCCGCCGATCGCGGGCAACCCGACCATCGTCGACGCCAGTGCGCTCTCGTTGATCAATGTTACGCTGAACGGTTCGGCGCGCATCGTGGTGCAGGGCATGCCGGACGCTTACCGTATGCCGCAATTCCGGGTGCTCCTGAACGACCAGGAGATCGCCGACATCATCACCTTCATGCGCAAGGGGTGGGGACACTCCGCCGGCGCCGTGAACGCTGCGGACGTAAAGAAGCTCCGCGACATGACCAATCCCGCCAGCGACGAAGTCGTCATCCTACGTATGCGCTAGACCGGAAAAGCAGCGGCCCCAATCCATCGTTGGGATTGGGGCCACTCTTGTGCGAAGTCCGAAAGGGGGCGGGCTCCGCGAGATGCGAGCGGCGCTGACGGGCGCTGCGGCTCACACCTGAAACTTAAGGATCGAAACGTTACGGCGCGATGGTTACGGAGTGACGAGGCTGTCACACTTGGGCCGTGTCATCGTTCTTTCCAACAGTCCGAAAGTCCAACGGCGAAGAAGGAAACTTGTTCGTGAGGGATGCGCGAGATGAACAAGAAGTCAGCGAAATTCCCCCAGAGACTCTTCAGTGACGTGCAAAAGCGCATCTCAGCGCATCAAAGAGATTGTAATGAACGGATATTGACAATCGCATACCACGACACCGTGGGTTAATGCGTTCGCTCCAGCAGAGGTGAATGGCGAATCACTTGCTGATCGCGCTGCCTGGATATCAACTCACTCGGGTAAGACGCGCCATTCTACGCGCATAATGCGCTCTTACGTCAAACTAGCACCATAATTCGGCCCTCGGAGGGCCTTCGTGGGTGCGTTGAATCTCTATCTTCGGATAGGAGGTTTACATGAAGACATTATCCAAACGTCTTATCGGCATCGCCCTCGTGGTTTCGGCGCTCGGTCTCGCTGCTTGCGCGGACAGCGGGTCGTACACTTCGTTTGGCGTCGGCGTCTCGTCTTACGACGGCGAGTATTATGGTCCGCGCGGCTATGGCTATGGTGCGCGTGATCGCGATTGGGACGGCATCCCGAACAGGTTCGATCGCGACCGCGATGGCGATGGTATTCCCAATCGCTTTGACTCGCGCCCGAATAATCCGCGCTGGCGTTAAGGTCGAGGAACGAGACAGCTAAGAGGGGCGGCGACAGGCCGCCCCTCTTTTCTTACGTGACACTAGTGGGGCTCAGCCTGTGGTTCCCCGGGGTACGCCGGCCGAATAGTTGAAAGATAATAGGCTCGTGACTACTTCGCGGGCGGCTTCGTACCAATATTCGTGCTGGGCTCGAGTTCGCCATGGCCTCGGACGAGCTCCGGATGTTTTTTGATCATCGCGGCGCAGTCTGGATCTTTACTGACGTCGATGTTCATCTTTCCCTCACACCGGCGCATCTTTTCGATGTCCGTCGCGGTGATGCTCGCCTTCTTCATCACCACGCCACACTGACTGTCTTGAGCCAGCACATCCTTTGTCATCGCCATGCACTCATTCAGTTTCAGGAGTTCGGGCTTTGAAAGCTTTTCTTCCGTCGCGGCGAATAAGCTTTGGGAAAGGGAAAGGCCAGCGCTCGTTACGGCTGCAATAAGTAGGGCTCGTTTCGCTGTCTGGAACATCATGCACTCCGTTATGAAAGAGGTGTCGGTACAACGCCGGGGCACCTACTTCGTTACGGCAATCAAGGGGTTGCGTTGCCGTGAATGCAACCTTCACGCATCCGTGAATCACGGCGGTTCACTCGTCCGGTTGCGTCCCAAAAATTCCGCCCTAAAATTTCCAGATGAGTTAGAGCCTGATATGGGAGGTAGTACCTATGTCGCGCACGGCGCTTGTTGCCATCACGATTATTATCCTTGTTATCGCGATTGCGCCGCCTGCCGCCGCGCACGCGGCTGAACTTATCGCCGCTAATCCAAGCGGTGCATCCACGGTCGTCGCGGTGATCAACTATGAAAATGTGGCGGGCAAAACGCTCCACGATCGGTTGCTCTCCTTTGGCCGCGCCAATCCCAACGTTAAGATCGTGGTGAAGCCGGTCGCCGGAATAGGCCCGCTGTCCGAGTTTTTGGCCAAGGCCGCATATGCCGCGGCTCGTCAGGGAAAATTTCGTGCCTTCCATGAAGTTGCGATCTCGGCGCCACAGGCGCACACCTACTACTCCCTACGCGATAACGCGCCGCTCATCGGCCTCGATTGGGAACGGTTTCAAAAGGATTTTCAGAATCCGGCCATTGCCGACGAGGTGCGCGCGAACGCGACCTTCGCCGCGGAACATAAGATCGCTAATCCGCCGGCGTTTGTGACGGGAGGACAGGTCTTCGCCGGCCCGTGGGAAAAGCTGAATTTTGCGAAAGTTGCCGCGGCGGCGAAGTGACGGTTACTTGAAAATGCCGTTCAGCACGAAAGCCAACCGCACCCCGGATTTGTCGATCTGGTCTGTCGCAACAAGGTAGTTCTGCTCGACATAAATTTCGTCGAAAACGAGGCCGCCGGGATTACCCACATATCCCGTGGGTGGCGCGCGCATGACCCACAACGTTTCCTCAGCCCAGTCTTTCGCCGTGCCGACGTTCCACCGCTCGCGATTGTGCCGGTCGGCCATGTCTTGAAGGAACGGCGTATAGCCGCGGCTGGGCGGATTGGGCGCCTTCAGGATCAATGAATCCCATAAGGCGTGCATATCGGCCGGCTTCCCTAGAAAGGTGATTTTGATGTCCCTGCCGCCGTGATCTTCTGCGAATGCAACATTGAGGGGTTGATGGAGATCGGCCATGAGGTGCGCGAGGAACCGTAGCGCTTCAGCGCGCGCCGCCTTCGGTGCGGTGCCGGCGATGATTTCCGTTTGACGGTCTATCTGCTCTACAACGCAGCTTGCTGGCGCCTTGCAGTCGCGTGCGAGCGCGATCGCGCGCGCTGTTTTCGGGACATGTATGAAATGCCAGCCAGCCGTTTCCCGCCGCGTGGCGGCGGCCTCATCGGCCCACGTACATGTCTCGGCGAATTCTTCGGGTGTTTTAACGGAGAGTAGGCTGGAGACGGCAGCGCGCGCCGGATCCGTCATCTCGTGCCACGCCTTCATGCAGGCCATGCGATGCCCGGCATCATCCCACGCCTCGGCGGGCGGACTTAAGGCCGCACACAAAAAGGCGGTTATTGCTACGAGCTGGCGGATCATCCCTTTTGCGCTCCGCACAGTTCCGCCTGTTTCGCCGGCATGCGCAGGATATTCGTGAGATAGTAGGCAATGGCCCTGTCGGCGTAGGCGCGTTCGGCGTCCGTCGCCATGAAGCGCGCGGCGTCTTTCCGCCACTTATCCGCGCATGACGTTACGGATGCTGTAGTGGCAGCGCAGTCGAGTAGGCCGCCGAAGGCCGTCTTGTATTCCTCGAATTCAACACGGGTAAGGCTTGGTCCGTGACCCGGAACGATACGCTCGAAGCTTTGGGCGGAAACCTTATCGAGGGCCATGCGCCACCCCGCTCCGCAGGCTGTATCGAAGAACGGCACTGGCGCGACAATCAGGTCGCCCGCGACCACCGTGCGGCTTTCCGGATCATAGAGCCATGTATCGCCCGCCGTCGCCGCGAACGGCGCGAGATGAAGTTCCAAGCGTCCGAGTTTCAGATCGCCGGCGACGGGAACATCGGGAACAAGATCCTTGCGGTCTTCCAGCGCCGAAATGCCCAGGCGGATCTTCGATTTTTCATACTCGCTCACTTTGGGATCGGCCACCATGACGCGGCTGCGGTCTAATTCCTTCATGAGAAAACCCTCGAGTGCGCCTTTTACCGCGTTGCTCGTGTACAGCTTCGCGTTTGGAAACAGGACGCGTAGTTCTTGGTTGCCGCCGCTGTGATCGAGATGCCAATGGGTGTTTACGATGGCCGAAATCGGCTTCTTACGCTCGTAACTGTAAGCGATGATCGCGGCTTGGTGTTCAAAGTGGCGGCCGGTGTCCACGACGATGAGGCCCTCGCTATCCTCGAAGATAACGGTGTTGCCGTCGGGCGAACGGTCGGCGGGGACCGCGCCGGGGATGATCTTCACCGGAAAGGACGATTGCCCGTGAGCTGCTCCGCTCAGGGCGCAGACCAGCCCTGCGGTGAAGATTTGTTTGAGCATGGCGAACATCTCCCCCGCCGTTCCGCACTCAGCAGCGGGCCGCGGCGCGTTGCCGCGGCCCGGCTTTCTCTAAGCGCGCAGGTACTTTTCGAACCAGCCGAGTGTGCGGTCCCAGGCTTCCTTCGCCGCCTTTTCGTCGTAACGCGGCGTGGTGTCGTTATGGAAACCATGGTTGGCGTTCGGGTAGATGTGTCCTTCGTGCGGGATGTTGGCGGCCTTAAGCGCGGCTTCGTAGGCGGGCCAACCCGCATTGATGCGTTCATCGAGCCCCCCGTACTGCGCGTTGATGGGGGCCTTGATCTTCGGCACGTCTTCCGGTTTCGGCTGCGCGCCATAGAACGGGACTCCGGCATTGAAATCCGCGCCGAGACGAACGGCCAGCGTATTCACGACGCCGCCGCCGAAACAGAAGCCGACACCGCCCAGTTTGCCGTTGCTGTCCGGGTGCTTCTTAAGCCAGGCGGCCGCGGCAACGAAGTCTTCCGTCAATTTTGCGCGGTCGATCTTCTGGAACATCGCGACCCCGGTTTCTTCGTCGCCGGGGTAGCCACCCATCGACGACAGCCCGTCCGGGGCCAGCGCGATGAAATTTGCGGTCGCGAGGCGCCGCGCCACGTCCTCGACATAGGGGTTCAGGCCGCGGTTCTCGTGCACGACGATGACGACAGGGAGTTTCCCTTTCATGTTGGCCGGCTTTACCAGGAGGCCCTTGATGGAACCATTGCCCTGCGGCGAGGCGATCTCCACGCGCTCACTCTTGATGCGCGAGTCATCCGGCTGAACCTGAACTGCCCATGCGAAATTTGGCCGCAACATTTCCACGAGCGCCGTGCCCGTGGCGCCGGCTACCGTGAATTTCTGCGCGTGGTCGATGAAGTCGCGGCGGCTCAAGCGGCCGTGCACGTAACCATCGAGCAGGTTCAAAAGCTCCTGCGGGAAGTCCGAGGCCTTTTTGCGTTCAGAGATAAGTCCCATGCGAATGCGTCCCCTTCATGCTGACGGTGGCGGAATAAAAGACGCGGCAGGATGGCATGGCGGACCCTGCGTGGGAAAGTTCGTGGCGGTAAGATTGCCGGGTGCAGTTTCCCGATTCGCGATTGATCGTGGCGATGGGGCGGGCCGCGCCGCGGTAACCCGCCAGGCTCTTTAAATAGTCCCAAAACGACAACGGCCCGCCCGTTTCCGGGTGGGCCGTATGTGCTTGAAATGTCGGGATTTTAAATGGTCGGAGCGACAGGAGTCGAACCTGCGACCTCTGCCTCCCGAAAGCAGCGCTCTACCAGGCTGAGCTACGCTCCGATCATCGAGGCGTGCTTATAAACAGAGGGGCCGGGCAGCGCAAGCGCTGTCCGGCCCCTTTTTTTCGCCCTAACCCCTTGCCGGGAAAGGCCTCCCCGGCGAGGGCTCGGCCTATAGCTCTTACGGCTTACGGAATTTGAGGAGGAAGGAGTCCGTCTTGCCGCGTACGGCGCCATCAAACACCGGGCTCGTATGGTTGTCGTCGGCGTGGGCGAGCAGGTTGCTTTCGGCTTCCAGCTTGAAGCCCGCGGCCATCACTTCCTGCTTCACGACTTCCGGGCTGACACGATGGAGCTTTTCCGTGACGTCTCCGGCCGCGTCCTTGGCGGCGGCGTGGTCGATCACGATGTAGACACCGCCCGGCTTCAGGGACGCGAAGATCGCCTTGTTCATGTTCGCCGTGAACGAGCCGCCGCGGTTCTTGAAGTCGTGGTAGTTCCACGAAGTCCAAGCCACATCCAGCGGCATCGCGCTCTTCATGTTCGCGAAATCGGCGATCACGACTTCGATGTTGCCGCCGTAGGCTTTATCGGCTGCGATAGCCTTCACGCCATCGGCCGCTTCCGGGCGCTTGGCGACGGCAGCGTCGGAAACGAGGGCGTATACCTTGCCCTTTGCGCCAACCGCCTTCGAGAAGATGCGGGTGAAGTAGCCGCCGCCCGGATTGATGTCGGCCACCACGTCCCCGGCCTTCACGCCGGCGAACGCCGTGATTTCGGCGGGCTTGCGGTTCGCATCGCGCTCTTTGTCGGCGGCCGGACGGCCGGCATCGGCGACGGCGGACTTCACGGCGTCGGAAACGGTCTGCGCATTCGCGGCGCCGAACGCGAGTCCGGCGGCGAGGGCGATAACGCTCAATGTACGAAGCTTCATAGGAAAGGCTCCTCCCTGGGGCTGTAGTGGGGAGCGCATTATACTAATCGCCCCGGTCCTGGGCAGGTCTTTCTCGACAAAAAAATGTGTTCTGCCAGGGAGTTCACGGGATGGTCATTGATCGAGGGTGACGGCGAGCGTGACCCTGTGCCATCGTTACAATTCACCCGAAGCACCAAGGAGGGGCCCATGGCCGGCGGACACGGCAAATTCGTATGGTATGAGCTGCTGACCACCGATCCCAAGGCGGCAGAAGCCTTCTACGGTAAGGTCTTCGGGTGGCGCATGGATCCAGGCAACGCTGCTGGCATGCCTTACACCCATATCAATGTCGGCAATACCGCGATCGGCGGGATCATGGAGTTGCCGGAGGAACTGAAGACGCACGGTACGCCCTCGAATTGGTCAGGCTATATCGGCGTCGATGATGTCGACGCGACGGCTGCGAGAATCGTTGAGGCCGGTGGGACAGTCCGGCGACCGGCGGAGGACATTCCCAATGTCGGTCGATTTGCCGTCGTCGCGGATCCCGCAGGCGCCGTGTTCTTGATTTTCAAGGGCACGGGCAACGACAACATGCCGCCGCGCCCGCCGATGGGCACGCCCGGTTACGTGGACTGGAACGAAGTGCACGGCGGCGCGGCCGAAGACTCTTTCAAGTTTTACGCCGGCCTCTTTGGCTGGACGAAATCGGATGTATTGGACATGGGGCCAGTCATGGGCCCCTATCTCATCTTCCAGATCGGCGGCATCCCTTCCGGCGGAATGATGAAGAAAACGCCGGATATGCCGATGTCCTGCTGGGTCTACTATGTGTCGGTCGACGACATCGACGCCGCGCAAAAACGCGTCACCGACAATGGCGGCACAAGTGTCTTCGGACCCCAGGAAGTGCCGGGCGGCGCATGGATCTTACAAGCGGTCGATCCGCAAGGTGCGTTCTTCGCGATGGTTGGTCCGCGCAAGAAGTAGAGATCAACGCGGTATTTCATTCTCTGGTCATCCTGGGCGAACGCCCAGGATCCAGGGTTTTAAACGCGCCGCTCTAGCTAGTAAGCGCGTTCAATACAGAAATCGATGATCTCGAGCAGCGCCGTCTTGACCGGGCTTTCGGGGAATATGCCAAGAGCGTCGCGGGCGACCGCGCCGTAGTGGCGCGCGCGGTTCACGGTGTCGGCGAGGCTCGAGTGAGCCTTCATCAACTCCATCGCGCGCGCGAGGTCGCCTTCCTTTTGGTCCAGCGTCTCAAGCGTGCGTTTCCAGAACGCCCGTTCGCCATCGTCGCCGCGGCGGAAGGCGAGGATCACGGGCAGGGTAATTTTACCTTCGCGGAAGTCGTCACCGACGGTCTTGCCCAATTCCGCCTGGCGGGCGGAATAATCGAGCACGTCGTCGATGAGTTGGAAGGCAATGCCGAGGTTGAGGCCATAGACGCGCAGGGCTTCTTCTTCCACGTCCGGGCGCTCGGCCACGACCGCGCCGATGCGCGCGGCGGCGGCAAACAATTCGGCGGTCTTCGCCTGGATTACTTCCAGATATTGGGCTTCGCTGGTCTCGGTGTCGTTCGAGGTCAGCAATTGGTGCACTTCGCCTTCGGCGATGACCGAGGACGCGCGCGAGAGGATGTGCAGCACTTTCAGCGATCCGTCCTCCACCATCAGCTCGAATGCACGGCTGAAGAGGAAGTCGCCCACCAGAACGCTCGACTGGTTGCCCCAGATCGCATTGGCGCTGCTCTGGCCCCGGCGCAATTCGCTGTCGTCCACGACGTCGTCATGGAGGAGGGTGGCGGTGTGAATGAATTCTACGCAGGTCGCGAGCTTGACGTGCCGCTCGCCCGTGTAGCCGCACAGTTTGGTGGCGGCGAGGGTAAGCAGCGGACGCAGGCGTTTGCCGCCGGCGGCGACGATATGGCCCGCGAGCTGAGGGATCAGCGCGACGGGGCTATGCATACGCGCCACGATCGTGCGGTTCACCGCGCGCAGGTCTTCCTCGACCAGTGCGACGAGAGAGTCGAGCGCCTTGGCTTTCGCCCGGCGGCTTGTTTCCAGATTGACGACAGTAGCCACGCGTTCATCCCATGCCAAAGGCAGCCCGAAGACGGAGGGCCGCGACCCCAGAGTTCCCCGAGCGGCATTCTAGTGGGATGTACCCGAACTTCCTAGAACCCTGTCAGGCGTCCTTCGGTAGCAGAATTTCAGCTCTTAGGCCGCCTCCGCGGCGATTTGAGAGCTTTAACTCCCCGCCGTTGTTAAGAACGATAGAGCGCGTAATAGCGAGCCCAAGGCCCCCGCGCCGACCGTCTCACGGCTACGTGAGCCTTCAAGCCGCGTCCGCAGCGCCTTTTCTCGTTGGTCCTCGGGGATGGATAAATCAGCAGAACTTTGCACCGCTTCCGGTTACCATCCGCAACACCCGAAACGCGGGCGTGTCGATGCACAAGGAATGGTGAGTGAGCGTGGCCAAGGCAAAAAAGAAAAAACCAGCGCCGAAGCCGAATTCCAAGCCGAAGCGGCCGCCCGCTAAAAAGACCAGGACCGCCGCGACGGCGCCCGTGAAGGGCGCTGCGCCGGCCAATGATCCGTTCTTGGAGGCGCTCAATACCAGTCCGATCGGCGCGGCCATTTCGCGCGTTTCCGACGGCATCATTCTCTTGGCGAACACGGGGATCGAGCGCTTCTTCGGATTGCCGAAGGGCCGGGCGGTTGGACTCTCCACCTCGGATTTCTTCGTTGATCCCAAGGACCGCGATGAGCTCATCAAGTTGGTGCGCGAGCATGGTGGCGTCACGCGTCACTCCTTGCATCTGCGCACATCGGAAGGGAAGCCGCGGCTTTCCTTCATCACCAATCGGCTGATCACCTATCGCGGTCAACCCGCGATCCTCACGTGGGTTGAAGACCAGTCCGAGGAGCAGCGTAAGGAAGACACGCTAGAATTCACGTCCCGCCAGGTAGAGCTGGTGAATCGCATCGCCGCCATCGCCAATCGCGCCGTGAATTTCTACGACGCCCTGCGCCAAGGATCTGCTGAGATCGGCGCTTTCCTCGGCTGGCCGATCCGGTTGGTATATCGCCTCGCGCACGGCGAGAAGGAACGCCTCGAGATCGCGACCTTCGCGCTCGCCAAGGACCTTTTCGCCGATCAGTCCGTTAAATCCGCAGTGCTGGGAAAATCCTTCTCGCGCGGGGAAGACCTTCCGGGCCGTGTGCTCGAGACCGGTGCGTCCATTTGGATCGAGGACGTCTCGAGCGAGGCATCGCTGACTCGCTTCGACAAGACCCGCAACATCGTGGGGTCCGTGCTCGCCATTCCCATCAAGGCGGACGATCAGGTCGTCGCCGTGCTGGAGTTCATGAAGCAGATACCGGCCGCCGCCGACGAACTCCTGAAGCTCACGTTTGATCGCGTCGGATCCGAGCTTGGCCGCGTGTATCTGCGCGATCAAATCACGGTCGCGCTCCAGGAAGCGCGTGCAGAAGCCGAATCTTCGACCCGCGCAAAGGCGAGCTTTCTCGCCGCCATGAGCCACGAAGTGCGCACGCCCATGAACGGCGTCGTCGGTATGGTGGACTTGGTGCTCCAGACCAAGCTCGATGATGATCAACGCTCGATGCTGCAGACCGTGAAGGACTCAGGTCACGCCCTCATCAAGGTGATTAACGACATCCTCGATTTCTCTAAGATCGACGCCGGACGTCTTGAGATCGAATTCCGTGAGATGTCCGTCACGAAAGTCGTCGAAGATGTGGCGGCGTCCCTATCTCCAGCCGCACTTCACAAGGGTCTGAAGCTCATCACTTTCGTCGATCCCAGGATTCCGGAAGTCGTGAAGGGTGATCCGGTGCGCGTGCGCCAGATCTTGTCCAACCTCGTCGGCAACGCGGTGAAGTTTTCCGAGACGGGCGAGGTCGTCATCTCCGCCTCCGCCATCGAGGGTGAGCGCGGCGAAGTACGCTTCGCGGTTAAGGACCAGGGTATCGGCATCGCGCCCCAGGCCCGTCGGCGATTATTCGAGGAGTTCTCGCAAGCCGATACGTCCGCGACGCGCCGCTTTGGCGGAGCCGGTCTCGGCCTGGTCATCAGTCAACGCCTCACCACCTTGATGGGCGGCGAGATCGGCGTTGAAAGCATTCTCGGCGAAGGATCGAATTTCCATATCACGCTGCCGTTTGGCGCCTCGGAGAACCCGGAGGCAAGCCGTGTTCAAACTCTGCATGGACTGTCTGTTCTGATCGTGGCGCGCAGCGAATCTTTGCGCGAGGCCGCCGCCGATTATCTTGGACATTGCGACGCCGCCACCGCGCACGTCGCAGACATCAGAGACTGCTGGGAAGCCTTCCACGATGCGCAGGACAGGGGCAAACCCTTCGACATCATCGTTATCCCTGAAGTGGATGATCAAAACGCGGTCGCGGACCTGCGCGCGCGTTTTGCGCCGCCGTTTCCGCGTTTCGTGGTCGGACGTGATCCCACGCATCCGGCCGACGTGCTGCGCAAGCTCGATCAGGTTACGCTCGTCGAAGTGAATCCCATGCGCCGCTCCGCGCTGATTAGCGCCGTCGCAGCGGCTGCCGGCCGCGCAAGCCCTGAAGTGCGGCCCTTCGAATAGCCGGACGTCTGTCTCAATACTATTCCGCCCGCCGGATATGCGCCGGTCGTTTTGGTTCTGACCGACATGCGCGAATCGTTGGGCGGCATCGACCAGGATGCCCACGACGTGCTGCGCTTCTTTATCAGCGCCATCGAGCCGTTGGTATTTGGAGCGTCCGGACATCGCTGCGCCTTTGAGACTTTTCACAAGGCGCGATGGGTGAAGGCGGTCAACGAGGTTTAGCTATTTTGCCACGCCGCCGAGTGCATTAGACTTTTCGTCAGAAGGCGGGGGAAGCGTGGCGTCTTTTCAAGAGCAAAGCGTACTATTGGTCGACGACGACGCGCCGTCTTCCGGAAATCGGCGCCATCGAAGGCGAGGTCAAAGACGGCTGGATCTACGAATGAAGCGTATGTCCGTAATCCTGTGCGTCATTGCGCTCGGAGCGGCGGCTCCTGCGCCTGCCTCCGCGTGGGGCGACCTTGGTCACCGCATGGTCTGCAATAAGACCTGGGACGATCTCACCGAAGAAGCACGTGCAAAAGTGCTCGATATTCTCGATTTCACAACGCAGGAGGAGTTCGCGGACTCGTGCAATTGGGCCGATGCGTACCGCGAAGGGCGCCGCGAAACCGGGCCGTGGCACTATATCAGCGTGCCTAAGGGCGCAACGGAAGTGATAATGGAGCGGGATTGCCCGGTCGAGACCAGTTGCGCCGTGCGCGAGATCGAACGCCAATTCGAGATTCTGAAAAGCCCGGTCCCGAAAGCCGAGCGCGCTCAGGCGCTGATGTTCCTGGCTCACTTCGTTGGGGACCTCCACCAGCCGCTACACACCGGCTTCGCCGAGGATCGCCGCGGTACGATGCTGAAAGCCACCTTCTTCGGGGAGGAGTGGACGATGCATGGCATATGGGATTACGCGCTCGTCGAATATGAACATAAGGGCGACGAAAAAGCGCCGGTACGTTTCCGCCCTGTGATGTCATCCAGTCATACTTTTGACTGGGTGGATGCGCCGCCGCTGACCTGGGCGAACGAAAGCCTGACCATTCTGTGCAGTCCCGCCACCGGTTACGTCGGCAATCCAGGTGGACTTGAGTTTGGCGAAATCTACGTCACGCAGAACCGGCCCATCGTGCTCGATCAGATTGCCAAGGCCGGCGTGCGGCTCGCCCGCCTGCTCGAGCAGGCGATGAAGCGCTATCCCTGAATCCAATGGTCGAACTTCTTCGCAGCGATAACCCTGTCCTCATCTCCGCCATGCTCTCCGCGCTGGCCGACGCGGGGATCGATGCCGTAGTGTTCGATGGGATCGCGGACATTTACGGCGCCGCTTTCCCGCGGCGTTTAATGGTCTTGGACGAAGACCTGACACGCGCGCGCCGCATCGCTTTGGATATCTGTCCGGAATTTCTGGAACCGGGCCGGGCGTAAGGCTCCAACTCCACCCATACGGGCGCATGGTCGCTTGCGCCGGGCTTGCCGCGTACGGCGCGGTCTACCCCGGCGGCCCGGAGACGCGGCGCCAAGTCGGGACTTAAAAGCACTGCGTCGAGGCGCAAGCCGGCGTCGCGGGGCCAGCGGTTGCGCATGTAATCCCAGAACGAATACATCGGTTGATTGGGATGCAAATGGCGCACGCCGTCGATCCAGCCCTGCTTCAAAAGTTTTTTAAACGCGGCGCGGCTTTCTGGCTGCAACAACGCGTCCCTGTCCCAGGATTGTGAGGGATAAATATCGAGGTCCGTCGGCGCCACGTTGTAATCGCCCGCCAGTACCGCCGGGACCTTGGCGCTCTTTAAGGCCTTTGCATGTGCGATCAGCCGCGCGAACCAAGCGAGTTTGTAGTCGAACTTTGGACCCGGTTGCGGATTGCCGTTCGGCAAATAGATCGACGCGAAAAGCGTGCCCTCGATCGCGGCTTCGATATAGCGCGCTTGTGTGTCCTTGCCGTCGCCGGGTAATGCCCGGCGCGTGACCACGGGGGTGCCCCCCTTTGCAAGGATTGCGACGCCATTATACGTCCGTTGTCCGCTCCACGCCGCGCCGTACCCGGCCTTCTCCAGCGCTGCGGCGGGGAAGGCGCCGTCGTCAGTCTTGAGCTCCTGAAGGCACACCACATCTGGCTTGGCTGCGCGCAGCCAAGCCAGAAGGTTCGGCAGGCGGCGCACGACATTGTTGATGTTGAACGTCGCGATCTTCATGGACACAGGTCCTGCCAGGCCGGCCGGTCTTTGAATTTCTACGGGACGCGGGCGGCGATTTTGTACGGTATGGTTCTGCACAACGGTGCTAGCGTTTGTTTGTTCAAAAGGGAGGACATCATGCCTGCATACCTTGTTGCGCGGGTCGCGGTTCACGATCCGGAGACCTATCTGAAATATACAGCGCGCACGCCCGCGCTCATCACGCGCCACGGCGGCAAATTTCTGACGCGCGGAACGCCCGTCATCACGCTCGAAGGGATGCCCTTTAAAGACCGCATGGTGATCGTTGAATTCCCGTCGGCGGCCCATGCCGAAGCCTTGTTCAAGGATCCCGAATACGACGAAGCGGCAATCTTTCGCCGGGATGCCTCCGTCGCGCAGATCGTGGTTCAGGAAGGCGTGGCTTCCACCGGCATCCCTGATCCTCACGTATAAGGGGAAAACTGAACGGGAAAAGGAGCTGCGCGGTGCTCGCTTAGAAACTTTTGCAGCGCGGCCGCGTTAGCTCCCAGTAACATCGTTCAGGTGCTGTTTGGTTTATCGTTGTTTTCTGGTCTATGGAAAGAATCGGCGGGTCACTTTGCCGCCGATCGACGCCGCCAGCGCCGAGGATGCTGCGGTGTTCGCCACTAAGTTCATGCGAAGCGAAGCCGCTATTGAGATCTGGCAGGGTGCCGATCTTGTTCTCTTGCGCAAACGTGCGGCGCTTCAGCGCAAGAAATGCCTCGAACTCCTTGTCAGCTAGTTTTCGCCGGTTGCGCGAGAATTCTTACGAGAGATAACGCGATTTCGGGATACCCGGATTCGTGAGGGTGACCACCCGCTTTTCGCCGGCCCATATTTCCACGATGCGGTAGTCCTCGCCAGCGAGCCTTAAGCTCGCCTTCGCGACGGCCTCAAGCGGTTCGCGCGCGCGCACCAAAAAAGGGGGGCAGGGCGCTCCGGCGCGGGTGATCGTGCGGCAGATGTAGGTCGTCATTCGTCCTCGTGCCAAACATAACGGCGTATCCCCGCATCCGGGTCCCGTTCTTGGCGCTGACGCTTCCGCTCCGTCCACGCGAATCGGTGAAGGAACACGCGTGGTTGGTCGGATGTTGAGTCCGATATCAAAACGACTTCCTCTCCGAAGAGGCTTTATGAGCGACAATCGGGTTTTTGTGATGGAGACGGCCGACATGCTGGCGACCCTGGCCGATGAGCAAGATGTCAAGAAGGACGCGGTGAATTCCGCAGCGAAAGGCCCCGCCGAAGCGGAGCCTTTCGGGCTGCTAGGGGAACAGCCTGCTCGGCAATCAGGGGGACTAACCGAGATGAAGCCCACATAGGCCCGTGCAAGGCGCGGTCAAGAATGGCGCCCGGAAGCTCACCGTTATGTCATCCGGCGCCGCTTATCTGCAGCGGATCACGCGCGTTTGCATCCTGGAATCTGCGGTGATGCGCGCGGCGTTTTCATAACCGTTCGGACACGCCGCGTAGGCCTGTGCGTCGCAATCGGCGTCCAACCCGCGCTTGCAGTCGAACGTGATCGTATTGGGGATGCCAACTTCGTTTTTCACTCGCGTGCAGGCTGAGGTGCCGGCGGCGACGCCAACGGCGAGTGGCAGGGTCAAAAGGAGCCGGGTCAATTTAGCCATTCGTTCCTCCGCTATTGTTTGAACCGTAACGCCGGCCCGCAGACGGAGGTTTCCTCCGGGTTTGTGCGTGAAAAGGTAAAATCCCGGGTCAAGCGCTGGCGCGCGGTTTCACCCGGCGGTGAGGAAGCGGACGTTTCTCACTCGCAACTGGCATAATTGTACCGACCTGTATAAAATCCGCCGCGCGTTGTCATTTCGACCGCGGGTTATGTCAATCGTGTCCGATTGGGAAGAAAAACGGGCTCGCGCCGGCCCGACTATTGATTCGCGTCAAGTGAAACAGGGGGAAGGAGCGATAAAGTGCGTCTTACGTTCGGTAATCACTTGCTAAGAAGCGCCGCTCAGAATGGCGGCTTCACAGCGCCAGGAAAGACGCTTGAGCGATTTAGAAGACGTTATCCCCACCGGACGGCGCGCGGTTACACGCCAGAAGATCCTCGAAGCAGCGTACGCTCTCTTTACCGCCCAGGGCGTGAACCTGGTTGGCGTGGACACGATCAGTGCGCGCTCCGGCGTCGCCAAGATGACGCTCTACCATCATTTCAAGGCGAAAGAGAATCTGGTCTTGGCTTACCTTGACTTGCGGGCCAAGCGCTGGACTGTCGGCTGGTTGAAAGCGGGCGTGAAGGCAAGGGGCGCGACGCCCAGCGCCCGTCTCCTGGCCATCTTCGACCTGTTCCATGAGTGGTTCGGCGCCGACGGCTTCGAGGGCTGCCCTTTCTTACGCATCATTTGTGAATCTGAAGTCGGCTCGCCCGTGCACAAGGCGACCGCGCTGAAGCTTGGCCAGATGGAGAGTTTTGTCGGCCAACTCGCGCGCAGCGCTAAGCTTCCTGATCCGAATGGGTTCGCCAGCGCGTGGATGATGCTCATGGAAGGCGCGATCATGAGCGCGCGTGCCGGTCACAGGGACGCCGCCTTGAAAGCCAAGGACGCCGCGGAGGTGCTGCTCGAGGCGTGGAGCCGCAGGCCGGTCAAAACGGCTTCAATTAAACGCCGCACGAAGGCCGCACCTAAAAGAAAGCCGTCGCGCTAACCGCGCTCTTGTCGCTATCCTCGCCGCCTATGGCGCCGCAGGATTTGGCCTTCACCGATGATCGTCTTCTCGACGGGCGCGTTTACATACGCCAGCCCGCCGACGGCTATCGTGTTGCGGTCGATCCCGTGCTCCTCGCCGCCGCCGTTCCCGCTAAGTCCGGTCAACATGTGCTTGATGCTGGCTGTGGCAGCGGCGGGGCTATGTTTTGTCTCGCGGCGCGCGTACCCGGCCTGCATCTCACCGGTCTCGAACTGCAGCCCCAACTCGCCGCGTATGCGCGCGCGGGCATTGCCCTCAATGCTCTTGAACAGTCCGCGCGCGTAATCACGGGCAATCTCACGAGTGTTGCCCACGGTGCGTACGACATCGTGATGACAAACCCGCCGTTCGCCGACGGCGGGACGCCGCCGCCGAACGCCTCCCGCGCGGTGGCGCATATGGAAGGCGATCTCGACCTTCCGAGCTGGTTGCGTCACTGCTTGGCCGCCCTGAAACCGAAGGGGCGTCTCGTGATCATCCACCGTGCGGACCGCTTGTCCGACATTCTGGGAGCGCTGCAGGGGCGCGCGGGAGACATTCGCGTCCTTCCCATTCACGCCAAGGCCGGCCAGCCGGCCCGCCGGGTGATTGTCGATGCAGGCAAGGACCGCCGGACACCGGATGCGCTCCTGCCGGGGCTAGTCCTGCATGATGAGAACGGCGCGTTCACATCCGCAGCCGACGCCGTGTTGCGCGGCGCGGGCGCGCTCCCCCAGCTCTTGCAAACTTGAAAAACGTACCGAAATTGGAAGGGCTTGCGTCCCAATCCGATATGGTAAGCTCCGCGCATGGAAGTGATCGACCGCCTCAACGATTTTCTCGCCGACCATGGCATCGTGCGCGCGAAGCTGCCGACGCCGTCGGTGTCTGTGGTGCGCCTGCAGGGCGTTATCGGCGCGGTTGGCATGGGCCGGCGCGGCCTCAGCCTCAACACGCTTGAACCGGCCCTCAAGAAGGCGTTTTCCAAGCACGTGCGGGCCGTGTGTCTTCAGATCAATTCGCCCGGCGGCTCGCCGGTACAATCCGCGCAGATCGCCGCGCGCGTTCGGCAGCTGTCAAAAGACAATAAGATTCCCGTGTTCGCGTTCGCCGAGGATATCGCGGCCTCCGGCGGTTATTGGCTCGCGCTCGCGGCTGACGAGATTTACGCCGATGCGATGTCCGTGGTTGGCTCCATCGGGGTGATCTCGGCGAGCTTCGGCTTCCAAGACCTCATTTCGAAAATGGGCGTCGAGCGGCGCGTGCATGCGCAAGGCGCACACAAAAGCTTCCTTGATCCGTTCAAGCCTGAGAACCCCGAGGACGTCGCGCGCCTGGACGCCATCCAGAAAGACATTCACCGCCAGTTCACGACGTTCGTGCGCAATCGCCGCGCCGAGCGTCTGACGGCCGCCGATGAAACTGTTTTCAATGGCGATGTTTGGACGGGTGAGCGCGCGCTTGAGCTCGGACTCGTCGATGGCCTGGGTGACCTAAGGACGATCATGCGCCGCAAGTACGGTCCCGACGTGCGTTTCCTCACCGTCGAACGTCCCATGAACTGGCTCGAACGCCGTTTGGGCCGCGTTGGCTTTTCTGGCCCCGAAAGCGCTGATGCGCGTATCAGCTGGGCCTCGGATTTGATCTCGGCCGTCGAAGAGCGCGCTCATTGGGCGAGGTTCGGACTTTGATCTCGATCTTGAAGATCCTTTTCACCATCGGCGTCATCATCGTCGTGTACTTGGGATTCAAGTACCGTTGGCGGCTCACCGATATGACCCGGGCCGCCGCTCGTATGGCGGGCGCCGACGTCAGGCCGCCCGGCCAGCCCCGTTCCGGCCCGCCGGTGGTTCAGGACCTCGTGCCCTGCCGCAAATGCGGGGCGTATGTCGCATCCGGCATGACATGTTCCTGCGAAAAAAGCTGATTCTATCGGCTGATCTCAAAGGCGGCTGTTGATTTGAGGCCGGTCGGTCGGTAGCTTCCCGGCTCCCTTATCTGTGGATCAGACCGATGGCTCGCGCCGCCAAGAAACGCCCCAAAATCAAAGCCAAGCCCAAAGCGAAAGCCAAGCCCAAGGCGAAGCCGGTTGCAAAGAAGGCGCCGGGCAAAAAAGCGGCTCCAAAAAAGGCGCCGGTAAAGAAGGCCGCCGCGAAGCCGACGCCACAGCGCCGTGCAACGCCGGTCGCCGCTGCGCCTAAGAAGGCGGTGAAACCGTCCACCAAGCCGACCAGCTTTCAAGGTTTGATCCTCGCGCTTCAAAATTTCTGGGCCGAACAGGGCTGCGTGATCTTGCAGCCGTACGACATGGAGATGGGCGCCGGTACGTTCCATCCGGCAACCACACTGCGCGCGCTCGGCCCCGACACTTGGAATGCGGCCTATGTGCAGCCCTCGCGCCGGCCGACCGACGGCCGCTACGGCGAGAACCCCAACCGTCTCCAGCACTATTATCAATATCAAGTCATCTTGAAGCCTTCGCCGACCGATCCGCAGGCCCTCTATCTCAAAAGCCTCGAAGCGATCGGTATCGATGTGATGGCGCACGACATCCGTTTCGTTGAAGACGATTGGGAAAGTCCGACATTGGGCGCCTGGGGGCTCGGCTGGGAAGTCTGGTGCGATGGGATGGAGATCACCCAGTTCACCTACTTCCAACAGGTCGGCGGGCTTGAGTGCGATCCGGTCGCCGTTGAACTCACTTACGGCCTCGAGCGCCTCGCCATGTATGTGTACGGCGTCGAAAACGTCTACGATCTCGACTTCAATGATCGCGGCGTGAAGTATGGCGACATCTTCAAGCGCGCCGAGATTGAATACTCCGCGCACAATTTCGAGTTCGCGAACACCGACATTCTGTTCAAGCGTTTCACGGACTGCGAGAACGAGTGCCGTGCGTTGCTTGAGCATCGTCTTGCGCTGCCGGCCTACGATCAGTGCATCAAGGCCTCCCATACCTTCAACCTTCTGGATGCCCGCGGCGTCATCAGCGTCACTGAACGCGCCGCATACATCGGCCGCGTCCGCGCGCTTGCCAAAGCGTGCTGCGAGATGTGGCTCCAGCCCACGAATGCCCGGTAACCGTCATGGCTGAGCTTCTTCTTGAAATTTTATCCGAGGAAATCCCCGCGCGCATGCAGGCGCGCGGGGCCGAGGACCTCGCACGTCTCATCGGCGAAAGCCTGAAGGCCCAAGGCCTCGAGGCGAAGTCGCTGCGCGCTCTCGGTGGTCCACGCCGCCTTACGCTTATGGCCGACGGCTTGCCGAAGGCGCAACCGGACACGACCGAGGAACGCAAAGGTCCGCAGGTCGGTGCGCCCGAGCAGGCGCTCCAAGGGTTCATGAAGGCCGCCGGACTCTCCTCTATCGACCAGGCGGAAGTTCGTGAGCTGCCCAAGGGCAAGTTCTACTTCTCGGTGGCCACCAAGAAAGGCCGCCCGACCGCCGTTGTTTTGAAGGAAATCGTCGAGGCCGCGCTGGCGCAAATGCCGTGGCCCAAGTCCATGCGGTGGGGCGCCAATCCGACCCGTTGGGTGCGTCCGCTTCATAGCATCATCTGCCTGTTCGACGGCGCCGTCGTTCCGGTTGAATTCGCGCGCGTAAAGGCAGGAAACACCACCGTCGGCCACCGCTTCCTCGCGCCGGCCCAAATCACCGTCAAGAACGCCTCCGACTATCTGGCCAAGCTTAAGAAGGCCAATGTGGTGGTCGAGTCCGCCGAGCGTGAGCAGATCATCACCCGCGATCTCGCGAAGCTCGCCGCCGCCGAAGGGCTTGAAGTGCGCGCCGATGCCGGCCTTCTCGCGGAAGTCATCGGACTCGTCGAATGGCCGGTGCCGCTGCTCGGCACCATTCCAGACGCGTTCATGGATGTGCCTGCTGAAGTCATGACCTCGGCGATGCGCAAGCATCAGAAGTATTTTGCGCTTTCGACCAAGGGCGGCGCATTTGCCAATCGTTTTGGCGTCATCGCCAACATGGTCACCAAGGATAAAGGTAAGGCGATCGTCGCGGGGAACGAGCGTGTTCTGAGCGCGCGTCTCTCCGACGCCAAGTTCTTCTGGGATCAGGACCGCGAACAGCCGCTCGCATCGCGCGTCGAGAAGCTCCAGGAGCGCGTGTTCCAGGCCTCTCTCGGAACGGTGCTCGACAAAACCAAGCGCCTTGTGAAACTCGCGAGCAATCTCGCGGGCATATTGAAGGCTGACACGCATGCGGCCGAACGCGCCGCCTTGCTTTGCAAAGCCGATCTCTCCACCGGCATGGTCGGCGAGTTTCCCGATCTTCAGGGCGTCATGGGCCGCTATTACGCGCTTCATGATAAGGAATCCGCCGCGGTCGCGGACGCCGTTGCCGAACACTACTCGCCGCTCGGACCTACGGACGCATGTCCCTCCAAGCCGCTCAGCGTCGTTGTGTCGCTGGCCGATAAACTCGATAGCCTGGTCGGTTTCTTTGCCATCAATGAAAAGCCCACCGGCTCCAAGGACCCCTACGCCCTGCGCCGCGCCGCGCTTGGCGTCATCCGCATCGTCCTTGAGAACAAGCTGCGCCTGCCGTTGCGTGCGGCGTTCGGACACGCGCTCGCTGGTTACGACGGGCTGAAAATCGACACCAAGAAGATTTCCGATGAGGTCCTCGACTTCTTCGCCGACCGCCTCAAGGTGCATCTGCGCGAGAAGGGCGTGCGCCACGACTACGTGTCGGCCGTCTTCGCGCTCGGCACGGAAGACGATCTCGTACGTCTCATCGCGCGCGTCGATGCGCTTACGGCGTTCCTGACAAGCGATGACGGCGCCAATCTGCTGGTGGCCTATAAACGCGCGGCGAACATCCTTCGCATCGAAGAGAAGAAGGACAATAAGGCCTACTCCGGGGATGTCGGCGATCTTGGCGCGGACGAAGCGCAAGAACTCCTCAAGGCCTTGCATGCCATCAACGCGCCGGTGGCCTCTGATTTGTCCGGTGAGAACTTTGAAGCGGGAATGCAGAAATTGGCGCAGCTGCGCGTGCCGGTCGACGCTTTCTTCGACAAGGTCACCGTCAACACCGATAACGCCGATCATCGCGTCGAGCGCCTCAAGCTCCTGGCGCAGATCGTCGCGGTCATGAATCAGGTTGCCGATTTCTCGAAGATCGAAGGCTAACCATACACTTTCTGGTTTCTGGTCATCCTGGGGCTTGTCCCCAGGATCCAGGGTTGCGAAGCTCGGCGCATGAGTTCGGCGCCTGTGTCTGAATCTTTCGACTATATCGTCGTCGGCGGCGGCACCGCTGGCTGCGTTTTGGCCAATCGGCTGTCTGTCAATCCCAAAGTGCGCGTTCTCCTGCTCGAAGCGGGCGGTAAGGATGATTACATCTGGGTCCGCATTCCCGTCGGTTACCTCTATTGCATGGGGAATCCCCGCACCGACTGGTGCTTTCGCACGGAAGGCCAGAAGGGGCTCGGCGGTAAGGCGCTGAATTATCCGCGCGGCCGCATACTCGGTGGCTGTTCTTCGATCAATGGGATGATCTATGTGCGTGGCCAGCGCCGCGACTACGATCAATGGCGGCAGTTTGGCAACCTGGGCTGGGGCGCCGACGATATCCTACCGCACTTTCATAAATTGGAGGATTTCGCGGCCGGCGACTTAGGCATTCATGGCGCTGGCGGCGAGGTACGCATTGAGAAACAGCGTCTTCACTGGCCTCTGCTAGACGCTATTGCCGACGCCGCGGCGGCGGCCGGGATTCCTAAGCGCGGAAGTATAACGGCGAGCGACGATGACGGCGTCGGCTATTTCAGCGTAACGCAGCGGGGCGGCTGGCGGTGGAGCGCCGCCACGGCGTTTCTACGCCCTGCGCTGGCGCGCGCTAATCTCGCGGTGGCAACGAAAGCTTTCACGCAACGCATATTATTTGAGGGCCGCCGCGCCGTGGGCGTGGAGTATATTTACGGCGGTGCGCTCAAAACCGCGCGCGCCGGCGCGTCCGTCATTCTTGCCGCCGGGGCGATAGGGTCGCCTCATTTGCTTGAAGTCTCGGGCGTGGGAGACGCCAATCGCCTCAAGATGTTGCACATCCCGGTTGTTCATCATGCGCCCGGCGTCGGTGAGAACCTTCAGGACCACCTGCAGCTCCGTTGTATCTACAAGGTCACGGGTGCGGCGACGCTGAACGAACGGGTACGTACGCTGTTCGGCAAAGCGCTCATCGGCGCGGAATACGCGCTGTTCCGCACGGGGCCCATGTCCATGGCGCCAAGCCAGTTGGGGCTCTTCGCGCGCTCCGATGCGTCAGTCGATACGCCGGACATCGAGTTTCATATTCAGCCGCTCAGTCTCGATCGGTTCGGCGAACCTCTGCATAGCTTTCCGGCCTTCACCATGGCGCCGTGCAATTTGCGTCCGCGCAGCCGCGGCTCCGTGCATCTCACCAGCCCCGATGTCGGCAAGCCGCCGAAGATCGATCCCAATTATCTTTCCGATCCGCATGACAGGGTTGTCGCGGCGCGGGCTCTGCGCCTTACGCGCTTCATCGTGGAGCAGGAGCCTCTGCGCCGTTACGCGCCCGTCGAATATGTCCCCGGTCCGCACTTCGAAACTGACGAGGATCTTGCGCGTGCGGCCGGGCAGGTGGGCTCAACCATCTTCCATCCGGTCGGTACGGTCCGCATGGGCCAAGATGCCGGCGCGGTGGTGGACGAGCGCCTGCGCGTGAAGGGACTCGAGGGGCTTCGAGTTATGGACGCTTCGGTCATGCCCACCATTACGTCGGGCAATACCAACGCTCCCGTGATGGTCATCGCCCAAAAAGGGGCCGCTATGGCCCTTGAAGATGCTCAAATATAAAGATTGTCTTACAAAAAAAGCTCTAATAAGGGAACTTGCATACAGTTTTCGAGTTGTAAGGGGCGGTTGTAGGGGGTATTTAAAGCCCATCTTACGCCCATTCCGAAAGAAACCCTTACGGAGCTTACAAATGCGGGACAACGCCCTCGAGCGCGCCATCACGGAAGCCGGAGGGGTCACCGCCTTGGCCCGGGCGATCAATGTGACGCCGCAGGCCATCAGCCAGTGGGACCGCGTGCCGGCCGAGCGGGCCGTCGCGGTGGAACAGGCCACCAAAGGCAAGGTCACGCGCCAGGAGCTTCGCCCAGACGTCTTCGGCGCCGGTGAGACCAAGCCCGCGCAAATCGCGTCCGTTCCGGCTCCCGAACCCGCCCATGACGGCAAATGGGTCTACGCCTTCGGCAACGGCAAGGCGGAAGGCAACGCCCGCATGAAGAACTTGCTGGGCGGCAAGGGTGCGAACCTGGCCGAGATGAGCGCCATTGGCATTCCGGTTCCGCCAGGCTTCACCATCTCCACCGATGTCTGCACGTACTATTACGGCCACGGGAAGTCCTACCCGGCGGACCTGCGCGATCAGGTGGCGCGCGCCGTCGAACATGTCGAACAGCAGATCGGCGCTCAATTTGGCGACGTGCGGAATCCGCTCCTGGTCTCGGTGCGCTCCGGCGCCCGCGCATCCATGCCGGGCATGATGGATACGATCCTCAACCTCGGCCTCAATGACGAGACGGTGGAGGGTTTGGCGACGCAGTCGAAGGATCCGCGCTTCGCCTACGACAGTTATCGCCGCTTCATTCAGATGTATTCGGGGGTCGTGCTCGGCGTGGATTCCTACGACTTCGAGCATTTGCTCGATATCGCCAAGGAAGATAAGGGCGTTAGTCTCGATACCGAACTCACCGCCGATGACCTCAAGGAACTGGTCGCTTCCTACAAAGCCAAGGTGCAGGACGAAGTTGGCGAGCCGTTTCCGCAGGACGTGCATCAACAGCTGTGGGGCGCCATCGGCGCCGTTTTCTCCAGCTGGATGAACCAGCGCGCCATCACTTACCGCAAACTCCACGATATCCCCGACACCTGGGGCACCGCCGTCAATGTGCAGTCCATGGTGTTTGGCAATATGGGCGGCGACTGCGCCACGGGCGTGTGTTTCAGCCGCGATCCTTCCACCGGCGTCAATGTCTTTTACGGCGAATATCTTGTGAATGCGCAAGGCGAAGACGTCGTCGCCGGCATACGCACGCCGCAGCAAATCACGCTCGATGGCAAGAAGGCGCAAAGCTCCACGCTTCCCTCGATGGAAGAGGAAATGCCCGAGCTGTACCGCCAGCTCGTCGAGGTGCGCGATCGTCTCGAGCGCCACTACACCGACATGCAGGACATGGAGTTCACGATCCAAAAGGGCAAGCTCTGGATGCTCCAGACCCGCAACGGCAAAAGAACCGCACAAGCCGGCTTCAAGATCGCCGTTGATATGGCGCGCGAAGGCTTGATCAGTGAAGACGAAGCAGTCCGCCGCATCGATCCCAATCAGCTCGATCAATTGCTGCATCCCACGCTCGATCCCAAGGCGCCGCGACAGCTTCTCGCGCGCGGCCTGCCGGCGTCGCCCGGCGCCGCTTCCGGCAAAATCGTGTTCACGGCCGAAGACGCTGAGGATTGGGTCAAGCGCGGCGAGAAAGTGATCTTGGTCCGTCGCGAAACCAGCCCCGAGGACATCAGCGGCATGCATGTCAGTCAGGGCATCCTCACCACGCGCGGCGGCATGACGAGCCATGCGGCGGTCGTCGCCCGTGGAATGGGCACGCCCTGTGTCTCCGGCGCGGGCGAACTGCAGGTCGACGTGCATGCCAAGACCATGCGCATCCGCGATAAAATTCTGCTCGAAGGCGATGTCATCACCTTGGACGGCGCCACTGGCGAGGTATTCCTGGGTAAGGTGGCCACCATCCGGCCTGAACTCACGGGCGATTTCGCGACGCTGATGGGGTGGGTGGACAACATCCGCCGTCTGAAAGTGCGCGCCAATGCCGAGACGCCGCTCGACGCGGAAACGGCCCGCAAGTTTGGCGCGGAAGGCATTGGCTTGTGCCGTACCGAGCACATGTTCTTCGATGCTCAGCGTATTCTCACCGTGCGTCAGATGATCCTCGCCAAGGACGCGGGCGGGCGTAAGGCGGCGCTCGACAAGCTGCTGCCGCATCAGCGCGGCGATTTTGTGAAGCTCTTCACCATCATGGAGGGCTTGCCGGTCACGATCCGGCTGCTTGATCCGCCGCTCCACGAATTCCTCCCGCACACCGACAGCGAAATTGCCGAGGTCGCGACGGGCGCGGGCGTTTCCGAGGAGTCCGTACGCGAAGTGCTCGCCCGCCTCCACGAAAGCAATCCCATGTTGGGGCATCGCGGCGTGCGGCTCGGGGTTTCGCATCCGGAAATCTATGCCATGCAGGCGCGGGCGATCTTTGAAGCGGCTGTGCAGGTTGCCAAGGAGGGCAAGCGAGTTATTCCGGAAATCATGATTCCGCTGGTCGGCACACGTGCCGAACTCGACATGATGAAGAAGGTCGTCGACGACGCGGCGGCCGCTGTGTTTGGACAAGCGGGTGCCGCCGTCGCCTACACGATCGGCACCATGATTGAGCTGCCGCGCGCCGCCCTGCGCGCGGGCGACATTGCCCAGACCGCCGAGTTCTTCTCCTTTGGCACCAACGATCTCACGCAAACGACTCTGGGTCTCTCTCGCGACGACTGCGCCACGTTGGTGGAGCTTTATAAGGCGAAGGGTATTTACGAAAGGGATCCATTCGCGAGCCTCGATCAAGATGGTGTCGGCGAATTGATCACAATCGCGGCAGAACGTGGCCGCGCGACGCGCCCTGCTCTCAAACTGGGCATCTGCGGTGAACACGGCGGCGACCCGGATTCCATCGCGTTCTGTCATCGCGCCGGACTGGATTACGTTTCCTGCTCGCCCTATCGTGTGCCCGTCGCGCGGCTCGCCGCCGCGCAAGCGGTGCTCACGGAGAACAGCACGGAACGCGCTCTCAGAACCGCCGCTTAGGATTTTGCCGGGAGGGGATAGTGATGCTGACGATGTGGCTTTGCTTCGACAAACCGAATTCGATGGATTTGCGGATGAAGACGCGGCCGGAACATCTCGACTGGATCGAGAAGGCCGTGAAGAGCTTCAAGTTTGCCGGCCCGATGTTGAGCGACGACGGTCAGACTCTGAAGGGCTCGTGCATCATCGCCGAATTCGACAGCCTCGAGCAGTCACGCGAAGTCCAGCAGCAGGACCCGTATCAGAAAGCGGGACTGTTCGAGAAAGTGGTCGTCTGTCCGACGAAACAGATGTTCCCGAAGGTCTAAGGCTGATACACCGCGCGCTCCACTTGAGCGGGTGATCGCGAGATTCTTCCAGCGGCATACCCCGCGTCCACAGCCGTGGCGCGGGGAGCCGTATTATTGACGTATGTCAAATCATCATCGTTTTGGTTCGTTTTCGCGCGATCAAAGCAATCCAAACGCGTTTTGTTCGCGACCTTATACCAATGAACTGTCGCATTACCCCCCAAGGTCAATTTCTTCCGTGCTCCTGATCTGCCAAACGTAACGGCGGGAAGATGCGGTTGACGCATCTCGGGGAGTTTTGGCGTATGTCACGGTCCGGCGTTTCGGTGGCCAATGGATCGTTCCAAAAATGGAACGACTTCGCCATTTCATTAAAGGCGCCCAATACGAAGAGCCTAAAGTTTCTCGCGACCCTCGCTGTTATAGCGATCGCCTATATCGGGGCCGTGCACGTCGGCCTCACGCTGACATTCGAGAACAAGCTCTCATCGGCCCTCTGGCCCCCCACGGGCATCGCGCTCGCGGCCTATGTGGTCTACGGCGGAAGAGTGTGGCCCGCGGTTTTTATCGGCGCCTTCTCGCCTTTTGCTCCCTACTACGAATTTTCCCATCTCGACGCCGGGCTGATGATCGCCGTGATCAATACCGCTGCGCCGTACATCGGCGCGCGCATCTTGCGGGCCGCTCGGTTTGATTGCGCCCTGCAAACGCCGAAGGACGTGGCCCTCTTGGCTGTCGCCGGCGCCGCCGTGCCAATGGCGCTCGAAGCCACGGCCGGCGTGGGGGCGCTCTTTGCGACCGGCTTTGTCTCATGGCCCGACGTTGTGCCTGTTTGGTGGACCTGGTGGATCGGCGACGTGGTGGGCGTGTTGGTTGTCAGTCCTCTGCTCTTTACATGGAGGGCGCCGCTTCGTTCGGGTGACAATGTGTTGTACCTGCTCGAAGTTCTCGCCGCCTTTCTCAGCTTGGCGCTTATCAGCATGTACTCCACGGATTCAGGGCCGGTGGCGTTATTGGGATATATGCCGATTGTCTTGTGGTGCGTCTTGCGGTTGTCGCAGCGCGAGAACGCTGGCGCCGTTCTGATCGTCACCGCAATCGTCGCATGGAAAACCATCGATCCGGCCCGGGTAACGCATTCGTTGAATGCCGATCTCACCGCGCTCGACACTTTTATTGGTGTCATCGCGATCACGGCGTTGATGGGCAGCGCGGCAATAGCAAAACGGCAGAGGCTTGAAGATCAGCGCCTTCGGGTCAGTCTCGATCGTTTGGCGGAAAGCGAATCGCGGTTCAGGAACGCCTTCGATAGCGCGGCCGTCGGCATGGCGATCGTTTCTCTCGAAGGGCGCTGGCTTCGGGTCAACGCAACGCTTTGTAAGATGCTCGGTTACGCCGTCGATGAGTTTCTCGCGAAAGATTTCCAAAGCATCACCCACGCCGACGATGTTAGACGGGACATCGATCATGCGAAGCTCCTCATCGCCGGCAGCGAAAGAGAGTACTGCATCGAAAAACGCTATTATCGTAAAGATGGAACCTTGATTTGGGTCATCCTGAGCGTCTCGCTCGTGAGATCCGCCGACGGAACGCCGCTGCATTTCGTGTCGCAGATTCAGGATATCACAGCGCGTAAGCAAGCCGATATGCGCCTGCACTCCATCGTCGAGTCATCGCCTTCGCCTTGTGCGATCAGCGATGGGGGGCGAAATATCACCTATATCAACCAGGCGTTCCGGCGCACGTTTGGCTACGAGCTCGATGAAATCCATACCTTCGATCAGTGGAGCCAGAAGCTGTTTCCTACGGCGTTCGACTTCGCGAAGTTCGAAAGGGATCGCAAGATTTTTACCAGCGATTTCGAGACGCAGCGTATCGCGCCGCCGATCGAAATGGATCTTGCCGCCAAGGACGGTGGTTTGCGCCATACGATCGCGGCGATGACTCTTCTGCCAAATTCCGCGACGGGCGAGCGTATCATCTCGATTCAGGACATCACCGAGTTGAAAGCGGCGCACGATCAGCTGCGCGAATCCCAGAAAATGGAAGCATTCGGGCGTCTTGCCAGTGGGATCGCCCATGATTTCAACAACCTGCTGGGCGTCGTGTACGCGAGCGCCGAACTCCTTCAGGATCAGCAAAGCCGCGCGCAGGATACACAAACCAGCGCGCGATTGATCCTGCGCGCCTGCGAGCGCGGCGCCGACCTTACCCGTCGTCTGTTGATCTTTTCGCGGCGATCCAATAGCCGTCCGAAGGAGGTCAGCGTCATGCACATGATGGACGATCTCGTAACCGTATTGCGCAGAACGCTCGGCGGGCAATTCACGGTCAATGTTTCAGCGAATTGCGACGATCTCTTTGTCTTCGCCGATGCGACGCAGCTGCATACGGCGCTTTACAACATCGCGATCAATGCGCGCGATGCGATGCCGGAGGGTGGGGCTTTGTCATTTAAGATTGATCGACAAATCGGCAGTATCGAGCAACAGGCGCCGCGTGAAGTCGCTGTTATCTCAATCAGCGACGAGGGCATGGGTATGTCGCCCGAAGTCATGCGCCAGGTCTTCGAGCCCTTTTTCACGACCAAGGAAGTCGGCCGTGGAACGGGCCTGGGCCTTTCGATGGTGTACGGGTTCGTGAAGGAGGCCGAGGGCGATATCCGCGTGGATAGCCGAATGGGGAAGGGCACGACGTTTACGATGCGCCTTCCTGCCATCGAGGCGCCGTCACGCGCCGTGAAGCTGGACGTTCATGCCGCGAAGACGCCGGGCGGGCGCAATATCCTCCTGGTGGAAGACGACGAAGATCTCAAGAGCGCGACGACGCTTCAACTCCAGGCAATGGGCCATTCGGTTCGCGCAGCGTCATCCACCGCGGAAGCTCTGGCCCTTGTCGACGCGCATCAGGACTTCGATCTCCTCCTGACTGATTTCCGGTTGAGCGAAACCATGACCGGCGCGGCGCTGGCGCGCGACATCCAGACCCGGCTGCCCAGCATCTCAACCATCGTGATGAGCGGATATTTGCATCCAGAGGATGCACGCCAGCTGGATCAGCGGTGGACTTTGATCGAAAAGCCGTTCGCGCGCGAAGACCTCGTGCGTGCTCTCCAGCGCCACTAAATGGGCTACAGGATCCTGCTCTGCCGGACTAACGACATCGCGGCGGCGGCGATCGCGAACAATGCAGCGATGCCGGCGAAGATCGAGCTGATTTCGGTCTCCTGACGTTCCATGACCAGTTGCGTGTTCAGGCTTTTGTAGACCTCATTCAGCGCGGCGCCGGAGTTGGCCGCGAAATACTTGCCCTTGGTGACATCGGCGATGGTCTTCAGCGACTCTTCGTCGAACTGCATGCCGCCGTAGTAGCCGCCGCCATTCGCTGAACCTAGGCCGACCGTATAGATTCGCACGCCCCTGTCCGCAGCCATCCGGGCCGTCTCGATCGGATCGGGCCCGACGGTAGCGCGCCCATCGGTCAGGAGGATGATGGTTGAATTCTGATTGGAGCCCGGGGGGACCGGCTTGAAGGCGGGTTGCGCCGGTTGATCCAGTGACGCGCCTTGTTTATCGCGGTCACGGCCGAAGTCGGACTCGCTGAAGCGGGGATCGAAGGCCGCTTCCGGGTAGATTGTCTGCAATGAAACCAGAATTCCGCTCCCGATGGCCGTGCCGCGGAATGTGCGGAAGCGGTCGATGGCTTGCACCAGTTCTTCGCGATTGAGTGTCGGTGTTTGCACCAGCGCCGCGGCGCCGGCAAAGGCGACGATCCCAATCCGCGTTGTACTCGGTTGCTGGGTGATGAACTGCTTAGCCGCGTTTTGCGCGGCGGTTAGCCTGTTTGGCTCGACATCTTCCGCCCGCATGCTGCCCGAGACGTCCATGGCGAGGATGACCAGAGCTCTTTGGGAGGGCAGGGTTACCATCGCCGCCGGTTTCGCCACCGCGGTTAATGCCAGCACAATCGAAACCAGCAGAAGCATCGCGGGGATGTGGCGGCGCCATGAGCTGCCAGGCCCCAGGGCCTCGCGGATCCGGCCGATGTCGGCATAGCGCACCGCCATCTTTTTCTTCCGGGAGAGCAGGTAGAAGTACAGCGCGACCAGGGCCGGCGCCGTTAAGAGAAGGAGCAGCAGCATCGGAGAGAGGAATTTCATCACCGTGCATCCATGCGCTCATCGGCGGAAGGAGCCGACGCGCATTAGGCTATGCTTTTTACGATGATGCGCGAAGAGAGATTCGAGATCAGCCGACCTCGTCCACCGGCTCATATTGCGCATCAAACAGCGCCGGCGGCAGCCGGTAGGTGGTGCCGCCTTCGCGGACCAGCCAGTCGCCTTTGTAAACCTTGTCGCGAATACCGCCGATGGCGAGCCGGCCGTCGGCCAGCAGCACGGCTTCCAGCCACTCAGGCCATTCGGCGCGCGGCTGGCCATTCCACTGCCACGCTTGAATCTCAATTGGTCGTCTGCGGTACCGGGTCGCCATTCCCCACCTGCGTTCCCGAACGCTATTTTCTAGTCTTGCGGCAACTGCATCCAGTCCGGTTTGACCGGGGTAATGCGCGCGGCTCCCGCCGTCAAGTTACCCCCGCTCCGCCATGCATCCACGCGTACCAGCGCCAGTCCGAAGGCGCCCGCGATGCTCTTCATTTCCCCCGCGTCTCTTCCATCCAAGGTTAACGCTTCGCCCGACGCAGGCGTTGCACCGTCGATCGCCACCGGCATCAGGCGCTTTTTGATCAGCGCGCGGTAGTGGGTGCGCGCTGTCAGTTCCTGCCCGATGTAGCAGCCTTTTTCGAAGTCCACCCCGTGTAGTTCCTCGAAGCCGTTTTCAAGAAGGAGGGCCTTGTCCACCTCCATGTCCCGGCTGCCGTCCGGCAGGCCCAGTCCAATCCGGTGGGCGTCATAGGCCTCCGGCGTCGAACGGCCGAGCGGAAGCTGGTCGGTTTGATCCGGTCTGAGGGCGAATCGCACACCCGCCCCCGCCAGGCGCGGGTCGGTGTAAAGGACGCCGTCGCCCCGCGCCTTCACAGTTCCCAAAGTCTCCGAGGTTTCCAGGGCCGCTGCCGCGCCGTCGCCCCACGCGACCCCGACCTCAAGCGTATCTAGGGGTGCGAAGGTCACCTTGGCCCTCAATTTATACCGGGCGAGGCGGGTGATCAGGTCGTCGCGGCGCGCCCGTTCGCACTCCAAAAGGATTGTGTCCCCGTGCGGGACAACGAAAAATTCGTGCAGGAACTTGCCTTGAGCCGTGAGAAAGGCCGCCCACAGGGCCTGCCCGGCTTCCACCTGGCGCATATCGTTCGAAATCATGCCCTGCAGGAAGCCGGCCCGATCGTCGCCCCCGACGGCAACCAACGCGCGATGGGCAAGGGCGGTGAAAAACGCCATATGGTTCTCCTGATGTCCTGCTTATGTAGCACCCTTAGAGCTTGCTGCAAGCCGCGCCCGTCTCGGATATAAACCCGTCCATGCACTACGTTTTTGTCGACGACTCGCCGCTCCAGTACGATGGCTACACCAACCTCCGCCGGGCCATCGGCGGGGCCGAGAAGGCCGTGGGCGGTCTCGCCGCCGCCCTGGGCGCCCGCGGCCACGAGGTCAAAGTCATCAATAACACCACCTACGCCCACATGGCGGACGGGGCTTACTACACCCCTTTCGGCGACACCTGGGCGCCCAAGGCCGCCGACGTGGTGATCGCCATGCGCAAACCCTCTCTGCTTGGTCATTTGCGCAACGTGAAACATCGTCTGCTGCTGGTCACCGGGGCCCCGGACTATCTGACCGCCGAGGCGAACGCGCCCTTATGGGAATCCTTCACGCCGGGACTGATCTTCATCTCCGAGCAGCAGCAACGCGCTTATAAAGGCAAGCTGAAGAGTGTTGCGCTCATCCCGGGGGTGCGCTCGTCATTCTATGAAACGCCGCTCATGCAGGAGCCCGATCCGCATGAGGAGGCGCTCAATCCCGAACTCTATGCCGCGCGCCAGGCCGTGCTCGACGCCATGCCGAAGGGACCGCCCAGTCCCAATGCCATCGTCACGTCCCACCCGCAGCATGGCCTCGGCTGGCTGCTCGACCTCTGGTGCGAGCGCGTTCATCCGGCCATGCCAACCGCGCGGCTGTCGATTTTCTCCGCGAGCCTCGCAAAGGCCGCGCGCGGGGAAGGCGTCGCCGACGAACTCGCGCCCATTTTCGCCAAGGTGCAGGCGGCCGCTGCCCAGAACGTCGCCGTCGCCGATCCCATCTCAGACGACGGCATGGCCGCGGTTTACCGTACCGCGCGCGTGCACCTCTATCCGGGGCATGCCCAGGACTTCGCCTGCTGGACTTTGAGCGAATCGCAAAGCGCCGGTACGCCGGCGGTTGCGCGCATGCTCGGCGGCACGCCGGAACGCATCACCAACGGCCAGACCGGCTACCTCGTCCCCGATGCGGAGGCCTTCGCGAACGTCACCCTGCAAATTCTTGGCGACGACGGCGTCTACACTTCGCTCAGTGAAGAGGCCAAGCAGATCACACGCCGTCACACGTGGGCGACCGCGGCCGAAGCGCTCGATAACTTCGTCGCGAAATTAACTTGAATATATTGTTCATCACGAACACGCGCATCGGCGATGCCATCCTATCGTCGGGCGTGCTCCACTGCCTTGTCGAGACCTATCCCGAGGCGCGCTTTACCATTGTCTGTGGGCGCTTGCCGCAAAGCTTGTTCGCGGCTGTGCCGCGCCTCGCGCGCGTCATCGTGCTCAAGAAACGCCGCTTTGATTTGCATTGGTTCGATCTGTGGCGCGCGCTCAAGGGGACGCGCTGGGATATCGTCGTAGACTTACGGCGCTCCTTTATCTCGTTCTTCCTGAGCGCGGGCGCGCGTTACATTATTGGACCTGCCAATGACACTGTGCACCGCGTTCAGCATCTGTCGTCCGTCTTGAAGCTTGGCCACTCCGCTGCACCTCATGTGTTTATCGCGCCGCGGCACGAAGAGGAGGCGCGCCGTCTTATTCCGCCCGGCCCGCCGGTGCTGGCGCTCGCGCCGATCGCCGCCGCCGCTGAGAAAACGTGGCCCGCGGACAGGTTCGCCGCGCTCGCTGCGGCGTTGCGGGTGGGCCCCTGCGCCGGGTGGCGAATCGCCTTGTTCGGCGGCCCCGGCGATGACGCGAAGGCCGCCCCACTTCTGGCCGCGCTCCCGGACGCGCTCAAGGTTTTCGGAGAATCTGATCTTCTGACCGTCGCCGCGACGCTCAAGAATTGTGCCGCCTTTGTCGGCAACGATTCTGGCCTTTCCCACCTCGCGGCCGCGGTGGGCCTGCCGACTCTCGCGCTGTTTGGCCCTTCGGACCCGATACGGTACGCGCCCTTTGGCGACAAAGCGCGGTTCCTGCAAGCGCCGAACCGTGACATCACCGGGCTCAGTGTCGCGGAAGTTGCAGCGGCGGCGCGCGGGATCATCCTGTAGCACCTTGGCTTCGCCGCCCGCTTATGCAAAGTCTTGCGGAAGCAGGGACGAGGTTGCGTTGAAAGTTTTTCACCTCATGAGCGGCGCGCCGTATGGCGGCGTCGAACAGCAAGCCGAACGTCTTGTGGCGGTCTTGCAGCAAAACAACGACGAGCAGCGCGTGATGCTCGCCGACAATCCGGCGCGCGCCGAGCGCTTCGCCGCGGCCGGCGCCATCACGATCGAAATGCAATTTCCAAGCCGCTTTGCCTTTCTGGATCGCCGGCGCATCAATGGCGTAATTCGCCGCTTCGAACCCAACATTGTGATCTCCTGGACCCCCGACGTTGCGCCTTTGGTCGAGAAAGGAAACTTCGTCCATCTCGGCCGCATCGGATCCGCGTACGACGGCGGCGCCATCGCAAAGTGTGATCACCTGCTCGCGCCGACCCAGGCTCGCGCCGATATCGCGATCAACGGCGGTTGGTCGCCGACCCGCGTTCACGTCATCCCGAATCTTCCTTTCGCGCGCACCGGCAAGACCGCCGCGCCGCCGATCAGCCGCAAGGTGCTCTACACGCCGCCAACGGCCCGGCTTGTCCTGACATCCTTGCGTCTTGTGAAGGGCGCGGGGCTCGAAACGCTGCTCGAAGCCATTGCACGTCTGTCCGGTTACTATCTCTGGATCGCCGGCGACGGTCCGGATCGCGCTTATCTGGAGGCGCAGGCCCACGAGAAGGGTGTGAAACCGCGGGTGCGCTTCCTCGGCTGGCAGGATGACCTCGCGCCCTACGTAGCGGTTAGCGACGCCTTTGTTTATCCCGTGCGTCAGGACGATGGTCAGGATGTGATCGCCGAAGCCTGGGGTGCCGGCGCGGCTGTCATTTCTGCTGACAGCCTCGGGCCGGGCCTCCTGGTGAAAAACGGCGAGAATGGCGTGCTGGTCCCGGTCGATGACCCCATTAGCATGGCCGAAGCCATCAAGCGCCTGTGCCAGGACAAGGATTTGGCCAAAAAATTCAGTGATGCCGGGCGTGCGGTTTTCAATGAATCCTATACGGACGAGAAGATCGGCGAGCGCTATATTGAACTCTTGAAGACTCTAACGGCGCCGGCCGAACCTATGTCCGCGAGCTGAGGCTCCCATGACCGAGACTTTCGACTTCCTTATCACCGGCGGAACTCTCCTGCTTCCGGGTGGCCCCGCGCAGACCGACGTCGGCGTTCGCGCCGGCCGAATTGCCGCGATTGGCGATCTTGGGGCCGCTGCGGCGGCCGCGCGCTTCGACGCGAAGGGGCTCACCGTGATGCCTGGCGTCATCGACGAACAGGTGCACTTCCGCGAACCCGGTCCTGTGCATAAGGAAGACTTGGAATCCGGCACACGCGGCGCCGCGCTTGGCGGCGTGACCACCGTTTTCGAAATGCCCAATACCGATCCGCCGACGACAACCGAGGCGGCGATAAACGACAAGATCAAGCGGGCCACGGGCCGCGCCTGGACCGATTTCGCGTTCTACGTCGGCGCAGCCGCCGAGAATGCCGATCATCTCGGAACGCTCGAGCGGCTTCCCGGTGTGTGCGGCGTCAAGATGTTCATGGGGTCATCGACCGGATCGCTTCTGGTCGCGGACGACGAGAATGTCGCGCGCGTTCTGCGCTCCGGCACCCGCCGCGTCACGGTTCACAGCGAAGACGATATGCGCCTCACCGAGCGCGCGGCGCTCGTGAAGGACGGAGCCGACGTCTCCATGCATCCGGTATGGCGCGATGTCGAAACCGCTGTACGCTGCACCACGCGTCTCCTGCGCCTCGCGCGCGAGGCTCATCGTCTTATTCACGTGCTTCATGTCACAACCGCCGAGGAAATCGACATCCTCGCGCAGAACAAGGATATTGCGACGGTCGAAGTGCTGCCGCAGCATCTCACCTTGGCCGCGCCCGAGTGTTATGAGCGCCTCGGGACCTTTGCGCAGATGAACCCGCCCATCCGCGACGCGCGTCACCGCGAAGGGCTCTGGAAGGGCATCGCCTCTGGCGTCGTGGATTGCATCGGCTCCGACCACGCGCCTCATACCCGCGAGGAAAAGGCCCGTCCTTATCCGCGCAGTCCTTCCGGTCTCACCGGAACGCAGACGCTGCTGCCGGTCATGCTCAATCACGTTGCGGAAGGGCGTCTGACGTTGCAGCGCCTCGTCGACCTCACCAGCGCCGGCGCGGCGCGCATCTTCGGGATCGCCAATAAGGGCCGGATCGCGGTGGGCTACGACGCGGATTTCACCGTCGTGGATCTCAAGGCCAAACGCACGATCACCAACGAGTGGATCGCCAGCAAATCCGGTTGGACGCCATTCGATGGCATGGAAGTGACGGGCTGGCCCAAGGCCACCATCGTGCGTGGCCATGTCGTGATGCGCGATGATCAGCTCCTTGAAAAACCGATCGGCGCGCCGGTGCGGTTCCAAGAAACCCTGTAGACGCTTTTACCGGGCCGCGAGATAGCCGCAGGTCGAATCCCGGGGGTCGCGGGTCATCAAGCGATCATAGAAGCCGCTCGCGCGTTCGATCATTGGATTGATGTCCGTGCTCAGGATCAAACCCTTTTCCGCCAGCGCTAATGTCGCCGCCGCGTAGGCCTGCGTGTAGGCGTCGCGGTTCGCGTAGCGCTCGCCGATCGAACGGCGTGGATCGTTCGCCGCGAGTTTATCGTCTTCTGTGCGCGGGAACGGGATGAAGCTGCCTTCGCTGCGTGAAAGACGGTCCGGTGCGCCCGTGGCGGCGTTTTGCGGGTTCCAGCCGGCATAGGTGCCGAGGGGCACCGCGATATCAGGCAGACGAATGCCTGCAAGGTCGAGGCCGTCGCCGTCCACTTGGGGGACCAACACGTTGTAGGGACGCCCTGCGCGCGGTGGCAAGGTATCGACGATCCCCTCCGTCATGAAGCGCCCTCCAAAATCCTGGCGCGAAGGCTCGAAGGCGCGCGCAGGCACACGCGTGCCAGGAATCTTGGGGTATTTCTCGAGGTAGCGCGCGACAGGCACGAGCGACTGGTTTGCGATGGTTGGCATTTCGGACGCTGGCGGTTCGGTGCGTAGCGTAACCCAGGCGTCGAGATGCAGGAGCAGCGAACGTAATACGGGACGATAGTCGAGCGGGTTGACGCAATGTGCAAGGTCGAGCCGCTCGCCGCCCGCGCCGCTGCGCTGCTGCGCGCTGGCGATGGAATAGATGCGCGCCCTTGCATGGGGCGGAAGGTCGGCCGGCGTCCCCAGCGCGGTATGCGTCAGGGATGCGGCCTGCGTCCAATATTCCGTCGAGGTGTTCACGTAAAATAGGCGCGGCACGGTGTTGTTGGCAGTCAGGCGGTCCAGCACGCCGCGGGTCTCGTTGGTGACGCTGTCGGGTTGCGGCGCGGTGGCGAAGGGATACCAGCTGTTCGGATAGTCGGTGCCGAGATCGGGCGCGCTTTCGCGCCCACCCTGGCCGAAGCGCAGATTGAATGGTCCCTTGGCGGCGCCCTCGACATTCAAAAGGGCGCCGTCGAAGCCGAGGCGTCCGCTGCTGCCGGTGGAAAGGCCGTAGTACAACATCGTCTGCAGAACGCGGGCGCCCTCCCCGTGACCGAAGGCGAGGACGGCGCGCGGCAGCTCGCCGCCGTTGGTGACGAGCGGGTTCACGCCGCCGAAGCGGTCCGTGCGCTCAAAGTGGAAGAACAGCAGGGCGTCGCGGATTGCCGCCAAGCCAAGGCCCGCAATGCGCGGTCCGCGTGCGACATAGCTCACGGTGTAGATCGCGCCGGCTCTGAAGCCGCCCTCCAGTGTCACATAGGTAGGGTCATAGATGGCGCGGGTGCCGAACTTGCGGCCGAAGTGCCATTTCTCACGCGGAATCACCGCGCGTGGGCTCGCGGCCGTATCGCGCACGGTCATGACCGCTTCCGGGTCGTCGGGGCGGGCGGGTTCATAGCCCACCGTCAGCGCGCCGCCCGTAGCGCGCGCGTTATTCGCCGCCTGGTTCACCGCGATTTCGGACAGGACCCGCCCAAAGACCGGCTTTCCGCCTTCCAACGCGATCGGGAGGTCTGCGCGTAAGCGTCCTTCACCGGGTAGCACGTCCCAGTTCCATCCGACCCACAGCAACGTGTAACCCTGGTCCATCAGAAAGCCGTTGCCCGATTCCGCGCTGGTGGCCGGCAGCAGCGCGTTCGTGGCGTCGTTGAAGACGCTCAGCATCGCAGGTCCGCCGGCGCCGCCGGCTTCGAACAGGACGCGCCCATTGGCGCGCCCGCCGTCAACGGGGCGCAGCATCATGAAGTCGGCGGAGAATTGCACGCGTCCCTGGGCATCGCGCGGGGCGAGGCGGATATCGGTGATGGCTTGATTTTCGGCCGCGCCGGTATCGACGATGAAGTAGAGCCGTCCGCGTAACCGCTCATAGGGTCCCACGCCCCCGAACCCGCGGCCCTCGGCCATCACAGAGCGTTCCAGGATCTCGATACGGTCAACGTCGGCTCGTGCCGCCTGCGTGCACGCCAGACTCATGAAGATCAGCGCCCTGATCCAGAATCGCAACGACCGTAACATCTCGAACCCCTTGGTAGCCCCCGGGGTCAGTATGCCCAATCTTTTGAAATAGGACAAAAAAAACGGCGCCGGAGGCCCGGCGCCGTTTCGAGGATCGATAGGTTAAAGCGGACTAGGGAACGACGATCACACGGCGCTCATCCCCGCGCTGCACGTGCAGCACGGTCGAACGCTTGGAGCCGGCCATCGCGGTCTGGAATTCCTCCAGGCTCTTCACCGATTTGGTGTTCACGGCCGTCACGATATCTCCCACTTCCAGGCCGATGCGTTCGGCCGGGCTGCCTTGTTCGACATCGGTGACTTTCGCACCGGTCGCGTCGTCGCCGCGGGTGGTCGCCGAGAAGCTCGCGCCTTCCAGCGCCTGGCGATCCGGAAGCTTCGCGAGCTGCGCCGCAGCCTGCTTACCGATGTTCACCTTGAAGGTTTTCTTCTGGCCTTCACGGAGCACGGTGATGTTGACGTCCGTGCCGATCGTCAGCATGCCGATGCGATTGCGAAGGTCCGACGAACCGCGCAACGGCTTGCCGTCCATTTCGATCGCGACGTCGCCGGCGCGGATACCCGCCTTGTCGGCCGGAGTGCCTTTTTCGACGCTGCCGATCAGCGCGCCTTCCGTACGGTCGATGCCGAGGTTGGCGGCGACTTCCGGCGTGATGTCGGAGATCGCGACGCCGATCCGGCCGCGGCGCACTTCACCGAACTCCTGGAGCTGGGCGATGACACCCTTGACCATGGAGGTCGGCACCGCGAAGCCGACGCCGACGTTGCCGCCGGCGGGACCGAGGATCGCGGTGTTCACGCCGACCAGTTCGCCCTTGAGGTTCACAAGCGGGCCGCCCGAGTTGCCTGGATTGATCGCTGCGTCGGTCTGGATGAAGTCCTCATATTCTTCGATGCCGCCGCCCGAGCGGCCCAGGGCCGAAACGATGCCCGAGGTCACGGTCTTTTGCAGGCCGAACGGGCTGCCGACCGCGAATACGTAATCGCCGACGCGCAATTCGTTGGAATCACCGATCGGAAGCGCGTCGAGATCCTTGGCGTCGACCTGCAGGAGGGCGATGTCGGTGCCCTCGTCGCTGCCGACCATCTTCGCGGTCAGCTGACGTCGGTCGTGCAGCGTCACCTGGATATCGGTGGCGTCGGCGATGACGTGATGATTCGTGAGGATGTAACCCTTCTTGGCGTCGATGATGATGCCCGAGCCGGCCGACTGGCGCTCGCGCGGCGGCATCTGGCCCTGTCCGCGCGGAAGGTTGAAGAAGCGGAAAGGATCGGCCTGCTGCTCATCGGCCATGCTCACCTTGGCCTTCACCTGCACGTTCACCACCGCGGGAATGACTTTCTCGACCAGGGGCGCGAGCGTCGGGATGCCGTCGCGCATGGGGATCTGCTGCGCGGATTGAGCTTGAGCGAAGTCGCTGACAACCGGTACCGCGAGAACGAGGGCCATGGCCGTCGCGAACGCCGGAAGGAAACGAGAGGAAACCGTCTTCATTTTTTTATCTGTCCTTTCGTGGATGAGACACGGGCAACGCCACTTTGCTTTCAGATCCGCCGTCCGTGTGTCTCGTCGCGCCGTGTTCGGGAAGTGTTAGGGAATGCGTCGCGAGGATTGGACGGGATGTTAGCGGAGCCCGGGATTCGATCAATCGGGGTAACAGCTATTTAATCTCGTCATACAGGCATTTAAGCCCGGTTTTTCAGGGGTTTCTGAACGGTATGTCATCTCGATTTCCGCGTTTATGACAGGCTCGTTTCGACCTTGTAAATCCTCGCGTTACCTCATTGTCCTTGACACCCTTCGCCTTGAAATCCGACGCTCCCTGCACCGTAAAACCGCGCAAAGGGGCCGGGGATCATGACGAGCATTTCACGCAAACAATTTCTGACCGGCGTCGCCGGCGCGGCGGCGCTCGCAGGTTTTCCCGTGATTGGCCAAGGCGCCGATAACGCACTCGTGATGCGCACGATCCCCAAGAGCAAGAACAAGGAACAGCTTCCCGTCATCGGTCTCGGCACTGCGCAGGATTTCGGCGCGCAAGCGGCGCCCGAGATCATGGAGCAGAAGGCGCAGGTGATACGCGAACTCGTGGCGAAAGGCGGACGCGTGCTCGATACGGCCGAGCAATACAGCGGTGGCGGCGCTGAAGCTTTCGTGGGCGATGTCATCGAGAAGAGCGCGCTGCGCGACAAGATCTTTCTGGCGACGAAGATCGAGGAGCGCGGCAAGGAGGCCGGGCAGGCCGCGATTGATGCGGCATTCAAGCGCCTGCGCTCCAATACCATCGACCTCATGTTCGTGCACAACATGGTCGATACGGATCTTCATCTCCCGGTCTTCCAGGAGCTCAAGGCCCAGGGCCGTTACCGCTACGTGGGTGTCAGCTCCACCGGGCGCGAGCAGGACCGTCTCACAACGTGGATGGACCAGATCGATTTCGTTGAATTCGCCTATGCCGTGGACGCCCGCGAAGCTGAAAAGCGGCTGCTTCCGATGGCGGCCGACAAAGGTGTGGCGGTGCTTATTGCGCTCCCCCTGGGACGCGGGCGCCTCCTCAGTAAGGTGCAGGGACAAGCCGTTCCCGAATGGGCAAAGCAGGAATTGGGCGCCGTGAGCTTCGCGCAGCTCCTGTTGAAGTTTGTTGCCTCTCATCCCGCTGTTACTGCGGCGATCCCGGGCACCAACCGGCCGCAGCATATGATCGAAAACCTCGCGGCCGGTCACGGCCCACTCCCGGACGCCAAACAGCGCGAGCGGATCGCCGCGATCTGGACGGCATAAACCGGGACGTTCGATGCGAGAGACGTCCAAGTCCGTGAACAATTCACGCACTGCGCCGTTGACAATCCCTAAGGAGCCCTTCGCTCCGGTTTACGAGGAGTGTGTCCGTCTCTCCGGATGCGCGCTGTGGAGAAAATTCTCCCAGGACATGGTGCCAAAACGCGCGGCATGGGCGACTCTCGCTCACTTTTAATCAGGACAAGGATTCGCCGTTGAAGCTCTTCCTCACGCGCCATGCTCTTACGATCGCATTTGGACTGTCGGTGCTCGCATCGCCGTCCCTTGCGGCTGAGCGCACGCTCTTGAACGCGTCGTACGATCCGACCCGTGAGCTTTACCAGGAGTACAACGCGGCCTTTGCCAAATACTGGAAAGGCAAGACGGGCGATGACGTCACCGTCCGCCAATCGCATGCGGGTTCTGGCGGTCAGTCCCGGGCAGTCATTGACGGTTTGCGCGCCGACGTCGTCACCCTTGCGTTGGCTTATGACATCGACGCCATCGCCGAACGCGCAAAGTCGCTCCCGGCCGCATGGCAATCGCGCCTCCCCAGCAACAGCGCGCCGTACACATCGACCATTGTTTTCTTGGTGCGCAAGGGCAACCCAAAAGCGATCAAGGATTGGCCCGATCTTGTGAAGCCTGGCGTGGCGGTCATAACCCCAAATCCAAAGACCTCCGGCGGGGCGCGCTGGAACTATCTCGCGGCCTGGGGGTACGCCCTGAAGGCGAATAACAACAACGCGGCCGCCGCCGAGCAGTTCGTCGGCCGGCTTTACAAGAACGTGCCGGTGCTTGATTCCGGCGCGCGCGGCTCCACGATCACCTTTACCCAGCGCGGCCTCGGCGACGTCTATATCGCTTGGGAGAATGAAGCGTATCTGGCGCTGGACGAGTTCGGCGCCGATAAGTTCGAGGTTGTTATGCCGTCCGTCAGTATTCTGGCGGAGCCTCCGGTCGCGGTCGTAGACCGCGTCGCCGAGCGCAATAAGAACAAGGACCTCGCGGAAGAATATCTCAAGTATCTCTACACGCCCGAAGGCCAAGCGATCATCGCCAAACACTACTATCGTCCTCGCGACGCCGCCGCGGCCTCCGCGGCAAAAGTGAAGCTCCCCAACATTGAGCTTTTTACAATCGATGAAGTATTCGGCGGTTGGAAGAAGGCCCAGGCCCAACATTTCAACGACAAGGGCATCTTCGATAAAATTTATAAACCTTGAGCGTGAACGTCCGAATTCGTAGCCTCAAAAGAAAACGCGAACTGATGGGGACTTAGTGACGGCCATCGCCGCGCGCACATCTTTTTGGCGCAAGCCGAGCGTCTTGCCGGGCTTCGGCCTGAGCATGGGCTTCACGCTGTTCTACCTGAGCTTCATCGTGCTCATACCGCTCGCGGCTATGATCCTGCGCGCGGCGGACCTGTCTTGGGATGAATTTGTCGGCGTCGTGACCGATCCGCGCGCGCTCGCCGCCTATCGCCTGAGTTTTGGCGCGTCCTTTGTCGCCGCGCTCGTCAATATCGTTTTCGGCGTGCTCACCGCGTGGGTGCTGGTACGTTACGATTTTCCCCTCAAGCGCTTTGTTGAAGGTTTGGTTGATCTGCCGTTCGCGCTTCCCACGGCCGTCGCGGGCATCGCGCTTACGGCGCTGTTCGCTGAGAACGGCTGGGTAGGCCAGATTTTGGCGAAAGCCGATATCAAAGTGGCGTTCACTCCCCTTGGTGTGGTGATCGCTCTCGTGTTCATTGGCCTGCCGTTCGTCGTCCGTACCGTGCAGCCAGTGCTTCAGGACTTGGACAAAGAGGTGGAGGAGGCGGCCGCCAGTCTCGGCGCCAGCCGTTTCCAAACCTTTCGGCATATTCTCCTGCCCGCGATTCTGCCGGCGGCGCTAACCGGATTTGCATTGGCTTTCGCGCGCGCCCTCGGCGAATACGGCTCGGTCATCTTCATCGCGGGCAACCTGCCCATGAAATCGGAGATCGTACCGTTACTCATCATCATAAAGCTGGAGCAATTCGACTACGCGGGCGCGGCGGCGATTGGTGTCGCCATGCTGACAGCCGCTTTCGTACTCCTGTTCATGATCAATTTGCTGCAGCGCTGGAGCCGCGGCCGTATAGGGGCCTTTTGATCATGGCCGCTAAACGCACATTCGCACCCATCACCGAAAACCGAAAAGTGAGGGCAGGGCTTGTTCTCTTGTCCCTGATCTACATCCTGTTCTTCCTGGTACTGCCTGTCGTCGTGGTCTTTACCGAGGCGCTCGGCCGCGGTCTCGCCTATTACCTGGAAGCGGTGACGGAACCGGACGCGCAAGCCGCGATCAAGCTAACCTTGATCGTGGCGGCCATCGCCGTCCCGGCGAATGTCATCTTCGGCGTGGCCGCGTCCTGGGCCATCGCGAAGTTCGACTTCGTCGGCAAAAGCTTTCTTATCACCCTGATCGATCTTCCGTTCTCGGTTTCGCCGGTGATTTCCGGCCTCATCTACGTCCTGATGTTTGGTGGCCATGGGCTCATCGGCCCGTGGCTTGACGCGCATGACATTCAGATCGTCTACGCCGTGCCCGGCATCGTGCTGGCCACGATCTTCGTGACGTTTCCGTTCGTCGCGCGCGAACTCATTCCGCTGATGCAGGAGCAGGGGACCGAGGAGGAGGAGGCCGCGCGTTCGCTTGGCGCAAGCGGCTGGCAGACCTTCTGGCGTGTGACCCTGCCGAATATAAAATGGGGTCTGCTGTATGGCGTACTTTTGTGCAATGCGCGGGCCATGGGTGAGTTCGGCGCGGTGTCGGTGGTGTCCGGCCATATTCGGGGCATCACCAACACCATGCCTTTGCACGTCGAAATTCTCTATAACGAGTACAATCTTCCCGCGGCCTTCGCCGTGGCTTCGTTGCTTGCCTTCCTGGCTCTGGTGACGCTCGTCGCCAAAGCGCTCCTCGAATGGCGCTACGGCCACGAACTCGCGCCCGTGCATCATTAAGGCCGCCATGCGCATTGAAATCCGCAATGTTAGCAAACGCTTCGACAGCTTCACCGCCGTGCGGGATCTGACGCTCGAAGTGCGCCCGGGCGAATTGGTCGCTCTGCTGGGCCCGTCAGGGTCTGGCAAAACCACATTGCTGCGTATCATCGCCGGCCTTGAGCATGCCAACGAAGGTCAGATCCTGTTTGACGGCGACGACGCAGCGGCCAAGCGCGTGGGCGAGCGCCGCGTGGGTTTTGTTTTCCAGCACTACGCCCTGTTCCGGCACATGAGCGTATTCGAGAACGTGGCCTTTGGTTTGCGCGTCGCCCCGGCGGAGCGGCGGATGTCCACTTCCGATATAAAAAATCGGGTGTTGTCGCTGCTGTCTCTCGTGCAGCTCGACAAGCTCGCCGCGCGCTATCCTTCGCAGCTTTCAGGCGGACAAAGGCAGCGCGTCGCGCTTGCGCGGGCGTTGGCGATCGAACCTCTCGTGCTGTTGCTCGACGAGCCTTTCGGCGCGCTCGACGCCAAGGTGCGCAAGGAACTCCGCCGCTGGCTGCGCCGGCTTCACGACGATATGGGCTTGACCAGCATCTTCGTGACTCACGACCAGGAGGAGGCGCTCGAGCTCGCCGACCGTGTGGTCGTGATGAATCAAGGGGCCATTGAACAGATCGGAACGCCGGAACAGGTCTACGACACGCCCGCGACACCGTTTGTGTACGAGTTCCTCGGCAACGTGAACCGGATGCCGTGCACCATCGTGAACGGTGCGGTAAATCTGTGGGGGCTCTCGGTCAAAGCCGAATCCGTTGACGGCGCGCCGGTGCCTGCCGGCAATGTTCCCGGATTTGCCTATGTGCGCCCGCACGATATCGACATCGCGGCCGACGGCTTCCAGAAGGGGACCGTGCGCCATATCGGCGCCGCTGGTCCTACCGCGCGGCTGGAACTGGAGGTCGCAGGAGCCCCCGCGTTGATAGAGGTCCAAGTGATTCGCCAAACCTTCCTCGATCTCGGCCTTAAGGTTGGTCAAACGGTTGCGATCGCCGCGCGCGCGGCACGTGTATTTCCGGCAACTTCTGCTCAAGTCTGACGGGCGGCTAGTGACAAGCCTGGGCAAACGGACGAGACTGCGCCCCCGCTAAAAGGTAACCGCATGCTTCGCAGATACGCTCTCGGCTTCTGTTTCGCTCTTGGTATCGTTCTTCCGGTGTGGGCGCAGGAGTCCACCGAACCGCCGCCGCCCGTCGCCGCGCCGCGCGTGTCGGTCATGTCCGAAGAATTGCCGCGCGTGGGATCGATCGTGGTCTTCGGCGCCGATCAGCCGCTCGGCCGCGAGACGGTTAAGGCGCTTGCCGCCGCGAACAAGCAGGTGATGGCCGTCGTGTCGGCAGGCGCCGACCGGTCGCCCTTCGCCGCGCTGAAGGTCGAGGTTGTTTTCGCCGATCCCCTGGTCCCCGAGCAGCTCAAGACCCTGTTCACCTCCGCCCCGGTACGCGCCGTGGTCACGGCGTTCGACACCACTGGCGAAAGGCTTGCGTTCGGCGTCGACGGAACCCGCAATATTATTGATGCAACGAAGGCGGCGAATTTGCCGCGCTTGGTCTTGGTCAGTGCGACGGGCACCGGCGACACCGCGGGTCTGCTGCCCTGGTATGTGAAGTTCCTGCGCGGCGACGCCATCGCCGCGGCGGGCGCGGCCGAGAGCCGTTTGAAAGCGTCCGGCCTCGATTACACGATTGTGCGCGCCGGCTGGATGATTGAGGACGACGTGGCGGGTGCCACCGCCGCGCTCCAGGATGCGCCGGCCTTCAGCTGGATCACGCCCAGCAGCCTGGCCCGCCTTGTCGCGGGCGTCGTCGACACCAAAACCGCCAGCGGCAAGACCACGACCGCGTTCGATTCAGAACGCATCGGCTTGTTTTCGGTCATTTTCTAGACGGGGAAACGCCAGTCTCCGACGCGCATAAGCGCGAAGCAGAGTGGCGGGAGCGACGGGACTCGAACCCGCGACCTTCGGCGTGACAGGCCGACGTTCTAACCAACTGAACTACGCCCCCGCATGGGCGATGACGGTGGGGACCAGCGCCCCGTCCGTCAAAGGAGGCGGGGTTTTAACAGGAGCTTTCCGCCGGTGCAAGTGCGCGTAAGCCTCTAATTTGCACTGATTTTTTTCCACATGCCGCCGGGCGGCGGCAACGGGCGGCCGCGGCGGGTACGCAAATTGGCGGTCCGTACCCCGCCTTTGTCCCAAAGAGCCTGAATCCGCCTGAAAACACTTCATTTTCTGCGTAAATACGGGCTTTGCAGTGAGCGGCTCGCAAAAAAGTGAAGGCCGTTAAAGAGTTAATCTCACTTTATTTGGGCTCGCTATCACCTTATAATTGATTTTGACTAAAAACTAGTAAGATACGGTCATGGCGAGTATCCATCCCCGCCCTGTGCGCACCGCTTCTTCCGGTTCTTCGCTTTGGAACCGGGAGAGCGCCGCTGCGCCCGCCGGCCCTCATGAGGATGAATCGCGGCTGCTGATGCTCGCCGAAAGCGTCGGCCACATGGGGCACTGGCACTGGGATATTCTCACCGGCAAAGTCACGTGGTCCGAGCAGGTCTTCGCTATTCACGGCGTCGATCCCACGACCTTCCCCCATACGTTCGCCGCCGCGCTCGACACGGTCCATCCCGATGATCGCGCCCATGTCGTCGCGACCTTCGACAATGCCGTCCAAAGCCGCGCCGCCTTCGAATTCGACTGCCGCATCCAGCGCGAAGACGGCGTGCGGACTATCATTTGCAAAGGGCAGCCGGAATGCGATGTGAATGGCGTCGTGACCGCGCTATTCGGCGTCCTCGCCGATGTGACCGACGCCTTCGCCGCAATCCGCGCGATTCACGACCAAAAGGAGATGCTCGGCCTTGCCGCGCATCTCGCGCATCTTGGCCACTGGATATGGTCCGAGGACGAGAATCGTCTTTCGTTCTGCTCGGAAGAACTCGCGCGCATTCACGACCTGTCGTTAAGCGCCATGGCGTGCTTCGTTCATCCCCAGCAGCTTGCTGCGGCCGTGACGCCGTCCGACCGCCCCCGATACCTGGCGGCCATGGCGGAGGCGATCGCCGCGCCGCATGCCTACGAGATCGAATATCAGATCGAAAGCGCCGATGGCGCCGTCAAGGATATCCGCGAGATTGGGCAGCCCATCGTGGACGAACACGGCAAGCTGCGGCGTTTCATCGCGACCGTACAGGACATAAGTGAAACCAAGCGGCGTGAGAACGAACTCGCGCGCGCCGAAGCGGCGCTGCAAGAATCCAATCGGCAGAAAGACAAACTGTTTTCGATCATCGCACACGACCTCCGCAGTCCGTTCAACATCGTGATGGGCTTCGCCGACCTTTTGGCCGGAGGCGCGAAGGATTTGCCGCGCGATCAGGTGGCCGAATATGCGCGCATCGTGCGCGCGTCCGCGGGCGATGTGCAGACGCTGCTCGACAATCTGCTGACCTGGGCCTCGATCCAGATCCGTGACTCCGGCCTTAAGTTCGCGTCTCTCGATCTTGCCGCTGTCGGCGCCCGCAGCATCGAACCGCTGACGCATATGGCCGAGGAGAAGCGCGTTTCAATTGCCAGCGACATGGCGCAAATGAATGTTGTCGGTGACGCCGACCTCGTATGCATTGTCCTGCGCAATCTTGTTTCCAACGCCATTAAGTTCTGCAGGACCGGTGGGTCCGTGCGCCTGACGGCCGGGGCTGTAGCGGACGGGCGTTTTGTGAAAGTCACGGTGCGTGATGACGGGGTGGGTATGTCCCCCGCCGCCAAAGCCGATCTTTTTGCGCTCAAGTGCGGCACCTCGGAAGCCGGAACTTTGGGCGAGAAGGGCACGGGGCTCGGCCTCTATCTTTGCCGTGACATCGTCGCGCGCCACGGCGGCGAGATCACCGTCGACACCACTGCGGGCGGCGGTACGGCCATCCACTTCACCTTGCCTACAGGGAAGTAATCCTTTTTTTAGATCCAGGCTCCGTTTAAGAAGGCCCAGGTACTGACTGAGGGGCCTGCATACGGTTGTCCGCGCTCGACGAAAGCCACGCACTCGCCCACGCGCTTGAATGGGAGGATTCCGACCCCGCGTCCGGACGCTGGTGGATTTCCCGCGCGCGGGACGTCTCCGAGGGGGCCGCGCGCGATTTTTTCATCGCTGAGGACGACATGACCGACGCCTTGCTCGGTCTCCTGCGTGTCCCGCCGCAAAGTCACTACACCGTCCTCGCCGCTGCTTTTCTTGACCGGTTCGAATCGCGCGGCGCCGCCGCCGCCGCACTGAAAGATGACGTCGCGAACGCTCTCTCGCAGGGCGAGAAAGCTCATGGCGTGGCGAGCGCCTTGCGCAAGTGGCGCATCATTCGCATCGCCACCATCGCACGGAAAAACCTTCCCTTCGTCCTTCTCGGGCTCGCGGCCGGGGCGCTGCTGGGGCTCGCGGTCGCGCTCTTTGCGGTGTGGACCGGTTTTGTCGGCTGGCCCATCGTCGCTGCGGGGGTCGCCCTCGGCGCGGCCACCGGCTTCCTCATGAAACTCGCCGTCGAGGCTTACCGTGCGAAGGCCGTCGCGGGGCCGTGGGGGCGGTTTGCGATCATAATGCTCAGCGCCATTGCCGGTGCGGGCCTTACCGTCGGTGGCGCGCTCGTTCTATTCTGGCACTGACGCGCAACAATCTATTCGTAGAACGCCGCAGGAAGGGCTCCAGCGATGAAAGTCGATTTCATCACCGTTGATGTGTTCACCGACCGTCAGTTCGGCGGCAACCCGCTGGCCGTCGTGTTCGGCGCCGAGACGTTATCGACGGTTCAGATGCAGTCTATCGCCGCGGAGTTCAACCTCGCGGAAACCACCTTCGTCCTTCCGCCGCGGGATCCCGCGAATACAGCCGAGGTACGCATCTTCACGCCGCGCGCCGAGCTTCCTTTCGCGGGCCATCCCAACGTCGGCACGGCGTTCGTTCTGGCCGGAAAGGGCGAATGTTTCGGCCGTAAGATTGAAGGCCGCGTGGTGTTCGAGGAAAAGGCCGGTCTGGTTCCTATCGAGATTTTAACCGCCTCGGGCAAGGTGCACGGCGCACGCGTCACGTCGCCGAAGCCCTTCTCGCGCACGGGCGAACTTGCGGTCGACATCGTGGCCGCCGCTGTCGAACTTTCGCCCGGCGATATCATGACGGTGAACCACCCACCCGTCATTGCCTCCTGCGGCACCCCATTCGCCATCGCGGAGCTGAAGGGCCTGTCATCCCTCGGCGCGGCGAACCCGCAAACGAGCGTTTTTCGCGATCGCTTCGCCCCCGAGATTTCGGGCCTGTACCTTTATACGCGCGAGGCCGGTCAAGGCGCGGACATCCGCTGCCGCATGTTCGCGCCATTACATGGAATCCCCGAGGATCCCGCCACTGGCAGCGCCAATGTCGCGCTGATCGGTCTGCTCGCGAGCTTAGCTTCGCAAGACTTCATTTCGCGTAAGATCGTTCAGGGCGTCGAGATGGGGCGGCCCAGCTTCCTCGACGCCGCAGCGCAAAAGGTTGACGGCGAAATCCGGACCTTCATCGCCGGAAGCTGTGCCCCAATGATGTCCGGAAACATGACTCTTCACCTCTGACATTTTCCCGTCCTCCCGTAGGGACCTCGGCGGTCCGCGGCATCATCGATTGATGAGAGCCATCGGCCGTTCGCGGCCGCGGAAGATTCGGGAGCCGTCAGTTGTGATTGCGTTATTTTTTGAAGACACCAAGGCGTTCATTGGAACGTTCGACAGCCGCCGCAAGGCGGCCGTCGTCGGAGTTGCCCTGTCACGCGAGCAAAATCGCGCCATTGTCGGTATCGACAATTCCAAGCTCGGCGAGACGGTCCTGTGCTGCCGCTTCGTCGGAGGTCAGGAGCTTTCAATCCCAAAAGACCAGCGTCATCCGGGCGCGGACGACGCCTCTAGCGAGGGCCCGGGTCGTAGTTGAGGTTCGGGGCCAGCCATCGTTCCATCGTATTCAGATCCATACCTTTGCGCTTGGCATAGTCTTCAACCTGATCCCGCTCGATCTTGCCGACGCCGAAGTAAGCGGCCTGCGGGTGCGCGAGATAGAGGCCGCTCACCGCGCCGGCCGGCCACATGGCGAAGCTTTCCGTCAGTTGCACGCCGGCGTTCTTCTCGGCATCCAGAAGCGTCCACAACAGCGCCTTCTCCGTATGGTCGGGGCAGGCGGGGTATCCCGGCGCGGGGCGAATCCCGCGGTACTGTTCGGCGATCAGTTCTTCGTTCGTCAGGCTTTCGCCCGGATCGTAGCCCCAGAACTCCTTACGGACTCTCTGATGCATGCGTTCGGCGAATGATTCGGCCAAACGATCCGCGAGCGCCTTGAACAGGATCGCGCTGTAGTCGTCCTGATCGCGTTCGAAGCCGGCGACCTTTTCATCGGTGCCGATGCCTGCGGTGACGGCGAAAGCGCCGATGTAGTCGGCAATGCCCGTTTCCTTCGGCGCGATGAAATCCGCGAGCGCGGCGTTGGCGCGTTCCGAGCTGCCTTCGCGCACCATCTGCTGGCGAAGCGTGTGGAAAGTGGTCAGCACGGTCGTGCGCGTATCGTCGGTATAAATCTCGATATCGTCGCCCACCGCGTTCGCCGGCCAGAAGCCGATCACGGCGCGGGCCGTCAGCCACTTCTCGCCAACGAGCCGTTGCAGCATCGCTTGCGCGTCGTTGAAGAGGCCGCGCGCCGCCTTGCCGATAGTCGCGTCCTCAAGGATGTTCGGGTATTTCCCGGCCAATTCCCAAGTCTGGAAGAACGGCGTCCAATCGATGGTCCGCGTCAGCTCAGCCAGATCGTAGTCGTCGAAGCGCGTGAGGCCCAGCGTGCGCGGGCGTTCAGGTTTGTACGTGTCCCAGGCGATCTTCGTGCGGTTGGCGCGTGCCGCGGCAATGCTCTGGCGCTTTTTGCTCTGCTGTTGGCGCGCATGCGCCTCGCGCATCTTCTCGTAGTCGGCCTTCACATCGGCGACGAATCCGTCGCGCAATTGATTGGACATCAGGTTGCTGGCGACGCCGACCGCGCGCGACGCATCCTGCACGTAAACCACGGCGTTCTTATAGCCGGGGGCGATTTTGACCGCGGTGTGGACCTTGGACGTGGTCGCGCCGCCGATAAGCAAGGGGACGTGGAATCCTTCACGCTCCATTTCGCGCGATACATAGGCCATTTCGTCGAGGCTCGGGGTGATCAGGCCTGAAAGGCCGATGATGTCCGCCTTCACCTCACGCGCGGTTTGTAGGATCTTCGCCGCCGGCACCATCACGCCGAGGTCTACGACCTCGTAGTTGTTGCACTGAAGGACGACGCCGACGATGTTCTTGCCGATGTCGTGCACATCGCCCTTCACGGTCGCGAGGAGTATCTTGCCGTTCGTCTGGCGCTCGTCGACGATGCCCGCCGCGGCTTTCTTTGCTTTTTCCTCTTCGATGAAGGGAATCAGATAGGCGACCGCCTTCTTCATCACGCGGGCGCTCTTCACCACTTGCGGCAAGAACATCTTGCCGGCGCCGAACAGGTCGCCGACCACGTTCATACCGTCCATGAGCGGGCCTTCGATCACGTCCAGCGGGCGCCCGCCTTTTTGCTCGGCGGCTTTGCGTGCTTCCTCGGTGTCCTCGTCGATGAAGTCGGTGATTCCGTTGACGAGGGCGTGAGTGAGGCGCTTGTTCACGTCGTTCTGGCGCCATGACAAGTCCGCGACGGCTTTCGGGCCGCCGCCGGCTTTATACTTGTCCGCGATCTCCAAAAGGCGGTCCGTCGCGTCGGGGCGGCGGTTGAGGATCACGTCCTCGCAGCGTTCCTTGAGTTCCGCGGGAATGTCTTCGTATACCGCCAGCTGGCCGGCGTTGACGATGCCCATATCCATGCCCGCCTTGATGGCGTGATACAGAAACACCGAATGAATGGCTTCGCGGACCGGCTCATTGCCGCGGAAAGAGAACGACACGTTCGATACGCCGCCGGACACATGGCAGTGCGGCAGGGTCTCCTTGATGCGCCGCGTCGCCTCAATGAAGTCGACCGCGTAATTGTTGTGCTCTTCGATCCCGGTGGCGACCGCGAAGATGTTGGGATCGAAAATGATGTCTTCGGGCGGGAAGCCCACCTTTTCCGTCAGCACCTTATAGGAGCGCCTGCAAATCTCGATCTTGCGCGCTTGCGTGTCCGCTTGGCCCTTTTCGTCGAAGGCCATCACGACCACGGCCGCGCCGTAGCGCCGCACTTTCTTCGCCTGCGCGATGAAGGCTTCTTCGCCTTCCTTGAGACTGATGGAGTTGACGATTGGCTTGCCTTGAACGCACTTCAATCCGGCTTCGATTACGCTCCATTTGGAGCTGTCGATCATGATCGGTACGCGGCTGATATCCGGCTCCGCCGCGATGAGGTTCAGGAACTTCACCATCGCCGCTTCGGAATCCAACATGGCTTCGTCCATGTTGATGTCGATGATCTGCGCGCCGCTCTCGACTTGCTGGCGCGCCACGTCCAGCGCCGCCTCGAAGTCACCCGCAAGAATGAGCTTCTTGAACTTCGCCGAGCCCGTGACGTTCGTGCGCTCGCCGACGTTGATGAACGTTGCCGTTTGCTGAGGGACGGCGCCCTCGGTAGCGGTGCTCATGATGCGATCTTGAACGGCTCGAGGCCGGACAAGCGCATCGCCGGCTCGCAGCGTGGCACCACGCGCGGTTTCACGCTTTTCACGGCGCCGGCAACGGCCCGGATATGATCGGGGGTCGTGCCGCAGCAGCCGCCCACGATGTTCACCAGGCCGTCTTTGGCCCAGGAGCCGATATGCCCGGCCGTGGTGTGTGGATGCTCGTCATACTCCCCGAAAGCATTGGGGAGCCCGGCATTGGGATACGCGCAGATATAGGTGTCGGCCACGCGGCTGACTTCGGCCACATAGGGGCGTAGAAGGTCGGCGCCGAGCGCGCAGTTGAATCCGATGGTGAGGGGCTGCGCGTGGCGCACGGAGTTCCAGAACGCTTCCGCTGTCTGGCCCGAGAGGAGACGCCCCGACTGATCCGTGATCGTTCCCGAAATCATGACAGGCACACGCTCACCGCGCTCTTCGAATAGCTCGTCGATGGCGAACAGCGCGGCTTTGGCGTTCAGCGTGTCGATAATGGTCTCGACGAGCAGCAGGTCGGCGCCGCCATCGAGGAGGCCGCGCGCCTGTTCGCCGAATGCGGCCTTCAGTTCGTCGAACGTGATGGCGCGGAACCCGGGATCGTTTACGTCCGGTGAAATCGAAGCGGTTTTGTTGGTTGGGCCAAGCGCGCCAGCGACAAAGCGCGGTTTGTCTGGCGTTTTCGCTGTCGCGGCGTCGGCGGCCTCGCGCGCCAGCTTGGCGCCTTCGACATTCAATTCGTACGCCAAGTCCTCCATGCCGTAGTCGGCCTGGGCGATGCGTGTCGATGAGAAGGTGTTGGTTTCAAGGATGTCCGATCCAGCGTCCAAATATTCGGCGTGGATGTTCCGGATCAGGGCAGGTTGCGTGAGTGACAGGACGTCGTTGTTGCCTTTGATCTCGCGCGGCCATGTCGCGAAACGGGTGCCGCGGTAGGCGGCTTCATCCAGTTTGCGGCGCTGGATCATGGTGCCCATCGCACCGTCGAGCACCAAGATACGGGAACGCAGCGCTGCGTTCAGCGCCTCCAACCGGTCAGCGCGGGTGGCCATAGAACAATCCTTGGCTTTCATTCTCCGGGCCTGCAGGGCCCCATGCCTTGCGGTGTCCGGCGCATGAAATATCGTGACTACTTAATGAAAACGGCCCGGCAAAGCAAACCGGGCGCCGTCCGCCTTCTGCGGTTGGAAATAGCCCCGACTCGGGGCTTTCAAAAGCCCCCAAATTTGCCCTGAGATAACTAAAAAAGTCTTGACGGCGGCAATTTGGTTTCGACTTAAGTCTAAATAGATTCTGGAAAATATAATAAAAACAACAAGATAATGCTTTTGCGGGACGCCTCTTTTTAGAGACTCCCCTTGTTTTTCGTGTGGTTTTCTATTAACAATTCCAACTACGCAGAAGTGCGTCGAATTTTTTTCATCGGCCAGAAAGGGCGATGAATGACTGAAGTGGTCACATCCTACGCTGCACCCCCGCAGCTCAACCTGTTAGCCCAGCGGCAACAGGGTTTTGGTGTTTCTACCTCGACAGTCACCCAGCCTGCGGCGCCCACAGCAGAGGCGAATGCTCTGCAGAGCGCGCTCGCCGCTTCCGATAAAGCCGAAGACAAATCCTTCGCTTCCGAACTGCCCGCACGCAACACATCGTCCGGCGCGAATAGCGGCAGCGGCCCGTCGCGGCCGCGTGTCGAGATCAAGCAGTTCGACGTCGGCTTGTCGGCCGCCGAAGTTGTCGGCACCCAGGACGTGCTCCAGCGCTTTGACGCCAACGGCGATGGCCGTGTCGATACGCTTGAAGCCGATAAAGCCGCCTTGGTCCGCCAGAAAGTCTTTACGTTCGCCGGCCTCGCCGCCGCGCCGCATGGCGCGCCGCCAGCTCCCGCCGGTCCGGAACTGTCGGAAGGTGAAGCTCCCGCGCTCGCGCGCGAAACCGGGGCCGCTATTGCCGCGCTGTCCACTTACGACGAAGCGGGCCTCCCGAAGAAGTTCTCGGCCTCCATTGTCCAGGATCCGGGTGCGAAGAAGTTCTTCTCTGAAGTTGCTGAGCAGGGTGCGCCGGCTGGCGTCGCCGATGCCCCGAAGAAATATTACGGTCAAGGCGCGGAAGTCGTTGTTGCCGGCCAGGCGAACAACGGCAGCAATCCGCCTGTGAAATACGCCGACCGCGCGCCGGTGAAGGAACAGTCCCTGAGCGAAGATGGGACCGGCGAAGTGAAATACTACGACCGCGTCGCGCAGACCGAAGGCGGCGACGCGGGTGCCGGCGCCCAGTCTGAAGGCTTTGGGAAATATTCGGAAAAGGCGGAAGAAATCGCCGCTGCCTATGCCGCCCTGCAGGGCGAAGCGCCGGCCGAAGCGCCGGTTGTCACGGTCGTTACCGCGTAAGCGAGGCCCTTGGGGTGCTGGAGAGCCCGGCTGACGAGCCGGGCTTTTTTTATGCGCGCGGGGCGGGACTCAAAACAAAACGCACGCCCCTATACTCATTCTCCGCGGACCGTCCTATATCAGGGGCCCTGTAACACCCGGGACCTACTCCCTTGCGTCATCTCACGACACCGCCCGAGGAACCTGTCCGCAAGCGGAGCGATTGGCAGGTGCTGCGTTCCCTGCTGCCGTTCCTTTGGCCGCCCCGCGGCGCCGATGGCGCGGGCGACATAAGAACGCGCGTGGTCATCGCGCTCATCTTTATCGTGCTCGCGAAGGTGGCCACCGTTCTCGCGCCGATTTATATGCAGCGCTCGGTGGATGCTTTGGCGCCGTCGGATGTCGCGGCGGAGATCGCCGTGCCGCTCTCGCTCATACTCGCCTACGGGGTTGCGCGGTTCCTCGGCCTCGCGTTCGCCCAGTTCCGCGACGCCATCTTCGCCAAGGTCGGTGTGCGCGCCGTAAGGCGCTCCTCCGCTGTGGTGCTCGAACACTTGCATCAGCTTTCCTTGCGCTTCCATCTCGACCGCAAGACCGGCGGCCTGTCGCGCACCATCGAGCGCGGACGCAATGCGATCGAAAGCCTGCTTTCCATCTCGCTCTTCAATCTGTTCCCGACGCTGCTCGAGGTGGTGCTCGTCTTCGCCATCCTGTGGAATGCGTTCAACGTTTGGTTCGGAGTGGTCGCGCTGGCGTGCGTCATCGTTTACGTGATCTTCACGGGGGCGACGACCGAATGGCGCCTTAAGTACCGGCGCGAAAGCAATGCCCTCGATACCAAGGCGAATACGCGCGCGATCGACAGTCTCCTCAACTATGAAACGGTCAAGGCTTTCGGCAACGAAAAGCTGGAAGTCGAAGAGTACGACCGTGTCATGGGCGACTACGAACGCGCCGCCGTTCGTACCCAGTCCTCGCTCGCGCTCATGAACGTCGGCCAGGCCTTCATTATCTCGGTCGGACTCGCCGCTCTGATGTATATGGCCGCTGAGGGCCGCGCGGCGGGCACGATGACGGTGGGTGATTTCACCCTCGTCAATCTCTACATGTTGCAGTTGGCCGCGCCTCTCAATTTCTTTGGCTTTGTCTACCGCAACATCAAGCAATCGCTCGTCGACTTAGAGAAAATGTTCGATCTGATGGAGGTGGCGCCTGAGATCAAGGATAAGGCGAATGCGCCGGCGTTGAACATCGGCGGCGGTGAAGTCCGGTTTGAGAATGTGACCTTCGCGTACGACCCGCGCCGTCCGATCTTGAAGGATGTTTCTTTCACCGTGCCGCCCGGCAAGATGGTCGCGATCGTCGGGACGACAGGGTCGGGTAAGTCCACAGTCGCGCGGCTCCTGTTCCGTTACTATGACATCGATGGCGGGGCCATTCGTATCGACGGCCAGGATATCCGCGACGTCACCCAGGATAGTGTGCGCGGCGCGCTCGGCGTCGTGCCGCAGGATACGGTGCTGTTCAATAACACCATCCGCTACAATCTTTCCTACGCGAAACCCAACGCCTCGGATGCTGATATCGGACGCGCCGCGGAACTCGCACATATCCATCATTTCATCGCATCGCTCCCGGACGGCTATCAGACTCTTGTCGGCGAACGCGGCCTCAAGCTTTCCGGCGGGGAGAAGCAGCGCGTGGCGATCGCCCGCGTGATCCTCAAGAACGCCCCGATTCTGATTTTTGACGAGGCGACGTCGGCGCTCGATACGCATACCGAGAAGGAGATCCAAGCGAACTTGCGTGAAGTCAGCGCGGGCCGTACGACTCTTGTCATCGCGCATCGTCTTTCAACCATCGTAGATGCGGATCAGATCTTGGTCCTTGAGAATGGCGAGATTGTCGAGCGCGGCGATCACCAACAACTCTTGGCTCTGAACGGCGCGTATGCCGCCGCTTGGACCAAGCAACAGAAGCTATCAACTGAAGAAGAAGCGGAGCCTGCCGTTGCCGAGTAACGTTAAAACAGCCGTCTCCATCTATGCCGCCCGGGCCGCGGACCGCAATCCGCGGGCCATGCAGGGCGCTTTGGAACTCGGTGGTCTCATTGCCAGGCGTTTCAATCTGGAGGTCAATACTGTCGCGGCCCCCGAAGCGGTGACTGACGGCGGCTGGGAGGCGCAGCTGCGCGCCGCGACCCCGAAGCTCACACAGCTCGCCGCCCATCTCGACGGGGTCTTTGCGCAAGGCGGCAAGGGCTTACTCGTCAACGGCAGATGCGCGGCCAGCATCGCGACGCTGCCTATTCTCGCCAAGCATCATCCCGAAGCTGTGCTTGTGTGGTTCGATGCCCACGGCGACATCAACACGCCGGCGGATCAGAACTTCAACGAGTTCGCTTACCTCGGCGGCATGGTGATCACGGGGGCTTGCGGCCATTGGGATACCGGTCTTGGAGCCGGTCTGGATTTTTCGCGCGTGGTGCTCGCGGGGTGCCGCGATCTCGACCCGCCGGAGGTCGACAAGATTCGTTCAGGGCAGATCACGCTGGTCGAAAGCGGCAATGGCTTTGCGCAGCGCCTCCTCGAGGCGATCGGCGGGCGTCCGGTCTATGTACATCTCGATTGCGACGTGATGGCCGCGGGCCTCGTGCCGACGGAGTATCAGGTTCCGGGTGGGCCCGACTTCGCATCGCTGAAGGCGGTGTTCGAAGCCCTCAGCCAGCTTCATGTGCTCGGCTTGGAAGTCGCCGAGTACGAAGGCGTGTGGCCGGACGGCCGCTCGGGTGACGTGAACGCGCTGCTTGACGCGATTACGCCCCTGGTGCGCGCGGTCGCCGCCTAGTAGCCGAGGTACTCGTCATCGCCGCGCACGGTCTTCTGTTTGTAGACGTCGTGGCATTTGCGGCAGCTGATCTGGTCGGTGTACCAGATCACCTGATTCACCGAATTGTGCTTGGAAGCTTCTATGGCCATTGCGACGGCGGCCTCGAATTCCTGCATGTGACGCGTGTATCCCGCCCAGTCGTCCCACAAGTGTGGTTGAGACGTGCCGCCTGGCGCGCGCTTTTCAAAACTCGGTAGCACCATGCGCGCCGTGATCAGCACGGTTTCGAGGTGCGATCGCAGATTGTCCGCTGGGCCGTCGAAAGCGATGATCCCCGCCATTGCGTTGAACTGCGCTTCCAGCGTCTTCATGATTTCTTTGCGGTAGGCGATCACATCCTGGTCGATGGTTGCCTCGCTCGCATGGGCAGGCGCCGCCAGCAAAGCCAGACCGGCAAGTCCCCCACGCAAGATCGATCGAAAGCTCATGGGCGTTACCCCGCGCTCACCTGTTCGCCCGCCACCTGCTTGCCCAGCAAGGTACGGCGGTGCTTCGCTTCTTCAAATCCGTGAAGTCCCAGGTGCCATTGCAGCGCTACGACGAAGCCTTTCACCGGCTGTAACAAGCCGAGCGCCCCGAACAGCACGAGTGGCATCCACAGCGTGAAATGCACCCAGTAGGGTGGTTTGTAGGCGAGCTCGACGATCAACACGCCGGCGAACACAAGTTTGCCGATCAGGAAAACCACGATGTAGGCCGGATAGTCGTCGGCCTGGTGGTGGTGAAGCTCTTCGCGGCATACGTCGCAACGCTCTGCCACTTTTAGGAAGCGGCCGAACATGCGCCCTTCGCCGCACGCCGGGCATTTCATCGCAAGACCGCGGCCGAGCGCTCTCAGTAGCGAAACAGAACGGGCTGCCTGTGCCTTCACCTTACGCTCCTTGACCTCAACCATGATCCATACAATAACGGTCTTGTATCCAAACAATCAAAGATAATGGGTCAAATTGTATGGATTGGGTCCCTGCATTATCCGAGTGGTCCGGGCCGGTATTTACACGGATTGTCGATGCGCTTGCAGCGGATATTGCGGGAGGCAGACTTGTGCGCGGCCAACGTCTGCCCACGCATCGTTCGCTTGCAAAAGCGCTCGATGTCGATCTGACCACGGTTACACGCGCCTACGGCGAAGCCCGACGGCGGGGGCTCATCGATGCGCGCGTAGGACAGGGGACTTTTGTGTCCGAGACCACCGCGCGCAACAAACACGCGCTGGTCGTTACAAAGATCGACCTTTCAATGAACACTCCGCCGCAGCCGGTGGAGGCCAATCTCGATCTTAGGATCGCGCAGGGTCTGAAGGCTATTCAGGACGACTACGGCTTTAGCGCGTTTCTTAACTACCAGCGCGCGGGCGGTGCGTTGAACGACGCGGCGGCCGCCGCGAAATGGCTGCGCAAACGGGCGCCGCACGCCGTTGCCGAGCGGCTTGTGATCGCGCCGGGCAATCAATCGATCGTTTTCAATACGCTTCTCGCCCTTACGTCGCGCGGCGATACCGTTGTGACGGAAGCGTTGACGTTTCCAGGTATCAAAGCCGCCGCGGCGCAACTCGGGTTGCGCGTGGTCGGCGCGCCGATGGACGCCGAAGGGATCGTACCCGAAGGCCTGGCGAAGGCTTGCAAGGCGCATAAGCCAAAGATCATCTATCTCACGCCGACGCAGCACAATCCCACCACGGCCACGATGGGCGTAAAGCGCCGTGAGGCGGTGGCTGAGGTTATTCGCCGCAATGATGCAATTCTCATTGAAGATGATGCGTACGGGGCGCTCGAGCCCGGCATTGCGCCCATTGCGGCGCTGATCCCGGAGCGCACCTATCTCGCGGCCGGTTTAGCCAAGTGCATCGCGCCCGCGCTGCGTGTTTCATATGCGCTTGTGCCGAACGAGGCGGCGGTGGCCGCGATGCGCAATGCGCTTCAAGCCACGGTTCTCATGCCCCCACCGCTCATGGTCGCTCTCGCGACGCATTGGCTGCAAACCGGCATTGCCGACAAGATCATTCAAGCGATCCGCGCCGAAGCGCGTGGGCGTCAGGCGCTCGCCGCGAAGATCTTGAAAGGCATTTCGTACATGTCCCAACCGTATGCGCATCACATCTGGCTGCCGATGCCGGCGCCGGTCTACGGCGCGCTGCATCGCGGATTAGCTGTCGTAAGCGATGAGGTTTTTGCAGTCGGCGCGGCTCCGAGCGGCGTGCGCGTATGCCTTGGCGCGGCCCGCAATCGCGAGGAACTCGCGCAGGCGCTCGAATTCCTCGCCGAAACGGCGAGGAATTCCGGTCAGCCGATGCCGGTGGTGTGACCTAGAACAGGCGGAAGATCGACTGTTCGGAACGCTGCGCGATGGACAGCGAGATCGTGCCGAGCTGCTGGCGCGTCTGAAGCGACAGCAGGTTGGCCGACTCCTCGTTGAGATCGGCATTCACCAGAAGCGCTGCGCCCGACGCCAGGGCGCTGATCATGCTTTGTGTGAAGTCCATGCGAAGTTCCAAGAGCGAAGCGTTGTTGCCGAAGCTCTGCGCGGTGGTGCGAATGGTCGTCAGCGCCGAATCAAGTCCGCGGATGGCCGCATTGATAGCTGTTACGGCCGCGGTCCCCGTCTGACCCCACACCGTGGTATCGCCCGCGGTTCCGGTCGCGACCACGGCGTCGTGAACGATTTTCTGGTACTCGCTATCGGCCAAGCCGGAGATAACAACCTGATTAAGCGCCGATGCCTCGGTCCGCTCATTGAGGTTGACGGTGAGATCATCGCCGCCCCCTGTGAAGGCCGCGCTGCTGCTTTTCAGGAGGTTCACGCCGTCGAAGCTCGCGTCCTCGGCCAGATTGTCGACTTGGCTACGGAGTTCATTGAACTGGCTGGCCAGAGTGGCGCGCGAGTCCGAGTCCGTGGCTGAGATCGCCGATTGCGCCAACGCTTTCATCTGCGAGACGAGGGCTTCGATCGACTCCAGCGCTTTGACGGCGGTCGTAACGATGCCGACCCCGTTTGCGATCGTGCTCTTGATGTTGGTGAGGTCCGCGGCGCGGTCGTTCAGGTTGCGCGCGGTGAAGAACGCCACCGCGTCGTCGATCGCGCTGTTAACCCTTCGGCCGGTGGCGAGGCGTGTCTGTGTAACGTCGATCAGCGACTGGGTGCGCTGTAACGACGAAATATTAGTCCGTGTTGCAGAACCTACTGCGATGTCACTCATGTGCGATTCCCCTTCGAATTCCCCCCATCACGGAGGCGCTCGATCCTCCTTCTCGGAGGCTATGGAACCGCGTTCTGCGGCACGTGCTACTTAGGCGGGCATCTTATTAACTTTTCCGGCGAAGTGCGAGAGTTCGTTAATATTTCGTTAATGTGTTGATTTTTATTGTCTTAATGAGGCTTTTTGGACACATCGCGCCACGCGCAAGGCAATCTACACACACTTTTTTAACGATTTTCGATTATGGGAACGCGTCGATTTGTACGTGCGCAGCGTGAGGTTCACGCGAAAAATTAACGCGTCCGGCGAAGCGGTGGATAACTTTGATCGTTGCGGGTCGCGCGGATTTGTCGTCGGCGAGGGCGCCATGTAGGGCGCGGGCGCGGCGGGAATGCGCTTAAGCCGGAACTTCCATTGCGCGGTAATTAATCCTCCGCCGGTTCACCCTTTACGAATGACGGCGCTTTTCGGCGTCGGCACCAACCGGCTGGGCTCCGCACTTTCGTGGCCCCAAGCCCTTGATCTGTAAGGTTTAGGGACTCGCGAGAACCCCCCGTTTTTCGGGCCTATCCCCATACTTTATTAACGTTCCTCGCCGTACGCTCCCCATTGGCGGATCGGGCCCGCGATAACGCGTGCCCGCACTCATAAATATATGAGCCCGGTATCAGCCGGGACGGGGACAGGTATCTATGGCTCAGGATCGTCTAGAAGATGGCGCGGACTCCGGCGCGCCGATCCATGTCGACAGCAAGCCGTCGCGCGCCGCGCGTATCAAGAAACCGCCCTTTGGATTGAAGGCGCCTCAAAGTGTCGCGGGCGTGCCTGGCATCCCCGAGCTTTCGTCCGATATCAATGTTGCGCCCGCGCATCAGCCGATGCCTGCCGCGAGTTGGTGGCATGAGGCGGGCAAATCCGTGCTCACCGGCGCGGTCATCTCGGGCGCGTGGACCGCGGTGTTCGCGATCTACATCACCGCGGCCGTGGGCTGGGGGCAGCTCTTCACGCTGCTACCCGACCAGTTCGGCAGCCTCACCGCCACGTTCATCCTACCGCTGGCGTTCCTTTGGGTGATCATCGCCTATCTCGATCGCGGCCGTGAACTGCGCCGCGAGAGTGCGGCGCTTCGCGCGCACCTCGCACAGCTCACGTATCCTTCCGCCGAAGGCGAAGCGCGTGTGAACCAGATCTCCGAATCCTTGCGCGCCCAGGCCAACGCGCTTGTCGCGGCAAGCGAGACCGCCGTGCGTCAGATGCAGAAGCTGCAATCCGGCTTCCTGCGCGATACGGAAAAGCTGGCAACGGTCACGGGCACCCTGGAGGCGGGCGCCACGACCGCCGCCGCCGCGGTCACCGAGCAGGTTACGAAGCTCCAGGCCGTGATCGATTCCGCCGCCGATGTAAACCTCAAGATCGAAGACGGATTGCGCCGGCAGCATGAATTCATCCGCTCGGCCAGCCAGAAGACGCTCGCCGAAGTGCACAGCATGGGGCAGACGCTCGCCGGTCAGGTGAACAGTCTCTCCACCGCCACCGAGCGCGCCCGCGGCCAAAGCGCCGCCATCGCCCAGCAACTTAACGAGCAGGAAAAGTCGCTCGCGAAGGCCGGCGAGGCCGCGAAGCATTATGCGAACGAGATGGGCAAGGCCGTTGCGGCCAACGCCGAACAAGTTGAAGAAGCCGCTAAGCGCGCGGAAGTCGTTGTCGGCGAAATCGCCGATTCTCTTTCCAGCAAGGCGGGCGCCCTCGAACATCTCTTTGACCGTCAGCGCAGCGAACTTTCCGCCGCGGGCGACCGCATCGAAGATCAGGCGACCAAGGTCAATATGCGCCTCGGTCAGCAGACCGCGAACCTCGATCAGGTCATGGAACGCGTGCTCAGCCGCGTGAAGATCGTGGAAGAGGCTCTGGCTATTCAGACCAAGGAACTCAGCGCCGCCTCCGATGGCGCCGTCGCCAAGCTCCGTACCGTCGAAAGCATGGTCAAGAAGCAGGCCGAAAGCGTCGGCGAAGCGGCCGACCGCGTCGAGAATCGCCTCCAAGCCTCCGCCGATGAATTCAACGTGCGCTCGCGTATCGTGACCGAGAAATTCGAACGTGCGACCGCCGATCTCGAGAAAGCCTCCACGGTCGCTATCGGCCGCGCGGAAGCCATGGGCCAGATCTCTGATACTGTCATCCAGAAGATCGACACCGTAGGCGCGCGCGTCCGCGAACACGCCGAGCAGCTCGCGAACTCCGCGACCCGCGCCTCTGTGCAGGCGGATAACATCCGCGACACCCTTCGCCGCCAGAACGACGAAGTGGAAATGGCGGCCAACACGCTTACCACTCACGTCAAACTCAGTGAAACCGCGCTCGCCCAACAGGCGCGCCAGATGGGATCCACCTCGGAGCAGGTTCTCTCTCACGTCCGCTCCATGTCGGACGTCCTCAGCCAGAATTCGTCCGAGCTTATGCAGCTCTCGGCGCGCGTGACCAAGGAACTCGAGTCTATTCGCGAGTCCCTGGAAGCCACTTCGCAAAAGGTATCCGACACGGTTTCCCACTCGGTCGCCAAGACCAAGGACGTCAGCCGCGAGATCGGCGCCGAAGTCTCGGCGCTGTCATCGGTCGCCAGCAACGTCTCGAAGGATATGCAGTCGGTCCTCAACCAACTCGACACCGTCAAGGATTCGCTGCGGTCCGCGGCGGACGTGGCCTCCGCGCGCATGAAGAATGCGTCCGAGGACTTCAACGATCATGTGTCGTCCATCGACAAGGCGGCGTCCCGCGCCACCGACGTGATGGCCATGGTCGGGGACGGCTTGCGTCAACGCGCCGCGAATATCGACTCTACGGCGGACGACGCCCAGGTGCGTCTCAACGGCTTCCGCGACGCGCTGCAGAAGCTCATGCTCGACTTCGAGGACGCCACCAATCGCGGCGCGGCCCAGGTCGCGGTCGCCGGCGACAAGATGCGCCAATCCTTGGGCGAATTCGCCGATACGTCGGAAAAGATCGCAGGAGGTACGCGCGCCACGGGCGAAGCCTTCCGTCAGCAGCTCCTCACGCTCGGTAAGTCCGCGGACGAAGCCGTCAATCGCGTCGAAGTCGTTCTCAAGACCCTGCGCAAACACGCCGATAGTCTGGTGGAAGCCTCGAACGGCATCACCGAGCAGACCGGCAAGGCGGGGCAGGTGTTCGCCCGTCAGGTCGACCAGCTCATGGTCTCGGCCACGAAGGCCGCCGATACCGCCAAGCAGCTCGAGGACGTGCACGACCGTGCCCACACCGGCAAATTCCTCGAGAACACAACCTACGTCATCGAACAGCTTCACTCCATCGCCGTGGATATCGCGCGCATCTTCCAGCCGAGCGTCGAAGAAGAACTGTGGAAGCGCTACTACAAGGGCGACCAGGCGGTCTTCCTGCGTCACATCACCAAGACCCTCAGCCGCCAAAAGTTCGAGGCGATCCAGCAGAAGTACAAGACCGACGAGAAGTTCCGCTCCTACGTCATGCGCTATCTCAAGGAATACTCGGCCCTGGTCAAACACGCCCGCGCCACCGACCGCGCCGAGGTGCTCACCACGACCTTCTCCACCTCCGACATGGGCAAGCTCTACATGCTGCTTAACAAAGCGATGGACGCGGCCGTCACGCCGGATACAGCGGGAGAGCAGTAAGCTTCGTCCCGTGTAACTGGGCATCCTTGGACATTAGCAATCGAGCGCAACTAATACTCTGATCGGGCTAAATTGCGTTGTAGTGTTGCCGTTACACGCGCATTTCTAGCTTGAAATATGCCATCTAATCGGCGCGATTTCGCGCGTGCATATGACTAAATCCGAGAACATCCAGAGAGCGGGGCGGTGGGCCACAATGTACAAGATCGATGCTCGACGAGCGCCTCTGATGGCAGTTTTTGCCGCCTCCTTAATATTTTGTGCGCCTGGGACGTCAGCTTTTGCTGAGGAGAAGATACCAAGCGCAGCCGCAAATCCCGCTACGGCTAATGACCCGAAGCCGGATCCTGACCATCCGGCCAGACTTATCGCATTACTGGTGCCGAGCGGTGGCTCGATGATGAACGCCGTGCTTTTCAAGGCCGCGGGTGCAGGCAATCATCCAACTCTATTACTCCTTCATGGAATGCCCGGTAACGAACAGAACCTTGACGTTGCGTACGCCGCGCGGCGTGCTGGTTGGTCTGTATTGACCTTCCATCCGCGTGGATCATAAGGATCGGAAGGGACCTATTCCGTCAGCAACACGGTCGCCGATACTGCGGCCGCTATGGCCTTCCTGCGCGATCCCACAATTGCAACGAAATATGGCATCGATCCCAAAAGGTTGGCGATTGTAGGGCATAGCGTTGGTGGCTACGGCGCCGCTCGTCAAGCTCGCGTTGACCACGAGCTTCTTGGCGTAGCTTTGATCGATGCCTGGGGAGCCGCACCTGATCCAGCTGGTGCAACCCCTGCCGCCCGTAAGGAGATGATCGACAGTTTTACGCAGGGACCGTGGAGCCACAGCCTGAAGGTTGTTTCCCCTGATCAGGTGACCGACGAACTAATCCATCTCAACAACGAACAGAGCGCTCTAACGTTCGCGCGTAATCTGACGGGGATCTCGGTACTCATCGTTGGCGCTGAAAAGGCGAACGGTGGGCAGAACAAAGCTTTGGCCGATGCCATTGCCAAGCAGAATGGGGCTCTCGTACAGACGATCACATTGCCGACCGATCATCTCTTTTCCGACCACCGGATCGTGCTTACGAACCTACTGCTGAATTGGCTGGATTCTATTAAATAGGGCCGCGCCAAGCGCCGCGAAGATCACGCCGTTTAGCCTACAGCCAACCCGACTTCTTAAAGCGCCAATACAGGAACGCGCAGGCCCCCGCGATGATGAAGATCGCCATCGGATAACCGTAGTACCAATCCAGTTCGGGCATATGCTTGAAGTTCATGCCCCAGAGGCCCGCGAAGGCCGTTGGAACGGCGAACATGCCGGCCCAGGCCGCGAGGCGCTTGGTCACTTCGTTGTCTTCGATCGTGACCATGGCCAAGTTCGCTTGCAGCGCCGAGGAGATGGTGTCGCGTAAGCTATCCAGCGACGTATTCAAGCGCGTCAGGTGGTCGTACACGTCGCGGAAGTATTCCTGCGTATTGTAGCAGACGAGCGGCACGCGCCCGCCGTACAGCTTCCCGCTCGCTTCCATCAGTGGAAATACCGCGTGCTTCATGATCATCACTTTCTGCTTCAACGCATAGAGGCGCTCGGTATTCTGGCGCGCGGATCCTTTCGCGAAGATGGCTTCCTCGATGGTTTCAAGTTCCGACTCGAGCATATCGATGATCGGAAAATAACGATCGACCACGGCGTCCATCAGCGCGTAAAGCACGAAGCCCGAACCGTGTTTCAGAAGGTGCGGTTCGCGCTCGGCGCGGTCGCGGATTCCGACAAAACTTCTCTGGCTCCGATTGCGGACGGAAAGGACGTAGTTATTGCCGACGAAGACGGCCACTTCGCCGACATTGAGTTCCTTGTCGACCTCTTCCACCAGATGAAATACCGCGAAGATTGAATCGCCGTATTCCTCGATCTTGGGGCGCTGGTGACCGACGCGCGCGTCCTCGACGGCGAGTTCGTGCAAGCCGAACTCGGCGCGCATTTCTTCCAGTTCCTCGGTGGTCGGGTCTTTCAGTGCCACCCAAACGAAGGCGTCGGGAATGGCGAGATACGTGCTGATATCCTGTACCGGGATATCGGCCAGCTTCTTTCCGTCCTTGTAGGCGATGCAATTTATGAGCATGGAACGACCTATTTCCCCGGATGCTCACGCGATGGCTCCGTGGGGCGGAGATTACGTCCGTTTACCTGTCCGGTCTATCGGCGATGATTGGCCGCGATGTCGATCAGCGCTGTCTCCAGTTTGCGGCAGAACGCCTCGATCTGGAACAGCGATTGCGATTTGAGATTGGCGGCGAGGCGCTCCCGTGCGACGGCGAGTGCGGCTGGAGTGGTGGCCAGAATGACCGCGCGCTCCTCGAATTCCTGCGCGTTGCGGCAGATGAGGTCTGGCATGTCCAAGGCCTTGAGGAACGACGTGGCGATCCGGGATGCGAAGCGTGGCCCTGTAACAGTGATCAAGGGAAGGCCCGACCACAAGGCGTCAAGCGCGGTGGTCGAGGCGTTGAGCCCCAGGGTATCGAGAAATAGGCCCGCATGACGGTGGCGCGCGAGGTGAACGGCCTTGTCCGGCAGGCGTGCGGCGAAAATCAGGCGCTCGCCTTTGATTCCCCGGGCTTCGGCTTCCTTGCGGAGGTTCTGCGCGATGCTCTGGCTCTGCGTGATCGAAAGCCAAAGCACGCTGTCCGGCACGCGTTTTAGGATGCGCATCCACAAATCGAATGTCGGCGTGTCGATCTTTTCCGGATTGTTGAACGCGCAGAACACGAAACCCCGCTCTGGCAGCCCAGCGTCGGCGCGCGAGATGTCTGTACCGACCATGTGCGGTGAGGCGGGGTGGTAGGTTCCCGGCAGGCGTACGATCTTGGGGCGGTAGAGCGCCTCCTCGCCGTGGGGGATCACGGTTTCGTCGGCTATGAGATAGTCGATGCCGTCGATCTCGTAGCTTCCCGCGTGACCCAGCCAATAGACCTGGATCGGCGCCGGCCGGCGCGCGATGACCGGGATCAGAAAAGTTGTCATGTAGCCGTCGAGATAGACGAGGACGTCGACGTTCTCGCGGGCGATCGCCCGCAGCATGGCATCCGGTTCGCGTTCGATATGGAAGCGCTCGGCGCCGGCCTTGATCTGGTCCGTGTACGGGTTAGCGTCACCGGCCGGGTAGTAAAAGACATGGACCTCGACCTTGGCGCGGTCATGCGCGGCGAAAAGCGCGCTGGTCACGTGCCCAATAGGGTGATCCCTGAAATTATTGGAGAGGTAGCCGACGCGAAGTCGGCCCGTCGATTTTGGCAGGGCCGTGGGCAGAGGGCCGAAGGCCTGGGCCAGCGCCGCGATCTGCGTATTAAGGGCGGTCGTAACGGATTTCTCAACAGAGGGCGTGAGCGGCCGCATGATCGCCTGATAGGCGATCATGGCCAGATTGTTGTGATGGATCGTCAGGAGATCGATGGCCTTCAAGGCGCGAATCAAAAAACGTTCGTGCCGGTCGGCGTCGCCAAGACGCCCCTCGAAGCCGTCCATGGCGAGCAGACGCGTCAGCGCAAGAATCGCAAGCGGATATTGATGCAGCACGGCCTCATAGTTCTCGCGCGCCTCGTCCCAAGCCCGCAGATCGTCGGCGTTGGAGGCAAGCTTTAGGAGCAGTTCCATCGCCGCGATGGCCTCCTGTACCTTGGCGGCGGCTTCGGCATGCTGCGGGTCGATCCCAAGGATGCCCTGATAGACGGCCGTGGCGTCGGCGGGCCGATCGAGGTCCATCAGCGTCTCGGCCAGGACCCGCAAAAGCTCGATATTTCGCTGTTCCCGGGGCACCAACGGGCCGATGAGATCGAGCGCTTGCTGCGCCTGTTCGCGCGCCAGCATCTCGCGCGCCGTTTTGATGAGTTCAGTCGTATCCATGGCCCGTTATATCGCTTTTTTCAGCCTCGACGCCCGCATTTCCGGCGGGATATCGTCTTTACCAACGCATTCGGGGGAGCGCACGTACAATGAGGATCATTGGCGTCGATGTGGGCGGGACTTTCACCGACCTTGTGTATTGCGATATGGCGTCGGGTGATCTGGCCATCCACAAAGTCTCCACGACGCCGGATGATCCATCGCGCGCCATCGTGCAGGGCACGCTGGAGCTGTGCGGGATCGCCAAGGCCGATCCTTCGTCCATAACTTTTCTACTCCACGGCACGACCACCGCGACCAACGCCGTCCTCGAGCACAAGGGCGCGGAGACCGGCATGGTCACCAATCAAGGGTTCCGCGACATCATTCATATCGCGCGCCACCAGCGCGTCGAGCATTACTCCATCATGCAGGAATTGCCCTGGCAGAATCGGCCGCTGGTGAAGCGCCGCCATCGCAAAGTGGTGAAGGGCCGCCTTGTTCCGCCGCAGGGCGCTGAACTCGAGCCGCTCGACGAAGCGGCCGTGCGCAGCGCGGCGAAGGAGCTAAAGGCCGAAGGCGTGCAGGCGGTCGCGGTCTGCTTCCTCTTCTCATATCTCAATCCTGCGCACGAGAACCGCGCGAAGGAGATCCTGCAAGAAGAAATGCCCGGCGTTTTCGTCACCGCGTCGTCCTCCGTCTCTCCTCAGTTCCGCGAGTTTGAACGCTTCACCACCGCCTGCCTTTGCGCCTTCATTGGTCCGAAGATGGATACCTACATCCGGCGCCTGGGCGGTGCGTTGAAAGATGCGAATGTGAAGGCGGATGTGCGCATCATGGCGTCCAACGGCGGCGTGGCGACCCCCGCCATGGTCGCCGACAAACCGGTGATCACGTTGCTCTCCGGCCTCGCCGCGGGCGTGCTCGGCGGCGCGTGGATCGGCGGCCTCAGTGGCCGCTCGAAACTCATAACCTTCGATATCGGCGGCACGAGCGCGGATATCGGCATCATCGTCGACGGCCGCTTTGTCGAGACCGATCCGCGTTCCTCGTCCATCGCGGGGTTTCCGCTTTTGTTGCCGATGATCGACATCCACACCATCGGCGCGGGCGGCGGTTCCATCGCCTACATCGACCAAGGCGGCGCGTTCCGGGTGGGACCGCGCAGCGCCGGCGCGGTGCCGGGCCCGGCCGCTTACGGGCGGGGCGGCAACCTCCCCACCGTTACGGACGCCAACGTCGTGCTCGGCCGTCTCGATGTGAATGCGTTTCTCGGCGGCTCGATGAAACTGGAAGCTTCGCCTGCGCACCGTGTGATCGAAGACCTCGCGCAAAGTCTCGGCATGGACAAGATGGAAGCCGCCGAAGGCGTTCTCACCGTCATCAACTCCAACATGGCGAACGCCATACGTTCGCGCACCGTTCAGAAAGGGATCGACCCGCGCGAGTTTGCGCTTGTCGCTTTCGGCGGCGCGGGGCCTCTGCACGGCGCCGAGGTCGCGATGATGCTCGAGATTCCCGAAGTCATCGTGCCGCCTTATCCCGGAATCACCTCGGCGATGGGCCTCCTCACCACCGACCTCAAGTACGACGCCATCCGTACGCAGTTCCAGGTCAGCGGTAAGATTGATCTCAAGCGCATGAATGCCGATTTCCGCGCAATGGAGGATCAGCTTCGCAAGCAATTCGCCGCCGACAATATTGATAATGTGGCTTTCGTGCGTGACGGCGATTTGCGTTATGTCGGCCAAGGATATGAACTGAAGATCTCGTTCCCGGACGGGGAACTCGACGAAAAGAGCCTAGCCCTGGTGTGGGACCGCTTCCACGAAGCCCATCAGCGCGAGTACGGCCATTGTTTCCGCGCCAATAGCATCGAGGTCGTGAATATCCGCCTCAGCGGCGCCGGCGCGATGCCGAAGATCAAGACGCTTACCGCGCCGAAGGGCGCCAGCCTGGAAAAGGCCCGCCTGCGCACCGGGGATTGCGTCTTCCGAGTCGGCTCGGAATTGAAGCCCTTGGAGACGGCGTTCTACCAGCGCGATCAGTTGCCGGTCGGGGTCTCGTTCCAAGGACCCGCGATTGTCCTGCAAAAAGATAGCACCACGGTCGTCCCGCCCGGCTGGATTGCCGCGAACGATAAGATTGGTAATCTCATTCTGACCCGAGCCCAAACGGGCAATGGAGGAAAGTGATGGATACGGTTCTCAAGTCCAATCACCGTCTGCCCGCGACCCGCGTCGATGCCATTACGGGCGCCGTCATTCAGGGCGCGCTCGAGAATATCGCCATCGAGATGGGCCACAAATTGATGCGCATGAGTTATTCGAGCATCATCCGCGAGTCCGAGGATTTCGGCGCGGCGCTGACCGACGCTGAAGGCCGGCAGCTCTGCGAATGCAAGATGAGCACACCGCTCCAGTCGGGGCCGATCCCCGGTTACATCCGCGGCATCCTCGAGCGTCTGAAAGCGCGCGGCGAGATCATCCGCCCCGGCGACGTCATCATGCACAACGATCCGTACGGCGGCGCGTCCCATGGCCCCGACGTCGGCTTTGCCGTGCCGGTGTTCGACGGAGACGAGCTGCTCGGCTTTTCCATGACCACCGCGCATCACCTCGATATCGGCGCCCATACGCCGGGCAGCTGCGGCATCGTCGACGCGGTCGACACCTACGCCGAAGGCCTGCAGTTCAAGGCGATCAAGGTTATCGAACAAGGTAAGCGCAATGAGATGGTTTGGCATATCATGCGCGACAATATCCGGATCTCCGACCTCGTTGTCGGCGACATGGAAGCGCAGATCTCCGCCGCGCAAATTGGCGCGCAGCGCTTCCTCGATCTCGTGAAGCGCTACGGCCAGGCGACCGTCAAAAACGCTTGTGAAGACTTGATGGATTATTCCGAACGCCTGATGCGCGCCGCCATCGCCGCGATTCCCGACGGCACCTACAACGCCACGACCTTCATCGACGGCTATATCGACGATCCCGATCCCGCGCGCCGTGATCTACCGATCGTCGCGACCATCACGATCGCCGGCGAGGAGATGACGGTCGATCTCGCCGGGACCGCGCCGCAAGTCTCCGATCGGCCCATCAACATGCCGCTCGTGGGCACGGTCGACTGCGCGATCTGGATGACGGTGCGCTCCATCCTTCTCGACAGCGCCGTCTACGGCAACATCCCGCAGAACAGCGGCCTCACACGCCCCATTAAGATCGTGGCGCCGAAGGGCTGCCTCGCGAACCCGATCTTCCCCGCGCCGGTCATCGCCCGGTTCTGCCCCGGCAATGCCGTGGCCGACACCGTGATGAAGGCGCTGGCCCCAGCCGTGCCGCGGCAGGTCAGCGCCGGTATCGGCAACTTGCGCGTCATTGCTTTTTCCGGCGCCGTGAACGATCAACCCTGGGTCCACATGGAAATTCTCGAGGGCAGCTACGGCGGCCGCCACGGCATGGACGGTATGGATGCCGTCGATACGCTTTATGCCAACACCCGCAACAATCCGATTGAAGATATAGAATCCCATCTGCCTTTGCGCGTGGACCGTTACGAGCTGCGCGAAGACGTGGTCGCGCCGGGCGAGTGGCGGGGCGGCATCGGCACGGTGCGCGAGTTCACCTATCTCAGCGACGGCGGTTTCTCGATCGAAGGGGACGGCGTTAAATACAGCCCCTGGGGTTTTGACGGCGGCACCGACGGCACGCCCGCCTCGCTTCAGCATGAAAGCCGGGGCAAGTCCGCGACTTTGCCTTCGAAGGAGCCGTATCAAAAAGCCAAGAACGGCGACAGGATCGTCACCTATGGGCCGTCAGGCGGCGGTTACGGCGATCCTTACAAACGCCGAGCCGAAGCGGTGCTCGACAACGTGCTCGACGGCCTGATTACGGTGGAAACCGCGCGCAGCCACTACGGCGTGGTGATCGCGGCCGGTAAGGTCGACGCCGCGGCGACCGCGAAACTTCGGGCGCGTTAGTAAGCCAGCGCGTGCATTCCGGCGGCCAGAACGCGGATGCCGGCGACGATATCTTCAATCGAGGAGAACTCCTCGATCGTATGGCTGCGTCCGTCCTTGCTGCGCACGAACACCATCGCCACCTTCGCGATCTTCGACATCTCCTGTGAGTCGTGCCCCGCGCCGCTCGGCATGGTGAAGGCGCTGATGCCCTGTCCTTTGGCCGCATCCTGAAGCGTTTTCACGAGGCCCGGATCCGACAGACACGGCTTGTGGTCGACGGCCACATCCCATTCGATCTGCAGGCCCCGGCGCGCGGCGACCTCCTTCATCAGTTTCTCATGGCTCGCGTACAGCAGGTCCCGGGCCGTCGGGTCCGGGTGCCGCGCGTCGATGACAAAGTTCACCTTGCCCGGGACAACGGCCGGGAAATTGGGTTCTGGCAGCACGCGTCCGATGGTGGTGACGGCAGGACGGCCCATCCTGGTCGCCGTATCGATGACACCCGCGGCGATTTCGACGAAGCCGGCCATGGGATCTTTACGCAAATCCATAGGGAACGCGCCGGCATGGTTCTGCACGCCGCTCAGGCTCACCCGGTAGTGCCGCAGGCCTGTGATCGCATCCACCACCGCGACTTGATAGCCGCCGTGCTCCAGGATCGGCCCTTGCTCGACATGCAGCTCCAGGAAAGTGTCGATGTCGTCGCGCTTGGCGTCCGCGATCCGGTCGGGATCGAGGCCAATGCTCCGCATGGCGTCAGCCATGGTCTCGTCGGCGTACCCTTTCATTTTCTCCGCCGCGCCGGGCGGGATCTGGCCGGTGACCGCGCTGGAGCCCCAGAAATTCGTCGTCGGAAAGCGGCTGCTCTCCTCCTCGCAGAAGGCGACGGCTTCGAGGGTCTTCCGCGGCCGGCCAAACTGTTCCTTCAGCGCTTTGAGGGCGATGAGCGCCGAGAGCAGACCCAATGCGCCGTCGTAACGGCCGCCGGGCCGCTGCGTATCGATATGCGAACCCGAGACGATGGACTTGCCCGGTTGCGACCCCTTCAGCACTCCCCAGACATTGCCCACGGCGTCATGGCGCACCGCGAGTCCCGCGTCTTCGCACCAGGCGGCGAACTGTTTCGTCGCGCCGACCCATTCCGGAGAATACACGGTGCGCCACACACCGGTGGGGCCATGCGCGCCGTAGGCGCCCAGTTCCATGATGTAGCGCTCGACCAGCGCCGGATCGATTTTGATCTGCATGGCGCCATTCTGCGCTAGTATTCCCGGCTCGCCAACAGGGGAGGGACGTATGATCCGGGCCGCGCTCGTTGGAATCCTGGTTTTAGCGTCGGGAAATGTCGCCGCGCAGGAGCGCGACGCCTGTTCCGTATCCCGCCGGTACATAGAACTCGTCCAGAAGCGGGAATTTGCCGCCGTCGCCGATCTCTTCGCGGACAATGCAGTTGTCTATGCCCCAACCGGCAAGGTCTATCGCGGCGGGGCGGAGATTAAGCAATTCTATACGGTGGAAGCGGCCAAGCTCACCGGCTTGGTCGTGCGGCCGCAGGGCTTCGTGGGCAGCAAAACCGAATGCTATTTCGAGATTTGGGCGCGCTCGCGTAAAGACGCCGACGGCGTTTATGTGCTCGATCCGAAGGGCGAGTTCGTGCGCAACGCCATCGATCATTTCACCCTTGATGGCGAGGGACGCGTGATCGAGATGGTCGCTCACAGCGCGCCCACGGCCAACATGTTCAAGAAGACCGAGTAGCAGGCTTCGGTCAATGCGCGAGAAGTTGCTTTTGGCTTGGCGTCAAATGCAGATAGCCCGTGTCGAAATCCGCCGCCTTCTGCAGTTTCTTCCAGTTCATGACGATGAGGCGTCCGCGTTTCGTCTCGATCAAGCCTTCTTCACGCAGCTCCTGCGTGATGCGGTTAACGTGAATGTTGCTGAGCCCAAGCGCGTCGCCGATCTCTTGCTGCGTGAAGGGCAGGGGGAAGACAGGCCCCTCCACCTCATCGGCCAGCTTTGTGCGCACCACCATTTCACAGAAGAAGTGCGCGAGGCGCGGATAGGCCGCGCGCTGGCCGAGATTCAGCATGCGCTCGCGCAAGATGGCGGCGTCGACCAGGCTCATGCGCCACAGCGCCTCGCCGAGGCGGGGGAACCGCGCGTAAATCAGCCTGATGTCCTGGTGCTGGAAATAAGCGACCTTCGCGCGCGACATGGCGCTCACGCTCATGTCCAGGACGTTGAGATGCAGGCTCTGCAGATCCGGAAAATCCCCGGGGAAATGGAAAATGAGGATTTGGCGCCGTCCCTCGGCGGAATGTTTGTACATGCAAGTGACGCCCGACAGGACGGTAAAGGATTGTGTCGGCCGATCGCCCTCCCGCACCAGCACGGCGCCCTTCGCATAGTCCGCGATCCGGACGGGAAGCTCGTTCAGCGCTTCAATTTCGTCATTCGTCAGCGCGACGATTGTCTCGATCTTGCGGATTAGCAAGCGCAACGCGTGTTTGGGCACCGGCGAACTCCAATAGGAAGTCCCGGGCTAACGGCTGACAATTTAAAGAGTTCCGCTTTGATGCCCGCGCGCGGTGCGCCGGCATCAAGTTTCAACCCTATTTAGCGTGCCGTCTTATCCGCGCGGGGCGCGGCTACGTCGGTGGCGACCGGTTTGTCCGGATGCACGATGTAGGCGCGGGCGAATTGCACGTCGATCGCGGCGGACAGGGCCGTGTTGCGGCCCTGCTCGTCCGGGTACCCGTCGGCGAGTTTCGCGAACAGACGCCACAGCGACGGCGAGGAGAGCTGACCATAGTTCGTGTGGTGGGTGGACCAGCCGGAGTTCATCTGCAGATACCATGCCCACGCGTCCGCGTAGCCGCCTATATACCCTTGGGCATAATCGCCCGTGAGCTTCAGTTGAAACCGCGCGCCTTTCATGACGTGCACGCCCGTGGAATCGAACGCGATGGTCAGGGGCAGGCGCAAGTCCGCGGCTTCGGTGGTCAGCGTGCCGTCGACGATCTTGCCTTTGAAGGTGCTGATGAACTCCTTGCCGAAGCGCGCGTCGACGCGCTGCGTGCCGCCGGGCAGGAAGTTGCTGCCCGATGCGTCGGCGAGAAGATTGTCGAGACCGCGATACGTCGTGACCGTCACGTCCGGATCGGTTGTCAGATCGTCCACGTCACTGATCTCGATCAATATGCGGTTGAAGTTGTTGCGCCGCGCGGCATTGCCTTCAAAGAAGGTCATATAAGGCTGCGAATTGTTGTAACCCGCGATGCATCCGATGGCCCGGTAGAGCTGGTTGTCGATGCCCTTCTCGCCGTCGGGACTCACGAAGTCATTGGGACCGATCTTGCCGTCGAGATTGAGCCCTTTGCTGATCTTTCCTTCGACCTGCCGGTATTCATAAGGTTCCGGCGTCAGGGTCGGATGCCACGTCTCGCCTTCCCACTTCAGCTGCGTGTCGACCACCGAGCGCTGAACGCCGTCTTCCGGATACAGGATCTTGAATTGCTCGCGCTCGCCGTCGTTGACGCCATGCGGACACTCTTGTTTGGCGCCGGGCGTGCGGTAGATCGACCACTCGCGCAGCGTCATCACGTAGCCGATGGTGCGGTTGGTGACCGCTGTCTTGGCTTGATCCGCGGCAAACGCGTCCCCGGCGCCAAGGGCGCCGAAGGCGAGCGGGGCAAGCGAGGCGAGCGCTACACCGAACCGAAATTTCATGGGCCATCTCCGCGAGATCGTATGAGGCCGCCAGTCTATCAAGCCGTTGGTCGAGTTGCGCTAAAATGTTTTTTAGCCGCGCCAAACAATAGCGGGTGCAACGGGTTACACACCTATTTGCCGTATGCGTTTGGGCCCCGGACCTCTATGCTTGCAGCATGTCTAAACCGGGGAACGAAGCCATGAAGCGTTTGGGGTTTGCCGTCTTTGCAGCCGGAGTGCTCGCATCGAGTGGCATGGTCGCCGCGGCCCATGCGCAGGCCGAACGCTACCGCCCGCCGGTCGCCGACCTCGAAGCCTATTCGCCCGAGCCTTTGCCGCCCGGCTTTTCCGTTCAGCACACCGACGCCGACGGGCCCGTGTTCGTCGATCAGAACGGCCTCACCCTCTACATCTGGCCGCTCAATAATTTACGCAACGGCAACGCCGGCGACCGCAAGGATGAGCCGTCCTCCTGCGCCAACGAAAAGCGCACTGTGACGACGGGCCTTATGAGCCCATACCCGGGCGGCCTCTTGCTGCCCGATCTCGACACGCGTCCCACGTGCCAGGAAGCCTGGCCGCCGGTTTATGCCGCGGAGGATGCGAAGCCTGTCGGGAAATGGAAGATCGTTCAGAACGCCGACGGCAAGAAGCAGTGGACCTACGGCGGCATGCCCGTTTACCGCTCCGCGCTCGATCACAAGCCGGGCGACGTTGTCGGCTCCTCGGGCCGTTGGAACCGGGGTGACTCGGGTTCGCACCGCGAGATCATCGGCCCGTCTCCCGACGCGCCGCCCGCGTTCGTGGTGCGCACCGTCGCGACGGGACGCATCCTTTCCACCGACGTCGGCTTCTCTGTGTACACCTGGGACGGCGACGCGGCGAACAAGTCAAACTGCAAGGGTGAGTGTCTGAAAGTGTGGCGCCCCGTGCCCGCGCCGCAGGCCGCGCAAACCCGCGGCGAGTGGGGCATCATCGAGCGCTCCCCCGGCATCAAGCAGTGGACGTTCCGCGGCAAGCCCTTGTACACGCGCATCGCCGAGACGCGGTTCCGCAGTCTCGAAGGCTCCGATATCGCGGGTTGGCACAATGTCTATACGCAGATTCACCCGAAGGCGCCGGCCGATTTGAACGGTTTCGCCTACTTCGGCATTTCAAAAACCGCCCGGCGCGACTACCCTCTGCCCATCCGGACCGGGGAGGGTTTGCTCGTGCACTTTAAGATTCATATGGCTGTGGCCGCGGCGGTCTTTGTGACCGGAACCAGCGCCTATGCGCAAAACCGGACCGGTCCCCGTCTTCCGGTGGAAGCCTTCATCGACGAGCCGCTGCCGCCCACGATTCAAGTGCTGGGCACCGAGGTCGATGGACCGGTCTTTGCCGATGCGTCCGGCAACACACTCTATATCTGGCAGGGACGCGGGCAGAATAACCTTGGGTATCGCGGGGAGCAGGAAGGCAAGCCGACCTGCGGCGATACCGTGCAACGCACCACCGCCGGGTTCCACGAACCCTGGCCCGCCGGGCTTGTGCTGCCGGAACTCGACAAACGGCCGGCCTGCGCCGCCGCATGGCCGCCGCTGCTCGTTGAGGACGGCGCGAAGCCCGCCGGCAAGTGGACCATCGTCGAACGTAAGGACGGCAAGAAGCAGTGGGCCTACGACGGTTATGCCGTCTATCGCTCCGCCCTCGATCATCAGCCCGGACTGCCCACCGGAATCGGCATCTTGCGCGCTGGCGGCTCGGCCGGCGCCCAGCGCAAACCCATTGGGCCGCGCCCCGATGTGCCCGCGCAGTTCACCGTCGTGACGATGCCGCTCGGCCGTCTGCTCACGACTGTCGACGGCTTCTCGGTTTACAGTTGGGATCGTGACGGCAACAACAAATCCAATTGCGACGAACGTTGCCAGGAAACCTTCGCGCCGATGCTCGCCCACGCGTCCGCGCCAAAAGTACACGGCGACTGGGGCGTCATCGAACGTTCGCCCGGCGTGTACCAGTGGACCTATCGCAAGAAGCCCCTCTATACGCTGGTCGGTGAGGAGCAGCTCTCCTCCTTACATGGCTCGGATATCGCGGGCTGGCATAACGTATTCACGCAGCCCGCGCCGTCGTTCCCGAAAGGGTTCCAGCTCCAGGACGCGCCCGGCGGGATCGTGCTCGCCGACTCGCAGGCGCGCACCATCTATACCTACAGCTGCACGGATGATTCGCTCGATCAATTGTCCTGCGATCATCCGTCGGACCCGCAGTCCTACCGCATGGCCATGTGCGGCGGCGGTGATGCCGCGCGCTGCCTGAAGACATTCCCCTACGTGCTGGCCGACGAAAAGGCCGTGAGCAGTTCGCTGATCTGGTCGATCAAGTATGTCGATCCGCAGACCGGCAAGTTCGCCGAGAAGGGCGCGCCCGGCGCCCTGCGCGTGTGGGCCTATCGCGACCGGCCGGTTTACACCTTCTTCCGCGACAAGACCCCCGGCGATACCTACGGGGACTCGTGGGGCGAGAACAACGGCTGGATGAACGGCTACCACGCCTTCTTCGTGCGCGAGGAATTCCGCAAGCAGTACGCCGATACGCGCGGCCGCCGCGGGGGCTAAGCCCCCGGCAGGTCGCCGGCCTGCTGTTACATTGCCGGATCGTGTAGGGTTCCTCTGTTTATTTCTCGCCTTGGGAAAGCCGCCGCCATTGGTTTAGGCTGATGGCGGGGGAACGATGCTGCACCTAAGGGGTTTCATCGTCAGCATTTTGGGCGGCGCTCTCGGCGCGCGGACGCGCGCGCTTGGGGTCACCGCATGACATTGCGCTGCGGGCTCGTCGGGACCGGGAATTGGACCGCGTCCGCCTTGCTTCCGGCCTTGCGCGCGCAGGGCGGTGTCGATGTCGCCGCCTGTGTCGGCGGCACCCTCGACGAAGGCCAGCGCTTCGCCAGTCAGCACAACGTCAAAAGAGCCTATCCCGATCTCGGCGCGATGCTCGCCGCCGAGACGCTCGATATGGCGGTTGTCGCAACGCCCGATCATGTTCACGCCGCGCAGATGAAAGCGCTGCTCGAAGCCGGCGTCGCCGTTTATTGCGAGAAGCCGGTTTCCAACGACGCCCCGTCCGCGCACGCGCTCGTCGCGCTACAGCGTGCGAAGGGCATTCCGGTCACCGTGGGTTATTCCTTTCGTTTCAATCCCGCAATCCAAGCGATGAAGGCCGATCTCGACGCGGGTACGTTCGGCGAGATTTGGCTGATCGAACTCGCCGAGCACAATCCCCAATTCCATCCCACCGGCGGCAAGCCGATGAACTGGAAAGGCGATCCCAGCCAGGCCGCGGGCGGTGCGCTCTTCGAATACGGCTCGCACGTGATCGACATGGGCGCCTGGCTTCTCGGGCCCATCTCGCGGGTGTCGTCGCATTTCAAACGCGTGCTGACAGGCGCGCGCCTCGATGACATTTCCACGCTCCAAATGGACTTCGCCGGCGGCGCGCAAGGTTTGCTGATTTCAAGCTGGGTGCTGAGCGGTGGTTTCCCCGGCACGAAGGTCAAGCTTCATGGCTCCAAAGCCGTGGGCGAGGTGTTGCTCGATGATCGTCTCCCGGGCGGCCAGCGCTATTCCGTCGCACCGGCTTGCGGCGGCCTCGGCGCGGACCGCCCGGTCGCGCCCATGGGCGAGCGCCGCAGCGACGCCGCCACGCGGCACATCACCGCCTTTCTTGAAAGCGTCCGCGCGCCGGGTGCTTCAGACCCCACGCTGCCGACCCTCGCGCAGGCCGCCCATGTTCAAGATGTGCTCGCCGCCGCGCTGGAGGCCGAGCGGCAGTGGCAGGACGTTCCAAAGATTCAAATCTAGCCGGTTGGGATTATAAAAATGTCGGAGACCCCCAAGACACCGAAGACCGGGCTCATCATCGCCGCGGTTGTTATTCTTGGAGGCGCGTTCTGGTTTTTCCGCGCGGGCGATACGCCGCCGCCGCAAACATCCGCGCCCGCCGGCGGCGGCACCATCGTCGTCGCGCGTCCGGCGGACATCTTCACCTTCGATCCCTTCAACACCCAGGACGACCGCTCGATGTTCACCCAGCTCACGGTGTTCGAGCGCCTTGTCAGGCTGTCGGAGGACGGGAAGGGGGTCGAGCCGGAACTCGCGACGGAGTGGAGCGTCGCCCCCGACGGCATGAGCGCGACATTCAAGCTAAGGGAGGGCGTGAAGTTCTGGAACGGCAATCCCCTCACGGCAAAGGACGTGGCCTTTTCCCTGACGCGCGCCATCGATCAGAACGGCTCCTGGGGTTTCCTCTTCTCGCCGGTCAAATCCGTCGAAGCGGTTGACCCGCAGACGGTCCTGATCTCGATGTCCGAACCTTTCGCGCCGCTTTTGCCAGCGCTCTCCACCTTCGCCGCCAGTATCTACGAAGAAGCCAATTTCACCGCCCAGGGCGCGTCCGCCGGCGAGAATCCCATGGGCACCGGCGCCTACATGCTGAAAAGCTGGGAGCGGGGACAAAGCCTCACCCTCGTCAAGAACCCCAACTATTGGCAGCCCGGCAAACCCACGGTCGAGAATATTGTGTTTCGCGTCGTGGGCGACGAAAACGCCCGCGCGCTGCAGCTTGCGTCGGGCGGCATCCAGATCGCCACCGACGTCCCCGCCAATCAGATCGATCAGATCGCGGCCAACGGCGGAATCGTCGTAAGCGAGCCCGGCAGTTCCGTCGGCTTTGTCACCATCAATCAAAAAGTGAAGCCGTTTGATCAGGCCGCCGTGCGCTGCGCGATGGCCTATGCGGTCGACCGCGAGTCGATCGCCAAGTCGATCTACTTCGGACGCGCCCACGCGGCCAAATCGATCCTGCCCGCCGCCACGCTCTTTTATGATCCGAACACGTCGCCGATCACGTTCGATCTCAAGAAGGCGCGCGAACTCCTTGCTTCCAGCACCGTGCCGAACGGTTTCGCTTTCACCGCCACCGTGCCGAGCGGCGACAACGTGAAACTCGCCATTGCCCAGATCTGGGCGGCGTCGCTCGCCGAAATCGGCATCACGATGAATGTCGAGCAGATCGAAGCGACGACGGCCCAGGAGATGTACAATACCGAACGTTTCACCATGCGGATCTCGGCCTGGACCAACGACACGCCGGATCCCGACCAGCTCTTTGGCGTCGCGATCGATCCGCGGCCGCAAAACGCCCTGCACTCCAGCTATCGCAACGAGAAGGCGCTGCAGTTGGTCCTCGCGGGGCGGAGCGAGCTCGATCCGGCCAAGCGCCAGACGATCTATTCGGAACTCCAGAAGATCGTGAACCAGGATTGTCCGTTCATCTACACCATCGAGGAGGATCGTATTTTCGCGGCCTCCCCGCGGGTGAAGAATTTCAAGCCGAACTCGCAAGGCAAATACAGCTTCGAGAACGTCACGTTGTCGAACTAAACGAAGAGGGGGAGAGAATGGCCGTTGCCGATCCAGCCGCATGGGTCAAGAACGTCGAGCGGCTTTACCGCGCCTACGACGCCGAGGGTGTAAGCGCCCTCTATACCGACGATGCGATCACCATCGCCGGCAGCCGCGTGCTGTCGCCCGAGCAGGTGCACGCGCATCCGAAGGAGTGGTTCGACTCCCTCGACGATTATCAAATCACCCGCAAATTCCGCGCCGCCACGGGCGACATAATTGTGAGCGAGACCGAAGCCAGCTACATCATCAAGAAGGACGGAAAGCGCTACCGCGAATGGGGCGTCGATGTGTACTGGGTCAATGACCAGGGCAAGATCTATCACAAACACACGTCGGAGATCGTCGAACCCTACGATCTGCGGCCCGTTCCGCCGCGCCGCTAATGACCGCCCGTCTTTCCAATAAAGTCGCGGCCATCACCGGCGCCGCCCGCGGCATCGGCCGCGCCACCGCGCTTCGTTTCGCCGAAGAGGGGGCCGACGTCGCCCTGATCGACATCGGCCGCGACGTGCCCGGCATCCCCTATGCGGGCGCGAAAAGCACCCAGCTCGATGAAGTCCGAAAGGAAGTCGAAGCGTTGGGACGCAAAGCCATCGCGCTGACCGCCGACGTCACCAACACCGAGCAGATCAACGCCGCCATGGCGGAAGTTGTCAAAACCTTCGGCCGGATCGACGTGATGGTGGCCGCCGCCGGGATCGATTCCTGGGCCAAGGCGTGGGAGCTCACGGACGAGCAGTGGCAAACCATGATCGACGTCAACTTGACCGGCGTCTGGAAAACGGCCCGCGCCGCCGCGCCCGCCATGATCGAGCGCAAGTCCGGCGCCATGGTTTTCGTGGGCTCGGTGCTCAGCCACCGCGCCAATAAACAGTTCGCGCACTACACCGCCGCGAAACACGGCGTGCTCGGCGTCATGCGCGCCTTTGCTTTGGAGCTCGCGCCCTTCGGCATCCGCGCCAACTCCGTCGATCCCACGGTCGTGAAGACCGACATGGTGATGAACCAGGCCTATCTCGACCGCCTTGGCGGGCACGCGGGCACCACGCTCGAGGAGGCGCGCCAGTATTATCTGAACTGGAACACGCTCCCGATCCCCTGGTGCGAACCCGTGGACATCGCCAACGCGGCGCTCTTCCTGGCCTCGGAAGAAGCCCGCGCCATCACCGGGATCGCCTTGCCCGTCGATCTTGGAGCGCTGCTCAAATGACCGTCACCGCCCGCCGTTTTGCCGGCAAGGACTGCGTCGTCACGGGCGGCGGGTCCGGCATCGGGCGCGCCGTTGTTGTGCGGCTCGCCGCCGAGGGCGCCCGGGTCGCGGTGCTCGACATCAACCTTGAAAGCGCCCGCGAGACACTGGCCATGGCCGGCGACGCGGGATTGGCGCTGCCGTGCGATGTCCGGTCCGAGGCGAGCATCACAGCGGCCGCCCGCGACATCGAACAGGCCTTCGGCGGCGTCGACGTGCTGGTCAACAACGCCGGCATTGAGATCCTGGGGTCGATCGAAGAAACCGCGCCCGATGTCTGGGATGAGATCATGGCCGTCAATCTGCGCGGGCCCTATCTCACCTCGCGCATCTTCACGCCGCAACTCTTGTCGCGCGCCGCGAAAGGCGGGGCCGCCATCGTGCATAACGCCTCGCTGATGGGGCAGGTCTCCTCGCCGCGTCTCGCGGCTTACTGCGCGTCGAAGGCGGGGCTCGTCTCCCTCACGCGCAGCATGGCGCTCGATTTCGCCACCCGGAAAATCCGCGTCAATTGCGTCTGTCCCGGCATCATCCATACCTCGATGCTCGAGCGCCGGTTCGATCTCGAACCCGACCGCGAAGCGGCCTATCGGCGGGTGTCGCAGCGCCCGCCCGTGCACTATATCGGCAATCCCGAGGACGTCGCGGCCGCCATCGCTTATCTCGCCGCCGATGAGTCCCGCTTTGTCACGGGCAGCGCGCTCACCATCGACGGAGGTGTCGGCGCCGCATGATCCGCTACGTCCTTCTTCGCGTCCTTCAGGCGATCCCGGTCCTTTTTGGCATCAGCGTTGTCGTGTTCGTCCTGGTGCGCCTGATCCCGGGCGATCCGGCCATCGCTGCGCTCGGTAGCCGCGCGACGCCGCAGCTGATCGCGCGTGTACGCGATCAGCTCGGCTTGGACCTGCCGCTGTGGCAGCAATACTTCAACTTCCTGTCCAACGCGCTTCAAGGCGATTTCGGCATTTCCTTCTTCTATCAGCAGGACGTGTGGCAGGTGACCGTCGAGCGCCTGCCCGTGACGTTGCTCCTGATGGGCTACGCCATCGCCATGGCGGTGCTCATCGCCGTGCCTTGCGCGTTCTGGTCGGCGGTGCGTCAGGGGCGGGTCCCCGATCACGCGATGCGCATCCTGTTTACCATCGGCCTCGGCATGCCCGTGTTCTGGTCCGGGATCATCCTGGCCTATCTCCTCGGCGTGAAGCTCCAACTCCTGCCGATCACGGGCCAAGGCGCGGGCGGTCTCGACACCCTCGCGCATCTCACCTTGCCGGCGCTCACCCTCGCGATTTCCATTTCGCCCATCCTGGTGCGCACCTTGCGCAGCAGCATCATCGAGGTGCTGGCCTCGGACTATGTCACCACCGGCCGGGCCATGGGGTTGAGCGCCCGCTATCTCAACGCCAGCTATATCCTGCGCAACAGCCTGCGCCCCGTCGTGACGGTGGTGACGATCAACCTCGGTTATCTCATCGGCGGCACCGTTATCGTGGAGCGCATTTTCTCGCTCGCGGGCGTCGGGTCCCTCCTGATCGGCTCCATCGCCACACGCGACTATGCCGTCATCCAGCTCGCGACGTTGATTTTCGCGCTGCTCGTCGTCGCGGCGAATCTCATCGGCGACCTGCTCTACAGCCTCCTCGATCCGCGTATGGCGCTGCACAAATGAGCGACGCCGCGATCGCAGCGCCCGGGATGAAACCAAGGCCGCGCCCCAACTGGTCCCTGCGGCTTGGTCTCGGCGGCTTTGCGCTCATTCTGCTGGCGGCCATCTTCGCGCCCTTTGTCACCGCCTACGATCCGGTCGCGATCGATCTCTCCCAGGCGCTGCAGGCGCCCTCGCTCGCGCACCTCATGGGCACCGATCATCTGGGCCGCGATGTTTTCACGCGCGTCGTGTTCGCCGCGCGCGTCGATCTGCAGATCGGCGCCATCGGCGTCACCTTACCGCTGATCATCGGCGCCATTGTTGGCCTCGTCGCGGGGTACTACGGCGGCTGGGTCGATGCCGTGATCGGGCGCATCGTGGACGTCATCATCGCCTTCCCGTTCCTGGTCCTGGTGATCGCCATCGTCGCGATGCTGGGGCCGGGCCTCATCAATCTCTACATCGCCCTGACCGTCGTCAGTTGGGTGCTCTACACCCGCATCATCCGCGCCGAGACCATCGCGCTTAAAAAGCGCGAATACGTGCTCGCCGCCCGCAACCTCGGTTTCGGGCACTTGCGCATCATGTTCGTCCACATTCTTCCCAACGCCATCGCGCCCGCCCTGGTGTTCGCCATGAGCGACTTCGCACTCGATGTGCAAGTCGGCGCGACCCTCAGTTTCTTCGGCTTGGGCGCCCAACCGCCGACGCCGGAATGGGGCCTGATGATCTCCGAGACGCGCTCCATGATGCTCACCGCGCCCTGGGTCGTGGTCGGTCCGGGCCTCGCCATCGTGATCGTCAGCCTCGTCGTCAGCCTGATCGGCGACGGGCTCGCCGACAAGGTGAGGCGTCTCGATGGGTGAACGCGCCGGTCTGAGCATCGACAACCTGTCCATCGCCTTCGACGGCGGACAAAGAAACGCGGTCAGCGGCGTCACGCTCCATGTGCCGGTGGGCGAAGCCGTCGGGCTCGTCGGCGAAAGCGGGTCCGGGAAAAGTCTGACATCGCGCGCCGCCTTGGGCTTGATCCCCAAGAACGCGGCTGTGAGCGGCCAGATCCGTCTCGATGGTCAAGACATTCTGACGATGCCGCCCGCCGCCTTGCGCCGTGTGCGCGGCGCGGGGATCGCGATGGTCTTTCAGGACCCGATGTCCTCCCTCAATCCGGTCATTCGCGTGGGCCGCGCGATCGCGCAGGTGATCCAGTCGCATGAAGGCGTTTCGCGGTCCGAGGCCGACGCGCGCGCGGTCACGCTCATGGAGCGTGTGGGCATCCGTGAGGCCGGAGCCCGGGCCACCAGTTTTCCGCATGAGTTCTCCGGCGGCATGCGTCAGCGCATCATGATCGCCATGGCGCTGGCGGCGAAGCCGCGGGTCCTCGTCGCGGACGAACCCACCACCGCGCTCGATGTGATCGTCCAGAAAAACATCCTGACCCTTCTCGATCAGCTCCGGCGCGAGGAAGGCATGGGCCTTTTGCTGGTGTCGCACGATCTCGCCGTGGTCGCGTCCATGTGCAGCCGCATCGCGGTGATGTACGCGGGCCAGATTGTCGAGGAGGGACCCACCCGGGACATTCTCGCGCGTCCGCGCATGCCTTACACGGCGGGCCTGCTCGCCAGCACCCGGCGGGACAAGACGGTCAAGCGTTTGACCTCCATCCCGGGGTCCCCGCCGCCGCCGGGCGAGCGGGCGCCGGGCTGTCATTTCGCGCCGCGCTGCCCGCTGGCCGTCGAGGTGTGCCGCGCCGCGCCCGTACCCTTCACCGATATAAGCGCCGCGCATCGCGCGCGGTGTGTGCGTGCGGCCGACGTCCCAGGAACGCGCGTGTTCGCGCCGGAGGCCGTTCATGGCTGAGCCGATCCTGCGGGTCGAAGGCGTTTCGAAAAGCTACGCGCCGCGCGGCGGGATTTTCTCATCCGCGCCGGCGGCGCGCCCGGCCCTCGCCAACGCCGGTTTCGAACTCGCCAAGGGCGAGATCCTCGGTGTCGTCGGCGAAAGCGGCTCGGGCAAGACCACGCTCGCGCGCTGCGTCGCGCTTCTGGAACGTCCCGATGCGGGCAAAATCATCTTCAACGGCGAAGACCTCGTCACGCTCAGCGCGCGCGATCTCCGAAAGCGCCGGCGCGGCATACAGACCGTGTTCCAGGATCCTTACGCCTCGCTGAACCCCGCGCGCACCATCGGCGATACCTTGGCCGAAGTCCTGCGCGTTCATGGCCTCGCGGCGGGGCCGGCGGCGGCGAAACGCGTCGCGGAACTCCTGGATCAGGTCGGTCTCCCCGCGTCTACGGCCGGCGCCTATCCCAAGTCGTTCTCCGGCGGCCAGCGCCAGCGCATCTGCATCGCGCGCGCCCTCGCGGCCGAACCGGACATCCTCATCGCCGACGAGCCGGTCAGCTCGCTCGACGTCTCGGTGCAGGCGCAGGTCGTGAACCTGATCCTCGATCTCAAGGACCGCCTCGGCCTCTCGGTCATCTTCATCGGTCACGACCTTCAATTGATCGACTTCATCGCGCCGCGTGTGCTCGTCATGCTCTCCGGCGAGATCGTTGAAACGATCCCGGCGGACCGCTCGATCGAAGGCGCCACCCACGAATATACGCGCGCGCTGTTGCAGGCCGTTCCAAAACTCGAAAGTGTGATGCGCTCATGACCGCAAAACCCGTCATCCTTGTCTCGTCGCCCCTCGAGGAAGAGCATGTCGCCCGCATCCGGAAAGAAGGCGGCGCGCGTGTCGAGGTCGTCCATGAACCGGATCTTCTGCCGGCGCCGCGTTACGTCGCCGATCACAAGGGCGCCGCCCGCACCATCACGCCGGAGATCCGCGAGCGATGGGCGAGCTTGCTCGCCAAAGCCGACATCCTTTTCGACTTCGATCTCCTCGATCCGGCCAACCTCCCGCGCAATGCGCCCAAGGTGCGGTGGGTCCAGGCGACCAGTTCCGGGATCGGCGAATTCCTGAAGTCCACGAAGCTCGATCAAAGCAACATCGTCTTCACAACGGCGGCGGGTGTGCATGCGCGCCCGCTCGCCGAGTTCGCCATGCTTGGCATGCTTCACTTCTTCCGTGACGTGCCCTATCTCAACCGCACCAAGCAGGCCAAACATTGGGAGCGCTACACCGTGCGCGGTCTCGCGGGCGCCCGCGCGCTCGTGATCGGTCTCGGCGAGGTCGGCCGCGCCATCGCGCGTGACGCCGCGGTGTTCGGCATGGATGTGTGGGGGCTTCGCCGTTCGGAAGGCCCACCCCCCGAAGGCGTCAGCCGCATCATCACCAAGAAAGACCTGCGCGCGGCGCTCCCCGAGGTCGACGCCCTGATCCTCGCCTGTCCGTTGACCGACGAGACGCGGCTTATGATCGATGCGCCTGAGATCGCGGCTCTCAAACCGGGCGCGGTGGTGGTCAACGTGGCGCGCGGCGCCGTCATCAACGAGACGGCGCTCGCGGACGCCCTGCAATCGGGCAAAATCAGCGGCGCTGCCCTCGATGCCTTCACGCTCGAACCCCTGCCCAAGGAAAGCCCGTTGTGGGCGCTGCCGAACACGATCATCTCGCCGCACTCCGCCAGCACGGTCGCCGCCGAGAACGGCCGCATTGTCGACATTTTCCTCGATAACCTCGACCGCTTCCTCGCTGGAAAACCTATGCGCAACAAATTCGAGCCGTCCCGTGGCTACTAACGCAGCAAACCTCGTCACCACGCGCCTGAAGGCGCAGATCCAGCCGGCGTCGGCCAATCAGGTCGTCCGCCCCGATGGTGTTTTCATCACGCGGCCGGGGCAGGGCGGCATCGTCACAGGGATCAAGCTCGGCGACGTCGCCGGCAAATGGCTTGGCGATCACGTCGAACCCGGCGTCTCGCTGGGGCATCCCGACCCACAGGCGTATCACGCCATCCGCTTCCTCTCGTGCGTCGGCAATAAGGTCGAGGTGATCGGCGGCCCCGCGCACGGCGCGCGGGGCATCGTCTTTGGCAAACACGGCGCCGTCCTTGCCATGTTCGCGCCCGACGTGCTGGCGCAGCTTGCGCCCGGCGACTGGATGAGCATCGACTCTCACGGCATCGGCCTCGCGGACGAGGCGCATCCCGATCTCACCTTCCACTCCTGCAGTCCGGCCTTGTACGCCGCCATGACGCGCAACGCCGGCGACCGCCTTCACATCGGCGTCGCCGCCATATTGCCGTCGGTGGCCGCCGCCGCTGGGATCGGTATGCCGGCGGCGATGTTCAATATGGACCTCCACACCTCCAGCGCGCCTGTCGCCGATATGGCCAAGGATTTGCGCTTCGGCGATCTTGTCGCGGTCATGGATCAGGACCATCGTTTCGGCCGCCAGCATCGCAAAGGCTGGGCAATGGTCGGAATCGTCTCTCACGGGACGGCGACGGGCGGCGGACACGGCCTCGGTCTCATGACCCTCATCACCGGCCCGGCGGATCGGCTCAAGCTGGAGGTCGGCGGCAAAACCAATCTCGCGGACCTTTTGCCGATGCCGTGGGGGACGGACCAATGACCCTGAAAACCAACAGCGCCGATCTCGTCGTCACCACGGTCACGGGCCGCATCGCGCCGCCGCGTTTCCATCCCGAAGCGATGAATCTCGACGATCACGGCCGTCCCCGACCGCTGCCGGGTACCGGCGGGATCGCGCTCGGCGTTCACGCCGGCGATCTGGCCGCGCGCTGGGTCGGCGATCACTTGATGCCCGGCGCCAGCATCGAAGACGCGAACGTCACGCCCGCCCAGCCCGGCGCGCTGCATCTCCTCGGCTGCATCGGCAACCGGGTCCGCGACGCCGCCGGACGCACCATCGGCGTCATCGCCGGCAAACGCGGCGGCCTCGCGCCCGGCTTCTGGGCCCCGCAACTCGTCGGGGTCGAAGTGCCCGATGCCGTCGCCGCCACCTTGAACTGCGAGGACCGGGTCGTGGTCGAGACCGTTGGCCGCGGCCTTCAATTCGTGGATCACCCGGACATCATGCTGTCGAATGTGTCGCCGCGCCTCGCCGAGGCGCTCCCGCTCTCGGAACAGCAAGGCGTCGTCACCTGCCAAGTCAGCGCCATCATTCCGCCCGAAGTCGCCGGCTCCGGTTTAGGGCAGGACAGTTGGGTCGGCGACCTCGAGATCACCGATGCGGCCATGGCGGAAGGCTTGCGCTTCGGCGACCTTGTCGCCTTCACGGAGATCGACAGCGCCGTCACACGCTTCTATCGGCCGGGTTACATCTCGATTGGTATCGTCAGCCACGGCCCTGGCCACGCGCCCGGTCACGGCGTCGGCGTCACGATCCTTTTGACGGCGGCCGCCGAACGCTTAAAGGCCGTGAGGGGTGAGGGCGGCATGGCCCGCCGTCTGATCGCCTGGTCGCAGGGCGAATAAAAAATGGACCTGCCGAGCCCATGAAATGGGCTTAGAGTACGAGGGTCAACATTCAGCGGGAGACGTGACAATGGCCAAAGGTCAGGAAAAACCGAAGGACAAGAAGAAGCCGAAGCAAGACAAGTCGAATAAGCAGAAATCTGCTTACGCGCAGAGCGTCGCCAAGAAATAAGCCGATACGCGGAGCGCGGCTCTTTATGACCGTGCTCCGCATACGCGGCGCACCGGGACTTAAAGCTGTACCGTTCGGCTAGGAGTGCCACCCTCCAAGCGATGCTTCACAGCGGGGCGTTGGAAATCGCCGCCGACCTACCCGATCTCGCGGCCTTGAAGGCGGAAACGCAAAACTTCCGGGTCAAATTCACCGCCCCGGCGACATGACCTTCGCTGCCCGCGTCGGCACTCATGACGACCTCGTGTTGGCGGTAACGATTGCGCTTTGGTACGTGGAGAGCCGCACCCGGCGGAGTGGACACAGCAAGATTTTTGACCGGAACTGCTACAAAGAATATCGCACCGAGGCACCCCCCAGTCCCCCCACTCCCCAGGAGCACCAGCGAGCACATGGGGATCAGGGGAGCACATGGATCACGCACGAGCACAGGCGATGCCGCGCAACCCACTGGCCCAATTCAACATTTCTATAAGTCGCCTGCCAACTCACTACCTGAGTTGCCTCGTTATATGTTTATCTCGTATCATGAATAGACATGAAACGGCCTATTCTCGTGGGCCGTATAGATACTTAAGTAATTGAGAAATAACGATTTAAGCGAGATAATAGGACATCTGATTGCGGCATTACCCGCTGGGTCCAAACCAGTTGGCTCTGATGCAAGAGCAAATCCGGGCAAGGGATCGGCGACACGCAGTCAGAAGGCCCCGGCGTCCAAACCCGGGGCCGCCTATTTTCAACCAGGAACAGGTCCGATGGCTGAGGATACCAAAAAACGGCGCAAAAAGATCGAGCGACAGAAGTTGGCTCTTAGAGAAACTCTGTGGCCGAAGTTGGATGTGAAGCGGCTGTGGGATCGCCAGCGGTTTGACGGCTGGTTGAGCGTACCGCGCGCTATGCCCCTTCTGCTCCAGATCATGGACAACATGTCCAAGGGCAAGCCGGTTTCCTCGGCTTACTTGGATCTGTGGTGCCGCACCTACGACGACTCTTTCGTGATCGCCAACAAGTCCCGCGAGATGGCTTTCTTCTCGGGGTTCACGGGCGAGCGTGCGGAGCGCACGTGGGAAAGTCGCATTCGTATTTTGGAGAAGCTGGGTTTCATCAACGTGGCCGCTGGACCGAACGGCGCAATCAGCTACGTGCTGCTCTTCAATCCGTACCTTGTCATCAAGGAGCACGCCGAAAAAGGCGGCATCCCGGATGCATCCTTCAACGCGCTCAAGCAACGGATGATCGAGATTGGTGCGCAGGATATGGACCCAGAGGCCGAGGAAGAGAAAAAGCTATCGGTAAAAACGGCACTCGCGGAATTGCTCGCCAAACCTGTCGGATTGGGGAAGAAGGTTGCCGTTAAGAGCGAAGCTGCTGCGAAGTGATGGGGCTTGTTCCAACTGATATTCAAAGCCGGGGCGCGCGATGAGTATTTTTGATTTTGTGCCGCAGGAGGTCTTCGAAGACCTCCCCGATGATCCAAACCTTGCTTTCACGAAGCTTGTCAGCCATGCGGAGCAGCGGCTCGCCGAACGCACTTCGCAGCTTGAGCACAACGAAAGTTGGAATCAGCTTGAGGACCTGCGTCAGAGTTTCATGAACGTCATCTTGGCCATCGCCAGGCACTACGGCATTGAACCCTTCGCCAGCTATCAGGTGCCGACGGTGCAGGGCTTCAAGATGGAGAACTATTGGCAGTTCAAGTCGGACCTGAATTTCTATGTTGCCCAACTCGTGCTGGATAACTCCGCGCGGACCAAGCGCGAATCTGTTCAGCTTGTGCCTGCGGCCAAGGATCGTATCCGGACGCACTTGCACGCGTTGAAAAAGCTGGTGGACGAGTCAAACCTATCGGACGCTAAAAAGGCTGCACTGCTGGAGAAGCTGCGCGCGTTCGAAGAAGAATTGGATAAAGGGCGGATGAGCCTCCGCGCCGTCACACTCTTCTGGTTGGGCATTCTCCAGATACCGGGCGGCGTGTGGGGCTCGGTCGATATTGTGATGCGCCTTACAAACAACATTGGCGAAGTGATCGCCGAAGCGAAGGAGGTAGAGGACGAGGCACGGCGCTTGGCCCCAACTGCCGAACCGAAGGCGCTTATTGCACCTCGTCCGGTGACGCCCGCACCACCACCGGCCGACACCGGCGGCTGGGACTCAGATGATAAAGACGAAATCCCGTTCTAAGCGCGACCGCGCGCTTTACGAAAAATCTGCGTCCGTCAGCGCAAGGGGAAATACGACGCTGCGACGCGCCGTGAAAACGCGCTCCGCAGCCTTATGGATCACGGCTTGGTGCTTCCGATAAATCTCGGGGAAGTCCGCCTGTGACTTTGCGTGAAAGCGGTCAAAGAGCATCTGCCTTGGCAGATCGAAAAGGATCAGGTTGTCCTGCGGATCAGTCGCGCGGAACTTGATACCGTTGAGCGACACCATCGTTTGGCCGTCAAAGGTAAGTGGCATGGAACCCCTCCATTGTGAGCGGTAGATGGGGTGTCGTCCGACCGGACGCAAGTGCGCCTGGATATTCAGTGGATATTTGGAACGAGCGCTGAACGCCCGCCAAATATCCAATACCGCTTAATCCATTGAACTTTGAGGATGAAATGGTGGGCGCACCAGGCGTGCGGCTATTTAAGTGAAACAAACACTTAGCGACCGGTGCGACAGTCAATTACCTCTACGTTTTCCGTACTTTCGGGCGCGATTGTCGCACCTGAATGGCTTCGC